>NZ_PYOG01000045.1 GCF_003026815.1 Photobacterium damselae | reverse complement strand
TAATGCAGATTATGATGTTCGTTTAGTCAGCCAAACATGTTCTCTTTATGACCCAGTAATAGACGCTAATTGTGTAATGCTCGAGTATGCCGAGCTGCACCGAGAAGAGGATAATTACCGTGGCGGGTGGAAATGGCAAAGTCTTTCTAATGCAATGCTACAACAGATATTAAGGCTCACAGAGCATCAGCTGATTGTGAGCTGACTAGACGATTATTAATAAAGATACAAATTGAAACGATAAAGTAAGTACTAATAGGGTGTACTTGTTGTGATTTTAAATTTTTCATAGATAAAAATTTAAAATCACGATGGACGGTATTTAACATCAAATCTATTTATACCATTCAAACGAATAGAATTTAGTAAAGTACGCTTTCTACTATAGAGTCAATATTAATCTGCTTAAAATCTTCAAAATCAACCATACTACCCATTAAAACAAGTTGTGACCTTGTTGGATAGCGTAAGGTTCTTAGATCAGTAGCGTTAACTTGTGTATTTCCGTTCATTTGACGAAAATATTTATCAACTAAGGTGCTATTTAAAAACACCCATAAACCTTTTGCTAATGCATCATCTAGTGGTTCGCCTAATGCATGAAAATAGTTAGTTTTATTATCAAAACCAACCACATCAACATCAGCAATATTCGCGGTATAAATAGAAGCTACAACTCTTCGCTTTTCCTCTTTAGCTGTAAGTCTACGAGTAAGAACATATGTTCCGTTCTTCACCATCAAACTAGCTGTATTTTTATTATTGAGTAAAGCGTTAGGTTTTTTACCATTATTTATAGGCCATTCAATTGAACATTTCTGTAAATGTTGAGGAAAAATTAAAGGAACAGAACCATCAATATAATTTTGACTTAAATTTTCTCTAGTTCGGAAATCAACCACCTTTCCTGTACTTGCTTGAATACCTAAATTATCTAATGAACAAGGTAAACCGCCAGCTTTAGTTGCTATGTTTAGCTCTTCTTCATCTGTAATTATATGAATGAATCGATCTGGATTATTATTACTAACAATTTTATCGAAAGGAACTTCATATACAGAGGGGTTAGGATCATCAGCACAAGAACTAGAAGTTACAATCACTATATCTCTTTGTGCTTCACCTTTTGTTAAATGATATATAACGTTTTCTTGAAGAACTTTATCAGCCTTAAATGCTGACTTCCGACTATTAAAAACGTGTATTTTGTTAATAGAGCAATTATCTAATAATAGTTTACGAAAACTATTAAAGTATGGACCGTTACAAAATGATCTAGGAGTAATAGCAACTAATTCGCCGCCATCTTCAATAAGTTTTATAGCAAGTCCAACAAAGGCTGAGTATAAATTACCTGTTTCAAAATTAATTTTACGTAAATCAGCTCGTTCCGAACCTTTTGCTGAAATTTTTAGGTAAGGAGGATTTAAAATTGCTTTATTAAAACGTGGAGTAAAATCATCGCGTTGAAGTAGAGCTACTGAATGTGCAATAAAATCTTCTTCAATTACTGTTTGGTTCCATTGCACGTCATTATAATTACAAGAATTAGAGCAATGTTGCAATGTATCTATAAGATAATAATTCATAATGCTAGAAAGCTCATAACATGTAGAATCAATGCTTGTAGCATGATCTTGAACTCGTTCTACAAATGCAGCTGTTAATGAAGCAACCCCAGCCCCCGCATCTAAAATACGATGTTCACCATTTATATTTTCAAACATATCGGCAAGTATCTTAGAAACAGCAGATGACGACATAAATTGACCTAGCTTTCCTCTAAGACTTTCATCGAGTTTGCCGTTTACTGTAACTCGATTGATATCA
This sequence comes from Photobacterium damselae, assembly GCF_003026815.1. Classification (GTDB taxonomy): domain Bacteria; phylum Pseudomonadota; class Gammaproteobacteria; order Enterobacterales; family Vibrionaceae; genus Photobacterium; species Photobacterium damselae. The sequence continues at coordinate 16,900 of NZ_PYOG01000045.1, read as the reverse complement.
GCAATATCGTTCAAGTTAAGAGGTATATTTTGTGCCAATGCTGTCATAATTGATCATTTTTACAGTAGTTAATTGGTTGGGAATTATCGCAAAAAACCTGCACAAAAGGAAGAAATAAACCTGCACATAGGTTACATTGTAAAACCTATTATTCTAATACTTGATAGCTGAAAAATGAGAGAACAAAAACTAATACAAGCTCAGGAAATTCTGAAATCATTAGGGTTACCTAAACAGCAATGTAATGATAGATCAGCTTGGGTCTTCTTGGCTCTTGCAAATGTAAAACCAGAAGATAATTGGAGTGTCGCTACTGCACCACTTTTGCCGACTGTAAATATCATGGAATTTATTCGTTCAGAATATGGTAAAGACTATAAGCCAAACTCTAGAGAAACAATTAGAAGACAAACCTTACATCAGTTTGATCAAGCACAAGTTGTTGATAGAAACCGTGATAATCCAGCTAGAGCAACAAACAGTAAGGATAATAATTACTCTCTAAACCAACCTATTATAAAAATTCTTCACGCATACCCTGATAATAATTGGAAAGAATTGGTTCAAGAGTTTCTAAATGAAGTACCTACACTTCAAGCTATATATGAAAGAACAATTAATAAAGAAAAGATTCCTGTACACCTACCTAACGGTAATAAAATAACTCTCTCACCTGGTGTTCATAACCAACTTCATGCTGATATTGTGCATGAATTTTGCCCTCGTTTTATTGGAGAAGGAGGAATCGTTTTATATATTGGTGATACAGCAAGTAGCCGTAACGAGGGCGGTAAACATATGGTTCTAGAAACTAAATATTTAGAATCATTAAACGTTCCTCCAATGTCTCACGATAAGTTACCCGATGTTGTTGTTTATGATGAAAATCGTAAATGGTTATTTTTAATTGAAGCCGTGACTAGTCATGGTCCAGTAAGCCCAAAACGATGGGTTGAACTTGAAGAAGCACTAGATGGTTGTTCAGTAGGACGTGTTTATGTCACAGCCTTTCCTCATCGGGATGAATTTAGAAAAAACGCTGCCGATATAGCATGGGAAACTGAAGTATGGATTGCTGATAACCCTGATCATATGATTCATTTCAATGGAGATCGATTTCTTGGGCCTCATAACAATAAACCTGAGATTAACTAAAAGCACTAGCCCTGAATAATTCAGGGTTTTTTCTTTAAAATCATCCCTAGAAACAATTTTAAAGCCATAAAGACCGATGACTCGACACCTAGTATTGTAGTTATGTTAATTAGTGTAATTGCCGATCGATAACTCTTATATTACAACAAATAACATGTGCGGACGATGTGGAGATCAATACACTTTAGCGTCAACTAAAAAGCCCCCTCTGGGGGTAATATCTTATGTACACCGTGTGATACCTTTTTTGAGTCGTCATTTTATCTCTTTCCAATAACGTTTTACTGTTGCAATCCCAACCCCTGAACGCTCTTGAACTGCTTTCTGTGTGGCCTTAATGTCTTTATTTATTAAGTGGTTATATGCATATCGCATTTTCTCTAGTACGTCATTAGATCGCTTTTCATTAGTGTAAATTGCACCGATTGCTTGTCGCGTTGCGAGGGGTTGAGATTCATCGAGTTGCAATTTACGTTCTTTAGGCTTATTTCCAATGTAAATCGTTGCTCTGTTGCGTATGCAATACTTAGCAACTGATTTAGTGACCGCACGTAGTGATGATAATGGTTCGCTGAAATGCTCTCTATTCGTCTTGTCAGCGAGTTCTAGTAGTTCGCTATACAATGTATCGTAGTCAACGTTAGAATCGACGACACGCTCGTATGCAGCGAACCTGAGAGTATCAAACAAATCAATATGACGACTGTAACCACCAAGATTTACTGCTTTCTTCTTCTTTGGATCGAGCTTCATGCCATTTTGCAATTCAGCAAGGGAATATTCGTGATGATGGAAGACGATTGTTTGCCATTTGTCATGGAGTGGATTGTGCGTCATCAGTCCGACATAGTTCGCATCAGCATTGAGTAAACGTGTGTACGTGCGTTCGATAGCAGCAAGGTACTCTAATGGATGAACACGAGCGTTCTCTGTTGTGAAAACTGCTGATATTGCGTAAGCGAGATGGTAGTGACCATTTGATGAATTAATGGCAACATAATTAGGTAAAGGGAGATCGGAATCTTCCCAGACATACGTGCCACTGAACTGATAATCAGATATAAAGCCTTTGAACACTTGATCAATATCGAAAATAAGCCAAGCACAGAGATGTGGCGGATTTAGTTGAATTGTAGGATATAGCAGTGCTGTAGCTGCGTTGCGTATGAGTGATGCTGTCTTATCGTTTGAACAGTACGGCTTTTTTGCTAGATGTTTTTCTACACGTTTTGTAAGTAAATTCATAATTATTAGTTGTATTGGTGAACAGTAGCAACTAATTTGTGTGGTTTTACTTGATGTAAAGCTCACTCGTGTCATATAATCAAATAAGACAACACAAAACACAATGTTGTTACTGTAGTAAATGTTTGTAAGAAAGCCCGTAGGTCGCCAAACTTGAAGGGCTTTTTTTACATCTAGAGAAAAATGAATTCATTTTGTTATGAGTTCACTCTTCTTTTGTTAACAATACTCTTTTCAATTAACTAAGACAAATAACATATTGTTTGTTTTTAAGTACCTAGTCTTCGATCAAACTTCAGTTTTGCATGATATACAACAGTATCCATTAATGAAGGACTGGGTTTTACTGGGTGAATTTATTTTTAATAGCATCAGTAAATTCAGTGACATTCACTTTAATGTTGCTTGCTAATGCTTGTATTGTTTTTAGTAAAGACATGATTACTGCTGGTTCGATTTTGATCGAGTATCGTTCTTCTTGTATTAAGTCATAGATGTTGTTTCGTTTACGTTTAATAGTGTCTACATGTCCATCATTATGTACAGCATTAATAAATTCATTGATGCTATTGATGATATCTATAACGAAATTAGATGTGTCCGCTACCAACGAGTTTTTCTCGGCCTCTATTTTTTTTAAATTTTCGGTTTCAATGGTGATCGCTTTTTGCAGTGAAGCATATTGCTTTATCATTTTATTGTGATAGTTGAACTTACGATCTGACTTGCGTTTTTTTGCATCAATATATTTATCGACACGTTGATTAAACCTGTTAGATCTATCATCAGTAAAGCCAAAATTAATGTCAGGCTTCCTTTCTTGTAGATGGTTAAAAAATAAATCTTGCATGACAGAACCGTAGATCTTGGAGTCACGATATGTACTGCTAAGGTTATTTATTTTTATAAATTCACCAGTGGCATCATCTGTAAAGTTAATCGGGTTTAACTGTAGATGGTTATTAACGTATTGCTTTAGTGTTTTATTTAAATCATATTTCTGTGTCACGTTGTTCTTGCATGATAAAAACACATGAACGTGTGCACCGACGAATTCTTTTGTTGTTTCTAATCGCTCATCATCATGAAAGACAGTTAGCTTAATATCATAGTTAGGTGAAATCTTTTTATAGAAAGAACGTAATGTGCTTACTATTTCTTGTGGTGAAAGAACAGCACCATTATGATCTGGTATTTTGAAAAATGATTCATGCAATTTTGATGCGCGGCGGTCGGAGCTGGACTTACACAAATTATGAAGTTGTTTGTATTTAGTAAGCATACCCAGCAACTGCTTTTTCCGTTTTACGTTCGACAAGCTGTTGATGCGTTGGGTGAAATCTGATTCATCAGGATTGTCTAATGTGTCATATAAAATTTCATGTAATGTGGGTTCAAGATTAGTTTCTTTTATTTTCTTTTTTAACTTAGCTTTATATTTAGTTAAGTCTTGTTTGTCTTTTGTTGTTGCTTCATGTGGAAACAACTCATCAATCATCGAATTTAAAATGTGCTCTCTTTCATTAAGAGAGTCATCGTCCATCTTGATAGATGATAATTTATGAGTCTCATTTTCATTGAAAAAAGGTTTTAATAATAATGCTCTCTTCGGTGTTAAGTTTGGATTCCATTCGCCCACTGAGTAAGCAGTATTCTCTATTCGTAATGAGTGTTGAAGTGTTCGTTTAATTTGAGCTTTATTTTTATAATTCTTGTGTCTGTATATAAAAGTTGTAACGCCATTTTTATTATTCATTCTCCTACCATTGGGGGTTAATTACTTTTGATCTTGGATTTTTGGTCTAAAGGGTCGAAGGAACATCGCTAGCAGCATGAACCTCATTTTAGCGTAGCGTTAAAAATGTGGTTCATGCGTAGCTAGTTACATTTATTTATCAATGTCCCAATGTAACAACGCCAAGATCTTCTTTAATTTAAATATACGAACATTTTTTCAAAAAAATAAGTAAACAAAAATAAAATATTTACTTGTTTTTTATTTTTGTGTTTGAATGAATTTCATGAAAAATAACGGTAAAAAAACCATAAAAATAAGAAATTTATGAGAAGTAGCGTGTCATTTTTTTTGGTACTAATTGGTAAATAATTTACCAATTAGTACCAAAAAAATTCAGATATGTTTTGTGCATATTATTTCATTTTCACGTAATATGATTAACAAAATAATAGCATTACTTCCTCATTGATTTATAGATTGAAGTAGTTAAGTCAAACTGATTACGGATTACATTCATTTAACACCTAAAAACTTAACTATATAGTTAAGTTAGGCTCTAAAATGCGTCAACTTAACTATATAGTTAAGTTTGTATGCAGAATGTCATAGTATATTATTTATCAACATTAGTTTGAAGTAACATAGTAGATTGATAAAATGGTGCTCTGATATCACAGAAAATCTCTCTGAAATCGTCATTAGATTCAGCAATAAATATAACTCGTAAATTATTTATAAATCGAACAGTTAAACGATTACGTAACCATCCAGCAAAACTTGAATCATTTAATGCATCAAGACCAACAAACCAAATCCATTTTGAGTCTTCATTTTCTTCAATGCTTTTATTTAGAACTTCTGACTCTATATAATTATTTTTATAGTTATTCAAATTGATGGTTTCTACAGCTATTCCTAATAATTCATTGATTTTGTTCATCTTTATAATAATCGAATCTGACAGATTTTCACGCAACACATGATGTCTATACATATACAATGTCCAAATACATTTCACTTGTCGTTCAATACTAATATCATAGCTATTTAAGCTAACATCAAGATTTTTTAAAGACATGAGCCTTCCTTTCTGATAGTCGTTTATGAAATATCTCTATATTAAGAAAAATAGCTTATTCGTGAATTTTTAAGCACGTACAAATCTAACAATTTTTCTTTGTTATTTTAGCTATCGTCGCCCGACTACAACCTAACTTCTCTTGAATCTGCGAATAACTACGTCCAAGCGTTAATTGATCTAAAATATCGTGATGTAACGCTAGATTAGGTTGACGACCACGATACTTACCTTCAGCTTTGGCTTTAGCAATCCCTTGAGCCTGACGCTTATGACGCGTTTCATAATCATCACGCGCCATCGCTGCACCCAAATCCAACATAAATTCCGTTAAGGCTAAGGTAATACTATTTTGCTTACCCGAACTGAAAATCATCTGCGTCATCGGTTGATCAATAACAACGATCACTAGTCCTTTAGCCATAATACGCGTTTTGAGTGTTTTCCATTCCCCCCAGGGCAAGCGGGTTAGTCGGTCCATCTTTTCAATCAGCAACACATCACCGACTTCACTATCTTCAATAAGCTTATTGAGTTCAGGTCGTTCTAATTTAGTGCCAGATTGGTTTTCAATATAGTAGCCAGCAATACGATGATCAAACTTCGTCCCAAAGGCTTTTAGTTCTTCTTTTGCCCGTTGGGCATCTTGTTCTGTAGTAGAAGCACGCAGGTAGGCACGGATTAGCATTTTCATCACCTATCGGTTCAATTTAAGTTGGTTTCTTTAATTGGTTTATTATAGGTGGTTTCTTAAATGATACAATGCGGGGGGAGAGGTGAAGTGAACTGGTTTCGTTGGGGTATACCTAAAATGGTACCTATTCGTCCCATGACTTAAAGTAAATATATTTATCATCCTGAATAAGTCTTACTAAATAAGAAAAACAGAAAAAATCCTGCCTTATTTTAAGTGAATTTAGAAAACAAGAACAACTACGTAAGTAGCTATCTAGATTTCAATTTATTTTTGACGTTTTCTGTAAGAATTATTTTTCTACTAATAACGAATCCGTTCTAATAACCTTGTGTTTTGAGTGGTTATCAATACTGTTGTCTCATACAGTAAGTAAATACTTACATAATCATTTATTTAATAATCCTGTCCGTTAGTAGCAATATTTATCCTATTGCAACATGTTTAATAACACACTATATTGTAGTCGCACAATACATAAGCACTACATAGTGTGTTTTGTCTATAAAGCTATAGATAAAGCGTAGTTTCAACATTTGAGCTAATTAAGAGAGCGTATGAGTACCCAATCAAAATTCATAAAATTCCACGACAAAATAAAATTAAGCCGAGAGGATTGCGAGTATAAAGATGCTCGAGAGAAAGATGACAGTATATTAAAGGCTATAAAAACGTCGTTGAAGGATGAAGGTTATCCAGTAATAGATAATTTTCTCCAAGGCTCTATGTCAACTTCTACTGGGGTTAAGAACCGAGGTGAGGATTTTGACATCGATAGAGCAGTCGTAATAGCATTTGATGACTCACCTGATGATCCTGTTAAAGTAAAAAAAATCGTTTTAAAAGTACTGGAGGACAGAGGTTTTAAAAATGCCAAAATTAAAAAACCATGCGTTACTGCTGATTATATAAGCAAAAATCTTCATATTGATATTCCAATCTATCGAGAATGTAACGGTAACTATGAATTAGCTATAGGTAAAAAGAACTCAGGTGATGATAGCAAAGAGTGGTCAGCCTCTGATCCGAAGGGGCTAAAAGAGTGGATAAATGATGCATCCCTTTATACTGGGTCTGCGAATAAAAAATTAGAGCAATATAAGCGCATAGTTAGGTACTTAAAGCGATGGAGAGACAATAAATTTTCTACAGCTGTTGCTAAGAAAGTATTCTCAATTAGCTTAACAGTAATGGCTAAAGAGCAATTTAAACCAAGTTTAGATGACAACAATAAGGCTAATGATTTAGTCGCGCTTCGAGATACCGTAAATGACATGCTTCATGCCGATTATTTTAGCTATCAAGGTAATGAACAATACAGGGTTAGAGTAACGTTACCTAAATCACCTTGGAGAGATATTTTTTACGGAAGTAGTCTTAATACAGGAACTCAGTTTTACAATAAGCTTACAACATTGAAAAACAAGTTAGATAAAGCTATTGAGGAAACTGACTTAACTAAACAATGCAAAATACTGAATGAAGTATTTGGTGATGATTTTGAAGTACCTAGTAGCTCTTCAACAATAAGAAAAGCTACATATTCAACAGCTGGGGCTTCTGGTACTTCTCAGGGGGCTTAATGTTTGATAATACTGAGGTTATAAAATATTTAAAAAGTAAAGAATTTACTTGCCAAGAACTCGACTTTAAAGGCGTCAATATTATTTCCATTAACGTGGAAATAGCAGATAAACGCATAGAGTTGATACATTTCCCTGAACCTGAAATTATTGCTTTGCCTGTATTTTTACTTGTAAATCCAAGTGAAGTTGGTCATTTAGCGCATGTTCTTAATTACCAAGACGGTGATTATGAGTTTGGTAGTATTTGTGTCAATGATAGAGATGCTGTTTCTGTTAACTTTAATATGCCGTTATTAGCGATTGAGGAATCGCTTAATCGCCATATCTCTATTTTAGAAAAAGCTATTACTGATCCAATATGGAATAGGCAAGAACTGTTGCGAGAGTTTAAGTCTTGCTGGCTAAACGTTTGTGATTTTAACGATAGACCAGTACTTTTAACCAATGATAGTGGCAGCCTAGAAGAAATTGATGTATTCAGGCCAGTAAAAGATCGAAAATTTGGTGTTAACTCTTACTATTTGGCTCAATCAAAGAATACTGATCTCGCCGATATAGCTAAAATATACTGGAAAAATAGTTCAGATAGAAGCCTTGCGGGTAAGGCGGTAGTGCTACCATTAACAAAAATTAAGCCAGCACCATTAAATAAATCTCAATTGAGCGAATGGTATTTAGATATCATTGACAAACAAAAACAAGAGACTATAAACAATATAAAGGAAAACTACGGTCGATGGAAAACAAAGGAGTATTGGATCATATTTAATGCTCAGGTTCCATCTGGAACAGTTTGGTTTTGTTTATCGTTTAAAAGTAAAAAAGGCAAAAAACACTCATTACCATTAACGAAAAAACAATTAGAAAATTGGAAAATTACAGCTGTACCTATAAGACTTTTTAATAAAGAAGCTGTATTACCTAGAGGGGGAGCTAACTTAGACTTGGCAATAACTAAGGTGGCGTTAGTCGGAGCTGGATCTGTTGGTAGTGAAATAGCACATAAACTGTCAGCTTCTGGTGTTCAAAACTTGACCATCTATGATCCTGATTGCTACAACATAGAAAATTTGTACCGGCATGTATTGCCTGAAGAGTTTTTGAATTACGGAAAATCTCTAGGGCTACGTTTCAGTCTTCAGCGTCAATTTTTATGGTCTAAAGCAAATTCATCATTGGATAAGTTGTTAGATCTTAGAAACCCAAGATTACTAAATACTTATGATCTGATCATCATAGCTATTGGTAGTCCTACACATGAGAGATTATTCAAAGAGTACCTTTTAAATACAGGTATAAAAGTTCCTGTTATTAATACTTGGCTGGAAGGTTTTGGTGTTGGAGGACATGCGGTACTTGATATACCTGAAAGTAAAGGGTGTTTACTTTGTGCTTACGTTTGTCCTGATACTTTAGCAAGAGGATTAAGTTCAAACCTTAACTTTATAGAATCCAATCAAAACATCACCATCAATATGTCAGGCTGTGGTGAACAATTTATTTCTTATGGTGCAATATGTTCAGCACAAACCGCTTTAATAGCAAGTGATCTAGCTATTAAATACCTTGAGGGAAAAATTAAAATCAGCTCAAAGGTTAGCTGGAAAGGCAGCGAACATGATGTAAAAGAGCATGGCATAACGCTGACAAATAGGTTCTATCAGTTTAATGATTCATTGCAAATTAAGCCATTAGTTCATGAGGATTGTGATGTCTGTAACTAATGATGAAGTATGGTTTACGGGTTCACCCATAGAGTTAAGAGTAAGTAAGCACGTTTATGCTTGTTGGCTACAACACCGTCAAATGAAACCCAACGATACTGAACAGTTTGGGGTGCTTATAGGCTCACGTAATGAAGATGAAAGCAGTATATGGATAAATAAATGCACAACGCCTCAAAGAGGGGATATAAGCCATAGAACAAGATTTACAATGAAAGATCTATTTCATCAAAAAACGATAACTAAAGAATTTAAAGAGTCTAATGGTGAATTGGGCTATATAGGTACTTGGCACACTCATCCACAAGATGTGCCAACGCCTTCAATTATAGATTTGAAGGATTGGGATCAATGTGCATTGCGCAATCCTGATAGACAACTCGTATTTGTGATTATTGGTAATAAGCAAGTTAATATTTATATAAAAAATAAAGAACAAATAGAAATGGTAATGAAGGAAATTGATACCTAATAAAGTAGAGTTGCTTTGCAATCAAGCCGTAAGTTACCAATTAGTATACTGATAATCAAAGAAAACTTCTGAGTTTAAGATAGGAAAGTTAAGATACATTGGATCATGACATACTTACCCAGAAACTTACCCTAAACCATTTATCAATTGACGTAACCAATTGGAATAAATGCATAAAGAGTAATAATAGACGAAAGTTTTTTTATTTATAATGTGGGAAATGAAGTAGTGACGTTCTTTAAAGACTTAATGTATAGGTTATTACATTGGGGTGATTTACTGTTCAAATGGTATACCAGACCCAAAAGCAAACTATTTACAATCGGAAAATTTCTAGTTGTGAGTGGACTTAGTTCTATCGGGTTAACAACTGCACTAAAGATAGCTTTTATAACTCCAGAAGGATATGAGTTAACAGCATCATTTTTTGAAAATGACACTGGTATTTTCATACTATTAATATCTAGTTGCTTCATTATCGTTGGCTTTTTTCTCATCATATATGACGCTTTGCTAACTATCAAAGATAGTGGCAAAGCGAATAATATTCTCGTGGAACACATTGCCTTGTTTAAACCATTAAGCTCATCTTTTTTATCTACTGTGACGAAAGCTAAAGGAAAAATGCGATGTGTAAAAATAGATTTATCTGAATATTATAGAGATGGTGTTTTAAGTGAACCTTCAGATGCAGTAAATGACACTCGAGTTATGCTTAAAAAAGCTGTTGCGTCTCTATCCGATGCAATAGGAAACGAATCGACTTCTATTCACTATGGTGGTACTCCTCCAGTTTGTCTCGGTTTTTACTCCGGCTTCTTTATCGGTAATACAACGAGTGTGATGTTATGGGATTACGATCGAGACTTGGAAGAATGGCATTGCTTAGACAGAAGTTTTGATAGTAATCAGCCCATTATAGATGAGTCTGAATATAAACAGGATCTGGATGAGGTGTGTTTGATATTTAGCATTTCTTTCAATATAGAGAAAGTTGCTCGAGAAACAACAAATACAAGTTCCATTATCACGATAAAAATGCCTCATATTGGTCATGATAATATGTCTAGTTTGTCTAAACTATTAAAGTTTAAAAAGGAGTTTAGAGCCCTTCTAAACAAGTTTACTCAGGATGGTATAAAGAGAATCCATATTTTTTGTGCAGCGCAATCCTCATTTAACTTTACTATGGGGCAACAGATAACAAGAAATCATCCTGAGTGTATTGTTTACGAGTTTGTTAATAGAGAGGTTCATCCATACCCTTGGGGACTTAAATTCAATAATAAAGACTGTTCTCCTCCAATAGTAATTGAAAATAAAAAGTAATAGTATGAAGTTTTGGTCGCTAAAGTTGAGCTTAGCGACCCCGTAAATGACCCTGTAAATAATTCGAATAAAAGAAACAACCATTCCATAACAAAGTTTGTCAACCTTATGATATTTCGATTAATTTACCCACCCATTTTACATAACATCTGTAATGACTACCGACGTTGTAAGTTTATGAATATCGCTATTTTTTTGTGATTAGTCTGCAAATCGAGTTCAAAGTGATAATTTAGGATCGAGTAACATCATTAACAAAATAACAACGTCATATTGAGGCTTATTTAAGGTGACTTTCTTAGATAAAATGAGCTGTTTCAAGGGGAATTATCACGAACGCTGATCGCGAAGTACGTGATAGATGCATATTGTTAAATACAGCCGCTTTCAGAGAAAAGTAATACTAGGTGTCGAGTGATAGGTCTTTGTGATCTTAAAATCGTTTATAGGGGCTATTTGGAGGGTATTTTGGTTACATCCGATTGATAATATATTTATTTTAATTTGGTATAGCTACAAATCAGTATTTCAGGGTGAATTTTGCTCAACTAAATTATTGCCATTCATATACTGTAATATTTCCCTGAAACCGTCACAAACTTTCAAACGGCTTTTGGGGTAATCGATATGAAATTCATGCTACAAACTATCTGTGGGTTATGAGGGCTATTTTGGGGAGGTTTACAGATTTAGCATTTGCTGCACGGAATTTTGGAGATGCTTTTTCTATATTCACCTGTAAGCGTCTGATAGCATATGCGGGTATACAATCTTAGATCGTTGAATACAATATTAGAAACTTGGAGGCAAAATTGGCTTTAGATAAGATAGAAATAAACGGATATCGAGGCTTCAATAATGAAGTTTCCGTGAAATTCGCTGTACCAAATGGAGAGCCTGGCAGTGGTCTTACTATCATTACCGGGGCTAATAATTCTGGAAAGTCATCGATTATTGAATGTTTTAAAGCAAGAAGTGGGTATCAATCTCCAAGTTTTACTGTTGGTAGACGTAATTCTGACACGGATCGAGTAGAAATTAAATTTCATTTTAATGATCGTATAGAAGTTATTAAATCAACTCAAAAAGGAAGTAGTGAAACAGTTCGTGAAAATGTAAAGCAAGACGAATCTATTTATGTCTTGCCTTCTAGGCGCGCGTTTGCTCCTTTCTTTGGCCGTGGTAATGGCTATGATAGAAATACTTACCTTATGAATGAAGAACTTCAAGCCCAACGAAGTTCAACAATGAATAACTTCCAATATCGATTATTTAATACTCTAAAAAATCAAACTGCGTTTAATGAGATATTGCATAGAGTACTTCCATCTAAACCTGAATGGTCTATTGACCAATCAGATGAAGGGAATTACTTTTTAAAATTTTATAATGGCAAATATGCGCATTCAAGCGATGGTCTTGGTGAGGGTATTGTAAGTGTTTTTAGCATTGTTGACTCACTTTATGACTCTAAAAAAGGCGATATTATCGTAATTGACGAACCAGAATTGTCTTTGCATCCAATGTTGCAAAAAAGAATTTTTAGTTTGTTAAAAGATTACGCACGAGATCGACAAATTGTGATTTCCACTCATTCCCCTTATTTTGTTGATATTCCTTCATTGACTTGTGGTGGAAGTCTTATTCGAGTTGTTAATCATGGTGAAGGTAGTGTTATTTATCAACTATCCACGCATGGACAAACAATACTTAAAAAATTATCAAGTGGTAATTTATATAACCCGCATACGTTTGGGTTAGACGCAAAGGAATTATTCTTCTTAGAAGATAATATCGTGGTTGTAGAAGGGCAAGAGGATGTTTTGTTACTACCAAATGTCGCGGAACAACTTTGTATGGAAATTGATGCAAGCTTCTTTGGTTGGGGGGCTGGCGGTGCTTCTAATATTGAACATATATGTGAACTACTTAAAGAATTAGGTTTTAGGAAGGTAAGCGGTATTCTTGATGGTGATAAAGCTAGTTTAGTTCCTAAACTAAAAGAAAAATTTCCTAATTACCATTATGTTCATATAGCAGCAGATGATATTCGAACAAAACCTGAACGAAAAGCTTCAGATTGTGTTGAAGGTTTACTCGACAAAAAACGAAATTTAAAAGAGAGCTATAAAGAACATACTAAAGCTCTTTTTGTCGGTCTAAATGCATATATGAAAGAGCGCTTCTAACTATGCAAGATAAGTTGTTCGCATTAAGCATAAAACTCGTCTTTCGTTGATGCACTTAGTACGTATAAATAGAATTACTGTTAAATACCGTCCATCGTGACGGTATTTTTGTATCTGATATTATGTAAAACATTAATTTAATTGTATGTACTTTAATTATTTACTATTAGTAAACCGTATTTATTACACCTATCATCTCGTCATTTCTCAATTATCTCCCGTATGCTAGTTAACGGCTCAAATAGAGTTACGCTTTCACACGTCGCAAAAGAAATTATTGAAGCAGATAATTCGAGAAAACGGGTATCTTTTAGTGATATTTTCTCAGCAGTATCTACGTTCAGCGACAAATAACATATCCAATACAAAAAAAGGTACGATTTCGTCACGCGTGACGATTTACACAAAAAAACAATCATGACACTACAATTTTAGTCGATTTAGTCACGCATGACTAAATGGCGATCAAATAATAACCATAATGAAAATTTCAAAAAAACCATAACGAAACATTCGCTGCACTCATGGAAAAATAGGCATTAGCCGCAATATCTATCCTTCAACTTCGCAAGTTTTCATTACACGGCTAAATCTCAGTATGTATTGCCATTGATTCAACCCTTTGACTGTGGCCAGTCACCAGCTCCATGTTCCCAAGCATATTTAACTTTAAATGCATTAACGATATTCAAACCACTCTTGCTCTACGCTCAAAAAGCTCCCTCAGCGTCCTCTTGTGCGTTACTCTGTCACAGATGGAGAATACTCTGCTATGCGCTCAACGTCCTTAATATCAAACTTAGCGGCTGAATCGTAAGTCTTTAATTCGGCACCTCTAAGTGACTTACTTTTACTGGGTAAAGAATTAACACTTAACCTTGAGGCGGCACAGCTTTACGCAGCTTTTTAAAATCATTCTTTGTTAATAGCTCACTTTTCTCAAGCTCGTCTATCTCCATTAAAATATCCATCGCTTGCATTTGGGTTGGGGCGGTACCTTTACGCCAAGCCGCTACCACTGCGGATAATTCTAATAGTTCTTCGGGTATATCTACCTGATATTGTTTTTCTTCTACTTGTTTTACATAGCAAACACGTAATTCAACAAAGTCATTTTCAGTTGTTGCTCTACCTTTTTTATATATTTTTATACCTGTTTTACAATCTGGCATGTACTCCCAAAGCCCATTACTGGCTTTAATTATTCTTGCGAGTGGCTGGCTTAATACAGCTATTCTGAAACTGTTATAATTGGCGTAATCGCCATAACTAACACCTAGCATTTCACATAGGTCTTTTATTCGACATTTAAAGAAAGTGTTTTTCTTACCTTTAAATCGGCTTATTAAGTCTAATATTCGTTTTTCATTTTTATTTTTAAGCGCAAACATTAACTTAAAATCAATTACGGCAAAACCTGCCGAATAATTCAAAAGTACTTCCGCCACTTCTTTATCAATGGATAATGTCAGTACATTGGCCTCCCAACTAGAAAAGCCCACTAACTTATACTTCCTGTATTCACCTGTGTTTGGGTTCCTGACTGTCGCTACTTTTTCCATTAATTCATCGGTAGCTTCATCTAAATACGCAGTTAGTCGTTTCGGTGTTACTTCTAGCAGGTCCAATAGCTCTTGTCTTGTATATTCATATTGAAGACTTAGCTTATCAATATGAACTCCATCATTTTTGTCGCTTACAGGTAGGTTCTTTAGTTTTGAAGTCTTCTTTTGTGCGTTAGCCTCCTTCTTTAAGGATACGAGTATTAAATTTAATAAGTCCTGCTCCTTTGCGGTAAAAGACATTTTGGCTGTAATCAATGGGTGGCTTTTTGTGATCGTCGTCGGCTTCATATTCGTGTATAGAAAGTGGCTATATATGTATTAAAGTGTATTACAAAAATACACACATATCACTTAATTATTTGATATGTATAATGGTAATTTATTAAGAATTAGACGAATGACCGTATAATGCCTAATTTAATACATCTTTAATTGCTCCCCGCGGCTAAGGTCTTTGTTTTGCATACAATTATTGATGATCGCCACTTTTTATACATCCAAGCGCCACTTTTAATACATAGATAGCGCCACTTTTAATACATAGATCGCCACTTTTAATACATAGATCGCCACTTCTAATACATAGATCGCCACTTCTAATACATCGGAATTCTCTGAGAGCCGCGCCAGTACTGGTCTGAGCGCCCCTCTTTTATCTTTTATCTTCTATCTTTTATCTTAAAAGATTTATCTTATATTTATGTGATGTGGATAAGTGCATAAGTCTGCGACTTACAACACTTGCCCACAGCCGAAGCGCGATAAGCTTCCCTTTCTAATTAAATAATTATTCACGGATCCTGTTTGATTCTGTTCCTCTCTGCGTTATCCTAGAGGCATGTCTAGTATGGCCAATAAGTACATACTAAAAGTAATGTTATTAGTACATACCTAGAGGGTTGAACGTGCATATTATATTCTTCAATAGCAAGGGTGGTGTTTCAAAATCAACACTTTGCGAGTACACAGCTCAAGAATTACAACGATTAGGGCATTCTGTTAACGTTGATAATACCGATCAACAACAACACGTAACGTTGATTGAAAATGAAGAAGCTGATTATTTTGTCTATGACACAGCAGGGGCATTCACTTCAGATAACCTTGAGCTACTAAAAGCAGCTGCAGATGCAAACGCCTTAATCATAGTGCCACTGAACACTGGCAAGAATGACTTAAAAGAAATTCATTTCATCTCTGAAAAGCTAAATGAACTTGGTTTGAAAGATAAAACTCGTTTTGTGTTTACTAAAACACGGGCCAATAGCAAATCATTAACTGAACGAAGAACAACACTTGCCGAACTTGGCCTTACTTCAATCAATTGGGTAATGCCAATGCTTGATGATTTTTCAGAGCAACGAAATACAGCTCGTACACGAAATGAAATATCAGCATTTTTGCATGAGTTGGTGCTATGAGTTTACTGAAAAAGAAATCATCACTACCAGAGAAACGCGAACCTTTAACAACTAAATCTGCAGTTATTGAAGAACAACGCGAACAAACTCGTGAATACCAAAAACGGCAAAGAGCTAAATACGCTGATCACTGGAAAGCAGAGAAATCAGTGATTGATGCCATTAGTGGTAATGAACTAAATGATTACATTGTTGAACATGCAGATGATGTTACTGATAACCGTTGTGGTATTCATTCGATGAAGATTAACCCTTATGAGCTAGCTGTTATTAAGAAAGCTATGGAAATTGAGGGTAGTCGTTCTAGTCGTGAGCTATTTATTGATTACTGCAAAAGTATTATCAAAGGTAACACTAAAAGTAAGGATAATAAGTAAATACTAATAATATGTACTTTACGAGGTAACTATATGGAAGATTTGATTTTAGATACTGAAACAGGTGATATTTATATTGATACTTTAGTTAAATGCTGACGCCATGGCTATACTAACGAAGATGTAACCAATTCACTAGCATGGAGTGATGTATATAACCACTTCTGTGAGTTAATTAAAGATCGAGTAATCCATATCTATAATGCAGATTATGATGTTCGTTTAGTCAGCCAAACATGTTCTCTTTATGACCCAGTAATAGACGCTAATTGTGTAATGCTCGAGTATGCCGAGCTGCACCGAGAAGAGGATAATTACCGTGGCGGG
>NZ_PYOG01000044.1 GCF_003026815.1 Photobacterium damselae | reverse complement strand
CTACGTAGCCAACTTGTGTGATACCGAAATACATCGTTATCAGAAATAATGGCAGGTCTACCTGGATTCGAACCAGGGGATGACGGGATCAAAACCCGTTGCCTTACCGCTTGGCGATAGACCTACAGTCTCATAAAGAGAGATGGTGCGGAAGGAGAGACTTGAACTCTCACACCTTGCGGCGCTAGAACCTAAATCTAGTGCGTCTACCAATTTCGCCACTTCCGCATAATACTTAATTTTCGTATTTCTTCAAGGAGAAATAGAAATGGTGGCTACGACGGGATTCGAACCTGTGACCCCATCATTATGAGTGATGTGCTCTAACCAACTGAGCTACGTAGCCATTTTTAAGTTTTTTCAGTTCATCAACCAGCGCTCTTAGTGAGCCGTTGTGTCGGGAACGGGGCGCATTATGCTTATCAGAACTATGACCGTCAACAGTTTTTTTGAATATATTCAGAAAATTCGTTTGTTCGATTGTTATTTGGGCGATGTGCATGTTCGACAAACTGAAATGACTGTTTTTCGGATATTTACGCATTTTTTGCTGCGCAATAACTAGGCAGAGATTATGGCTGGATTTTAGATAAATATCAAAAAAATAAGCCAACCTTACGGCTGGCTTATAATATTGATCTCGAAGTAAATAACGAGTCAGTCGATTTTGCTTAAATCTTATACGTTAAAGCGGAAGTGAACAACGTCACCATCTTTAACGATGTATTCTTTACCTTCTAGGCGCCACTTACCTGCTTCTTTCGCACCAGCTTCACCGCCACACTCGATGTAGTCGTCATAGCCGATAACTTCTGCACGGATGAAACCTTTTTCAAAGTCAGTGTGGATAACACCTGCTGCTTTTGGTGCTGTTGCACCAACAGGGATAGTCCATGCACGAACTTCTTTAACACCTGCAGTGAAGTAAGTTTGTAGAGACAGTAGCTCGTAACCTGAACGAATTACACGGTTTAGACCTGGTTCTTCGATACCAAGATCTGCTAGGAACTCTTCGCGGTCTGCATCATCAAGTTCAGCAATTTCAGACTCGATTGCGGCACAAACAGGAACAACAACTGCGTTCTCTTGTGCTGCACGCTCCATTACTGCGTCTAAGAATGGGTTATTTTCAAAACCATCTTCGTTCACGTTTGCAATGTACATGGTTGGCTTAAGCGTTAGGAAGTGTAGGTAGTCGATAGCTACTTTTTCTTCTTTTGTTAGCTCAAGCGAACGTAGCATGCCGCCTTCAGTTAGGTGAGGAAGCATTTTCTCAAGAACTTTGATCTCAAATTTTGCTTCGTTATCACCACCTTTAGCTCGTTTAGCCAGACGCTGAAGAGCACGCTCACACGTATCAAGGTCAGCCATTGCAAGCTCTAGGTTGATGATGTCCATATCTTCTAATGGATCAATACGACCTGCAACGTGAACGATATTTTCATTTTCAAAACAACGAACAACATGACCAATTGCATCTGTTTCACGGATGTTGGCTAGGAATTTGTTACCTAGACCTTCACCTTTTGACGCGCCAGCTACAAGACCTGCGATGTCAACGAATTCCATTGTTGTTGGCAGAATGCGCTCTGGCTTAACAAAAACAGCTAATGCATCCATACGTGGATCTGGCACAGGTACAACACCTGTGTTTGGTTCGATAGTACAGAACGGGAAGTTCGCTGCTTCGATACCTGCTTTAGTTAAGGCATTGAATAGAGTTGACTTACCAACGTTTGGTAGGCCTACGATACCGCATTTAAAACCCATGGTTTGAAACCCTTTTGGTGATTATTCTATGTAACAATTTAAAACAGTATAGATATAAATCTTACTCTGCCTTAAATGAATGGAGGCGATTTTGCGCTTTGCTCAAACCATCTTTCAATAAGATATCCATACAGCGAACGGCTTCATCTACCGCTGCATCGATAAGTTCTTGTTCTTTGGCTGGAGCTTTGCCTAATACAAAACCTGCGACTTTGTTTTTATCCCCTGGATGGCCAATACCAATACGCAGGCGATAGAAATCTTTGTTGTTGCCCATTTTACTGATGATATCTCGCAGACCATTATGGCCTCCGTGACCGCCACCTTTCTTAAATTTAGCAACACCTGGTGGTAAATCTAATTCATCGTGAGCCACTAAGATCTCTTCCGGTTGGATTTGGAAGAATTTAGCTAGCGCAGCAACAGATTTACCTGACAGATTCATAAAAGTTGTTGGAATTAAAAGACGCAGATCTTGGCCATTAGTCGTAATTCGACCCGTTAAACCAAAATATTTTGCATCTTCACGTAGCGTTACGTTATGAACTCGCGCTAACTCTTCCACAACCCATGCACCCGCATTGTGACGGGTTTTGGCATACTCTTGGCCTGGATTTGCCAAGCCAACAAGTAGACGAATATTATTACTCACACTTGTCTCTCTTGTTATATATACCCAAGCGGCTTAAAGAATAAAGAGCCATTTCTTCTCTCGAAGTCGTTTGGGTATATCAAACATTATCTAATCGAAAATGGATAAAAAATAATGCGTTACCTTACCTTGATATTCAAAAACAAAAGGTAATTACCAGCTGTATTGCCCATGATAAGGGGCGAAAACGGGCGATATGTTATACCAAATTCAGAAAAATTGATATGGCAAGGCATTGGTTAGGTGTTTGCCATAAAAAATAAAACGCCCCGCAAAAAGCAGGGCGTTAAAACTGAGCTGAGTTTAAGCGTCTTAATTAGTGCTCAAACATCGCTGAAATAGATTCTTCGTTGCTGATACGACGAATTGCTTCAGCTAGCATACCAGATAGGGTTAGAACCGATACTTTACCTGTTTCAGCTAACTCTTTTTGTAGCGGAATAGAGTCAGTTACGATTACTTCATCGATAACAGATTCACGGATATTTTGTGCCGCAGTACCAGAGAATACTGGGTGAGTCGCATAAGCAAATACACGCTTAGCACCGCGCTCTTTAAGAGCTTCTGCTGCTTTACAAAGAGTACCACCGGTATCGATCATATCGTCAACGATAATACAATCACGACCTTCAACATCACCGATTAGGTGCATTACTTGAGAAACGTTAGCACGAGGGCGACGTTTGTCGATGATTGCGATGTCAGTATCATCAAGTAGTTTTGCAATTGCGCGAGCACGAACAACACCACCGATATCTGGAGATACAACAACTGGATCATCAAGATCTTTTGTTAGCATATCTTCAAGCAGTACAGGGCTACCAAATACGTTATCGACAGGAACGTCGAAGAAGCCTTGGATCTGTTCTGCGTGTAGGTCAACAGTAAGAACACGGTCAACACCAACATTAGATAGGAAATCAGCAACAACTTTTGCTGTAATTGGCACACGTGCAGAACGTACACGGCGGTCTTGACGAGCATAGCCGAAGTAAGGGATTACGGCTGTAATACGGCCTGCTGAAGCGCGGCGTAGTGCATCGATCATAACAACAAGTTCCATTAGGTTGTCGTTAGTTGGTGCACAAGTTGATTGAATAATGAATACGTCGCTACCACGAACGTTTTCATTAATCTGAACACATACTTCGCCGTCGGAGAAACGGTTAACCGTTGCGTCTCCAAGTGAAATGTAAAGACGATCAGCAATGCGTTGGGCTAGTTCTGGTGTTGCGTTACCAGCAAACAGCTTCATATCAGGCACGGTGTAAACCTCAGGTTGCATCCAAGTTGTGGTTACTGTTCCAAAGAATGAGTAGTCAAGGTGTGCATAAGAGGTGAAGTGTTGACACCTTTAGCGACAAATCCGTGGAGCCAGTTAGGTAATTTAGACAAAATTGATTTGGCTTCTTGTTCGGTTTGAAATTCTGCAAACACGCAAGCGCCAGTCCCAGTCAATCTTGATGGCGCGTATTCTAACAGCCACGAAAGCGCCTTATCAACCTCTGGATAGAGTGTTCGGACGATTTTTTCGCAATCGTTTTCGTAAACCCCTGCCAATAGGGCGTTTAGCGGTCTTTTTTTACTGTCTCTTTTTAGCTCTGGATGGGTGAAAATATCGACAGTTGCGATGCTGACATCGGGTTTTGCCACTAAAAACCATTTTTCTTCAGGTTCTGCTGACTGTAATTTTTCCCCTACGCCTTCTGCAAAAGCACTCATACCACGAACAAAAACGGGTACATCAGCCCCTAACCCAAGGCCGATTTCTGCCAATTCATCAGTCGTTAAATGGGTTTGCCATAGATGATTTAGAGCCACCAATGTTGTTGCTGCGTTAGATGAACCACCACCTAGGCCTCCACCCATAGGTAAGATCTTTTCGATAGCAATGTCTGCACCTAAACTCACGTTGGCTTTTTTGCGTAGGGTATCTGCTGCTCGATAAATCAGATTATCTTCTGTTTTTACCCCTTCAATAGCAGGAGATAGGTTAATAGCGCTATCACGACGGGGAGTAATTGTGAGCGTGTCACCGTAATCTAAAAATTGAAACAGTGTTTGCAGATCGTGATAACCATTTGGCCGGCGACCTGTAATGTAGAGAAATAGATTGAGTTTTGCCGGAGCGGGCCATTGGGTTGTGGTATCAAAAAAAGTATTCATTGGATGGCTCATGATTATTTTAAATTCCACTCATTAATCACTAGGGTAATTTTTTGTTTACCTTGTGAGAGGATCATTTTGCTTGGTAACGCAGGGTGTTGTGAGAAATCGTATTCTTGATAATGCATTTCCCACAGTTGTGGACCAATCTGTTTTGCTAGGTAGCCAACAACGCCTTGATCATTTAATTGGAATGTATCGGCAGCGGTAGGTAGGCCAATTAACCAGTTTTGCATTTGTTCAATAGGAAGGTTAATCCCTGTTAAGCGGCGAACCAGTTCTGCGGCATTGGTTCCGTGATATTCATTGCCTTTATAATCAATTAAGGTGACGGATTTTGGGGTTGTATCTAACTTAATTAAGGTCTGACCAAGAAAGTTAGTTAAGAGTAGATGATCGTTTTGATTATTCGTTTGCCAATTTAGATTTGCGCCAAAACGTTGTTGATTATCTTTATAGGCGAGCTTACCCGATGCTTGATAATGAGTAAGTTTAGACAGTTGTTGCTCTTGAGTAGGCCAATTAACTTTTTGACTTATTTCAGGTGATTGGCTTGCACAACCTGTCATTAATGTAACAAGAAAACCTAGGCTGATAACACGCCAATTGAAAGAACAACCTATTGATTTAATAGATGACTTTAATTTCAAATCGATTGTTGAATGCATATAGAATACCTACGTATATAGTTGCGCAAACAATAGCGATAATTCAGCAAAACCACAATCTTTGCGTATAAGTAAATCGGTTTTTCCCGCCTGTCTATTGGGCATATTTGCGAATTTTAGTATAATTATCGCTTCCGTTTATTCTTTTAACCTCTATTTAACGATGAGAGATTGAAGTTACTGCCTTTAATTAGTGGTAAGCATAAAGTAAAATCTCGTCTTTAGATCTTTTTTCACCTGCGAAGTGGTACGTCGTCTCCATGACCTTGCTTGCATTAGGAATCAACCATAAAACAGCGACTGTCGATTTGCGCGAGAAGGTAGCCTTTTCTCCGGAGAAGCTTACTCGTGCCTTACAGGAGCTAGAATTACACCCTGAGGTGACAAGTGGCGTTATTGTCTCTACTTGTAACCGAACTGAAGTCTATTGTGACATTTCACAGTCAGGGCCCGGCGTGATTATTGACTGGTTGACCAATTTTCATCAGATCACTGCCGAAGAGTTGATGCCAAGCCTGTATTTTTATGAGGAACAAGCCGCAGCTCGCCATTTAATGCGTGTAGCGTGTGGTTTAGATTCGCTAGTATTAGGCGAACCTCAGATTTTAGGACAGGTAAAACAATCATACTCGGATGCTAAAGACAACGATGCAGTGCAAGGAACGCTAGAAAAACTGTTTCAAAAAACATTTACCGTTGCCAAACGAGTTCGAACAGAAACGGATATCGGTGGTAATGCAGTATCGGTTGCTTTTGCCGCTTGTACATTAGCTCGACAAATCTTTGAGTCTCTACATGGCGTATCTGTGCTATTGGTTGGTGCAGGGGAAACCATTGAGTTGGTTGCTCGTCATATTGTAGAACAAGGCTGTAGCAGTTTAATTGTAGCTAACCGTACTCGTGAGCGAGCTGAGAAATTTTCAACTGAGTTTGGTGCCGAAGTGATTGGCTTAGAGCAGATCCCTGAGCATCTTCATCGTGCCGATATTGTTATTAGCTCAACGGCGAGCCCATTGCCTATTATTGGTAAAGGGATGGTCGAAAATGCTTTAAAAGCGCGTCGTCATCAGCCGATGTTATTGGTTGATATTGCCGTACCGCGTGATATTGAAGCAGAAGTGGGTGAGTTAAATGATGCTTATCTATACTCGGTTGATGACTTACACAGTATTGTTGAGAAAAACCGAGAACAACGTAAAGTAGCCGCGATTCAAGCTGAAGCGATTGTCAGTGAAGAAAGTGCCGCGTTTATGAGTTGGCTTCGTTCGCTAGAAGCGGTAGATAGTATTCGTCAATACCGCCATCATGCCGAAGAAATAAAAGGCGAGTTACTCACTCGTAGTTTGCAGGCTATTGCCAGTGGCGCTAATCCAGAAAAAGTGTTGGCAGAGCTTAGCAATAAACTCACCAACAAACTGATTCATGCACCAACCAAAGCTATGCAGCAGGCCGCCCATAATGGTGATCCTGATAAATTGGCTGTAATTCGCGAAACGTTAGGTTTAGATTCCTAGTTTTAGACGATATCCATTAGAATACCTATTTATTCGCTTTGGATTACTTAGTTACTCCAATGGGTATACCTTGTGATAGCAATATGCCGCTCTATGTATTTAGAACTGTTCTAAGTAACTAGGGAGGATAGATGGCTCTCGCGTCGCTAAACAACTATTTAGAAACATTATGAAACCATCAATCTTAGTAAAATTAGAAACCCTAGAAGAGCGCTATGAAGAAGTGCAGCACTTACTAGGTGATCCAAGTGTGATCAGCGATCAAGATAAGTTCCGCTCTCTATCAAAAGAGTATTCACAGCTTGAAGAAGTAACCAAGTGTTTCCAAGCTTATAAGCAAGCACAAGACGATCTTGCTGCTGCTGAAGAGATGGCAAACGAAGACGATGCTGAAATGCGCGAAATGGCGCAAGAAGAGATCAAAGAAGCAAAAGCAGAAATTGAGCGTTTAGAAGATGAACTTCAAGTTCTGCTTATTCCTAAAGATCCAAACGATGAGCGCAACTGTTTCTTAGAGATTCGGGCAGGTGCTGGCGGCGATGAAGCTGGTATTTTCGCCGGCGATCTATTCCGTATGTACAGCCGTTATGCTGAACGTCGCGGTTGGCGTATCGAAGTAATGAGTGCAAACGATGCTGAGCATGGCGGTTACAAAGAAATGATCGCTAAAGTAACTGGTGACGGTGCGTACGGCGTACTTAAGTTTGAGTCAGGCGGTCACCGTGTACAACGTGTACCTGCGACAGAATCTCAAGGTCGTGTTCATACTTCAGCTTGTACCGTTGCAGTTCTTCCTGAAATTCCAGAAGCAGAGATCCCTGAAATCAATCCAAGCGATCTGAAAATTGATACTTACCGCTCATCTGGTGCGGGTGGTCAGCACGTTAACACCACTGACTCTGCAATCCGTATTACCCACTTACCAACCGGTATTGTGGTTGAGTGTCAGGATGAGCGCTCTCAGCATAAGAACAAAGCAAAAGCGATGTCAGTGCTAGCAGCTCGTATCATCAAAGCAGAAGAAGAGAAGCGTCACGCAGAAGAAGCAAGCACGCGTCGTAACCTATTGGGTTCTGGTGACCGTAGTGACCGTATCCGTACTTACAACTACCCTCAAGGTCGTGTATCGGATCACCGTATCACCCTAACTATTTATCGTCTAAATGAGGTAATGGAAGGGGATGTTGATTGCTTGATTCAGCCTGTATTGGTGGAATACCAAGCTGATCAGCTAGCGGCTATGGCAGAGCAGAACTAATATGTCTCGCAGTATTGAAGTGCTGCTAAAACAAACTGCTCAAGAGCTTCAAACTGCGGGTTGTCCAAGCCCGCAGTTAGACGCTGCTGTTTTGTTATGTCACGCACTGGATAAGCCTCGCAGTTATCTTTTGACTTGGCCAGAAAAAGAACTGGACGAATCTCAATTTTCTCTCTTTTCTCACTGTGTTTCTCGTCGTTTGGCGGGGGAGCCTGTCGCTTATATTATTGGTGTTCGTGAGTTTTGGTCTCTACCATTAAAAGTGGCACCATCAACTCTGATCCCAAGACCTGACACTGAACGTTTAGTTGAACTTGCACTGGATAAGATTCCCGCTCAACCTTGCCAAGTCTTAGATTTAGGTACAGGAACCGGTGCGATCGCTCTTGCAATTGCTTCTGAACGCCCAGATATTACAGTAACAGGAATTGATTTACGCCAAGAAGCGGCACAGTTAGCAACCGAGAATGGCGCAACGCTTGGGTTTAATAATGTCCAATTTCTAGCAGGAAGTTGGTATAGCCCACTCGCAGAGATACAACAGTTTGCTGTAATTGTTAGTAATCCTCCTTATATTGATGAACAGGATCCTCATCTTGATCAAGGAGATGTACGTTTTGAACCCAAAAGTGCTTTAGTTGCGGCAGATAATGGTTTGGCTGATATTAAAATTATTGCTGAACAAGGCCGCCAACATTTACAAACCAATGGCTGGTTATTACTCGAACATGGATTTGAGCAAGGATTAGCAGTAAGAGAGATCTTAACGAAATTGGGATATCAAGCGGTGGTAACTGAGCAAGATTATGCTGGGTTAGACCGTGTTACCCTTGGCTGCTGGCAACAATAAAGAGAGTAAAGTATGTATGAAGCAATGAAGCATTTGCACTTATTGGCAATTGCACTGAGCGTTCTGCTATTAACCCTACGCTATATCTTATTGATGGCGAACTCATCATTACTGCAAAAGAAAGCATTAAAAGTGACTCCTCATGTCATAGATACCATCTTGGTTGCTACAGGTGTTGCGCTGATTTTTATTACGGGGTTTTATCCATTTACTCCGGGTAGTGAGTGGTTAACTCAGAAATTAAGTTGTGTTCTAGCCTACATTGCGTTGGGATATTTCACCTTGCATGTTGGTAAAAACAAAGTATTTAAAACCTTTGCATTTTTAGGTGCATTAGGATGGCTTGTATTGGCTGCAAAATTAGCAGTAACAAAAGTGCCACTCTTTGGTTAATACCAATTTACTCCTTTGGTATAAATAGAGGCAAATAAGAGATGTTGCAGTTTACAGAAGATGAATTGGAGCAAATGCCGCTAGTGGAAGGGGCAATCGAGATGACCTCTCGAATTGATCCGAGCTTTCCAGCTACTTGGGTCCATTTACAACTTGAGAACCTAGCAAAAGAAGCCGAGCATGAGCTGATGGATGAGATTAATCCTCAGTTGCGCTTAGAAGGCTTATTGCGTTTGTTCTATCATCAATGGGGATTTTGCGGCGATCACCAGCAGTATTTTTCTTCTGACAATGTCTATTTAGATAAAGTGCTTGAACGCCGCAAAGGGATCCCTGTGACCTTGGGATCCATTTTTATTTATTTGGCACAAAGACTGGATTTACCTGTTGTAGGCGTTGGTTTTCCTACCCAGTTTGTAATGAAAGTAACATGGTATGATGGCGAGATTTTATTTATTAATCCATTTGATGGTGAATATGTAAGTCGTCATATTTTAAGCAGTTGGTTGATTGGTCACCGCGGTCCTTTCACTCAGCTTGATCCGGAATTTTTGGAAACGACAACGCATCAAGAAACGCTATATCGTTGGTTGACGGTATTTAAAAGTGCATTTCTTCGTGAAGAGCAGTTTATGACGGCATTAGCTTGTAGTGATTTAGCGTTATTGATCAATCCAGAAGACCCGCATGAAATCCGAGATCGTGGTTATATCTACCAACAGCTAGATTGTTGTCATGCCGCTGCTGAAGATTACAGTTACTTTATTGAGCAGTGTCCTGAAGATCCGGCTGCTGATCTATTGAAATTACAGGTTCAGGCACTGAATGCTGAGCCGTTAACCCTGCACTAAAACGAGAAATGAATATGATGGAACAGAAAGTAGTTCGCGTTGGCGATATTGATGTTGCTAACGACAAGCCGTTTGTTTTGTTTGGCGGTATGAACGTACTTGAATCGCGTGATCTTGCAATGAAGATCTGTGAACATTACGTTGAAGTGACCAATAAACTGGGTATTCCATACGTATTTAAAGCCTCTTTCGATAAAGCAAACCGTTCATCGGTTCATTCTTATCGTGGTCCTGGTATGGATGAAGGCCTTAAAATTTTCCAAGAGTTAAAAGACACTTTTGGCGTTAAAATCATTACTGATGTACACGAACAATATCAAGCACAACCTGTTGCTGAAGTGGTTGATGTAATTCAACTTCCTGCATTCTTGGCTCGTCAAACTGATTTAGTTGAAGCCATGGCAAAAACTGGCGCGGTAATTAACGTTAAAAAACCTCAGTTTATGAGCCCAAATCAAGTGGGTAATATTGTTGAGAAATTCGCAGAATGTGATAATCACAATATTATTCTTTGTGAGCGTGGTGTGGTACACGGTTACGATAATCTTGTGGTAGATATGCTAGGTTTTGATGTGATGAAAGAAGCATCAAAAGGTAGCCCAATTATTTTTGATGTTACCCATTCACTTCAGTGTCGTGATCCGCAAGGTGCCGCATCTGGTGGTCGTCGTGCTCAAACGGTTTCTCTTGCGTTATCG
Organism: Photobacterium damselae; assembly: GCF_003026815.1. Taxonomy (GTDB): domain Bacteria; phylum Pseudomonadota; class Gammaproteobacteria; order Enterobacterales; family Vibrionaceae; genus Photobacterium; species Photobacterium damselae. The sequence continues at coordinate 8,960 of NZ_PYOG01000044.1, read as the reverse complement.
GGTGTGGCAACAGGTATTGCTGGTCTATTTATGGAAGCGCACCCAGAACCAAACAATGCTCGTTGTGATGGTCCTTCTGCATTCCCTCTAGCACAACTAGAACCATTCTTGAAGCAAGTGAAGCAACTTGATGATCTAGTAAAAAGCTTTGAACACATCGAAATTAACTAATTTTATTGTGTATTGAACCATAACGGCCTTGAGTGAAAGCTTGAGGCCGTTTTTTATTGCTTGAAAAAGCATCGTTTGTATAAAAAAACAAAAATAATAAAATTTTGGTTTTTAATTCTGGTTTTGTAGTTGGTTTTTGGTTTTTAATTCTGCGTATTTAATTAATTGCAGTTACCATGCTAAATGGGTATCAGACTTTACGGTGATATGTTTGCCAGTCTACTTTTGAGATATTTTATTTCTAGTCGCATACTCACTCCCGAATTTTATTTCGTGTAAGAGAGTTTTATTGTGTCAATGTCCCAAGAGCTTCCCCTTGAGGTAAGTCGATCCCAATCAGTATGGAATAAAGCAGATACTAGCTGGATGCTCAGTTTATTTGGTACTGCGGTCGGTGCTGGTATTTTATTTTTACCTATTAATATCGGGGCTGGTGGCTTTTGGCCGTTAGTCGTTATGGCCTTAATTGCAGGTCCTATGACATTCTGGGCTCACCGTGGTTTAGCGCGCTTTGTTCTGTCTTCTGCGAAAAAAGACAGTGATTTCACCGATGTGGTAGAAGAACATTTTGGCGCAAAATCTGGACGTTTGATCTCTCTACTTTATTTCTTATCAATTTTTCCAATTCTATTGATTTATGGCGTTGGCTTAACTAACACCGTGGATAGCTTTATTGTGAATCAGCTTCATATGGCTGCCCCATCACGAGTGGTTCTATCCGGTGTGCTGGTTTTTGCAATGATTGCGGTCATGATGGCTGGTGAGAAGGTGATGTTAAAAGCCTTTGAAGTGATAGTGTATCCACTCGCTGCAATTTTGGCTGGTCTTTCTCTGTATCTAATTCCTTCTTGGACACTGCCTGATTTTTCTGTTGTGCCGACGACGAAAGATTTTATTTCATCGGTTTGGTTAGCTGTACCTGTCGTTGTTTTTGCGTTTAGTCATACGCCCGTAATTTCAGGTTTTGCCAATACTCAACGCCGCCAATACGGTGAGCAAGGTTTCCAAAAGACCGAACAAATCTTAAAACGCACTTCAATTATGTTGTTGTCGTTTGTACTTTTCTTTGTTTTTTCTTGTGTCTTAAGTCTATCTCCTGACCAGTTACAACAAGCAAAGGCTCAGAATGTTTCTGTATTATCGTTTTTAGCTAACGTACACGATAACCACTTTATTGTTTTGCTTGGTCCATTCATTGCTTTTATTGCCATTACCTCTTCGTTTCTTGGCCACTTTATGGGTGCTCGCGAAAGCTTCAATGGTCTAGTACAAAAACAGACTTCATGGTCAGAGAAAAAAGTCGATCGTCTCGGTGTGGTGTTGATGTTTTTCTCTATTTGGTTTGCAGCGGTAATGAACCCAAGCATTCTAGGTATGATGGAAGCGATCTCTGGGCCGATTATTGCGATGATTCTCTTTATTATGCCAATGATTGCGGTTTATAAAGTGGATGCACTGAAACACTATCGTGGTAAATTTAGCACAATATTTATCTTGTTGATGGGAGCGTTAGCTGTTTCTGCTATTTTGTTCTCTATGGTAATTCAATAACCGTTACTGTCAGTAAATATATTGATTCAACACGATAAAAAAGGGCTTAGTATCTGCTAAGCCCTTTTATTTTAACTCTTATTTTTTAACCATTTCGTTGTTAGAGTTTGAAGCGATTTATCTCTTGTTGTAATTCAAATGACAACTGAGAGAGATCGGCCGCTTGTTTCGCCGCTTCATGTGCTTCGGTTGCTAACTCATTAGAGACATCACGAATGCCCTCTGTATTGCGGGTAATTTCGGAAGTCACTGATGATTGCTCTTCAGCTGCCGATGCAATTTGAGTTGCCATATCACTGATGTTAGTCACCGCTGCTGTAATTTGGTTTAAGCTTGCAGATGCTGAGTTAGCATCATCAACACTGGCTTCAGCAAGACGTCGACTGTCTTCCATAATACCGACAGCTTTACCTGTTGTTTGTTGCAGGGTTTCAATGGTTTGTTGAATTTCTTGAGTTGATGCGTGAGTGCGTTGACTTAAAACGCGAACCTCATCGGCAACAACGGCAAAACCACGACCTTGTTCGCCGGCACGTGCAGCTTCTATCGCGGCGTTAAGCGCCAGTAGGTTAGTTTGCTCTGCAATACCTTGGATAGTCGCTAAGATAGAGTTAATGCTTTGGGCATGGCTGTTGAGCTCTTCAATAACAACTGTCGCTGTTTCAACTTCACTCGCAAGGCTTGAAATGGATTGCTGACTTTGGCCTACCTGAGTTGAGCCGTGATCTGAAACTTCAACTGTTTCACCTGCAGTTTGAGCCGTATTATCCGCATTACCGGCAATTTCTTGGGTAGCCGCTGCCATTTCATTAATTGCAGTTGCGACCATATTAATTTCATCTTGTTGATGTTGAATACGGCTACTGCGCTCTTCTGCTTGAGAAGCGGTAATATGAGCTTGCTGGGTTAGGGCAGAAGAGACATCATTTAGACGACTTACCATACCGTGCATATTGCCAACAAAGCGGTTGAAGTTATGAGCAAGCTGGCCGACTTCATCTTCACTATGAGGTTCAAGACGCTGAGTAAGGTCACCTTCACCATTTGCAATCTCTGCTAAGGCTTGAGAAACGCGAGCTAAATCTCTGAATAAATAATTCACAAGCAATGTGACAGCAATGATAACCGCTAATGTGATGATCACTGACGTAATGAGAAGTTGCGTTAAAGATGCGTAGTAGCTGGCTTCTTCTGTTGCTTGATCCAGTTCGACACCAAAAATCCAAGGTGTGTTTGGAACATTGGTAAAGTAAAGTAGCTTAGGTTGACCATCAATAGTGATGGTTTCAAATTGCTGATGATTAATTTGCTGTTCAACACTGTTGATAGAAAGCTGAGAACTTAGCGCTGAAATCGGTTTTAGTAATAGATCCTGATTGCTATTGGCTAGGAAAGTCCCATTGTTGCGATCAATTAACATCGCACTGGCATTTTTACCTGCATCTAAGCTAATTACATCGTTAATTAACTGATCGATTAGCACATCCGCACCGACAATACCCAGCATTTGTCCATTATGGTGAACAGGTTCTGCAATAGTAACGAGTAGGGCATTAGTAATTGCATCACGATAGGCTGGGGTGATCAGCTGTTTATTTTCACTTTCAGCACTTTGATACCAAGGACGGGTACGCGGATCGTAGTCTGCTCGATTACGTTCTGGGTGAGAGCGATACATTTTGCCTTCAGGAGTGCCAAAATAGATATCGTCAAATCCTCCAGCGTAGCGTGCCTGTTGTAGATAAGGAACAACATCAGGGGCGGTTGCAAAATGGTTAAAGGCACTAGCAATACTTTTTCGTATTTGAATCCAATCACGAATACCCGATGTTGCTGCATTAGTTAGACTTTCAACTCGAGAGTGGATCCCTTGTTGGGTTTGTTCAGAGAGGCGATTTGCAGCAAGCCAGGTTAAAGAGGTTGCCATTAAGATAAGCGCAATCAAACTTGAGCCTATCAGTTTTTGCTTGAGGGTTAACTTCATTGTTGTGTTCTCAATCAGCAAGAAAAACGAGAGTGCCGATTTTATAGGCAAAAAGAATAAATGGCGAGGGATTCCGCTTATTGTATGATTAAATTTAACTAAATGATTTGAAAGATGTTTTTAATGACATGTTTTTCGCTTTGGTGTCAAAAAAATAACACCATATAGGAATAATTAGAAACACGAATAAAATACGCTAGAGCTATTATTTTAGCAGTATAGACGTCTACTGTTGACAGCTATAGTGCATGCCTTTAGTCTTAGTTCACACTTATAATTATTTCGATGTCCAGTAGTCATCTATGTCAAACACAACACAACAAAATGAAACGAGCCCAGCCCCGTCCCTGCTGGCATTGTTACCTCTTGGGATATTCTTAGCCTTATTTATTGGTGTAGGTAGTTACCTCACAATGCAGGGCGTTGATTTTGCTTTTTATCAATTGCCTGCTCCTGTTGCAGCATTACCTGCGGTTATTGTGGCGATTTTATTAAGTAAAGAAAAACTCAATAAAGCCATTGAGCAATTTATCCGTGGTGTTGGCCATGGCGATATTATTGCGATGTGTATGATCTACCTTCTAGCTGGTGCTTTTGCTGCAGTGGCAAAGGCGACAGGTGGGGTAGATGCAACTGTAAACTTTGGTCTGTCGATGCTTCCTGCTGAGCTCATTTTACCTGGCATTTTTATTATCTCAGCATTTATCGCAACCGCTATGGGTACATCTATGGGAACCATTGCTGCTGTTGCCCCTGTTGCTCTTGGCATTGCACAAGCGGCTGATATGGATGTGGCATTAACGGCTGGCGTGGTATTAAGTGGCGCTATGTTTGGTGATAACTTATCGATCATCTCAGATACAACCATTGCTGCTACACGTTCTCAGGGTTGCCAGATGAAGGATAAATTCCGTGAGAATATTAAGATTGCTCTACCTGCAGCGATTGTTGCACTGGTTGTGTTTGCAGCAAGCAGCAATAGCTCTGAAGTGCCTGCAACTGAAGCGATTGAATGGTTAAAGGTACTACCATATGTGACCATTTTAGTATTGGCTGTTGCTGGGGTGAACGTTTTTGTCGTGCTGAGCTTAGGGATCTTATTAGCCGGTGGTGTCGGCCTCTTTAGTGAGCCAAGCTATCATTTAGGCAACTTTGCAAAAGATATCTATGCTGGTTTTGGTAATATGCAGGAGATCTTTTTACTTTCTATGCTGATTGGTGGTATGGGTGAGATGATGCGTCGCCAAGGTGGCTTAGCGTATCTGACTCAATTGATTAGCCGTATTATTCGAGTATTTAGTAAAAAGCACTCAGCAAATGAGAATCTACGTGCTAGTGAATTTGGTATTGCGGGTCTTGTAAGTTTAACGAACTGTTGTACTGCTAATAATACGGTTGCCATTATTGTTTCTGGTAGTGTGGCGCGTGAATTAGCCGATGAAAATGGGGTAACGCCAAGACGTGCAGCGAGTTTATTAGATATATTCTCATGTGTTATTCAAGGGTTACTTCCTTATGGAGCTCAGGCGTTATTGTTAGGCTCGGTATTTAAGTTGTCGCCTCTAGAGGTTGTAGCGCACTCTTATTACTGTATTTTCCTTGCGGTTGCTGCAGTGGTCGCTATTTTGCTAAAACACTCTAGTCGTATTAATAAAGCGTAATGTGAGCTGGCTCAAAACAATCTATTGATATTATTATAAGCCTCGGTTTTGCCGAGGCTTTTTTGTGGTATTCATCATCTTTTTTTAATGACCTATAAGCATTAAAGTGATCTTCCCAACAGATTTGTGAAAACCTACCGCAACCGTTTTCTATTTCCTCTAAACTGTGCCCACTTTTAATTGCCATGTTTTGCTTTTATCTCGCATAACAGGCTCATTTTTGTGTCTTTGCATATTAACGGGATGTGTAAAGAAGGATTTTGAACACAATGAAGGTGGATATCATGAAGCAACGCCTATTTGCAAAAACAGCATTAAGTGCACTTTTACTGGCTGCGTTATCCGGTTGTGCTAGCCAAGCTGACCAACCTGGGTGGGATGCGGATAAAACTTATCGCTTTACGGTATTGCATACCAATGATCACCATGGCCGTTTTTGGCAAAATAATAATGGCGAATATGGTATGGCTGCACGTAAGACTCTACTAGATAAGTTGCGTGCTGAAATTAAGGCTGAGGGTGGTACTTCACTTTTATTATCTGGTGGTGATATTAACACCGGTGTTCCAGAATCTGATCTTCAAGATGCCGAGCCTGATTTTAAGGGTATGAACCTATTAGGTTATGATGCTATGGCTCTTGGTAACCACGAGTTCGATAATCCTTTAGATGTACTGCGTAAGCAAGAAGCATGGGCTAATTTCCCAATGCTATCTGCCAACATTTACGATAAAAAAACAGGAAAGCGTCTATTCCAGCCATACCAAATTTTTACTCAGCAAGGGCTTAAAATTGCGGTTATTGGTTTGACAACAGAAGATACGGCGAAGATTGGTAACCCAGAATATATTGGTGAAATAGAGTTTCGCGATCCTAAAGTAGAAGCAAAAAAAGTTATCGCAGAACTTAAGAAGACAGAGAACCCAGACATTATTATTGCCGCAACACACATGGGCCATTATGAAGATGGTAAGCGTGGTGTTAACGCTCCCGGCGATGTGGCTCTAGCTCGTTTCCTACCTTCTGGTGAACTGGATATGATTGTGGGTGGACACTCCCAAGAACCGGTTTGTATGGAAGCGAAAAACGTCAGTGATAAAAACTATCAGCCAGGTGAAAAGTGTACTCCAGACCAGCAGAATGGAACTTGGATTGTTCAAGCTCACGAATGGGGTAAATATGTAGGTCGCGCCGATTTTGAGTTTAAAAACGGTGAGTTGAATATGGTCAGCTATGATCTGATTCCTGTGAACTTGAAAAAGAAAGTAACACTTGCTGATGGCTCTAAACAACGTGTCTTTATTCAGCCAGAAATCGCACAAAACCAAGAAGTGCTTAAATTCTTAACGCCATATCAAGATAAGGGTCAAGAGCAGTTAAATATTAAGATTGCAGAGTCTAACGGTAAGCTAGAAGGTGATCGTAATGTTGTTCGTTTTGAGCAGACAAACCTTGGTCGTTTAATTGCTGCAGCACATATGGAGCGTGCAAAAGCTGATTTTGCAGTGATGAACTCAGGCGGTGTGCGTGATTCGATTCCTGCAGGTAACATCACTTATAAAGATGTACTGACCGTTCAGCCGTTTGGAAACATTGTGACTTATGTTGATATGACAGGTAACGAAGTACTTGATTACTTAAATGTTGTAGCAACTAAGCCTGTAGATTCTGGTGCTTATGCCCAATTCTATGGTGTGTCTATGGTTGTTGAGAACAACAAAGTTCATGATGTGAAGATTGGTGGTAAAGCATTAAATCCAACAGCAACCTACCGCTTTACAATCCCAAGCTTTAATGCTGCTGGTGGCGATGGTTATCCAAAAATCGCGGATCATGCAGGATATGTAAATACTGGCTTTGTTGATGCTGAAGTACTAAAAGAGTATCTGCATAAACACAGTCCTATTGATGTTAACAAGTTCGCACCAAAAGGTGAGATTGTTTATAAATAAGCAATCATTACTATTAAAAAACGGCCTGATATGGGCCGTTTTTTGTTTTTAGGGTTTTGTCTTACAAATATGCGGTATATAGTTTAGTTTTTATGATCAGACTATCTGATCGTGTAATACAAATTTAGCAAGAGTAGTGACTATGACTCCGGCAATTAAGCTAGCGAAAAAACATGGTATTAAGTACGACGTCCATCAGTATGAACATGATCCATCCAATACTAACTTTGGTCACGAAGCGGCTGAGGTATTAGGTATTGATCCTGACCGAGTGTTTAAGACGCTGCTATTTTCCTTAAATGGTGATGCAAAAAATTTGGCTGTTGCCGTTGTGCCTGTTTCTGGCATGCTTGATCTTAAGGCAGCTGCAAAAGCTGCTGGTGGTAAAAAAGCTGAAATGGCCGATCCTAAATTGGCAGAAAAAGTAACGGGTTATATTGTCGGTGGTATAAGCCCTTTAGGTCAGAAAAAGCGTCTACCAACTTTTGTGGATGCCGGGGCTGAACAATTTGAGACTATTTTTGTAAGTGCTGGCCGCCGTGGATTAGATATTGAATTAACAGCAAAAGATTTGGTTTCTTTAACAAATGGTAAGTTTGCGCCGATTGGCAAAATGGATTAATGCCAACTAATAACGCTATCAAGAAATTGATTAATCAATACATACAGGGATGTAGGTGATACCGTGACGATAACAATTTGGTTTTCATTATTTTTTGTTTGCTTATTGGGGGCGATGTCTCCCGGACCTAGCTTAGCTGTTGTGGTAAAGCACACATTGGCAGGGGGAAGGCAGCACGGAATTGTCACTTCTTGGGCTCATGCTTGTGGTGTTGGCTGTTATGCGGTGATGACGCTACTAGGATTGGCTGTAGTATTGAAGCAATCACCACAAGTATTTACCTTAATTACTTATCTAGGTGCAGGTTATTTAGCGTATCTTGGTATCAACGCGTTAAGATCTAAAGGGGGGATTGCTGCAAAATTACAAGCAGGAAAGCACTCTTCATTAGGTGAAGCAGCACGAGATGGTGCGATGATATCGTTACTAAATCCTAAGCTCGCACTCTTTTTTATCGCGCTTTTTAGTCAATTTGTATCCGTTGGAAATGATTGGAGTGCAAAGGCAACAATTGTTTTAACGCCTTTAATTGTCGATGGTCTTTGGTATACCTTAATTGCGTTAGTTCTCTCTCATGCCAATATTTTAGACAAACTAAAGAGTAGGGCGAAGATTATTGATCAACTGTCAGGGGTAGTGTTGATTCTACTTGCCTTAAGAGTGGTTATTACGGTTTAGAATCGAAATGGTAGATTTCTAATTTTTAACAGATAATAAAAAAGCCTTGTCTTTCGACAAGGCTTCCTAATAAGTGGTCGGTGAAGAGGTTATTACTTCTAGAACGATCAGGAACCCCTGACCCTCTGGTCCGCTGTTTACCGAAGAGCTTAGATGCTCAACCAAACCGCGCTATTCACCGACTGTAAGTAACGGTAATAAATACCACTACTTGAAATAGTGGTCGGTGAAGAGGGATTCGAACCCCCGACCCTCTGGTCCCAAACCAGATGCGCTACCAAACTGCGCTATTCACCGACTGTAAGCAACGGTAATAAATACCACTACTTAAAATAGTGGTC
>NZ_PYOG01000043.1 GCF_003026815.1 Photobacterium damselae | reverse complement strand
AAGGCGTTGCACCATCTCGCTCTGCGATATGAGCAAGCGAGATTAATACTTCATGTAATTTGAATGCAGTAGTCGATGTGTCACCAAACTTATCAATAAGATATTGATAAATTAATGCAATTTCTTCATCGTGATCTTTTGGCGGAGCAATATCATATTGGGTATTTAGCAATTGAATGACATTATCCATGGTGGTCTCATATTGCTCATAGTTATCAAAAGCCGATGAAGCCTGAACCGGACGACATTTTTTTGTTGGTTTCTTCTTCTTTTTTCTAGGTTTGTTACTCATAGGATGTAGTCAATACAGTAATGGTGATTTGTACTGTCATAAAATAAGAATGCCCGCTAAATTAGTGAGCATTAGGGGCTAAAAGTGAGGCTGTAGGCCGCAGTTTTCTATTTTAGGTTGAGATATCTGGCTCCAGCCGAAGGCTGGCTACTGTTCTTTAGCCATTGAGATTAATATCTCAAACTCACATATAAGATATATTAATAATCTTCCCTACTTTTTTAATAGTATTACTTTTTTTATAAATATACTTTTCGGAATAGTTATATATGGAGACACAAAAATCGTTGTTATTTTTTTTGTTAATCTTATTATTACCATTAATTTGTATTTCACAAGGTGGTGATACTATCTTACCTGTAAAAACCAATACATTTGAATAACTTAATGATAATGAAGAATATAAAAAAAACACTGTACCAATAATTAATCTCATAAAACAATCCCTTGTCATTTTTGATTTATATTAAATATTAACCGTGTATACGATATATCGTATTTTATTATTACTAAACGATTTACTAATTATTTTATCTATTATTAACTGAGAGTTTTCTTTTTCGACTATTTGTATATTTCTTAGATTAATTTCTACAGATTTTTCTAGATTAGATGAAATAGGAGGAATAATGCCAAACCAACTAAGTTTAACTTCAGTTGAACTATGAGCAAATAAAGGTGAAAAGAATAAAATTAATAATCCATATTGCTTAGCCTTCACGCTAACTCTCCAATTAATCCATTTAATATAGATTATAGATCATAGAGTGGATTTTGCTTGTTTTTTAACACAATATGAACCCACTTTGCTTATGTCTAAAGTAGGTTCAGAAAAGTGTGCTTGTTCAACACCTAAAAAAATAAGATGCTGAGAAGTGAAAGCGATTCTTTGAGTGTAACGAAAAGGTTCGTTTTTACTTTGAAGTGTCAGTACAATGTTTGACGGGTGCTCTTGGCTTTTCTGCCATGAGCATAGTAGCGTTCAGCTTGTGGTAGAAAAGACGAAAGCCCCGAAAGTTAAATATCTTTAACCAACGAGGCTCAAATCATGTTCATAAGCAAAACTGATTTTAGTCTCTATTTAATTAAGGGGCAAGCAATATGCTACGAAAGACGGTTCTGTCGCATCGTTTGGAACTAAATCATCCATGTAATGCTCAAATTGGGAGTTTTAACATTCATTCGAGTACTACATGGACTTCTCTGGCTACCAACATCCATCTACATCATTCTTCTAGCGGTTCGTTACTATGTGTCATATAAGCTGAGTTATCGCGATATCGAAGAGATTTTAGCTGAGCGAGGAAGCTTTGTTGACCACTCCACAATTAACCGCTGGGTTATCAATTTTGCACCAATGATTGAGTCCAAAGCACGTCAAATTAAACGACCAGTCTCATCGTCATGGCGTATGGATGAGATCTACATCAAAGGCGCATGGTGGTATTACTACCGAGCTATTGATAAATTTGGTGATATCGTGGATTTTTATCTAAGCAAAGAGCGAGACGAAAAAGGCGCTCAAGCCTTTCTACGAAAGGCTATTCGAACAAATGGATTGCCAGAGAAAGTAGTCATAGATAAGAGTGGTGCCAATGCTCAAGCACTTCATAATATGAATATTCAATTATGGAAAAGTGTTGTTTTTATGCTCAATCTGATTGAAGTTATTGATGTAAAATATCTCAACAATATTGTTGAACAAAGTCATCGACCTATAAAGTCAAGCATTAGGATGGAAATCTGTTGAGGGAGCACAAGCTACGATGTCAGGACAGGAAGTTTGGACACAACTCAAACGGGGGCAAGTTGGTGATTTTAGCTTGCCAGTTTGGGAGCGATTTTATGCGCTTGCTGCATAATTGTATTTGAAATTTGGCTCGCCTGTACTTCATAAAACTTTGCGACAGAACCTTGATTTTTAAGTATTGCTGCCAGGGCGGTTAGGAATTGAAATTCCTAACCGTCAAGGTTCTATAATTTAAGAATAGGTTAAGGTAAATCGTAATGGAACATTTAATTTTCCGCCTTCAGCATTACTTTTAGCATTAACCTCAACAGATAAATCATTTAATTCATTCACATTAGTATATGGCGTATCACTATTTACTATTTCATTTTTGTCATTTTTTACTTTTATAGAAACGTTATCCAAGTTCGTATTTTCATTACCGTAAAGGTTAGAATATCGCCAAGATGCACCTGCTAAGAAACTATCACATGTGGGTTTTAAATTTATTTTTTTTGTCACTGATTGTCCTGGGACAATCGTTCCAATATTTATTGAGTTATCAGAAAGTGTACAGGTGACATCTCTCACTACTACTTCTAAATTTTTGTTTGTTACTCTCCACCCGTAACCTCTTTCTATTACAGCAACACCTACAGGAACAATATGCTTTCCAGGGATAGCATCTTTTGCTGATGATATCTTAACGGTATTTAAATTTATCGAAGCGTTATAGGGTGTCGATGGGTTATTAGTAAACTGTTCTCGGAATATTGAATAAATAGGCCATGGAGAACCTATACCACAACCTTTTGAATCTGGTCCACAAGTTGCGATACCATTATCGATTGTTAGTGTTACTAATCCTGATAGCGTACTTTCTATCTGCCCATTAGCATTATCTATAGAGAGATGAATACCATCTTTATCATATGTTTTCCTGAGCTCACAATAATAACCACTATTCATACCGAAACCAACACAAAGTCCGGCATGACGATTATTACTATATGGATATATATTTGTTTTATTAACAGAGATGGGGATAACTGCTGTATATGTATCCCCCCGACTAATTGTAACCGTAGCGCTAAATGCCAAAGATGGAAATAAATAGAGAGCTATTAATAAAATTTTCATTAATGCTTTATTCCTTATAATGATTTATTAAGCCTTGTGTTATGGTTTTTTATTAAAAATAACTAAGTGTTATATTTACACCACTTTTAAAAGATCCTTTTTCCATAGAAGCGAGTGAAAATCCATGTATAGGCAATACTTTTGAAATAATAGAAGCGTCGTAAATATTACTATCATTCACAGGAAACTGTTTTTTTTCATCTGCATTAAAACTAACTGGGGTGCTATCATTTTTCCACTTCATCTCAACAGAGACCCCTTCAAGGCTAGTTTTTATTGCTCCAGGTTGTGATGAGCCAACTGGAGCATAGGCTCCTAATGTTGATAATGATAAAGATATTCCATTCATACCTGTTGTGTTTAGGCAGTGAATGATTATTGGTATATCAATATCTTTTGTGCTGCCTGAAATAACTGAACTTGCAGTTTCTAATCCCATATCAACAGTTTGGGACAAGCCATCTGATATTTTGCTATTTACAGTGCAAGTTGGTACAGAAACAGTGCCTTCAATTGTTACTGTTGCTGTTACCTCTTTGGCTAAAGAAGGAAAAGATATTAATAAAATAAAAGGTAATGCTCGAAAAATAAACATTAGATTTACACCCTATAAGAATGAGGTACATTGTAAATTAAAATTTCACTTTATAATCATTCACTGCACCATAATCATCAATCGCCTCGATTTCCACTTTTGAAGATGGCATCAATTTAATCCCTTTTAATAAAATGGAGCTTTGAGGTGCAATCATACCTAATTCATTGCCTAACGTTGTACTTAATTTAATAGCTTTACCATTAACTTTTAGTGCTGTTACCGCAAAATAATAAGGAGTAGGATTATTTAATGCGTAAGAATCTCCTACTTTCTTTAAAGTCATCTTAGCTTCTGCATTCTCTCGTCCTTTTATCAATAAAGTTGGACGGTAAATAAGTTTGACTTGCGTATTAACAGCAATCACCATTATATTGTTTTGGTCTTTGTTAATGGGTGGAATTTCCTGAACATTTAACCAAAAGAGAGATTCCTTATCTTTTGGTAATTTATCAGTAATTTTCATAATTCGCACCACTTGTGTTTGCTTCCCATCTACTTTGAAAAAAGAAGGGATAGGCACAAAAGCGACTTCGCTTTTAGGTAGTGACGTATTTTGTATCCAAACTTGTCCACCATAGGTTTCCTTTGATTGATTAGTTATTTCAAATGAAATATTCTTACGACCTTCATCGTAAATATAACGAGTGCCATTTAAAACAAAAGCAGCCGATGCTGATTGTGAAAAGGTACATAACGCTAATAGTAATGCCGTCATGATTTTAGTTTTCATCTCATTTATCCTATTTATTGACAATGAACATCAGTAACTTGACTGCTACCTGGTTTTATGTTTGTAATATCTATTTTACATTTGATATTATTATCTTGTAACTTTAGATATTTAGATGGAGATAATAAAGTTGCAAATAAAACACCACCATTAGCAATAAAACCTACATCTATGCCTTTATTTGTTTGAACCGCTGTTCCCATTGGAAGTGGTTGACCTTGTTTATTTAATATCCGTAGCAAATAACGATTAACTGTCTTGTATTTATAATCTCGAACTATAATCGCTTGATTTGTAGGGACAACTCGATATGTACTGTTTAATAATTCTACATTTTCGGGGATGTTATTAGTATCAACTGTAATCGTATTTGGTTGATAACTACTTAATGGAATAATCGTATTTCCCCACTGATTTGTCGGTGATGAACTATTAAATTTAATATCTTTTAAACCTTTAATGTGTGCAATGGCAATTGTATCATTTTGTTGATTAGAATAAGCCAATCCCACACCTTGAGCTCCCGCAATAGAACCTGAAATATTTGCTGACAAAGCCGTACTTTGTTCACTTTGTGAAACAGAGAAGCCAGTTTGCGCCGTATCAAAACGAACGCCCGTATACAAGGATGCTGTGCGTTGGTGTTCACCAAGACTTACGTTAACGTTATTTGTTACTCTATCACTGGTTGAAAACGACATTCCTGTATTAAATGATGTACCTGAAATAGAATCATAACTGATACTGCTGTTTGAATATTGATTTTGTTCCCATAAATCAAATGGGATACTCACACTTAGTGATGTACTATACTGCGAACCACTTGTTCCTGAATGAGTATAAGAGCCATTAAGTCCAAGATAGATACCCTTCCCAATGGTGCCAGATAATGTTAAGTTAGCGCCACTATCTCTACGTCTACCGTTACGATAATCTTGAGCCCACCCCGATGCATTTAAATAAGCAGGACCAATGCGCTGAGTAATAATCGCTTCATAGCGGCTTCGCTTATCACTCTCAACATGAATACCTCTTGGATAGAAGCTACTGAAATCATTATACCCTTCACCACTATAACGATAGGTTAATAATTGTAAGTTAGTATCTTGACCAAAATCTTTTGCATATTGCAATGTTGCACTTAATCCTCTCTGAGTTCTTTCTCCTGATGGTTGAAACGCTGCGCTGTCATAATGACTCCATGCTGTATTTAAGCTTGTGGAAATCGCACCATATTCACCGAGAGGAACAGTAACACCAGAGCCTATACTTTGATATTGTGGATGTATAATAGAAGCAAAATTTATTGTGCCAAAATCTAAGCCGTAATCCAATGAAGCCAAACCAAAGATACCGTCTATTTGGCTTGAATTTTCGCGAATACCTGTAGCGAAATTATAGTTAAAATCCCCCATACGAAGTAATGTTGGTAATGTAGTAACCGGGTACTTTCGTGTTGATATTATAGTACCGTTGCCCCCTGTAACGGTTACAGTGATGTCACCATTAGAAATAGGAGATATATCAGTTAATGAATACGGTCCTGCGGGTAGTGTTTTTGAGTAAAGGACATAATCACCTTGTTTTACAGTGATAAGTGAATTTGAATTTAACACCCCATCGATAACAGGTGCATACCCTCTAGCACTCCAAGATTTCATTGCTGAGTTAGATCGTAAAGAAGCACCATAAAACGAAAAATCTGGCAATATAGAGGACTGAGTAAAACTTTTGCCAATGATTAAATCCCCCCGTACGGATTGTATTGCCGTCGAGAGTGTTAAGCCTGATGACATAAAACCAGTTGTGTTTGTTCCACTAACCTTTGCAGAAAAAACCCACTGGCCATGGTTAGCATTTAGGTCAAAATTACCATAGAGGCCTTGGGTGTTTTTTGTCAACCCATGGCCGATGCTTTTATTACCATTAACGTTATAGTTTAAACGAAATCCAGGTGTACCATAGTCCCAGTGTTCACTTTGATTATTATGCAATAAGACAATTTGAGGTAAGCTTAATTTTAAAGATTGTTGACTATAATCGAAGTTAGCTTTTCCTCCTTGAATTTGTTCAAAATTATAACATTGCAATGTTGAATTAAAGGCCGATGACATTTTTTTATAGTTAATCGGCAAATCTAATTGCATTAACCAAGCTGGTGATAGGCATAACGATTGCTTTTCATTTTGACTAATAGTTAACGTTTGACGACCTATTTTTTTACCATTTAGGAATACATCAACAAGATATTGACCTAGCACATTACCTGATGATTGCTTTAGCACTTCAGGTACTTGAGTATTGGCACCTTGTAAGAATGAAAAATCTAATTCATTCTGAGCATAAAGCGATGGGCTGAACAGTGCTAATGTCAGTAACGATAGTGAATATTGAGATTTTTTTTTATTTTGATGTTTATTATTCATCATTACCCCACGAGCAAATAGACCTCACAACAATGAGGTCTATTTATTAGAAGCAAATATTATTTATAAGCAACAGCAAATTTAGCTGCAGAAACAACAGTACCAGCAGTCGCATTAGTACCTGTATTCATAATGTTTGCTTTAAACGGCAACTGTCCTTTAGGTGCGTCAGATGCTACATAATTAACAGTTTCGTATAGTGCGTTAAATACTTTGTTATTTTTATCCATTAACTTAACTACAGTATTTGTTGCTGTGCCTGTATTCAGTAAGCCTGATGCTGTCCAAGAGCCTGATGCTGGCACCCAAGAAACATCAACAGAGCTGCTAATTTCACAAGCTGAGCCATCAGGTTTTGTACCAACCAATGAGAAATCTACAACGGGAGAGCCTGTCGCACCGTTAACAACAGCAGTAGTATGGGTACCTAAATTAACCACGTTACTTTGAGCACCACCTTGTTCACCAGTAAAATCACATGTAGTATCAGTGATTGAGCCGATAAAACGAATTGTACCTACATTACCAGGAGCGGCCATTGCAGAAGAAACCATACCTAAAGATGCTAACGCTGTTAGAGCAAGAATTGTTTTTTTCATTATATAACCCTATTGATTTAAAGAAAGAACATCCTTGTTTTTATTTATTCATGTCCTTATCTGTATGAATTAGTTAATAAGTCATACAGATAAGGACTCGAATAAAGGTTCCTTTTTATTTATTTTGTTTGTCACTACAATCAATTTCCTTTGGAGTGAACGGGTAATTATTTGGATAATAGTACTGAGAACGAACTAAGCTAAGTAACGAGACAAAGCCAAATTTATCTTGAGTGATATTAATCCGATTTTGAAAACGTAACTTTAATAATTCAAATTTTCTATTCATTATTTTTATTGTTAAATAGGTTAATGAGGTATTCATATAAATGAATACCTCATTAAGTCGAATAATTTCTTCGCGTAAAGCAGCTTCAACCATGTCTTTTCTTATTTGATGTAACAAAGTTACAAAGTTAAGTGTTCTATTTTTTGATTAAAAAACACCTCATATGATGCTGTTATTGTCTTTTATCGTTATAACTAAAGATTGAGCTGGCTGGCCGGCTGGTATTGTGTATTTAATACTAAGAGCTCTATATAACCATCATCCCAATAAGCAAAATAATAGTGGAATAAACCTAATTCATAAGTGAAGATATTGAAAATTCGTCTATTCATGCAATTAATGCCTTCATTTTTACGAGTGATTAAGTGTAAAAATACAGCTACAACTCTTGAAATCTATTATTTTTCATTAACTTATGATTTGGTTACTATTTAACATAATCTATATAATAAGCATTATGCTTGTTAAATATATGAAATATAAGCATTTTAAATTGTAAGAACATTCACAGAGCTAATATCTAAATATAATGCGCATATTTCAGTATGGTTTTCTGTTCAGTTTTGATTCAGAATCAACCCTATATTGAGCAATAAGCTGTACATAGATGTATATACTTAAATACAAAAACTGTTTAGTATAAATTACTATTCGGTAGGGGAGGGGATTACAGATATAGTTTTTTTAACTACACGTTATATAGATTATGTTAAATGATTGCGAAGTAAAAAAAGTTAAAAGTATAAAAAACGCTGTACTTTTCGGTGTTGTCTTCTATTTTGATACTACGGCAAAAGATGAAAATTTTGGTATTGTCGTTAAAACGATATATTTATCTATTTGTTACGATCTTGTGTGTGATAATTTACTGGGTAAATATAAAAATTCCCGTGAACATCAGACCAGAAATAACCCCCCTCTTTTTTAATGGCATGCTTTGGTGGAAGTAAATTACTGTCATAGTTTAGTGATTTCACAATGATATCTCTCTTTGATTTGGATTTTTTGTTTACCATATCCATTACTCTGTAGTTATGTATTTAAACTATTTAATCTATTATTTTTGTTTTTTCCTGTTTGATGTTCAAAAGCATAGCCAGGACGTCAAAATTACCCTTTAGTATAATAAGATTTTAAGACTGGATGACATTTATAATAATGATTACGAACTTGGTGCTATCTATTGGTTTGAATATTTCATAGTATAATGAGCACATCAAAAGCAATCAGCTATCTCATTTAAATAAATAAGACACTATGATTTTCGAAAAAGACACTATTATTGAAAGTTTTTGCCATCAATTTCCTGGTTTAGCAGCAATAAGACGCTATGATGGTTTGCATATGTTAATTAATGAGCAATGGAAAAAAACGATAGGGCCTGTGGCAAATAAAACGTTAAGTTACGTATTAAACAAGACTAGCGATCCAATATTAATCACAAATATTAAATATTGTCTAAGATGTGATGAAGAAGCCATTTATAGAAATCAAATGACTTGTCATTTTGAATTTTTCAATAACCAAAAATATGCAACAATGAGAATTCCTGTATTGTATAAAAATAAGCAAGCCATTCTTATATTAGGTGTTATTCATCACTAGTGGTTGCTAGTTGGATAGTGAGTTTAGTCGATTAGTTAGAGATGATGTCTTCATCTCATAAGTTAACATGAGGCATAATGGGAAAGCGTAAAAGACATCTATTTTAGTGCTGAAGTAACGCAGTTAGCACAACCTGATGTCGTAGGTAACTTTATGATGGTTAAGTGTAACGGTAGATGACTTTACTATTTAGAGAGTAGCGGAGCGGGAAGAATAGACAGCTTTCTATTGCTAGCTGTCTCAACCTGAAATAGAAACTGTGATTAGGGTCTTACTTTTAATCTCTAATGCTCGCTAAGTTAGCGAGCTCAGTACAAAACATCGCAATGACTATATCTTATACTTAAACGTCATACTGTTCTAACTGTATGATTTAACGCTTAACGTACAAAACTGTACCGTTGGGCTTCACTCCCATTTGAGTACAATTTTTTTTCATTTTCTGAAGCGACTTTTATATTTTTTAGAATATCAATTGTATCTATATTCATCATGAATAAAAATATGCCGTTAATTTTATATAATAAAGGTATACCATGGATTCGATTATAGCGTTGATAAAAGAATATTATCCTATTCTATCAACATTATTTATTGCCCCAATAATAAATAAATTAATTCCTTACTTATTTAATCGTTCGGAAGTCAATAGAAAAAAACTGAAACATTGATAAATCAATTAAAAGACACTTATGAACATGACTATGAGCTTTTTTATTTGTTTGGGTGCCCAAATAAATATTATTTCAATAAACTAAAGGCCCTGTGTTATTGATTTTCAGTATAAAAAATTGTATATTTTTTAATTATTCGAAAAAAATGTACAGAGTGGATATAACCCACCTTATTACATCAGACCTCCATTCATTTAGATATATACAGGGAGTGATTATTCTGTTTGGTTTATTAGTAGCATCTCTCCTTATCTTTAATGTTATCCATTATTAATGGAAATTTAGTTGGTAACGTTATAATATTTATTTTGGATCTTATTATGCTTCTGTCATCAATAGTAATGATGAAAAATTTATTTACGATATTTTTTTTCAAACAAAATCTATTAGATTTAAATAATCTTATTGGAATAAAAGTAAAAAAATAAAACACTAGATAAAGTTGTTATATTTATTCAAATAATTTACATGTTAATCATATTTCTATTTATCCATATGCCAAATAAAAAATTTATAATATTAATTATCATTATGCCAATATTAACTTATCTTTTAGAGCTATGTATTTCTCTTTTTTTGAGGAAAAAAACTTATTGAATAAAAAATATTATGGTTAGGAATTAAAGCTCCTAACCAATTTCACATTAGATAAACGCTAATGTACAAAACCGTTCACCTCCCCTATTATGCTTTACAACAGTGTGTAGCGATCCAGGTGATGCCGACACAAGATTAGATGTAGTTAGCATATTGATTATTGAGATTGCTCCTTGTGTTGATGTGTTAGGAGCTTTTTGTATTTAATGAATAGGAATCTGAAAGATTTCTATTCCTCGAGAACAAGCCGAGATAAAACATCATTTTGATCAGTTTCATTATGAATGAATTAAAAAATGAGATAATTCGGACAGAATTGAAGCTATTTTGATCATAAAAACAGATTTTGGATAGATCTACCCTGACTACTACTTTAAGGTAACATTAACATATTAGAGGTTGGCCTGACGAAGCTCGAATAAATCACTGTAAAATTAGTGACTTAACATAACTTGTAACTGTTAGTAAGACGTTACACCATCTCGTGAGGTAATAGTGAATCGATTTTTATATAAATATATGCCTATGAGGGCTAGTTTTTTCGAAGACCTAATGATAAGAGCTACTCCAGTAATTGCACTCAATGATCCTTTTGAAGGTGCGTTTAGTGTTCAACAAATAAAGGATCTTGATAGGAATCTAACAGATTTCTATCAACAGAATGGCAAACAAACTGATAAGTTTGATGACGGTGAGCTAGATGATATAGCTGGTGTTATCCAAATGGATTTTTTTGACTTGGGAATAATTTCATTAACTGAGGACTATAATAACCCTCTTATGTGGGCTCACTATGCAGATGAACATAAAGGGTGTGTAGTCGAATTCGATTTCAGTAAACCTTTTTTTATGGACTCAATCTTTGAGTCAAATGGACGTCCTAGTCGATTCGGAAAAGATTATTTAGGTCATACCTATGAGTACCCTGAAAAAGTAAACTATCGAAGGGTAATGCCAGATTTTTCGAGAAAAGAGCAATTTGTTCCAGAAGATTTGTCCGAGTTTCATGGGAAAAAATTTAATCGTACTATTTTGTATACAAAGTCGAACGATTGGATTTATGAAAAAGAACAACGCATAGTGGTACCACTTTGTCATGCAGATTCGATTATTTGCAGAGATGCTGAAGATGTTCGAAGTGCATGTGATAAAGACAAAAATATAAAAGTTGTCGAGTTAGAAAATGATAAGATCCAGATTTACTTCCCTTATGAATATGAAATGCACGAGGATGTGGGAGATCAAAGTATAAAAGATGAAATCTATAGGCTAACAGTTGATTATGATGAACCTGCTGTTCACCTGTTTCGATTAAACCCAAAAGCCATTAGTGGAGTGTATTTTGGATGTAAATCTAAGCACTGTGATGCTCTTGATAAAATAAACTCTAACGTTTCACTCAGACATTTGGGACATAAATATAAAATGGAGAGAAACATTATCTTATATGAGTTAGATAATGTGAAACTAGAATGAATAATAGCCAGCCTTTGGCTGGCTATTGTTCCTAAATGCTCATGGCAGAAAAGCCAAGAGCACCCACGCATATAATACTGACACTTCATAGGTTGAGATATCTGGCTCCAGCCGAAGGCTGGCTACTGTTCTAACCGTAGTATGCGACCCTCGCTTGTACGGTGGTGTGAGAAGACGGAGGCTATGAGGCCTCCTCCTACTCGATTAGCAAAAAACAGATTTGAGCCAATTAGTAAATATGTGTGCTGATGGTTGGTCTGGGGATAAAACTTTTTTGGTAATTGCTAATCCCAATGGAGAACCTGGTTCATCTTGAGTAGCCAAATAACAGTGGATTAATGCCTTTGAATTATGAACATCTTTATAATTAGCCAAACCGGACTGTTTTGCTGAATCTAGAAACGTTTGTACTTCGCCAAAAGATGCTTCAGCTGCTAGCTTCATGCAGAAATCTTCTAACATCCCGTCCACAGTGTTATCTGGCATCAACCAGACACCCACGCGAGGTAAGTTATCGTCAGTTAATATTGTCCCTTCAGGTGTTGGAGTCTCTGGAACTTGGTATCCTTTACTTGTTAATATTTTTGACAAACAATTCCATCTAGAAGCTAAGTTAGGAGCATCTGCATCAAGCACTATTGCAAGCTTTTCTGGGCAGTCTGAGCCATTTAGCAATAGACGGAAGCGTTGAATCGCTTGATTGTCGCTGTCGCATGAATAAAAACCAAATTCATGAGGCACGCTATGAGCTTGGCATAATGCTACGATGACATGGCAATCATTGGTCCCCTCAGTTAGAACTACAGGACCAGTTTTACACTTAAGCCAGTTAGTATTTGTAGCCATAATAATCAACGAACCTCTACATCAAATTCGATGGAATCTTCTAAATCTTCATAGTTGTAACCGATAGCCTTTATAAGACCGTCTCCATCCACTTCCATACGGTAAAAAGATCCGATGTTTTGGTTTGTTCCCCAGTTTTTAGAAAAACTAGCAATGCAATCTCGACTATGGGAGGTAGCTATGACTTGAATGTTATGCTTAACAGATAGCTCAAAGATAACTTTCCAGATTTGCTCTTGTACTGACCAGTGAAGTCCATTTTCGAATTCATCAATAAGCAGTGTGCCGTTTGCTGAATTGACTAAACTCAAAATGATGTGACAAATTCTTGTCATACCATCACCTAAGCTTCTTAAAGTAACTGGTTCCGAAAGATGATTTAGTTTTACAATTGGAACTCTTATTCGTGAACTTGCTTGAACAAAGGTTATACCTGTAATACGTGGTTCTATTATTTGAAGCCCTGAAACTACATGTTCTTCTAGAGCTGTTAGGCTAATCCTGTCCCAAAGTTCGGAAAGTGTTGCAGGGTTGATATTTCCCGACGGAACAAAGTTAATCTTAGTGTCATCTTGCTTGACTAATCGGCTTCTTAGATAATTTCGACGGAAAGATTCAGTGTTTAGTAAATGTCCTACAATTGTTCTTTCATGCAGAGTGGATGCACAGAAGATATAAGAGTCTTCAGGACTGTCGTAACTTAACGCTTTAGCGTCCTCAATATCAAAAGTATCGTATTGTCTTTGGTATTTGTCGTCCTCTTTTACCAATGAGTATCGACCAAATTGAAGTTCTTGTTTGTTTATGTTTGATTCGATAGTTAATGGGGTATTAGTAGAGTCAATCGTATGACCATAGAAAAAATGCTTTAATGGACTTAAGTCATCGCGGGAAGCGTTTTTCGAAAAAAATTCTTCTCGTTCAGATAATATCGAGTGGGTTGCATTTGGGGCGAAATTTGAAACATGCAGTTGAAATGCCTCTAAAAGTGCCGTTTTACCTGCATTATTTTTCCCTGAAATTAGGTTGATTCTTCCTAATCTATCGATGTCGAGTCTTTTAAACGAACGAAAGTTCCTGATTTTTATATGCTGTAGCATTTTCTTTTGCCCGATTATTTCTATTAATCAATAGTATATCACATATAAAAGCTATGTATAACAAACTGCTCAAGATGCTCAAGATGCTCAAGATGCTCAAGATGCTCAAGATGCTCAAGATGCTCAAGATGCTCAAGAGTAATTCGTAACGCTCGTTTAGCAATAAATGTTGCACGCAGTGTTATAACATTTGTAATAGAGAAATTGACGAACTCGTAGTACCTATTGTTAAGGGTGATGTTTAAGAGTCGAACATAACACCCTTATTTTTCCTAATACTAACTAGTGAAATAGAGCAAATAATTTAAGCAGTTTCTGTCCATTAATCAGCTAAATGCTCAGAAGTTAGTCTGAGCATTGTCGACTCTATTTAACAGAAAGCCTATTTATGTGCAGTATTCACCCTTATGATGTGGTCCTATACCGCCATAAGGGTGCTGCCCTTTTGGGCATGCATTTACAACGCTAGCTATAAATAAGCCAATCAATAAAAATATTAATACTTTTTTCATAACAAAACCCATAAAAACAAATAACATTTTGCTCGCTTGGTATAACAAAAGCTAATGTTTGTACTTCCTATTTTAGATTTATTGAAAATTAGTTTATTTAACATATGTATCTAAAGTGCTCCGATACACGGTAACGACCAGATACAACAAAGGTCACTATTAGATATCCCAAAGCTACTGATTTTTATCAATCTATCTTGTCTTAAACTTAATAAATAAAAGATGTATAGGGATTACAATAAATATTGTAATCAATAAAAAAGAAATAACAAAATTCATTTTCATAAAACCAAACAAAATAAATACTACTTTTAATATATACATTTTATTTAGAAATAAAAACCAAGTAAGCATATGATTATGTTAAGTAATTACAAACATGAGAATCAATATTATTTAACCTATTAATTTTTGTATCCAATTTAACTCAAAAAAACAAATAACATTAAATATGATTTTAATTAGTTCAAATTTTATGTCTTATATTATTTACCACAAAAATAAATGCAGTAATCTTATTTACAGGTTGTTTGTATGGATACTTTATTCTCAAATGGATTTGAGACATCCATTGTAATGATTATGGATGGATATATGATGTATAACCAACGGATTGGTTCAACCTATAAATTAGTTATCAGATCATTATCTAATGACGGTTTAACCGCTATTAGATAATGTATTCCCGCTTAGTTTAACAGGCAAAACGACAGAATTTAGATACTGTAATTGCTGGTTCGAGTCCAGCAGAGGGACCCCAACCTTCTTCATCAAATATCGAGTATTATTTTTTAGTAAAAACGGCTGTATTTAACATATTCTATCTTTTGCGCACTTCGAAACACTGTCCAATTAATTTTCACCACCCTAACCCTCAAAATACACTCTTTTCTACCTCAAAACTGTCCACATTTTTTGTGAATAAGTTGTTATCAGAATCAAGCGATCCCTTTTCAGCCTAAAAATCGACTCTAAGCCTCAAAAGATCATGTTTTCTGTATGTTGATAGGATTTGGCGTTTAAATGATTTAGTTTGATAAATAATGGCGATTAATAGGCGTGTGTTATTGGTGCCTTGTTATTAATCATTTTTTTTATTATGTTCGCGGTATGTTGGGAGATAGCTATTAAAAGCGGCTTTTACTCGTATTATCTGCCAGCAGAATATTCTATATCCGATAATAGTAGGTTGTGATCGTCCATTCAACTAATCAGCCTAGAGCTTGTTGTGTTTTTGGAAAAAAGTGTTTTTTTCTTTGGAGTTGCGCTTTGCTTGATTTATTAAGATATAGCCATTTTATGCATCGAGGTTATTGAACAATAACTTCGTTTATGTGAATGTTATGTATAGCAATAATGCTATACATACTTAACTATCTGATCATATTTAACTTTACCTGCCTAATGGCTTCCACGATTTCCTTATGGCTGTGCTGTTTAAGTAAGTAGACGGCGGCTCTTACTAACTTGGTATCGTTGATTTCCCTTTCGCTTCCAAGATCATGAATAACTAATTCTATACTTTCTGTTTTTATATCATTTGCTAGTTCAGTGATGCCTATTCTTTCTGCGTTAGAGAAGCGGATAGGTAGTGGATTAATTTTAGTTGTTGGCTTAGTTGCAAATACATTAGCTTTAGCTTTTGTCTTAGTTTGAGCATCCTTATTGAACTGTTTTAATTCACGATCTAAAACTTTAAGTCGAGCACGATCTGCTCCCGTTAGTTTCTTTTTCGTTTTTAGAGCATCAATCTGTTGTTGGATTTCGTTAGACATTGGCGATAACCTCTTTTGCTAATTCTTTATAGTAGCGGGCAGCAACATGGCCCCGATTAACTACGCTGGCGGGCTCATGTTCCATTTCTGATTCAGTGAATAAGCTTCGGTCCCAAATGGTAGTTTTTGCTGTATTGTTAGGCCAGCGTTCAGCTAAATAGCCAATACCATAGTCAAGAGCTTTTTTGGCCGTCTTGCTTATTTTAGACGGTACAACAAGAAACTTGATTTCGTCTTCTTCAACGAATTTCACGTCTTGGATATGTTCGAGTAAGGTTTCTACACCATCTAGACTATGTTCTTTGTATTCTGTTGGAAATAAATATTCGGTAGCTGCCATAACGGCATTTAGACCAAGAACAGAGGTACCAGGGTTAGTATCGATTAGAATAAAATCATACCTATCTTTGATTTTGTCCAGATGTAGTTTTAAGCGTTCTTCTCGGCGAGTGAGAGAAATCATGTCCATATCTAGTTTGGTCATGATGTCACCTCGTCGGCCTGGAATGATGTGGAGATTTTCTTGTTCTATATCGTTAATTATGGCGGGATATATTGCGTTATTTATATCGAATTTACGATCAAGTAGAGCATCACCAATATAATATTCGGAATCTTCACGGCCATAAAATTTTGTACTGTCGCCTTGACCATCGAAGTCTAAAACAAGAACACGCTTCCCTTGTTGGCTGAGTTCATAGCCAAGGTTTATAGTTGTTGTAGTTTTAGTTACGCCACCTTTACGGCAACCGATCATGATTATTCTAGTTAAAGGCTTTATCGAGATTGTCATGTAGTTATGTCCTTATGTATAGCATTAGTGCTATACATAATATAAACTTGATAGCATTATATGTATAGCACTAATGTTATACATAATGATGGCTGTGTTTGGTTTTATGTATAGCGCTAATGCTATACACAGTGGTGGCTGTGTTTGGTTTTATGTATAGCGCCAATGCTATACACAGTGGTGGCTGCGTTTGGTTTTATGTATAGCACTAATGCTATACACAGTGGTGGCTGTGTTTGGTTTTATGTATAGCACTAATGTTATACATAATGGTGGCTGTGTTTGGTTTTATGTATAGCGCTAATGATGTACATAATCAATTGAAATATATGTGTTTATTATTAATTCTTTATGGGGATAGGTCCCCGTTTAGGAAATAGGTGAAGTGTTAACTAGTTAAATTAAACCGTTATCCTGGTTGTTGGACTGCGTAACAAGTACGTAAAATGGCATAAATCCATGTATGGAATAGTGGTGATGGTTGATGTATTCAATACGATATAGAGGCTATCAGAGCAGGCGAGTCAATAAAGTGGTACATCGTATGATGATTGCATTGAATGCTTTACGCGCCGTTGCGACCAAACCTTTGGCTTTCGAATGTCAAAGCGCCCCCCAGAAGATAGCTTGCCAGTATGGCTATGTTCTCAAACAAGAACGATGCAATGCAGTAAGGAAAAAGAATGCCCGCATTTAAAATCACGTACCATCATGACGGCCAAGTGGTATTTGAAGAAACCGTCTTCATGAAAACGCTCAAAACAGCGAAGAAATCAGCGGATTGTCAGTCACCGCAAGCGGTCATTGAAATATCTATTGCTGATTTAATGGATAGGGAGCTGGCAGAGCGTAAGCAAGGTCAGTGGGCGGATAAGAAGAATGCCGACTAGGGTATAAAAATATCCCCCGAAAGGCAGGAAGTCTTTTGGGGGATAGTGTCTTACGCGTATAGTTTTTACTCAATGTTCACTATTTAATAATAGTGAACCTGTATCGTATCGTTTTTTTGATGAATGTCTAGTGTTATAGATTAAGGTGTATTTTGTCTAATAATCCTTACCATGCCTTGCTATCCGATGTTGTGGATAATGCTCTGCTACACCTCTATAGTGAGGTGAGTACATCAGCTCGGTTTGTTCCAACTATTAAACGCAATAAGATATTAGTGCGCTATTTAAAACCCAAACTCAAATCCCCTAAATACAAACGAGTTAAAGCTGAGCTAAAAACCATGATAGGTATTGGCCGAAATCAAGAGGGGAATTTGGAAGTGAAACTCATTGAGTTAAACCAACTGGCAAACAAACATCGACAGGACACAACCGATGCCCATTCGCTGTTTCAGCTTATGGAGCTGCTTGATGCTGAGCATGACTTTGATTCTAAGTTATTTAACCCAGATGTTATCTCGGTTGCTGATGTGATTTATATCTTACCTGACCATATCGAGCATTGTTTTTCTGATGATGGTATACAGGTGGCACCTATATCGTTATTCATCGAATCAGAGCGAGTTCAAAAGTTATTGTCTGCCATACAGGATTCCAAATTATTCATGGCTGAAATGACTGAGTGGAATGACTTAAAAAAGCAAGCTCACATCTTACTTCACCCGATAAATTCAGAAAAAAATACCCGTTAAGTCTGCGAGACCAAAACGGGTAACGTATCAAGGGATTCCTACAGAGTAGGTTTATTATTGTTATAGATGCGATATTTGAGAAGAATATCTGGCTAAGTTTGTCGGAGTATAAGATTGCACAAACTCAGTTGTGCATCTTATCTCTTTTTTTGTATCCATTGTCCAAATAATCAGCAATTCTGAACGCTGTTTTGTACGATGGGCGTCATTTCAACTAAAAGCATTCGCAGAAAAGGTGCCTTTGCATTCCGCGAAAGCACTACGTTTCTCTGCTCATAACGCTTGCCCAATCTTCCCCTCGCCACCTGATTTTAGCCCTTGCCTTTGGTGGTTCGCTGCTTAGACAGCGAAAGGTGAGGGCGTTTTTTACTGAGCTAAGTGTAATTGTTTGTTATCTGCACAGGTGTGGGCAGATTTCCCTTACTTCGGTTTTCAATACGGCACTGATTTTGATAGATTCATCATTATGGACGAGCATCAAGGCTCGTTCACAAGCCCTTGCCATGAGAGTCTCTCCGTTTAGACGGTGAGGGCAAGGGCTTTACCATTAAATCAGGTAATCGTTTAGGTCCTTATCTGCTAAGAACTTCGGAGTGCGACCCTGACCCGTCCAGGTTTTCTCTTGGCCGTTCTCATCGGTGTAACGGTATTTTGCAGGACGTGGCGTGCGAGTGGGTTTCTTTGCTTTAGGTGCTGACATCGATGCAATCAGCTCTTCCGGATCGATACCATCAGCCAAAAGCAATTGACGGTAAGTTTCTAGCTTCTCTTCTTTTTCACGATTTTCTGCGCGTAGCTGCTCTTCTTCCTGAACTCTTTCATTAACCACTTGGGTTAACTTCTCTAAACCTTCTTGTAATTGCTCTAGGGTTAATTCTCGGGACTGAGAGCGTAAAGTTCGTAGGTTTAATAACACGCTGATGGTTTCTGACATGTGGACATTTCCTTGGTTATGACTCGTTATTGAGCCCCAAAGAATAACATAATATAGGTCACATTAAAACGAACGAACAGCGTTCGTTCGTTGATACCGTTCTCATTGTTGTGTATCCTTTGTTCATCATATTGGTTGAGTGGATTTAGGTGTGACGATGGGTATTTCTCTAAGTGGTGAGCAGTTACAAGATAAAGTGACGATGATTTGTAATGACCTTTATTCTAAAGGTCAGAAGGTGAGTGTGCGGATTGTTTTATCCATGCTACCGGATGTCAGCAGTACATCCACCGTTCATAAATACTACAAAACATGGAAAGATGAGTTAGAAGCTAATCAGAAATCGTTACTGGAAAAAATGGGGTTTTCAGAAGAGTTTACCCGTGTTTTCATGACTGAAATCACTCGACACGCCACCGAAGCCGAACGCC
>NZ_PYOG01000042.1 GCF_003026815.1 Photobacterium damselae | reverse complement strand
TTTTGTAACATCCTCAATACACCTGGAGCAGCAATTAATATAACAATAGGGATTAAAATAAAAAGTATTAATGGTATCGACATTTTTGCAGCTAACTTCCCTATTTTTTCTTCAAGTGTCAACATTCTCATGTCACGAATATCAGCAGCTAATGTTGTTAATATATTATAAATTGAACTACCATATTGGAGGCTTTGTTTTATTGTCATAACAAAACTTCTCATCTCATTTGTAGGAACTCGAATATATAGCTCATCAAGAGCTTGTTCCAATCCAATGATGCGAGCTCGATCATTTGTTCTTGTCAACAAATGAGAAAGATCTCGATCAAAGCCTTTCATTTCTCTAGATAAATAGCTCATCGATGACTCAATTGTCATACCTGTTTGAACGCACATAGCTAATAGATCTAGTAAATATGGTAATTGGCCTGATATTTTATGCCTCAATGTCTTACTTTTTTGAGCTAGTACTATATCCGGCATTGATATACATAAGACAACCCAGACACAAATGATCGCCATCATAGTCGGATTATCGAAAATTCCTTTAGAAAACCAGTAAATACTCCCACTACCAATCAGTACGAGAAGGTATTTAATTGGCATATATAAATACGCATACTTAAAATCATAAAAACCAGCACTATAGAATTTCTTATCAATCTCTTTTACATCCGCAGAAAGAGCGCTTGGTAGATATTTCTTTAACTCTTCTAATGAATTAGTTTTGTTATGCACATTACTCGAAGGTACAATAGCGAAATCAGTATAAATATCTTGTTTTGATACTTTACTTATAATCATCCACAAAATAATAGCAATACCAAAAAAAATGGAAGCCATTGCAATAAATATCAAAGTAGATTCATTCATACTTAACGAACGCCCTTCATTAGCAGCCACACAATTGTAATTCCAATACTTTCACTGATAATCACATAATATAAAATTGGGCGACCGCCAGGATTAAACATTACAAACTCATAGTTTTCAGGACTTAAATACTGCAGCATAAATAGGAAAATAAAAGGAATTGCTGCTACAATTTTTGCTGAAATACGAGCCTCAGATGTTAGAGCATATTTCTTCTTCTCTATAGCACGAGCGTCAAACATGATTCTATTCAAACGACTCATTACATCCTTCAACTGACCTCCTCTGTGCATATTAGCTCGTAGAGTTATGACAAAAAATTGGAAAGATGGATATGGGAATCGCATACAAGACTTTCTAAAAACGTTATCAGGACTTTCTCCTAATTGTAATCTTTCTCCCATTAGAGAAAATTCATTACCTACCGCTCCATCTAATGTTTTTCCTACAAAGACTATAGCGTGAATAATACTTTCACCAGAGCTAATAGCACTTGTTAATATATTAAGTGCATCAGGGAATGACTCTTCAAACTTTTTTCTCTCTCTTTTCTGTAGCCATGAAATCCCCCATAGAATCCCAACTATTTCAATAATGAAAGCTACAACAAATATATTTTCTCTTATAAAATTTTGATTTATATAGAATGAAAATAGAAGTAATAAGGTAAAATATATTAAAAGTTTGACAGCAGGATAATCACCTAATTGATTATAGGTGTTATTTGAGGCCCGCTTTAACTTCTGAATGAAGCTTTCATCTGACAATGAAGTTAAATTTACAGCTTGTCTGTCTTCATCCATTGTTGAAACTAATATTGTCTGATTAATTTCATTAAAATACTCATTACTTGATTGATCATTTTTAAGAGACAAGTAAATGATTATCAGCCCACCAAAAATAATAGCAATCCAATAAATCATCAGACAGATTCTCCTGAGTTAAAAGCGGCTTTTAATTGCTCATCTAACCCATAAAAACGTGCTTTTTCGACTAAAACTGAGCGCTGTATTAGTCCAGCCGTAATGAAATTGCCTCTAACTCGACCACTAGTGTCAGGAGATATCGTTTGAAATTTAAATATTTCTTCCAGAACAACATTACTACCTTCTAAGCCGACAACTTCAGATATGCTCATAATTCTTCGGCTTCCATCATGTAAACGGCTTATCTGAATAACGATGTCAACAGCGCTAACTATCGTTCTTCTTATTGCCTCTAAAGGAAGATTATTAGTCGCCATAATCACCATAGACTCCACTCGAGCGAGTGCATCTCTTGGTGTATTGGCATGCAAGGTTGACATTGAGCCATCATGACCTGTATTCATAGCTTGAAGCATTTCGAACGCTTCCCCACCACGACATTCGCCAATCACTATTCTATCGGGGCGCATGCGTAGCGAGTTAATAACCAAATCTCTTTGAGTTATAGCTCCTGTCCCTTCGATACCAGAAGTTCTTGTTTCTAAACGGACAACATGTGGCTGAAGAAGTCTTAATTCTGCGGCATCTTCAATTGTTACTATTCGCTCTTTTTCCGAAATAAATTGCGATAGTGCATTTAGAAGAGTCGTTTTACCAGAGCCTGTACCTCCTGAGATCAAGATATTCAATCTACAGCGAGCTGCAATCATCAACACTTGAGCCATTTCTGGACTCATTGCACCAAATTCAGTGAGCTTATCTAACCCAATTGTTTGCTTTTTAAATTTCCTAATTGATATCGCAGTTCCATCAATAGCAATCGGAGGAATTACTATATTAACTCGGCTTCCATCCGGTAATCTGGCATCACATGTAGGAGACGATTCGTCAACTCGTCGGCCAACACGAGAAGCTATACGTTTAGCGATATGAATCAGCTGATTCTCATCTATAAAGCTGATATTTGCTTGTTCTACAACACCGTTTTTTTCGATAAATACATGATCACAACCATTAATCATAATATCGCTGATGGACTCATCATCCATTAATGGTTGAAGAGGACCTAAACCTTGCAGTTCATCGACTAAACTTTTAACATATTCCTCTCTGATTACACCTGCAACAGACCATCCGTGCCTATCAATAATAAGATCGATAGCATTAGCTAATTGCTTACTTAATTGCTTTCGTGTCAGAGTCTTAACAGCATCTGCTTCAAGAGCCTCGAAGATTTGCTCTCGAATAGCAATATAAATCGATTTATTCTGCTCCATAGATTATTTACTCTGGAATATGCGATTTAAAAAATTCTTTTTAGGTAATGATGGCTCTTCCCCTAAAAGAAGCGATGTGACTATGTTAATTTTCTTACTAATATCAAATGATTGTTTATAGATAGATTTACCTCTCAATATTTCATCGCAGAGAGACTGTTCATACGCACATTCGACATTAATTTTTTTATGTAATAATTTCTCAATTTCACTCATACTAACTGTGGCCGATTTTTCTGGTCTTACATTATTAACAATTAAAATGCAGCGAACTGAGGAATTTTTTTCTTCTAGTTGATGAATCAAATTTGCTGCAGCTCTAACACTAGATACGCTTGGTTCCGTTACAATAATTAATGTATCTATATTTAAAGCTACGTAGTCAAAATCAGATTGAGATATATTACTGTTTGAAAGATCTTCAATAATGAAATTAACCTGATGAGAGAGCTCATTAGATAGCTCTCTGGAATAATCTTTCATTTGGTTATTATCAAGCTCATTTGACTCTATCGCTAATAATGAAAGCATATCATTCACTTTCTGAGTCATCGAAGATGCATATGTTTCATCTAAACTAGCAGTTAGAGCACCAAGGGCAATATGCCTCTTTTTAAACTGCTTAAGTCCTAACATTATATCTAGATTGCCGCCTAAAAAGCTTGAATCCATGACAAGACAGGAACTATTTCTCTTTTCAGATAATTCTTTGCTGATTTCAGCAACAATTAATGACGTTCCAACGCCACCTTTAGATCCCCATATGGCAACTCGCTTAGCACTTCTTTTTTTTCCTAACCCAAAATTTCGTCTACGGTTATCTCTTACATTATTCAAGAAATCAACAATATCTAGTTTTGATGCAGGCCAGAAAAGATAGTAAAAGCCCATAGTTTTAAGATTTCTAATAGTAGAAATAGCATCCTCTTGCCCAATTACAATAACCGATGCATTATTAGGCAATAACGAACTAATATGATCGATATCCTTTGTAACATTATTACTCTCATTGAGCTCGATAATTATTATCTCAGCGGATTCTTCTCTAATATGAGATCTTATATCGCCTTCATTATTTTTTATAATTCTAGGTGGCGAGATCCCTTCAAATCTAAAGACTTCTTCAACTAGATCTTTACAGTTTTCTGTTTGGAAAAATAAAACTGATTTAAATTCTTCACTTGATACTGAATCTAAATTTTTGTTTTTTAAAACATCTACTAGATCAAACATAAAAATCACTCATTTCTAAGATTGGTATCAGTTTTATTCATTAGCATATTTTGAGGGTAAATCATTGATTTCCATCTAGAACCATCGACAAAGCAGCCAAGACTTGTACTACTATATGTATTTATATTTTCATAAGTGCAGCGTTCAACTTGAGTGTTATAAGAAGAAACAACAATCGACATATCAAATTGTGAATTATCTTGTTTTTCTGCCCTATTGATAGCAATTGAATTAGCCGGTATACCCTTTTTATGTAATTTATTACTAATACTGTAAGCCAACTTCTTACCATTAAATGTAAACCAATTAATTTTGATTCCATCTTTTATAATTGCGTTTTGGTGCACATTTAAAAAGTTATCTATATTTTTATCATCATTATTAGATACTGAAATCGAATAGGTTACTGGAATGATATCAATCGCGGTGCCTTGTCGTTCTGCAACCTTTTCTACACAGCCGGTCAAAATTAAAGGAAGCATTATAATTAACAATCTGACTTTCATCATTTTTTGAATCCTCCTGTGGCTAGAATTTCGTTAGCCCATTTATCGTTCGCGGATTCATAGTTGCTATCTAAAGCAAAGAATCGGTCTAAAGTTGTTGTTTTTCTTATCGTTGGCAATTGCACCTGAGATGGGTGTATTGGCTGAACAAGATTCACGGTGGCAACAATAATCAACTCAGTCTTATTTCTTTCTGTTCTAGAATTACGGAACAATGCACCTAATACTGGGATATCTCCGATATAAGGCACTTTATTTAAGCGTTCTTTGTCTTCGGTACTTAATAAACCACCTAGAACAAAACTTTGTCCATCACCTAGTTCAACAGTTGTTCGAGCTCTTCTGGTTTTGAGTGCTGGTAAGTCATATTTATCATTTGAATATTGAGTATCTAATGAACTTACTTCCGGCATTAGTGACAACGTAATTTTGTCATCTTTTCTTACTTTCGCCAGTAACTCTAGCTTGACGCCAAATTCTTTATACGTAACGTTAGTTCCGTTATCCACGATAGTAACAACAGGTAATTCTCCGCCAACTAAGAAACTAGCGCTTTCACCTGAAATCACAGATAAATTTGGTTCTGCTAATACCTGTCCTATACCATCATTACCGATTGCTGTGATCACAGATAAGATATCTGAAGCGCTAAAATTAGTCAGAGGATTTACGAATACTCCTGGCGCGTGGCCAATGGAGTTATACTGAACACCAATTTGCTCAAGAAATGAGTGCGATACCTCTGCAATTGATAGCTTAACGTTCACTTGTCTGGTTGCTAAAACCTCAATATTATTAACTAAACCAGTAAAATGTTTCTGCTTCATAAATTGGACTTCATAATCTTGATCGTCCGTCTCAAGATTAAAATTAAAATCATTTGATTTTTTACTGAGTAAAGTACCAACAATATTATTTATTTCGTCTTTAACTTGCTCATTCGAAACAGTACCGCTAAGTACTACCTGCTCACCAAAATTGAAAATATCAATATTGGCATCTGGAAATTTAATTGATATATATTGTTTAATCTCTCTTAAGCTCTTGTTAACAATAACTTTTCTATTGGCTAGTTCATTTCCTTCATTGTCAAAAATGAACAAATTCGTATGGCCAATTTTCTTTCCAAAAATAACAACCTTATTCTTATCTATAACCTGGTAGTCAGCTATAGCGGGATCCGATATAAAGACAGAATCGATTTCAGTGTCTACTGGAACTGTTGCTGCATCACCTTCAGATAGGTTTAATAAACTTTCAGCTGATGCAATCACGGAATATATTGAAATTATTAAGAAAAGTATTACTTTGTTCATTTTACTTATCATTTTCCGGCCTATTTAACTGTTGTTGTATCTGCACGATATTCTGTTATAGCCTTAAAGTTTTTAAGAATATCACCGGCGTCTGCTGATAGGTCGTCTGTATTGTAATAACCAGACGATTTATGCACTTCAATTTCAGAGATACGCTGAGCAACAGTTAGAACTACCGCTTGTTTTCTTGTTAGTTCAACAACTAATGTAACTTGCTCATCTGATGTATCAGATTGTCTATTGGTATCTATTAATTGATGTTTGACTAATAAAACTTTAACTGCAGAAATAATTGGTGTAATTGATACTGTATTCTTAGAAGATCCACTATTGTTACCAAAATTAGAGGCTGTTCCATTTAAACCAGTTAATGCCAATATATCTACTAGACTTCCATTAGCTATAACACCTCCGATTACAGAACTCGGAGTCACAATAATAGGAAAAGGAATTTTATTTTCATCAATGATAAAATCAATATATCCATCTTGATCTGGTTGGACTAGATCATCGATAGTAAGAAGACTTCCTGCACTTAAATGAGATTTAAATACGGTTTTAGCTTTCCAATCAAGATTAACATCATCAACAAAACCTAAACCATTCGCTTCTGATTCAGGAATATTTTCAACAGAAAGCATATTTCGTTCTATAAATTCTCCAGGATGCACATCTTTGTTAAGCTTCCAGACTCGAATTTTTGGTTCTTCTTTTATTGGTTCATGATTAGCCGGAGAAGTTGGATTAGATAAATTGGTGGCCAAACCATAAAGACCAAAAAGAATGACTATTATAGCAAAAGCTAAAATTAGTTTTGATTTCACAAATTGTCCCTAAATTGATGCAGCGATACCTAATAAACAACCAATACAAATTGGAACTCCATAAGGTACTCCTAAACTGTCATTTAAACTTTTTCTTGTCACTCGTAACCAAATTATCTGAAAAAAGGCTACAAGTCCTCCCAAGAAAAGTACACAGATCAAAGTTAAAAGGATATATTGAGGATCTATAGCAATCGAAAATGCGCTGATTAGCTTTATATCGCCAGCCGCGATAATTCGAAATAAAAATAAGATAAAACCAAAGATAAATATAGTTATCGTATACGGTACAATGGAGTAATTAGCTTGATTAATAGATAGAATCAAGCATATTGAACCCACAACTACACACGACTTATTGGATATTTTCCGTAGTCTAATATCTTGAATGCAAATGTAAAATGAAATGGCAGTTAGTAAGAACCACCATTTCATAGATAAATCACCCATAAGTGATAATTACAATATGCTAACTATTATGGTTTGATATTATTAGCAGAAGTAATATTATCCGTAATAGTAGTTACTGCGCCACTTAAAGCTGTCTTTAGCGAATTAGCGTCACCTGCGAATACAGCTAGAACGATAGCAGAAACAGCAACACCAATGATTGCATATTCGATAGCAGTAACGCCGCGCTCATCTTTAAAGAAGTTTTGTAGCTTAACATAAGTATTCAAAAGCATGTTGATTCCCTTTTATAAATAGTTCAGTTGGGTCACTGATAGAACCCAAAAAAATGACACGTAATGTTTCGTGGTGTCATAATTATGACTATTTTCATGTCTTTGGCTACATAATAAATTACGCTGAAAAAGTAAGCTATTATCTATATTTTCCTTTTTTGAAATTTAAATTTTCCAATTACCATATAAATATTACAAAAAAAGACTTCTATATGTAAAATAATGGTTAAAACACAAGACGTAACACATAAAAAACATATCTAAATAGTGATATATGTCACACTTTTAATTATTGTTAATTATAAGTCGACAAAATCATGAGCTCATTTCTAAATCTTCTATAGGCACGGTGCGCGTCAAAGTGTTGACATAACTATCAACTAATAGTTATGCATACTTTCGCTTTTTATACTTAACGATAGTGCTTAGATAGGTTATTTAGCAGAACCTATTAATTTTATTGATTGAATAAGCTCCAGACTTTATTTCTATATCGTAGCCTGCTTCTATGTACATTAGGAACTCATTTAATTCGATTTTTCGAATTCCGATATCCAATTCAATATTCGATATTATTTTGTCTGTAGGATAAACTTTTATAATATGGAAGCGTTCATATACAAATATGATTACGTCTTTGTTAATCTTAATCATGATACATCCGTTTTAAAAAATCCATATTAGAAATCTAAACGATAAACGGCTGTAAATCTAGACAATTAAATGTAAAAAGCCTATTAATTTTTTCAAATTTGAAGGTTGAACTAGTTTTTTGTAACAGCTATTTATTAATTAACAATGTTGTTATTTGTTTTGTGCTGTTTTAAATCAGAAATTGCTCAATAAATATTAATTAACTAAAGTTATAATTATAAATAAGTTTCCATTTGTAAAATCAAGTAAATGTTTAACAAAAGACCTTAAAGGTGAAAATATAATACTTATTTATTAATTGATTGGTTGATTCATGGAAATTCGAGCTTTTGCATACAGTATTGACTACAATAACTATATAACAACTAACGATGGTAAATTAAAGATCTTCTATATAAAAGAAGTAGTTAATGAATTATTAAGGAGGCCTGATGCTTTTGACCATATAGATTTTATGAGCACGAATCCCGACCAAGAGGCGCGTATTAAATTAATCCCTAAAAAAATACACGGCGTTGATCAGTTTGTTCGTATAGAACATGACAATATGGTAATCCCACAAAAGAATGAAACAAAATATGGAATAGTTGAAGCTTTATCTAGAATAATTGTTATGACTCTAGAAACAAATAAAGAAACATTTAAATTCAATCTAGAATCTATAAGAAAAGGTAGTAAGCTATTATTTTGTAATAAGAAAATTTATTATCCAGACCTTATCTGCACCTTTCCTGAAACTCATGAGCTGTATGAGAAATGGGGCGGACGGTTTATTATTTTGATAAATTATCATAATCATTATAAGCCAGATATGTTATCTGACTATGAATCCTATAATATTCCTGTATTTGTAATAGATATTGACATTGATAGCGATAAAATTTTTCCTCAAGAACGTAGTAACATAGAATCATATACGCAGGAAGATGTTGATATATACATCGATAGACTTTATTCTCATTTTGTTAAAAAAATTAATTCACGATTATTGATAGACCCAAGCTCGACAAAATACTCAAAGTATATTATTAAAACGAAAGAGGATGAGATTAAAGATAAAGACAATATTATATTTGGACTTAATCAAAGGATAACTAGTGCAGATAATAAATTATTGAAATTAAAAGAAATTGAAAATGAGCTCAATACAACTGTTGATTTAGCAATGGATCTAAAGGGTAAACTGTCATTTATTGAAGCAGATAATCTTAGATACATTGATATAAATAGACAATTAAGTTTGGAAAAAGACGTCCAAAAAAGAAAAATAGCATCGTTGCATCAAAAATATAATGATTGCGAAAGTAAATTGGATTTATTTAGATTGATATCTATATCTCTGATAATATTTGTTTTTTTACTGATTATTCTGTTAGTGTTGTATATCATATAATAGCCTAATTAGATAATATTCCGTGCGTTGTTACAATTATCATATAGATTAAAAAAGGATAGAAATATTCTTTGCTATCCTCTTTTAAAATATGCTATCAAAAATTAATCCGGACTAAATTAAACTTCATTCTTTATCTTATTTTCTATATAATCAACGATATCTTGATATAAATTAGATGGAAGTCGATTTAACTCTATTTTCAGCCCTCGCTTATCGTTACTATACATAACCTTTGCATACGTGTTTTTGTCTTCAAAATCTGCAAGAACCTTTGTTGTCCAAGTATTCTTAGTTTTCTTATTCGGTAATTTTTCTTCCATCTCTTTTAGAATCAGCTTTTGCTTATCCTCAACAGGAAGGTTATCTGCAACAAAATCCGAAATTACAGATTCGATAAACTGATCGATATCCTGATTGTCTTTTATAAGACTCTTTTCTATTTTTGCTAACTTAGCATAAAAAGTATTAGGTATTCCTTCACAATCAGGAAAAACATTTATTAGCTTCTGGTCGATCGATGCTGCGACAAGTCGTTTCCTACATGTTTCTCGACCAATAGATAGGTAATCTGCAAGTTCTTCCAGTTTAGTCAGAGCATTATCAACCATAATACTTTGATAGTTCATGCCAAGTTCACGATATGATAAGCGCTTTACTGATTGTGTTGTATCAATAAAAGATAACAAATCATCACGTGAAACATCACCATCGATCACCCACAAAGGCAAATCTTTGCAAACAGTTAAACAACAATAACGACGTCGAGAACTATCAATTAGTTGATACATTCCGTCACTATCTTTAATAGCAACACCTTCAGTATACACTCCCTCAGCTTCTATCGAAGGCAAAATATCTCTAACTGAATCAAGTGATAATGATGCCTGACAACGAGGGTTCAGTTCATGAATCGATGTTTTTTCCTGAATGTCATGAGAAGGAACAACAATCCGAGAAGCCGTTACCTTAGCTCCGCTAGCAAAGATAAATACTTTTTGCTCACTTTCCTGGATATTACGTTTAGTTAATTGATTCCCTTGCTTAAAACCAACGCGCTTATCTTGAGGCCTAAACATGTTATAATCCTTTTGTCGCTAATTGTTTAATTTCAGTAATAAATTGATGAT
The DNA here is from genome assembly GCF_003026815.1 of Photobacterium damselae. GTDB lineage: Bacteria > Pseudomonadota > Gammaproteobacteria > Enterobacterales > Vibrionaceae > Photobacterium > Photobacterium damselae. The sequence continues at coordinate 9,633 of NZ_PYOG01000042.1, read as the reverse complement.
AAACAGCAGTAATTGATGTCATCGCAAGATCAAATTGCTTTCCACTACATAGTTGTTCAGATTTTTTGATATCTAGGACTGTTCGATTGTTTTCAGAAGCTGCAACAAAAGCTTCTGAATGTCGAATCGCCGTCGATAAAAGATGCCCCTGAGCAGAACGTAACAATTTATCGAATACTTTTACTTCATGTGCACTTTTTTCATCAAAGTTGACAGGTAATAATTTGGCCCATTTAAGATTTTTTCCGTTGGATGGTAGCTCTCTAAATGTTGCAGGCATAGTAGCCATATAATTACTTGTCGATGCGAAATCAAACTCTCGTGGTGTAACAGGGATTAAAACAGCATCTGCTGCCTCATTTACGGACCATAATATAGGTGAGTTTTGAGGCGGAGTATCAATAAAAATTAAATCATATTCCTCTTTTAAAGTTGGAAGGATTTTTTCTTTTAATACTGTTACTAATTTTTCTTGAATATCACTGTCTTGTCCCCAATAACAGTCAACAAAACGTTCATCAGAAGGGAAAGCTGGGATCACATCGAGGTTTGGTAAATGTGTTTTGAATGGTATGGCTTTTACCAGATCTGTATAGCTATATTCCTTTAGGTACTGAGAAAAATCACCATCCGGCTCAAATTCAGATAAAGCTATATCAATAGCGGTCATATATACTGAATCTTCATCTGTTTGGTGAATGAGATTCTGACCAGTAGAGCCTTGAGGATCTAAATCAATTACTAAACATCGAGCATTTAAGTTAAGATCTAATGCTGCTGCTGTTGCAAGGGTGACTGTTGTCGTTGATTTTCCAGTACCTCCTTTGTGATTTTCGACAACGATTACCGTTGGCTCAAATCTTTGAGAATATTTTGGAAAATTCATATAGTCCATCATATTAGCAACATCAAATCGATTATAAAGATGTGTTCTCCCTTGTACGATCGGTTGGCCAATAATTTTTTTTGATGTCGCCTCATCAATACGAGAATTAAAAGTAACTCTCGATAAGCCAAAAAGCTCTTGTAGCTCTTTCTTTTTTAATGAATGATTATAAATTAAACGATCAACATTACCTTCAATATCAGCGTCTGTAACATTAATTTGCATGCGTTCTTTTATAACAGCTTTTAAATCTGCTTGTTCTTGTTGCATACGTTCACAGACTAATTCTAGAGAATCAATTATAGCACTCATCCTTAACCAACCTATCGTTCTAAGACATTTATGTCATGCTACAACACAATTAAGGATAATTAAACCATTTTAATGTAAATAAATAAAAAAAAGGTTTAATTTAACCAGGAAATGTGGGGACAATGGGGGTTGTTTTGTTATCTAGTGTAAAATGAATGCTTTCTATCAATAAAATAGAAGGTATTTCGTTGTCGATTAGTAAATGAAATTACCCATCATCAGTACGTCGATAAAGGATTCATATTACTAGAGCGCTTGCTACATTGTTTTAAGTGCAAGTTCGTTCCTATTCATCAAGTGATATCCCCTATCTGAAATATTTAAACGCTGACAATATCTGCATTGTTGGTATAACTATATTCGACTTTCTCAAAGTGCGCTTAGTGCTCGCAATTATCTTTCAATGAGTGACTACAATAAGCGCAAGCTTTAGAGAAATATTGCGTTGCTCCAACGATAGCTAATCCCCATTTCATAATTGTTTATACTCAAGTAGTCTACTGAACGCATGCCCTTGCACTTGCTTAATTCTGACTAGGCTCTTATGTTCTTGCTGTCCTCTTTCGAGCTGTCTTTTGCCAACTTAATATATGTAAAACATCAATAGCTATTATTACTGATTTGATATGAGGTTTGTGTAGAAATATGAGTGTAAAGGTTTGAGCTTTCTACTGTTGTTATTTAGCTAAAATTTTGAGGATAGATTGCGCTGCCCAACAGTTAGACGTTTATCATACTTATGGGTGTCCTTAGGTGTGAATAGCCAGACATCGTAGGAAAGGTGGTAACGCTGATCTCAATACCAATAATCGGACTTAAAGCTCATAGTACAGTTTCTTAAGCTGTCTTATTCGTATTGAGACTTGCGTAAATTTAGCCAAATTTACGCAATAGTAAATACTCTTGCTGTCTAGTTTGCAGTATTTATTGTAGCTAACAAATCGAACTGAATATTGGTTTTTACCTTTCTCCTTTAATCTAGGAGTATCAGTGGTGAGTGACTGCATCCAAACTGCATGTAAATCTTTAAGTTTTTGCGGTGGATTGTTTGTGTAGAGTTAAAAGTATAATCGACACCCTTATTATATCCATTTCTTAATATCAGCATTATTTAAAACACCAAGTATCATAAGATCGATGACTGCTTAAATATAAGCAACCAGTTTTCGCTGGGGTTATAAATAGTTTAATTATATTGCGCAGGAATTTGCTAAGAATGTACTTTGTATGCATATGAAAGGTGAACTATTAATAGTTATTACCAGTACGTCGGGCAAAAAAATAGGCCATATTAAGCCATGACTATTTCCCCTTCGGAGTATCCTTGTATAGGCTCTAAACTTTAGTTTATTTTCAAATTGAGTCTAGGCCAGGTAAAAGGCTGGTTTATTATTCTGGGGGGGATTAACAATCAACAACGATAGTGCCCGATAACAGGTCGTGCACAGTTCTTTTCTGAGGATGAAATATCATTAGAGCTAAGTTAACAATTCTAATACCCCACACAATCCATTCCGACATCATATAAACAATGAGCCTTAAAACAGCAGTAACAAAAGTCACTGGCTCTCCATTGGCCATAACAACTTTCGTGCCCACTAGTCTCATTCCGATTGTTTGACCACTCCTTAAATAGGGCCAATTGATACCTAATAAGGCCGCAGCTTCTGCTAAGTAAATAAGCAAACTATTACCTAATAGGTCTATATAAACCCCAAAATTTAATAGTTCAGCCTTTAATATGCAGAATAATAGATATGTGACTGGTATTGTAACCACCGTAACAATAGCAAAATCAATACCGCCAGAAATTAACCTTCTTTTAGCTGATGTAACCAAAGAATTCACAACCTTCCTTATCTTGTACTGCGATCACGCATTTGAGCTACTCTAGCGTTTTAAATGTATTAGATCTTCTTTGTTGATAGAGCTATAGCAAACATTATCATATAACTAAATGGTGTTCTTTACATTTAATTGCGGTGTAGTCCTTAATTCTCAAAATTTAAATCTTCCTCTATCAAAATAAGCAAAGTTTAATGGTGAGATGGAAAGCTGCAAGGTATTGCCATATTTAGGTATTCCGAAATAGATCTTACAGATAATCTAATGGAGTTTTATTCACTCTGCGGTGGTGTACTTCAATTTGAGAGCAGTGACTATTTGTTCAAGATCTCTTTGCCAGAAGAATTGATTCTTGCCTCCCCAGATATATTGCCTGAAGAATTTGAGGAAGAAATGCACCAATATGATATTGTTCCACAAAAAGATCATGACGAAGAAATTGCATTAATTTATAAATATCTTATTAATAAGTTTGGTGACACTTCGACTGCTACCTCCAAATTACATGAAGTATTAATCTCGCTTGCTTATATCGCAAAGCGAGATGGTAGATAGGTTAGTTTCACATATCTCTGCAGATAAGAATTTTAGAGCTATCAAGTATTATGGTTTTCTGTCAAACAGAAAACAGGGAGAAGCTTTACCATTGGTTTATGACTTGCTGGATCAGGAAGAACCGGTAGAGTCAAAACCATTGAATTATGCGCAAATAATGCATTACCTGGCTCGCATAGATCCATACGAACGTATTCTATGTGATGATCGCATGAGCTTTGTGAGCACTGTATTTCTTAACTCATGCAACGGGATCATAAAATCAATTAACGACATCTTTTACTCCTTATGATTATGTTCGATCTCGATGATTTGGCTACCAAAGTTACCAATCGTTACGAACATAACCAATTGAACGCCGTGTGGTATCGTTGATAACAAGTCTGTCAGATAACGCTTAACGACCTCTTTAGCGTGATGAGAGATATCGTTTTGACGATCTATTTTCACGCACATTGCCAATGTAGTATCGACCTCATCCACTTTTTGTTTGTAGAAAAACTCTCCATCTTTGATGGCTGTTCAAATCTTTCTTTTCGACTAACTCGTAATCAGCAAGAAAAACTTCGTCGATCAAATCACGAACTTCCCTAGCCTTTCCCTCACTACCCGCTTCACGTACGTTCACATCGTAGGTAATGGTGACAATCACTGTAGCTGGGAAGCCTTTTTTTGCCTAACACTATACAACATCACATTGTCACCGTTTAAGCTCACTTGAAATTCACGGAAGAAAGAATCCATCTTTAACTCCTTAGGCGATGGTTAATATTATGTGTTTCGGGTGCTGGTATTTATCTTGTCTTTGTCTGGCCCCTTATATTTAACTTAATGGGCCAGTAGTAGAATTTTACAACCCTTAGATTGCAATTATTTTTCCTCAAAGACAAAAAGCTCGCCTTTATCAAAAAGGGCGGACTTTTATTGAAAAAATAACTTATAAAAAGTTGAGTTGTTTTTTAGGCTTGGTCAAACAGGCAGCAATTAACTGTTCCATGTTACCGGGGATTTCTTGGCGTGTTAGCATCTTTTTTAATACAGTATAACAGTATAAACATTGGTCTTTGCCCATGCTTTTCGTAGCGTATGTTCATCATTCAACTAGGCATGGATGATAACAGGTTGTGTTGGGTTTGATGAATAACGGAAAAACAAGCAATAGCGATTGGGCAAGCCTTTCTTAACTCGACGCCAATGTTTGTACGGTTTAATGGTGTTACCGAACTAGTACTCAGGTGCGGCAGCTTTTTAAATAAAGATTAAAGCAGTTTTGGTGGTTTAGTAAGCGCCCGTTATTGCAACGTTAATTCTGGGAAGAGTCGAGAGATATGGAAGAATTCGAATTAGAACTATTTGCAGATTATCATCAGTTTTACCTGCAAGATGATGAGGTAGAGAAAAATGATCTTGGCGATGCTTGGACAGAGGAAGTAATAGAACGCTTATCGGCCAGTACTTATTTCGCAATAGGAATTGGTACGGTTAGAAATATAGATGTTCCTGTTTTCATCAAAATTCTAGAAGCTGAACCCTCAATAAGTTTTGATGATTGGGAACATGTTGTAATGACTTCTATAGAGTACGAAATAGGAAAATTAGTTATAGCTGGTTGTACCGATTATTTTCCAGATGCAAAGTGAATCAATCTAACTCCTGGCCATTATCAGGTTTTAGCCTGCTACAAGGGGTTAAGAACAATCTCAGAAGATGGGTTTTACGCCATTGCTACGAAGTAGTAAAAATTAGTCAGGACGATTCTGACTCTCAATGTACTTAGTTAAAACTTCAAGACCTGCTCCTCCGCAAGATCCAGCAAAGTAACTATGACTCCACAACGCCCCTTTCCATAAGTAAGGAACTCTTGCCGTAGAAGCCTAGAACTAACCCCTTTCAATGAATTGATCAGCTTCGATAACTGCACTTTAGGAGGATACTCAAGCAGTAGATATATGTGATCTTTCTCACCGACGAACTCCTTTAGCTCAACTTCAAAATCGTTACATGCCTCTCTTAATATTTGTTCCAAACGAATCAGTATTTCGTTATTGAACACCTTCCGCCGATACTTGGTAACAAAAACTAAATGTGCGTGTAATGCGCTGACGCAATAGCGACCTAGGCGGATCGGATGTTCTTGGCTATGTATCATTAGACCAATTATTGATTTGTTGTTTAAGTCTACAAATAATAAGGCATCTTATCAGGAAAGACTAAATAACATTAGTAGCTTACAAATATCGGTTTAAGCCAAGTAGAGAGCAAGCCGAAATGCTTGCTCATACCTTTGGTTGCGTGCGATTTGTTTACAACAGTGCTTTGTCTTTCTCGAAAGAGCGGTATGAACAAGGTAATAAAACCAACTTCAACGATTGGAATAAAAATCTAACTACACTTGAAAAAGAGGCGGATTTTTCTTGGTTGAAGAACGTCTCAAGTGGGCCGTTACAGCAATCGTTCCGTCATCTTGATAAAGTATTCTTCAAATCTGAATTTGGCTATCCTAAGTTCAAAAATAAACGTGGTAAGCAACCTGCTTGCTACATGGCTAACGCTTTTAAATTCAACGCTGAAATAAAGCAAATCACCTTAGCCAAGCTAAAAAATCCATGTAAAGTCACACTATCAATACCGTTCAATAGCAGCCCGTCTTCCGTCTATGTGTCCAAAACTAAAACAGGCAAAGACTTCATTTCGATGCTTGTCGAAACCGAAATTCAACCGTTACCTATTGCAAACAAAACTGTGGGTGTAGACGTTGGTATCAAATCACTTGCTGCTTGTTCTGATGGCTCTATATTCAACAATCCCAAATACACCAAGAAGTACGAGAAGAAGCTGGCTAAAGCGCAACGTAAACTTTCAAAGAAGGCGAAAGGTTCTAATAATTTCAATAAGCAACGCATCATCGTGGCAAAGATCCATGAGAAGATTGCAAATTGTCGTGTTGATTTCACGCGTAAAATGACAACGAAACTGATAAACGAAAACCAAGTGATCTATACCGAGTCATTGCGAGTTAAAAACATGATAAAAAATAAAAAGCTAGCAAAAGAAATTAGTGACGCAAACTTTGGCGAAATCGTCAGGCAGCTAGAGTACCAAGCTGCTTGGTATGGTTGAACTGTGTCTAAGATTACCAGTGGTTCCCAAGTTCTAAGTTGTGCGCCTGTTGTGGGGCTGTATATCAGAGCAAATGGGCGCTTGCTATTCGTGAATGACGATGCGACTGCGGTTCTGTAAACGATAGGGATTTGAATGCCGCTAACAATACCCACATCAAAGGGTTACGTTTAGCAGCTTAAGTATTTGTGTTGGTAAGGACTACCAACACATTAAACGCCAGTTAAGAGACAATGTAAGCCGACTCGATTTTAGCAATGGAGTGCAAATGTCGCCGACGACAGGAATCCACTCTTCTTTAGGGGGGGGAGTACAACTAGGATTAAAGTAATGCTTTTTACTATACCAACAATCATCACGATGAATGTTTACCTCTGTAGCTTCAATTTTGGAAGTTTAATTGCCTTTAACATTTTTAGTATTCATATATAGAACGTCCTTATAACATGGCTTAAGTGACATTTTGTAAAGTGAGTGTTCAAAAAAACATTAGATGGATACCTTAAAAAAAGCACAATTTTAGTAGTGCATTTGGTATTTACCACCAACTACAGCCGTAGGCTGTTTACTGAAATTATGATTGAGCAACGGATAGAGAATTTTGAATCAGATTATGAGAAATCGGAGTGTGTATTGTCTAAAATAAATGCTGAAGAAGATCATGTGCATATACTAATTTCCTATTCGCCAAAATGGGCGATTAGCGTGATGGTAAATAATCTTAAATCAATATCGCCAAGATATGCTGATATTACAGACCACACACCTTATAAGGCAAAGTAAAAGTTTGGTTTTGTAACCATGATTTTACTTTGCTTATACTACTGGCGGTGCAACAATTGATATATTGAAGTCTTATATAGAAATTCAGACTACAGCAGGTTAAGCAGCTCCACGTCTTACGTCATATATCCCCCTCTGACTAACTGGGCGAGGGATTACGGCGAAATAGTTAAAATTTCGTATCTTTAACTATTCTCTTCCCTACTATTTTGCTGGAATCCCCGGAACGACTAGGTCTAGAATGGTACACATTGACAGAAAGGAATAAACACTCTATCAGAATAAAAAGCTCAGCTTTTTATATCCAAAATCACTAATTAATATTAGTGGTTTTGAAACTATAAATAGATTGATTACGAGCCTCTATCGTTAAATTTAGTTTATCCTCCTCAGTCTTAACAGCTTTGTGATACTGTCCATGACAAACGTCCTCTGTTTCCTTTTTGTTGATCTGTTCGTAACTTGCGAACGATATAAACACTTCTAATCTTTATTATCTTTCTTGAGCCATCAAATGTTCTTTTCCCTGATATTTACTATCCAAGTTCATTAGAAAGCTCCCCCTTGTGTTGTATCTAATCGAAGGGAAAACACCCTGATTGACAACGCCTAATAAAAACGGGAGAACTATTCAATTACAGACGCTTGATCTGCTTGATAGATATCTAATCACTAGTTCCCTTCCTACATCCTAATTAAATTAGATTCACTAAGTTATCAGCCAAAAGAGCAGGCACGCGGATTGACGCAATAGCATCTACGACAAGAATTAAGATAGCACTCAAAAAGATTATCCATCTTTCGATGCTACCGATATAAGATGTGATTCAAGCGGCCATCTCAATCTTCGATATAAAGACATTCATGAATTAAAGGCGGTCAGAAATTGTGAATAGATTAAAGAACGTGGTGGGTCATACAAAAAAGAAGAGGGGAGTACATACCTTAGCACAAAAAACTAGATTATTTTGGGGACAATGGGGGTTGTTTTGTTTTTTTCGATAGACAGCTATATGAAGAGATCATCGGATGGAAGATATGTCGCACCACTACGTTGCATTTATGTTAATTATAATTTGCTGATAATCTATGCTTTTTGTGTATTTCATGATTCTTAGCCCTAAAAACTATTGCAGTGCAACTGATTTGTTACTCATTAAAAATCAAGAGTAAACAAATGAGTATTTAAAACTAAACTATAAAGTCATATGCAATAAGCAAGATATTACGAACCAATTAACAAGGAGTAGATACCTAAGTCCTAAATATAACTATACAACACAATTGTGATTAAAAATTTTTCTTATTTCTATTGGTGAATAGCCATAAATCCCTTTAATCTTTTTTGTAAAACTAGAGCTAGAGCTATATCCATTCCGAAACGCAATATTAGAAAGACTATCAGTAGTATTAATTATCTCTCTGATAGCAATAACACTTCTACACTTTTCGAGACATTTTTTTAATGTCGTATTATTGTCCTTCAATATTTTATCTACGTATTCTTTATCAAAATCTAGCTTTAGATATAATTCGTTAGCATTATAACATCCCTTATTTATCCATAAATAAATATTCTCAATAATTTTATTATATACGTCAATATTTCTATATAGATTTAGGTACGATAAAAATCGTATATCTCTTATACATATTTCCGAACAAATTCCTAGCAGGGATATATTAAATGCACTACTAGCTAGCTCATGGTTACTTTTATCTGAATAGAAAAAATACTCAAGTAATTTCCTAATTGAAGTTGAGCTTTTTATTACAAAAAATTCTTTATCCATCGATGTTAACGATGTGATTTTTTCTTCATTTAAGCCTTGATAAGGATTTAGATATTTACTAACAAAATCAATATCTTGAGAATCCATTACCAAAACATCTACATCATATCTTGATATAATCTCGTCAGAGATTAATTCAATTACATAATCTTTATTTGGTTTTAGGATTACTACATCTCCGCGTTTATTTTTCTTATTATTTATAATAATAGTGCCAGAGTTTATAATAATAATCGTAACGAAAGGAACATTAAGTGACTTATTAGAATTAGAACTCCCTGAAATATTAGATAGCTTACACTTATACAATTTATATTCCATTACATAATCTATATATAT
>NZ_PYOG01000041.1 GCF_003026815.1 Photobacterium damselae | reverse complement strand
TCTAAGAAGTGGACGATGCCGATTAGAAACTGGCGACAAGCTCTAAACCGCTTTATGATTATGTTCGAAGACCGACTCTCTGAGTACATGTAATCTCGACAGTTACACAGAATTATTTACAGGGTCTACATACAGCCACAATCCAAAAGGTTAGGGCTTTCGCCCTAACCTCTAGGCTCCATCAAGATTCGTAAGCAAGCACAGCCTTAAAGGTTAACCCTAGCCCTCCTATCTCAACGCTGCATAATGAGCGATTAAAGATCCCAAGGGCAATGACAGTGGTTACGATTACTGTCACAGTGATAAAGATAACTTTCTTTGGCATAGCTTGCCTCCTTTCGAGAAAGAGACTACTATCTGTATTGTCTATGTACATCTAGTGAGCCTCGTTTGAATTTAACGTTCATTCGGGGCTTTCTACTATCTGTCTTTTGCAAAAATGCTTGAGACAGACAGCCTCAAGCACCCGCTGCCATTCTACTCAGATTTATCCCATTCAAACAATACTTATTTAATTGAACCACCGAGGTTAACCATACCTTTTGACGTACTTTTTGTACTGATTGCAGAGATCACTGCATTTCTATCTTTCTTTGTTTACCCTCACGACTAAACAGGACATGTTATGTTATCACTAAGCTCATTACGCGGCGGCGCTTCGGGTGCCAGTAAGTATTACCTCGAAGAAGAAAAACAACTTAACTTAAACCAACCACAATTTACCCTCAAGCCCGACACTCAACCCACAAAAGAGTCCCTTCTTGCTCCCACCGATTACTACCTTGCTGAGCAAAGCGGCACGGAAAAAACAACACAGTGGTATGGAAAAATTGCCGAGAAAGAAGGGATTTTAGGCCACAAAATTGAACACCAAAAACTGGAAGCGGTACTCAACGGCCAATTGAATAATGATCACACACCAAGAGCGCATTCCGATACCCGTCGAACAGGATATGATTTGGTGTTCTCAGCCCCCAAAGGGGCCAGTATTCTAGCCTTGGTCTATGGTGATACTCGCATTATTGACGCGCATAATGCTGCGGTTAAAACAGCGCTCAATTTGATGGAGCAAGATACGGCTCAAGCCAAAGTTGCTGAAAATAAAGAACGCCGATTTGAAAATACGCAAAATTTATTGTTTGGTTTAGTCCAGCACAAAACCAGCCGTGAGAATGACCCCCAATTACACACCCACGCTCTTCAAGCCAACATGACTTATGACAAACAAGGCTCACTCAAAAATCTGGCCTCTTCATCCGTACAAAATGGGTTTGAGACCCAAGGCACTTATGAGCGCATACTGGAAAACCAAAAATATTACGGTATGGCTTACCAAAGTGAACTCGGTCGTGCTCTCGAAGAGATGGGGTATGCCATTAAATCTCTAGGCAACAGCCAAATAGATATTGATGGGATTCCGGATGAGGTCATTGATGCCAATTCAGCTCGACGCCAACAAATCCTAGAGCAAGAACAAGAGTTAGGTATCAAATCAGGGAAAGCTCGCGATCACATTGCCCACCAAACTCGCAAAGCCAAAACCTATACCCCCGAAGATTCGCTGATAAAAGAATGGCAGGTCAAAAATATAAAACTGGACTTTAATGGACTGGAGTTCGTTGCGGATTCATACAACGGTAAGCATAGAAAGGAAAGTAACCTATCTGTACCGGATGAAAAGTTACAGCAAGCTATTGAAAATAGCATTAGCTATCTCAGTGATCGCCTCAGTGCTTTTGGTTATGAAAAAGTCTTGGTTACCGCGTTAGATAAATTTGCCCCAAAAGCCATCACCCAGATAGGGGGATTAAAACAGGTATTAGATAGCAAAATCAAACATGGCGATTTGATTGCTCTTGATAACAAGCAAAGTCTATTTACCACACAAGAGCAAGTAGACCGAGAAGCTAAACTGATTGAATCAACACAAAAACGAGCTCATGGGTTACGAGTTCACGCAGAATCAACAGCACTTAATGAGCTCAATTTAAAAGCCGATACCAAAAAGACCCTAGCCGACATACTTGCTAGCACCAAACAAGTGAATGTCGTTAACCTCTCGGGTAGCAGTAAACAGCTCAGTGAATCCTTGCTGCATGTGAGCGAAAACTCAGGAAAATCCATTCACTTCATTACCCCTAACAAGCTGGTTAAACAGCAAACAGAGCAGCAGGTTAAGCGTCAAGCATTCAGTGTAACCCAATGGGTGAAGAATGCCTTTCGCCCTGACGTGGTTCACACCACTTATCAATACCTTAATCAAGCCGAGCAGCGCCAGAAAACCAAAGACAGCATTTTGGTGATTGAGCACGCTAACCAGCTAGGAGTCAAAGAGACGCAACAGTTGATTGACCTGGCGCAACACCAGGGCAATAAGCTGGTCTTTCTGAACCATACGAAACGCAGTCAGGGACTTCGAGCTGGTAATGCTATGGAGGTTGTGCAAAAAGGCAATGTTCGAACACACATCTGGCAAGGGGCTCAACTGGCTCAAACGCAAATTAAAACCAGTGAAGTGGATAAGAAAGAGCGCCATCAAATCCTAGCCGAGCGGTATCAGGCGTTGTCCAAGCAAGAGCGTTCAGAAACTCAAGTATTAACCACCAACAAAAGTGACAGCGACAATCTCAATCGTGTCATTCGTCACCAATTGGATAAAAGCGGCCAACTGAGCGAGAAGCGTGTCGAAATCCCAACACTTAACCCTGTATTTATGTCACCAGAGCAGCAGCGCTCCATCAAGAGCTATCAAAAAGGAATGGTGATATCACAAGTCAACGATGGAAAGGTTGAACGATACACGGTAGAGAAAGTCAACAGCCGAGCTCAAACCCTTCAATTACTCGATGGCGATAATAATCGCAGCTATGTGAATGTAAAAGAAAACACAACCCCCTATTTTGTTAGCCAACCGGCCAAGATAGAAGTCGCCACCGGAGACCGCCTGCGGATTAATGGAGACGTCTTTCGAACGGACTTAAAACAGAACGACACCGTGACGGTGGAAAAAATAGGCTGGCTGGGGCTCAGTCTTAAAGATGACAACGGAAAGGGGCATTTAGTGCCCCTTTCGTATTTAGAGGACTCAGCCCTTTCTTATGGTTATGCCAATACCCTGAATAACGCCACTCACGGAAAAACAACCACCCTGATTGATATGCAGAGTTATACCGCCTCGAAAGAGGCCTTGTATGAGCTCATGCAGCAAGGAAGCAAGCAACTGCATATCTTCACCGACAATCAAGAAAAATTGGAGTCACGGATGGAGAAATCCCACATTCAACCCTCTTCTATGGCTCGTGTGATGGCAAGTACCCAAAGTCTCGATAAGTACGTTAACGCCCAGACTGTTGACACGCTGCAGAGTGATGTGACGGTGGCCATGCAAGCCCTTCTCAATCAACAAGCCCCAAAACCATTGATAGAGCAAGCGGTAAACTTTGCTCTTAGCCATGTCAGTGAGCAGCAGGCAGGCTTTAAGCACAGCGAATTGGTCGTAGAAGCCATTCGTTTTGCTATGGACGAGAAAGGCACCACGGTATTGGAGAGTGAGATACACAAGAAACTCAATGAGCTGCAGCAACAAGATTCGGTCCTCTCAGCTCAATTTAGTGATGGCACTCGCTGGACAACCCAAGAAGCGATTGAGACTGAAAAACGCATCTTAACCCGCCTCGATGCAGGCAAAGGGCAAGTTGCGAGTTACGCCAGTGAGCGACAGGCTGATGCCTATCTTGCACAGCAAGATTGGATGACTGACGGCCAGAAAGACGCTGTAAAGCTCATGGCGACCACCCATGACCGTTACACTATCGTGCAAGGGTTTGCAGGTGTGGGTAAATCCACCATGCTTGAGCAAGGTAAAACCTTAATCGAGCAAACACAGGCGTTACGCGGTAACGCTAAGATTGAGATATTAGGCTTAGCGCCTACTCACGCTGCCGTTAACGAATTGAAGGAAAAAGGCATCCCCGCTCAAACCACCCAGTCTTTACTCAAAGACTTACTGATGGGCGATACCACCCCCGACAGGTACAGGAACACCCTGTTCCTACTCGATGAAAGCTCGATGGCCTCCAACGCTCAGTTTGATGCGTTTACCGCCCTGGTAAACAATGCAGGGGCAAGAGCCACCTTTTTGGGTGATATTTACCAGCTTCAATCCAAAGAAGCGGGTAAACCGTTTGAGTTAGCCTATCGCACAAAATCCATTGATACCGTCGTAATGAAAGACATCAAACGTCAACAGACCCCAGAGCTTTTGAGTGCGGTACAAAATGTAATTAACCAACAACCTGAATCCATGCTAGAGGCGATAAAACAACAGTCTCCCCTCCATGGGAGTCACCATAACCAGACCGTGATTTCTACCTATAACGATACAGGCAACTCAGCTAAAGACCGCGAGGTTGCCAAGGAAGAGTTATATCAATCTGCTGCCGCCGAGTATTTATCTCGAACTCCAGAGAGTCGAGAAAATACTTTAATGATTGCTTACTCCAACCGAGAACGAGATATATTAGCTGGTTTAATTCGAAAAGGATTAAAAGAGATGAAGGAGTTACCAGATAAATCCGATACCCCTGTGACACGCCTTCGAGGTATTGGCACCACCAAAGAAGAATTAAAAACCATGATGCCTTACAAGGCTGGACTTATTATTAATACTGGCCGAGATAATTATTTACATATCGACAGTATTGATAGACGCAATGAGTTATTAATGGTGACAAACATGACAACAGGAGAACAAACAGCATTTATTCCGGCAAAGCATGACCATAAGATGACAACACTATGGATTGGTAGTGAAATGCCTTTAACTTCAGGAGATAAAATCACTTGGCGTAAAACCGATAAGGAATTGGGATTAACAGGTAATACCGATTTAACGGTATCTTCTATTAATAAAGACACGATGACGTTATCTTACGATAAAGATAAAACTATCACCCTTCCATTAAATGATATGAAAAGCAGCCATTGGGATTATCGTTATACCAAAACGGCTGATATGGCTCAGGGCTCTACAATGAACCATGTTATTTCCGTTATTGATTCAGGCGCTAAATTAACAAACTTACGCCGTGCTTATATTGATATATCGCGTGCAAGCCAGCACGCGATGATATTTACGGATAACGAAAAGGGATTAATGCGAAGTTGGCTGAATCATTTTGATAATAACAGCTCTGCCATTGAGACCATAAATCAGACCAACCACCCTAATGAACATCATTTCGATGTGCAAAGCATACCGAAAGAAAACCCTAAATACCAACAACACGGAGAATTTAAGTTATCACTTTATGCGAAAGATTTAGCACAACAATTAACACCTTATACGGAGTCGCTTGCCATTGAATTATTAGGACAGCCTAATAATTCAAAATCCGATAATGATTATCTCGCCTTTGGTCGAGGTAAGTCTCATTTAAAGGTCACATTGACCGGAGAATATCGCGGATATTACCGAGATTGGACTACCGGCGATAAGGGGAATTTAATTAATCTGATTATGTCAGCCAAATCTTTTAGCTTTAAAGAGGCGGTTAATTTTGCAGAGCAAATATTAACTGAGCCAGAAAATCACAATCTGATTGAGAATGAAAAGCATGATAAATTAGTGAACACTTTACCTAAACATGTGGGTAATTTAAAAGCACGGGCAATTAATTACTTTGAGCAAGGAGTGGAACTAAAAGAGACCATTGCCAATACTTACATTAACAATCAAACCTACCACGACTTTGAATCACATCCTGCATTGCGTTTTCATGAACAAGTGTATTCCTCTGAAACAAAATCCACTCACCCTGCATTATTAGCGG
This sequence comes from Photobacterium damselae, assembly GCF_003026815.1. Lineage (GTDB taxonomy): Bacteria > Pseudomonadota > Gammaproteobacteria > Enterobacterales > Vibrionaceae > Photobacterium > Photobacterium damselae. The sequence continues at coordinate 14,897 of NZ_PYOG01000041.1, read as the reverse complement.
CATTAACTAATAACAAAGGAGAAATTGAAGCGATTGAAATCACCTATTTAAACAAGGATGGTGATTTGGCAGATAATTTAACAATACCTAAGCGCTTAATGGGAAATAAATCAGGTCATGGTATTGTCCTTAATGATGGAACTCTACCTGATATTAGCGTGGTTGCAATTGGCCTTGAAAATGGAATTTCATTATTAGGGGCCAATACACACGATGTTGATATTGTCGCGGTGAACAATGCTCATGATTTACGAACGCTCGATACAAAGGCGTTACGTGAGCAAATTATTATCATGGCAAATGAGAGTCAATTATCAAATCAAAATTTGATTAACGATATAACTGATAAGTTAACCGCTCAAGGTCATAGTGTCTCTATTGTCAAAGAAGCCATAGACGGATTATCACCACAAGATATTGGCATATTGATTAGTGATAAGGTCAATGATGATATTGCAGAACTTAAAGGAAAGCATGAATTTGATACTAATAAAATAGTTCAACTGGTCGATGACATTAACAAATCACAAGAGTTTAGTGACAAGGAAATGGCATCGTTACTTGATGTTATTGAACCAAAAGGTATTGAACACGCGAATAACCTAGCTAATGAGGTAGTTGATAAAGCACTGGCTGAATACGACCTTCACCAAGAACAAACAGAGAGAGAACTGACTCAAGAGAAAGAGTTGGAAAAAGAAATGGATTATCCATCGTTATAAGATAAAAGGCAGTCACAATCTTTGTGACTGCCTTTTTTTATTCTTCTCCAAGAATAAACTTGTGCGACTTTTCTTTTGATTCCTCACTGAACTTATCAAATTTCGCATTAACCATAGCCGCGATATCACTTGGCACTCGAATACTTGGATCGAATGCAGCCATATACATTTGTTTGGCTAGCTTTTCTTGCGTGTATTGCGTCGCTAATATTTCCTCAAGTATTTCACGTGTTGATCTAGCGCTACTATCATTCATCCTTTCTTTTATTGATAAAGCAAATTCAATTAAATCTTTTGTTGCATCTGTCAATGTAGAAAACTGATTACTCTTTTGATAATTCTCAAGACGAGAATATAACTGTTCAGAAAATGGTAATTGTATTCTAGGGTTTCTTGCCATCCAAAACGCTCCAAAATGGCGGTGTAATTTCTTACACCACACAAACCCCAGTGTACACCACTTTTACACCACATTCATGTGTATATTTCTAAGTTATTGTTTCTATTTGTACACCACTTTTACACCGCGCGGTGTAAGAATGGTGTAAGTATTGCTATTTTTACAGTAACCTAATGATATATATAGAATTACACCACATTTACACCATTTGGTGTAAATGTGGTGTACACTTTTCATGATACTTTTTCGCAACTTTTGAAAATGCCTGAATGATGTGTTTTTCTTTTACAGACAACCACTTATGTTTCACCTGACAGGTGACGAGGTGTGTCAGGTCTTTCTGAGCTCTCAAAATGCACTGAGGTTAAATAAGTAGGTTTAAGCGGGAAACGGGTTATTTCGCGGGGTTTTCGTTAGGTCAGAGAAATAACGTCTGGGTTCCTCTGTTGGTTAAGTGGATTAGATGCAGATCTTACCGTTAAATAATAAAGGGAATGGATTTCACCAAATTAAAACGCGATCACTCATCGCGCAGCGATACTAAGGACGCAAACATATTGGTTAATGGGATAATAGATCTTATGCGTCCGAGCCAGCAATATTAAATAGACCACGAACGGGAAGATCGAAGGCAATAACAAGATGAGATTTAATACCTCGTTGTTTATGGAGTGACTACCGCCGCCCTGCTAGGCTAAATTGCCATGCGGTTAAAATAAGGGAAAGTTTATGCTGTCGTATGACAAAAGAGACCTATCACGAGCACGAAATAGTGAGCAGGGATTAATTTTAATTTGCCCGTGCTTGCACGGTTACATAGCAAATTAAAATTAATTTCTGGGAATGCTCTTTGCGTACTTAAAGCGAGTCAGATTTATGCACATATTAATGGGGTTTGCGGAGGCATCAAAAAAACCGGAGCTACCCTGTTAATATGTGTATAAATCCTTAGCCTATTGGTTAGCGATAATATCACAGCGTCATTGGCGAGTTATCCATATATCCACATAAGAGCGTAGGAATAAAAACAACCGGAGCGATTTTTGTGGGTATGTGGGTAACTCGCCTTGCATTTCGTTAGGAGCTTGCGAGTATAAGAAATGCTCGTTCCGCGTATGCCATTCTTTATAATGACACGCAAGTCATAGCGACTGGGCGCTTTATTTTGTTATCACATCACCAATAATAAAATCACCTGTAAAACTCAAAAGATAACAAAATAAAGCGCTCGAATTTTTTTAGGAACACAAGGCATAAAAAAGCCTGCTATGATAGCAGGCTTAATTTATTACCTCGGTTTAATTGTATTCATTCCAAAGTTTTTTCGCAAATGCTTCTTCCTTATGTTCAAAATTAATATCACGTCTCACATCAAACAGTTTTCCATTTTTGATCACATACTCGCCTACGTCGTAACCTATATCTTCATCAGCAAACTTTACTCTGAAATAAAAACTAGGGTGTTTCTTTGACATGGCAATAATGACTTTTTCAGGATGCACCCACGCGCTATAGAATTTTACATGCTCAGGGACACCGTTTTCTATAATGCTCGCTTTGAATCGTTTTTTGTTTTGTCGCTTCAAATAAGCGCGGTATTTTGAATTGCATATAATGTTTTTGGTTTTACAGGATAAGTGCCACGGTTTCGCGTCTAACCCGTCATATTCGATATTTTGATTGTAAGCATTCCACTTTGTATCCCAATTATCCCAAGACCATTCATACCAATCTATATAACCCGTTTTATTGCGGCACTCGTCAGGATTTATTCTATTTGGTGCTTGGGTATTACGTAGTATTCTTGGCATCGGAATATAACGGTTAAAATCAAATACCCCTTGATTGTCGAGTATGGACAAAATGCCTTGCTCGCTTTGTTGTCTATCATCAGAATCTATTGAGATAACATTTAAAATATGATCAGGTATATGATTAGGCATGGCTCTTTCCTTGTGCTTTGACGGTTTCTAGTCGTGGCGTATATTGGTTAAGAGTGTTTTTGTCATTCGGTGGTATTTCAATTAATCCGCTAAACACGTCATTGACCAAGGTTACATTATTAATAATGAGCTTATCTTCAAGGATTAATTGATTGCCTAAATGAAGCGCGTAAAATGCAAACTCACCAAGCACACCAGAAACAAAATATTTATCTGTCATATTTTCGTATGTGCCCCTTTCGGGGCACACCTCCAAAGTTAATTAATATTCGTTAGGAAAAAGAATGGTGGTTACGCTTCTATCCCACTCGGTAACAATCCAAATCCTTTCGTCGTTGATTTCATAAACAGATAAAATTTGGTCTCCATTGTGAGTGGCAAAATTATTTAAAATTGCATCTTCTTCATAACATAGCCCCCAATCCCCTTTTTTATGTTGCTTTAAGGGAATAACCAGCGGTAAGTGATTACCATCTAAAAAAGCATCTACGCCACGTGTTACCACAATTACGCCTAAATCAAACTCGATAGGCTCAATGTTTTGAATTTCGTCTTGACTCTTATTAGTCATAGTTATATATTCCTTATTAGTTAGCTAGGGCTCAAACGATATTTGACCGTTTCGTTTTGAGCCTTTGTTTTATGCGAAAATTAAATCTTTTAATCTGCATTTCGCACGTTTTGCAATCTCATAGGGTGTTAATCCTATGGATTGCAGTTCAACGAATGAACGCCTTGCGCTCTCTTGTGCTTCTTCCCCCCTTAAATACGCCTTAATGTCTTTGATGTGGTATTGGATCACTAACTTGTCTAATTCTTGCTGACTCATTAGCGGTACTATTTCGCGCTCTTCAAATCGGATAGCGTTGTAATACATCTAAATTCCTCCGCGCTTATCATGCGCTTAAATTGAAATTGAAGATCTTTTTGGTAGCTTTCTATAATTTGGCTATCTTCATCAAAGAAATAGCCTGTAAAGTTGCCCTCCCTATCTATCTCTATGTTGTAAATAATGATTTCGTCGCAAATGATAACTTGCTGGTCGTCCTCATAATGTCGGTGGAAAGGGAGCTGACTAACGTTGCCCCAAACTAAATACTGCCTTTGGTTTGGCTTTGTGTTGCTGTCCCACTTAAAGGCACTCATAGCTCTATTCCTGCACAAAAAATGAGGTCAACGTAATAGCTCTGGCGAACCTGAGCGTTTTTAATACGGGGCAATAAATCAGCAATGGCTTGCTCTCGATGTAACAAATCAGGTTTAGATTCATAGCGTGATAACCTCTCTTTTAGTTGCTTTAAATACTCGTTGTTGCGTTTCATTAAGTCGCCGTATTGCTGGCGGCTTTCTGTGTGAGTCAGTTTGATTTGGCGGTAAACCACTTTCAGACAAGCAGCAAAGTAGGTACATTTTTCGCCACCAAAGCGAAGGGCTTTTTGTGCTGCCAACGACCACGCACGCTTGAAGATGTTTGCCTTACGTGCGTTTGCCCTCGATATGTGCGCAGCACATGGAGCGCGAAGCGCGGGAGCCTGCGAAACCTCAAGGGATGACAAGCGGTGGGTCGCGTTCCCCTCGCGAATCACACTCTCAGAATCCACTTCGCGCCCTGCTAGGCCAATCTGCACTGAGTTATCAGCGCGCTCTGATGTGTAGAACTTTGTTGCGGTTTTGCTGCGAGTATTCATAAGAGGCTCCTTTGCTGCCTGATTTTTCCGAATGCCTACCCGCACACCTGGCATTGTTCTGCTTAGCAAGGGCGCGAAGCGGCGTAGCCTCCCTTGCTAAGCAGGTTATGACAGGTGAAGGTTAAGTAGGCGAAGGGGAAATTAGGTAGTGAAGGAGTTAGGATGGGCCACTGCAGCAGGCCGCGGCAAAGATAGGAACATCAGAGTGAGCAGATGGTGAGGGGAAGATTGGTCTAGTAGGGTGCATTCTTTGTGAGCAGGGATTCATTGTAATTTGCCCGTGCTTGCACGGAACAAGGCAAATTAGAATGAATGTCTGCGAATGCTGTTGCGTTAGGGATTGACTGTCTGGAACCTAGCAGCCGTTGGCAACTTGTTGCCAATACGGATGCAGGTTAGCGACAGGAGCGAAGCGAAAAGCCCGTTAAAACGCCCAAGGAAAGAAGGTTAAGAAAGGTTTATGAGAGAAAAAGAGGGATAGGAAAATTAACCAGCAAAATCAGCAAAATGGTATCTAAAGAGAGAGCAAAGACTACATCAAGAATGAATCAAAGATAGAAAATATCACCGAAAAAGTAGTGTTAAATCATGCGGATCAAGTTTTGAGCTACGTTATAGAAAAAAGAAATTATGATATGATCTTATCTTAATCATTTTACAGTCAAATAGAGCAAATCAAAGATGTCAGAAACCATCAGCGTGTTATTAAACCTACGAACCTTACGAACCCAGTCCCGAGAATTAACCCTAGAGCAATTACAAGAAGGATTGGAGAAGTTAACTCAAGTTGTTAATGAAAGAGCTCAGGAAGAAGAGCAGCTACGTGCAGAAAACCGAGAGAAAGAAGAGAAACTAGAGATGTACCGTCAATTACTTTTAGCAGACGGTATTGATCCAGAAGAGTTGATAGCATCAATGACCGCATCGAAGTCGAAGAAATCGAGCCGCACGCCACGTCCAGCCAAATACCGTTACACCGATGAAGACGGCCAGGAGAAAACCTGGACGGGTCAGGGTCGCACACCAAAGTTCTTAGCAGATAAGAACCTGGACGATTACCTAATTTAATGCGATAGCCCTTGCCCTCACCGTCTAAGCGATGAGACTCTCGTGGCAAGGGCTTATGAACGAGCCCCGATGCTCGTCCATAATGAAGAATCTATCAAAATTATGGTCTCGGAGAAAGAGTGCCCTCACCTTTCGCTGTCTCAGCAGCGAACCACTAAAGGCAAGGGCTAAGAGCAGGCCGCAAGCCTGCTCTTACTGGTTAGGGTAATAAAAATTGGTGAGCTTTACTGGCAAGAGAGGCCGCCTTAAAGATAAAGCGCTTATCATTACGCAGACGATGGAGCCAACTTGCAATATAGCTTTCATGTTGCGCCTCGCCGATAATGCCAAGATCTGCGCAGCAGAACGCGGCCCCCAATTCAGCAACGAGCTCTTCCACCGCGTAGTCTTTTGAACCAAATTGATTCATGATATTACGGTCAAGTCGGCTAGGGTGCCCAGTAAAATGAACCAGCTCGTGCCAAATCGTGGCATAGAGATCACTTTGAGAATGGAAGCGATCACGATTTGGGATCACAATCTTATCATCACCAAGGGAATAAAACGCTCGGCTGCCTCGATACTCAATCTGTGCATGGGTCTTTTCAATGGCCGCTTCCACATGAGGCAAAAGATTAAACTCGTTTTTAGTGTAGGTTGGCTCCGAGATAAGATCCGGCTTGTCGATGTTCTCCAACTGGTCAAGATTAAACACGGTAAAGGTTTTTAACATTGGGATCCTATCCAGCTTACCATCGCCGTCCTCTTTCTCCCACAAGGTATAGAAAACGATGGTTGTACCTTTCTGTCCTTTTACCACATTGCCACCCAGCTCTTGCGCTTGTTTATAAGTGAGCCAGTAAGGGCTCGTAAAACCACGTTCTGCAGCAGAGCTCCACAACAGCAACACATTAATGCCAGTATAACGTGCGCCCGTTTTTAAATTCATCGGCAACATCGTGCTTTGATTTGATCGCTCCCATGGACAGCTCCACGGTTTGACGCCCTGCTCTAGTGCTGCGATCACACGGTCAGTTACAAGCTGGTACATATCTTTAGACGCCTTGCCTACTCGCTTTTTTGCTTTGCTTTTGCTCTTAGATGATTCATTTTTGTTGGAGCCTGGGTGCTTAGGGCAACGCCCTGAGTCGCTTCAAGTGGCTTAGTGATTGTTGAGTGGTGATTAGCTGAATGAGTCATGGTTTCGTCCTCTTGGGTTAGTTTTCATCTTCGTCATCGCCTGACAGACCAAGCACTCGCCATCGTTCTTTGTAGCAAGGGCGCGCAGCGGCGAAGCCTCCCTTGCAACAAAGAATGTGGTGGGTGACGGTCATAGGCAGACAGCGATAGAAGAAGAAAACAACCAATGGGGATAGAGCCTGATGAATGAAGATAATGACCGCGATTACAATCAGTTAGCCAATTGAAGTGAAAGCTCTGCTCTGTGAGGACGCAGGCCGAATGCTCTGTGAGCGAAGAGCAGAGGCAATGTGCCCGTGCTTGCACGGTAAATCACACATTGCCCAAGCTCTGCGAATGCTCTAGATCTGACCATCCGCACCACACTTGAGATGAAAACATACCTTGAACAAACAGCTAGGTATGAGTGCACTTATTAATACAGCAACTCGGCCCACTTTTTCACTTTAGGACTCACCGTAGACTTGCCGCAGTTGAGCAGACCTAAGATGCCAAGAGCCACAGCTTGCGCGGCCAACCGTTGTGTTTCTCTCTCTTCGGTATCGAATGCACTTAGATTGGCTCGGTCATACATACGATCAAATCGAGATCCTATTGCTCTCATCTTGTCATCCTGCAGAAAATCTTCATCGTCAAGAATGGCGGTGAGTAATCGGTTAATTTCAGATTTGACTGCCTTTTTAAAAGCGGCCTTTTTCAAGTCATGGAAGACCAGTCTTGCCAGCGCGCAATGTTTTCGTTGCCCTAATGAAAAAAATCGCACTTCATTGGTGAGTCCACTTTGGCCGCAACTCACCTCAATAGTGATGTTTGGCCACATTCGATGAAACCAGTCCCAAAAATCCGTTTCGGTCACCCCCCTATTCCAATTAACCTCATGGACAAAAATTCCGGTGGATGCCTTAACCAAAGATTGAACCTGCTCTACGGTTTTTGCGTTTTTTCGAAGACGTCCGGCTTTTAACGTTCTTAGAATCAGAGAGGGATCTTCTTTTATGTCTGTTACATCTGTGCCTTGTGAAACATCAAGGGATGACAAGTGGTGGGTCGCGTTCCCCTCGCTCATCACACTCTCAAGATCCACTTCGCGCCCTGCTAGGCCAATCTGCACTGAGCTATCAGCGCGTTCTGATGTGTAGAACTTTGTTGCGGTCTTGCTGCGAGTATTCATAGAAGGCTCCTTTGCTGCCTTATTTGTCCGAATGCCTACCCGCACACCTGGCATTGTTCTGCTTAGCAAGGGCGCGAAGCGGCGTAGCCTCCCTGGCTAAGCAGGTTATGACAGGTGAAGGTTCAGTAGGCTTTGGGGAAATGAGGTCGTGAAGGAGTTGGGTGAAGAATGGAGGCAAAGTTTTGAACATCAGAGTGCGCTTGATGGTAAGGGGAAGATTGAGCTAGTAGGGCGCTTTATGAGCAGAGAAACGTAGCCCTTTGCCCGTGCTTGCACGGAATAAAGCAAAGGGAGCCTTTTCTGCGAATGTTTTTAATGGAAGTGACACTTTTCACACAAAATCTGATTCAATTTTGTGTATTCATTGACAGTATTACCGAAAAGAGCGATAAGATATTCAGCTAAGCATACGAAATAAACAACTCCGCAAGCTTAGTCCGATATTCTGATCAATATCGTATATATAACAATAATAAACCTACTCTGTAGGCTTGTCTTGACGATTACCCGTTTTGGTCTCGCAGACTTAACGGGTATTTTTTTCTGCTTTTATCGGGTGAAGTAAGATATGTGCCTGTTTTTTCTGCTCATTCCACTCTTTTAATTCAGTCGTGAACAATTCAGAATTATCAATAGCCAGTAATAGCTCTGTCGTGCGGTCTGATTCGATGAATAGTGACACAGGAGCCACCTGTTTACCATCATCAGCAAAGCAATGCTCTATGTGCTCAGGTAAGATATAAATCACATCAGCAACCGAGATAATATCTGGGTTAAACAGCTTAGAATCAAAGTTATGCTCAGCATCAAGCAGTTCCATGAGCTGAAACAGCGAATGCGCATCAGTTGTGTTCTGCCGATTTTTGTTTGCCAGTTGATTTAACTCAATGAGTTTTGCCTCCAAATTCCCCTCTGGATTTCGACCAATACCTATCATGATTTTCAGCTCAGCTTTAACCAACTTGTATTTAGGGGATTTGAGTTTGGGTTTTAAATAGCGCACCAATATTTCATTGCGTTTGATGGTTGGAAAAAACCGAGTTGACGCACTCACTTCGCTATAAAGGTGTAGCAGCGCATTATCTACAGCATCGGATAGCAGAGCATGGTAAGGACTGTTAAACAAAATGCACCTTCATCTATAACACTAGACATTCATCAAAAAAACGATACGATAAAGATTCACTGTCATTAGATAGTGATCATTGAGTAAAAACAACAACCAATACGTAAGACACTATCCCCCGAAAGCTGTCCTGCCTTTCGGGGGATATTTTATATGACAAGAAACTGATCAAATATCCCCTATCGGTTCTTAATCAATCATCGCAAGATAGATGATAACTATTCTCAATAAAGTCTTGAACAACAAATGATACGTGTTATCATTAATCTGCACTTGGGGAAAAGGAACTACCCATTTCTTTTTTCTTTAAAGGCACGACATTGCTCACAGTAGACTTCAGCATAGACTTGTTGTAGATGTAAGGCTAATAACAAGTAACCAATTTTGCTGGGTGCCGTTACTTTGCCAAAGTAACGGCATTTTTTTATGCACACCTTGATAATAGGTGCTCTTGAACCCATTCAGGAGCGATATCGGCACCGTTGTACCACTCTATTGTATAGCCATCGAGATAATAGTTTATCCCTCTATCTTCACTTAGGATCTGATTAAACAATTGATGTTTGAGGCCAAAGGTGAAAAATCGACTAAACCTTTATCACCGTTAGACAGCTCTATGTAGTAAATCAATTCCTTAACAAAGATACATTCAACAATTGATATCTCTTTATGCTCCATTACTAAAATTCGGTTCTGTCGCAAAGTTTACGTAAGGCGTAAGCGCGTCGAATTTCGGACGCAATTATGCTATGAGCGCGTAAAAGCGCTCCCATACAGGTAAGCTTAGCTCGCCAACTTGACCTCGCTTGATTTGCGTCCAAACTTCTTGACCTGACATCGTAGCTTGTGCTCCCTCAACAGATTTCCAACCGAGAGCCTGATACATCTTTTGTTTGATTGGCCTATGGCTTTGCTCAACTATATTGTTGAGGTATTTTACATCAATAACTTCAATCAGATTGAGCATAAAAACAACACTTTTCCATAATTGAATATTCATATTATGAAGTGCCTGAGCATTGGCACCACTTTTATCAATAACGACTTTCTCAGGCAATCCATTTGTTCGAATAGCCTTTCGTAGAAAGGCTTGAGCGGATTTTTCATCTCGTGTTTGACTAAGATAAAAATCTACAATATCACCGTATTTATCGACTGCCCGATAGTAATACCACCATTTCCCTTTGATTTTGATGTAAGTCTCGTCCATACGCCATGAACTTGATACATAGTGTTTGCTCGTTCGTGCATTTTGCTCAATTAAAGGAGCAAAACGAATGACCCAACGATTAACGGTGGCATGATCGACTCGAATACCTCTTTCAGCAAAGATTTCTTCGATATCACGGAAACTGAGTTTGTACGCTACATAGTAGCGTACAGCTTGAAGGATGATATCTGATGGGAAATGATAACCAGAAAATTGCATATAGAGTCGAGATGAAAATTTAAAGTCACTAATTAGAGTTCTCAGTTGTTCACGGGTTCCCTAATTTTGCGACAAAACCCATTTTAGCTTTGCAAAAAAGAGACACTTTACCTTGGGAGCTACAATATCGGATCGCTTTAGATAGAATATGTTAAATAGAGACGGGGAAGCAAAAAAATCACTTGTAAACGGGAAAGTTTTTATTAGAACCAAATCGTTGGTTTTTGTGTTTAGGTTTTAATGCTAGGTTTCGTGGTTGTATTGTTAACAGCTTAATACGGTTAAGTTACTACAGGGGATGATATTTTGAATCCTCTACTCGATTTAGATTGTTTGAGAACAGGCCATAGAGAACCCATTCAATTTAGTATTTTCAATAGGTGTTGATTTAACTCAGACAACACCTATTGAGATAGGTTCTAAGTATAGGGGTAATCAGGTATAATTATCTTTTTTTATAATAAATGTATCTATACTTTTATCGTTAATATTTTTATCACGAACAACACCTGTAATATATTCATTATTTTTACCGTTAATATTAGCAAATAATGAACCATATGTTCCAGTGTTTTTGTTAACAACAACTGCTACTATTTGACCACTATCAATATCAATATCTAAATTAACGCATTTATAAGCATTAAGTTTTACTCTAGAAGAGATCTGACATGTTTTAGCTTTTAAATCCATAACAATATAATAATTATCAGAAATAAACCCATCATCTGTTCTATACCAATTATACACTCCAGCATATTCTGAATCATAATTTTTACTATTATCAAAATTATTTCTTACACCTAATAAATAAAGTGTATTTATCATAGGTCTTGAACAATTAACTTCACATTCAACACGACTATATTGAATTTTACTTATAAAACTTGAAAGTACACCACCATCAGAATGCGATTCAATCGTTTTACTTACTACACTAGCATTCTCAAAATCAATATCATTATAACTACTAATTTTAATATTATTATTAATTAAACTAATGATGACCGGATTATCTTTACCAATATATAAATTAATATTATTTTCACTAACTTGATTACTATTCATAAAGTCAAGGTTAAACTTATCAAAAGCATTTTTATTATAAAAATAATTAAAGTTAATCGAAGAATCAACAATATTTAATGTATTTTTAATTGTTGTATTATTAATGTCATTAATGATTTTTGTTTGTTTTACAATTGCGCCATTAGTAATATTAAACCAAGTTGTTATAATTGTTTTTGAATGTTTAGTATCTTCAATAGTTTCAAACTTACCAGTATTATAAAAAATATCACCTACTTCAATTTTATCTAATCCGATATATTTAGTTGTTACTTTTATTGGTATAGTAACAATATGATGTAAATCACTATCAAATGTAGTTACATTAAAAACTTTATTATTTTCTTGTCCTTTTTCTAAATTAAAATCAAAATTAATATATTTGTCACTATAATTGAATGTTTTATATGTACCATCTTTATATAAAATGCTGTTATCTGTTTTAATTATTAATTTATTATTTACATCAATTAGATAGTTTTCAGAATGCAGATTACCATTTATATCTTTATAATTTAATTTATGTGTTATTTTATTTCCATACATTGAGCGTTCATTTAATTCATGAATATTCAGTTCATATGGTTGATTACCAGCATTCATTTCTATATATTTTATATTAGCAGAACCGTTTTGATACATATCAACATTAAAAAATGTCAACGCCATATCTTTTGGATCTGCAGGTTTAACAACTTCAGGCTTAACAACTTCAGGCTTAACAACTTCAGGTTTAACAACTTCAGGTTTAACAACTTCAGGTTTAACAACTTCAGGCTTAACAACTTCAGGCTTAACAACTTCAGGTTTAACAACTTCAGGTTTAACAACTTCAGGCTTAACAACTTCAGGTTTAACAACTTCAGGTTTAACAACTTCAGGCTTAACAACTTCAGGCTTAACAACTTCAGGCTTAACAATTTCAGGTTTAGCCATTTCTGATATTTTTGATTTATCTGAATCTGAACCACCGTCACCACAACCAGCCAAAGATAACAAACTTAACAATACAACTATATTACGCATCAAATATACCCTAAAAAGATTAGTGAAAAGGTTTAAATCTTTGTACCATTAATTTAAGGTTCTGTCGCAAATTTTTTATGAAATTTTGCTAACTCATACTTTAACGGTTAGGAATTGAAATTCCTAGATGTATGGACTCCCTCATCTTAACGTTGTACGGTGAATAAAATATTCGAGATAAGAAGGTGCTTCTATGATTACCTCTAATATATTGGCAATAGATTTAGCGAAAAATATTTTCCAGGTTTGTAAACGAACAGCTCAAGGACAAATTATTTTTAATCGAGAAGTTAGCCGTAATAAACTAAAAGAACTATTAATAAAAGAGTCTGTATCTTTAGTTTCTATGGAAGCTTGTAGTAGTTCTCATTATTGGGCTCGATGCGCTGCTAACCAAGGTCATCAGGGTGAGATCACGAATGTTTTCTGACCAGTTACAATAAATTTGACCCACGGATCTAGTTGTGATCTTATACTCCTTTTTTTAGAAGTATAATCATGAGCATTGACGTATTTTCTAAACATTTCGGCAACCTAAAAGACCCGCGCCAGTCCGCTTAAATCAGTTACCCATTATTCGATGTTCTATTCTTAGCGGTATGCGCCATCATCGCCGGGGCTGATGGTTGGGAAGATGACTCTTACCGACGGCACTTGGGCTAAGTAACATTACGTTTTCTTTTCGTTCGATGAACTCTAACCCTGTTAGCTTCTTAAGCGGTTTTCTCGGAGCGCCTGTCACGAACTTGAAGTCATATTCATCGAATGTTTTTGCCATAGGAAAATTTGTGAATGTAGTCAGCGTCGCTCTTGTGCGCTGGGCCCTTGCTTCAAGCTCAGCGTTTAGTATTGACTCTAAGTAATCGGGTAGGGTTATTCGAGGGATATCTAGACCTTAAATAAGGTGCGCATAAATAGATTTGATGTTAAATGCTAACAATTTAAGAGGTCGCTAAGGCGACCTTTGTTGTCTCTGGACGTTACAGTGTATCTGGACTGTAGGACAGCATTCGTTATCTTTTGTTAAATACCGTCCATCGTGACGGTATTTTTGTATCTTGTTGCTGATACCAATTTTAATCTATTTTTTGACCTTAATAGGCCAGTAATGTTAAAGTAACCTATCATATACGATAGGTTTAATGGTTATAGAATGGCTTGGAAAGTGGATTTTTACTCTGGTGTTGAAGATGAAATATTAGCAATGCCACCTAAAATTCAGGCTCGTATGATTAAGTTACTCGAATTAATTGAATTACATGGAGCAAATTTAGGCCCACCACATACAGACTCAATGGGAGATGGGCTTTTTGAAATAAGAGCTAAAGCTCAAGAAGGTATAGGTAGAGGTTTGTTTTGCTATTTAAAAGGACAGCACGTTTACGTATTAAGAGCTTTTGTGAAAAAGACGAATAAGACCCCAAAAAAAGAAATAGAACTTGCTAGAGAGCGAATGAAAGAGGTGAAGTTATGAGTTTATCTGCATTAAAAAGAAAAGCATTACAGAATCCTGAAGTAAAAGAAGCTTATGACGATCTAAGTGTTGAATTTGAATTGATAAATTCTCTAATTTCAATGAGAGAAAAATCAGGCTTAACTCAAGATGAGGTTGCTGAAAAAATGGGAACAAAAGCCCCTAATATTTCGCGTTTAGAATCTGGACGATCAAATCCTAGTCTTAAAACTTTAGTGAGTTATGCTCAAGCATGTGGATTTAAGCTAAATCTTGGTTTTAAACATGCTTAATTTTTGTAAATTTAATTGTAAAGGTCGCTCATATGTAGCGGCCTTTTTTATGCATGGTTGATACGATTTAGCAACAAGATACGATTTAGCGCAGTTCACATAAAATCTGATTACGTTAAAAGACCGCCTATAGGCGGTCTTTTTGTATCTGGCCGTTACCGTGTATCTGTTTATCCCAATTTAAAATGTCCTTTTTAAGATAGTTCATCTTGCTCAGAAACTGGTTATAGAGTAGGGAAGTCACGGCTTTTTTCTGGTACTGGGTTTAAATTGTTCAGGGTGAACTAAGACAGGATTGATGGCTTCAAGTTGCCGAATGGCTCGTTGTTGA
>NZ_PYOG01000040.1 GCF_003026815.1 Photobacterium damselae | reverse complement strand
TGCTGTTGCTGTTGCTGTTGCTGTTGCTGTTGCTGTTGCTGTTGCTGTTGCTGTTGCTGTTGCTGTTGCTGTTGCTGTTGCTGTTGCTGTTGCTGTTGCTGTTGCTGTTGCTGTTGCTGTTGCTGTTTATCTTTTTCTTGCTGAGATTGCTCTGATGATTGAGAATTTTGTTTTTTGTTCTCTTTTTGTTTATTAGAGTCTTGTTTTTGTTGGTTCTTTTGAGAATCATTCTGCTGATTCTGCTGATTCTGCTGATTCTGCTGATTCTGCTGATTCTGCTGATTCTGCTGATTCTGCTGATTCTGCTGATTCTGCTGATTCTGCTGATTCTGCTGATTCTGCGATTGTTGCTTATCTTGTTTTTTTGACTGATCCTGTTTGTTTTGCTGGTTTTGCTGGTTTTCTAATGCTTTTTTTACGACTTCCAGATTCTTTTTAGCATCTGTATTTGTAGGCTCTTGTTTTAGTACTTCTTCATAAGTATTAATGGCTTTCTCATATTGGCCTGATTGGGCATAAGCATTGCCAAGGTTATAGCGAGATGTTGTGTCTTTTAATGGCTCTAATGTCTTAATCGCTTGGTGAAATTGTCCTGCTTTATATTGAGCAATGCCTTTCCATGCTGGTGATGAAAAGTCTTTGACTGCATCAGTATATTGTCCTTGCTGGTAGTTATCATAACCCTGTTGATCCTGATTTTTCCAAGGGTTCGCATGAGCATAATCTAAGGGCATAAAGACCATTAACGCTGCAAGTACAATACCTCGTCTAAAACCAAGTAATGCAAGTAAAATTAGTGGTAATAGCAACCAAAAACCATTATTTAGTCGCTCTTCAAGTTCTTTTTGTTTACCTTGTTCAAGTTGATTACGAGGCTTTGCTGTAAACTTAACAATATTATTGACACCTTGGTTATCCGCTTGAGAAAACTGTAATAGCCCACCAGTTTTTGATGTAATGGCTGACAAGGTGTTAGGGTTGACTTTTGCTATTACCGTTTGACCATTTTGAGTTAATAGTCGACCGTCAGGCATCTCAATTGGAGCGCCTTGCTCTGTACCTACAGCAAGAATAGATACTCGATAATGCGTATTTTTCAACTCTGCTAGAGACTCTTGTGACTCTTTTTCTGTCATACCGTCAGTGATTAATATAATATCGCCGTTGGTATCTCCTGCTTGTTTAAGTAAATCAATAGCTTGTCTAATACCTGATGCAGCATTACTTCCTGGAATCGGCATAATTTTAGGTGATAAACTTGGAATTAAGTTAGCAAGAGTACTGCTATCATCAGTAAGTGGACTTATGGTATAGCCATCACCTGCATAAGTTATAAGGCCAGTACTTCCTTCTTTCCAACCAGGTAACATATCTAATGCTTTAAATCGAGCTTGCGTGAGTCGATTAGGCGCAATATCGGTTGCATACATAGATTTGGACATATCCATTACAAGTACACGAGCGCCTGAAAGTGAGTAGGCTGGTAGTTTGGTTTTCTCCCAACTTGGCCCAGCTAAAGCAATAACAGCAAGGATCCAAGCAAGACCTAATAGATATAGAGGCCATGTTTTATGTTGTGGCTGGCTAAGTCCAAGCTTTGCTGCGATATGTGGAGCAATTAGTGAACTTGATTGCGACTTACTTTTTAGCCAAGGCAAAAGTAAAAGCAAAGGTACGATTGCAATTAACCACATTGGGTGGATAAAAGTAAAATCAGCCATTACGTTTCCTTAGTATTGCAATAATTAGAGATAACACGAGTGCGACAGTAAGAGGATAACGGAAAAGTTCATCTCTTGGACGCCATGTCTGTTGTGCGTTATTAACTGGCTCTAATTGGTTAATAATCTGATAAATTTTGTCTAGCTCTTGTGGATTACGAGCTCGGAAGTACTTACCCCCAGTCATTTGGGCTATCTTAGTCAGTGTTTTCTCATCAAGGTCTTGCGATGGATTGACTTTTTGAACACCAAAGATGCTACGTTGTAACATTTCATCAGCACCAATGCCGACAGTGTAAATGGTTACACCACTTTCTTTTGCTAATTTAGCTGCTTCTAGAGGATCTATAACCCCTGCCGTATTGGCACCATCACTTAATAAAATGATTACACGTTGAGGAGCTTTGCTTTTTATAAAGGTCTTGGTTGCGATACCTAGCCCTTCGCCAATAGCCGTACTTTGTCCAACAAGACCCAAAACGGTTCTGTCCAATTGCTGTTCAACAGTATGGCGGTCAAATGTTAATGGCGTTTGCAAATAGGCATGATCGCCAAATAGGACTAATCCCAGACGATCACCTTTACGTTTTTCAATAAAGTTTGATAGCACATGTTTGATGGCGGTCAGACGATCAATCGATTGGCCTGATTGAGTTTGCATATCTTTGATTGCCATTGAACCTGATAAGTCAACAGCAAGCATCATATCCCTGTGATCGGGTTTGATCTCAATAGGATCTCCATACCAAACAGGTCTTGCAAGGGCACATACAAGAGATACCCATAACAGAGCCATAAGTATTTGCTTAAGTCGATTCTTAGGCTGCGAGCTACCAATATTATCAGGCAAAAGAGGTAGATGAATGGCAGCGGGTTCAGTTACTGGTTTACTAAAACGATAAACCAAATAGGCTAGGGGAAGTAAAAGCCACGCCCAAAGCCAAGCAAATTCAAACATGGTTAATTACTCTTTATTTTTTACGGGTTGAGATGATACTTTTTTAAGCCAATAATGTGCTTGTTTATAGCAACGATCAAAAGTTTCATCATCCATTTTTGAATTAGAAAAAAGGCCTGATTGCCACTGCTTTTCTAAAGCAACAAACCCTTGTTTCTTTTCATCAAGCGATGAGTCGAGAAACGTCATCCATTGTTTTCCAGTTAACTTTGCTACTTCTTCTCTTGGAAAATAGGTCAAGGCAACTTGCTTCAGTAAGGCATTGAGAGCAGAGATGTCCCGAGTTGACTTAAGTTGTTTTAGTCTATTTGACGCTTCATTTTTAGCTAAATTATTTTGTTTATGGCGTCGCGTACTTATAACAATAAAAGCACTAAGACATAAAATTGC
The DNA here is from genome assembly GCF_003026815.1 of Photobacterium damselae. GTDB lineage: Bacteria > Pseudomonadota > Gammaproteobacteria > Enterobacterales > Vibrionaceae > Photobacterium > Photobacterium damselae. The sequence goes on along the minus strand of NZ_PYOG01000040.1, from coordinate 17,929 downwards.
AACAATGACACCCCACCATCCCCAAGCAAGAGGCCAGTAACTAGGTGCTGCTTGTACATGAACATCAGCTAATGGCAGTAGTTCAGGTTTTGTTGTCACTTTCTGCCTCCCATTTGAGTTAATTGATGTGTAAGTGTTTTTGCTGCCGATAGTTTATGCAGTGGAATAGCTAACGATTTTGCCAAATGTTCAATAAACTCTTGATGTTGATAATAACTCTGTTCAATTGCTTGACGCGTCTTTTTTGATGAAAAATCAAGCCAAGCGGAACGTTTATTATCGGTTACATATTCTCGACCACGATACTGTGTCTGACCTTGCTCTAAAGGGTCATAAATCTGAACAAATTGCATTCGATTATGATGGCGTAGCTGGGTTAAACGTTGCTTATCTTGATCGTATAAATGATAGAAATCACTGATGACAATAATATCGCTACCTTTTGGGCATAGGTAATGGAGATGCTTTAAGGCTTCAGCAAATGAAACTAGATTCGGTTTTTGAATGTGTTCTAGTGATTCTTTATGAGAAGCGATTAACGCATTAATTAATCGAAGTGGACCTTGTTGACGAGCCGTAGGTTTGCACTCAATTAAGCTGTGACCATTATAGATAATAGCTCCAATTCGGTCTTTTTCAGTGATAGTTAACCAACTGATTAAACTGCTAAAATGAGCCGCCTGTACTGACTTTAGTAACAATTGAGAACCAAATTGCATGTTAGAACTCAGATCAATAAGCATCATCACTGGTTGTTCACGTTCTTCAGTAAACAGTTTTGTATGTGCTTTACCTGTACGCGCAGTTACCCGCCAGTCGATAGAGCGAATATCGTCGCCTGGTTGGTAAGGACGTACTTCGGCAAAGTTCATTCCTCGCCCTTTATGGCGGCTAACATGTTGTCCGTTTAGCTGTGACCAAATACTGTGTGCAGGGGGCAACCAACGCACAGTTTGGTTTTTATATTGCAGAAGTTCAGCTAAACAGAGTGTTACACCATCACTATGAGCGGGTAATAAAGCGCTCATTGCTGTTTGATTCATACACTTGCAACCTGCTCAAGTAAGTGCTCAATCACACGATCACTAGCAATACCTTCAGCTTGTGCCTCGTAGCTGAGTAATAAGCGGTGACGAAGTACAGGGAATGCCATCGTTTGTACATCTTCAGGCGTTACAAAATCACGACCTTGCAGCCAGGCGTGTGCTCGAGCGCAACGATCAAGCGCCAAAGTCGCACGAGGACTAACCCCCATTTGTAACCAACTAGCTAAAGTACCACTGTATTTTTCTGGTTGACGAGTCGCCATGACGATTCGGATGATATATTGCTCAACATCTTCAGCCATATGAATGGTAAGTACTTGCTTACGCGCTTCAAAAATCTCTTCTTGGCTAATGGTGACCGCTTCGGCTACTTTATTACCTAGAGCTTCACCACGATTTAGACGTAATATTTCTAATTCACTATCTGCATTGGGGTAGTCGACCATTAGTTGCAGTAAAAAGCGATCAAGCTGAGCTTCCGGTAATGGGTAGGTACCTTCTTGTTCTATAGGGTTTTGTGTTGCCATTACCAGAAATAGCTCTGGAAGAGGGTAGGTTTTACGGCCTGCAGTAATTTGTTTCTCAGCCATGGCTTCAAGCATTGCTGCCTGAACTTTGGCCGGAGCTCGGTTTATCTCATCAGCTAGGATTAATGAGTTAAAGATAGGACCTGCTTGAAAACTAAATTCCCCTGTTTCTGGGCGGAAGATATCTGTGCCAGTTAAATCAGCAGGGAGCAAGTCTGGTGTGAATTGGATACGATGAAATTTCCCTTCAATACAATCTGATAACACTTTTACCGCTCGCGTTTTAGCTAGGCCTGGAGGACCTTCAACAAGAATATGCCCATCGGCAAGTAAAGCGATAAGAAGCTGTTCAACAAGCTCTGGTTGGCCAATAACTTGTGATTTTAAATAATTGTTAATTTTCTGGAATCTATTGTTTAACATATTAATTTATCTGCAATTATATGAACTTAATACTGGTAGTTATGACCAATTGTAGTGATAAAAGTTCAAACAAATTAATATTGTATGATGATTGGCTTTGAATTATATGCATAAGAAAAGATAGATATAATCAAAATCAGATCTATTCATATGAAAGCATGCTCTTGGTGAATGTCTTGGTGGTTATTTATCATAAATTTTGACTTTATTTATTTGGTGACAATTTTTTGACATTTAATGATGGTAATAACATTATAATTAACTAGAAATAATATATTTGTTTAATAAAAGAATAGTTACTATAAATATCAAGAATGGTTGCGCGATCTAACCGTAGGGTGTGTATTTGACAATGAAAAGACAATCTCTAATGATAGTCGATGATGGGTACAATATATTATTAAAAGCATGTGACTTTATCATCATTAACTTAGTGTTATCTCTCTTAATTCAGGGACAAGTAAAAAATGAAACTGTAGTTGACTTTGCAGCAGGTTTCTTATTTTCTGTTATATTTATATTGATTGGAGAGTATTGTTCTCTCTACAAGAAAAATGTCAGATTAAATATATCGAAAAGCCTCATAAAATGTACATTAACTTTTGTTTTAACTACGGTTGCATGGCTAATTCTCCGTAACCAGTTAATGTCTCTTGAAGGTATGGAGTACTCGAATTTACGTCAACTGATGGTTCATGGTTGGTTCGCTTTATCCTTAACTTTTCTTTTACTATTTCGAACTACTGTTATTTTTGTTATCCAATCATGTTGGAAAAAGATGGCGGTAAAAAAGATCGCTATTATTGGTTTGACTAGCGGTGGTATTGCGGTTGAAGCAGCTCTAAGAAAGGAATTAAAAGGTCAAAATTTTACTATTGAGTATTATGACGATCGTGATGAGTCTCGTTTTGGCTATATGACGAAAGCTTCTTTTAAGGGAAAAGTTGACACTTTATTACAAAAAGCAAAGCAAGGTGATATTGACGAAGTTTATGTTGCTTTGCCCATGGTTGCTCGAGATCGAATTCAATATTTTTTAAGGTTGTTATCGGATACAACTGTTGAGACATATATTGTTCCAGATTTATATACCTATAATAATGCAATTAATCAGATCCGAGAAATTGATGGTGTCCAAACATTGAGTGTGTTTGCATCTCCTCTCGATGGATTGGGTGATGTCATTAAACGTATAGAAGATATTATTATTGGTGGTTTGATTACGTTAATGATTTCTCCAGTACTTATCGCAGTTGCTATTGGTGTTAAGCTGAGCTCTCCAGGCCCGATTTTGTTTAAACAAGATCGATATGGTTTAGGGGGTAAATGCATAAAAGTATGGAAATTCCGCTCTATGAAAGTGATGGAGAATGATGCAGTTGTTACTCAAGCTACCAAGAACGATCCTCGAGTTACCAAATTTGGCGCATTTATCCGGCGTACGTCACTAGATGAACTTCCACAATTTTTTAATGTGCTCCAAGGTTCAATGTCAATTGTAGGTCCTCGACCTCATGCTGTTGCTCATAATGAAGAGTATCGTGTTTTAGTTGATAACTATATGATTCGTCACAAAGTAAAACCTGGTATCACAGGACTTGCTCAAGTTAATGGTTATCGAGGTGAAACAGATACTTTAGATAAAATGGAAATGCGTGTGCATTACGATATCCGCTATATACAGTCTTGGAGTTTATTCTTAGATCTGAAAATTATATTTATGACGGTGTTTAAAGGATTTGTTGGTGAGACTGCATATTAGAGTATTTTCTTATTTGGCTCATTTCTAAATTAAAAAACCAACCAATTAAATAGGTTGGTTTTTAATTTAAATCATTATCGATTTTGTAAACTAAAGTATTTTTTCTGAACTTTTGGGATATCTTTATCTTCCCATAGTGCAGATATTTATCGAATCAACCTTCCATTATTTTGCGCGAGTTTCCCGGTACCGCCTGGGTGTACTCGTTCAGTAACGCCCATTTCTTGCATAAGCAACTCTTTCATTGCTGCAGCTTCTCGCTGATTTGTTGGCTTCCAGTTTGAGATAACACGAGCTTTATTCTGTTGCATGATCAATCCTTGTCTCACTTAAACAACGTGTTTCATATATTATGGTTATTTACCATATTATTCTAGTTATATAGTGATTTATTTCTAAAAAAGTGTAACAAGAATTGAAAGGAATAATTGAGAGGATATGTCATTGGCCTCTCGAGGAAGGAGAGGCCAGAAGAGATCTTATTTTGCGATTGAGCGACTACGCAATTCAAAGATTAGTTTTTCTGCACTACATTCAAATTGGATGCGAGCTGTAAGCTCAGTGCTATTTTCTTCAATTGGACTAACTTCAAACTTGAAGTTTTCATTTACTTCTTTAGCTAGTGCTAGGTAGTTAGCTAATTCAGCTTCAAGAGCCGCTTTACCATTAGCAAAGATAGTAACGTCTGCTACATCATCATTTTCTTTGATGATAAAGCCCATTTCAGCTGAAACGCCGCACGCTTCACAAGTTTGATATTCTTGAACGTCTTGAGTCATGACTTTAATCCCCATTTAATATTTGTGAGTATTTTAGAACGTAGCTGATTAGAACGCTATTCATAAATGATGAAATCCCTGTTTTTTTTAACTTAATAATTCAAAAACAAAAAATTAGGTTGTCTTTTTCTGATGGGGCGCAGATGGGGCGATGCAGTTTAACTGCCGTTCTATTTTGGCTATCTCTGATTCGTTGTTACTTGGCATCCAGGCACCATAAACAGAGATAACCATGGACATGTCTGAATGTCCCATTTGAGAGGCAATAAAAGCAGGATTTGCTCCGCTATTTAACAACCAACATGCATAAGTATGTCGTGTTTGATATGGGTTCCTGTATGCTATTCCTGCTAATTTTGTACACTTTCTCCACATATTACTGATGACTTTAGTTGATATGTTGCCCTTTGCTTCAGCTGAGTAACTTGTCATTCTAAATACCCAAGTGCATTGTTCCTGGATATGATTTCTTTTTTGTCTTGATTCAACTTCCACTGCTATTGATGGATATAAAAAGGTACAAGCTTTTTGTCGTACTAATGCCTCATACGCAGGAGCTAATAGGTTGATTGTTCTTTCACCTGATTCAGTTTTAGGAACTCGAAAGCGTTTCTGCTGTGTGGCTGTACGCTTAACTGTGATAGTTCGTTTGACTAGATCAATATCTTCCCATGCAAGAGCGCTGAGTTCTCCGTGACGAAGTCCTGTATATACTGCTACTGTCCATAGGTTTACATCTTGTTCGCGAATTGATGGATGGTTAATTAGTCGTATAAATTCGTCATGTTCTAGTGGGTTTGGCGGCGTTTTTACTGTGCGTAATCGGCTAACGCCATCAAATGGATTGGTGTGTATTGCTTCTGTTCGATAAGCATATTTAAAAAGGCTAGAGCATATCGTTAGGTAAGTATTTACCGTTTTGACGGATCTACCATTACTTGTACGTCTAATTGGTGAAGGGGAGAAGTTACTACCGTTGAGTAACTTTAGGCGCATTGACATGATATCAGCATGTGTAATATTACTAATGAGCCGCTCTCCTCCAAGTAACTTAGCACATGTTTTCAGACCTGAACGAGTTCTAATAATGCTACTCTCGGTTAATTCTACGGATTTAATTAATAGAAAGTGCTCAATAAAATCATTTAAGCTGCAATCGACATGTGGGTTTTGCACTGATATTTGAAGTGTATTTTTAGAATTAGGAAAGCGCTCAAGGTAATTAAATTTACCACAAGCGATCTCTGAAACTATGACCGCACGAAGGCGGCCAGCTTTTTTAATATTACTTGGTGTAACATCCCATCCAGTCAGCGTTTCGCGGCAGCGTTTTCCTTTAAAATAGAATGTTATACGGATCGATTTACCACGAACTTCAATACCTTCTGGATACATACTCATGCTACTCGTTTAGTGTTTTCAAAGAATTTATCAATTTCAATTCGGTTATACATGATCTTAGCGTTTCGACCTGTAGCGCCTGACGGACTGGCTTTTTTATAATGTTTACCTTCAACCCATGCCATTGAACGGTATTCTTTTATTTGTCGAGTCGCTAAGCCTGTTAGCGCTGTAATGAGTTTTTCATCAACCCATTTGTTGGGTTCTACATGATAAATTGTTGTGTTCATTGGTTATTACCTAATATCTATTTATCATTCACAATTAACGTACCGTAAATGATTTTTATGATAGTTACTTAGGCCCATACAACAGAATATAGTATTACAAGTAGTGTTAGCAGGGACCTAATAGTTATTGTCTGGGTCACTATTTAAATAGGGTGGCTCATTGAAGTACAAAAGAAGCTCTTCTGGCGTGATTTTCGTCATTATATTGGGAGAGTGACTCAGCGATGGAACCATGGTTTAGTTGATGTTGGTACTTAATGAAGAACATCGGAGAGGTTATTCGTTCAATTTCTGCTTTGAGTCGGTTCGCTTGCGTTACATCGTAAGCCCAGGGATATCTCAATAGTATTTTGTGACGAATGACGTAGGCGAGACTTCGTTGCTTGGGTGTATAACCTTTTAATTTAGCAGTCATGAGTTGTTCCTTTTTTATGCGACATTTTGGGCTGATTTCAGGGTAGCGATGGCGTTGCTATAACCAACCCAATTATCGACCCCTGCATTTTCTAACGCCGTTAAGATGGCATCTCGTTGACGTAGGTAATTGGCTTCTTTTGCAGTTAATTGAACCATCAATGTCTTCGATGCAATATTGTTGGCTACAACAAACTTCCCTGAGAGAGCCGCAGTTGTTTCAGCATTCAGTTTAAAGCTAGAATTTGATGGTGATGGTTCAGTTGATTCTGCTCCTAAAGTCTTATGGACAATAGGCTGTGACTCTTCTTGCTGTATGCCAAGACGTTCTTGCTCCAAGCGTTGCTTCTCTGCTTCTTTATGTTTGGCTATACGAGAGGTGATTAGTGCATCAAAATCATCATTCTCTTTAAAGCAAAGTGAATTCCAATCACTAAATAAAAATTTATATTTAGCATTCTGATTCAAACAAATTAGATTCTTTCTTGCTTTATTGGCCTGCAAGTCTAATTCAACTATCACTTGAGAAACTGCTGTGTCTGCTGCTTCTTGAAGAGACTGAATTGTTTTCTTGCCCTTCATTGCGTTGAGCACAGATATGGTTGGAGCTGGTAATGACGCCTTAATTTGCTGTTCAAGCTGTAGGGTGTGTTGCTGAATCTTTTTGTTTGCTGTCGCAAGTATTTTTTTGCGGATTTCGTCTTTGCGGTTTTTAACTTGCTTATCAGTCGCGAGTCGTGCTTGGCGGATCTGCTCTCCGATGAATTTTAAATCTTTTACAAAACTATCAATGCTTTGTACTTCACCAAGCACTTGTTCTGATAAAGCTTTGATCTTGTCTTCTGCCGTTTTAAACGTTTTCACCATCTGTTCAGCGTTAGCAAAGTCTTGATCTGTCTCGATAGGTAATTTTGATTTTTCAACTAACTCAGTAGCAGCTTGCTTAAATGCGTCAAGGTTAGAGCTAAGAGTTAGCCCATCCATCTTGTAGCAGATAGCCGGTAAGTCTCGCATTGGTTCAGCTTCGACCTTTTCAGCCTCTGGTTTGCTGTTGTAGCTGGCTAGATCTTTTTGAAACTGTAGCCAACCAGCAATTAACTGTTCGCGACGTTCTGGTTGAGAATAGTAGTCACAAGAGGCAAAGTTATCACTTGTACCATCTGAACAAACAAAAATAGCTTTTTTGGCACCAGAGACCAAAAGCTGTTGCTCTAACTGCCAGTAGTACTGTGGTTCAAGATCATTGTTTAGCACATGCTCATGTAAGTTATGGTTAAACAATTTATGCTCAAATACCACATCTTCCATGATGGTAATGCCGTCAAAGCTTGCTAACATCCAGTCATATTCATCACTGATCGCTGTCGCAGGGAATAACTCATCGCCAATGATATTTTCAACTAGCGGACGAGCAGCCTCTTCTGCTGCGTGTCCTTTTGCAAAAATATTTTCCTGATAGCTGTTAACCTCTGGTGTTTCACCTGTAGCTTTCATCTTCAGTAAGGCGTCACGGCTTTGATATTTAGATTCGCCCATAGCCGCAGGCGCTTCGCTGGCTGTGAACTTGGACTTTCTTAGTTCAAGCCAAGCTTGAGTTCCTTGCTTTACATTAACGATTTTCATTATTCATCCTCATTGAGTTCACATTTGTAAATCACAGATTTTTGCCCCTCAGTTAAAGCCCCTTTGCTTTCTACTAGAGAAATAATTTGCTCCGCAGTTCGTTTTCCTGACTGAATAGCGTTACGCCAATTTGAAAGGTTGGCATCAAACATTTCAGTAGGATAAAAGGTAATTTGTGGAGCTGGTTGCTTTTGTGGTGTGATATCTTTTTCTATAGAGGTAAAGTCTTTACCTTCCATTTCTTCAGCTGTTGGTGCCTGGCCAATATCAGGCCAGGCTTTTCGAAGTGCTTGTGCCTCTGCACATTTTGCTAATTGAGCATAAGGACGTTTTTTCCACATCGCGTTAGGTGTCGATGTGTATTTACTGGCTGTTGCGTAGTTTTCTATCCAGTATTCTTTAGCGCTAAAGGTAACAATGCGATCGCCAATCAACTTATAAACAGTGTATTTACACCATTCTGGAAATTGATAATCCATAACGCTTTTATCGTCACCTAATTGCATTGTTATGATTGGACCAAACTCAGGCTCATCTGCACCTGCATATGTACCACTTCTATCTGCTTGTATTCGATAAAGACCAATACCAGGCATGACGACATCTCGATATTCATATATATCTTTTCCATGGTGATCTTTATGAGGTGTTTTCACACTCATCGGTACAAGGTGAACTGGTTTAAGAAGAATATCGAGTTGACGAGACAAACAATAATCAACGGCCATTAAGATGGATTCTTCTTTAGCGCCTGGGAATACGCTATTTTGTAGAGCTCCCCATGTTGATTGGTCTAGTCCTCGTTGAGCAACAAGAGGGTATTGCTGCTCAAAGGTAGTCGCTTGGTTGTTTAACATCGATCGGTACCTCTAATCAGTAGATTCTCAAAGCGCTCTCGTAAGAACGTTTTATGAATATGTGGTGTGTTAATAGCCAGCAGCAGCAAGCTGTATTTCGTCTGTTGCGTTCTGACGTTGTGAATTGAATTCAATGATGATGTTTTGCTGATTAGCTTCTAAGAAATCAAATAAGACATCTTTAGCAAATTCTTGGTAGCCTAGAACAGACAGAAGAGTATTATTCGATTCACAGTTAGCGTTTAGAAGGAATTTCACTAAAGCGTCAGCGAGTTTTCCTTCATGGCTTTCAAAATAAAAAGTTGTGAAATCTGAAATTGTTAGGTTGCACCATTGACGATTACTAAGAATCAATTTTTGTCCGTTATTTAAAAAGGTTTCTAAATCTTTTCTTTCATATTCAGGAACTTGATTTAGTATGTTTTTCATCAGCAATTCTCCTGTGATTTTGTTAAATATTCTTTCCTCTTAATTGTTTTTGACGTACTGCCGCTTTAGTACGCTAGTTCTAATTATTACTACTCAGAGTCACACAGCTAGAGTAGCGAAGCGCCATTAGAACGAGGCGCAAGACTAAAACACCAAAATCCAGATTGTTAAAGAGCATGATCAATTGCGTAAAAGGCATAACAGCGCATGCAATTAATGTAGGATTAATTACTTCTTCTTGTCAATTAAATTTCGTAATTTTTATTTCAAGTGTGATTTGTCTGGGATATTTTGTAATAATCATGACTATTGTAAGCGTTGTTATTGGTGGGCATGTAAGATTAATTTCTGAATCTATGGGAGGACATTATTGGATATGAGCAGAGGACTCCTTCATCTTTAATTGAAGGAGCCTTTATCGAGAGAGGTAATTAAATTGGTTTAACGTGGGCAACAACGGTACCAACTAAGCGGCAGGCACCACTTATTTTGATATATTTCATGTCCGCAGGATAGTTAGGATTTAAAGCCTTCAGAAGCTTTTGTCCATCAACTATTTGTAACTGTTTAAAGGTCGCTTCTGCAGAATCCTCTAACTGAGCGATCACAAACTTGCCATGAATTGGTTCTATCTGATCTGGGTCAACATAAATTAAATCGCCTTCATGGAAGCGATCCATCATTGAGTCACCATGAACACGTAGAATAAATGTTCTACTTCCACATTTAACAGGGCTTGGGTAATACTGATAATCTGATTCTGGATATTCTCTAATTTCAGTAAATGCACCAGCTTGAACCCATGAAATTAGCGGGCATTGCTGAGTTAAAGCCGACTCGACTTGGACATTAGAAACCGAATCACTCTTCTTATCTGAGCTAATCGGACCTGTACCGTAAACAAGCCATTCAGGAGTACACTTTAAGAAATTCGATAAAGCAAGTAAGACTTTATCCTTTACGCTATTTTGAACTCCTAATTCAATATTAGATAGAGACACCCGGCTAAATTTCATATCAGTTACAATCTTAGCAACCTTCTGAGCAAGTTCTTCCTGAGTTAACTCTAGTGCTTGTCGTCTTTCTTTAATCCTATCACCTAGTGTCATAACCATCTTCTGTGCAATTTTTATTACTAATAATGGCATAAAATTAAATTATTTTTGTTTCGTCATTTACTTTACAATATATAGTAATTAACATTACATATCATGTAGGAGGATCTATGACGTGCAAACTTTATGACATTCTATTAGATGTATATGGTTCAGAGACTGCTATAGCTAAAGCATTCCAAGTTGAAAGAGCATCCCATTGGAGAAAAAGAACTCCTGAGCGAATCGCCTTGTTATGCCATCTTAGCCATGACATTCCATATACGTACAATCCTAACTTTTATGGACGTGATGGGAAGTCCCTTCACCTCAACCTCAAAACGACAAAAAAGGTAACTACCAATGACACCACTAAACCCGTTCGAAGAAAAGTTGCTTAATGATATCAATGAGCGTCGAAGAATAGGCAAGAGAGGTTTGCCTCTAAATTTGATCCGTGATGAACAAATTAAAGTTCGATTCACTGAATCAGATAGGGCGGTCATTGATTCAGTTTCCCGTTCCGTTGGAACTAATGAAGCTCAATTTCTTTATACATTAGCCATTTCTAGTGTACGGGAGATGATGATTAATGATCCTGTGATTGCTGCAGAGATTAAGCATGAGCTAACCCGTATCGGTGTGACAATTCCTGAATGGATGAGAGAATTATGAAAAGCATTAATGTTCTTACACCAGATCTTAACGAAGCCGAAAACATTATTAATATTGTCGCTCGTGTCGCAGCTAAACGCCGTGGTATGAGTATTTCAACTGCAAAGTCATTACTGATGTTAGGGACTGAACCAACGCATGAAAATGCTTTGTTATTTGCAAGACAGCAAACAAACAAATCTATGGAGGATGTGTAATGCACAAGTTGTTATTTGAGCTTCTTGGCCAAGGAGCTAACTTATCTATTCCTCGTCTGTTTGTTCGTATGTGTTCTGGCAGCTATAACCATGCAGCTGTCTTAGCTCAACTTGTATTTTGGTCTAACAAATCGAGTCGGACTGATGGTTGGTTTTATAAGTCTCAAGTGGAATTAGGCGGTGAATTGGAACTGAGCCGCGATCAAGTTAAGCGTTCTGTTAAATACTTAACGACTAACTTTGGTAATGCCATTCACACGAAGCTTAAGAAGGCTAATGGAGTACCAACAACACATTATTTTATTGATATAAAAGAGCTTTTATCACTGGCGAGTAAGGAAATAAAAGAAGATCCCAAACCTTCGGGCGAAGTCGTTAAACTCAGTGGGCAGGATAGCCCAATGCCTGGAATGGGCGAGCCGACTCAATCTATAACAGATCCGAACCATATACGATCAACAGATCTAAAAGACTCTTTGTCGAGCAAGCACGACAAGGCTAGTACTAAATCCACAAACTTGGAAATTGCAAAGACAGTTATTGCCTTCCTGAACGAAGCCACTGGTTCAAAATTCCAGTGCTGTAAATCTAATTTGAATTATATCAATGGCCGGATTTCTGATGGCTACACCTTGGAGGATTTATGCCAAGTCATTGCTCATAAGAAAATCGAGTGGGGGAGTGATGCCAAGATGTCTCAGTATCTGAGACCTTGCACACTCTTTCAGCCTGGTAAGTTTGCTGGATATCTGCAATCAGCGAAAGTGGCAAATCTTCATCCAGGTGATCGGCCTGTATCACTTGCCGATTTTGATGATACGACTTGGGGCCAAGACCTAGGTATTTGGTAGTTCAAAACTGGGAGAGTATATCGTGGATAATATCGTAGAACTAACTGAAAAGATTGCAGTAAATACTAAGCATAGACCTGTATACGTTGCGCAATATGCTAAACATATCGATGAGTTTGCTATGCAAAACATTAATGCAATTTTCAAAGATCTTTGTGCCATATTTCCAGCTTGGCGTAATCATTTGAGAACCAGTGAGGAATTTAGGGCAACAAGAGCCAATTTTGCCAAGGGAATGATAGAAAATGAGATAACTACCATGGAACAAGTTCGAAGAGGATTAGCCCGAGCGAGACAACAGGAGTCTGATTTTTTTCCATCTGTAGGTAAGTTTATCTCCTGGTGTCAAGATCTTGATAGTTGGGAAGATGCATTTAAACGAATGCTTTGCAATGAGCCTGCGTTGTCACTAGCTGAAAAGCTCACACGAAATGAGCTTAGTTGGCCAACTCGTCATCTGCTAACTGAATATGAAGCTTTATCGAGGTTTAAAAAATTACTTATCAAATATCAGTCTCTTGAAAGAGATGGGTTTCTTCGCGATTTACCTCAATTACCACGCCAAAGTGTTGTAACTGATATTGATATTAAACGAAATTCAGTTTCTGTTTCTCCCAGCTCGTTTAAAAAAGGATCTGTATTTGCGCGAGTTGCTGCTAGAGGAGAGATGATCCATGGCTAAGTTTTCAAATAGCGAAATTCAAGAAATGAAACGTCAACTAGCATTAAATGGGTACCACTCATTATTGCGTTTGATTGTTCTACATGACAAGAACACGAAAACAACAGTTCAAGCACGACGAGAATTTGGGATCTTTTGCTCTGCTAGTGGTCAAACTTTGAAGTCATGGGAACAGTTTGGTTTACGAGGAGTGTTTATCCAACGGGCCCTTGAGTATGCAGAATGCTTTGGGATTAAGATATTCGTTCATCAACTTCAACCAACTACAACCATTGCGATTCATTGGCTCGAATATGAATGGTTACATAAAAAGGATGTGTGAAATGAATCGAGAAGTCCGCATTGTTGGAGCGTCAACATTCGAAGAACGCATTGCAGCAGTTCTGGCTATTGAGCAACATGGAGAGCGAACGGAACATATAGTGCATTCAGTGAAGTATAAGGATAAACATTACACTGTTGAAGTTCACGTATTTAAGACAATTGTTGCTGAAATCGTAAAAAAACGAGAGTTCAAATTGCAAGGCATGCAAGCTAAAGATATGGAGCTAGGTTGATGGCCAAGATTGCATTAGTTAAAACTCTGGGGGGAACTCTTGTTCCGCTTACTGACGATGATAAAGCGATCATTGAAAAGAAACGAGTGGGAACTGTCATTGAATGCGATTTTAAAACTATCCGTAATCCTATGTTTCATCGAAAATACTTTGCGCTACTGAACCTTGGCTTTGATTATTGGGAGCCTAAAGGAGGTACAGTATCGCCAGCAGAACGCGGTTTATTGATGCGCTTTGTGAAGATGTTGGCTCAATATGGAGGAGAGCTACAGACCTTACAAGACATAGCCAGTGGTTACCTTGAACATTTATCAGAACATAGGGCTCAACTGGAGATAGAGAAGTCTTTTGAAGCTTATCGTAAGTGGGTAATTATTGAATCTGGTTTCTATGATGTAGTTGTTCTACCAAATGGTACAACACGAAGAGAGGCTAAGAGTATCAGCTTTGCAAAGATGGATGATGTTGAATTTAATGAGTTATATAACTCATCATTTAATGTGTTGTGGAATCATATTCTGAATGGATATTTTGATAACAGGATACTGACTGAAATAGCTGTGAAGCGATTATTAGGATATATGTAATATAAGTCTTGCATAAAGAAAAATACAAGACTTATGAATTATTAAATATATTTTTTATGTCTCATTTTCAATATAGAATTTATTGTTCTCAACATAAGAAAATCCATTTTTAACATAAGACAATTTATTTTTAATATAAGATATTTCAGATGATATTTTATCGTCACTTTTATCGTACTTATATTCTGAAATTGACTGTTCTAATTCTTTTAATCTGTTTTCTTTATCTAAAAATTCATTAATATTTTTAGAATTCTTAATGAAAAATTTTATGAAAGATATCTTTTTATTTGATAATTCCCCATCAATTAATTTATTATAAATTATTTCTTGTAATTCTCTGTTTTCTAATGATTTTGATATTTCTATGATACTCTCAATATGTTTATTTTCTTTTAAGTTTAAGTTGTTTTTGTCTATTTCCTCCTTTATTATTTTCTGAGTTTTATATAAAAGTTCATCCCTTAATTTTGGTGATATTAAATCAGTTAAATATATTGATAGAAATTTATATATATATAAATCATAATACTTTGCAATAGAGAATAATAATCTCAATATCTGTGCAAAACAATCAATTTCAATTTGTTGACGGTTTAATTTTAATATTTCTATGATGGGTTCAACTGGGAGGATAAATTCTGAATTTTTACCATTTTCTTTATTTATATAGCAAAGATATGAAAATATAGCGATACTATAAATATCATTACTACAAAGACAAGTAATACTTCTAGCTAATAAATCACTTTGTTTTAATGTAAATAATGATGAGTATTTGGCATATAACTTATCATAGTTATTAATAATATTGCTTGTTGACATTTCATCTTTCAAGTATGAAAATTTTTTAATAAAAGGTTTTTCTTTATCATAGCCATCTGGAATATAATTATTAATAATTAGGTTTAAATATTTTTCTTTTTTGTCACCATTATCACAACTAGCTATAGATTGTGGCCGGTTAATGCAGAATTCATTGTTGTTATTTAATATGTAAATGATTAAAGAGCTTGCCATATCCATATTTTTAAAAAACTCTGTATTATCTTTAAAGTTGTTGTCTATTTCAGTTTTATCTTTGATGTTTAATTTTCTTATATTTTTAATCAAATAGTCATAAGCGCTTGGTTCACAATGCTTTAATAATATTATTATGAATAGATCATCAAAATCTACTTCGCCAGATAGATTACCAGACCATGATTCATATATGTCCCTTAAATAGTATTTTGCTATTCTTGGATTCTTAGTATAAAACATTATCGCATTATATACTTCTTTATAAGAATATTGTGGTTTCAGAATTTCAGACTCATATATATGATCTAGATTAATTTTTTTTCTTTTATACAATTTATCGATAATTCTCTAAATTTCGTAAGTAATTTTTCTGTTGAGCTATCATCTGTAACTAGATCTTCACGATAATTTGTTATTCTATTAATTATTGATGAAATATGAGTATCATATCCAATAGTAAATATAAAAGTAATATGAGGAACACAAACTAATCGATCCAGTAATGGACTAATATCATTTGCTAATTCTTCACTATTATTATTTCTATCCATATCCTCTATAAAAACGAGCAATTTCTTGTTTATTGCCTTAAGAGTGTTATCAATTTTATTTAATTGTTTTTCTGTATCTAGGCTTGTTGCATTGATTATGTCAATAATACCTTTCAACCGTGAATCAATGCCACTTAACGAATTTAGATAATCTTTAGGAACTGATTTAATATCTGATACACCAGTATACTTACCAATATCTTCAATTATTTTCTCTAATATTAATTTCTGACCTTGTTGAGCATCCGTAATTCTTCCCCAACTATCAAATTTACAAATTATAATATTGTCTTTTTTATCAATACGCTCTTCAATTAGGTTTAGTAAAGATGTCTTTCCACTCCCATAATCTCCAACAATCGTTTGTCCTTTTAAATAATTATAATTATTTGATTTTATTCTTTTTAATATTTTATTTACAATGTGTTCTCTATTATATAAGTCCTCACTAGATGATCTAATTGGACTTTCATCTAATGTAAATAATAGATTATCTGTTTTTTTATTACATGTTGATATAAAATCATGTAGAAACAAAAAAATAAGACCCAATACTAAAAATAGTAATTGATAGTCAAAATAAACATATGGATATATATCTGAATAATATATTGATGAAATTAAACTGAATGCTATTGCATATCTAATTGGAGGGTATTTAAGTCTTTCTAAATAGCCCTGATTTTCATGATTTATATCATAATCCCCAGACCATGATAATATTTTATTTATGATAAATCCTGATAAAAATAAAATCATGCATTGGAGCCATGAGGCTAAATTAAGGTAAAAATCACACCAAGATAAAAACCACTTGGTTTTAAATATAATAGGCCCGATAGCTGACCAAAACGCATAACCAATCGAAAAAATGATTGAAATACTTAAATATCGAAGAATTGAATTCACTATAATATCCAATTAAAACAATACGCATTATATCGCATACAATCTTTGTTTTTAAGGTGCTATGTATGTTTTTTTAGTCACTATTTTTGTAATAATATTGTTACATTGATATGAATTGTCTAATCCATACTATAGCTTTGGAGTATTATAATTTATTTTCATTCGGGAATAGCATTTGTTGTGATCAAGTTTTCTGCTTTACGAAACAATAAACTGCGCAATGCATCGAAAGGTCAGCAGTGCTCAATACAGATCCTTGGTGTTTGTAATTTTAATCCTGATACTGTTGTTCTAGCTCATTTGCCAAGTTCTACACATGGTATGGCCTATAAGAGTGACGATATATGGGCAATAGATTGCTGTTCTAATTGCCATGACGTGATTGATGGTCGAGTTCCATTTGAATGGGAACCAGGTGAAAAAGAACGATACTTTCTTACTGCTTTACACATAACCTTAATGCGTAGAGTCAGAGATAGGATCATCGAAGTAGAGTAGAGGTAAGATCGAATAAATTACTATTCGGCCAATCATAGTTTTGATGTTGATAATGTATCGGATACTACTTTCTTAGTATGCTCTCGTCTACTTGCTAGAATACAGCCACATATAACGATAATACCGCCAATCATTTGCATGGTAGATATTGTTTCTCCAAGTGTCATATATCCAATTATTCCTGTAGAGATAGGAATAAGTAGTTGAGTCATATTGAATATTGCAACACCTTGTTTCTTGAGTATATAAAAAGCCATAAGCATCCCAGTGAGCATCCCATAGATACCTGCAAATATAAGACCTGTGATAAGGGTAAATGGGACTTCTTTAAGGTTACTAAATGTATCTGTATAGATGGCAATAGCTAAGAATATTATTCCTGATAAAGTAGCCGTTGATGCACTGATTACAATAGCTGGTAGATTTAATGCTAATTTTTTAACAATAAGATTTTGTATGGATTGAATAGTAATAGCGCATGTTAGATAGATATATCCAGTATAGATGATTTCGTTACCATTACTGTAGTGACTATTTAGAACAAAAACTAAAGAGCCTAAAAAAGCAATAATAGCGCCATAGGCAAATCGTCTATTAGTAACAATTTTTCGTTCATCAGGGTAAAAGATTGAAGCAAAGATAATGCCTAATGGCATAGCTAAAATTCCAAAAATGCTTCCTGATATGGCTGAGGTGTACTTTAATCCATTGATAAAGAAAAACATATTTGCTGTCATGAATGTAGCGAGAAGAAAAAGTGATAATACTGTTCTGTAGTCTTTTAAAATGGTTTTAATTTCTTCTCTAAACTTAA
>NZ_PYOG01000004.1 GCF_003026815.1 Photobacterium damselae | reverse complement strand
AGATAGGCAGGGTGTGTAAGCGCTGTGAGGCGTTGAGCTAACCTGTACTAATTGCCCGTGAGGCTTAACCATACAACACCCAAGGGGTTTTATCGGACTCCACAAACACTTGAATGTAAGTTTGAGAACTAGTTAACTTTCCCAGATTGCTATTTCAAGCACAGCTTGAAATAAACGAATTTGCTTGGCGACCTTAGCGCTGTGGTCCCACCTGAATCCATGCCGAACTCAGAAGTGAAACGCAGCAGCGCCGATGGTAGTGTGGGGTCTCCCCATGTGAGAGTAGGACATCGCCAAGCACCAATTTCTTATTTTAGATTGTTAGTTATCTAGAATAAAAACAAATTAGTGTGCTGGTATGGCTCAGTTGGTAGAGCGCACCCTTGGTAAGGGTGAGGTCCCCAGTTCAAATCTGGGTACTAGCACCATCTATTTTGTTTAGTGACCTTAGCGCTGTGGTCCCACCTGAATCCATGCCGAACTCAGAAGTGAAACGCAGCAGCGCCGATGGTAGTGTGGGGTCTCCCCATGTGAGAGTAGGACATCGCTAAACACTCTTTCAAAACCCAGCCTAATGGCTGGGTTTTCTCGTTTCTGCCCTATAAAATTGTTAATCACGTACAAAATAAATGATTTCTCAGTAAAGCACTTGCTCCTTACGATAGATTTTTATACTTTAGCTGTCTGGATGGCTAAAATATAAAGGTTAAAGGAGTAAACCACGATGCCAATAAAGATCCCAGATCAATTACCGGCGACAGATATTCTGAGAAGTGAAAATATCTTTGTTATGACGGAGGCACGAGCTGCAAGCCAAGGTATTCGTCCACTGAAAGTATTATTACTTAACTTGATGCCGAAAAAGATCGAGACGGAAACCCAATTTTTACGTTTGCTCTCTAATAGTCCGCTACAAGTTGATATTGAACTATTGCGTATAGACAATCGACCAACAAAAAATACCCCTCAAGAGCATTTAGATACCTTTTATCGTCAGTTTGAAATGGTCAAAGGGCGAAATTTTGATGGATTAATTGTGACCGGAGCACCATTAGGCTTGGTGCAATTTGAAGATGTTCTTTATTGGGAAGAGATTCAGATTATTATGAACTGGGCCAAAGATCATGTGACTTCAACCTTATTTATCTGTTGGGCTGCTCAAGCTGGGTTAAAGTTGTTGTACGATTTGCCGAAACGAACGCGTAAAGAGAAACTTTCTGGGGTCTATCAACATCAAATACATGACCATCATCATCCACTTCTGCGGGGGTTTGATGATACTTTTCTCGCTCCTCATTCTCGCTATGCTGACTTTTCACCTACTTTTTTATCCCAACATACCGATTTAGATATTCTCGCAACCTCATCAATTGCCGGGGTTTATATGGCGGCGACCCCCGATAAGCGAAATGTTTTTGTTACTGGTCATCCTGAATATGAAGTTGATACATTACATAACGAATATGTTCGCGATGTCGAGCAAGGGTTAGAGCCGAACCTGCCACTAAATTATTATCCAGAAGACGATCCTAGAAATCCTCCTAGAGCCAGTTGGCGAAGTCATGGTCATCTGCTGTTTTCCAATTGGCTTAATTACTGTGTTTACCAGCAAACACCATATGATTTAGATAACTTCTCTGAAGCGAATTTTACTCGGGATGAATAAGAGCTAAAGATAAAGGTCTAGGGCTATTATCTTGCTGCGATACGCATAACCGAAATACTCCGCGATAAAAAAAGACCTGGATCCGAAGATACAGGTCTTAAATTTTTCTCTCTATCGTATATCGAATTGTTATTTCTGAGCGGCTTCCCAGGCTTTAGCTTTTTGAATTAACGGAGTAATAGTCGAGCCCTGGATTAAGATAGAGAAAACTACAACGGCATAAGTCATGACCAGTATAATTTCTCTTACATCAATATTTTTTTCTGGGATGACTAATGTTCCCGCTGGAATTGCCATCGCCATTGCTAGAGCTAGTCCTCCACGTAAGCCACCCCAAGTTAAGATTTTCACTGAAAATGGGTTGTAAGTACGGTAGCGGTTAAAAGCAACGTAAGACAAACGTACACTTAAGAAACGAGCTAAAAGTACCAGAGGAACAGCAATTGCCATTAATACCCAATCTTCTTGGTGGAAACTAAATTGCAGCATGGTCATACCGATCAATAGGAATAGTACGCCATTTAAGAATTCATCAACCAGCTCCCAGAAATGATCTAAGTGTTCTTCACTTTCTTTAGAAAAGCCAATGTAACGAGTCCAGTTACCAATCATGATACCGGAAACAACCATAGCTAGAGGGCCTGATACATGCAGATATTGAGCGAAGACATAGCCTGTTGTTGGAATACCTAAAGTTAACAGTAATTCCATTGAATGGTCATTGGTTGAGCTGATCAGATAGTGGAAGATCAAACCAAGAGCGAAGCCATAAGCGATACCACCTAGTGCTTCTTGAACGAATAGATGACCTACGCCTAAAACTGTTGGTGTTTCACTACCAAAGGCAATGGTAAATAGCGTGACGAAAATAACCAGACCGAAGCCATCGTTAAATAGTGATTCGCCCTCAATTTGAGTTGATATACGACGAGGCGCATTGAGCTTTTTCACAATTGCCAATACAGCAATTGGGTCGGTTGGAGAGATCAGGGCTCCGAACAGTAAGCAATAGATCAGATCTAAGCCAATTCCCAATAGTTGACAGATCCCCCACAGACTGGCGCCAATAAAGAACGTAGAAAAGAGCGTTGCGCCAAGAGCGAGTAGGGTAATTTCCCACTTCTGATCTTCAAGATGAGGTAATTTAATACCCAGACCACCGGCAAAAAGTAGGAAACCTAAAATACCTTTTAGAAGAAAATCTTCAAAATTGATTTCGCTTAACTGTGTTGCCGCAATATCTTCTAAATGAAACCAACCATTATGGCCCGCAATGATAATGCCAAGAGACAGAATCAAAGAGCCAGCAGTAATTGCAATGGTGGTTTGCATCTTACCTATCTTACTGTTCACAAAAGCAATCAACATTGCAGCTGCGGCAAGATAGCACAGGGTACTGTAGACCGACATGCATAACCTCTAAATGAGAGTGAATAATTAAGATGTAAATTGTCACAAAATATCCTAGCTGAGCCTAGGGGTTTGTTTAAAAAAGTTTCAGTTAGTTGGTCAAAAAACTGTTAATTGAAATTGTTTTAGACGTCTAGATTTCCACATTAACTGTGTTAGGATGATGTTAATAAGAAAACGATAAGGATATGTGAGCGTGGTAAAAGGACTTAACTTACTGCAGCAACGTTTAGCCGAACAAATCCTGATTATTGATGGTGGTATGGGCACCATGATTCAGGGTTATAAATTAGCGGAATCGGATTATCGAGGTGAACGTTTTGCTAATTGGCATTGTGATGTTAAAGGTAATAATGATCTTCTGGTATTAACCCAACCGCAAATTATTACTGATATTCATCAACAATATTTGGCCGCAGGTGCGGATATTTTAGAAACAAATACGTTTAATGCCACGACAATCGCAATGGCCGATTATGAAATGGCAGATTTTAGTGCTGAAATAAATTTGGTTGCTGCACAGTTGGCTCGCCAAGCGGCTGATGAATGGAGTACTCCGGATAAACCTCGATTTGTAGCCGGTGTTCTTGGTCCAACTAATCGCACTTGTTCAATCTCTCCTGATGTTAATGATCCAGGATTTCGTAATATCACCTTTGAGCAATTAGTTATTGCTTACAGTGAATCAACACGAGCTCTAATTAAAGGTGGTGTTGATCTAATTTTGATTGAAACCATATTTGATACGCTGAATGCTAAAGCATGTGCCTTTGCGGTTGAAAGTGTATTTGATGAATTGGGTTATCAACTTCCGATAATGATTTCAGGAACGATAACGGATGCCTCAGGCCGAACATTATCGGGCCAAACAACCGAAGCCTTTTATAACGCTTTACGACATGTAAAACCGATCTCCTTTGGCCTTAATTGTGCGCTTGGACCAGATGAACTGCGACAGTATGTGGCGGAACTTTCTAGACTGGCAGAATGCTCGGTATCTGCTCACCCTAATGCTGGATTGCCTAATGCCTTTGGTGAATATGATCTGGAACCAGAAGAGATGGCGGAACATATCGCAGAATGGGCGCAAAGTGGCTTTTTAAATTTAGTGGGTGGGTGTTGTGGTACTACACCTGAGCATATTCGACAGATGGCGGCAGTTACTCAGAATATTAAACCGCGAACACCGCCTAGCATACCTGTAGCTTGTCGTTTATCTGGTTTAGAGCCACTCAATATAGAAAAGAACTCCTTGTTTATTAATGTTGGTGAACGTACCAATGTGACCGGTTCTGCTCGCTTTAAACGCTTAATAAAAGAAGAGCTATACGATGAAGCACTAGAAGTTGCGCGTCAGCAGGTTGAAGCTGGCGCTCAAATTATCGATATCAATATGGATGAGGGAATGCTAGATGCTAAAGCGGCCATGGTGCGTTTTCTTAACCTCTGTGCGACAGAACCTGAAATTGCCAAAGTTCCTATTATGGTCGATTCATCTAAATGGGAGGTGATTGAGGCTGGACTTCAATGTGTACAGGGTAAGCCGATTGTTAACTCCATTTCATTAAAAGAAGGTAAAGCGAAGTTTATTGAGCAAGCTAAGCTGATTCAGCGTTATGGCGCCGCTGTGATTGTGATGGCGTTTGATGAAGAAGGGCAAGCTGATACCCGTGAGCGTAAAGTTGAGATTTGCACTCAGGCTTATCGTATCTTAGTTGATGAAGTTGGGTTCGCGCCTGAAGATATTATTTTCGACCCTAATATCTTCGCTGTTGCTACGGGAATTGAAGAACACAACAATTATGCGGTTGATTTTATTGAAGCCGTTGGTGAGATAAAAGCAACACTGCCCCATGCGATGATTTCAGGGGGCGTGTCGAATGTGTCGTTTTCTTTTCGTGGGAATGATCCTGTTCGTGAGGCGATCCATGCTGTTTTCTTGTATTACTGCTTTCAAAAAGGCATGGATATGGGGATCGTTAATGCAGGGCAACTGGCTATTTATGACGATTTGCCACAAGAGTTACGTCAAGCGGTAGAAGATGTTGTCCTTAATTTACGTGAAGACAGTACTGAGCGTTTATTGGATATTGCTGAGAAATACCGCGGTACAGGTAAAGTAGAGGAAGATCGCTCGGCCCAAGAGTGGCGCAGTTGGCCTGTTGAAAAACGATTAGAGCATGCCTTGGTAAAAGGCATAACCGAATTTATTGTTGAAGATACCGAGCAAGCCCGAGCATTAGCCGCTAAACCGTTAGAAGTCATCGAAGGGCCTTTAATGGCAGGAATGAATGTGGTAGGGGATCTCTTTGGTGAAGGGCGTATGTTCTTGCCTCAGGTGGTGAAATCTGCCCGAGTGATGAAACAAGCGGTTGCTTACCTCGAACCTTTTATTAATGCTGAAAAACAGGCTGGAAGTTCAAACGGTAAGATTTTATTGGCAACGGTAAAAGGGGATGTTCATGATATTGGCAAGAATATTGTGGGTGTAGTATTGCAGTGTAATAACTATGAAATTATCGATTTAGGCGTGATGGTTTCGTGTGAACAGATCTTAAAAGTTGCCAAAGAAGAGCAGGTCGATATTGTTGGATTAAGTGGCTTGATCACGCCTTCGTTGGATGAAATGGTTCATGTTGCCAAAGAGATGGAGCGCCAAGGTTTTGAGCTTCCTTTATTGATTGGTGGAGCGACTACTTCAAAAGCGCATACTGCGGTAAAAATTGAACAAAACTATCACGCTCCTGTGGTGTATGTCTCTAATGCCTCAAGAGCGGTAGGTGTTTGTTCTGCTCTGTTATCCGAGACTCAACGAGAAGATTTTATTGCTCGTTTAGATAAAGAGTATGAGGTTGTGCGCGATCAACACAGTCGGAAAAAGCCGCGTTCAGCCCCGATTACGCTGGAACAAGCAAGGGAGAATTGTGCTCATATCGATTGGCAAGCCTATCAACCGCCACAGCCGAAAAGCAAGGGAATACATACCATTATTGATTGTTCGGTTGCCACATTACGACAATATATCGATTGGACTCCATTTTTTATGACTTGGTCATTAAGTGGTAAGTATCCTACGATTTTACGTCATGAAGTGGTTGGTGAAGAGGCCACGAAACTGTTTAATGAAGCCAATGTTCTATTAGATAAGATTGAACAAGAGGGAATCATCAAGGCAAACGGTGTCTGCGGGTTTTTCCCTGCCAACAGTGTTGGTGATGATATTGAAGTCTACACTGATGAATCACGCCAGCATGTCTTAACTCGTTTGCATCATTTGCGTCAACAGACCGCAAAACCTAAAGGAGCCAACTACTGTTTATCAGATTTTATTGCGCCTAAATCCTCACAACATCCTGACTGGATTGGGGCTTTTGCCGTAACAGGAGGAATTGGAGAGAGTGAATTAGCGGCACAATTTAAAGCTCAAGGTGACGATTATAATGCGATCTTAATTCAAGCGGTGGCAGATCGATTGGCCGAAGCATTTGCTGAATATCTTCACCAACAAGTGCGAACTCAGTTGTGGGGATATAGCCCAAAAGAAGATCTCTCTAATGACGATTTGATCCGAGAAAAGTATCAGGGAATCCGTCCAGCTCCCGGTTATCCGGCTTGCCCAGAACATACTGAGAAAGGAACATTGTGGCAGTTACTTGAGGTTGAAGAACGAACGGGGATGAGTTTGACCGAAAGTTATGCCATGTGGCCGGGCGCATCTGTATCGGGATGGTATTTTTCGCATCCAGAGGCGCGTTATTTCGCAGTGGCTCAGATCCAGCAAGATCAAGCGCTGGATTATGCTAACCGTAAAGGGTGGAATGAGCGAGAAATCGAAAAGTGGCTTGGACCTAACTTAAATTAATCAATATGAAAAAGGCGCTTATCTTTTGTCGAAAGCGCCTTTTTTATCTCATCTCTTTTTTTATTCGATCACCTGTTGATGCAAGACTTTAATGATCTCTTTGGCATCTTGTTCTTGGACTAAAAAGCAGAGGTTGTGGGCACTTGCACCATAACAGATCATGCGAAGGTTAAAGTCAGCTAATGCGCCAAAGACTTGTTTTGCTGCTCCTTTACTTTCACTCATCCCATTACCAATCAGCGCCGCCAAACACAGGCCTTGTTCAATATCGACCCGACAAAGTTGGTTTAATTCTGCAATAGCAGCTTCTGGTAAGGTAGGTGCGCCACCACTGGTATCGGTTTTATCTAAGGTGAGTGACACACTAACTTCTGATGTTGTGATCAGGTCGACTGAGATCTTGTGAGCTGCCAAAATGCGAAAGACTTCGGCAAGAAATCCGTAAGCTTGAAACATATTTAAGCTAGTGAGTGTCACCATAGTTTGATTACAACGTAGGGCTAAAGCGCGAAATAGAGGTGCTTCGCTAACATGCTGGCGGATCCATGTTCCCCCTAACTCAGGTTGTTTTGATGAGCCAATAAATACAGGGATTTGCTGACGAATGGCTGGTAATAACGTCGATGGATGCAATATTTTAGCGCCAAATGTTGCCATTTCTGCCGCTTCAGTAAAACTGATCTCTTGGATCGGTTTTGCTGCTGCCGTAATTCGTGGATCTGTGGTGTAAATCCCCGGGACATCAGTCCAGATCTCTAAGGTCTCAGCATCAAGCGCTTCTGCGATAAGGGCGGCACTATAATCGCTACCACCTCGACCTAAGGTTGTGGTTTGCCCCGCTTCGTTAGAGCCAATAAAGCCTTGAGATACGACGATACCTTGCTCTAGTAACGGGATGAGATGTTGTTGGGTTTGCTGACGTAATACCGCAATATCTGGAGTTGCTCGACCAAATTGATCATCAGTTCGCATGATCGGACGAATATCACGACGAATACTAGGGGCATCGAGCTCATTGAGAACTTGAGTAAATAAGTAGGTTGAGAGTAATTCGCCATGTGCGACTAATTCATCAGTTAGAGCCAGTGTCGGGTGAGTTGCTGCTTGTTGTGATAATTGAGTAACTTGTGCCAGCAATTGTTCTAGTTGAGGCTCTACAAGCTGAGGTGATTGAAGTTGTTGAGCGATATTGTGATGAATTGTGCGCAGTTGTTCTAAACGTTGTTCTCGAAGTGGTAGATCGCTAATTCCTGCCGCTAATTCCACTAAAATATTGGTCACACCGGAACAGGCACTAATGAGTACGACTTTGGTTGCTGGATTATTTTTAACAACCAGGGCGCTAAGTTGCATTGCGTGGTGATCGGCAACACTGGTTCCGCCAAATTTAGCGACGGTCAGTGATGGGTGAGAGGCAGTTCCGTTGTGTTCAAGACTCATAAATGAATCCCCCTTAGTAAAACAATAATGAATAAACATTTATCGGGAGGGATATTCCCAACATCCAATTGTCAGGAGAGCCGATCAGAGACCTAGCCAGAATGCTAATGGGATCTATGGTGATCAGAAGCTCTCCACCTAAGCCAAACCGTGGCTATTAGGTGACAGCCCAAAGGATTCAACCTTTAAGGCCGATAACAACAATCCCCAATTGATGCTATCTCGGCGTTACTCCCCCTGACAAAATCACCTAGGAGTGGGGCTCCGTAATTTTGCTGCCTGGGTAACGCTCCTCTTCTGCTGCAATGCGAAATACTTATCTCACATGAACAAAAAACAATCTCATCGAATAGGATTTGGCATACCCTTGTCAATGGCTAATCTAAATATTTATGCAGAAAAAGAAAAATTATTGCAACAGGGGCAATGGACAAAATAAAACGGAGAGAAATAAGGTTAAGATGGGAAATAAATTTGTTTTCTGATTGGCTGCATCATACTCTGTCAAAGATAACGTGAAATACACCATAATAATCAAGGAGTGAAGTCTATGGCGATCACCTCATTTCAGCCACCTCGTCGAGTGTTAATGGGCCCCGGTCCTTCTGATATTTATCCGCAAGTATTACAAGCATTAAGTCGTCCCACTATTGGTCATCTAGATCCCTTATTTATCACCATGATGGATGAGTTAAAAGCGCTATTACAGTATGCCTTTCAAACGCAAAATCCATTTACGATTGCTGTTTCAGCCCCTGGTAGCGCAGGAATGGAAGCGTGCTTTGTTAATTTAGTTGAGCCTGGCGATAAAGTGGTGGTATGTCGTAATGGCGTGTTTGGTCAACGCATGGTCGAAAATGTTGAGCGTTGTGGTGGGGTTGCTGTGACGGTTGATAATACTTGGGGGGAACCTGTTTCTCCTGAATTATTAGAACAAACCTTGAACCAACATTCAGATGCTAAGATTGTGGCTTTTGTGCATGCTGAAACTTCAACGGGAGCACTGAGCGATGCCAAAACCTTGGCTGAAATTGCTCGTCGATTTGACTGCTTGACCATTGTTGATGCAGTGACTTCGCTCGGTGGTGTGCCATTGCTGGTGGACGAATGGCAACTCGATGCGGTGTACTCTGGTAGTCAAAAGTGTCTATCTTGTGTGCCTGGTCTTGCTCCTTTAACTTTTTCGGCTAAAGCATTAGAGAAAATCGCTTCGCGTCAGCACAAAGTACAGAGTTGGTTTTTGGATCAAAGTCTTGTTCTGGGTTATTGGAATGGTGGGGCAAAACGCAGTTATCATCATACTGCTCCTGTTAACAGCCTTTATGCCTTACATGAAGCTTTGTTGTTATTGCAGCAAGAAGGATTAGAGCACGCTTGGCAACGACACCAAGAGATGCATCAAGAGCTTAAAGCTGGCTTAATGGAATTAGGGATTGAGTTTGTGGTCGATGAGGCATATCGCTTGCCACAGTTAAATGCTGTTTATATACCGCAAGGGGTTGATGACGCTGCGGTAAGGCAGACATTGTTGGAGCGATATAACTTAGAGATTGGTGCTGGGTTAGGAGATCTTGCGGGTAAAGCGTGGCGTATTGGTTTGATGGGTTATGGCGCTAGAGCTGAAAATGTCGCTCTGTGTGTTAAGGCATTAGCCCAAACTTTGCGATGAGTCGCTATTAGGTTGGGTAATAAAAAACGGCGATATCACTATCGCCGTTTTTGCTATTTAGCTTGACTCAATTGAGGTTTCGCTTGAGTTGTTACTGCTTGAGAGTGACTGAAGCTCATATTCGGAAAAAGAAATTGGGCCTCTTGTTCTATCTGTTCGGCTTGTTTGTGATTATTGAGTTGGTTATAAGCCAAGATCAGATTTTGATACAGAGCTGGACGAGGCCAAGTTTGAGCCTTAATGGTTGCCCAGTTAATATAATCTTCAATAAGTTGCGGCTTTTCTGTCGCGACACCTATTTGTAATTGCGTTACATGAAGGTCCCATTCAAAGCGATTTTGCCATGCCCATGGGTTATTCACTTTCATTAAATAATCGACGTTAATCGGCTTACTGGTTTCAAATTTTGTTAATTGAGCTCCGGAATAGAGCGTGGTGATCATAAAGCTGGTGATCACAATTGGTAGTGCAATACTAAAGACTTTTAGCGTTAAAACATAAGTTGCCTGATAACGATAGTATTTGGCGGTTAGATTATCGATCCAGTAAATAAAAATAATAAAGACGATCCAATGGATCAGCGAGTGATAAAACGGATATTCCAGCTGGGTGTGCAAGGTGATAGGAAAAAATAATCCAATCAGTGCAAGTTGGGTGCCTTGGCGCGCTTTTTTGATTTTAAGGAAGACCGCCGTGGCTGCAATCAATAGGCCAAGTAACGGAATAATACCGCCTTCTGCTGCCCAAAAGACCAATTCATTATGGGGATGATCTAAACTTGGTACTCCTGCGGGTAGCTTTGGATCGTCGTGATGCCAGATAGCGGTTTGAGTGATGTAAGCGGTTTCAAAGCGTCCATAACCATAGCCTGTCATGGGTTCTGCTTTAAACATATCAAAAGCTTGTGGAATATGTACTGAGCGTAAACTCTGTAAGCTAACTCGACCATCAGCTGGAGCCCATGAGCGTTCCGCGGTAAGACCCCAAGCACTCATTAAACCAGCTGCTACCATTAATAGCCAACCTATCCATAGTTTCTTGGGTGCAAAGCGGTGGAGGTAAGGTATCATCAGACCAACACCAACGATTGCGCCAAGCCATCCAGTGCGAGAACTTAAGACGACTAAGATCGGTATGATGAGCACAGGGGTGAGCTGTAAAATAAGATGTTGCCAGTTCCACTTTCCACGATACATTGGCACACGAGCAAGCAAGTAGGCTGATAAAACCAGTCCTGTCGCAAGAAAGCTAGCCATAACATTAGGCTGTTGAAAAATGCCGTATGGTCGATTAGCTAAGGTATCGTAGCCAAAAGGGTTGCCTGGTTTTAGATAGAGAAATTGTACCCATGCAAAGAGGGTCTCAATTAAAATACCAGCTAAGATAAACCATAAAATGCGTTGGCGTTGCTTATGGGTAAAGGTAAATTGTTGTAAGGCGACAAAAAAGAGCCAGCCACTCCAGAGAGTAAAAAGACGAAAACTGACCTGACTTGCATCGGCATTGGGGTAGAACACGGGCAGTGAGAGCAAAACGCAGCACAGCAGTAGAATTAGGGTTAGCTTGGAGTAACGCCAAATTTTCTGTCGACAGATCTCAGCCAATCCTAAAGCAATGGCAATACTAAAAGGGATCCAACTGGTAACGTTAAAAGAGAGTTCAAGACCTGAACCTCCAGGATTGTGTTGGAAATAGTGCATTGCTAGCAAAAAGAGAGCAGCAATAGAAACCAAAAAGTAACGAACCAACGGTTTACTAATTTGTTGGGGTTCTAGACGGGTTCCTTGTAGTTGTACAACGGCCATCAGCAATCCTAGTGCAGTTTTATTTCAATTTTATCAAGCCAATTTGAGATTGAAATTGAAGAAAAAATAGTAATGGTTGTGCATATTACTACAAAAACAGGCTGGGGTAGTGCCAGCCTGTTGATTTTGATAAAAAAGCGAGTCAATTCACATTAGGATGTAAGCAGTGGTTTTAAGAATCGGGCAGTATGGGAGCCTTCAACTTGTGCGACTTGCTCTGGTGTTCCGGTTGCAATAATTTGTCCGCCACCGCTACCACCTTCAGGACCTAAATCAACGATCCAGTCTGCGGTTTTAATCACATCTAAGTTATGCTCAATGACCACAATCGTATTACCACGATCTCGTAATTGATGCAGTACAGTAAGTAACTGCTGGATATCATGGAAATGCAGACCTGTCGTTGGCTCATCGAGAATATATAAGGTTTTTCCTGTATCTCTTTTTGACAGTTCACGAGCTAATTTAACTCTCTGCGCTTCACCACCAGATAAGGTTGTTGCGGCTTGGCCTAAGCGAATATAAGAGAGGCCGACATCCATTAAGGTTTGCAGTTTTCGTGCGATAACGGGAACCGGATCGAAGAACTTACGGGCATCTTCCACCGTCATCTCTAATACTTCATCAATGGTTTTACCCTTGTAACGCACTTCTAATGTTTCGCGGTTATAGCGTTTGCCTTTACAAGAGTCACAAGGGACATACACATCAGGCAAGAAGTGCATTTCCACTTTAATAACGCCATCACCCTGACATGCTTCACATCGACCACCTCGAACGTTAAAGCTAAATCGTCCTGGTTTATAACCACGAGAACGAGACTCTTGAGTACCTGCAAATAGCTCACGAATAGGGGTAAAGATCCCTGTATAAGTAGCAGGATTGGAGCGAGGTGTACGACCAATAGGGCTTTGATCAATATCGATCACCTTGTCAAAATGCTCAAGGTCTTGGATCTCTTTATAAGGAGCTGGATCGCCGCTGGTGGCACCATTGAGCTTATGATGGGCAATTTCAAAGAAAGTATCATTAATCAGAGTTGATTTACCGGAACCTGATACCCCAGTGATACAAGTAAATAAGCCTACCGGTATTTCAAGATCGACATTTTTTAGGTTGTTACCTGTTGCGCCAAGCAGTTTTACTGTCTTCTTGCTATCAAATGGGATGCGTTGCTCAGGGACAGCAATAGACTTTTTACCACTGAGATATTGACCAGTAAGAGACTGTTTGGATTTTAAAATATCTTTTAATGTGCCTTCAGCAATAATATTACCGCCATGAACACCAGCACCTGGGCCGATATCGATTATGTAATCTGCCGCTCGAATTGCATCCTCATCATGTTCGACCACAATCACGGTATTACCTAGGTCTCGCAAGTGAGTGAGTGTTTTAAGAAGGCGTTCGTTATCACGTTGGTGAAGACCAATCGATGGCTCATCCAGTACATACATAACCCCAACGAGGCCTGCACCAATTTGACTTGCAAGACGAATTCGTTGTGCTTCTCCGCCTGATAAAGTATCGGCACTGCGTGATAAGTTAAGATAATTTAGACCAACATTAACTAAGAAACTTAAACGCTCTTGGATCTCTTTTAATACTTTCTCGGCAATTTGAGCGCGTTGCCCCGTCAGTTCTAGCTGGGTAAAGAACGCTAGCGCTTCATTGATGCTCATTTCGCAAATTTGCGGCAAGTTCGTTTCATGAATAAAAACATGACGTGCTTCTTGGCGAAGTCGAGAACCATGACAGCTCGCACAAGGTTTGGTTGAGACAAACTTGGCAAGATCTTCACGTACAGAGTTAGATTCGGTATCGTGATAGCGGCGTTCCATATTATTTAAAATACCTTCAAATGGGTGACGGCGAACCGTGATATCACCGCGATCATTGATGTATTTAAATTCGATATTGGTTGTGCCAGAACCATTAAGTACTACGTTTTGAACTTTCTTCGATAAGCTGTTGAATGGAGCATCGACATCAAAATCATAATGTTCAGCAAGAGACTTGAGCATTTGAAAGTAATAGAAGTTTTTCTTATCCCAGCCTCGAATAGCACCTCCGGCTAAACTTAATTCGCCATTTTGAACCACGCGTTCGGGATCAAAGTATTGCTGTACTCCAAGACCATCACAGGTTCCACAAGCTCCAGCTGGGTTATTAAAAGAAAATAGGCGAGGCTCAAGTTCTTGCATGCTATAGCCACAGTGCGGGCAGGCAAAGTTTGCAGAAAAGACAAGCTCTTCACCATCGCCATCCATTGGGCTAATAACCACATTACCACCAGATAACTCTAGTGCCGTTTCAAATGATTCAGCCAGACGCTGTTGTAGATCGTCTCGAACTTTAAAGCGATCAACCACAACTTCTATGGTGTGTTTTTTGTGTAATTCGAGTGTTGGAGGATCGGAAAGATCACAAACTTCACCATCAATACGGGCTCGGATATAGCCTTGAGCTGCCAGATTTGCCAAGGTCTTTACGTGTTCGCCTTTACGTTCTTTGATGATAGGTGCCAGCATCATTAGTTTACTGCCTTCAGGAAGAGACAGTACTTGATCGACCATTTGACTGACGGTTTGAGCGGCAAGCGTTACGTTATGCGTAGGGCAACGAGGTTCACCGACACGGGCATATAACAAACGAAGGTAATCATAGACCTCAGTAATAGTGCCGACGGTCGAGCGAGGGTTATGCGATGTGGATTTTTGTTCAATCGAGATCGCAGGAGATAAGCCTTCAATATGGTCAACATCAGGTTTTTCCATCAAGGATAAAAATTGACGAGCA
The DNA here is from genome assembly GCF_003026815.1 of Photobacterium damselae. Classification (GTDB taxonomy): domain Bacteria; phylum Pseudomonadota; class Gammaproteobacteria; order Enterobacterales; family Vibrionaceae; genus Photobacterium; species Photobacterium damselae. The sequence goes on along the minus strand of NZ_PYOG01000004.1, from coordinate 245,977 downwards.
TAAGCTGATAATGATTCAACATAGCGACGTTGACCTTCGGCATACAGGGTGTCAAAAGCCAAAGATGACTTACCAGAGCCAGATAAGCCTGTAATGACAATGAGCTTATCGCGAGGAATAGTGAGATTAATATTTTTTAGATTATGGGTTCTTGCACCCCTGACTTCGATTTTATCCATTTGTTGTAAGCTTATTCTGCTGACTAATTAAAAATGATTATGACACAGAGACAAAAGTCTTGAAAGAATGACCTGTATAAAGATACAGTGCATAGATTAAGAATTAAACGCAATTTTTTCGTAAATCATAAACGAATATTTCTTTCTTTTATTGCAAACTTGGCTCTGTCATTGAATAGCATTGCCATGATAAACTGCACGATTAAGTGTAAACTTAGCTTAGGGCGATACATTTTATTTGTACGCCATTAGATTTGGAGTGAACTATGGCCAGTCGTGGCGTAAACAAAGTTATCCTAGTGGGTAACCTAGGAAATGATCCTGAAGTTCGTTACATGCCAAATGGCGGTGCGGTTGCAAACATTACCATTGCAACTTCAGAAACTTGGCGTGATAAAGCAACCGGCGAAAATCGTGAAAAAACTGAATGGCACCGTGTGGTTCTATTTGGCAAATTAGCTGAAGTTGCTGGTGAATACCTACGTAAAGGTTCTCAAGTATACATTGAGGGTCAGCTACAAACTCGTAAGTGGCAGAACCAACAGGGCCAAGATCAGTACACTACAGAGATCGTAGTACAAGGCTTTAACGGCGTTATGCAAATGTTGGGTGGCCGTCAAAACCAAGGTGGTCAAGGTATGGGCGCTCCTATGGGCGGTCAACAGCAGCAAGGCAGTTGGGGTCAACCACAACAGCCAGCAGCACAAAACTTTGCTCCACAACAACAGCAGCAACAAGCTCCAGCTCAACAACCTGCACCTCAGCAGCAGTACAATGAGCCGCCAATGGACTTCGATGACGATATTCCATTCTAGCGATTACTTGAGACTTGGTTTTGTTAACTTTTATAATTTAAGTTAACTATAGCAAAGGCTTAGATGAAAAGTTTACAGTGAGTGTTGCAACTTCTGTAAACTTTTTTTATGCTCACTTTTTAGCTTTGAGGTTACCTTGAGTAATTGTTAAGTTTGCGTGTGAAAGTCTAGAGTTAAGGATGAGATGAAGACAAAAGTATTCAGCATGTCGAGTGGTGAAAGCTACTCAATTCTTTTAGGTGAGGATGGTATGCCTCTGCCTTACCATAACCTCTTTGTTACCCTTCATTATCGAAACCAATCCAAAGCAAATGCTACCTGTAAGAGTGTTTTTGAACACCTGCGCTTTCTAGAAGAAATCTGTCAGTTTGAAAAGATTGATTTGATCGAGCGATGCAAGACTGGCGATTTCCTGACAAACAGAGAGTTTGAGAACATCAAGAAACACTCAAGCCTGACTGTTGAATCATTCCGCGAAATGGTCACCAGACATAAATCCTCAAACGTTCTGAACATAAGAAGAAAAAACCTCGAAACGGCGAGGGCGAAGATACTCGTCAATACCGAAGGTGATATCTCGCCACACACGACGTACAACAGATTGACTGTGTTTGCACAATTTATTGGCTGGCTAGAAGAAGAGCTATTTCCCTCTAAAGACTCCACGGCTGAATTTGAGTTGAAAAAAATCAGAGGGGATAAGTTTGGCACCAGTGATGAAGCTCTCGATTGGGGTGACTGGAAATCTCTAGAGCCAGTACAGGAAATACGAGTTCTTGATGTTGTTCGCCCTGATTCGTTAGAGAATCCTTGGAAATCTGAATCTGTTCGTTATCGAAACCAACTCATTGTAAACATGTTTTTTTCCCTTGGTTGTCGGCGTGGGGAGCTGCTCAAGATTCGAGTGAAAACAGACAAACACCAGTCAGACATTAAACAGCGTTCAAAAAACGGTCGTTACTTTGTGATGATCCGTTCGCAAACGGACTACAGCGATAAGCGCAAGCACAGACCAGAAGGGAAGACCAAAGGACGATTTGTGCCGATGGATAAGCGCTTGAAAGAGATGTATGACAACTATCTTATCCATTACCGTCCCAATGCCAGTGGCTCTGAACATATCAAGTATTTATTCGTTACCCACAATCATAAGACACAAACCAATGTTGCATTATCGATGGCTCAGGTGAATAAGATATTTCGTGAGATTTCTGAGGTAGTTGGGTTTAGGGTTCATCCCCATGCGGCTCGTCACACATGGAACGATAAGTTCAGTAAGTTTGCGGACAAACGCATTGCAGAAGGCAAAACAACGGAAGCCAAGTCAGAAGCCGACAGGCAAAAGTTGATGGGGTGGACAGAAAACTCCAAGAGCGCAAAGCGTTATGCCAAGCGTCATGATGATAAACGTGCAATGGATATGGCACTAGATCTTCAAGAAGAAAACTCAACCACTATAAATTCAATCGTCGGGCAGTACGACGAATATCTCTAAGTAATGGAATAATAAATTGAATCAGAACTTTGTGGGTGTTGGCGCTGCCAACGATAGCAAGGTAACAATATCAATGTCTCACAATGGCTTTGAGTTTGATTACCTCTCCGACCGATGGACTCTCAATCGGAATGTGACCGCACAGGTAGGCTTTTTGAACACTTTTGAGCAGCCATTGCAAGATGATATCAGGGAAACACTTGTTTATTTTGCAGAACATCATTCAGCTAAGTATGTTCAAAACCTAATTAATATGCTGAAAGTTTACTTGAGGGAGTCTGGATGTGGTGATTTTTCGGAAATTGGCTTCCTCTCTTTCAAAAACAAGATGTCTAAACCACTCCAGTACAAAGTTGCGTATGTTAGAGGCTTTGTACGGCAAATGCGCTTTCTCGGGTTGGATAGGCATATTGATGATGCAGTATTTAAATTAACTGACCAATGGCGCATAAGCGGTAACGACAAAGGAGCGGCTGTCCTTACCCTCGATCCCGAGACTGGCCCATTCAGTGATTTAGAGTTTGAAGCAATCGGGCTACATGCTGCACATCGCTATGCCGAAGGTAAACTGGCAACTGAAGAATATGCTTGCCTCTCAATGTTCAAAGCCTCGGGACGGCGTGCTGAGCAGATCGCATCAATCAAATGCAAAGACTTCTCATACTCCGCAAAGTATACGGGCACGCTAATGTATGTGGTGCTTATCCCTAAGGCAAAGGTTCGTGGCGGGAAGTTTCGTAGTGTCCTAAAACCATATGCTTTGGTTAACTCAGTGGCACAGGTCGTTGAACAGCATATCCAAGAACAAACAGCCAAGGTGGAGGATGCCCTTGGTCGAAAAATGACACTTGAAGAGAAAGGCGAACTGCCTTTGTTTATCGATGTGGGCATGATTGAGGAAATGCAATCGATAAATCCTGATGCGTTGATGGATTATTTGAAGTCTGAGCTACCTCATAGCAAAACAAGAGACCTGACAGACAATCTAAATGGTGCGGTTAAAAAGCTGGAAATCATCAGTGAGCGTACAGGTGAGCCTTTAAAGTCAACGAGCTATCGCTTTCGTTATACCTTGGGGACTAGAGCTGCAAGGGAAGGTGCAGGTACGCTGACCATAGCCACACTGCTTGATCATTCTGATACACAAAATGTTCATGTGTATGTGGCTAACGCGCCTGAACATGCGGTTCACATTTCCAAAATTATAAATCAACCGCTGGCTCGTTACGCCTCGGTATTCGCAGGTAAGTTGGTTGAAGATGAAGCCGAAGCCAACGCTGAAAATGCAGGGGCAGCCCGTATTCCGTGTCGTGAAAAAGAGTGCGATGTTGGCTCCTGTGGTTCGAGTAGCTATTGCCAAGACTACGCTCCTATTGCTTGCTATCTATGCCCTAAGTTCCGTCCGTGGGCAAATGCTCCCCATCACCTCATCCTTGAATGGCTCGTAGAAGAAAGGGAGCGGTTAATAGCCGATACGAATGGTGATATGCAAATCGTCTCAATCAATGACCGCGCCATCCTTGCGGTATGCCAAGTAATCCAGCTATGTCGGGAGCATAACGATGGCTGATGTGTTGATTTTTAAGCCTAAGCACGAGCTTGAGTATGCGAAGAACCAAGCTGATTTCATTGAATTCGGGCGTCAAATCGCACCACTCAACGATAAATATGAGTACGACCAAAACTATTGGCAGAAAGTAGGTAACTTCAACATTTTTGGTGTCTCAAACCAAAGTAGAAATCCTGAGCATTTACTGGATGAGTCCTTAATTCCCTTTGCAAAAGCCTATGTTACGTATGGTGGAGGGACAAAAGCAGGTCTTAACGTTAAATTCCAAGCTCTGCGTGCAATTAATGCAAGTTGGCAGCTCCTACACAAGGGAGAGGTTTTTGACGCAGCCAAGCTTACGGCAAAGGACTTTGATGCTGCGCAAAGAGCAGCAAAAGAATCATTGGGTGCAGGCGCGGCATATCAAGCTGGGCGCGGTTTAAATAATTTTCTTGAGTTTCTGATTGAATACAAATTATTGAAGCCATTTAAGTGGAAGAGTGGAATCAAAAAGCCTTCTGAGCAAGCAACAGATGATGATGCCGACAAGAGAAGGCAGGACAAAATGCCTGACGATAATGCGTTGATGGCACTAGCTTCAATTAATGCTCGAAAAACTGAAGAACTCAGTCCTCGCGATATTTTCACAACATCGACAATGGCCCTGTTGATGGCAGCACCAAATCGTGGTTCTGAGCCGTTATACCTGCTTGCAGACCCTCTTCATTATGAAGAGTTGAGGGTTTGGGAAGTGCTCAAGATAGAAGGCTTTACTAGAGATGATGTGAAGGCAATTCTTGAATTCCAAAAAGAGTTTGATACCGCATCTAAGACTACTGATAGTGCTGTATTTGACGAATCGGGCAGCATTATTAAATCCTCTCAGGAGACAGAATCAGACAACGATAAAGAAGAGCTAGATCTCAATGCAACTATCCGTGTCATAGGACTTAAGTGGTATTCAGGCAAGGATTTTGGGCACGCACACAAATGGATCCCATCGTGCATGTATGGCGTTGTTGAGGCTGCCATTGCACGTTTGCAGAAGCAGTCGGAGCCTGCACGGAAGTTTGCGAAGCAGCTTGAAGACATTCCAGATTTTCCACGGCATGATCTTTGCCCGGATGTACCAGAAGATCAGCCCCTGACGATGGACGAGGTCGCAATGGCACTTGGACTGGATTTATCAGATTATGGCGATATTTCTGATAAAGAGAATCGTAAGAAGTGGTATTCGTCTAGAAATTCACTCTTAAAGCGCAAAGGAGTTGAAAGGAAAGATTACGTGGTTACGCTTCGAGAGTTGAATGCAATCCTCCGAAATGATCTTCCAGAGGGTTTTCCGTACATTCCATTTAAAAAAGGCAATGGACACGTCAAGGTTAAATGGTCTGAGGCATTGTATGCTGGATTTGCTAATGGTTTGCACACCATAAAACCAACAATTCAAACGGAGTTAAAAATCCGGACTATCAATACGTTAAATGAAGACCTCGCACCAACGAAAAAGAAGAGTTCTACCGGAAAGTTAGCCAAAGGAGCATTATCCGTGTTCCAGCGTTGGGGGTACGGGGATCTTAAGATAACGTCTCACCAGATTCGGCATATGCTTGACACCATGGCCGCCGTTAACGGTATGGATGGAGAGCAGCGAGCCAATTGGGCAATGCGAAGTGACCCTCGGCATAACCGTTATTACGATCACACGACGCCTGAGGAATATGGCGCTGACTTCATATGTGACCATGAGGCAGACCTTGTATCTCGGGGCTTGATGGTCAATCCAGCGACGGGTTCTACTCAAATTCAGGTTCAGATCGCTACCCCTCGAACACTTCAAGAGTTGAACACTAAAGCTGCGTTGACAGCACACACGAACGAATTTGGTATGTGTGTTACGTCCTACATGGCAGAGCCTTGTACGAAGTATCGAGACTGTATCAATTGTGATCAGCAGGTTTGTGAGAAAGGCGATGATGGTAAGTGCGAGCGAATCCGCACACGTTTGAAAGATGAAAAGAGACTTCTCAAAATGGACAAAAAAGCAGTCGATGATGGGATTCAGGGGGCTCGGCAGTTCTATGAACGCAGGAAGTTGACCACAGAGCGCTGTGAGCAATTGCTTGCCATGATGGAAGATCCAAACATCGAAGATGGCTCTCTTATCAAGCTGGTTAACTTAGAGGATGATACCCAGTTAGATCGTGCAATGGATGCCAATGGTAAAAAACGTTTACCTAAAATTGAAAATTTCCAAAGAATCAAAGCGAATCAGAGAGTTTCGGTTGATGAAATGATTGGGATTGAGAGTAATTCAAAGTCAGATATTGATGATGAGCTATTTGAGGCTATGGATGATTTGGATTGTATAGATTTTTTTGAGGACTGATTATGGCTAAGCATTTAACAGATAAGGATATTAGTAACGTTTGTGAGCTTCTAGATGATTGGCCTATGGATTCAAAGCTTACGTGGGATAGGTTGGTAGAAGCTGTGGCGCATGATTACAGACTTATTACCACTAGGCAAACACTGCAAAAGCAAATACGTATTAAAAACGCCTTTACCGAGGTTAAGGCACTTGTTTCGGGCAATAGTCCTAAAGCTATTGCTGCACGTAATAGACATCTACCATCTAGCTTAAAGGCTGCTGCTGACCAGTTAGAAAAACGCGAGCGAACCATTGCAAGACTTGAAGCGGAAAATAATAAGCTTCTTGAGCAATTCCATACTTGGTTATACAACGCGACACAGCATGGGATGACGGTTGAACAGCTAACCGAACCTCTTGCAACAAAACAGCAAAAGTGAGTGACGAATGAATGAAATTGCCAGAGAAGTACCAAGCTCTCTGGCTGATGAATGCTTGGCTAAATTTTTGTTCTGAAGTTTCATTTGCAAAACAATTTCTCTATTAATGTTTATTTCGCGCAAGCTATTTAATCACACTAATATAGTGTTGCTATATATTTAGGCTTATTACGGAGATATCAATGAAAATTCTATATTTTGACTCATTTTCAATTTTGTATTCAGCCAACTACTTAAATTGTCACGATGCTGTACGTGAACGGTTTGAAAATCAAAAACCTTTTCGTTCTACAGATATTTTATTAAGTAGTGTTGAGCCAGATAAAGAAAGTGCCAAAAAGCTTGCGCAAGCAGCAAGAGAAGCTAATTTGCTCCTATATCCAATAGGTACTCGTTTTACGAGAGAGTTGCTAATCAAACATAATGTGTTCTCTGATGCGCAATTAGCGCCGTTTGTTGATTTAACATGGAGAATGCGACCTGATGATCGCGATCCAATTAGACGTATGTTCAAACATGCGAGCGTATTAGATGCACAATGGTTTGTGTGTGGAGAAGCTGCTTGTGATGAACGCTTAAAATCATTTCCGAATCGTTATTTTGAGAGTGAATGGGGGGAAGCTGTTAGCGATGAGTTAGTGTCGAAAATTATTGCTACAGCCGCTTATTGAGACTCATTAATTGTTTTTTTTTCTAACGTTTCTGGCAGAAACGTTGGTTAGTTAAGTCAGTGCTGGACTGAAATGAGTTTGATCTGTTTCTTATCCTAAATTGAATTAGTCTGAAGGCAACCAATCGGTTTTATTTCCTCGGCGCGGATAGACTTGAAAGATCGATCTAAATCGGTTCAGCCCCAACATCATTTAGATTAAATTACTCTACACAACTTAGAGGGCGTACGTTTACCCTACTAAAATGTATTTGATTAAGTTGATAACTGTTCATTCCCATCATTAGGCGACATCTTGTAGTCTAAATTTTTTTATGTGTCATAACATATTGATTATCTGTTTTATTAATATGAAAATTACTGCATTGCATAAAGTGAAAGACGATAATTTGTCGTCTAATAAGCGTTACACGACAGGAACATCAATCTTAGTAAAGGAGTGATTTATGAGTATTGTAGTGACTTCGGGAGAGTCTAGAGCTAGCTGGATAGAAGATGTGTCTCTTAGTTCGGGTCTGAAGGAGACTGTAGAAAATTCAAGTATATTGTTTTTACCAGTTAAAAACTTTAGAGGTAAAGTTGATTTCGCCTTTCCTCAAGGAACCCTAGATCTCTACAATTATTTAAAGAAAGAAATTGAGGGGACGGGAACTGTTGAAATTTGTATCGATGATGAGCGTTATAGCGAAATCGCTCTATATTCGAGAAAAATTCGTTTTGGTAAAATTATTGTAAACGTTGTTTTCGCCCCGTTAATTGTAGGGCTTTTGACTAACTATATGTATGATCAGCTAAGTGTTAAAGGTGAAGATAACGTTACTATAGCGATTTCCGTAGAATCTGAATGCCAGAATTATGAAGTCCATTATGATGGTACAGCAGAAGACTTCGGAACTATAAATGAATCGATTAAAAACATTTTGGCAAACTGTAATATAAATGAATCTACTCCAACGAAAGAAGCTGTTTCAGAAGACAACGACTGAGATAAAAGCCTCATTAGTAAACTTCTCAAAAAGACGGCACACTAGACAAAATGAAGCCATTTTCTTGAAAAAAATAGAGAATGTCCGATTGCGACTAGTTGAAGGTGGTTTGCAAGAAGATGCAAAAGAGTTGTGGATCTTGAAAACTATTTATCTGGCGCAAAATAACTATATAGACTTTATTTCTTTGTTAAAGAAAAAAAAGTACTACGAAGCATGGTGTGTTTTAGAAAGGTGTGAAATCAACTTAAAAAACCTAATGAAGCATATCCCTAATGAGTATATTGAGCAATTGCATGTCGACTTCTTAGTTCATCAAGTTCCGTTATGGCAAGAAGTATATCCATATAAAATATTTGCTAGTTCTGAGTTTTTAGAAAAGAAAATACGATGCAGTGAATGTAAACAACTCATAACTCCAAGAAGCTCCTGTTCTCATTTGGTAGGTGAGGTCTATAATGGAAAATTATGCTACCGCATTATTGAGGATATGGAGATTTTAGGCATCGCAATGGTTCCTAATCCTGTACAAAAAATATGCGTACCATTTAAGAAAAGTGAAAATGGGGAAGACGTTGCCCATTACAATTATCAGCCTCTCGATATGATTGTAGATGGCTTACCAACATTGTTTTACTGGTGGGAAATTAATCACACGATTGATATGCAGCCTAGGTCTAACTTTGATCATATGGAAACTAATGAGTTGTGTCCTTGTGGTTCAGGTCGCCAATTTATAATCTGTTGCTCTTCTAAAGAGTTCGTTTTAACCCCCCACAAAGAAATAGTGCCACTAAAAGTCATGTAACAAAGCATTTAAGAGTGATTCTCAACGAGTGGCATTTTTACTATGCGTTGAGTTTAGTGATTCAGGTGGTATGCGGCGGCCATCGGTATTGCGTTGCTCACACTTTAACAGGGTGTTATGTGTCCAGTCAGACGTCGGAGAAAGTTCATTGTCTTGGGTTGTAAAAATAAATTGGTTATGTTTTTTTGTTGGAATTCCGTACTTAGTGTCAATGGTTATTTATCCATTAACACAAGGTGACTGGGGGCATGTCCATGCTGTTTGGTACACTTGGCAATCTTTTAACACTGGTATTTTAGCCTTTATCGCTAGTGTTTTTGCTTTGAATGCAGTTATGTATACCGAAGAAAAAAGGCGACAGAGAAACTTCATTGCTGCAAAGGCTTTTCTTCCTCAAGCTCTCTCCGAATTGTGCTCTTACTTTGAGAAAAGCTCCAAATTGGTAAATGAGGCTTGGGATCGAGCAAAAGACAAAAGTGATCACTGTAAAACACCATTAAAAGAGAATTGCCCTGAGTTACCAGTTGGATACCAACAAGTCTTTAAAGACTGCATTTCTGAAGCATCTCCGGAGGTTGCCGAACATTTAGCATATATATTAGTCAGGTTACAGATCCATCATTCGAGAATGGAGCTGTTAGCTAAAAGTTTTTCCGCAGATAGCCATACGATTCAGGATCCCTTAAATTTGATGGCACAAGTATTTGCTTTAGCGGAGCTACAAGGACTCGTGAACCAACTCTTTAAATTTTCTAGAGGTACGGCTCCCTTTGACAACAAGCCATTGGGCGTAGATAACTTTTATTCATGCTACGATAACTGGGGTGTTGAAATTGATGAAAATGATGATCTAAAAGGCTTTACAGAGATAAATCACAGTAAACGTTGGAACACATAACAAACTATTTAAGAGTGATTCGCAACGCGTGGTATTTTTCTATGCGTTGCGTTTAGTGTTTAAGGAGGCATACGGAAGCATCGGTATTGCGTTGCACACACCTTAACAAGGCGTTATAAAACAAGAGGGCGAACATGGAAAAGTCTGAATATGGTAAGTGGATTCATACTGCTTTTACTGGCGCAAGTTTTGCTTACTTTCTTACAGTTATTGATAAGGTTGACCTGATTGTTTCAAGCTACTCGTTAGCCTTTTCTACGTTGTCATTTGCTTTAGCATTAGCTTTAAACGCTATTTTTGCAATGGTTTACTATAGTTTCGACGCAGAACTGGATGTTACTGCAAAACTATCTAAATATTGGTTACTACGACGTTTTAACAGTTTGTCCCAGTGGTCGTTTATCCTTGCTGTGATTGGGTTGGTATATTTTGTCATTGAGCCAGTGGTGATAATTGTTTTATAACAAGAATTGATGGGTCTATGGCAAAAGCATCTCAATACTAGGTTTTACTTCAGACGAAAATGCAGATCGCATTCTATACAAAATTACTTGCTCTTACTTATCAAGCTAAATAGCGACAAAGGTGTTTTTAGATTTTGAACGGTGTGGCATTTTTGTAACCTTATTAGTAAACGTAATATTTATGGTGCTAAACTAACATTTGGGATGTTAGACTCCGCTCGCTATTTTTTGTAAAGTTTTGCCTTAAAAATAATGTAAAGGTTACAAAAAACGTTACATTTTATTGTTTTTATAAATGTAATTACATATATTTCAAAGGCTTGACTTGGTCGGTCGGTCGTTAAGGTCACCAGAACCATTCTAATCGAGCCTGTTAAAAGCGTTCAATATTAAGAAAGCAGCGTCTAACGCTGCTTTTTTTGTGATAAGGCTAGCTTGTTATTGCAAAAATGTTGCAGAGAGTGCAGTCAAATCCGCTATGATGAATCAAATCTTAAGTTAATCGAGATACTCAATGCGCAGAGCCTCAGGGATGAAGTTAAGCAATCGACTGGTTGCGTTTGTTACTGTAATTGTTTTAAGTGCCATTTTCGTTATTTTCATTGGGGGAGCACTTAGCTTTCGAACCCTTGGATTAAGTTACCAAGATCATTATCTGCAGGGAATTGTGGATGTGATTGAACAAGAGGTAAATGATGCCAGTGATGCTCATGGACAAAAACATTTAGCGCGCTGGTTACCTAAATTACTCCAAGCCAGTAACGTGATTGATTTAACGGTTGAGTACAATAACCAGACCTATTATCACTACACTCAACCCGATCCTTTAGCTGATCCCAATTTGCTTTATCGTACCCATTACACCTTAGGTAAAACGGGGAGCGTTATTGTTAATATTGCCTCTATTCCTCCCTATACCGAGTTAACCTATTCCATCGGGCCTATGTCATCGATAAGCCTCGCCATTTTAATCATTATTATTGGTCTTGTTCGCGGGGTTAATTGGTTAAGACGACAATTAACCGGATCTGAAATGCTTGAAGAGCGGGGACGAATGATCCTTGCTGGGCGAGTGGATCAATATGCTGAAGGAAAAGAGCAGGAGTGGCCAGGAACGGCAAGTTTAGCTTTAGATCAATTAATTGCTGAGTTAAAAGATGCCCGCCAAGAGCGAAGTCGATTTGATACTTTTATCCGTACCCACACTTTTTTGGATCAATTAACGGGGGCGGCTAACCGAGTACTTTTTGATAGCCGGTTGCAATCTATGGTGCAAGAGCCGGATAGCCAAGGTGTGGTGATATTAATTCGAATTGATGATTGGGATGAGTTGCAAAATGAGCGAGGAAAAGAGGTTGCTGATGAATTTATTCAAGATGTCGGCGTAGTACTTACTAACTTCTCACAACGATACCCGGATACATTATTGGCACGTTACTTTGATGCTGAATTTGCGATGTTAATTCCGCAGCAATCAGCAAAAGAAATTAAACTGTTTACCAACCAGATGCTTCATGCTTTAGAGCGTATTAAGCCAAGTGCTCCAATGGAGTTAGATAATTGGTTCCATATTGGTGTGACTTACTATCAAACTGGTGAGCGTCGTGGTCGTATCATGGATGAAGCGGATATGGCGTTACGCAGTGCTCAATTGCAACGTTGTAATAGTTGGTGCACCTTTAAAAAAGATCAGCAATTTGCCGAAGGACGTGGAAGTGTTCGTTGGCGCTCATTACTGGATGCCATTTTAAATCAGGGTGGGCCTTTGTTATTCCAGCAGGCCGTATTTATCGCTGACAAAGATCAAATATTACACCGTGAGTTATTGGCTCGAATTCAAGATGAAAATGGGATCTTAATGAAAGCCTCTGGATTTATCCCTGCGGTTAATATGGTCGGATTTAATGTTCGCTTTGACCGTAGTGTGGTAACCAAAGCTTTAGCCTTACTGCAAACTTTACCTGCTCAAGAAGCGCTCTCTGTTAATCTCAGTGTTGAAGCCTTGCTGGATAAAAACTTCTCGCGTTGGTTGCGTGATCAACTATTACAAACCCCAAGAACTGTGCTTAACCGTCTCTCTTTTGAAGTACCTGAAAGTCAGTTAGTAAAACATCTTGATGCCATGCGTCCTATTTTGCGAATGGTGGCAGGATTAGGTTGTCAGTTAGTTATCGATCAAGCCGGCAAAACGATTGTTAGTACTCACTACATAAAAGATATCAAAGCCGACTATATTAAGTTGCACCGAGGATTGGTACGCGATATTCATCAACGGCAAGAAAACCAACTGTTTGTTCGCAGTATGCTTGGTGCTTGTGAAATCACTAAAGCCAAATTAATTGCTGTTGGGGTTGAAAGTGATAAAGAGTGGCAAGTGCTTAAACAGTTGGGGGTTTATGGTGGTCAGGGGCGTCTTTTTGCGGCGGAATTATCGGTAAACCGAATAAAAAAGTGATCAATGGAATATCTATATAGATAACTGTTATATAAAATATCGTCAAATTGGTAAGTTATGTGCATCGTGTTTTATTTAAGGTAGAATGCGCTCTCGCCTCATAACAGTAAAAAGATTAGGCGATTATTCGTTTATATAAAGATCCGTTGGGACATTACACTTTTATGAATTTTGGTCGATGGTTTGGCAAAAGCACCGAGGGATGCTCTGCTTGTTTGGCAATATTTACTGATGAAGTTGCGTTACTTTATCAAAATTCCGAGCAGCAGTGGTGTGCCGATACTTATATTTTAGAGAAGAAAGAACAGTTAGAAAGTGCTCTAATCGCTCTAATTGAAAAGCATCATCTGCACAAGCAAAACCTCAAGCTCGCTCTTGGGCATGGCTTATTTAAAACATTACTTATTGATAAGCCTGATGTTCCTGAACAGGAATGGCCAACAGTTCTGCCTTTTTTAGTTAAAGACCTTTTAAATGAATCACCAATGGAAATATTGGCCGATGCATTTCCTGCTGCGACTAAAGACAGATTACAAGTGTTTGTTGCCAATAAACGCCAAGTTGAAACTATGGTACAAGCCTGCGCATTAAAAGGGTGCAAGGTGATATCCATTGGCGTTGAAGATGTGTTGTGGGGCCAATTCTCAAATTTAGAAGCGAATCAGCTTATTGTTCATTGTCGTCAAAATGAAGGACTGGCATTGAGCGCATTTAAGCAACAAGTACTCTGTTTTCAGCGTCAATTACGTGGCTTTTCTACTCCAATTGTAGCCTCAAACAATGAGCAAATAGATAACTTAACTTTGGAGTTACAGCGCTCATTAGACTTTTTAAGTACTCAATTTCGCGGCAGTACTATTTCTAAAATTATGGTTGCCTGTGATGGTGACGATAATTCGGTTTTAGCTCAACAATTAAAAGCTAACTTTAATCTTTTGGTTGAGCCTATTGTCGATCCAGATCCAATTATAAAAACAAATAGCTTACGTTTAGCTTGGGCGATGTTGACTCAGCATCTTCCTGTTTCTATTGAGCTTTATCGTGACGAGTTTCGCCCTAAAAAAGAGTGGTTAACACTGACCAATGTTGTTTTAGGTTGGACTATTTCTGCGGTGTTACTTGCGGCTATATGGGGTTGGAGCGCATGGAGCAATAAATTGGCTCAAGAGCAGTTGGCATTGCAGCAAGAAAAACTCGATGCCGAGCAAGCAAAGATTGAGGCAATTAAAGCTGAACTTGCTTTGAAGATCCCAAGTCCTGCAAAAGTGACATTTGAAAGTGAACTTGAGCAGAAAATAGCAAAAACGCAAGCAACACTTAAAGCGATTGCTAATCATGACGATAGTCTAAAAGTGGGGTATTCCAGTATGTTGCAGCAACTTGCTGATGCTGCAAATGGTAATATCCAACTGCTTAATATTCATGTGGAAGGAAAGAATTTAAATCTGTCTGGGATTGCTCGTCAACCTAGTTCTGTGCCGCAATGGTTAAAAGAATTTGGGCAATATTCTTCATTGAATCAGCGTCAATTTGAGTCGATGAAACTGGGCCGTAATGAACAAAAGCAAGTGACGTTTAGCCTAACAGCAAAACGGGAAGAGAAGGTTAATCCATGATTCAGTGGCAGCAATTAGATCAAAAATTTGCGGCGTTAAGTCTGCGAGAAAAATGGCTGATTACAGGTTGTGGTTTTGTCGCGATTTTTTTCGTTGGTATTTTTACGTTTATTCAACCTTTGATGGCTGATGCTGATAGTGCGCACTTATCCACGCTTGATGTGAAAAATCAGGTTATCACAGCAAATAATCAAGTCATTGTTTTAAATAATAAATTAAAGGAAGATCCCGATGCGAAAATTAATGTGAATATCGCTAAATTACAGCATCAGGAAACACAGTTAAAGCTCGAACTGGATAAGAAGATAGACAGTTTAATAACGCCACAACAAATGCCCGCTTTGCTTGAACATGTTTTACAGCAAAGTGCCAGTTTGCATTTAGTGAGTATGGAGTCATTGTCACCGATTCAATTAACTGCAGGCAAAGATGTAGGGTATTACATTCATCCAGTACGTTTGACTTTTACTGGGCGCTATTTTGATGTTATTGGCTATTTGGCTCAACTTGAAGCGCTTCCTGTGAAATATTACTGGCGCTTTTTAGACTATCGCGTAGAGAAATATCCTGAAGCAACGATCAGTTTAGAGGTGTATACCTTAGGTGAAAGTAAGGACTTTATTGGTGGCTAAATATTTATTGCTAGTACTTGGTTTTCTTATGGGTGGATCTGTTTTTGCAGCACAAGATCCAACAGCCCCACTGGGATGGCAAGCTCCAACACAAAAAAGTCGGACGCAAAAGGTGTATAAGCCCGTACTACAAAGTGTGTTATGTGATGAATATAGCCGTTGTAGTGCGATCATAAATGGCCGTAATGTTTCTGTTGGCCAAAGCGTGAGTGGCTATAGAGTTATAAAAATTTATCCAGATTCTGTTGTGGTATCGCGTGGTGGTAAGCAGTCGCGCTTAGCATTATTTGCAGACAATATAACAATAAAATATTGAGGGAATGGTTAATATGCGTCGAGTCGCTGTAGGTTTAGCTATTGCGTCACTGGTTGGTTGTTCAACCAATATGGGGCACCGCGATCCTGTTGAAATAAAACAAGCATTAAATCAGGCAGTTAATGATGCTAACAATACATCATTAACGGATCTTCCTGAAGGGGTAAGTGCGGATCTAATGCCGAATATGGATCCTATGTCAGGATCTTCTATCGTACCATCGCACGTGGTAGAAAAGCGTTTTCAAGTGAATGCTCGTAATGTTGAAGCGAAAGCGTTTTTCACCAGCCTTGTGAAAGGTACGCCATTTAATATGGTGATTGCACCGAATGTGTCAGGTCGAATAACACTAAAATTAAAAGATGTAACGTTAAGTGAAGTCTTAAAAGTGGTCTCTGATATGTACGGTTATGAGATCACGCGTGCTGATAATATCATTCAGGTCTTTCCTGCCACATTACGTACTGAAATCATTCCAGTTGATTATTTGCAATTGCAGCGTCGTGGGGTTTCCTTAACCTCGATCACAACAGGCTCTGTGAGTGATAACGATTCATCTAATGGTTCTAGCAATAGCAACAATAATAATGATGACAATAATGACAGTGATAGTAATGGTAATAACCTAAGTTCAGGTGATAGTACTACTACTGGCGGCACCACCATCGAAACAACCTCTAAGAGTGATTTCTGGGGACAGTTGCAAAAAGCCGTTCAAGCTATGATTGGTGGTGCGGGAGATGGCCGTAGTGTTGTCGTTTCTCCACAAGCAAGCTTAATTTCTGTACGTGCGTATCCGAATGAATTACGTGAAGTGAAGAAGTTCCTTGGGATGTCTGAGCAGCGATTAAAGCGTCAGGTTATCTTAGAAGCTAAAATTCTTGAAGTAACGTTAAACGACAGTTACCAACAGGGTATTAACTGGGGCAATATTACTCGTAGTATTGGCAGTGGTGGCGTTACTATTGGTCAGCCTTCCGTGGTTAATCCTGTTACTGGGCTGATTAATACACTTCCTGGTGGTAACGATATTTCTGAGCTGCTTGGCGGTCAAACCAATATAACAATCACCGATGGCAACTTCAGTGCTGTGATGCGTTTTCTGTCGACTCAAGGTGATCTTAATGTGCTATCAAGCCCTCGCGTAACGGCGGCGAATAACCAAAAAGCGGTTATCAAAGTGGGTGGTGATGAGTACTTCGTCACTAACGTATCGAGCAGTAATGTTTCAGGTGATAACAGTACGGCAGCTCCAGATATTAATTTAACGCCGTTCTTCTCTGGCATTTCTCTTGATGTGACTCCGCAAATTGATGATCAAGGTGGTGTGTTACTGCATGTTCACCCAGCTGTGGTTGATGTAACAGATGAAGTGAAATCCATCGAGCTTGGCGATAAGTTTGGTACCTACCAATTACCACTGGCGAAAAGCTCTATTCGCGAATCTGACTCTATCATTCATGCTCATTCCGGTGATGTGGTGGTGATTGGTGGTTTGATGAAGACATCAACCCATGATCAAGTATCAAAAGTACCGTTACTTGGCGATATTCCCGGCCTTGGTAATCTGTTCCGTAATATCAATAAAGTGCAGCAAAAAACCGAGTTGGTGATTTTACTTAAGCCAACCGTTGTTGGTGAGCAAACTTGGAAGCAGCAGTTAGAGCGCTCCCAAAGTCTGCTTAATGAGTGGTTCCCAGAGAATAAATAAGTCATGTATCAGGCTTATTTTGGTTTCCATCAGGCACCTTTTGCTCTAACGCCAAATACGGAATTATTTCATGCGTTGCCACCCCATGTTGAAGCTATCCAAACCACATTGGCTGCTTTAACTATGGGGGAAGGGATCATTCATATTTCTGGTGAAGTTGGGACGGGTAAAACCTTAGTGTGTCGCATGCTCATTCAGCGTTTGCCCGCTCATTGTGATTTGGCCTACATCCCAACACCGCCGAAAGAGGGCGATGAACTTAAAATCGCATTGGCAATCGAGCTGGGGTTAGAGCCGCCAAAAGATCGTATCGCTTTAACGTCACAATTGCAGCATGAACTGATTCGAAGAAAAGAGCTAGGGCGTTCTGTTGTGGTGATATTAGATGAAGCTCAAGCGTTATCGGATGATTGTTTAGAGACAATTCGACTGCTTGGTAATCTGGAAACCGAATTTGAGAAACTGTTGCAGATTGTGCTGTTGAGTCAACCTGAGTTGGATCAGCGTTTGCAACAACATCACTTACGACAATTGCAGCAGCGCATAACGTTTCGAGCGCAACTGCGAGCTTTAGATTTGGCTGAAACTGTGGCTTATATTGAGCATCGTCTTTATCAGGCAGGATGTCGTCTACCACTGTTTTCTTTACCTCAATCTAAACTTATTTGGCAGGCCAGTAACGGTATTCCGCGCTTAATTAACCAGCTTTGTCATAAGGCGTTAATTGCAGCAAGCAGTAGCCAATTACAGATGGTTGGCCAACGTGAAATTCTAATGGCTATTCAAGACACACCTGGTGCGAGACAACCGCGATGGCTGTTTCCCGTTCCATGGGGGTGGAGTAAAGCATGAGTTCTATTAATAAAAAATTAGATGCTTTAGCACAAAAACAAGCGCTATCTAGTGATTTACCTCCGCTTAAGATGGCGAAAATAAAACCCGTTGCTCAATCGGTATGGCCATCTCGTATTGCCGTGGCTCTTTGCGCTATGGGGGTATTTGCTAGTGGTTGGATCATTCGTTCGTCTTATATTGATGCCGATGAGTCTGGTGCCGGGTTTCATGTTGTCACTCCAGCGGTTGCTGCGTCTAATCCGGTCTCTAATCATCAGGTGATGGTTAACGAAAAGAGTGACTCTCAGTCAGTACTTCACAGCCAAGAATTAAAAACTTCAAGTGAAGAAAATAACGAGATAACGACTGAGCATCGTTCTATATCTACTGAGGCAATTGTTCAAGTAGAAGAACCTAAAACCACACCGATTAAACTGAAACATCAAGCGTTAAAACCGGTAGTTGAAGAATATGACAGTGCACCTGAGCCAGAATTTGAACCTGAGCCAGAAGTACATATTGCTCAAGTTAGATCAGCGCCTCGTCATGTTATTGAAGAGAGTCATGAGCCTGAGCAATTGTCGATTAAAACTGTTACGTTAAATAATCGCCAGCTGGCTGATCTTGAATATAACCGAGCAGAAAAAGCACTAGCCCAAGCTGATAGTCAGCAAGCGATCATCAGTTTACAAAAAGCCGTTAAGTATCGACCAGACTGGATTGAAGCAAGACAAAAGCTAGCGGCCACCTTATATGGTCAAGGCAGTGTTCGTGGTGCCATCGCAACCTTGGAAGAGGGCTTGGAACTTGCACCTCAGCAGCCGGTATTGCGCTTAACGTTAGCGAAATTATTAGCACAAGAATCTCAGCCTGAAGCGGCACTGGCTATCTTAAATTCTGTACCCGCGAATGCGCCAATGCCTTATTTGGTGATGCGTGGTGCACTTGCTCAAGAAGTTAAAAATAACGCGATTGCTTTAAATTCTTATCAGCAACTGCTTAACCGTCAACCGCAAAATGGTCGCTGGTGGCTAGGCCTGGCTATTGCTGCAGAACGTAGCAATAACAAAGCCAAAGCAACCATGGCTTATCAGCAAGCATTGAAGTATGGCCATATTTCCCAGCAGTCAATTCAGTTTGCTCAGCAACGTTTAGCGTTATTAACAAAAACTCGAGGTTAAGTGTATGTCTCTGCGATTAAGAAAACGTCTTGGGGATCTTCTGGTTGAAGAGAACATTATTGCGCAAAGTGAGTTAGAACAAGCGCTGGCTGAACAACATAATACCGGGCGTAAGTTGGGTGATACGTTGATCAGTATGGGCTTTATCTCCGAGCAGCAGATGTTGGAATTCTTATCGCGTCAGTTAGGGATCCCGCTGGTTAACTTGAGCCGAATTAAGATCGATAGTGATGCGGTGTCGCTGCTATCAGAGGTTCATGCTCGTCGTTTACGTGCGTTAGCAATTGGTCGCAATGGCGATACCGTACGTGTAGCTATGAGTGATCCTGCCGATCTGACCGCACAGGAATCCGTTTACGATCAGCTTCATGGCTATCAAGTTGAGCTGGTGATTGCTTCTGAAACTCAACTGTTAGCAGCGTTTGATCGCTACTATCGCCGCACTAAAGAGATCGCCTCTTTTGCCGAGCAACTTAAAGCGGAACATCAGGTACAAAATCCCTTTTCTTTTGGTTTTGATGAAGCGGTTGATAATGATGAAGTTACAGTCGTTAAGCTGATCAATACGTTATTTGAAGATGCGATCCAAGTCGGGGCCTCTGATATTCATATTGAGCCAGATGAAGATGTCTTACGTATCCGTCAGCGTATTGATGGGGTATTACACGAAACGGTATTACAAGAGAAAAGTATTGCTTCAGCATTGGTGCTGCGTTTGAAGCTGATGAGCGGTCTGGATATTTCAGAAAAACGTCTGCCACAAGATGGACGCTTTAATATTAAAGTAAAGGAGCATTCCGTCGATATCCGTATATCAACCATGCCAGTACAGCACGGTGAATCGGTTGTAATGCGTCTATTGGATCAATCTGCTGGGATTTTAAGTCTTGAGCAGGTTGGTATGCCAGCAGAGATCCTAACTCGTTTCCGCCGTCAGCTTAAGCGTCTACACGGTATGATTTTAGTAACAGGCCCAACCGGTTCGGGTAAAACCACCACCTTATACGGCGCACTTAATGAACTAAACTTGCCGGGTAAAAAATTGATCACCGCAGAAGATCCGGTGGAATATCGTTTGCCTCGTGTTAACCAAGTTCAAGTCAATAGTAAGATTGGTCTGTCGTTTTCCTCGATTCTCCGTACGGTACTTCGTCAGGATCCCGATGTGATCTTAGTGGGTGAGATGCGTGACCATGAGACGGTTGAAATTGGTTTGCGTTCTGCTCTAACTGGCCACTTAGTTCTGTCGACACTGCACACCAATAATGCCATTGATAGTGCGCTTCGTATGATTGATATGGAAGCTCCTGGCTACTTAGTGGCAAGTGCAGTACGTGCGGTGCTCGCTCAGCGGTTGGTGCGTCGTATCTGTCCAGAATGCAAAGAGCCTGTTGCATTAGCACCTCAGCAGCAAGTGTGGTTGGAAAGTTGTTATCCGCAACTGAGTCAGCATACTTTTCATTATGGTCGAGGCTGTCAAAGCTGTAATTTCTCTGGCTACCGAGGTCGTATCGGTGTGTTTGAACTGCTTGAAATTGATATGCCGATGATGGATGCACTACGAGATAATAATGCGGTGCTATTTGGTCAGTTAGCGCGTAATAGTCAAAGTTATAAACCGTTGATTGAATCTGCGATGGAGCTGGCTATGGCCGGTACAACAAGTATTGATGAAGTGCTGATCTTAGGTGAAAGCGACAACGTTGATTTGGTGGTGTGAGTTTAGTTTATGGCGATGTTTCAATATAAAGGTCGTTATCAAGGGGCGATCCGACAAGGCAAAATAGAGGCTGCCAGCAGTGATGCCGCCGCTGATCTTTTGCTGCAACAAGGGATAATTCCACTCGATCTAAAGCCGTACTCAGAGTCTCCACTTAACTTCGACTTAATGGCGCTGTTTAAGGCTCCTTTGCCGCTAGAGATCTTGGTGATTTTCTGTCGTCAGCTCTATAGCTTAACCAAAGCTGGGATCCCATTACTGCGTGCGATTAAAGGTTTGGCACAAAGTACTAGCCATCCACTACTACGTGAAACTTTAGAAGCGGTCATTGCTGATTTAACCAATGGTAGTCCGTTATCGGTCTCGATGAAGCAACATCCACGGGTATTTACGCCACTGTTTGTTTCAATGATCAATGTGGGTGAAAACACGGGTCGTTTAGATAGCTCTTTGCTTCAGTTAGCCAATTATTATGAGCAGGAGATGGAAACCCGGCGCCAAATAGCTTCTGCCATGCGTTATCCCATGTTTGTTTTAACCTCGATTGGTTTGGCCATGGTGGTACTGAATATCAAAGTGATTCCACAGTTTGCTTCTATGTTTTCTCGATTTGGTATGGAGTTACCTCTGCCAACTCGAATTTTAATTGGCACCTCAAACTTCTTTGTACATTACTGGCCGTTATTACTAGGGGCTTCACTGGCCACTTGGATTGGATTACGAGTTTGGCGCAATACCGTCAAAGGACAAGAGACGTGGGATAACTGGCGTCTCAAAGTTCCGGTAACGGGCAGTATTGTGACTCGTGCTCAGATGGCCCGTTTTTCTCGTACATTTGCGTTAATGATTCGTGCTGGTGTTCCGCTTAATACCGCATTGCAAATGTCCGCCGAGGCATTGGGCAATCGCTATTTAGAGAACCGTTTGATTGAAATGAAAAGTGGCATTGAAGGGGGCGCAAGTATCGCGAGTACTGCGGTCAGTAGTGGTATTTTCCCTCCTTTAGTGTTGCAGATGATTGCCGTTGGTGAAGAGACCGGTCAAGTTGACGATCTCTTAATGGAAGTTGCCGATTTTTATGACCGCGAAGTGGACTATGATTTAAAGACACTAACCGCGCGTATTGAGCCCATTTTATTGTTAGTGGTTGCTGGCATGGTATTGCTGTTGGCATTAGGTATTTTCCTCCCGATGTGGGGTATGTTGGACTTGGCTCGTGGTGGTTAAAACTCGTCATTATTTATGGGTTCGCCGGAGTGTCACTGTTGCTTTAGTTTTGCTCGTTATCGCTATCATGATGATGTATTGGGCCAAAATTGAGCGCAGTGCTCGTGAGGCTCATTTGCACATGTTAGTTGGGCAGTTTCAAGAAAATGCGGCGCAACTGAAGCAGTATTGGGAACTCAACAATCGACCTCTGCAAACTATAATTGATGGATATTTAGTCCAATTTACAGAACGTGGCTGGCCTAAATTATCGTCAAATAGTGATAGTGGATGCCAAGAAATGTGGCAACTATTGGCTGGTAAGAAGGCAAATCTGAAATATTTAGCGTTAAAACGCAATGAGATTCATAATCGACTGAAATATGACACCTGCTATTACCTTGTTTCGCCAAATAAATGGCTAGGATTAGGTTACAGTAATGAGATATTATATGTCGGTAGTTTCAGCACAACAGAATGAAGTTCAATTTCTGTTATAGGACAGTGCAATGAATAAGCAGCAGGGTTTCTCGTTAATCGAGTTAGTCATTGTCATTATTGTGGTAGGTATTTTGGCTGCCACAGCAATGCCTCGGTTTTTAAATATTACTGAGCAAGCAAAGAAAGCCGCAGTAGAAGGTATGGCTGGTGGTTATGCAACCGCAGTGATTTCTGCTCGTGCTCAGTGGGAAGCATATGGCCGTCCAACGATGCAAGGTGTCAGTGGGGCGGTAAACAGTGTGGATTATGATGGTAGTGAGTTCTTACTAACTAAAGCGTCTAATCAAGATGGTGTTCGTATGGGTTACCCGTATGCATTATCTATTGATGGGAGTTCTAAGCCTTTTTCGGCTATGGCACCTCAAGATTGCGTCGACTTATTAGAGAATTTATTACAAAACCCGCCACGAGCATCGCTGGATCAACAGTCGATTCCGTCGGGTAATAACGTATTTTTTGTATCGATGTTGGGTTCAGGCAGTGAAAAAGCTTGCCGTTATTATCAAACAACATCGGCGAAAAATAGTAGTGGTATCGCGGATATCACTACAGGACATTATTTTACGTATACACCGGCAACCGGCCGCGTTGAAGTAAATATTAATAATTAAGTAAATTAATTGGAGTTGTTTTTATGAAACGTCAAGGCGGTTTTACGCTAATTGAATTAGTGGTTGTGATTGTAATCCTAGGTATTCTTGCAGTAACTGCAGCACCTAAGTTTATGAACCTACAAACAGATGCACGTAACGCGTCGCTACAAGGTCTAAAAGGTGCAATCCAAGGTGCAGCTGGTATTGTATATGGTAAAGCGGCTATTAATGGTATCGAAGCTAAAAATACAGCTACTGATTTAGATGTTGATGGTAAAACCATTAAAACCATTTATGGTTATCCAGTTGCAACTTCAGCAGCTCTTTCTGCTGTAGTTCAAGGTCTTGATAATAATGATGAATGGTTACCAGTGAATAATTCTCAAGGCGGCGAAGCCGCAGGTGATAGCATTTCTTACACTTTTGCAAATCAAGAGAAAAATGCATCTACAACAGTGTGCTCAGTAACTTATACTGCTGCTCAATCAGGTGCTGCTGCAACAGTTAAAGTTAACGATTGTAAATAATCAATTTCTTAGCGCTCTTCGGAGCGCTATTTAACCAAAATGTACCTGCTGGTGGATTTTGGTTAAATATCCAATCCCGAGGCTTACTATGAACCATCAGCGAGGCTTTACGCTCGTCGAGCTGATCGTTGTCATTATTCTTATTGGCATTATATCGGTTACAGCAGCATCGCGTTTTTCAGGGCGAAGTGGCTTTGATGCCTATATTACTCGCGATCAGGCGATATCTATTATGCGCCAAATTCAAATAGCAGCCATGCAAGGACAAGGCGTTAGCTCAAATAACCAAAATGTGACCAGTTCCTTGCTTGTTGTACCAAGTTGCTTAGGGGCGGCAAATATCTGCAGTCAGAGATTTCGCACGCAAACACCCGATGCGCTATGGCAACAAGATACACATACCAAGTTTTCTAGCTCCCAGAGTTTTATCACGTTCAATCTATTGGGTCAGCCAGTTTCTGCTCAAGGTGAACGTATCTGTACAAATAATGGCTGTGAGATAACGATTACGGCTAAAAATAAGCAAACAACTCATATCTGTATCAACAGCCAAGGTTATATATCAGCAGGAGTTTGTGCTAGTGAGTACTAACTTAAAATCTCGTGGTTTTACGTTAATAGAAGGGATTATCACGATAGTCTTGCTTGCTATTGCAATGATTACCTTAACCAGCTTTCTCTTTCCTCAGTTAGAGCGCTCTGCGATTCCTATGTATCAGGCCAAATCGGCCGCTATTGCTGATGCAGTTTTCAATGAAATATTATCGCGTCAATTTGATCAAAACTCCGATCCGCTGGGTGACAGTGTTTATCGTTGTGGTGAAGCTTATCCAGCTGCTGTTTCTGGTGCAATGACCTCCAATCTTTGTTCGAAAGAACTTGGGCCTGATGATGAGTTAGAAAAAGAGCAGCCTCAATATTCTAATGATGTGGATGATTTTATTGGTTGCTGGGGGGTACTAAGCCAGTGTGAGACTCATCAAGGTGTCGAGTATCGAGCTATTAAAGATAAAGAGAACAGCTTAGTTGGGTTAATTCCCGGTGTCTCTCAGTCTGAATACAAGCATATCGCCGTTATTGTTAACGTTAATTATGTCGATAATAGTCATGATCAATTTAAACTTGTTTCTGCTCCTAAAGCCGCCGCAGAATTAGTACCGCTTAAGCAGATTTCGGTCACGGTAGATGCAGGTCGTTATGGCTCGTATCAATATAAAGCGTTGCGAGGTAATTACTGATGAAGAAACTTCAGGGTTTTACCTTAATGGAGATGGTTATCGCAATGGTCATTCTTGCCATTATTATGGTCGGGATTGGCAGTTATATTGAAGCTGGCGTTAAAGGATATTCCAGTACTGTTGATCGTGAACGTTTACAATCTGAAGCTCGCTTTCTATTGGCTCGAATGACTAAAGATATTCGTCATGCTGCGCCAAATAGCCTTTCTGTATCTGATACATCAGGTTCGAAATGCTTAAGTTTTTATCCTATTGTAGGCTCTGCGGCTTATTACGATAATTTACCCAATAACAGTCATAGCTTAAATATCTCAACGTTTGATGATGCTAAAAAGTGGAATAGTAGTGACAAAATAGCGGTTGGATTTATTGATCCTCAACAATACGAAAAATCAGATATTAATTTTGTGGCTCTTTCTGACGACAAAGATAATTTATGGTCTTTAACTGTATCATCACCGATTACCACCTCATCTCCGGCGAACCGATTATATCTGTATAAAAATAAGATCAGCTATTGTTTACTTAATTCAACAATAGTACGAATGACGGATAATAAAACACCAATTGTAATGGCTCAGAATGTTAGCCAGTTTAAACCTGGGGTTGAAGTAGCTGGGTTAAGTAGTAATGCGATCGCTTTGATCGGATTGCAGTTTAAAGATCCAAGCTCACAAGAAGTTGCTAATTATAATCACAGTGTGCAGGTGCTTAATGCGTTATAACAGTATTCGAGCCCAACGAGGCAGCGGTATTATGATTGCACTCTTTGTCATTATTGTGATGGGACTGATGGCGGCCGCTATGACTAAAATAGGCTGGTCGAGTCAAAATACCACAACCAAAGAAGTGTTAGCAGAACGTGCATGGCTAACTGCTCACTCAGCCAATGAGGTTTTACTGACACAAATATTTCCTCTAGGACAGCCTCACAACAGTGATGAAACAGCATGTAAAGCATTATTGTTTAAACCTCAAGATTGGTTTAACTGTGAAGCTAAAGTGAGTTGCGAAAGTCGAAAGATCTTGCATGATCATCAACAAATTACCGAATATAAATTAAGTAGTACAGCGACATGTGGCAGCAAAAATATAACAATGACACGTACACAAGAAGTATGGGCGCGAGGGGTAAAATAATGCGTATTTATTTATTAATATTCGCCATTTTATCTTGTTTGTTTTTGCGAACGGCAATGGCGTCAACATCTCAGCAATTTGAGTTTGGTACAATATCAGGACCTTGTGTTGATTATTCTTGCGACATAAACTTTAAGAATAATTATAATGATCCTCTTATTTTCTTGATGCCTTCATTTGCTGATGGTCATTGGAATGATGCTCCTTCAACACTAAGAGTGATTAGCGCTAATGGTGGGGTTGGTGGTAAAGCTCGTATTCGTCAATATTTTGCACCTTATAATCATAATGACTTAATCTTATTAGATCCTGGTCACTGTAATAGGGCTAATTGGTGTTTAACCAAGCAACCGATGACGAATATTAGTTATTTTGTTATTGAAAATGGAGCTGATATCAACCTAGGTAGTAAAGGTCGAATAATAGCTAAAAGTATATCAACGAATAAATATTTGAGATATAAACAAACGGCTTCTAAAAACAATAGTGAAGAAATAAACACTAAAGATTTAATTGGTAAAAATCAGTTAGAAAATTTTGGTGTAATAGTTGAGTCTCAAGCTGTAAATAATATATCAGAACAACTTCCACCCAATGGTATATTTGAAAATCAATATGTTATTGACAAGATTTTAGATTATCCTTTCTATATAAAAGAAAACTATACAAATCGATGGTATACTCCTGCAGTTATTAAAAATAGTAATAGTTTTTATTTGGCATTGGACCGTGGTGAGACCGTTATTAATGGTGATTACTACAATAATTATAATTATTATCAAAAAGTTGGTTATTTATTAGTAACTGGAGCTGGACAATATAAAGGCTTATTGTTTTCTTTGGGCCATGGTTCAACTCCAAACACTTTAGGTCAGAATAAAGATTATAAAGGATTTAAAAATGTAACTTTGCCTTCAGAAAGACAATGTGGGGAAGTAACCGAAGTTCCCCATAGTAGTCAATTTAAGGGGCTTCCTTTTATTTTGGCATCAAAAAATAGTAGAAATGGTTCTGATGGTGGTATTTTTCGATTATGTAGGCTTAAGCAAGAAAGTCGCAATTCTGATGATATTGAGGTGAGTTTTGTTACTGATGAGGATTTAAATGAACCTCGAAGAGGTAAGACTAATGAATCATGCGGGGGACAAGATTGCATTGAACGACGTCATGCTAATGAAAGTTTTGGATTTATGGCATTTCAACAAGCGGTGGATTCTGAAACATGTGAATTATTTCCGGGACCAGCTCAATCATGGGATAAATATGATAGTGAATTAGAAGGCAATCATAATGTTTCTATTATTGGATCACCTGTTATTAATGGTAGTTATCACTTAGGCTTTACAGAAATTGATAATGAATCAGGTGGTAACAATCAGTTTTGTAATGGAAAAGAATGTTTTCCTGCTCAAGGATATACTCATTTATATGCTAAAAAAGCGATTTTAGATACTTGGCCTGGTATTGATGATGGTTATTTCTCTCTATCATCAATCTCCTCTTCAAAAAAGGAATATTGGTTTCAAACGTTAAGTTTGGAGGGAAATAAAGTTGCTAAGTTTCCGAATGGTACAATAATACATACCAGAGATTTAAGTGTTGGTAGTAATTCTTGGTTATCTTCGCAATCTGAAAATCCTGATGATCTAATCATTTATGTTCATGGCGAGAGTGGGCCATGGAAACGTGATTTTATTGATATGACAAAAGGTGCTCAAGTTCACGCTTTAATCTATTCAGAAAGAGATCTTAAAATGTCTTATGGTAATGGTAACAATGAAACTACTCGCTTAGTGGGTTCTATTACTGCTCCAGATATTGAAATGGTTGGTAAAAAAGATGGGAATTATAATCTTAAAAGCGAAATTATAGGCCAAAGTTCCTGTTTTGAATCAGAGCCAAACTACAGCTTAACTATTACACCAAAAATCAAAACAAATACCCTGTGTGATGATCAACCTATAACCTTTAACGTCCAAGCATCAGACGGTAGTTCATCAAATTATACAGGTAAAATCCACGTTACTATTTCTTCTCGATTTGGTGGTCAATGGGCTGGAAATGCTAATTTTACGAATGCCATAAAATTTAGTGAAAATACTTCTTTTGATTTGGATGTTGCTAATAACCAAGCTAAGTTTTGGCTTCGAGCAAATGATGCTGAAAAAATCACGGTTTCAGGCTCCATTGATAGAATGGAAGGGGCCGCTCCCATTGGTGAGTATTCTTTTATTCCCGGCGGATTTAAAATAACACCGCAAAGTGCCAATATCATTGCGGGTAAACCTTTTAGCGCTACTATTACCGCCGTTGCTTGCCCGGCCAAAGGGAAAGAAAAACCAATCTCAATGTATGATGGTGAGAAAACATTAGATTTTTCAACACAATACCAAAGTCCTAAAACGGGTAATGTTGCCGTTAATATTTTACGTGATAATTCTCAGTTTACTACTTCTGCCACTATTAGGTTTAACAAAGGTGAGAGTGAGCCTCTAACTTTACAATACAGTGATGCGGGTAGTTTAATTTGGAATGTTACTGATCCTAATTGTACGACAGAGTCGTGTCTATTAACGGATGGAAAAAACCGACAAGCTCAAGAATTGAAGCGATTATTACCTGACGGTCTTAAAGGATCGATGACTATCAACTCCCGCCCTTGGACTTTTGCAATTTGTCCAGCGCAAGGTAAGAACATTGATGGAACGGCACTTGGCGGTCAACCTTTAGCAGCTGCTGGAGATTATTTTTATTTGCATGTAAGGCCTGTTGTATGGCAGCAAGGTGGCTCTGAGTCAGATCCTATTTCAACAACAGCATATAATTTATGTAGTGCAGCCATTACACCGAATTTCTTTAAATCGGATGCGCCAAGGTTAAATGTAAATATCTCTCTTAATGAAAAACAGCCAGTTTCTCCGGTTGGAGGGGATTATGGCCAATTGTCTGGGAATTTACAGGCCAATAATCATACGGGTAATGATTATTTAAATTATCGTCTGACATGGTCAGAAGTTGGCAGTGTGCCTCTTAAAGCCAGCGGTCAAAGTGATTATTTAGGTATGACGATTAACTCAGGGTATCGATCTGCAGGGCGAATTTATCCAGCCTTTTTCGGCTCTACTCATAATGAACTGACACCAGCAATGGGATCCTTTACTTATATGGGACAACCATTCCCAGTACATTGGGTGGTGAATGCTTTTAATCGACAGGGAAAAGCCGTCGGCAATTATGATAAGTTTGCGCCAAAGTTAACGGCTAAATTTGCTTTTGATATTAAAAATAGTGGGAGTAACAGTGAAGAGCGATTGTTACTTCAGCAGCCATTACCGCAGACATGGTCTCACAATGGTGAAAATCATCATTCCTATATGAGTTATCAATCAGACGTTACTTTTGCTCGTCAGGGGTTTCAGGCACTTGATAAAGTAACAACACCGGGTGGACCGTATAACTCATGGCAATTATGGCTAACCATCACTAACCCAAATGCAGGACGTCCAGCTCAAGATCCTCGTCGACTGACGCCAGAGCTTTGCAATCCTAATGACGGGTGTTCAGATCCTGATTTATCTAAAATGACGGAATTACGGCTAGGTAATACCAATCCAATGCGCTATGGCCGCATGGTGCTCCAAGATGCCGCTGGTGATATTCGAGGCCCAGTAGCCATTCCACTTCGTGTTGAGTATTGGAATGGTGCTGCTTTTGAAACCAATGCCGATGACTCAAGCTCACATTTTGATGGTCGAAATTACTGCAGTCAGATTTTGTATCCTCAACCTGATAAAAAGAACATTCCAAGCACATCAGGTACCGGTAATGTTGACCAAGGCGTTGCAAGCAATGAAAAGTTAGTGGCGTATCCTGATGTTCCTGTTCTTGAGCCGTTTAAGCAGCAGGTACGTTTTTGGCAACGATTGTCAAATTCAACTGAACCCAAGGGAAACGGTATTTCATGTCGTGGTACATATACTTATCAGCCATGGCTCTCTTATAACTGGCGAAAAAAGGGCGATGAGGATCCATCTGCGATAGTGACATTTGGTGTGTATCAGGGAAATAAGCGTATTATTTATCGTGCTGAAGCGGGAGTTGCATCAAGTAACTATCAATAAAGTTCAGCACAAAATTGAGATCTCGTTATACTAGGTCGCGCTGATAGAAAATGAACGTTTTTATGGATACTTTGTCCTATAACTCGGTTCTTTGTCCTTCTCAGTGATGGACGTCAGTATTTGAGTAACCTTGAGTTGGTATGCGGGCAGATTAAGCAAGGTAATTAACCGCCCCGACCAATGATGAAAGGTAGAATTTTTCAGTTTAGAGAGCCGAATTCCCGCTCTCTGGACATTTTGACAAAGAAATTGCGGATCTTGTGGCAGGTTTGACAATCCTTGCCTTGTTTCAACTAACTCCACTTGATACATTTAGCGCAATTTACCGAATTTTGAGCTTGCAGGATTAGCCGAAGACTATGTTTAAAAAACTTCGTGGCATGTTTTCTAATGACCTGTCTATTGACTTGGGTACAGCCAATACCCTTATTTATGTCAAAGGACAGGGCATCGTTCTTGATGAACCATCAGTAGTAGCAATTCGCCAGGACCGCGCCGGTGCAACAAAGAGTGTTGCGGCTGTTGGTCATGATGCAAAACAAATGCTAGGACGTACGCCTGGCAATATTGCTGCGATTCGTCCAATGAAAGATGGTGTAATTGCCGATTTCTACGTGACTGAAAAAATGCTACAGCACTTTATTAAGCAAGTGCACGACAACAGTATTTTACGCCCAAGCCCACGTGTGCTTGTTGCTGTTCCATGTGGTTCTACCCAGGTTGAGCGTCGTGCGATTCGTGAATCAGCTCAAGGTGCTGGTGCTCGTGAAGTTTATCTTATCGATGAACCAATGGCTGCAGCTATCGGTGCTGGTATGCCAGTATCTGAAGCAACAGGTTCTATGGTGATCGATATCGGTGGTGGTACAACAGAAGTTGCTGTTATCTCGCTTAATGGTGTTGTGTACTCATCATCTGTACGTATCGGTGGTGACCGTTTTGATGAAGCGATCATCAACTATGTACGTCGTAACTACGGCAGCCTAATCGGTGAAGCAACGGCTGAACGCATTAAGCATGAGATCGGTTCTGCTTATCCTGGTGATGAAGTTCGTGAAATTGAAGTTCGTGGTCGTAACCTAGCAGAAGGTGTGCCTCGTAGCTTTACTCTAAATTCAAATGAAATCTTAGAAGCACTGCAAGAGCCGCTAACTGGCATCGTTTCTGCAGTTATGGTTGCACTAGAGCAGTGTCCACCAGAGCTTGCTTCTGATATTTCTGAGCGTGGTATGGTACTAACCGGTGGTGGTGCACTATTACGCGATCTTGATCGTCTGCTAACAGAAGAAACAGGTATTCCTGTTGTTGTTGCCGAAGATCCTCTAACTTGTGTAGCTCGTGGTGGCGGTAAAGCCCTAGAAATGATTGATATGCATGGTGGCGACCTCTTCAGCGAGGAATAAATGCCAACCCTAGCGCACAAAAAAACAGGTGATAGTGTTAGATGAAACCTATTTTTGGCAGAGGCCCATCTCTGCAATTACGCCTGTTTCTTGCCATATTACTATCGGCTGGCTTGATGCTAGCCGATAGTCGTCTTGATGCCTTTGCAAATGTTCGTTACTTTTTAAACTCTGCAATAGCCCCGTTACAGTATGCCGCGAATCTGCCACGAGAGTTGCTTGATAGCATGTCAGGCCAATTTAGCTCTCGCCAAACCCTATTGGTAGAAAATAAAGCCCTAAAACGTGACTTGTTGGTGATGCAAAGTAACGTCTTATTGCTCGATCAATTAAAGCAAGAAAACAAGCGATTACGTGATTTACTCGGTTCTCCATTTGTGCGAGATGAGCGCAAGATGATTACCGAAGTTATGGCCGTTGATTCCGATCCGTACAGTCATCAGGTGATGATAGATAAAGGTCGCATCGATGGTGTGTATGAAGGTCAGCCTGTTATCAATGAAAACGGCGTTGTTGGTCAAGTCTCTTACGTTGGCGCACATAACAGCCGGGTATTGTTGTTGATTGACCCTATGCATGCCATTCCGGTTCAAGTGGTTCGTAATGATATTCGAGCAATTGCCTCTGGCACCGGACAGTCGAATGAAATTCAGCTTGAGCATGTTCCAAGTAGTACCGATATCCAAGTGGGCGATAAGCTAGTAACCTCAGGTCTCGGTGGTCGCTTCCCTGAAGGATATCCGGTTGGTTATGTAACGGAGTTTTCTTTTGATAACAAACGTCCGTTTGCACAAGTAAAAGCTCGTCCAAGTGTGAATTTTGATCGCTTACGATATCTACTCTTAGTATGGCCAACGCCTCAACATAAAGAGACAGACCAAGATGTGGCGGCATCAACTGTTATTCCAACCGTTGCAGCTCAAGTAGCATCGCCAAAAGTTGAGCCAATTCCAACAGAACCTAATAAGCCAAAAGCAAAAAAAGAGGTGACCAATGTCCACTAGTTATGCTCATGGCCGAATTTGGATTTGGATCTCTTTTATTCTGGCTCTGATCCTACAAACAGCACCTTGGCCGGGACCGTTTGAACCGTTTCGTCCTTCTTGGGTTATGTTAGTTGCCTTTTATTGGGTGCTGGCTTTGCCTCATCGAGTGAATGTAGGAACCGCGTTAATCGTTGGTTTGCTGTGGGACTTGATGTTGGGCTCTACGTTAGGTGTTCGAGGGTTGATGATGTCAATCCTGTGCTATATTGTGGCGCTTAACTTTCAAGTATTACGAAATTTGTCGTTGTGGCAGCAAGCGGTTATTGTGGCGCTACTTAGTGTTGCAGGTAAACTGATTGAGTTCTGGGCTGAATATTTAGTCTCAGATATTACATTCGAACCACAGCAGTTATGGGCCGTTGTCTTAAACTTTTTACTCTGGCCATGGCTGTTCTTGCTACTGCGTCGAGTTAGACGTAAATTGGCAATACGCTAGTTAACAGATTGAAATTTTAAAGGGGAAGCTGGTATTGGCTTCCCTTTTTGTTATTTAAGGAATTCTAACAATGTCATCAACCATTCAAGTCTACCTAGCATCAGGTTCACCTCGTCGACAAGAGCTATTAACTCAGTTGGGATACCAATTTGAACGTGCGGTTGTTGATGTAGAAGAGTGCCATCAAGCGGGTGAAACACCAGAGCAATATGTACAACGATTGGCAAAGGATAAAGCTTTGGCCGGAGTTGCTGTTACAGATGGTCACACTCCTGTGATTGGGTCCGATACTATTGTTGTGGTTGATGATACAATCCTTGAAAAGCCCATTGATTTTAATGATGCAAAACGGATGTTGGAGCTATTATCGGGTCGTAAACACCAAGTTATGACCGCGGTAACTGTTGCAACACAAGAACGCCAACAAACTCGCCTCGTTATCACTGATGTGTGGTTTAAAACTTTGTCTGACAACGAAATTAAAAATTATTGGCAAAGTGGAGAGCCACAAGATAAAGCGGGCAGTTATGGTATCCAAGGGATTGGCGGTAAGTTTATCGAACGAATTGATGGCAGTTATTATGCTGTGATGGGGCTACCTTTAGTGGAAACCGACATCATGGTGCAAGAATTTTTAAGTTTATCAAAATAGAGGCAACCATGAGCACTGAGCTGCTAATAAACGTGACACCGAGTGAGACTCGTGTCGCTATGATTGAAGATGGCAATTTGCAAGAGATCCACATTGAACGTGAATCTAAACGCGGTATTGTTGGCAATATTTATAAAGGCCGAGTGAGCCGAGTTCTTCCCGGTATGCAGGCGGCATTTGTCGACATTGGTTTAGATAAAGCGGCGTTTTTGCATGCCTCTGATATCGTTCCTCATACTGAATGTGTAGCAGAGAACGAAAAACAGCAGTTTCAGGTTCGTGATATTTCTGAGCTAGTGCGTCAGGGCCAAGATCTTGTGGTTCAAGTGGTCAAAGATCCTTTAGGTACCAAAGGCGCACGTTTAACAACAGATGTGACGTTGCCATCTCGCTATTTGGTCTTTATGCCTGGGGCGAGTCATGTTGGTGTTTCACAACGTATTGAAAGTGAACATGAACGTGAACGTCTGAAAAAAATTGTGATGCCACATTGCGATGATTTGGGTGGTTTTATTATTCGTACTGCTGCTGAAGGAGCATCGGATGAAGAACTCAGCCAAGATGCAGCATTTTTAAAGCATTTATGGCGTAAAGTGATTGAGCGTCGCGCAAAATATAAAACGCGTTCAATGCTCTATGGTGAACTGGGTTTAGCTCAGCGTATTCTACGTGATTTCGTGGGAACTGAAATTCATAATATCAAAGTCGACTCTCGTTTAGCCTTTGATAAATTGAAAGAATTTACAGATGAATTTGTTCCTGAAGTAACGGAAAATATTGAGTATTACTCTGGCGACCAACCTATTTTTGATCTGTACGACACTGAAAATGAGATCCAGCGATCTTTGG
This sequence comes from Photobacterium damselae, assembly GCF_003026815.1. Taxonomy (GTDB): domain Bacteria; phylum Pseudomonadota; class Gammaproteobacteria; order Enterobacterales; family Vibrionaceae; genus Photobacterium; species Photobacterium damselae. The sequence continues at coordinate 211,125 of NZ_PYOG01000004.1, read as the reverse complement.
ATCGTAAGGTTGAACTGAAATCTGGTGGCTACCTTATTATTGATCAAACTGAAGCCATGACAACGGTAGACATCAATACGGGAGCGTTCGTTGGTCGTCGTAATTTAGAAGAAACGATCTTTAACACCAATATTGAGGCAACCAAAGCCATTGCGCGCCAGCTGCGTCTTCGTAACCTTGGCGGCATTATCATTATCGACTTTATCGATATGGCAGGTGAAGATCATCAGCGTCGAGTTCTACAAGCATTAGAGCAAGCGTTATCGGGCGATCGGGTAAAAACCAACATTAATGGTTTTACTCAGCTTGGCTTAGTTGAGATGACGCGAAAAAGAACTCGTGAAAGTATTGAACATGTTCTATGTGGTACTTGTCCAACCTGCAAAGGTCGAGGCACAGTGAAAACAGTTGAGAGTGTTTGTTACGAGATTTTACGTGAAGTCACTCGTGTTAACCGCGCTTATGACGCCGATCGTTTTGTTGTTTATGTTTCACCTGTTGTCGCAGATGCATTATCGGGTGATGAATATCATGCACTTGCTGAGCTAGAAGTTTTCATTGGTAAAGAAGTGAAAATTAAAGCCGAGCCTCTTTATATTCAAGAGCAGTTTGATGTCGTGATGATGTAAGAGGATTCTTTGCGTGACAAGCATACCCACTAAGTTAGCCCGAGCCTTATTGTGGCTAATTGTTGGCGGAGCTGTTTTTTCCGCCATTACTATAACTGGGTTGCGAGTCACGCTTCCTTATATTGACCGTTATCAGCCGCAATTAACCGCGTGGGCTGAGCAGCAGATTGGCTTGCCTATTTCGGTCGGGACAGTCAACGGTCGCTGGTTTAATGCCGGCCCTGAATTTACGTTATCAAATGTCGCTCTTTACCGCGAAGATTCGACGCAACAAATTGTCTCTATTGGGCAAGTTTCTGTTGCACTTAACTTTTGGCAAAGTCTACTTCAAGCCAAACCTGTATTTAAAGATATTGAGATCAATCAACTCAAGGTTGATCTCACTCAACTGCCTAAACAAAAAAAGACGCAAGAGAAGCAAACTAAAAGCTGGGCTGAAAAGTTAGAACAGCTATTTTTAGTGCGCCTTGACCGTTTTACTCTCCAGCATTCACAAATTACCTTATACACCCCATCGGGCAAATCGCAGCAACTGGATATATCAGATCTTAATTGGCGCAATAACGCAGGTCATCACTTAGCGGAAGGTACTGTTAGTGTTGCTAACAGCCATTTGAGTCGATTAAAAGTCATGGCTGATTTCTCTGAGCAGGGTGATTTGTCTTCGATAACTGGGCAGTTCTACGTTCAAGCTTCAAAGTTGGCAGTGACACCTTGGTTGCACCAGACATTTGCTAACATTGCGGATATCAAAAACAGTGAAGTGAGCTTTGAAAGTTGGATTAATGTTAAGCAAGGTCTTATCGAACAGAGCACGCTGGCGTTAGGGCCAATTGATATAGCGTGGCAGCAAAATCAAGTCTCCCATCAGTTTAAACTCAAGCGAGGTGTGGTTTCTTTAGCGCCATTAAACTCAGAGCCAAGCAGCAATCAGTGGTATATCTCAACAAATGATTTTGCTGTCACTACCGATGGTCAATCTTGGCCGCAATTGAATCTTCAAGCAAATGTGAATCTTAATCGTCAATACCAGCTTCAAGATTGGAAGTTGCAAATTGCTGATCTCAATTTAGCTCGACTACGACCTTTACTCGGTTTATTTCCTCAAGAGTTGCCTGCGATCAAAACGGTTACCGCAATGAAGCCTCAAGGTTTGATCTCTCAACTACGAGTATCGGATAAACAAGGTCAGCAACCGCAATTTTCTGCTGATTTCTCCCATGTCGCAATTAAGCAGTGGCAATTGATCCCCGGAATTCACAAACTTAATGGACAAGTGTCTGGTAGTTTGCAGCAAGGCAAAGTGCAATTGAGCCTGACCGATGATCAACTGCCTTATCAAGGAATCTTTCAAGCTCCACTTAATATTAAACAAGCTAATGTGACAGGCTATTGGCAGGTTGATAAGGATGGAAGTTGGCGATTATGGAGTGATCATCTTGCCGTAACGACTCCGGATCTTGCTGCCAACGGTGTTTTTCGCCTTGATTTTCCTTATCAACAGCCTGCATGGTTGTCATTTTATGGCGATGTTGATGTTAAAAATGCGGGGGCAACATGGCGCTATTTACCTATTCCTGCACTTGGTACTGAGCTCACTGATTACCTTTCACGAGCGATCCGGGGCGGGGAGGCAAAAGGGGCAAAACTACTGTGGTATGGCGCGCTACAAGATTTTCCATACAGCCACCATAATGGTATTTTTCAGGTTGATGTTCCCCTTAAAAAGGCTCGTTTTATTTTCGATACTGCGTGGCCAGAATTGACGGATTTGCAGCTGGATTTAGTCTTTAAAAATGATTGGATGTATCTCGATTCTCATCATGTCAAAACAATGGGAGCGGTTGGACATCGTGTCACGGGAGCATCTAAGCTTGCCAGTGATGGCCACTTAAAACTAGATATTGATGTGGCTGCTGATGGCAGTGCTGTTCGAGATTATATGTTGGCTACACCTTTAGTTGATTCTGTTGGTGCCGCCTTAACAACAGTACAAGTTAGTGGGCCAGTCAGTTCTCAATTTAGTTTGGATATTCCTTATGATGGTAGCCAAGTCGGTGTAACGGGCTATGCGTTGTTGAATAAGAACCGAGTTGCTTTGCAAACGCCAAATATCGAACTTGATAACGTATCGGGTAAGCTTAATTTTCATGATGATAAGATCTTAGCTCAAGGCTTCAGTGGGCGTTTATTGCAACAGCCGATTGATTTGAGTTTTAGTGGTGCTAATCAAGATGAAGGCTATCAAGTATTGGTTGATTTGGCTGGTGATTGGCAACTATCTCCACTGCAAAAACAATGGCAAGATCCGTTACTTGAACAAGTTTCTGGTAGCAGTCAGTGGCAATCTCATGTTGCCGTTCATCTAAATGACACAGGGTTTGGTTATGATGTTGATCTGAAAGCTGGCTTAGCTAATATTATTAGTAAGTTACCGTATCCATTAGCCTACATTGCCGCTCCAAAACAGCAGCAATATGTCACAGTAAAAGCACAAGGTGACAAGGAAAAAGTGGATGTAACGGCGCAGTTGCCAGATATGAACTATCAGATGCGACTTAATTTACAAACCAATAAACCACACATTGTTGCCAGTTATGCGGCCATTGGTAAGAAGCAACTGCTGCCTTGGCCGTTATTGGGTCAGCGCATTGACATTAATAGTGAGCAGGTAAACTTGGATGATTGGCTGGATGTGCTATCTAGTATTAACCATTCTTTTGCCCTAGCAAAACAGCAAGGTGAACCAAGAACAGTGCCATCAATTCCCTTACCGACACAGATTAATGGGCAGGTAAAACAACTGATTGTTGGCCAAATGCCGTGGCATGATGTCACGCTTACGGCCCGAAGAAACGGCGCTAATTGGCATGGAAATCTCGCTAGCCGAGAAGCGACTGGCACAGGAAATTGGCACGCACCTAATCAATTAAATATTAATCTAAAACGGTTATTTTTAACCATTCCAGGATTAGATAAGTCTCATAAACTGTTTCGCGAGCCTTACAAAATTACAGCACAGCCGTTTCATGTATCAGCTCAAGATAGAGCGGTAATGAGTGCGATGCCTAATATCAATTTATCTATAGCCGATGCTTGGCTGCAAGGGTATCGCTTAGGTAAAGTCGAAGGCCAGCTGCTTAAGAAAGGCAGTAGTTTAACGCTACCTAAATTTTCAGTAACAACAGGAGCCATGGCTTTGAATATGCAAGGTGCATGGCAGATTAAAGGAAATACGAGTACGACCCAGCTTAGTGCAAAAATTAAAGGGGAAGACAGTACAGATCTAATGGGGCGATTAGGTATCTCTGGTGGTATTCAAGACGCTTCATTTAAAACTAATCTATCAGCGTCATGGCAAGGTACGCCATGGCAGATTCGACGAGAAACATTAACAGGACAAGTTAAAACGAAAACGGGTAAAGGCATTATTAGTGGTGTAGGTGGCGCAGGTCGCTTACTCGGTTTGTTTAGTATTGATTCCATTATTCGCAAAATGCAGCTCGATTTCTCTGGCATTTTTGAAAATGGTTTGGCTTTTGACTACATCAAAGGCTCTGGTGATATTAAGAACGGTATTTTTATCACGAAAGATTTGACCATGAAGGCGTTAGCTGGCGATATGACGATTAAAGGTCAAGCGAACTTAGTGAAAGAAACCGTTGATGCGAATGTGAAATTCATACCTGACTTTACTTCGGGTATTCCTGTACTGACGGCATTTGCTGTTGCACCACAAACGGCACTGTATGTATTTGCTATCTCAACCGCACTGTCACCTGTGTTAGATGTCTTTACTCAAGTGAATTACTATGTTCACGGAAAAATAGATGATCCTGTTGTTACCGAACGCTCACGTTTTCAAGGGGAGTATAAACTTCCGGAAACCAAACAGTAGAAAGTAAAGTTGGAAAGGATATTAGCCATGACTAAAGTTGGGATTGTGCAGATGAACTCAGGGGCAGATCCTGAGCATAATTTATTAAAGCTAAAGAAAAAATTGAAAGGCTTACAACTGCAAGGTGCCAAACTGATCGTGACACCCGAAAATACAGTTGTCTTTGGTAGCAAAGAGGATTATCACAAAGTTGCAGAGCCACTCAATGATGGTCCTATTCAAACAGAACTCGCTCACTTTGCAAAACAATTAGGTATCTGGTTATTAATTGGCTCAATGCCTATTCGTCAGCAAGATGGTGCGGTGACAGCCACGGCTTTACTTTATGATGATCAGGGTCGATTACACGAACATTACAATAAACTGCATATGTTTGATGTTGAAGTGGCCGATCAACACCATAGCTATCGAGAATCAGATACCTTTAAGCCTGGCGATGAAATAAAAGTCGTCAGTACGCCATTTGGCAACATTGGCATGAGTATCTGCTATGATGTGCGCTTCCCACAGTTATATACGGCACTGCGAGAGCAAGGTGCTGATATTATTGTGGTACCAGCGGCCTTTACTCGTGTAACAGGAAAAGCGCACTGGGAAGTCTTATTACGAGCACGTGCGATTGAAACCCAATGTTGGGTAATCGCTGCTGCACAATGGGGTGAACATAACGAATCCCGAGAAACCTGGGGTCATTCAATGGTGATTGATCCATGGGGACAAGTTGTCGTGTGTCAGCAACAAGGAACGGGTGTCATTACGGCACATGTTGATCCGCAGCTAACAAAAACAATTCGAACTAATATGCCTGTGGTTGATCATGCCCGTTTGCATCTTCAGCCTCTCAATTAAAAGAGTTATTGAATGACCCTAAACACAGTAGAAAAGACCATGTTGGCTCAGGCTGATATGGGTCAAGACGAGTTACAAGCTATTCTAGCTAAGATTGCTACTCGAGATGTGGATTATGCTGATATCTATTTCCAATCTTGCTGGCATGAATCGTTAGTTCTTGAAGACAGCATCATTAAAGACGGTTCGTTTAATATTGACCGTGGTGTTGGGGTTCGAGCGATTTCTGGTGAGAAAACAGGTTTTGCTTATTCTGATCAGATCAATCTATTAGCTCTAGAGCAAAGTGCAAAAGCGGCTCGTGGTATTGCGCGTCAAGGTCGTAGTGCTCAGGTACAAGCTTTTGTTCCCGTTACGGCGAGTGGTATTTATGCACCTGTCGATCCATTAACAACGATGGATAAGCAGCAGAAAATTGAATTATTGCAGCAAATTGATAGCTATATTCGCACTAAAGAACCTTTGGTGACTGAGGTTTCAGTTAGCATTAATGGTGTTAATGAACAGATTTTAGTGGCAGGCCTTGATGGTACTTATGCTGCTGATGTTCGCCCATTGGTTCGCTTATCGATTAGCGTATTAGTTGAGCGTGGCGACAAACGCGAACGTGGCAGTGCTGGTGGCGGTGGTCGTTATGGCTATCAAGCATTCTTAGCAGAAGATGAAAATGGTAAGAGTGTTGCGTTACATTTTGCCGATGAAGCGATTCGTCAAGCATTAGTAAGTTTAGAAGCACAAGCAGCACCAGCTGGAACTATGCCTGTGGTATTAGGGGCAGGCTGGCCTGGCGTATTGTTGCATGAAGCGGTTGGTCATGGCTTAGAGGGGGACTTTAACCGTAAAGGCTCTTCTATGTTCAGTGGACAGCTTGGAGAGCAAGTCACATCATCACTATGTACTATTGTTGATGATGGCACACTACCGGATCTGCGTGGATCTATTAATGTCGATGATGAGGGTACTCCAGGCCAATACAATGTGTTGGTTGAGGGCGGTAAACTTAAAGGTTACATGCAAGATAAGCACAATGCTCGCTTAATGGGTGTTGCTCCAACCGGTAATGGTCGTCGTGAGTCTTATGCACATCTTCCAATGCCTCGTATGACCAATACTTACATGTTACCAGGTGAGCACTCGCCAGAAGAAATCATTGCTAGTGTGAAAAAAGGTATCTATGCCCCGAACTTTGGTGGTGGTCAGGTTGATATTACTTCCGGTAAATTTGTGTTCTCAGCATCAGAAGCTTACTTAATTGAAAACGGTAAGATCACAACTCCTATTAAAGGTGCAACGCTTGTGGGTAGTGGTATTGAAGCTATGCAGCAAGTTTCTATGGTCGGAAATGATCTTCAGATCGATAAAGGGGTTGGTGTGTGTGGTAAAGCCGGCCAAAGTATTCCTGTCGGCGTTGGTCAACCAACCTTGAAGTTAGATTCCATGACTGTGGGTGGCACTCAATAGTTGCGAGTTAACTTCTGAATAAAAAAATGCCAGGCTCCTTATTGGATACTGGCATTTTTTGTTTTTGAATAGGTAAACACTACAGATTCAACATTTAATTAGTCTTGAATGTACAACTCTTTTAGGTACTGGAAGATCTCTTTAAATGCTTTGCCTGGTTTTTGTTGTGCCTTCTCTTTACCTGCTTGGCGAACCAATTGACGTAAGTGCTGGCGATCTGCGTGAGGGTGATCAACTAAGATAGCATTGATCATGCTGTCTCCGTTTTCGATCAATTTATCACGTTTTTGCTCAAGCTTTTTCAACATCACGGTTTGTTGAGAGTGCTTATTACGTAGTTTATCTAGAGCTGCTTCAATTGGTTCTAGATCAATAAAACGCATCTGCTTACCGATGTACTGCAACTGACGACGACGAGCTTCTTTCGTAAAGCGTTGTGCGTCTTTAATTGCGTCCATCATATCTTCATCAAGAGGCATTTTGGCAAGGGCATTTGGTTTAAGCTCTACCAGCTCTTCACCAATTTTTTGCAGCTCTTCCATGTCGCGCTTCATCTCGGATTTACTTACCCAGATGATTTCCTCTTCTTCTTCCCAAGGGGCTTTTTTGTTTTTACGGCTCATAATGGGCTCACTAAGGGGGTTAATGATTCTATTTTATCAGTTTAATAACGATTTTGGGCGTAAATTCCATTATTCTATAACTAATAATGCCAATTCCGAGAAAAGAAAAGTATGGACGTAAGAGAACAGGTAGCTCAGCAGCGTGTTGAGCTTGAAGCTGCTGTTGCCAAAGCCCTTGAAATGGCTGGACAAAAAGCCGATGCCGCTGAAGTTGCTATTAATAAAACAACAGGCATCAGCGTTTCAACTCGTTTGAGTGAAGTGGAAAATGTTGAGTTTAACAGCGATGGTGCTTTAGGTATTACTGTGTACCGCGGTCAGCGTAAAGGCAGCGCATCTACCTCTGATCTTAGTGAAAATGCCATTGCTCAAACGGTCGCTGCAGCATTAGATATTGCCAGCTACACCTCGGAAGATCCTTTTGCAGGGCCTGGTCCAAAAGAGTTGATGGCAAAAGATATTCCAGATTTAGATCTGTTCCACCCAGATGAGCCAGAACCAGATCGCGCTGCTGAAATCGCCATTGCCGCAGAAGAAGCTGCGATGGCTTATGATCCTCGAATTAAGCAGAGCGACGGTGCGAGCTATGACAGCCACTATGGTATTCGTGTTTATGGTAATAGCCATGGCATGTTAGCCAGTTATGCTTCTAGCCGTCATAGCATCAGTTGTTGTGTGATTGCTCAAGGTAAAAATGGCGAAATGGAGCGCGATTACAGCTATACCACGGCTCGTCGTGCTTGCGATATGTGGACGCCTGAAAAAGTGGGTCGCCACGCAGCAGAGCGTACTGTGGGTCGCGTTGATGCACAAAAATTATCAACACGCGAAGCTCCTGTAATGTTTGCCGCCGATATCGCAACGGGACTATTTGGTCATTTAGTGATGGGTATCAGTGGTGCGAACCTATATCGTAAGTCGTCTTTTTTATTAGATAAGTTAGGTGAAGAAATTTTCCCTAATTGGCTAAATATCAGTGAGCGTCCACATATCTTACGTGGTATGGCAAGTACGCCGTTTGATAGCGAAGGCTTAGCAACTAAAGATTTAGAGATCATTAAAGATGGTCAGTTAGCGACCTACCTATTAACCAGTTATGCGGCTCGTAAAATGAATCGTCAGCCAACAGGTCATGCTGGTGGTATTCATAACTGGTTAGTAAGCTCTACGGGTGAAAACTTTACTCAAATGCTGAAAAAAATGGATCGAGGTCTGTTGGTTACCGAGCTTATGGGACAGGGCGTTAATATTGTTACTGGCGATTATTCCCGTGGTGCAGCAGGTTTTTGGGTTGAAAATGGTGAAATTCAATTCCCTGTTTCTGAGATAACCATTGCTGGTAACTTAGCTGACATGATGAAAAATATCGTGGCGGTAGGTTCAGATATTGAAACTCGCAGCCAAATCCAAACGGGTTCTATCTTATTAGACTCGATGAAGATTGCTGGTGAGTAGCAGAAGCTTTTCGAAAAACTTTCTGTGATGGAATAAAACAAAAGGCCCAATGAGTATTCTCCTTGGGCCTTTTTAACAACTTGATTGGGTCTAGATTATTGTAAAAATACGGTCGCAAGACCTAAGAATACAAATAAGCCGACAATATCGGTACAGGTTGTTAAAGCCATTCCCCCCGCAAGCGCTGGGTCGATTTTTAGCTTCTTAAGCATGATTGGAATAACCACACCAGCAACACCTGCCACGAAAAGGTTGGTAAGCATTGCACCTGCAATAATGGCTCCGAGAATCAGATTGCCTTTCCACAGAACCACGACACCACCGATAATTAATGCCCATAGAAGACCATTAATAAGGCCAACTCGTGCTTCTTTACTCAGTAGCCAACGAGTGTTGGAATCACCGATATGACCAACAGCTAAACCACGAATTACCAGTGCGACAGTTTGGTTACCAGCAACGCCACCCATTGAAGGAACAATGGTCATTAAAACAGCAATAGCAGCCATTTTTGATAGCGTGTCTTCAAACATATTGGAGACAGATGCGGCAGCTAGAGCGGTTAATACGTTAACACCAAGCCAGATACTACGACTTTTTGCCGATTTTAATACTGGGGCAAAGGTATCTTCGTCATCGTCCATACCCGCCATACTCATCATTGAGTGCTCAGCATCTTCACGGATTACGTCAACCACGTCATCAATGGTAATACGGCCAACCAGTTGATTATTGGCATCAACAACCGGAGCGGATAACCAGTTACGACGTTCAAACAGATTGGCGATTTCACCATCGTCCATATCCACAGGAATGGCTTCATCTGTATCGTCCATCACATCTTTAATTTCAACATCAGGCTGTGTAGTAACCAGAGTTGACAGAGAGATATGACCAATCAGTTTTTCTTCTTCATCAACCACATACAAAGTATCAGTGGCTTCTGGAAGTTCGCCTCGCATACGAAGATAACGCAATACAACATCGGTTGAGACATCACCACGAATTGTGATGAAGTCAGTACTCATAATGCCGCCAGCGCTATCTTCAGGGTAGGCTAGTGCTTTTTCGATTCGATGACGATCTGTTGCATCCATTTGCGCCAATACTTCCTGATATTTATCATCAGGTAAGCTACGCAATACGTATGCGATGTCATCACTTTCCATCCCCTCAGTAACGGCCGCCAGTTTCTCTGGATCCATTTGTGAGACGATACCATCTTTTACATCTTCAGATAGCTCTTCTAGGATGTCACCTTGCTCTTCCGGATCCGTCAACTGCCACAGCACTTGACGCTCTTTTGGTGGAGAGGCTTCTAAAAGGTGAGCAATGTCCTCCGGCTCCATATCCTGAAGCATTCGGCGTACATGGACAAACATCCCGCTTTCGAGAGCTTTATTAACTTCTTGTAATGTTTGATGGGTTTGATCTTGTTCTAATACGTCCGCCATAGGTATTAGGCCCACTGTTGTTTTTAAATTAATGGCGCAATAATCTGAATTTTAACGTAATAAATGAGTGATTGTCTCATTAGAAATCAAGACAAGCGCATAAAAATTTTGAATGGTGTTTTATGATAAGAATAAAAAAGAGAAAGTTATACCACTAAGTAATAACTTTCTCTGCATTTGTCGGCTAACTTAACGATTTTCGCCGCATTTCTCTTTTGCTGTCTTTTTAGTCAGAGTTTGATATTAAGAACCCCAGAAGATCAGCTTTCTTCGTCAAATCCAGCTTCAATCAGATGGCAAATGGCAGTCAAAGCTTGTTCACTCTGCTCACCTTGAGCTGAAACGGTAATTTGCTGGCCTTGAGCTGACTCTAGCATCAATAAGCCCATCACTCCGTCAGCAGTTGCACATTTTTCACCATTACAGAGTGTAATCGTTGCTTGATAGCTTTGTGCCGTTTCTACAATTTTGATGGCTGCGCGAGCATGTAAACCGAGTCGATTCTTAATATAGACTTGGCGACTGGTCGTCATTTTTTACCTTCCAAAGTACGGTGGCGAATGCGAATTTGCTGACCACTACGCTGGAAATACTCTGCCAACTGTTGCGCTATATAAACCGAGCGATGTTGACCGCCAGTACAACCAATAGCCACAGTGACATAGCTGCGATTATTTTTTTCTAGCATAGGTAACCAAGTTTCAATGAAATTACGAACTTGGTAGATCAACTGATTCACTTCTGCATGACTGGCTAGGAAGGTTTTTACGCCTTCATCTAATCCTGTTTGGGGCTTTAATTCTGGCACCCAATGAGGGTTTGGTAAAAATCGAACATCAAAGACATAGTCAGCGTCTGTTGGTAATCCATATTTAAATCCAAATGATTCAAATACAAGGATTAACTCACGAGATTCACGGCCTAGAACACGGCTACGAACAGTTTCACTGAGATCGTGAATTGATTTCCCAGTGGTATCAACAACCAGATCTGCACGCTCTTTAATCACTTCCATGATTTTAGATTCAGATAAAATGGCTTGTTCTAAGCTCATATTATCACGAGACAAGGGATGCAATCGGCGAGTCTCGCTATAGCGTTTAACGAGTTCTTTGTTATCGGCATCAAGGAAGAGGATATTAAGGTCAACTTTATTACTCAGGTCATTAAGGATCATCTCCAATGCCTGGGTGTCGCTTGGCATATTGCGAACATCTAAGCTGACAGCGACATCTTGCTGCTCGTCGCCGATGGTTTCGATAAATTGGGTAAGTAGGTTAACAGGAAGGTTATCAACACAGTAGTAACCTAAATCTTCTAATACGCGTAATGCAACAGACTTCCCTGATCCGGAGCGGCCGCTAACAACCATTAATCTCATGGTGCGATTACCTCAATGGTGGTCTGGATGAGAGGGTTATGATTCATGGGTGATGAGTTGGTATAACTCTTCATCGCTTTGCGCACAACGTAGTTGTTTACAAAGCTGTTTATCACTGAGTTTTTCAGCAATGGCAGAGAGTGTTTTTAGATGCTCAGAGCACTGATTTTCAGGAACAAGTAGGGCAAAAAGCAGATCGACAGGTTGATTATCAATAGCATCGAACTCAATGGGTTCTTGCGATTGAATAAACACTGCAATAGCTTTATCGCTGTTATTGATACGCCCATGAGGTATTGCAATACCATTACCAATCCCCGTTGTACCCATTTTTTCACGATTGAGCATGCAATCAAATAGGGGCTGAGGATTTTGATCTAAATGTTCAGCAGCGATTTCACTGATGATCTCTAGGGCGCGTTTTTTACTTGAGCATGAGACTGCACTTTTGGTGCAGTCTATGCTTAATACGTTACTCAGTTGCATGGTTAATGACTATTGAGTTTCTCTTTATGTTTATTTAACTGACGAACCAGTTTATCCGTCAGAGCATCAATGGCGGAATACATGTTATCTGAATCCGCTTTAGCGTGGATATCTCCCGCATTTACCTGCAAAGTCGCCTCAGCCACCTGCTGTAATTTTTCCACATTAAGGATCACGTGAATGTGGTTTATTTTATCGAAAAAGCGATCCAGTTTATCGAACTTAGTTGTTACGTATTCACGAAGAGCGTCAGTCACTTCAACATTGTGTCCAGTAATTACAATTTGCATAGACATCTTCCTTTTGTTGGGTCTGAACTAGGGCTTCTAGATCAGACGTTTTCGCTGATTCGAAGGCGGAATACCAAGAGATTCACGATATTTAGCAATTGTCCGTCGTGCGACCATGATCCCTTGCTCTGCCAGTAATGTTGCAATCTTGCTGTCACTAAGAGGTTTGCTTTGATTCTCAGCGGCAACCAGTTTCTTTACTAAAGCACGAATGGCTGTTGATGAACATTCACCACCACTATCCGTACTGACATGACTGGAGAAGAAATATTTCAGTTCAAAAATACCGCGTGGTGTATGCATGTATTTCTGAGTCGTAACTCGAGAAATGGTTGATTCATGCATATCAACCGCTAAGGCGATATCGTTAAGCACCATAGGTTTCATTGCTTCTTCACCATATTCGAAGAAGTCCTGTTGGTGTTCAACAATACAACGAGCTACTTTTAGTAATGTCTCGTTGCGGCTTTCTAAGCTCTTAATTAACCATTTAGCATCTTGCAAATGGGTTTTAATAAATTGGCTATCAGCACTATTGCGCGTCTGTTTACTCAGGGCAGCATATTGCTCATTAACCTTAATTCGTGGCACGCTATCTGGATTGATGGTTACGACCCATTTACCGTTGTCTTTATAGACGGATACATCTGGTACCACATATTCGGTTTCCGTTGCAACCACTCTATTGCCAGGTCGTGGGTCTAAGCCATGAATCAGTTGCATTACTTCTTTAAGTTCTGCCTCTTTGAGCTTAGTTTCTCGCATTAATTGGCGAAAGTCGCGATTGCCTAATAAATCGATATGTTGAGATAGTAACATTTTGGCTTCATTAAGCCAGAGGGTTTCTGGTGCGTAGGTCGCAAGTTGTAGCAGAAGACATTCTTGTAAGTTACGGGAGGCAACTCCAAGCGGGTCAAATTGTTGAATGCGTTTAAGAACAGCTTCAACCTCATCAAGTTCTACTTCATCATCACCTAAGCTTTCAAGAATATCTTGGCTTGAACAACTTAGATAACCTTGATCGTCAACCGCATCAATAATAGCAGTGGCAATAGCCAGATCGGTGTCACTAAATGGGGTTAATTGGACCTGCCACATCAGATAGTCTTGCAGCGATTCGGTCGTTTCCCCTTGATAGATAGGCATATCGTCATCAAGGGCAATACCTGTGCTACCGGTTCCGGCACTGTAGACATCATCCCAAGTTGTATCGACAGGTAAGTCTTGCGGCATCTCTTGTTGTTCAATTACTTCTGAGGTATCAAAAGATTCACTGTCTTTGATCTCATCGTGAGAGTCTGAATAATCAGAGTCCGAAGGTTTATTTTCTTCGTTATCAGCAAGATTCTCTTCTAACTCAAGAAGGGGATTGGCATCGAGAGCTTCTTGGATCTCCTGCTGTAGATCTAAGGTCGAAAGTTGCAACAGGCGAATGGCTTGCTGCAATTGTGGCGTCATTGCCAATTGTTGGCCAAGCTTGAGCTGGAGAGATGTCTTCATGTCGCTATCTTCACCTGTCGTTATTTTTATTGGTATGGTTGTATATGATATTAGACGATTATTTATTGTTTTTATAAACGGAATTGATCACCTAAGTACACTCGTTTCACATGTTCATCGTTAAGTACTTGTTCTGGCGTACCATTTGCAATGAGCTGCCCCTGACTTACGATATAAGCATGTTCACAAACATCCAGAGTTTCACGAACGTTATGGTCGGTAATTAAGACGCCTAGACCACGATCGCGCAGATGCTCAATGATTTTCTTAATATCAATAACCGAAATTGGGTCAACACCTGCAAAAGGCTCATCTAATAAAATAAATTTCGGATTAGCCGCTAAAGCTCGTGCAATTTCAACACGACGACGTTCACCACCTGATAGCGCCATACCCATACTATTACGGATATGTTGAATGTTGAACTCATCAAGCAGTTCTTCCAACTTATCTTGACGCTCTTGTTTGGTCAATTCTTTACGGGTCTGTAATACCGCCATTAAGTTATCGTGGACGCTCAATCGACGAAAAATTGAAGCTTCCTGTGGCAAGTAACCAATACCCATACGCGAGCGGTTATGCATCGGTTGTAAGCTGATATCAGTGTCATCAATGGTGATGGCACCTTCATCACGGGCAACAAGGCCGACAATCATATAAAAAGAGGTGGTTTTACCTGCACCATTTGGGCCGAGCAGACCAACAATCTTACCCGATTCAACTTGTAAGCTTACATCGGAGACGACTTTACGACCGTTGTAGCTTTTTGCTAAGTGTTCCGCTTTTAAAATTGCCATAACAGAGTGTTATTTCTTCTTATTGTTGAATTGGTTTGGTTGCAAAATCGTTGTTACACGCTCTTTGCTACCACTTTTCGCCATTAGACGTTGTTCATCAATTTTATAGGTGATGACATTACCTTTGATTTCACTGCCGTCTTGAGTAAGAACTGCATGGTCAGACATTTTTAGAAATTCTGTTGCAGTTTCATAACGCATTTTGCGAGCACTACCATCAATAGGCTTACCATCGTCCATTACTTGGTGGAATGTTGCTGGTGTACCGTAAGCATCAATAGTTTCTTGACCTTCTTTGCCTTGTGGGCGAGTCACAACCACTTTGTTCGCTCGAATATCAATAGAACCCTGACGCAATACAACGTTACCAGTGAACGTTACAATGTTTTTCTGAATATCTAGCTCTTGGTTATCTGAGCTGATATGAATCGGTTTTTCTGTATCTGTGCTTAGAGCCCAGCTTGATGTACTTAGGCATAGCAGGCACAGTAAAGTACTAATCTTTAGGTGTTTCATATATACCTTTCACATTATTAAGTAGTGTTGCCACATTGCGATCCATATTACCTTTTAAACCATCGCCTTCATTCTCAAAGCTAGTACCAGTAATAACAACGTGATCTTGAGTATCGAAATCTTTATTGACCAAGTTTAAGCGTAGATTATCTGTGCTGATCACTTGGATCGCAGATTCAGGTAATAAGTTAAAAATACGCACATTACCTTTCATTTCTAGCACTTGGTCTTGAGTTAACAGGGCATCATTTGCACTGACTCGCCATTCAGTTTTACTGCCATCTTGGTAGACCCAAAGGACAGGTTTGCTGAAGGTGGTGTTGCCACTAATACTAAAGTGCTCAATATGAGCAGAGTCAATTTGGTAGCTTCGTATCCCTTTTTCGTTATACGATGTATTGCTAACCACATCGCCTGTAAATACCGGTTTTTCGCTATCAATAGTAACTTGGTCATCACTCTGCCAGTGTTTTTGCAGCAAGTAATAACCAGACCATACAGCGACTAATACAACCAGTAGATAGCACAACCTTTTTAAGGTCATATACTTAAACCTTTATGTTTATCTAGTTCACCTTTTGCTTCCAAGATGAGGTCACAAACTTCTCGTACTGCACCATAGCCGCCTTGAATTCGAGTGATAAAATCAGCACGCTGAGCAAGAAGGGGGTGTCCATCAGCAACACAAACTGAGAGGCCTATTTTTGCCATAACAGGCCAGTCGATTAGGTCATCACCGATATAGGCAATATGCTGAGGTTCGATTGCGAGCTTATCGATAATATCTTGATAGGCTGTTAATTTATTATCTTGTCCTTGATAAATATGTTCAATCCCTAGTGCTTGCATGCGGTTTTCAACGATATTTGAACGTCGACCTGTGATGATCGCAACTTGGATCCCCGCATTCATTAGAGACTTAACCCCATAACCATCTCGGGTATGGAAAGTTTTCAGCTCTTCACCATTGTTGCCCATATAGATACGGCCGTCGGAAAAGACACCATCAACATCACAAATCAGCAGTTGGATTTGTTTTGCCTGGTTAAAGACATTTTGACTGACAGAGCCATAAATGGTTTCAACAAGTTGTGACATTAGATAACTCCAGCCTTAAGTAAATCATGCATATTGAGTGCGCCGACTAAACAGCTTTGTTCAGTTACTAGTAATCCATTGATCTTTTTATCTTCCATTAATTTTAGACCTTCAGCGGCTAAAAGCTGTGGTGAAATGGTTTTTGGATTACGAGACATAACGGTACCAATGGTGGTGTTATGAATATCAATATGATCATCCAGCAAACGGCGTAGATCGCCATCGGTGAAGATCCCAATGAGCTGTTGTTCATTATCAACAATCGCAGTCATACCCAGACCCTTACGAGAAATTTCTAGTAAGGCATCTTTAATCGTTGCGTGTTCTGTAACTATAGGCAGATCATCACCACTGTGCATGACATCTGAGATTCGCATCAGTAGTTTTCTACCTAATGCCCCACCTGGATGAGACAGGGCAAAATCGTTGGCCGTAAAACCTCGCGCTTCCATAATCGCAATAGCCAGCGCATCTCCCATAACCAGAGTTGCCGTTGTGCTGGAAGTTGGTGCAAGATTAAGAGGACATGCTTCTTTATCGACAGTGATTTGCAAATGGTATTGAGCCAGTTTCGCCATGCTAGATTCGGGTTTACCCGTCATAGCAATAAGAGGGATACCAAGACGTTTAATTACAGGCAGCAAAGCCAATATTTCAGAGGCTTCCCCTGAATTTGAAATCGCAATGACAACATCATTTTTTTTGATCATTCCTAAATCACCATGGCTGGCTTCTCCTGGATGAACAAAAAATGCTGAGGTTCCTGTACTGGCAAGTGTTGCCGCTATTTTATTACCAATATGACCTGATTTACCCATACCCATAACAATTACTTTGCCGCTACAGTTCAATATGAGCTCACAAGCATTAGCAAAATCTTGGTTAATATATTGGCGAATATTATTCAACGCGTGAATTTCAGTTTCGATCACACGTAGGCCATTTGCACAAAAGTCGAATTTTGGCATAAGTCCTCTCTTATTATTAAGCGGCAAGATTATAGAACAGATATGCTTGATAGGCGATAAAGCAGATCAATAGGATACCGCCTTCTACACGATTAATACGACGGTTTTTCCCTAGCGCCATAATCAGTAGTAGAACCGATACCCCTAACATAACATAGAAATCACGTCCCATAGCTAATGGACTGATTGCTGAAGGGTTTAAAATACCAGGAATGCCCATTACGGCTAAAATATTAAATACGTTAGAGCCGATGATATTACCTACTGCCATATCGTCTTCACCTTTAAGCACACTGGCTACAGAGGCAGCTAACTCTGGTAGGCTAGTACCGACGGCAATAATAGTTAAACCGATAACTAAATCGCTCATACCATAGTATTTTGCGATAGTAACCGCTGACTCAACGACCATATCAGAAGAGTAAAGCAGTAAAGCAAGACCAACAATAATCCAAATGAAAGAGGCGGTATTACTTACATTCTGTGGGATCTCTGACTCTTGTTCATCCACCATTACATCGCCTTCTTGTTTTGCTTTTTTGCTGATGTAAAGCATAGCTAAAAGAAACAGCACAAACAGAACAAGAAGTAATACGCCTTCAGCAAAGCCCAGATAGTTATCCCACAGCAAAGCGCCAGCAATCAAAGTAACCACTAACATAAGTGGTAACTCACGACGGATAATGGTTGAGCCGATAGCCAAAGGCTTTAGCATCGCTGTTACACCTAAAATTAGGGCGATGTTAGCAATGTTAGAACCTAAAACGTTTCCTACTGCAGTATCTGTTTTACCTGCAAGAGCCGCTGTTGCCGACACCATCATTTCAGGAGCAGAAGAGCCCATAGCTAGAATGGTCATACCGATGACAAGAGGAGCAACGCCCATATTTCTTGCAAGTGCCGCAGAACCGAATACAAGACGGTCTGCACTCCAAACAAGTAGAGCTAATCCAACACAGAGTAGAACAACGGCTTCAAGCATTTTTATCCCTTTAAACAGCAAGTAATTTGGTATTTAAACTAATCATAACGTGAGATTTAGCCAAATAATGCTTTGGGCTCGTCATTTTCAGAGCTTATCTCGGTCATTATGTTAGTTAAGGTGAATATCTGTCATTAAATGTAAGTCTTTAATTTTGACGGTATGAGCTGCAAAAGGGAAGTTATTAAGTAAATAAATCCTCTTTAATGATGTATTCGCCGCGATTTTTTCTAGTCTATCAAGGATGGGTTTAGTTTAAATTTGCTATCCTAAGAAGAATTGTAAACACTGTTCAATATTGTTTTACATTAACGTAAAATAGCTAATTGCAATTAAATGCATGACTTTTGTTGTGAAAATTTTTACTTCATTCAATAACTAGGTAGAATTGCGCCTATTTATTTTCTTCATTGGGCAGATTGTAAGCGGAGACTTGTTGGCCATGGATAAACAAGAAGCTCTGATTTCGGTTAAAAATATGACCTTTAGCCGAGGAGAGCGCAAGATTTTTGATAATGTTTCTTTAACTGTTCCTAAAGGTAAAGTGACTGCGATCATGGGGCCATCGGGAATTGGTAAGACAACATTATTACGTCTTATTGGCGGGCAAATCGCTCCTGATGAAGGAGAAGTGTGGTTCGATGGCCACAATATTCCTACTTTAGGTCGCAGTGCTTTGTATCAAGTACGTCAGCGAATGAGCATGCTCTTTCAATCTGGTGCACTTTTTACTGATATGGATGTATTTGATAATGTTGCTTTTCCACTACGAGAGCACACTCAGCTGCCAGAAGAGTTGATTCGTACTTTGGTACTACTAAAACTGGAAGCGGTAGGATTACGAGGGGCTGCACATCTGCAACCTAACGAACTTTCTGGTGGTATGGCAAGGCGTGCAGCATTAGCTCGTTCTATTGCTCTAGATCCAGAGTTGATCATGTATGATGAGCCTTTCGTTGGCCAAGATCCTATTACTATGGGGGTGTTGGTTGAGCTAATTGGCAGTCTTAATCAGGCATTAGGTATTACCTCTGTTATTGTTTCTCATGATGTACCAGAGGTAATGAGTATTGCTGATCATGTCTATTTGTTGTCTGGAGGCAAAGTGATTGGCAGCGGAAGTCCACAAGAACTTCAGGCTAATAGTGATCCTCGTGTCCGTCAGTTCCTTGATGGTGATGCTGATGGTCCGGTTCGCTTCCAGTTTCCTGCTCAAGATTTACAGCAGGAGCTCTTTGGTTCATCCAATGCGTGAAATCCGTATAAAGGATTAGAATGAATTTATGATTACAGATTTTATTGCTGCGATTGGACGTCGAACATTAAATCTTTGCAAAACGGTTGGTCGTGCAAGTTTGATGTTATATGGCGCGCTTATTTGTAAACCGCAGCCTCGGAAAATGTTTCCGCTATTATTAAAGCAGCTCTATTCGGTTGGGGTTCTTTCCATTGCCATTATCCTTGTCTCTGGCCTGTTTATCGGCATGGTACTGAGCCTACAAGGTTATATTGTATTAGTGGATTTTGGTGCTGAAACCAGTCTGGGGCAAATGGTTGCCTTATCGTTGCTACGAGAGCTAGGCCCTGTGGTCACAGCATTATTATTTGCTGGTCGAGCAGGTTCGGCATTAACGGCTGAAATTGGTCTAATGAAAGCAACCGAGCAGCTATCCAGTATGGAGATGATGGCGGTAGATCCGTTACGTCGTGTTATTGCACCTCGTTTTTGGGCTGGCGTTATCTCTATGCCATTACTGGCCATGATGTTTACAGCGGTAGGCATTTGGGGCGGCCAACTTGTTGGTGTGGACTGGAAAGGGATTGATTACGGTAGTTACTGGTCTGTTATGCAGTCATCGGTTGATGTGTGGTATGACATTGGTAACGGATTATTAAAAGCGGTTGTCTTCGCTATTACTGTAACTTGGATTGCTGTCTTCAACGGTTATGACGCTGTCCCAACATCTGAAGGTATTAGCCGAGCAACGACTCGTACGGTCGTAAATTCGTCGTTGGCCGTTTTAGGTCTAGATTTTGTATTAACCGCGTTGATGTTTGGTAACTAACGCAGTCATTGATTGGAATATATAGATGCAACAGAACAAACGTTTGGAGCTCTGGGTTGGCGCATTTGTCTTAGCAGGAATTGCTGCGCTGTTAGTGCTTGTTTTTAAGGTCGCTGATGTCAAAAGCTTCGGTAGTGATGAGACTTATACCTTAAAAGCCCACTTCGATAATATTGGCAGTTTAAAAGTACGTTCACCCGTTAAAATTGGTGGGGTAACTATTGGCCGTGTTACAGCAATCAACCTTGATGAACACTCATATACACCGGTTGTAACTTTGGCGATTGATAAACAATTTGGTTATTTCCCTGATACAACATCGGCTTCTATTTTAACGCAAGGGTTATTAGGTGAGCAGTATGTTGGGATCTCACCTGGATTTGTCGATGATGATGTCGATATGTTGAAAAATGGCGGCTTAATTGAAGACACCAAGTCAGCATTAGTTCTAGAAGATATGATAGGCCAAGTGCTATATAGCATTGGTGGCGATAGTAAAAAGTAGGAGTTAGATATGAAACTTTTCCGTTCTCTACTTATGTGTTTGCTCGCTCTGCCGATGTTGGCACAAGCAGCAACAGTAGATCAGACCAATCCGTACACTATGATGGATAAGGTCTCAACCACAATGTTCGCGCGCCTAAAAGCAGAACAAAAGCAAATTCGCTCAAACCCTGAAGAGCTACGTACGATTGTTAAGCAAGAATTATTGCCATACATCAATGTTCGTTACGCGGCATATAAGGTGCTGGGTTCGAATTTAAAAAATACCACTAAAGAGCAGCGTAATGCTTTTGTTACAGCCTTTTCTGATTATTTAGTGGCGTCATATGCTCAAGTATTGACTCAATACAGCGATCAGAAAATTGAAATAGAGCCAGCAAAAGCCATTCCAGCTGATCGCTCTATTATTTCCGTTCGAGTAGATATTATTGATCAATCTCGTCCACCAATTCGTTTGGACTTTAAGCTTCGTTTGAACAAAAAGACAAAAGAATGGCAAGGATTTGACATGGTTGCTGAAGGAGTGAGTATGATCTCGACTAAGCAGAGCGAATGGAGTGGTCAGCTACGAACTAAAGGCATTGATGCAGTAACTAAATCGCTACAAGATTTAGCTGCGAAGCCAATTCATTTCGAGGATAAGTAAGCATGACGGCACAAAAGATTGTGTGGCAGGCGCATGAAAATGGGGATTATTCCTTGTCAGGTGCGCTAGATCGTGACACAGTGCCCGACCTTTGGCAAAACCGTCAGAATTGGATGCCTCAGCAAGAAACAGTTCGAATCGATCTGGCTGAGCTAGCACGTATCGATTCTGCCGGTATGGTTATGCTGCTGCATTTAATCCAACAGTTACAACAAGCAGGGAGCACGGTTTCCCTGTGTCATGTTCCGCAGCAATTGATGACGTTGCTGCGATTAAGCCATGTAGAATCAATGTTTACGGCTTGCATGGAGTAAGTCGTTAAGAGGACAGCTTGTGGAAATTTCAGAGATCAAAGCCATTCTGGAAAGTGCCCTTGAACTAGACGAAGTGATCGTAAAGGGTGAAGGTAGCCATTATGAAGTGATTGCGGTAGGTGCAATCTTTGATGGTATGAGCCGAGTAAAAAAACAACAAACAATTTATGGCCCTCTGATGGGACATATTGCGGCTAATGACATTCACGCGTTAAGTATTAAAACGTTTACTCCTCAAGAGTGGGCGCGTGATCGTAAATTGATGTCGCTATAAGAGGTAGAAAATGCAGAAGTTTCGTATTCAAGGCGGTGGTCCGCTATGTGGTGAGGTTGCTATCTCTGGTGCTAAAAATGCCGCATTACCTATTCTTTTTGCTGCGCTATTAGCAGAAGAACCGGTTGAAGTAGCAAATGTACCAAAGTTACGCGACATCGATACAACAATGGAACTGTTAAGCCGTCTTGGTGCAAAAGTTTCCCGTAATGGCTCTGTTCATGTCGACGCAAGTGGCGTGAATGAGTATTGCGCACCTTACGATTTAGTAAAAACAATGCGTGCTTCTATCTGGGCTCTAGGTCCATTGGTGGCTCGTTTTGGTCAAGGTCAGGTTTCTCTTCCTGGTGGTTGTGCGATTGGTGCTCGCCCTGTTGATCTGCATATTACAGGTCTTGAGCAATTAGGTGCGACCATTACCCTAGAAGAGGGCTATGTAAAAGCGCATGTTGATGGTCGTCTAAAAGGCGCTCATATCGTGATGGATAAAGTGAGTGTTGGTGCGACAGTAACGATTATGTGTGCGGCAACATTAGCTGAAGGTCAAACCATCATTGAAAATGCTGCTCGTGAACCAGAAATTGTTGATACTGCTGATTTCTTAAAAGCGATTGGTGCGAAAATCACAGGTGCTGGCACAGATACTATTATCATTGATGGTGTTGAGCGTTTAGGTGGTGGTTATCACAGTGTGGTTCCTGACCGTATTGAGACTGGTACTTTCCTTGTAGCAGCTGCTGTATCTGGCGGTAAGATCGTATGCCGTGGTACGAAAGCAAGTCTAATGGATGCGGTGTTAGCCAAGCTTGAAGAGGCGGGTGCTAAGGTAGAAACTGGTGACGATTGGATCAGCTTAGATATGACTGATCGTGAGCTTAAAGCAGTAAATATTCGTACTGCTCCACACCCAGGTTTCCCGACAGACATGCAAGCTCAGTTCTCTTTGCTGAACTTAATGGCAAAAGGTACTGGTATTATTACGGAAACCATTTTCGAAAACCGCTTTATGCATATTCCTGAGTTGATCCGTATGGGCGCTCATGCTGAGATCGAAGGTAACACAGTTATTTGTGGTGATACCGAGGGCCTAAGTGGTGCTCAGGTAATGGCAACAGACCTTCGTGCATCGGCAAGCTTAGTAATTGCGGGTAGCATTGCAAAAGGCGAAACTATCGTTGATCGTATCTACCACATCGATCGTGGTTATGAGCGTATTGAAGATAAGTTTAGTGCGCTTGGTATGAATATCGAACGTATCAGTGAATAAGAGACTCTTAATTGCTTGATATAAAAAACCTCGCCAGTGTGCGAGGTTTTTTATATCTCAGAATGTTAATAGATCATATTTGTTAATGGTTATTCACGCCATTATCTAGCTTGGTGGTACTGGGGGAAGTTGCTGTACTGGCGGTTCAGGTTTTGTCCCTAAGTTCTCTGGTTTATTACCAATTAACACATCTAAAATCATTGGCTTACCATTGCGCAGTACTTTTACTTTGACATGAGTACCTGGGCGAATGTCGGTAACAATATCAAGAACACTGAGCATATCTTTAACTGGTTTACCGTCAATTTCGACCA
The DNA here is from genome assembly GCF_003026815.1 of Photobacterium damselae. Lineage (GTDB taxonomy): Bacteria > Pseudomonadota > Gammaproteobacteria > Enterobacterales > Vibrionaceae > Photobacterium > Photobacterium damselae. Next base: position 187,353 of record NZ_PYOG01000004.1, on the reverse strand, counting down.
AGATATCACGAACATGAATCCCAGCTTTTGCTGCCGGTCCATCTGGATTCATGCCCAGAACCAAGATCCCATTGATTTGATCTGCATCATATAAGCGTGCCATCACTGGGTTTATTTCACTGCCATCAATGCCGATATAGCCTCGAATCACACGACCATCTGCAATCAGTTTTTTCATGATCTTAATCGCTGACTCATAAGGTATGGCAAAAGAAATACCGTATGTTTCAATATTAGCAGGGTGGAAGGATGCAGTATTGATACCGACCAGCTCACCTTTAGTATTAACCAGAGCCCCCCCTGAGTTACCCTCATTGATTGCTGCATCGGTTTGTAAAAAGTCCTGATGGCCGTAAAAACTGACTCCAGAGCGTCCTGTTGCTGAAATGATACCAAAGGTTGTGGTTTGGCCCAGGTTATATGGGTTACCTATAGCTAAAACAACATCACCAACCGCCGCTTTATAGTTTGGATTAACGGGAATTACAGGTAAGTTTTCGGCATTGATTTTTAAGACGGCAAGATCGGTTTCTTGATCTTTACCAATCAATTGAGCGGTAAAGAAACGACCGTCTTGTAAGGCGACAATAACTTGGTCTGCCTGAGCGACAACATGGTAGTTTGTTAAAATATAACCTTTATCGCTCATGATAACGCCAGAGCCTAAACCTTGAGTGGTAAGCTTAAGGCGATCTTCGGTGTTATAGCGACGGTTATAAATATTAACAACAGCTGGTGATGCGCGACGAACCGCATAGTTAAAAGATAACTGTGAGCTTGAGTCGTCATCACTAATAGAGACCGTTGGAGCAGAGATTATATTTTGACGTAAATCAGGAACAGCTAGCAGTAAAATTGCAGCAGTGGCAAGGCCTAGCAAAACTGAACGCCCAAGAAAAGCCAGCATTAAAGTTCCTCTGAAAAAAGCTCGGAAAATAAAATCTACAAAAGGTGCTCAAGAATAGCATTACAGCGAAGAGATAACCAAATTGAATCCATAAAAAAGCCCCAGTTTACGTGAACTGAGGCTCAATCAATGGGGATTAGAGTATGATTAACGCATGATTAAATACAATACGCTATCACCACGTTTAACTTCCATTGCAAGTACGTTTGGTTTTTTCTCAAGCGCCTTACGAAGTTCGCCAAGGTTTTTAATTGGCTGACGGTTTAGACCAATAATAATATCGCCCTTCTTCAAGCCATAGCGAGCCGCAATAGATTGTTTGTTCAGCTCGGTTACTTTAACTCCGTGAACTTTATCTTCTGGGCTAGTATTAGCAAATTCAGCACCGGCTAAGCTTTCATGCAGATCATCAGCTTTAACTTGAGTCTGTTTTGCCGCTTCTAAAGTCACAGGAACATTCAGCTCTTTACCATCGCGAATTAGGCCTAGTGTTACTTTTTTACCAGCACCTAGAGTTGCAATTTTTGCGCGTAATTCACTGAAAGTGCGAATCGGCTTATTATTGACTGAAACAATAATATCACCCGCTTTTAGACCAGCTTTTGCCGCAGAGCCTTCAGGAAGTACTTGGCTTACAAACGCACCGTGATTCGTCTTATAGCCAAAGGTTTCAGCTAGCTCAGAGGTTAGCTCACCACCAGTAACACCCAGAACACCGCGCTTAACTTGACCAAATTCGATAAGTTGATCTGTTAAGTTTTTCACCATATTAGCAGGGATTGCAAAACCGATACCGACGTTACCACCGTTAGGGCCAAGAATCGCGGTATTAATACCAATTAACTCACCATTTAGGTTTACTAAGGCACCACCTGAGTTACCGCTATTGATTGGCGCATCAGTTTGGATAAAGTTTTCGAAGTTCTCGATATTTAAACCACTACGACCAAGTGCGGAAACAATACCTGATGTTACTGTTTGTCCTAGGCCAAATGGGTTACCGATAGCAACGGCAAAATCACCTACGCGAAGATTATCAGAGTCAGCGAGTTTGATAGCCGTAAGATCTTTGGCATCTTCTAATTGCAGCAGCGCAATATCAGACATTTTATCGGTACCAAGCAGCTTTGCTTTTACCTCACGTCCGTCAGAAAGCTGTACTTTGATGGTATCTGCGCCATCAACAACATGGTTATTGGTAACGACATACCCTTTTTTAGCGTCAATAATGACCCCCGAGCCTAACCCTCTAAATGGTTGTTCTCGTACTTGCTCGGTAGGGAAATCTGGACCAAAGAAAAAGCGATAAGCCTCAGGTAGGCGCTGTTTGGAAACGTGTTTGCCTTCAACTGCAATGCTTACTACAGCTGGTGTTACTTGCTCAAGCATTGGCGCAAGGCTAGGTACTTGTTGATTATTAACGGCGGTAGGTAACGCCGCAGTTGCCGTCATCGGGGTGACAACTGAACTAATACCTAAAGCCAGTGCACTTAAAACAAGCAGAGGTTTTCTCATTATTTCTTCACTCCAGTAATATCTGTCCCAATAAGACTGATAGTCTGGAGTGAAGTTCCTAGTCACAATTATTTATTCCATGAAATTGTGATAAGAGTCATTAAAAATGTGTCCTAGCTCGCAACTTTAGCTTCAGGGGCTTTTTCTGGCTCTGAAGCAACTTCTGATTTGTCCTCAGTTTTACCACTAAACAAGCCAGTTGCACCATTGGCATAATCACGCGGCTGGTCCTGAGTCTTATCATCACTATGTTCGGCTTTAACTGCTGTTAAGTTGCTAATACGATGAGCAAATGGGTTATCTTGAGCTGGTAGGTTTGGCATTAACTCTGTGGAGGTTTTGGCCATATGCTCATACAGTTTGCTGTAATCTTTTGCGACGTTATCGAGTAGCTCGGCGCTACGAGCAAAATGATCAACCAATTCTTGACGATATTGCTCCAATTCATAACGTGATTTGTCTAAGTCTTTCTTTAATTCTTTTTGTTGCTTTACGTTTTTATTACCTAATCGAGCGACGAATGCACCGATCAATGCGCCGACTACAAAAATTAATAGCGCAGGAATCCAAGTCATAGCCATACATGCTCCTTGTGACTTCAATAATATTTATCTTTCGCTGTCCTATTTACTCAAAACCAGGCCAGCCGTCATAATGATTTTCTATTTGTGTGAAAGGAGTCGTGTTTCTTCTTTCAAATTCACCAAATTGATAATAAGTAAGGTTAAGGATGACGCCAATAGAAAAATATCAGTTGGATCTGAAACAACCCGATTTTGTTGCAGATCCGTACCAAGCGGCCGTAATAGAACAATTTGATGAGTTATACCAAAATTTACTTCAGCAAAAACCAGAGCAAGCTAAAGTTTCATTTTGGCATCAATGGTTCCCCCCATCACAACAAGCGAAGAGCGTGCCAATTAAAGGCTTATATTTATGGGGAGGGGTTGGAAGAGGGAAAACTTACTTAATGGATCTGTTTTTTGAGACATTACCTACTCAACGTAAACAGAGAATCCATTTCCATCGTTTTATGCAGTATGTTCATCGCCAGCTAGGGCAGCTAGAGCAACAAGTTGATCCATTAAAAGAGGTTGCGAAGACCTTAAATAAACAGATAGATGTGTTGTGCTTTGATGAATTTTTTGTCTCGGATATCACCGATGCCATGATATTGGCTAACCTGTTTGAAGCCTTATTTGCACAGGGGATTATTTTGGTGGCAACGTCGAATATTCCCCCACATGACCTTTATCGAAATGGCCTACAAAGAGCTCGCTTTTTACCGACTATCGCGCTGCTTGAGCAACATTGTAAGGTAATTCATTTAGATTCCCCGACCGATTATCGATTGCGTCAATTAGAGCAAGCTAAGCTTTTTTATTATCCATTAACCGATGTGGTTGCAGAGCAGTTACAACAGGCTTTTATTTCGTTATCGAGAGAGCCTCGGATTTATGGGCAGCCGATTCATATTAACAATAGAGCGATCGCTACATTAGGGCAGGCGAGTGATGTGTTGTATTGCCAATTTTCAGCTCTGTGTCAAACCGCTCGTAGTGCTAATGATTACATTGAAATTGCACGTTTATATCATACGGTGATAGTTGAAGGGATCCCGATGATGGATGATGGCCAAAATGATGCGATGCGGCGTTTTATCGCATTAGTGGATGAATTCTATGAGCGACGAGTTAAGTTGCTGATTTCATCTCAAATTTCAATAGAGCATATGTATCAAGGTACGTTATTGCGATTTGAGTTTGAACGCTGCTGTTCACGGCTAATTGAAATGCAAAGTCATGATTATCTGGCACAACAACACCGCCCATAAACCTCAAATCGGGTGAGTATGAAAATGTCGAAAAAGTAGTGTTTACGGTGAGAAAATTAGCGAGAAAGAAAAAATTAGATTTTTTTTTGGAAAAAAGGTGATTTTTTCTCCACCCTTCTCTATAATCTTGCGACCCACCGTACCTGTAACGGCAAATTGTCGTGAGTGCCAACCACTCGAAGGGGTGATGATTGGGCTCTTACAGAGGGGCCATCAATCGGTGGTCCTATGAAAGTGAAACTATTTAAATTATTGGGTAAGAATTAGCATGAAAACTTTCGTTGCTAAACCAGAAACTGTAAAACGTGACTGGTATGTTGTTGACGCTGAAGGTAAAACTCTTGGTCGTCTAGCAACTGAAATCGCATCTCGTCTACGTGGTAAGCATAAGCCGGAGTACACTCCACACGTTGACACTGGTGACTACATCGTAGTTATCAACGCAGAAAAAGTTGCTGTAACTGGCGCTAAGAAGACTGACAAGATGTACCACCACCACACTGGTTACATCGGTGGTCTTAAGTCAATCAGCTTTGAGAAGCTAATTGCGAAGAAACCAGAAATGGTTATCGAAATCGCTGTTAAAGGCATGCTTCCTAAAGGTCCTTTAGGCCGTGCTATGTACCGTAAGCTTAAAGTTTACGCAGGTACTGAGCACAATCACGCTGCACAGCAGCCTAAAGTTCTAGACATCTAATTGGGGATTATGACAATGGCAGAGAATCAATACTACGGCACTGGCCGTCGCAAAAGCTCAGCTGCTCGCGTTTTCATTAAACCAGGCACAGGCAACATCGTAATCAACAAGCGTAGCATCGAAGAGTACTTCGGTCGCCCAACAGCTCGTATGGTTGTTCGTCAGCCTCTTGAGCTAGTTGAAATGACTGAGAAACTTGACCTATACATCACTGTTAAAGGTGGTGGTATCACTGGTCAATCAGGTGCAATCCGTCACGGTATCACTCGCGCTCTTATGGAGTACGATGAGACTCTACGTCCTGCTCTACGTGCAGCTGGTTATGTTACTCGTGACGCACGTCGCGTTGAACGTAAGAAAGTTGGTCTACGTAAAGCACGTCGTCGTCCACAGTTCTCTAAGCGTTAATATCGCTTTTCAGATTTTATATCTGGAACTGTGTACAGAAAAGCTCAACCTCCGGGTTGGGCTTTTTCTTTATCTATTGTTTTTATTTTAATGACATTGTGTAACGTCATTTATCATTCTTATCTGAAAGCCCACCTATCTCTCACATTTATGGCAAACCCTAGTCTATAACTTGTTATTAACAGGTCTTTTCTTTATCCTTTTATGTTAACAATAGTTTAATATTGTAATAACTATTGATAATAAAGTGACGAAAATGATGGTTGTAATCGTTCGCTAATACGCTTCTTTTGCGTGCTGATGCCAGTAGTTAACAGCCATACAGGACGTAACATATGAGGTAAAGTCGTTAACACTCCGGAACTAATAGGGACATAACAATAATCCGTACAGGAGTACAAGGGAGAATGTTGAATGAGCAATACGCCGATCAGTAGTGGCAGACGTCGGTTTCTTACCGTTACCACCTCGGTTGTGGGCGGTTTAGGTGCTGCAGCTATTGCGGTTCCATTTATTAAATCGTGGAACCCAAGTGCAAAAGCAAAAGCCGCTGGAGCCCCAGTCGAAGTTGATATCAGCAAGCTAGAAGAGGGGCAGATGATCCGAGTTGAGTGGCGAGGTAAGCCTGTTTGGGTGGTTCGTCGCAGTGACGCAGTATTGAAGCAATTAGAAGGACACGATGAACAATTACGAGATGCTGCATCGGATGAACCTCAACAACCTGATTATGCAAAAAATGCTTATCGCTCTGTTAAGCCAGAAATTTTCTTAGCGGTTGGTATCTGTACTCACCTTGGTTGTTCGCCAACCTATTTACCCAATACTTTTAGTGAACAAGTCAGTGGTATCGCATCTGGATTTTTTTGTCCGTGTCATGGTTCCAAATTTGATATGGCGGGCAGAGTCTTCTCTGGTGTTCCAGCCCCTTTAAACCTTGTGGTGCCACCTCATACATTTCTTGATGATAATACGATTTTAGTCGGTGTTGATGGGGAGGAGGTTGCCTAATGTCTGGATTTTCTGCTTGGCTTGAAAAACGCCTTCCTGTGATGAATGCTTACAAAAAGCATCTGTCAGAATACCCAATGCCAAAGAATTTTAACTTCTGGTATCTGTTTGGTTCCCTTGCAATGTTGGTCTTGGTTAACCAGCTTATTACCGGAATTTGGCTTACGATGAACTATGTTCCTTCTGGAGAAGGGGCGTTTGCATCGGTTGAATATATTATGCGTGATGTCGATTATGGTTGGCTATTACGTTATATGCACTCTACCGGTGCGTCAGCATTTTTTGTGGTGATCTATCTCCATATGTATCGGGGCCTGATTTACGGCTCGTATCAGCAACCTAGAGAGCTGCTATGGCTATTTGGTATGTTGATTTTCTTAGTCTTAATGGCTGAGGCTTTTATGGGGTATCTACTGCCATGGGGGCAAATGTCGTACTGGGGAGCACAGGTTATCATTTCTCTTTTCGGTGCGATCCCTGTCATTGGCGATGATTTGACCCTTTGGATCCGCGGAGATTATGTTATTTCTGGAGCAACGCTCAACCGATTCTTTGCGCTTCATGTTATTGCCTTACCTATCGTCTTACTACTACTTGTGGTTCTCCATGTTTTAGCATTGCATGAAGTGGGATCTAATAACCCTGATGGTATCGAGACTAAACTACCAAAAGGAAGCAAAGGAGAAGGGTATAGTCCGCAATTTAAGTTCCATAAGTACTACACCAAAAAGTACGACATCATTGATTCGATCCCATTTCACCCTTATGGCACAGTAAAAGATCTTATTGGTGTAGCGGTATTTGCTTTCTTATTCAGCTATGTCATTTTCTTTAATCCTGAGATGGGAGGCTATTTCCTTGAGCCACCTAACTTTGAAGCTGCTAATCCGTTAAAAACACCTGAGCATATTGCTCCCGTTTGGTATTTCACGCCATTTTACGCCATCCTGCGAGCGGTGCCTGATAAGCTATTAGGTGTAGCGGCGATGGGGCTTTCTATTATCATGCTGTTTTTATTACCTTGGCTTGATCGTTGTAAAGTTCGCTCTTTTCGTTACCGCAGTAAGCTTCATTTAGCCAATATTGCCCAATTTACCGTAAGCTTTGTTGCGCTAGGTATTTTAGGTGCATTACCGGCAACTCCAACCTATACCTTGCTTGCCCAAATCTTTAGTTTTGCTTACTTCATGTTTTTTGTTTTGTTGTTCTTCTACAGCAAAAATGAAGCGACCAAACCATTACCAGAGAGGGTGAATTACAAATGAAAAAATGGTTAATAGTTTTCTTTGCATTTATTCCTTCATTGGTATTGGCTGCTGGATCCAATGTTTCGCTGGATCAACCAAACAATGATCTTCGAGATAAAGCATCGCTACAAAAGGGGGCTAAATTATTTGTTAATTACTGTTTAGCCTGTCACTCCATGCAGTATCAACGCTATGAGCGAGTGGCGAATGATTTAGCGATCCCGCCTGATCTTATGATGGAGAATTTGGTTTTTGATGAAAATGCCAAAATTGGTGATCTGATGACAAACAGCATTTCTCCTGATTACGCTGCAGCATCGTTTGGTGCGCCAGCTCCTGATTTAACTATGGTTGCTCGGGTTCGGGGGACAGATTGGCTCTATACTTATTTACGTTCGTTTTATGCCGATCCATCTCGTCCATTTGGGGTGAATAACTTAGTCTTTCCAAGCGTAGGTATGCCTCATGTTCTAGAAGAGCTACAAGGTGTGCCAAATAAAATTTATGAAACTAAGCTGATTGATGGTGAAGAAGTTCAAGAATTTGTTGGAATTGAGTCAGATGGCACAGGAGAGTTAAATCAAGAAGAGTATGATCAAGCGATTCGCGATTTGGTGAATTTCCTTGAGTATTCTGGTGAACCTATGAAACTCGAACGTCAGCGATTGGGCTGGTGGGTAATGGGATTTATCGCAATTTTCTTTATTTTAGCCATACTGTTGAAGAAAGAATATTGGCGTGATGTCCATTAGTAAGGTAATCTAGTGGGTTAAGAATCTCGCAATGGGGGCTGGTGCTTCCATTGCCTTTTATGTATTGAATATACTGGAGGGGTGAATGGCTGTTGCTGCCAATAAACGCTCTGTGATGACTCTGTACTCTGATGCTTCAGACATCTACAGCCATCAAGTACGAATTGTACTAGCAGAGAAAGGTGTTAGTTTTGAAACTGAGTTAGTTGAGCCAAATAACTTACCAGAAGATCTACTAGACCTAAACCCATATCATTCTGTACCAACTCTTGTTGATCGTGAACTCGTGTTGTATCAGGCAAACATCATTATGGAGTACTTGGATGAGCGTTTCCCTCACCCACCTCTAATGCCTGTTTACCCGGTAGCTCGTGGTAATAGCCGTCTAATGATGTACCGTGTTGAGCGTAACTGGTACACCTTAGCTGAAAAGGTTAACAACGGCACATTGGATGATGCAGATAAAGCACGTAAACAACTTCGTGAAGAGCTGCTGGCACTAGCACCTGTATTTGCTGAATACCCATATTTCATGAGCGATGAGTTCAGCCTAGTTGACTGTTACTTAGCTCCGCTGTTATGGCGTCTTCCTACCATGGGTATTGAGTTAAGCGGTCCAGGTTCTAAAGAAGTGAAAGCATACATGACTCGCGTATTTGAACGTGATTCATTCCTTGCTTCTCTTACTGAAGCTGAGCGTGAAATGCGTCTAGCTGGTCAGTAATATGGATGTAGGACAAATGACGCCACGTCGTCCCTATGTACTGCGTGCGTTTTATGATTGGCTAGTGGATAACGAGCTTACTCCGCACTTGGTCGTTGATGCGACTTTGCCAGGAGTAAAAGTGCCAATGGATTTTGTGAGCGACGGTCAGATTGTTCTGAATGTGGTTCCACGAGCTGTTGGTAACTTAGAACTGGGTAATGAAGCGGTTAGCTTTAATGCTCGCTTTGGCGGTCGTCCTCATTCAGTTATCGTACCTCTTTACGCAGTATTGGCGATCTATGCTCGTGAAAATGGTGCTGGCACAATGTTTGAGCCAGAACCTGCTTATGATGCACAGCTAGAAAATGGCGAAGGTATTTTTGATACAGAAGATATGGTAGCTCCGAAAGCGACTTTATCTGCTGTTGAAGAAGGTGAGCTTGAATCAGTGGGTGATGATGATCATCCTGATGATGAGCCACCAAAGCCTCGTGGTCGACCAACTTTACGTGTCGTAAAATAAAAAAACGCAGCCTAGGCTGCGTTTTTATTATCTGAATTTTATCGAAGTTCTATTTTATTTCGATTGTTCTTATTTGGGTTCTTCAAACATGGTCACAACACGTTTGACCCCCGATACATTTCGAGCGACATTCGTTGCGAGCTCTCTTTGTCCTGATGTGACATATCCCACTAAATAGACAGTTCCATTTTCACTGTAGACCTCAATAGCGGCATCAGAAAGTCGTTTGCTACCAATCAATTGGCTCTTAACTTTGGTGGTTAGCCAACTGTCTGAACTAATTTGTCCAACACCAAGCAATGGTCCAATTTGAGTTTGGTTATATACCGTTCTTACATTATTAAGCTTTTTAACTTGGTTTAAAAACTCGTGCTGAGTTGCCGGATTGGTCACCTGTCCAATAAGTAGTACTTTGCCAGAGAGGGCAATGGCTGTCACACTGACCTTTTGATAGTAAGCTCGGCTATTGGCAAGACCTGAAATATCCATGGCAATCCGCTCATCTTGCCATTGTTGTTCTAAGCTGCGAGGGTCGGTGCCCGTAATCGTTGAACAACCAAAAAGAGTTAAGAGTAGTAGCCCTAGAACACCATTTTTCCAACGCATTATTTAGCCCTCATGATACGGAAAGAGAACTCGATCAATAAGATCACACAGAGTATGAATTGTTAACAAGTGAACTTCTTGAATACGTGCTGTTCGTTGGGATGGGATGCGAATCTCTACATCGTGAGTGCCAAGAAGACCTGCCATTTCGCCGCCATCTTTACCTGTCAGCGCAATAATCGTCATATCACGAGTTAATGCCGCTTCCATCGCTTTGATGATGTTTTTGCTGTTACCACTAGTCGATAGAACAAAAAGAACATCACCTGCTTGGCCTAGTGCGCGAACTTGCTTTGAAAAAACTTGATCGCCGGAGTAGTCATTTGCTACAGCGGTTAAAATGGTGGTATCAGCAGTTAATGCAAGGGCTGGTAGGCTAGGACGCTCAGTTTCGAAGCGGTTGATCAAACAAGAAGCAAAATGTTGAGCGTTGGCTGCTGAGCCGCCATTACCACAACAGAGAATTTTATTGCCGTTAAGTAAGCTTTGAACCATCACTTGAGCCGCTTTTGCAATGGCATCAGGCAGAGCTTCTGCAGCTGCAATTTGGGTCTGAATACTTTCGGTAAAACTTTCACGGATGCTATCTAGCATGGATTAACCTTCCACTAGGGTATTTGTAAACCACTCAATTGTATGAGCAGAACCTTGAATAGCGACTATATCAAAACGAAATTCGGTATGCTCGGTTGAGAGTCCATTTTTTTGTAACCAGAACAGTGCCGTACGTTTTAGCTTTCGTTGCTTATGATAGGTAACAGCATCTACTGCTGAACCATAACGACTTTTTGTGCGGTATTTAACTTCAATAAATACGATGCAAGAGCCGTCTTTCATAATTAAGTCTATCTCACCACTTCGGCATTGAAAGTTCCGCATAATAGGAACCAGCTGTCGTTGGCATAGATAAGATTCAGCCAAGGCTTCGAAAGCTTGACCTTGTTGTCGCGTATTAAATGATGGTTGATTCATGAGCCTCATTCCTTGAGGGAGATGAATAAAATCGTTATATCGCTAGTGTACCTTTGCGATGCTCTATTGGGTAGTCCTCGATGTTATTTTGCCTGCAACAACAGCTATCTGAGGCATAGAATCATTGATTAAACTGAATTTTGACATTGGCTGGATTCCCCCTTTAGTGCCATGTATTATTCTTAAGCAGATTGGCTGACTTCACGCCTTGTAAATCAATAGGATTAAAATTTACCATGGAAAAAAATCACGATAGTGCGGCTCGCTTTGCCTTACTTCAACAGTATTTACCTGCTGATATTGAGCGTTCGGTACGAGATTCATTGCGAGAAGATTTAGGTGGCGTGATTGATGCTGAGCGTGATATTACCGCAGCACTGATTCCGCAAGAAAGCATAAGCATAGCAACCATTATTACACGAGAAGATGGTATTTTTTGTGGTCAGTTATGGGCTGATGAAGTCTTTCGTCAGCTAGGAGGAAAGGTGGCAATTGAATGGCTAGTTCAAGACGGCGAACCGGTAACGGCAAATCAAGTCTTATGCCGTTTAACTGGCCCTTCGCGTTTGCTGCTAACCGGAGAGCGTAATGCAATGAATTTTATTCAAACACTCTCTGGTTGTGCTACTGAAACGGCCCGTTATGTCGCTCAATTGGCAGGAACTCATACCCGTTTGCTAGATACCCGTAAAACGATTCCAGGACTACGTAGCGCTTTAAAATATGCGGTTGCTTGCGGTGGGGGATATAATCATCGTCTGGGCGTTTTTGATGCTTATCTGATTAAAGAAAACCATATCGCCGCTTGTGGTGGGATCAAACAAGCCATATCTCAAGCCAAACAACTGAATCCTAATAAGCCAGTTGAAGTTGAAACCGAAAGTCTTGCTGAATTGGAGTTAGCGATAGAGGCGGGTGCGGATATCATCATGCTCGATAATTTTAGTTTTGCCATGATGCGAGAAGCGGTGGCTTTAAATGCCGGACGGGCTGTACTTGAAAACTCTGGTAATGTCACGTTAGAAACATTGGCGGAATGTGCAGCAACTGGGGTGGACTATATTTCTGTTGGCGCATTAACCAAGCATATTCGAGCAATGGACTTATCGATGCGTTTTCAATAACCACTAGATACAAAAATCCCCAGTACTTTGCAGTCTGGGGATTTTTTATTTAAAGCGTATTTGAGCTATCTTGCTCTGATACTGAGGTTGTACTGTCTGGGGTATCAGAAGCATCATCAGTGGCTGTTGTATCTGTTTGATCCGTTACAGCCTCTTCTGTAATTGGGGTACTACCAAATGTGCCCCAGTCCAATTGACGCTGAACCACACACTGGCTATCAACACTTAGCTTACCCGTTGCTCCCGATGCAGTGAAACCTGGAATTGCTCGAAGTTGAGGAAGCTCTGTGGCCACTTTGTACGCATCCATACCAAATGCATGAAGACGAACACTGGTTTTACCTTGATTTGGCCACAGTTGGTTAAAGTGTGCCATAAAGCTTGGGTCTGGGCTTACCAGTAGTGGGATATCACTGTATTCCACACCATTTAACTCAAAGCTTTTCGAGTCTGAGTTACTGCGGGAGCTTGCATACATAGCTGGTGGGGCAATACTTGGATCGATGTTAAGTTCGATAAATGGCTTAATTAGCGTCAGTTCGCTCTTACTACCGATAATGTAGATGGCATCGGCAGCGCGACTTCCTTCTATTCCCGTTGATGCTGAAATCTGAGCAATTTGGTTAGCACGAGAACGGCGAGCTGTTGGCCCAAAGATCTGGCTGATTTGTTGCTGGATCTGAGCTTTCGAACCAAATGAACCGCTAAATGGAGCATAGCCAGTGAGTTCTTTCCACTGATTAACAAAAGCGGCACTAACACGTTGGCCATAGCTACTATCTGGGAATAGCACGATTGGGTAGTGCTTACCTTCTTGGTAGATATGCTCCGCTGCTTGCTCTGCTTCTTGTTCTGGTGACAATGAGTAGTAGCACGCTGTTGGCTGACTGCTTGTAATCACACTTGGCTCATTAAGGGCCAACATAGGAACATTTGCACTATTGGCTTTTTGGAACTCAACAATTTTATCTTTACGAAGCGGACCAACGACAAACTCAGTGCCATTTTGTTGCAGTTTACCTACGATACTCGCAATGGATTCGGCATCAGTATCATAAACATTAAGTACAGCATTAGGATTGCGATTTGGATCATCTAAGATCGCATTCATAAAACCATCACGAACGGCTTGGCCTTGTGCAGAGAAACGACCGCTTAATGGTAGCAATAGCGCAACCTTATTAAGCTGAGGGGCCTTCATGTTCATGATGTTATCAAGCTGCTCTGGTAAGTAAGCATTAGCTGGATGGTACGGATTCATACTCAGCCACTGGTTTACTTTTTCTTTTAGCTGTTCTGGATTATAACCGTAGCTATTTTTGAGCATTGCAAGTTGAGCCCAACCTTGAAGAACAGTTTCATCTTTACCAATACGAGCTTGGCTTAACTGCTCATTGCTGTATGGCGATAGGTCTTGCCATAGGGCTTGCCAGTTAGCTTGTTTTTGCTCCGGGCTAAGGTACAGATCAAGTTTGGTGCGTTCACGTGCTGCGGCAAAACTTTGGTCTAATTGTTCCAGCAGTTTTGCGCGTAGCTGGTAATAACGGCGATATTGGCTGGTAGCTAAACTCCAAGATGGCTGAAATTGAAGACCAGACAGTGCTAATTGAGCATTACCTTGAACATTACGCAAGTCTGCTCGTGCAAGTTGCCATTCTGCAATTTGCATTGGGCTCATCGTTTGACGAGAAAGTTGGTCTGTAAGCTGCTCAGCTTGAGGGTAGCGGCCTTCTTTAATGAGTGCTTTTAAGGCTAAAAGATCCCAGTTAATGCGGTCAGCACCTTCGCTGGCTTGAGCTTTACTTAGGTAATCCGCAGAGCTCAATGTAGCTGCGGCAGTAATATCGGTGTTCGGCGCCTGATGGAAATAAGGATTGCTACTACAACCTGCCATTAATACAGCAAAGGCTACAGGAGCCATCAGTCGTGTTACACTCTTACGCTTATGGGTAAACTTGATCATTGAGTTCATTCAACTGTGACACATTACTCTTTATATTAATTGCAGATGAGATTCTAGACAAATGAGCGAAACCACTTCATGCTCGGTAGATGTTGCTACCTTGTACATTGTGCCGACGCCAATCGGTAACTTAGCTGATATTACACAGCGAGCTCTTGACGTATTGGCTAACGTAGACCTAATTGCAGCAGAAGATACTCGTCATACTTCGCGGTTGTTGTCCCATTTTTCTATCTCAACCCGCACCTTTGCACTTCACGATCATAATGAGCAGCAAAAAGCTGACTTTTTAATTGAGAAGCTTCAATCAGGAGTAAGCATTGCATTAGTATCGGATGCAGGCACTCCATTAATCAGCGATCCAGGATACCATTTTGTCAATCGTTGTCGTCAAGCGGGTGTTAAAGTTGTCCCACTTCCTGGACCATGCGCCGTTATTACAGCACTAAGTGGCGCAGGTTTACCATCAGATCGCTTCAGTTTTGAGGGTTTTCTCCCACCAAAAAGCAAAGGCCGTCGCGATTGCTTCCAAAACTTGGCTGATGATGAACGAACATTGATTTTTTATGAGTCACCACACCGAATCACTGATTCTTTAGCTGATATGTTAGCTGTGTTAGGCCCTGAACGCCAAGTAGTGTTAGCGCGAGAGTTAACAAAAACGTATGAAACGATTTATGGTGCGCCACTGGGTGAGCTAATTGAGTGGCTAAATCAAGATACCAACCGTCTTCGTGGTGAAATGGTGTTATTGGTTGCAGGACACCGTCCTCAAAAAGACGATTTACCGGCCGATGCTTTGCGCACGCTAGGTTTGTTAGTGAAAGAACTGCCACTTAAAAAAGCTTCGGCATTGGCGGCAGAAATTCATAACGTGAAGAAGAATGCGCTGTATAAGTGGGGTTTAGAAAACCTCGATTAAATATGTCGCTGTTTTGTGCAAATTTAAATCAGTTGGGTGTTTTTTGCTCTTACTGTGGATTTGCTTCGGTTTTCACTAGCAAGTGTGAACTAAGTCTTATACAATAGCGCTTCGGAGTTGGCTGGGTAATCGCTGCTTTGTTGCCGTCCTTCAGGAGACTGACATTGAGGTCCGCAAGGAAACTGATGTTGAAGTCCGATGGGAGACGAACAAAGGGGAGGAAAGTCCGGGCTCCATAGGGCAGGGTGCCAGATAACGTCTGGGGGGCGTGAGCCTACGACCAGTGCAGCAGAGAGTAAACCGCCGATGGCCTTTTTAGGTACAGGTAAGGGTGAAAGGGTGCGGTAAGAGCGCACCGCGCGTCTAGTAATAGTTCGTGGCACGGTAAACTCCACCCGGAGCAAGACCAAATAGGTCCCTACATAGCGCGGCCCGCGTTTGGGGACGGGTAGGTTGCTTGAGCCTGTGAGCAATTGCAGGCCTAGATGAATGATTACCACTGCGTAAGCAGAACAGAACCCGGCTCATAGGCCGACTCCCTTCATTCATGAAAAGCGGTGTTTGTATTTACAAGCACCGCTTTTTTTCTATCTGAAATTTCAATACTGTACTTATTCTGCTAGAAATATCAGAGCGATGTTATATCTCTGTGGGAAATACTGTCATATACTTGACAAATTTTTTATCGGATACGTACACTTCAATACAATTTCTGGCTAGGACCTTAGGTGTCTTAGTAAGACTTCACTTTTGCAGAATTTACTTATATGTCTGAACAATTTGAGCATGTATCTGTCTTACTTCACGAATCAGTAGACGGATTAGCAATTAAACCTGATGGAATCTATATCGATGGTACTTTTGGCCGAGGTGGTCACAGCCGTCTGATTTTATCTAAATTGGGCGAAAATGGTCGTCTTTATAGTATCGATCGCGATCCTCAAGCGATTGCTGAAGCTCAGAAGATCGATGATCCTCGCTTCAATATTATCCATGGGCCTTTCTCGGGCATGGAAAAGTATATGGAAGAGCGTGATCTTATTGGTCGTGTTGACGGCATTTTACTCGATCTTGGTGTGTCATCACCTCAGCTGGACGATGCTGAGCGTGGCTTTAGCTTTATGCGTGACGGCCCTCTTGATATGCGTATGGATCCAACTTCGGGTCAAGCGGCTTCTGAGTGGCTAGCAACTGCAGATGCATCTGATATTGCATGGGTACTTAAAGAGTTTGGTGAAGAGCGTTTTGCAAAACGTATTGCACGAGGCATCGTTGAGCACCGTGAAGATCCAGAGAAAGAGCCTTTAACTCGCACATTACAGCTGGCGAATTTGATTGCTCAGGTCTCTCCATTTAAAGACAAGCATAAGCATCCTGCAACTCGCAGTTTCCAAGCTATTCGTATCTATATCAATAGTGAGTTGGATGAGATTGCAACAGCCTTAAATGGTGCGGTGAATATTCTTGCTCCAGGTGGTCGTTTATCGGTAATCAGCTTCCATTCGCTAGAAGATCGTATGGTTAAGCGTTTTATGCGAAATAAGAGCAAAGGCCCAGAGATCCCAGCAGGTTTACCGCTTACTGAAGAGCAGATCAAAGCACTAGGTAGTGCCGATCTTAAATTAGCAAGTAAAGCGATCAAACCATCGCAAAATGAACTCGGTTACAATGCCCGTGCCCGCAGTTCAGTGTTACGTTTAGCTGAGCGTCTATGAATAAGAAAGAGACTGAAGCCTCAATAAATCTATCCAAAGTTATCGGTAAAGATTTAATCACAGTTGGATGTGTTCCTCTGGTTTTAGCCATTTGTATCCTAGCTTCTGCATTGGGCGTGGTATTAATCACGCACCAATCTCGTCAATTGATCTCGCAGCAAGAGCAACTCTTGATCCAGCGAGATCAGTTGGATATCGAATGGCGTAACCAGTTACTAGAAGAAAATGCTTTGGCTGAGCACAGTCGTATTGAGCGTTTAGCTGAGCAAGAGCTAAAAATGGAGCGTCCAACTACCACCAATGAAGTAGTTATTAAATAAGTATGAAGTTTTTTAAACGCTCAACGAGAAAAAATTCGAAAGCAAAGAAAGCGTCATCGGCATTTATTCCATGGCGCTTTGGTGTTATTTGCGGCTTCGTAATTTTAGGTTTAGCGGCATTGATTGCCCGTACCGCATACATTCAAGTTTTAGAGCCAGGTCGCCTGATCCAAGAAGGTGATATGCGCTCACTTCGTGTCAAACCTCTCCCTTCTGCCCGTGGCATTATTTCCGATCGAAATGGTGAACCTCTTGCCGTTAGTGTACCGGTGCAAGCGGTGTGGGCTGATCCGGTTAATATTTTTAAACACGGTGGACTAAGCGATGTCGACCGTTGGCATGCCCTTGCCGATGTTCTGGATTGGAATCGACAAGAGCTGATCCATTACATAGATAAAAACAAGAAGCGTCGCTTTATTTATCTTGCGCGCCAAGTTAGCCCTGCCATGGCAAACTATGTCAATAAACTGAAGTTACCTGGTATTGGTCTAAAAGATGAATCTCGTCGTTTTTACCCATCGGGTGAAGTTAGTGCTCAGTTAATTGGTGTGACGGGTATTGATGGTCATGGCCTAGAAGGGATTGAGAAATCTTATGATGGTTGGCTAACGGGTGAACCGGGTCGTCGTACCGTTCGTAAAGACCGTTATGGCCGCGTAGTTGAGAATATCTCGGTAGAAAAACGCCAGCCGGGTAAGTCTTTGCAACTGAGTATCGACCAACGAATTCAAGCTGTTGCTTACCGAGCAGTAAAAGAAGCAGTTCGAGATCTTCCCGCAACATCGGCCAGTGTCGTTATGGTTGATGTGCGTACTGGCGAAATTCTTGCCATGGTTAATGCACCGTCATTTAACCCCAATAACCGCAACGATCGTGAATCGTACAAGATGCGTAACCGTGTAATTACTGACTCCTTTGAGCCTGGTTCTACGGTAAAACCACTTGGTGTGTTAACAGCCTTAGATGCCGGCATTGCCAACGAACATACCTTGATAAATATTCCTGGTAAGCATTTCCGCCTTGGTAGTAAAACCATTACTGACGTATCGCGCATTGAACACCAGGCTACTATGGCGCGTATCCTTCAGAAATCCAGTAACATCGGTATGACTAAGCTTTCTTTGGCAATGCCGATTGAGAACTTAATTAGCATGTACCGTCGCGTCGGTTTAGATGAGCCGTCAGGTATCAACCTTGAAGGTGAAATTGTAGGTCACTTTCCAAATCGCCGACGTTGGTCTGATATTGAACGTGCAACTTTTGCCTATGGTTATGGTTTGTCCGTAACTCCAATTCAGCTGGTTCATGCCTACGCGACACTGGGGGCTTATGGTATTAAGCGTCCATTATCTATCTTGAAAACCGAGAAAGTGGTACCGGGTAAGCAAGTTGTTGATCCTCATCTGGTGAAAAAAGTCTTGCTGATGCTAGAAGGCGTTGCCGATAAAGCGGGTGGCGGTGGTGGCTGGCGAGCTTCGGTTCCTGGTTATCGCGTCGGGGTAAAAACCGGTACCGCGAAAAAGGCTATTGCAGGTGGTTATGGTAATGACTACTTCGCCTACACAGCAGGTATCGCACCGATCAGTAATCCTCGTTTAGCAGTTGTAGTGTTGGTTAACGAACCTAAAGGTGACAAATTCTATGGTGGTGCGGTTGCCGCTCCTATTTTGTCTAAGGTTCTTGGTAGTGCACTGCATATTTTAAATGTACCGCCAGATGCGGATACAAAATAGAATTAATTATTAGGAGCAGAGGGTATGACAACGATTTGTTCAGGTGTTCGAGTTAGCACCTTGTTGTCTCCATGGATTGCAGAATCTGACTTACCAGAAGCTCTTCAGCTTTTGGATGTGACTGAACTTACACTTAATAGTCGTAAAGTGACCATAGGTTCAGTCTTTGTTGCGGTAAAAGGTCATCAAGTTGATGGTCGTCGTTTTATTGATGATGCTATTGCCTCGGGTGCATCACTGGTATTGGCTGAAGCGGATGGGGTTGCCGAGCACGGTACGATTACTCGTAATCAGCAAGCGTATGTGATTTATCTTACCCAGCTAAACGCTATGCTATCTCAATTAGCAGGCCGTTTTTATCACCATCCTGATCAACAGTTGGCACTTTATGCTGTTACAGGGACTAATGGTAAAACCACCATCAGTCAGCTATTGGCGCAATGGGCTAATTTGCTCGGCTATCAAGCAGGAGTAATGGGTACAACGGGTAATGGTTTGCTCAATAACCTTCAGCCAGCGGCAAATACAACAGGCAGTGCGATTGAAATTCAGCAAACCTTAGCTCAGCTGGTTGACCTTGGTGCTGATTTTGCTGCAATGGAAGTCTCTTCTCATGGTTTGGTGCAGCATCGTGTGGCAGACCTGCACTTTAAAGCGAGTATTTTTACCAACCTGAGCCGAGATCATCTTGATTATCATGGTGATATGGCAAGTTATGCACAAGCGAAGCAATCTCTGTTTACCCAGCATGATTGTGGTAAAGCGATCATTAATGCCGATGATGCAGTTGGCCGTGAGTGGTTACTTTCTCTACCTAATGCGGTAGCTGTCGCAACAGATGCTGAAGCTGTTGTAGCACACGCAGGGCCTAAGCTTTGGGCGACAGCAGTTATTTATAGCACTCAGGGCGTAACGGTAAGTTTTGACTCAAGCTGGGGGGCTGGCGTATTTACCGCTCCTCTAGTTGGTTCATTTAACGCATCCAATCTATTATTGGCGTTGGCAACGTTACTGGCAACGGGACATGATTTGGCAAAACTTTTAGCAACAGCTGCAGAGCTAAGTGCTGTGATTGGCCGAATGGAAGTTTTTCAATCATCTGACAAGCCAATGGTTGTAGTTGATTATGCTCATACACCTGATGCTTTAGAAAAAGCACTTCAAGCATTACGAGTGCATTGTGATGGCAAACTGTGGGCAATTTTTGGCTGTGGTGGCGATCGTGATGCTGGTAAACGCCCGATGATGGCACAAGCGGCAGAACGTTTAGCGGATATTGCGGTATTGACCGATGATAACCCGCGTAGTGAACAGCCAAGTGCAATTATGAAAGATATGGTAGCTGGGTTAACTCAACCTGAACAAGCTCATATTATTCATGATCGTCGCAGCGCTATTGCGTTTGCTGTTGAGCAGGCTCAGACAAATGACATTATCTTAGTGGCTGGTAAAGGCCATGAAGATTACCAAATTCTTGCAGATCGCACGATTCATTACTCAGATCGTGAAACTGTGGCTGAATTGATTGGATTACCGCTATGATCTCTGTTTCTCTTGCCTCTCTCGCTCAAGCGGTTGAGGGGCAATTAATCGGTTCTGATACCACTATTTCAGAAGTATCAACCGATACCCGTAATATTGCAGCTCAGACCTTATTTGTTGCGTTAAAAGGTGAGCGTTTTGATGCTCATGATTTTTGTCAAACCGCAAAAGATAACGGTGCTGTCGCATTATTAGTTAGTCGTCACTTACCTGTTGAGCTGCCTCAGATCCTAGTTAAGGATACTCGCATTGCGTTAGGTTTACTGGGGGCTTGGCTAAAAGCACAATTAACCCAACAGTGCGGACTACAAACTCTCGCCTTAACAGGAAGTTGTGGTAAAACCACGGTAAAAGAGATGTGTGCTGCTATTTTAGCAACCAAAGGAAAGGTACTGGCAACGGCGGGTAACTTTAATAACGATATTGGAGCCCCTCTAACGTTACTTCGTTTAACGCCTGAGTATCAGTACGCCGTTATTGAATTAGGCGCAAATCACCTTGGTGAGATCTCATATACCACCAATTTGGTTAAGCCTGATGTTGCGCTGATTAACAATCTTGCCGCCGCACACCTAGAAGGTTTTGGCTCATTAAAAGGTGTAGCAAAAGCTAAGGGTGAAATCTTTGAAGGATTAGCCAAAGGTGCAACGGCTGTGATCAATTTAGCATCTAACGACCGTGAGCTTTGGGCCCCGTTATTGGCTGATAAAAATGTCATTACCTTTTCATCAGAAGAGCAAGCTGACTTTTTTGCTAGTGATATTGAGCTTGATAGTGACGGCTATCCGCATTTTGAGCTCCACTCTCCGCAAGGTTCGGTTGCCATTCACTTATCCCAGTTAGGATTGCACAATGTATCTAATGCGCTTGCTGCTGCCGCATTAACCTCAGTATTGGGGGCTACGCTCGCAGAAATTAAGCAAGGATTAGAAACTGCGACTAATGTTAAAGGTCGAGTGGCGGTTTCTCAACCAATGGTGGGTTTACGTGTTATCGATGATACCTATAATGCCAGTGTCGCATCGGTAAAAGCTGCCATTGATTTATTAGCAAGTTATCAAGGCCAACGTTGGTTTATTTTGGGTGATATGGCTGAGCTGGGTGAAGAGAGTGAAAATCTTCATCGTGAGGTTGGTTTATATGCGCAAACTAAAGGGTTGGATAAGGTAATGACCTTTGGTAAAGCAAGTGCCGTTGTGAGTGAGTTAAATCACGGCCAGCATTTTGCTGATAAACAACCATTAATCGCTATGGTTAATGAATTACTTAATGATCAAATCAATCAACAAAACCCTTTAGAGGTTACAGTGCTAGTGAAAGGAGCACGCAGTTCTCGCATGGAAGAAGTGGTTACCGCACTGCAGGAATATAAACAATGATTTATTGGTTAGCGCACGTACTTGAGTCTACGTTCCCGTTTTTTCGACTTTTTGAATATCTAACTTTCCGCGCCATTATGAGCATCTTGACAGCTCTTGTTCTATCGCTATGGATGGGACCGCGCCTGATTGCTCGTTTACAAATGCTACAAATTGGCCAGGTTGTTCGTAATGAAGGCCCTGAGTCTCACTTTAGTAAGCGTGGTACCCCGACAATGGGCGGGATTATGATACTGGCCGCAATTACCATTACGGTTTTATTGTGGGCGGATTTAAGTAATCCCTATGTTTGGGCCGTTCTATTTGTTCTGCTTGGCTATGGTGCAGTTGGTTTTGTCGATGACTATCGTAAAGTTGTTCGTAAAAATACCGATGGCCTGATCGCGCGCTGGAAATATTTCTGGCAGTCGCTGATTGCGATTATTGTCGCATTTGCACTATATGCCTACGGTAAAGATACTGCTGCAACTCAGCTAGTGGTTCCTTTCTTTAAAGATATTATGCCGCAATTAGGCTTGTTCTATATCATTTTGACCTATTTCGTTATCGTCGGTACTAGTAACGCGGTGAACCTAACGGATGGTCTTGATGGTCTTGCAATTATGCCAACTGTTATGGTTGCAGGTGGTATGGCCTTTATTGCATGGGCAACGGGTAACTACAACTACGCAGAATACCTTCATATCCCTTATGTTAAAGATGCCAGTGAGCTGGTTGTCGTATGTACTGCGATTGTTGGTGCAGGTCTTGGTTTCTTGTGGTTTAACACCTATCCAGCGCAAGTCTTTATGGGCGATGTAGGCTCATTAGCATTGGGTGGTGCTTTAGGTACAATTGCGGTACTTATCCGCCAAGAATTCCTACTAGTACTAATGGGTGGTGTCTTTGTTATGGAAACCGTATCGGTCATTCTTCAGGTCGGTTCATACAAACTTCGTGGTCAGCGTATTTTCCGTATGGCTCCGATTCATCACCACTACGAATTAAAAGGTTGGCCAGAGCCACGAGTTATCGTTCGCTTTTGGATCATCACTCTGATGTTAGTATTAATTGCGCTTGCTACTTTGAAGGTACGTTAAAAAATGAAAGGCTTGGTGGATGTGAACAAGGTTGTTGTTATCGGTCTTGGTATGACAGGACTGTCGGTGGTAAATCATTTGTTAAGGTTGCCGCAATCGCTTGATATCAAAGTGATCGACACGCGAAACACACCACCAGGTCATGATCAACTGCCTGCCGATGTTGAGCTGTGCTGTGGTCAATGGAATATGGAATGGCTATTGGCTGCCGATCTGATTGTTGCCAGCCCCGGTATTGCCTTGGCGACACCTGAATTGGTCACAGCAGCTCAAGCAGGCGTTGAGATTGTGGGTGATATTGAGCTGTTTGCCCGTGAGGTGACAAAACCTGTGGTTGCGATTACTGGTTCTAACGGTAAAAGCACGGTAACGAGCCTTGTGGGTGAGATGGCAAAAGAAGCGGGCATTGATGTCGGTGTTGGTGGCAATATCGGTTTTGCTGCGCTTGATATGTTGGCTCAAAATCATGAGCTTTATGTTCTTGAATTATCCAGTTTTCAGTTAGAAACGACCTCTTCATTACACCTTGCCGCCGCTGTTTATCTAAATCTTTCTGAAGATCATATGGATCGTTATCAAGGTTTAGAGGATTACAGTCAGGCTAAGATGCGTATTTTCCATCATGCCAATCTAGCCGTTTATAATCGAAATGACTTAGCGACAAAGCCAACCGATTTCACGGGGGCTATGACCAGTTTTGGCTTTGATGATCAAGATTATGGTTTGGTACTGATTGATGACCGTGAGTGGTTGGCAATCAATCAGCAGCCTTTGATGCCAGCTGATGAGATTGCTCTGGTTGGTCGTCATAATGTGGCAAACAGTCTTGCAGCATTAGCACTGGCCGATGCTGCAGGAATTGATCGCGAGGCCGCTTGTCGTGCTCTTCGCCGTTATACTGGTTTAGCTCATCGTTGCCAACTTGCCGTAACTAAGCATGGCGTTCGTTGGGTAAATGATTCCAAAGCTACCAATGTTGCCAGCACTGAAGCGGCACTTAACGGCTTAAACTTAGCTGGTAAGCTGCACCTATTGGTGGGTGGTGATGGTAAAGGTGCTGATTTTTCGGAACTAAAAACGGTTCTCGCTGACTTAAATGTACAACTTTATTGCTTCGGCCGTGATGGCTATCAATTTGCAGAGCTTGTTGATAACGCAATCTTGGTTGAAACTATGGCTCAAGCTATGGAGCTCGCTGCATCTACCGCACAATCTGGCGATATGATCTTGCTTTCTCCTGCCTGTGCAAGTTGGGATCAGTTTGCAAACTTCATGGCTCGAGGTGATGCCTTTATTGAACTTGCCACTGAGCTGCAAGATAAAGTAGCAGGAGCCGCTTCATGCTAAATATGATCCGTAATGGGATCTCCTCTGTCGGTGATTGGTTTGTCAAACCGGCAAAACCATGCCTGTATGATCGTCAATTAGTGTGGATTGCTATCGCATTGATGATCACAGGTTTGGTCATGGTAACATCCGCTTCCGTACCCGTTGCAACTCGTCTAACAGGGATGCCTTTTTACTTTGCATTTCGTCATGCTTTCTTCTTAGCGTGTTCGTTAGCTATCGCATCGGTTGTTATGCAAATCCCTATTGAGCGTTGGCATAAATACAGTATTCCTATGCTGTTAACCTCAATTTTCCTTCTTATCGTTGTATTGGCTATTGGTCGCTCTGTAAACGGTGCGGCCCGTTGGATCCCATTGGGTATCTTTAACTTACAGCCTGCCGAAGTTGCAAAACTCTCTTTATTTATGTTTGTCTCTGGCTATCTGGTCCGACAAAATAAACAAGTGCGAGAGACTTTCCTTGGTTTCCTTAAACCTTTACTGGTTCTCGGTATTCTCGGTTTCTTATTGCTGCAACAGCCTGACTTAGGTTCGTTTGTGGTAATGTTTGTCGGTACCGTTGGTATGCTATTTATTGCCGGCGCTAAGCTATGGCAGTTCTTGGTAATGATCGCATCAGCTTTAGTTGGTATTGGCTTGTTGATTGCCTTTGAACCGTATCGTATGCGACGCGTCACCTCGTTTCTTGACCCATGGCAAGATCCTTTCGGTAGTGGTTACCAGCTGACACAATCTTTGATGGCATTTGGTCGTGGTGAGTGGTGGGGCCAAGGCCTTGGTAACTCAATTCAGAAGCTTGAATATTTACCAGAAGCACACACCGACTTCGTATTTGCTGTTTTGGCTGAAGAGTTAGGTCTTGCGGGCGTTATTGTGGTCTTGCTCCTGCTATTTGCATTGGTTGCAAAAGCACTGATTATCGGTCGAAAGTGTCTTAAGTCTGGCCAGTTATTTGGTGGTTATCTTGCCTTTGGCTTTGCGTTTTGGTTTGCATTCCAAACCTTAGTTAACGTTGGCGCAGCCGCAGGTATGGTACCAACTAAAGGTCTAACCTTACCGCTTATCAGTTATGGTGGTTCGAGTCTGTTTATTATGGCGGCAGCGGTTGCTATCTTGATTCGAATTGATCATGAGCAACGTTTAGCAGAGCGCCTATCGCCAGAAGACACTGAAGAAGATGATCAGGTAATTTCAGAAGACAATCCGCAAATTGCTGATAATAATTTAGTGCTAGTAGATGAATCTGAAACCAAGTCTGAAGACCAGCAATTAAAGAAGAATGATGAAAAAAAATAAACGCTTATTAGTGATGGCTGGTGGTACTGGCGGTCACGTATTTCCGGGATTAGCTGTTGCCCAACGCTTACAACAAGAAGGTTGGGAGATCCGTTGGTTAGGCACCGCAGATCGAATGGAAGCTGATTTAGTACCTAAACACGGTATTGAAATTGATTTTATTAAGGTAAAAGGCCTTCGTGGTCAAGGTATTGCTCGTTTACTTACCGCACCATTTAAAATCGTTGGTGCTATTTTGCAAGCGCGCAAATACATTAAAGCTTGGCAACCTGATGTGGTTCTTGGCATGGGTGGCTATGTAAGTGGTCCAGGTGGTGTCGCGGCATGGTTATCGGGAGTACCTGTTGTACTGCACGAACAAAATGCAGTAGCTGGTTTAACTAACCAGTGGCTTTCTAAGATTGCCAGTGCGGTGCTGCAAGCTTTCCCTGGTGCCTTTAAAGATAAAGAAGTTGTGGGTAACCCGGTCCGTCATGATGTGACTGTTCTACCGCCGCCAGCTGAACGCTTTAGTGAGCATCAAGGACCTATTCGTATCTTGGTGATGGGGGGCAGTCAAGGTGCCCGAATTCTGAACCAAACTATGCCAAAAGTTGCGGCGCTATTAGGTGATAAAGTAACTATCTGGCACCAAGCCGGCAAAGGTGCTGCTGAGCAGACAGAAGCAGATTATCAAGCCAATAATGCCGGCTCACATAAAGTCACAGAGTTTATCGATGATGTCGCTGCTGCATATTCTTGGGCAGATATTGTCGTTTGTCGCTCTGGAGCTCTTACTGTTTCAGAGCTTTCTGCTGCAGGCGTTGGTGCTATCTTCGTACCGTTTATGCACAAAGATCGTCAGCAAGCGCTTAATGCTGAACATCTGGTAGAATGTGGCGCAGCAAAAATGATTGAGCAAATGGATCTGACCGCAGAAGGATTGGCTCAGCAACTTGAACAACTTGATCGCCCAGCCCTAGAGCAAATGGCGCAAGCTGCTCGTGATGCTGCCATCTTAGATGCTGATATCCGTGTCGCGAATGTAATTAAATCCCTAGCAAAAAATTAAGATGAGAACAGAGTGATGGGTAAACTGGATAACCAACAATTAGCAAAAATTCGAACTATGGTACCAGAGATGCGCCGTGTGGAGCGTATTCACTTTGTTGGTATCGGTGGTGCGGGTATGAGTGGCATCGCTGAAGTATTACTTAATGAAGGCTACTGTATTAGTGGCTCAGATCTGTCGGCTAATCCGGTAACAGATCGTTTAAGTGGCAAGGGTGCACAAATTTTCTTTGGCCATGCGGCAAGCAATGTTGAAGGTGCCAGTGTTGTTGTCGTTTCAACCGCTATCTCACAAGAGAATCCTGAATTAGTTGCTGCGCGTGAATTACGTATTCCTGTTGTTCGTCGAGCTGAGATGCTGGCTGAACTGATGCGCTATCGTCACGGTATTGCGATTGCCGGTACCCACGGTAAAACAACAACAACGGCTCTAGTGACACAAATTTATTCTGAAGCCGGTTTAGATCCAACATTTGTGAATGGCGGTTTAGTAAAAAGTGCGGGTACTAATGCTCGCTTAGGCTGTAGTCGTTACTTAATTGCCGAAGCCGATGAAAGTGATGCGTCATTTTTACATCTGCAGCCAATGGTGTGTGTAGTCACTAACATTGAAGCAGACCACATGGATACCTATGGCGGTGATTTTGAAGTGCTTAAGCAGACCTTCATTGATTTCCTTCATAATCTACCATTTTATGGTTTGGCTGTGATGTGCATTGATGATCCTGTGGTTCGTGAACTGCTACCACGTGTTGGTCGTCCAATGCTGACTTATGGTTTCTCTGAAGATGCTGATGTTCGTCTAATGGATTATCAGCAGTGCGGTCAGCAAGGTTTCTTTACTATTGTTCGTAAAGATAAGCCAGAGCTTAAAGTTACACTAAATGTTCCAGGCCGCCATAATGCATTAAATGCCACTGCTGCTGTTGCTGTTGCGACAGAAGAAGGGGTTGATGATGATGCAATTATCCGTGCTTTGGCTGAGTTCCAAGGTACAGGTCGTCGTTTTGATCATCTTGGTGAGTTTGAAACGGGTAACGGCACTGCAATGCTGGTGGATGATTATGGTCATCACCCAAGTGAAGTGGATGTCACTATTCAAGCAGCTCGTGCTGGCTGGCCTGATAAGCGCTTAGTGATGGTGTTCCAACCGCACCGTTATAGTCGAACTCGCGATCTCTACGATGATTTTGCTAATGTTCTTGAGCAAGTTGACGTTCTCTTGATGTTAGATGTTTATGCTGCGGGCGAAGCGCCGATTGCTGGTGCCGATGGTCGTGCGCTATGTCGAACGATTCGTGGCCGTGGTAAATTAGATCCGATTTTTGTTGCTAACAAAGAGGCATTACCTGCCGCTCTTGCCAATATTATTCAAAATGATGATTTGGTTTTGACACAAGGTGCGGGCGATGTTGGCAAAATAGCGCGTCAGTTAGCTGAATTAAAGCTCGATATCGCTGCAATGCAAGGTGAATAACTTCGCTTGTTGAGGAGAGTAAACCTCAATATTTATCGGTTTTAATCTGAATTAAGCGGTAATACAGGTGTCTTATCGCTTTCTTTCGGGAAAAATGAACAATTAATTGTTAGCTAGTATCAAGAAATGCTCTGATGAGTATTGGTTTGAAGCGGGTTGCTCGGTTATAATCCACTAACTTTGCTTGGTACTTCTTCATTTGAGTCTATAGCAAGAGTTTAAGAGCAGAACATGCTTGCTAGCGATAAATCGACAGGGCAAGTAGAGATATTATGACGGCAGCAGTCGTGAAAAGAATTTCGCTAAAATCGCCAAAAACGTTATTAAAGCGCTTTGGGGGTTTGGCTTTCTTTATTTCTGTCATTGCGTTTACGATTTGGCTGGTCACAGCAACTAAAGATTGGATGACAGATGCAAACCGCCTTCCTCTTTCACAGTTAGTTGTGCAAGGGGATTTGAAGTATCTAACCAATAATGATGTTAGAGAAGCGATTTTGCAAATGGGTCATATGGGAAGCTTTATGACTCAGAATGTAGACAGTTTACAACACGCTGTTGAAGAGCAACCATGGGTTGAGCAAGCAACAGTACGAAAGCAATGGCCCGATACCATTAAGACGTTTGTTATTGAGCGCCAACCTGCAGCTGAATGGGATGGCAAATATCTGGTTGATGAGCATGGCGTAGTATTTAAAGCGTTAGCCTCAACAATCAAAGATAAAACGTTAGTGGATCTGGTCGGCCCGGAAGGTAGCAGTGAAGAAATGCTAGCTGGACTTCGGGAAATGCAACCAGAATTACAACATGCTGGGTTTGATGTTGTTAAGATTTCGCTTAATAAACGTCGGGCATGGCAAATATTGTTATCAAATGGTATTCAGCTCAAGTTAGGGCGTGAAGCTCGAATGGAGCGACTTGAACGATTTATTCGTCTTTACCCAACCATAGAGAAACAGGGTAAGGATATCGAGTACATTGATTTGCGCTACGATACAGGCGCAGCAGTCGGTTGGAAAATGACTTCGGATCAAGAATCTCCGAAACGGAATGAGAGCGTGCGCTAATGACTAAGGCGGCAGATAAAAAACTCATCGTTGGTCTTGATATTGGTACCTCCAAAGTATGCGCTTTGGTGGGAGAAATTCTACCTGATGGTAATGTGAATGTTATTGGGGTGGGTAATAGTCCATCTAAAGGCATGGATAAAGGTGGTGTAAACGACCTTGAATCTGTGGTGAAATCAGTTCAGCGAGCAATTGATCAAGCTGAGTTGATGATCGATGACTTCCAGATATCTTCGGTTTATCTATCTCTATCAGGTAAGCATATTCGTTGTCAGACAGAGAAAGGTATGGTGCCGATCTCTGATAAAGAAGTGACCCAAGATGATGTCGATAATGTTATTCATACGGCAAAATCGGTCAAAATCAGCGATGAACATAGAACTTTACATGTAATTCCTCAAGAATTTGCTATTGATTATCAAGAGGGTATTAAAAATCCTGTTGGTTTGTCTGGCGTTCGAATGGAAGCCAGTGTTCATATGATCACCTGCCATAATGATATGGCGCGTAATATTGTGAAAGCAGTAGAACGTTGTGGTCTTAAAGTGGAACAATTGATTTTTTCAGGCCTTGCAGCAAGCCATGCGGTGTTAACGCCGGATGAGCGCGAACTGGGTGTTTGCGTGATTGATATCGGTGGCGGCACCATGGATATTGCAGTTTGGTCAGGTGGTGCATTGCGTCATGCAGAAGTGATTCCGTATGCAGGTAATGTTGTCACCAGTGATATTGCTTATGCTTTTGGTACACCGCCGGGTGACGCTGAAGAAATTAAAGTGAGATACGGCTGTGCACTAAGTGAATTGGTGAGCAAAGATGCGAAGGTGGATGTCCCAAGTGTGGGTGGTCGACCTTCTCGTAGCTTGCAAAGCCAAACGCTAGCGGAAGTAATCGAACCTCGATACACTGAGCTGTTGGGGTTAGTTAATCAGAAGCTCGTTGTAATACAAGAACAATTGCGAGAAACGGGTGTAAAGCACCATCTTGCAGCTGGTATCGTATTAACCGGCGGTGCTGCTCAGATGGAAGGCTTGATTGAATGTGCTGAACGGGTTTTCCGTAATCAAGTACGTATTGGTCAACCTCTTGAAATACACGGGTTGACTGACTATGTTCAGTCTCCGCATTTTGCGACTGCAGTAGGTTTACTGCATTACGGAAAGGACAGTCAGACATTTGATGATAGTGATGTTGAAACTAAGCGCTCAGTGACCGGTTTCTTCTCACGATTCAGTGGTTGGCTACGAAAAGAATTTTAAATACCTGATGCGAACAGGATAGACGGAGAGAACAAATGTTTGAACCGATGATGGACATCTCTGACGAGGCAGTAATTAAAGTCGTTGGCGTTGGCGGCGGTGGCGGTAATGCTGTCGATCACATGGTACGTGAATCAATCGAAGGCGTGCAGTTTATCAGTGTTAACACTGATGCCCAGGCTCTTCGTAAAAGCAGTGTAAGTACAGTTATTCAAATCGGTGGTGATATCACTAAAGGTTTGGGTGCTGGTGCAAACCCTCAAGTGGGTCGTGACTCTGCGTTAGAAGATCGTGAAGCGATCAAAAAAGAACTTGAAGGTTCTGACATGGTATTTATCGCTGCCGGTATGGGCGGTGGTACAGGTACTGGTGCAGCACCTATCATTGCTGAAATTGCTAAAGAGCTTGGTATCTTAACTGTTGCAGTTGTCACTAAGCCATTTAGCTTTGAAGGCAAAAAGCGTATGGCTTTTGCTGAGCAAGGTATTGAAGAGCTTTCTAAACATGTGGACTCGTTAATTACGATTCCAAATGAGAAGCTACTTAAAGTACTTGGTCGTGGTATCACTCTACTTGATGCTTTTGCTAAAGCAAACGACGTACTGAAGAACGCTGTTCAAGGTATTGCTGAGCTAATCACTCGTCCTGGTATGATCAACGTCGACTTTGCTGACGTTCGTACTGTGATGTCTGAAATGGGCCACGCAATGATGGGTAGTGGTATGGCATCTGGTGATGATCGTGCTGAAGAAGCGGCTGAAATGGCTATCTCAAGTCCACTTCTAGAAGATATCGATCTTGCTGGCGCTCGTGGCGTATTGGTTAACATCACTGCTGGTCTAGATATGCGTCTAGATGAGTTTGAGACAGTGGGTAATACGGTTAAAGCGTTTGCTTCTGATAACGCAACTGTGGTTATCGGTACATCTCTAGATCCAGACATGACTGATGAGCTACGTGTAACTGTTGTTGCAACAGGTATCGGCAAAGATACTAAGCCTGATATTACGCTAGTGACATCTTCTAAGCCGCAGCCAGTTGTTCAAGAGCGTCCAGCTCAAACAGCGGCTCCTGTTGTTGAAGAGAAGCCAGCTGTTGAAGGTCAAGCAGCAGCTCAGAAGAAACCACAGGCTGAACACGACTATTTAGATATTCCAGCATTCCTTCGTAAACAAGCAGACTAATTTTTAGCTCGGCTATTAACGAAAGATTGAGATATGCCGTTTTTCTTGCTTTAAAGAAAAACGGCAACTAGAACTAATTTGGATTTGTTTTTATTTAACTTGTTTTGCGCTATTAAAATAGTGTTATCAATCGATAAAACAAATTATTTGGGTTATTTCTAGAGTCGTGGTATAGTTTTCGTCCACTTAACATAATATCTATGTTAGGTCGAGGTTGTATTACCACAGAATAAGCTAAATAGAAGTCAGCTTATAACCGTTGAGAAAAAGGCAAATGATTAGACAACGTACACTTAAAAGCATTGTGCAAACGACTGGTGTGGGTCTCCACTCTGGACGTAAAGTTACGCTAATTCTGCGCCCAGCAGCAGCTAACACTGGCGTGATCTACCGTCGTACCGACCTAAATCCACCAGTAGACTTTCCTGCAAATGCCGACTCTGTTCGTGACACTATGCTATGTACAGCATTAGTTAACGAAGCAGGCGTTCGCATCTCAACTGTTGAGCACTTGAATGCGGCACTTGCTGGTATGGGTATCGATAACGTGATTATCGAGGTTGATGCTCCAGAAATTCCAATTATGGATGGTAGCGCAAGCCCATTTATTTACTTGTTGCAATCTGCAGGTATTGAAGCGTTGAATACGCCAAAACGTTTTCTTCGTATCAAAAAACCTGTTCGCGTTGAAGATGGCGATAAGTGGGCGGAATTGGTTCCTCATAACGGTTTCCGCTTAGATTTTGCTATCGACTTTAATCACCCTGCGATTGGAACAGATCAGCAGCGTTTAACGTTTGATTTCTCAAGCAAGTCTTTTGCAAAAGATGTCAGTCGTGCACGTACTTTTGGCTTTATGCGTGATATCGAGTACCTACAGTCACAAAACTTGTGTTTAGGTGGTAGTTTCGATAATGCTATCGTGTTGGATGAATATCGCATTCTAAACGATGATGGCTTGCGTTTTGATAATGAATTAGTGACTCACAAAGTATTGGATGCCATTGGCGACCTTTATATGTGTGGCCATAATATTATCGGTGAAATGCGCGCTTATAAGTCTGGTCATGCACTAAACAATAAGCTCCTTCGTGCAGTACTAGCTGACCAAGAAGCTTATGAGTGGACAACATTCGAAGACGAAAAAGAAGTGCCTGTTACGTTTGCTCAACCAGGAATGGTATTGGCATAACTGTAATGCAGAATTTAAAAAAACGCCGAGCTTAGCTCGGCGTTTTTGTTTCTACCTATCTGTCTTTCCAAGTTACCTTGTCGCTATAACGCTTATCGCGATGACCTAGTTAGAACCTTCTTTATTTTTCTTAGCCAATTGTGCCAATCTTTCTAATCGTGCTTTTACTTTCTCTGACGCATGTTCAGCAGCTTGTAACAGATGACTAGCGGCTACATCACTAATGGGTTTTTGAACAATATCTGGCGTTTTGTTGTGCTTAGCAACTTGAACTGCCGCAAGGTTAGGATTGACCTTAACTTGAATATCAACCAAGTTGGGCAACAGCTTTTCACGTAATTTAGTGATGAGGCTATTTCGCTCGTAATTAAGACGCATAGACCAAGCTGCAGAGGCGATTTCTATAATGAGTATCCCTTGGCGATAATTACTGACTCGGCAGTGCTCGGCACAATTTAAATGAGCTTTGACGGCATCATTTAAGCGACTTAATGCAAGGGCTCGTTCTTGAATATTGCCAACCAACTGGTTGCTATCAAGTAAGTCGGCGGCTGTTTGCGGGCGGTGATCTCTCATTGATAGGTCATTCCTGAATGAAAACGAGGATAGGCTCTAATTTTTCGTGACATTAAGCAAGTCAGTTACTTTTATCATAGTCGATATAACGAATTTGCCTTATCATAACGGTTTAAGAGAAAATCTGCTGTTAATTCTTATTGGACTCAGATATCGAACACCAAGGTGAAAGATAAGATTTCAAGCCATTGAAGCGATTTTCTCTGTGATATTGTGGTCAATCCCCTTGAAAATAGGGGGTATAGGCACAATATCAATTTTTAATTGTCTAAGCTGCTTCAAGATGCAATTATTCAATATGAACCTTGTATCTTGAAGTTGCTCGGGTATACACACTTGTTTCAGGTATAAGCCTCGGATTTATTAATGCCGATTTTGTGGGATATGGATTTATTGTCCCGAATGAATGAAACCTTATTTAGCGACTCAGCAATATAACGCTGACATAACAAAGAGAAAACGGCATCGCCATGTTATCAAAACTACTGACAAAAATTATCGGTAGCCGTAACGACCGCACTCTGCGTCGTATGCGCAAAATTGTTGATCAAATCAATAAGCTAGAACCTCAATTTGAAAGCCTACAAGATGAAGAATTAAAAGCAAAAACTGCTGAATTCCGTTCTCGTCTTGAACAAGGTGAAACCTTAGACCAACTACTTCCTGAAGCCTTTGCGACGGTACGTGAGAGTTCTAAGCGTCTATATGGCATGCGTCACTTTGATGTGCAGCTTATCGGCGGTATGGTTCTTAACGATTGTAAAATTGCCGAGATGCGTACAGGTGAAGGTAAAACACTAACGGCAACATTGCCAGCTTACCTTAACGCGCTAACAGGCAAAGGCGTTCATATCGTAACTGTGAACGACTACCTTGCTTCTCGTGACGCCGAAACTAACCGTCCACTATTTGAATTCCTTGGTATGACTGTTGGCGTAAACGTGCCAAACATGCCTCCTCATGCGAAAAAAGAAGCGTATGAAGCAGACGTTTTATACGGAACAAACAACGAATTTGGTTTTGACTACCTTCGTGACAACATGGCATTCCGTCCAGAAGATCGTGTTCAACGTGAGCGTTTCTTTGCCGTAGTCGATGAGGTGGACTCCATCCTTATCGATGAAGCTCGTACTCCTTTGATTATCTCTGGTCCTGCTGAAGACAGTTCTGAGCTGTATATCCGCATGAATACACTGATCCCTAACTTGGAAAAACAAGATAAAGAAGACAGTGAAGAGTACCGCGGTGAAGGTCACTACACAGTAGATGAAAAATCAAAACAAGCGCACTTAACTGAAAACGGTCAAGAATACGTTGAAGAGCTATTGATCAAAAATGGTCTAATGGCTGAAAACGATACACTGTACTCACCGGCTAACATCAGTTTGCTTCACCACGTTAATGCCGCATTGCGTGCACATGTTCTGTTTGAACGTGATGTTGACTATATCGTACAAGATGGCGAAGTGGTTATCGTTGATGAACACACTGGCCGTACTATGCCAGGTCGTCGTTGGTCTGAAGGTCTTCATCAAGCTGTAGAAGCGAAAGAAGGCGTTAAGATCCAAAACGAAAACCAGACTTTGGCATCTATTACATTCCAGAACTACTTCCGTCTATACGAGAAGCTATCTGGTATGACAGGTACTGCAGATACTGAAGCGTTCGAATTCCAGTCAATTTACGGTCTAGATACCGTGGTTATTCCAACCAACCGCCCAATGGCTCGTCTTGACCATGGCGACTTGGTGTACATGACCGAAGCAGAAAAATTTGCGGCAATTGCGGAAGATATCAAAGAGCGAGTCGCTAATGGTCAGCCATGTCTAGTGGGTACTGTATCGATTGAAAAATCTGAGCTACTGTCTAACGCGCTGAAAAAAGCGGGTATTAAGCACAATGTCTTGAACGCTAAATTCCACGAAAAAGAAGCGGAAATTGTTGCTCAAGCGGGTTACCCAGGTGCCGTAACGATTGCAACTAACATGGCGGGTCGTGGTACCGATATCATGCTTGGTGGCTCTTGGAAGGCAGAAGCTGAAAAGTTAGAGAACCCAACAGATGAGCAGATTGCGAAACTAAAAGCGGATTGGCAAGTACGTCACGATGCAGTACTCGCATCTGGTGGTCTACACATCATCGGTACTGAGCGTCATGAATCTCGTCGTATTGATAACCAGCTTCGTGGTCGTTCTGGTCGTCAGGGTGATGCAGGTTCTTCTCGTTTCTACCTATCAATGGAAGATGCTCTAATGCGTATCTTTGCTTCTGATCGTGTATCTAACATGATGAAGAAGTTAGGTATGGAAGAAGGCGAAGCGATTGAGCACCCATGGGTAACTAAAGCTATCGAGAACGCACAGCGTAAAGTTGAAGGTCGTAACTTCGATATCCGTAAACAGCTACTTGAATTTGATGACGTTGCCAACGATCAGCGTAAAGTTGTATACGAACTTCGTGATGAACTAATGTTTGCTGATGATATCAGTGACATGATCGAGCATAACCGCGAAGACGTACTGAATGCGATCATTGACGCTTACATTCCACCGCAATCTCTAGAAGAAATGTGGGATATCGATGGCCTAGAAGATCGTCTACGTACAGATTACGATCTGGATCTACCAATTAAACACTGGCTAGAGACAGAAGATAAGCTGTATGAAGAAGCACTTCGTGAGCGTATCGTTGAGAAAGCGGTTGAGCTATACCGTGAGAAAGAATCTGTTGTTGGTCCTGAAGTTCTACGTAACTTCGAGAAGACTGTGATGCTACAGAACTTAGATACTCTGTGGAAAGAACACTTAGCAGCAATGGATCACCTACGTCAGGGTATCCATTTACGTGGCTATGCACAGAAGAACCCTAAGCAGGAATACAAGCGTGAATCGTTTGAACTGTTTGAAGAGATGCTTGATAACCTGAAGAGTGATGTGATCTCTATCCTTAGTAAGGTTCGCGTTCAGCAGCAAGAAGAAGTTGAACGTATGGAAGAAGAGCGTCGCCAAATGGCAGAAGCACTAGCGCAAAAGCAGCAATTCCATCACCAAACTTCAGATGAAGCATTAGCGGATGAAGAAGACGGTACTCAAGGTACTTACGAGCGTGAAGAGCGCAAAGTAGGTCGTAATGAGCCTTGCCCATGTGGTTCTGGTAAAAAGTACAAGCAGTGTCACGGTAAGATCAACTAAGATCGAGTGAACAAACAAAAGGCCGCGTAAGCGGCCTTTTTTGTCTTTATCTATTGTCATTCCACGCGTAGTAAAACGAAATTGATAATAACTAGGGTCATTGAAATAAGAGATTCCCTATCTCACTCGTTTGCACTCGCGGTAGGGAATGACCTTTAACCTTAGCCCAATACGGTTAGAATCTTCTCTAATACCACATCATTTGCTGCTGGGAACGGGTAGTCTTTAAGCTCAGAAATGGCAACCCATTGTCCAGGTTGGCCTTCTTTACCATATGCTTCTCCGCTGAACTGGCGGATCACAAAGAAATCAAAAGTGAGCGCTTTGTCGGGATAGTCATGTTCTAAGGCAATAAAAGGCTCAATATGGGTTGCAGTGATACCCACTTCTTCTTGTAGCTCTCGAATTACCGCTTGTTCTGCCGTTTCATTGGCTTCTACTTTACCGCCTGCAAATTCCCAAAAACCACCTTGATGGGCATTGGCTGCGCGACGAGTAATAAAGATCTTATCGCCTGTTGGATTTAAGATGATGCCCGCTGCAATCCAAACGCGTTTTTTATCTGTCATAAAAGGTCCTGATATATTTTAGAAGGGAAGAGCAGGAAAAGAAGGAAAATAAGGTTTTAGGGAATAGGAAAGCTGGGAAAGAAGGGGCTAGGTTCTAGTAAGAGCAAAAAGCTTGACATCAAGAGTATGAGATCAAAATTTTTAGCACCTAGCACCTAGCACCTAGCACCTAGCACCTAGCACCTAGCACCTAGCACCTAGCACCTAGCACCTAGCATCTAGCACCTTAATACATATCCTCAGACCAACCGTCTGAATCTGACATATCTGGCGCACCAGGAATTGCTTTTTCTTCATCAGCCCATTCACCAAGATCAATCAACTGACAGCGCTTAGAGCAGAACGGGCGGAAAGGGCTTTGCTCACCCCAAACTACGTCTTCTTTACACGTTGGGCATTTCACCACAGTGACGGGCGCTTCTTTTTTCTCTGTCATGGTTTTCCTCAGCAGATGGCGAGTTTAAATTCGATAGTTTCGGCCACTTTTCCCTCTTCTGTGAATGGCAGAAAACGGATAGCGAAGCGGCTACGATGGCCCGATATCATAGGGTAAACATCATAGCTTGGGCAAATTTCTAAGCGAAGTAAGTTTGCATCTGAGGTGTCGTACTGGAAAAAACCATTACGAGATACTTGTGGCTTATATTGGCTTGAATCTCGAATTAAGCGCAGCCACAGGTTAAGAGCTTGGCTTAAACAAGAGAGATGACCTAACCACTGTTTTAAATCTTGTTGGCGACGCTCCAATGGTAGATGAAGCCAATGGTGCAGTGTTGGCAGATCAAAGCTACAGCTACCACCGGGAATAGAAAAACGCTGCTTAATACCACTTAAGAAACGGTCATCTCTAAGCTCTTGGCCTAAACGACAGGATGCCAGCAATTTGCGTTGGATCTGCTCCATTTCATCGATCACATTTTGCAGTGCTTGTTGATCAACGCCATCGAGATTCAGCCAGTTTTTGAATTTGTTACGTTGCTTTTCCAGATCTTTAGCGAGATCAGCTTTGACTTGTACTTGATCTAAAATTTCAAGTAACTCAAATAGGGCGCGAAAGAAAATTTGGTGTTGCCATGGGTCATGCAATTGACAGCTATGAGTCATTTGATGAAGCAAAAACTCAAGGCGTAAATAGATGCGTACTTTTTCATTAAGAGGGTGTTCAAATCGGGTATTTTGCATACTATTGCCATCAGGTCATGAGACCATAGTGATATAAACAAAAGAGACTAAGCTTAGTCACGAAATCCTACTGTGACTGGCTCAGAGCTAAATAATATTGATGTAGTTTTTCTACTTGTGGATACAGGGCTTGTTCATCGTCATTATTGGTGATCACATCATCGGCTGCCGCTAATCGTTCGCTGCGACTGGCTTGTGAGGCTAAGATCTTTTTCACCTGTTCCAATGGCACTTTATCACGTTGCTGGGTGCGTTGTATTTGAACTTGCTCATCAACATCAACAACCAACAAACGCTGAGTCAGTGCTTGTAAATTATTTTCTACCATCAACGGCACAATCAATAAACAGTATGGCGAGGTCGAGGCTTGGATTTGAGCCAGCATTTGTTGCCGAATCATAGGATGCAACAGCTGGTTTAGCCATTCTTTTTGTTCGGGTTTACTGAAGATCAATCGGCGCAATTGGGCTCGATCAAGCTCCCCGTTTTCTAATGTAATATCAGCGCCAAATTTATCGATAATAGCCGCTAGACCTATACTGTTAGGCGCAACAACATCTCGGGCAATCATATCGGCATCAATCAAGTCAACACCATAGCGGGCAAACAGATTGGCAACCGTAGTTTTACCGCTGCCGATCCCGCCTGTTAAACCAACCACAAAGCTCATATTACATTCCTAAAATATTGCTGACATACCAAGTGATGATCGAGTGTCCCCACAATAGACTGATCCAGCCTGCAATCGCAAGATAAGGACCAAAGGAAAATGGGGTTTGGTGATCACTTTTTTGTACTTTCAATAAGATAATGCCACAAATTGCACCGGCAAGAGAGGATAGCAGAACCACAACAGGTAGCATTTGCCAGCCAAGCCATGCTCCTAAAGCGGCTAACAGTTTAAAGTCGCCATAACCCATACCGTCTTTTTTGGTTAATAATTTAAAGATCCAAAAGACGCTCCACAAACAGAGATAGCCTGCAATTGCACCAATCACAGAATCTTGTAGCGATACAGGACTAATGCCTAATAGAGCGAGAAAAATACCAGCCCAAAGTAGTGGTAGGGTGATTTGATCGGGCAGTAGCATCTTATCAATATCGATAAAAGTCAGAGCAATTAAGGCGAAAGTGAAAAAGATTACTGCAACCGCCCACCAAGTTGGCGGAAATAGGATCGCAACCGTACCACACAATGCTGCAGTTAACAGTTCAATCATCGGGTAACGTCGGCTAATCGGCGCGTGACAAGATTTGCACTTCCCCTTTAATGCCAGCCAACTAATAACAGGAATATTTTCTACAGCACTAATGAGATGACCACAATGAGGACAACGAGAACGCGGCACGCTTAAATTA
Source organism: Photobacterium damselae (assembly GCF_003026815.1). GTDB lineage: Bacteria > Pseudomonadota > Gammaproteobacteria > Enterobacterales > Vibrionaceae > Photobacterium > Photobacterium damselae. The sequence continues at coordinate 147,653 of NZ_PYOG01000004.1, read as the reverse complement.
AATGTGTCGGTATTTAGCTTCGCATCGGCTTTGATTAAATCCGGAAACGCTTCGATACATTCGTTACGCCATTGACGCTCCATCATAATGGGTAAGCGGTAGATCACCACATTGAGAAAGCTGCCTACCAATAAGCCAAAAATGGTAGCAAAAACAGGAAATAGCCAAGGGTAGTAACTGAAAATAGCCATGGAAAAAATCTCATTAACGGTGAATGGAACATTGTAAGAAAAATCTTGCAAGCTGCCTAGCAATGGCGGGGATTTATCTTATCTCAATGCTTGCTTACTGGCTGAAATAAAATAAAAAAATGCGGCAAAACAGAAATAACCGTGTTTGCCGCAATACTAGGTAGAACAAGAAGGAATAGGAATTAACCAATAACGCTCATTAGGGTGAAGATCGGCATATACATTGCCACGAGTAAACCACCGATCAGAACGCCAAGCACAATGATGATCAAAGGCTCTAAAATTTGGCCGAGGTTATCAACGATATTATCGACATCGTTTTCATATAGGCTTGCCATTTTATTGAGCATATCATCAAGAGAGCCAGACTCTTCCCCGATCATGGTCATCTGCAACATAAGCTCTGGAAAAACATTGCATTGGCGCAAAGATAAATAGAGTGGCATCCCCGCCGCTGCACTGGTATGCGCTTCCATAATGGCCTCTTCAATATGTAAGTTGCCTGCGGTTTTTCCAGCCGACTGTAGCCCTGTTAGTAGGGGAATACCGGCACTAAAAGTGGTTGCAAGGGTTCGAGCAAAACGGGCAATAGTTGCTTTGAGTATGACGTTACCGATAATGGGCAGGCGTAAGCTTAACCGAGCAATACGTAACCGAAACGAATAGGACCGTTTATAGCTATAACGATAAAGCACGAGAGTAAGCAGCAAACCTACAGCTAAGTATCCCCCATAGTTAATTAGGAAATCCGAGGCTTTTAATACTTGGCGAGTAAACCAAGGAAGTTCAGCGCCAAAACTGCCAAAAATAGCGGCAAATTGAGGGATAACGAAGACCAGCATTAAGATAGTGACACTGATGGCCGTTAGCATCACCATGGATGGGTAAATCATCGCCTTAATCACTTTTTTTCGCATCGCCTCGCTTTTTTCTCGATACGTGGCTAAGCGAACAAATACTTGACCAAGATACCCGGTTTCTTCCCCGGTTGCGACTAAGTCACAGTAGAAATTATCAAACAGCGGCGAACTTGATTTTAGCGCTTTTGACAGTGAGGCACCGGCTTCTACTTGGGTGTTGACCTGAGTTAATACCGCGCGCACTTCTGCTTTATGATGGCTACTGGCCATTAGCTTCAGAGCTTGCACTATCGGAACTCCAGATTCGATCATGGTCGCAAGTTGGCGAGTAATGGCCGTTACATCGCTGCTTTTCATCTGATTGCGGATTTTATCGAGCGTAGAGGGATTGGTGCGCTTGATCTTTTTTACTTGGATCATCTGCTCGGTCAGTTGCGCTCGCACTTCTTGTTCTTGAAAACCTAGGGTTACGCCTGTGATTTTCTTGCCGCCTTGGTTTACTCCTCGCCAGCGATAATAACGGATTTTATTAGCGGCTAACTGTGCCATAGCGCTCCTTCCTAACGATATTCAATAGAGATTGGCTTCCTGCAATACAGTTCTTTTTATCAAGATTAAAAATGCAGGACGCGCTGTAATTCTTTTAAACTGGTGATGCCAAGACAGAGCTTTTCTATTCCCGATTGTTGTAGCGTTAGCATCCCTTCTTCTACTGCGATATTTTCTAGCTCCAAGGTGGTCGCGCCATCAACCAGAGCTTGAGCCAGCCGACGACTAAACGGCATCACTTCATAGATACCGACGCGACCTAAATAGCCTTTATTGCAGTCATCACACCCTGCTGGATTGGCTTTATATAAGGTAGTGCCAGTCGGAATGCGCAGTTTGTCTTGCATAAAGCCGTCAATCTCATCCACTTGTTTACAGTGAGGGCAGAGCCGACGACCTAAGCGCTGAGCAATAATCAGAGTCAGTGATGAGGCTAGGTTAAAGTCTTCAATGCCCATATTGGTTAAACGGGTGATGGTTTCGGCAGCAGAATTGGTGTGCAAGGTCGATAGCACTAAGTGTCCAGTTTGCGCTGCTTTAACGGCAATAGAGGCAGTTTCCAGATCGCGGATTTCACCTACCATCACTACATCGGGGTCTTGACGTAAAAATGAGCGCAACGCTTCAGCAAACCCCAATCCTGCTTGATTGTTAATGTGAACCTGATTAATGCCGGGTAAGTTGATCTCTACCGGATCTTCTGCGGTAGAAATATTGCGCTCTTCGGTATTTAAAATGCTAAGGCCGGTATAAAGCGAAACGGTTTTGCCACTGCCCGTCGGCCCTGTCATTAAGATCATCCCTTGCGGCTGTTGCAGTGCATTAAGATAAGCGGCTTTTTGTTGTTGGTTGTAACCTAAAATATCAATGTCTAAGTTGGCACTGGAGCTATCTAAAATACGCAGTACCACTTTTTCACCCCATAAAGTGGGCAGGGTAGAAACCCGCAGATCTACGGCTAAATTGGCTGTGAGCTTGAGTTTTATGCGTCCATCTTGCGGTTGGCGTCGCTCGGCAATATTTAGGCGCGACATCACTTTGAGTCGGGTAGAAAGACGACGAGAAAGATGGGCTGGTGGTGTTGCGTGCTGGTGTAAGATGCCATCACAACGAAAGCGGATCCGATAGCTGGTCTCATATGGTTCAAAATGGATATCGGAGGCTTTTTTACGTACTGCATCGAGCAGTACTTGGTTGATATAGCGAGTAACAGGTTCGTTTTCTTGGCCTAGATCTGTGGTTTGATCCAGCTCATCATCACCAATATCGACTAAGTTATTCAGATCATCATCGCTGACATCACGACTGGCCATGTTGGTGGTTTCGCCCAACTCGCGGCCATAAATACGACGGATAGCCGATTCGAGCTGTTTGTTTTCTAGCAGTAGCGGTTCAATATTACGTCCGGTGGCAAAACGGAACTCATCTTGCCCGTCGATATTGCATGGATCGCTGACCCCTAAAAACAGTGTGTCCACATTTTGGGCGAGGGGCAGTGCGCGATGACGTAATACCAGATCGCGTTGATAGACCGCTTTACAACAAGCTTCAAAATCGTAGTCATGGACTGAAACGAGGGTGAGACCAAATATGTGGCTAAGGTGTTGGGCCAGTTCACGATCGCTAAAGATGCCCAGATGGATCAGTGCGGAGGGAACCGTGATCCCCTCCATACTGACACTGTCTTCGACTTGTTGCTGCTGCACCGAGCTGATCAGATCAGCCTGGTGCAGAATCGAGGCGAGAGTAGTGTGCATTTAATTTACAGGGCAGAAGTCAGTTGATGATCCAACATCTGTTGAACAAGTTACACCCCATGTCACCCCACTGCTTGTAATTGTTGGCTTTAATAAAACTTTGGCATCAGTTGGTAAGCTTCCTTTAGCTCCCTTAACTTGAGCTGTAATATATCCAGACTTGTATTTTGCTATTTTTTTACCTGGATTATTAGGGTCATTATCTAGCTCAGCTATTACGTCTGAAGTTATAGTAAACGAATCTCCAGAATTTTTTGTAAATTCTTGCTGTTTTGGGACTCCATTTTTACTTTCTCCGCAGTCGATTGTTGTGGATGATCCTGATGTAGACCAATTACCATTTAGTAAGCAAACGCCAACAGATGTTTTAAAGGCGCTACTTGCATTTAGCATCTCACTTGCGTGAGTTCTCGCGGTATAATTTTGGTAAGCAGGGATTGCAAATGCCGCTAAAATACCAATGATCGCTACTACAATCATCAATTCAATTAAAGTAAAACCCTTTTGTCCTTTCATCTCTCTTTTATCCTTTAAAAAAATAGCGCAATAAAAATGGGGTGAGTCAGTATCTGTGATGACCCATCTATACTTGGTGCATATTAGGATAATGGAGTTTGTCAGCGGGCAAATGGCAAACAATAGGTTGCTCGGCGCACTCGATGAAAATTTGCTTTAAGTTGCAGATGTTGCAGGAGAAATTTGGAAATGGTTCAAGGCTAATAAGATGTCATTCCGAAATTGAGGAACGAAATATCCGGAATCTCATTCAGCGTGTAGTAAAACAAAATTGATAATAACTTAGAGGGGCATAGAAATAAGAGATTCCCTATCTCACTCGTTTGCACTCGCGGTAGGGAATGACAGATAATTTCATTACCGAAACCTAAACTAAACGAGATCCCCATGTCGCTTTCAATCAACTCAACCCATTGGCTCAACGAGGCACAACATTTGCCTTCGCCATTTTATGACACGCGCCCCGATGGCACCGATATCTCCTTGCTGGTAGTTCACAACATCAGTTTACCGCCGGGTGAATTTGGTGGTCCTTATGTTGAACAACTCTTTACCGGACAACTGGATCCTGAAGCACATCCTTATTTCGCTACGATTTATAAGTTACGTGTTTCAGCTCACTGTTTCATTCGCCGTGATGGCAGTATCATTCAGTTTGTGCCGTTTAATGGCCGCGCTTGGCATGCTGGCGTTTCTCAGTTTGCTGGGCGAGATAAGTGCAATGATTTCTCAATTGGGATTGAATTGGAAGGAACGGATACCCTCCCATTTACCCAAGCTCAATACGACTCTTTGATTGAGCTGACTCGGGTAATAATGCAAACCTATCCAGCGATTGATACATCCACCATCACCGGGCATGAGTTTATAGCGCCTGGCCGTAAAACCGACCCTGGTTTGGTATTTGATTGGGTGAAATATAAGTCAGCGCTGCTGGTAAGCGATCAAGACAACGAATTGTCATAAAAATCTCATCGCGAACTCACAATGAAATGTCTTAATAAGCAAAAAGTTGGGCAAGTTTTGCATAAATTTACTACAACGAATTGGTTATACCAATGAAGCTTTTTTGAGCATTTCGTTGCTTTTCAATGTTTCAAAAAATAAATAGTAATTGTTGAAATAAGTTTTCACGAGTTGAAATAATTGTTAAATCAGTATTCATTCTATGATTTCAATCAAGTTGCGTGTGGACTTCTATAATTATTTCTGTAGAATTTGCCTTAGTCAGTAAATTGGTAATACCAATTATCCGCATTTGCAAAAGCGTCTTATGACCATTTGCGGGAACTTAAATAAGTGATAATAACGAATAATAACCAACGATGACTTATAAACGAATTCGCCAACCTAAGCTGTCTGATGCGATAGAGCAGGAGATAGAGCAACTGATTCTCGACGGTATCTTATCGCCGGGTCAACAGTTGCCGCCAGAGCGTGAGTTGGCTAAGCAATTCGAAGTTTCCCGACCATCAGTACGCGAAGCGATTCAGCGACTGGAAGCAAAACATTTACTGACTCGTCGTCAAGGTGGCGGCACTTTTGTGAGTGAGAAGTTATGGCAGAGCTTCTCTGAGCCATTATTAGATTTATTGGCATCACACCCAGAGGCTCAACTGGATTTACTTGAGTCACGCCATGCACTAGAAGGGCTTGCCGCTTACTATGCCGCTCTTCGTGGTAATGAAGAAGATTTTAACCGTATTCGCCACTGCCATCAGCGGATACAGGAAGCTCAGCAGCAAGGCGATTTACCTGCCGAAGCGAGCGCAGTGATGCAGTACCTGATAACGGTCACCGAGTCAGCCCACAATGTGGTGTTACTGCACATCATTCGTAGCCTTGCCCCATTGCTAGAGCAAAACGTATTACAAAACTTTGAGCGCCTTAATCGAGATCCAAAGATTGTCGAAAAGGTGCGAAATCATCGAGCTAACATTGTGCATGCGATCGTTTCTGGTTTGCCAGAGCAAGCAAGGGAAGCATCTCATGCACATTTAGCTTACATCGAGGAAACCTTGTTGGAGCTAACTCGACAGGAAAGCAGACGTGAACGCTCTCTTCGTCGAATCCAACAACGCAAGGAGAGGCTGGATTAATTACTTCAAGTCAGCCCGAAGTAATTAGACGGCCGCGACCATTGTTAGTTTTGTAGATTATCAACGAAAGGATAGATCGCATGTCTGAAGTCATGAAGCATGACGTGGACGCACTTGAGACTCAAGAGTGGCTAGCAGCCCTAGAGTCAGTCGTTCGTGAAGAAGGTTTAGAGCGCGCACAATACCTATTAGAGCAAGTACTAGACAAAGCTCGCCTAGACGGTGTAGATATGCCAACTGGCATCACTACTAACTACATCAACACCATTCCTGCAGATAAAGAGCCGGCGTACCCAGGTGACACGACACTTGAGCGTCGCATCCGTTCTATCATCCGTTGGAACGCAATCATGATCGTATTGCGTGCTTCGAAGAAAGATTTAGACCTTGGTGGCCACATGGCTTCTTACCAGTCTGCATCTGCTTTCTACGAAGTATGTTTTAACCATTTCTTCCGTGCTGCGAACGACGTAGACGGTGGTGACCTAGTTTACTATCAAGGCCATATCTCTCCAGGGATCTACTCTCGTGCTTTCGTTGAAGGTCGTTTAAGTGAAGAGCAACTTGATAACTTCCGTCAAGAAGTTGATGGTAAAGGTATCCCATCGTACCCACACCCTAAACTAATGCCTGAGTTCTGGCAGTTCCCAACGGTATCTATGGGCCTAGGTCCAATCTCTGCTATTTACCAAGCTCGTTTCTTGAAGTACCTAGCAGGCCGTGGTCTAAAAGATACTTCAAATCAGCGTGTTTATGCTTTCCTTGGTGATGGTGAGATGGATGAACCAGAATCACGCGGTGCGATCTCATTCGCTGCTCGTGAAAAACTGGATAACCTATGTTTCCTAATCAACTGTAACCTACAGCGTCTAGATGGCCCTGTAATGGGTAACGGTAAGATCATTCAAGAGCTTGAAGGTCTATTCAAAGGTGCTGGTTGGAACGTAGTTAAAGTTATCTGGGGTAACAACTGGGATTCTCTACTAGCAAAAGATACTTCAGGTAAGCTACTTCAGCTTATGAATGAAACTATCGACGGCGACTACCAAACATTTAAGTCTAAAGACGGTGCTTACGTTCGTGAACACTTCTTTGGTAAATACCCTGAGACTGCAGCGCTGGTTGCTGATATGACTGATGACGAAATCTTCGCTCTTAAGCGAGGTGGTCATGACTCATCTAAGCTATTTGCTGCATTTAATAACGCAAAAGAAACTCAAGGTAAGCCAACTGTAATCCTAGCTAAGACCATCAAAGGTTACGGCATGGGTGATGCAGCAGAAGGTAAGAACATTGCGCACGGTGTTAAGAAAATGGACATGACTCATGTTCAACACCTACGTGATCGTCTAGGTCTACAAGATCTTGTTTCTGATGAAGATATGAAGACTCTTCCATATCTAAAACTGGAAGAAGGTTCTGCTGAATACAACTACCTACACGCTCGTCGTGATGCACTGCACGGCTACACTCCTAAGCGTCTACGTAACTTCACTAACGAGCTAGCAATTCCAGCTCTTGATGAGTTTAAGCCGCTATTGGATGAGCAAAAGCGTGATATCTCAACAACAATGGCGTTTGTTCGTATCCTTAATATCCTTCTTAAAGATAAGGGTATTGGTAAGAACATCGTACCAATCATTGCTGATGAAGCGCGTACTTTCGGTATGGAAGGTCTATTCCGCCAAGTAGGTATCTACAATCCACATGGTCAGGAATACACTCCAGAAGACCGTGGTGTTGTGTCTTACTATAAAGAAGCAACTTCAGGTCAGGTTCTTCAGGAAGGTATCAACGAACTTGGTGCTATGTCTTCATGGGTTGCAGCAGCAACATCATACAGCACTAACGATCTTCCAATGATCCCATTCTACATCTACTACTCAATGTTCGGCTTCCAACGTGTTGGCGACATGGCGTGGATGGCGGGTGACCAACAAGCTCGTGGTTTCCTACTTGGTGCTACAGCAGGTCGTACAACGCTTAACGGTGAAGGTCTACAGCACGAAGATGGTCACAGCCATGTTCTTGCAAACACAGTTCCTAACTGTATCTCTTACGACCCAACGTTTGCTTACGAACTAGCGGTTATCATGCAAGACGGTATTCGTCGTATGTACGGTGAACAAGAGAACGTGTTCTACTACCTAACTACGATGAACGAAAACTACGCAATGCCAGCAATGCCAGAAGGCGCTGAAGAAGGCATTCGTAAGGGTATCTACAAGCTAGAATCTTACGCTGGTAACAACAAAGTTCAGCTAATGAGCTCTGGTACTATCATGAATGAAGTACGTAAAGCAGCGCAAATTCTAAGTGAAGAATATGGCGTAGCGTCTGATGTTTACTCTGTAACATCATTCAACGAACTGACTCGTGATGGTCAAAATGTTGAGCGTTTCAACATGCTTCACCCAGAAGCTGAGCAGCAAGTTCCTTACATTACTCAAGTGATGGGTACTGAACCTGCAATCGCTGCAACTGACTACATGAAGAACTACGCAGAACAGGTTCGCGCATTTATGCCAAGCGAATCTTACAAAGTTCTTGGTACTGATGGCTTCGGTCGTTCAGACAGCCGTGAGAACCTACGTCGTCACTTCGAAGTCAATGCAAGCTATGTTGTAGTAGCTGCACTAAATGAATTAGCTAAGCGTGGTGATATTGAGAAATCTGTAGTAGCTGATGCTATTAAGAAATTCGATATCGACACTGAAAAGATGAACCCGCTATACGCGTAAGAGGCAATAAAAATGGCAATCGAGATTAATGTTCCTGATATTGGTGCCGATGAGGTTGAAGTAACTGAGATCCTTGTTAGCGTTGGTGACAAGGTTGAAGAAGAGCAATCTCTAATTACTGTAGAAGGCGATAAAGCTTCTATGGAAGTACCAGCTTCTCAGGCGGGTATCGTTAAAGAAATCAAAATCGCTGAAGGCGACAAGGTTTCTACTGGTTCTCTAATCATGATCTTCGAAGCCGAGGGTGCTGCAACTGCAGCACCAGCTCCTGCGGCAGAAGCAGCTCCAGTAGCAGCTTCAGCTCCAGCAGCAGCGGCTGAGCTGAAAGAAGTTCATGTTCCAGATATCGGTGGTGATGAAGTAGAAGTTACTGAAATCATGGTATCTATCGGTGATAGCATCGAAGAAGAGCAATCTCTACTTACTGTTGAAGGCGATAAAGCATCAATGGAAGTACCGGCACCATTTGCAGGTACACTTAAAGAGATCAAAGTAGCAACTGGCGATAAAGTATCAACTGGCTCGCTAATTATGATTTTTGAAGTTGCTGGCTCTGCACCTGCGGCAGCTCCTGTTGCACAAGCTGCGACTCCTGTTGCAACGGCATCAGCAGCAAAAGAAGTGAACGTTCCAGATATCGGTGGCGACGAAGTAGAAGTTACTGAAATCATGGTTGCAGTTGGCGATACAGTAGAAGAAGAGCAGTCTCTAATTACTGTTGAAGGCGACAAAGCATCAATGGAAGTACCAGCTCCATTTGTAGGTACAGTAAAAGAGATCAAGATTGCAACAGGCGATAAAGTATCAACTGGCTCTCTAATCATGATCTTTGAAGTAGCAGGCTCTGCTCCAGTAGCAGCACCGGTTGCACAAGCTGCGGTTCCAGCACCAGCGGCTGCACCAGCTCCTGCGGCAACAAAAGCAGAAGCTCCAGCGGCAAGCAGTGAGTTTGTTGAGAACAACGAATATTCACACGCATCACCTGTAGTTCGTCGTCTTGCGCGTGAATTTGGTGTAAACCTTGCGAAAGTAAAAGGTACTGGCCGTAAGAACCGTATCCTAAAAGAAGACGTACAGAACTTTGTTAAAGATGCACTTAAGCGTCTTGAGTCTGGTGCGGCATCTGGTAAAGGTGACGGCAGCGCTCTGGGTCTACTACCTTGGCCAAAAGTTGACTTTAGCAAGTTTGGTGAAACTGAAGTTCAGCCACTATCTCGCATTAAGAAGATCTCTGGTGCTAACCTACACCGTAACTGGGTAATGATCCCGCATGTTACTCAGTGGGATAACGCAGATATCACCGCACTTGAAGCGTTCCGTAAAGAACAGAATGCGATCGAAGCGAAGAAAGATACTGGCATGAAGATCACACCACTTGTGTTCATCATGAAAGCAGCGGCAAAAGCACTAGAAGCTTTCCCTGCATTTAACTCTTCTCTATCAGAAGACGGTGAAAGCCTAATTCTGAAGAAGTACGTAAACATCGGTATTGCAGTAGATACACCAAACGGTCTTGTGGTTCCTGTATTTAAAGACGTAAACAAGAAAGGTATCTACGAGCTATCAGCAGAACTTGCTGAAGTATCGAAGAAAGCACGTGCTGGTAAGCTAACTGCTGCAGATATGCAGGGTGGCTGTTTCACCATCTCAAGCCTTGGTGGCATCGGTGGTACTGCGTTCACTCCAATCGTGAATGCACCAGAAGTAGGTATCCTTGGTGTATCTAAGTCTGAAATGAAGCCAGTATGGAACGGTAAAGAGTTTGAAGCTCGCCTACAGCTGCCACTTTCTCTATCATACGACCACCGTGTGATTGATGGTGCAGAAGGTGCACGTTTCATCACTTACCTAAACGGCTGTCTATCTGATATCCGTCGTTTAGTACTATAAGGTTTATATCCGCAACGCCATGCCTAGTTGCTTACTAGGCATGGAATTGTTGTGTAGCTCACAGGCTAAGGCATTTAACTTTTCAGTTTGTTAGTGAAAATGTAACATAGTTGTTGAATCAAAGAGAGAAAGCAACACGTTAGCCTGTTAGGGATAAAAGACTTACAAGAGGTCATGATGAGTAAAGAAATTAAAGCCCAGGTAGTGGTGTTGGGTTCAGGCCCTGCTGGTTACTCTGCGGCGTTCCGTTGCGCTGACTTAGGTCTAGACACTGTTCTTATTGAAAAATACAGCACACTAGGTGGTGTATGTCTAAACGTGGGTTGTATTCCATCTAAAGCGCTTCTTCACGTAGCTAAAGTGATTGAAGAAGCAAAAGCGATGGCTGCTCACGGTGTGGTCTTTGGTGAACCACAAACCGATATCACTAAGATCCGTCTGTGGAAAGATAAAGTTATCACTCAACTTACAGGCGGTCTTGGCGGTATGGCTAAGATGCGTAAAGTGACAGTAGTAAATGGCTACGGTAAATTCACAGGTCCTAACTCGATCCTAGTTGAAGGTGCTGACGGCGAACAAACGACTGTTAACTTTGATAACGCAATCGTTGCTGCTGGCTCTCGTCCAATTAAACTACCATTCATTCCACATGAAGACCCACGTATTTGGGATTCAACAGACGCGCTTGAACTAAAAGAAGTTCCTGAGAAGTTGTTGGTTATGGGTGGCGGTATCATCGGCCTTGAAATGGGTACGGTATACCACGCACTAGGTTCTCAGATCGACGTTGTTGAGATGTTCGATCAAGTGATTCCTGCTGCTGATAAAGATATCGTTAAGATCTTTACTAAACGTATTGAGAAGAAATTCAACTTGATGCTAGAAACTAAAGTAACCGCTGTTGAAGCGCGTGAAGATGGTATCTATGTATCAATGGAAGGCAAGAAAGCGCCTGCAGAACCAGTTCGTTATGATGCGGTTCTTGTTGCTATCGGTCGTGTACCTAACGGTAAATTACTGGATGCTGAAAAAGCGGGTATTGAAGTTGATGAGCGCGGCTTTATCCATGTTGATAAGCAGATGCGTACCAACGTACCACACATCCATGCGATTGGTGATATCGTTGGTCAACCAATGCTGGCGCACAAAGGTGTGCACGAAGGTCACGTAGCGGCAGAAGTTATCTCTGGTAAGAAGCACTACTTTGACCCTAAAGTTATTCCTTCAATTGCTTACACTGAGCCAGAAGTGGCTTGGGTTGGTAAGACTGAGAAAGAAGCGAAAGCAGAAGGTATCAACTACGAAGTCGCTACATTCCCATGGGCTGCTTCTGGTCGTGCAATCGCATCTGACTGTTCAGATGGTATGACTAAGATGATCTTCGACAAAGATACTCACCGCGTTATCGGTGGTGCTATCGTGGGTACTAACGGTGGTGAACTACTGGGCGAAATCGGTCTTGCAATCGAAATGGGTTGTGATGCAGAAGATATCGCACTAACTATTCACGCTCACCCAACGCTACATGAATCTGTAGGTTTGGCAGCTGAAGTATTTGAAGGTTCTGTTACTGACCTACCAAACGCAAAAGCGGTAAAGCGTAAATAATTACGATAAAAACTGAATAATAAAAACGCCAACTTGAGCTTCAAGTTGGCGTTTTTTCGTTATAACCAAAGAGAAAAATGTTGTTATGGGTAGCTTAGCGTCGTATCTGGAGCAAGCTCAAAGACATGTTTAATTGGCTTTAAACTTGGGTCCATAAATAACACGACCATCAGTAACTGAGTTTGATGCTTACCAATTGTTAGAGGTTGATTAAATATCCCATCATCAACTGCCTGCAGCAGCAGTTTGCTAGCTGGGTTAGGGATTAAATCTCCTGACTTATTACTCCATTCTTCATAAAAGCCAATAAATGCGCGTTGACTGGTAATTCCACCAAGATCGATTGCGGTGTTGATCTGATAACTAGTGGTGAAGTCGTAATTTTTATCGACGCTAATGTCCGACATCTTGTAAGGACTAGGATCATCGGCAAATTCACCATCGGTTAAACCATCAAGATCATTATCATCATCTGTAGGTGGATCGGTTGCTGGTGGATCATCTGCAGGTGGTGTTGCAGGAGCTGATGGTGTCGATGGCGGTGCATCATCATCACCTCCGCCACCACCACAGCCTTGAACATTGAGCATCAGCAGTGAAAGTGACAGTAGTAAAATAAGATATTTCATAAACCCTCCTGATTATTCCACTGCAAATAGGAAACTGTTAACACGCTTACCTGGGGTGAACCAATCATTATGAGTACCTTTGGTGGCGTAATCGAAGAATTTAGGATAAGCATTTAATACATCGGTTCGTTCACGAGGATGAACCCAAGTATCAGAGATGAGTAAACCCCATGGTAAGCCACTGGATGCTCGATAAGCGCTCCCTGAGGCTAAATCACTGCCATCATTTACCGTTCCCATCAAGGTTAAACTGGCACTGCCTAAGTCTGTTGGCTCATAGTCATCCAGATGAATTTCTAATGCTCGACCTGTCACTGCACCATCACCATGGTATTGGCCTTCAGCGGCAAAAATGAAAGGATCGTAAGGAGCTGGAGGGAGAGCCCATAGCTTGGTACCCGCAACGAGTGGAACCGTCACCGAGAAATTAAAGAGATCAACTTCTTGGCAATCTTCTTTGGTACGGTAATAAGGACAATCAGAGCCGATATCCAAATAGAGATCCGGTGATATCATGAGTACCGCATTAGTTTGTCCCGCCTCTAAAGGGGATGCGGTTTGCAGTTCGCCATTTTTTACAAAGACAATATTACTTTCATCAACACTTTCTCGGGCCAGTTCTGGTAGATGAATGGCAAAACCATTGCGGTAATCGGCTCCCATAGCTTTTAAAGAACCGCTAATTTGAACCTGTTTTACATCGTAATTGACCGCAGCTTTGACCACGATATTGTATTCAACGACCACATCATTGAGATCATAATCCCCTGTTTTTGGCCAACTATCTTCAAAAGCGGCAGTATAAGGGCCATAGTTATAGGTGCTAAGGTTACTGTTCTCTAAGGTAACCGGATAGTCCTCGACTTCACCATCTGAGGCGCCACCGTAGTAATCCAAATTTTGGGTGCTACTAAAACGAAAGCGAGCCCAAGTATCTCCTTCTGATATGTAATCTGGTACTGAAATATAAGCAGTGGTCATGCCCGCAGAAAGACTCGTTCCGCTAAATACTTTTTCTCCATTATCGGCAAAGTCACCATCTTTATTCCAATCGATCCAACCATTGAGATAACCTGAAGTACTGGCCGTTATGGCGATAAGAGATGTTTGTCCTTTCTCTAAAGAGGTGAAAATAATACCGTCTTCATCATCAAAACCGTCGCCATCATCACTGGCAGCAGGTGCAGTTTCAGCATCTCCAGGAACGGCTCCTAAGTAGTAGTCGGTATTGGTGAGATCGTGACGGGGGCCATTACTGGCGATGGTAGTTTTATAGGTGTTAGGGGCGTCACCAAGATCAAGCGCATCAAGTTGAGCTGCGGCAGATGCACAGCGAACCCCATCGTTTTGTCCAGAAAGAGGACCGACGGCAAATAGGGTGGCAATGGGGATAATATTGTTAGGATCGGTAATATCTATTTTGAATATATGACCGTCTTGATTACGACTCAAATAGAACATACCGTCACTTTCAAAATAGGCCGCACCAAAGGTTCCTTTGACACCGGTATTTCCTAAGCTGGTACGGACTCCCGTTGCGGGGTTGATTTGATATAGCGTACCAAATTTGCCATCAACGGCGTAAATATTGCCGTCGCTGGGATGGAACGCAAAATCGTAGATACGCATATTGGTGGTGCCACCGACTGCAGTTAAAGCCAGATAGTTAGGATCGGCACTGTCGAGGGGAACTTTGTATAGCCCCGCACCGTAGCGATAGAGATATAACGTGTTATTACTGACATCACCAACATAAAAAGATTGGGTACCAATACCAGTAACAGCAAGCTCTTGAGCATTAAAGTTTTTGTCTACTTTAACCACTTTTTTGTTGGTGGTATTAAAGGCATAAATGTAGTTGTCGGTTTCATTAAATCCAACCGCATTAAGGTTACCCGGCATTCCAACATCGGTTTGTAAGGTTTGACTGGATCCTGTAGTTAGGTTGACACCATAGACGGTGGTTGGCGTACCTTGCATAAGAAAAGCGGTACTGGGGCATGAGTCAAAAGCTTCACCATAACTGGCGTGTGCAATACTCCCTAGCCCAAATAGTAGTGCGATATGTAGTTTTGACATAAATGCATCTCCCTTTGGTTAAGGAAAATCCATCAATTTTAGTGCCAAAATTTATAGTGAAAAAAACGAGTTCTAACTGCCATGTTGCAAATTTAAGAATGCATTCTGCAAGATTGCATCGCACAATACAAAAATAGAGAGCCGAAGCTCTCTATCAGTATTTAGTTCCATCGTACAATGAGAAATATGGCTTAAAGTTTGAAGCTTCCAACCATGACTTCTAATCGGTGAGATAATTGCTGCAATTCAAGGCTCGCTTGCGCAAGATCTTCGGCCGTAGTCGCTGTACGCTGAGTGGTTTCGTTGATCACTTCGATATTGCAGTTGATGTCGTTAACCACCGTTGATTGTTCCTCTGTTGCCGTTGCAACTTGCGTATTCATATCTGCAATTAAGGTGATACGTTCGGCAATAGAAATCAACGCGCTGCTGGCTTCATCAGAGGCTGAAACCCCATTAGAACTTAACAGGCGACTTTGCTCGATAGCCGCTACGGCATTGCTGGCCTCTTGCTGTAAACGGTTGATCATAGTTTGGATTTCATCAGTTGAAGCCGCTGTTCGACTAGCAAGACTGCGCACTTCATCAGCAACAACGGCAAAACCACGACCTTGCTCACCAGCACGAGCTGCTTCAATGGCTGCGTTCAATGCCAATAAGTTCGTTTGTTCTGAAATACCACGGATCACATCCAAAATGCTGCCAATGGCTTGGGTGTTATGGGCCAAAGATTCAATTACTTCACTTACTTGGGCCACATCATGAGACAGTTGTGAAATGGTTTCTCTTGCTTGCCCAACAACCTGTTGACCACTTTGAGCTTCAGTTTCTGCTAGGTGAGTGGCGTCAGCGGCTTGAGCAGCATTACCTGCAATTTCATTGACGGTTGCCCCCATCTCATTAATCGCGGTTACCACTTGAATGGTGCGATCGCGTTGGCTTTGGCTGTTATCTAAGGTCGTTTGTGCTTGTTCCGCTACCGATTGAGAGGCGTGACGTAGGGCATTTCCTGTTTCCGCAACTTCTTTTACCGAGTTATGGATTTTGCTAATAAAACCATTAAAGCCTTGGGACAGTTGGGCAATTTCATCGTTACCTTGAATGTCTAGACGGTGACGTAGATCGCCTTCACCTTCTCCAAGATCTTTAAACATTTCGGCTAAACGAGCGATTGGACGGGTAATGGAGCTCGCAAGCCAAATCGCTAACGCAGTAAAGCCAAGCGCAATGATGGCAGTCCAGATTAAAATTTGATTACGGGCATGGTTGAGGCTCGCAAACGCTTCATTTTTAGGTAATTGGGCGATGACATACCAATTCATCGTTGGGATATAACTTGAAGCAACAAGATTTTCTTGGCCTGCAAGATCAAGATCAAGATCCACGATTTCGATTTTGCCTCGTTTTAACAGTTGGTTTGCCACCTTGCTACCGTATAAATCGGTTAAGCTTGCTTTTCCCATCAACTGGTTATCATTATGAATTCGCACAATACCTTTATCATCAACCAGATAAACAAAGCCAGTTTGCTCAAGTTTAAATTGATTAATAAATTGCACCATTTCATCTAACGATTTAGACAAGCCCGCTAGCCCTTTACCATTGAGTTGTTGGTAATTAACAAACAGTTTTACATCACCATTGGCTTCACGAAAGACATTGAGCATCTTAGCGTTGCCACTGCGGACAAAGTTGTAGAACCAGCTATCTTGTTGGTGGTTAAGCTGGCGTAAAAAACCGTCTTGGTTCCAGTAGTTTCCCGTATTTCGATCCGCAATAGAGGCATCAAATAGATGATATTGCTGCTTGATCTCGTTAAGTAAGGTAACGAGCTGGGTGTTATCTTGAGGCAGCGTTGCGGTGAGTGAATCAATCACTAACGGGTTGGTTGCCAGTTGTTGTGCCGCTGCTTGCAACAAGGAAACTTCTTTATCGATTTGGTTGCGAATCTGCAGCAAAGTCGCAGGAATTTCCGATTCAAGTAAGCGAGTTTCAATGACTTTTCGTGCTTGCTGTTGGCTTAAAATACCAACAAGAGCAGTAGAAAATAGTACCGCACTGATCATGGCGAGGATCAGCTTTTTCTTAATACTTAAGTGATTTAAATTCATGGCGTCATGCTTTTGCAATAAATGAGCTAAATGCGATAGAAGGTGAAATGGATAAGATTAATATCGCAAGGATGTGTAGGTTATCTGCCGTTGGTATACATTCTTGAGTGATGCTCGTCACAAAATAAGCGTATTTAGCCTCAGTTGAATGATTTATTGACATTTTTCTCACTGGTTTACAAAGTTGGGGCTGGTAGTAAAAAATTTATTAAAATGTGAATGTTGTAAAAATAGGGTGGATTTTAATTTTAAGTTAACAGTGGTATGGTGTAGTTACAGTTTGTTCTCTCTATCTGCTGTGAGCACCTCAATAACAAAAGGGTTTTGGTATTGAGTAGAGAGCAAAGCTTTCCAAGGATGTTTGGTTATTGCAACCGAACCGAAGAATGAGGAATTTGTCGTGCTAGATGCCTACCGTAAACACGTCGCAGAGCGTGCCGCTGAAGGGGTCGTACCTCAACCACTTAATGCAGAACTCGTGGTCGCATTAATTGAGTTATTAAAAAATCCCCCCGCAGGTGAAGAAGCGTTTTTAGTCGAGCTACTGGAAAATCGCATTCCACCGGGTGTCGATGAAGCCGCTTATGTGAAAGCTGGATTCTTAGCGGCCATTACTCAAGGTGAAGCTCAATCTCCTTTAGTCAGTAAAGAAAAAGCCGCAGAGTTATTAGGTACAATGCAGGGCGGTTATAACATTGAACCGCTTATTCGTTTACTTGACGATCCAAGTTTAGCGCCTATTGCTGCAACAGCGTTGTCGCACACCTTACTTATGTTTGATGCTTTCTATGATGTTGAAGAGAAAGCAAAAGCTGGCAATGAGTTTGCACAACAAGTTCTTCAATCATGGGCAAATGCTGATTGGTTCTTACAAAAGCCGGCGCTAGCGGAAAAGATCACCTTAACCGTATTTAAAGTCAGCGGTGAAACCAATACCGACGATCTGTCTCCGGCTCCTGATGCTTGGTCACGTCCTGATATTCCGCTTCATGCTTTAGCGATGTTAAAAAATGCCCGTGAAGGGATCGAACCGGATCAGGCAGGAACAGTAGGACCGATTGCACAAATTGAAGCGCTAAAAGCTTTAGGTCATCAACTGGTTTATGTTGGCGATGTGGTCGGTACAGGTTCATCGCGTAAATCAGCCACTAACTCAGTCTTGTGGTTTATGGGGGATGATATTCCTTATGTGCCAAATAAACGTGCAGGTGGCTATGTACTAGGTGGCAAGATTGCGCCTATCTTCTTTAATACTATGGAAGATGCAGGAGCGCTACCGATTGAAGTGGATGTCAGTCAATTAGCCATGGGCGATGTGATTGATGTCTACCCATTTAAAGGTGAAGTGCGTCGTCATGATAGTGATGAGTTGGTCGCCACCTTTAAGTTAAAAACTGATGTCTTAATTGATGAGGTTCGTGCTGGTGGTCGTATTCCATTGATCATTGGCCGTGGACTAACTGATCGTGCCCGCCAATCTTTGGGTCTACCTGCATCGGATGTGTTCCGTCGTCCAGCGCCTGTTGCCGATTCTGGTAAAGGTTATACATTAGCTCAGAAAATGGTAGGTAAGGCCTGTGGTGTCGAAGGGATTCGTCCGGGAACCTATTGTGAGCCTAAGATGACAACGGTTGGTTCGCAAGATACTACCGGACCTATGACCCGAGACGAGCTGAAAGATCTTGCCTGTTTAGGCTTTTCAGCCGACTTGACCATGCAGTCTTTCTGTCACACTTCGGCTTATCCAAAACCCATTGATGTTAATACTCACCATACGCTGCCTGATTTCATTATGAATCGAGGTGGGGTGTCATTACGTCCGGGTGATGGCGTGATCCACTCTTGGCTTAACCGTATGTTGCTTCCTGATACAGTCGGTACCGGAGGTGATTCTCATACCCGCTTCCCGCTTGGCATTTCTTTCCCAGCCGGATCGGGCTTAGTGGCTTTCGCCGCTGCAACGGGGGTGATGCCTCTAGATATGCCAGAATCTATTTTGGTTCGCTTTAAAGGCGAGATGCAGCCGGGTATTACTCTGCGCGATTTGGTACATGCGATTCCGTATTTTGCGATTCAGCAGGGGCTCTTAACCGTTGAGAAAGCAGGTAAGATCAATGAGTTTTCTGGTCGAGTGTTAGAGATCGAAGGGGTTGAGCACCTCACGGTTGAACAAGCATTTGAACTCTCTGATGCCTCAGCTGAGCGAAGTGCCGCTGGCTGTACGGTCAAACTGTCACAACAATCGGTTAGCGAATATCTTGAATCCAATATCGTGATGCTGAAATGGATGATCTCACAGGGTTATGGCGATCGCCGTACGCTAGAGCGCCGTATTACTGCGATGCAAGAGTGGTTGGATAATCCAAGCTTAATGACCGCCGATTCGGATGCAGAGTATGCGCATATTATTGAAATAGATCTTGCTGAGATCAAAGAACCTATTTTGTGTGCACCAAACGATCCCGATGATGCGCGTCTGCTATCAGAAGTACAAGGTACGGAAATTGATGAAGTCTTTATCGGTTCCTGTATGACCAATATTGGCCACTTCCGCGCAGCAGGTAAACTGTTAGAAAAATTTGGTGGACAGCTCAATACTCGAATGTGGGTTGCACCGCCAACTAAGATGGATAAAGACCAACTAACCGAAGAGGGTTACTACGGTATTTTCGGTCGTGCTGGAGTTCGTATTGAAACGCCGGGATGTTCACTTTGTATGGGTAACCAAGCCCGTGTAGCTGATAATGCCACTGTGATGTCAACTTCGACGCGTAACTTCCCTAACCGTTTAGGTACGGGAGCCAATGTGTATCTTTCATCGGCAGAGTTAGCCGCTGTGGGCGCCGTATTAGGTCATATTCCAACAGTTGAAGAGTATCTTGAGTTTGCTAAGCAGATTGATGCGACGGCGGCAGATACTTATCGTTATCTGAATTTCCACCGTATGGAACAGTACACGAAACCTGCGGCAGAAGTGATTATGGTTCAACCAGCCTAACTTAAGGTTTGAGTTCCAATTAATTGTTTCAGTCTCACGATAAAAAAACGCCTTGGTTTTCATTTAAACCAAGGCGTTTGTATTATCTGTTTAGCTGTTACTTTTTGTTATTAGCGACTCAAGCGATACATAGCAGCCACATTACGAGCCGTTAATTCCACATTAAATGCCGCATCCCGTAGAGCTTCAGCCAAAGTTACAGAGCGAGGAACAACACTAAATACAGCATCAATACCGTGTTCATGGACCACATCGCAATCGTTAGATAGACAGCCTGAAATACCAATCACCGATTTATTGAAGCGCTTTGCTGTACGTGCAACGCCAATCGGGGTTTTTCCGTGAATAGTTTGACTGTCGATACGACCTTCACCTGTGATCACTAAATCAGCATCTTGAACAACGTCAGCAAGATTAACCGCATCCATCACAATTTCAATCCCAGGTCGTAAGCGAGCTTGCAGTAGACCCAGTAGCGCTGCGCCTAAACCACCAGCGGCACCTGCGCCGGCCATCTCTTTTACATCGGCACCTAATTGAGTTTTGATAAGTTCTGCATAATGGGCTAGGTTGGCATCAAGTTGAGCGACCATCTCAGGTGTTGCGCCTTTTTGTGGGCCAAAGACTTGCGATGCACCTTTTTCACCACACAGAGGGTTATCCACATCACACGCAACTTCTAATTCAACTTGCGCTAAACGAGGATCAAGGCCAGACATATCAATAGTAGCAAGACGAGCCAGAGCACCACCGCCATAACCAATCTCTTTACCTTGGCTATCAAGCATACGGATACCAAGCGCTTGCGCCATACCGATACCACCATCATTGGTTGCGCTGCCACCGATACCAACGATGATATGTTTTGCTCCTTGGTTAAGGGCGGCAAGAATCAATTCGCCAGTACCAAATGTTGTGGTTTGCAGTGGGTTACGTTGCTCGGGAGCGACTAAGTGCAACCCGGATGCCGCCGCCATCTCAATTACAGCGGTATGACCGTCTCCCATAAGACCGTAAAATCCATCGACTTGTTCGCCTAGAGGTCCAGTTACACGGGCGGTAATAATTTCGCCACCTGTAGCATCAACCAAGGATTGCACCGTACCTTCGCCACCATCGGCCATTGGTAGCTTAATGTATTCGGCTTCTGGTAATACTTTGCGAAAACCCGCTTCAATCGCACAAGCCACTTCCATTGCTGTTAGGCTTTCTTTATAAGAATCTGGAGCAATAACAATTTTCATCATGAGCCTCTTAAACAAATAGACCGAATACACCGAAGATTAAGGTTGAAACGACAGCAATCATTAAGCCAACTGCCGATTCGTAAGGGATTAATTTCAAACGCTCTTTCATATCCATGTGGACAGAACCACCTGTTGCATGGAAGAAACTACCGTGTGGCATGTGGTCAAAGACCGTTGCACCGGCATGAATCATCGCAGCACCAGCAAGGGCAGGAACGCCTAAATCTAAAATCGTTTGGCTAAAGACGCTTGATGCCACTGCGGTACCAGCCGTTGTTGAAGCGGTTGCTAGCGACATCATGGCACCAGAAACTGGCGCTAATAAATAAGATGGCAAACCTGAGGCCGTCAGAACTTCAATTAAGCCATTTTTTAGACCTGAGTTAGCAATAATACCTGCTAGTGTACCTGTACCGAGTAACATCACGGCCACAGGTGCCATGCGGGTTAATCCTGATACCGCAAAGTGGTTGGTATCACGGTGGCGTTTCATGGCAATCGCACCTAATAGACCACCTAGAGGCAGTGCAATTAATGGGTCGATATTAATACCAGCAATAGGACGAAGGGATAACAGAGCAATAGCCACTAATGGGGCAACAATCGCGGCTTTAAAGCTCGGTAAGCGACTCATATCAACTGCTACTACTTCGTGTTCTTGAACTTTACTGCCTTTGTTCACCAGTTTTTTGGCAATAAAGTAAGCTAAAATCATACCGCACAAGCCTGGGATAACACCTGCTGCCATCACGGAAGTTAGGGGAACGTTAAAGGCATCAGCTGCCGCAATGGAGTTTGGGTTTGGTGACATCACATTACCGGCTTTACCGCCACCCACCATCGCAAGCAAGATTGCCATTTTTGAAATATCGGCACGACGTGCAATAGCCAGAGCAATAGGTGCAACGGTAATAACGGCAACATCAACAAATACACCAACAGCCGTTAGAATCATGGTTGCAAGAGCCAGAGCTAATAGAGCGCGAGTCTCACCCACTTTTTTGACAATGGTTTCGGCTATTGAGGTAGCAGCGCCAGATTCAATCAATACGCCTGCCAGCACACCGGCGGCAAGGATTCGCAATACCGCAGTGACAATACCTTGTGCGCCACCAATCATTAGGGACACGGTATCGGTTAACGAAACGCCACCAATAACGCCACCTACTAGGGCACCAATAATCATGCCGTAAGCAGGTGGAACTTTTCGTAATATCAGAGTGATAGCTACAATTAATGCGGCGATTGCGCCTAATGTGGATACTTCTACCATTGTCCTTTCCAGTCAGAGGTGATTCAGTGGCTGCGACTGTACTTGGCATCGATAAATTAAGCTTTAGGCGAAACAACAAAAATAACCCAGAGAAAGCAGCTGTTTTTGTGCATATGCACAGTTTGTGGTTTTTATGCTTGTGACAAAGTTGCTAAATAGAGTCGGGTTTTATCTGCTATGTTGTTGAAATTTAACTTAGTTTCTTGTTCTATTTTTTCAAGACGATAACGAAGAGTATTACGGTGAATATGTAGCGTTTGGCAGGTTTGAGCTAAATCACAATTTTGATCAAAATATACCTTGAGAGTTTTGAGTAGAGTCCCTCGAAGGTCATGTTGCGCTAATAACTCCAGTGGAGCGCTTAACTGTTGGTAGCGCCAAGTATCGTCTTTTAACCCACTGAGTAACACTGGCAGAATGTTGTCTTGGTAAAAGAGCACTTGGTTACTGTTATGGGAAAAGTCAGCTGTTTCCATGGTTGCTTTGGCTGTCATAAAGGATTTCGCAAGCCCATTAAGTCCTGCAAAATAATCACCGAGGGCTATTCGAATAGTAAAATTGCCTTCTTTGGCGATACGACGGATCAGCTTATCAACTCGTTTTTGTTCGAGATCCCGCGACCAACCTTTGTGATCACTATCGAGTTTGATTGGCTTTAGCACAACGACTTCATTTCGAGACACTGAGGCTATCCCCACCAGGTTATCACGTTCTGGATATTCAAGAAGATGAACCAGATGTTGCAGGTGTTCAAGGGAGAGCTGTTTCCCCGCTTGCGGAACCACTTTCACAAGAGCTGCAATTCGTGGCTGGTTTAAATCCAGTTCAAGGCGTTCGGCGATAGTGAGCAATTGTTCTTCATTAAGTTCTGTTTGCTGAATCAGCTGTAAGACTAATTCTTCGCGATGACGTTTATTCCATTGGATTTGTGACATCAATGCCGCTTGTTCGACAATCAACTCGGCGGTCATTTTAACCAGTTCACCGTAGTTACGTACGTCATCGGGTTGACCTGAAATGCCGACTACGCCAATGACATGTTGCTTAAATAAGATGGGAAGATTGATCCCCGGTTTGACCCCTTTGAGTTGTATTGCTGTGGGAGCATCAATTTCAACCACACGATTATCATTCAGTGCTAGAATTGCGCCTTCATGTCGTTGCGCGAGACGAGATGGGTCACCTGAGCCTATAATTCGTCCGTGCTCGTCCATTACATTGACGGAATGGTGAATGATTTTCATCGTACGTTCGACAATTTGTCGTGCAATCGTGGCATTTAGTTGCATGGCACAAGATCCTGCTGGTTGAGGTAGGGCATAAAGATAATACAAGAGGATAGCTATGGATTACGACTTTAAAAAAAATACCTTGGATGGTAGCTATCACGCCGTGTTCTCAATGGGACACGAAGTACTTGGACGTTGGTTAAGTGAAGAGATTGAAAAAGATTGCGATAAAATCGATGAAATTGTCGCCCAGATCCATCAGTTAAAAAATACCACGGCAGAGTGGCGTCTAGTTGGCGATGAGTTAACCTTAAGTTTGCAAGATAATGAAGCCTTGGTTCAGGCAAATTACCTCTTCTCAGAAGATGACACTGAGCTTGAAGAGGATATGAATTTTTATGATGAAGAGAATATTTCTGTCTGTGGCTTTGAAGATTTAGAGCAAGTGCTATTGGCATGGCAGGCGTTTGTGAAGCGTTTTTAATATCATCTTATAACGTTAATATTGCGTTATTTTAGGGAAAAGGGTGCACTGTAATGGTGCACCCTTTTTCGTTTAAGGGCTCTGTTTTTTCTAACGTAATGAAATATATAAATAAAAAAACTTGGCATAGTCATTGTTTGTTAAATAACTGTAAACAACAAAAACAGTCAAGGAGCGAGCAATGAAAATCATCAACGCAATCATTAAGCCATTTAAGTTAGATGATGTTCGTGAAGCATTATCGGATGTCGGAGTTGAAGGCATGACGGTGACTGAAGTAAAAGGATTTGGTCGTCAAAAAGGGCACACCGAACTTTATCGTGGGGCGGAATATCAAGTGGATTTTCTACCCAAAGTAAAACTAGAAATAGCCACCCAAGCAGATAATTTAGACGCCATTGTTGAAGCTATTGCTAAAGCGGCTCAAACGGGAAAAATCGGTGACGGTAAGATCTTTGTCTATGACCTTGAACATGCCGTACGTATTCGAACCGGTGAAATTGATATGGAAGCGCTATAAGCCGTTACGGATTTGGCTCAGCTCAATGTAACCTTGGAATTAACCGTTAATAGGGAATGTATTATGGAATTATCACTGACAGTAACCGAACTACGTTATGCATTAGATACGTTTTTCTTTTTGATGTCCGGTGCCTTAGTGATGTGGATGGCGGCAGGATTTGCCATGTTAGAGGCGGGACTGGTTCGCTCAAAAAACACCACAGAAATCTTAACGAAAAATATCTGTTTGTATGCCATTGCTTGTACCGCTTTTTTGGTCGTCGGCTACAACATTATGTACGTCAATAATAGCGAAGGGGGCTTTTTCCCATCGATTGGTACGCTAATCGGTTCGCAATCTCCTGATGCTGATCACTCGCTAGAATCTGACTTCTTCTTCCAAGTTGTGTTTGTTGCAACCGCGATGTCGGTGGTTTCTGGCGCAGTAGCTGAACGTATGAAGTTATGGTCGTTTTTAATTTTCTCTGTGGTGATGACTGCCTTTATTTACCCGGTAGAAGGGTATTGGACATGGGGCGGTGGGTTTTTATCTGAATCTGGATTTAGTGACTTTGCCGGCTCTGGCATTGTGCATATGGCTGGTGCTTCTGCAGCTTTAGCAGGGGTATTATTGCTAGGATCTCGTAAAGGTAAATACGGTAAAAATGGTGAAATCTATCCAATTCCCGGTTCGAATATGCCATTAGCAACCTTGGGTACCTTTATTCTGTGGTTTGGTTGGTTTGGCTTTAATGGTGGTTCTCAACTGATGATTTCCGACTTTGAAAATGCAACGGCGGTCGGGAAAATTTTCTTAAATACAAATGCAGCTGCAGCAGCTGGTGCAATAGCAGCACTATTAGTATGTAAAACTACTTGGGGAAAAGCAGATCTAACCATGATTTTAAATGGGGCACTGGCAGGTTTGGTTGCTATTACCGCCGACCCGCTTTCTCCATCGCCGTTAGTTGCCGTGGCCATAGGTGTAGCAGCAGGAGCTTTAGTGGTCTTTAGTATCGTGGCTCTTGATAAAGTTAAAGTAGATGATCCTGTTGGTGCTATTTCAGTACATGGTGTATGTGGTCTGTTTGGTCTGTTAGTTGTGCCATTTAGTAATGGTGATGCCAGCTTTATGACTCAGCTATTTGGTGCTGCTGTTATCTTTGGTTGGGTATTTGGAATGAGCTTTGCTGTATGGGGCATTTTAAAACTGACTTTAGGTATTCGAGTTTCAGAAGATGAAGAGCTTGAAGGTATGGATGTTCATGATTGTGGTATCGACGCTTATCCGGAGTTTGTGAGCGTTAAATAGTATAAACAATAAGGTCTTATAGTCACTCTATAACATATATACAGATCACAACTTTGAAAAGCACGGCTTAAAATGGTCGTGCTTTTTTGTGTTTAAATGTTTCTGAGTCTTGTTTTGCATTTTCGGCTAAGTATAATCGGACAGAAATTGATAACTATTATCATTACATTTTGCATTAAGGGATTTCTCAATGAAAAAACTGTTAGCTTCTGCGATTCTGGCTGGTCTAGCTGTACCACAAATGGCAACAGCAGCCGAAGAAGTCAATGTTTACTCTTACCGTCAGCCATTTTTGGTTGAGCCAATGTTTAAAGAATTCACTAAGGAAACAGGCATTAAAGTTAATGTTAAGTTTGCAAAAGAAGGATTGGCAGAGAAACTACAGCAAGAAGGTGAATACAGCCCAGCAGATGTGGTGTTAACAACAGATATTAGTCGTCTGGTTGAACTGTCTGATAAAAAGCTAGTTCAAGCGGTTGATAATAAAGTGATTGAAGCAAATGTACCGGCACAATACCGAGACTCTGAAGATGAGTGGTTTGCGCTTACATTACGTGCTCGTAACGTGTACTCATCAAAAGATCGTGTCGGTCAATTACCTGAATCTTTTGATTATCTCGATCTTGCAAAACCAGAATGGAAAGGGAAGATTTGTACTCGCTCAGGTAAGCACCCTTACAATGTATCGTTAGTTTCTTCTATGATTGCTCATTATGGCGAAGCAGAAACTAAGCAGTGGCTAGAAGGGGTAAAAGCAAATCTTGCGCGTAAACCTCAAGGTAATGACCGTGCTCAAGTAAAAGCGGTAAAAGAAGGTTTGTGTGACCTTGCGATTGGTAACAGTTACTACCTAGGCAAGATGATCAATGATCCTGAGCAAAAAGCATGGGCAGAAGCGGTATACATTGATTTCCCAGGTCAAAAAGCGAATGGTACGCATGTTAACGTTAGCGGTATGGCAATGGCGAAATACGCACCAAATAAAGCCAATGCGACCAAGCTAATGGAGTTTTTAACTGGTGATAAAGCTCAGCAGATGTATGCTGAAGTGAACTATGAATACCCAGTTAAAAATGGTGTGAAGCGTTCAGAGTTGGTTGAGTCTTGGGGCGAATTTACAGCGGATACATTACCGTTAGAGAAAGTGGCTGAATATCATAACAGTGCTATTAAGCTGTTAGATGAAACCAAGTTCGATCTGTAATTTGTTACAAAAAAGAGGAGTGTTTAGCTCCTCTTTTGCGTTTTTTCAGTCTTATAAAAACAGAATAATATGATAGGGTCATCCATGCGATAAGTGGCCATAGCTAAGGGATAGGTTAGTGCTGCGATGGTTCAATAAGACATAAGTTGTTTGCAATGAAAGAAAAATTTTTATTCTGGCAGACCAGCAGTTGGAGCTTATCTCTACTGCTGGTTTTGCCTATCTTGGCAATTTTTTTTACCGCACTGGGTCAATCGGACCAAGTTTTCTCTCATCTTCTTAATACGGTTATGCCGACTTATCTTGCCAATACGTTTTGGGTCGTAGTTGGTACCGTTGTTCTTGCTTTATTATTTGGTGTGCCATCTGCTTGGATCATGGCAATGTGTAAGGTGCCTTCAGAAAAGACTCTGCAGTGGGCTTTGGTCTTACCGCTTGCGATGCCAGGCTATATTGTTGGCTATATTTATACTGACTGGTTTGATTACGCAGGACCTATTCAGATCTTTTTACGAGATCTCTTTGGTTGGCAAACCGCGGCCGAATATTGGTTTCCAAATTTTCGCTCCATTGGTGGAGCGTGTTTTGTTTTAGCGTTAGTGCTGTATCCGTATATTTATTTGTTAGTACGCGCAGCTTTTATGGAGCAGAGTGTTAGCTTATTACAATCTGCCCGCCTATTGCGTTGTAATCCGTGGCAAAGTTTCTGTCGAGTCTCTTTACCTTTGGTTCGTCCTGCTATTGCGGTTGGTGTTTCTTTGGTTGCGATGGAGACGCTAGGGGATTTTGGTACAGTTAGCTACTTTGCAGTTAACACGTTAACAACTGCGGTTTATGACACCTGGTTGGGATACTCGAATCTTCATGCGGCAGCAAAAATCTCAGCACTGATGCTGGTGGTTATTTTTATTTTGATCAGTGCAGAGCGTTTTAGTCGCCGTAAGCAAAAACTGTTTCAACAGCAGCTAAATGGTAGTGATAGTGTTCGCTACACATTAACCGGATGGAAGAAGTGGTTAGCGGTTATTTGGTGTTGGGGATTGGTCACCGTTGCTTTTATTCTGCCAATGCTACAGTTAGCCGACTATGCATGGACCTATTTCGGTCAAAGTTGGACAGAGGCATTTCGGCAGTACAGTATTAACAGCTTCGTCGTCTCTATTGTGGCTGCAGTGATTGCTCTGTTTATTGCTCTATTGGTGAACTTTTCTCATCGTTTGGTACCGAGTAAATTTAATACGGTTCCAATTCGTCTTGCTTCTATGGGATATGCTGTACCCGGGACCGTGTTAGCCATCGGCGTTATGATTCCTCTCACAGGGGCGGATCATTTTATTAATGATGTTGCAAAATCGCTGGAATGGGGACGGCCAGGGCTTATCTTATCGGGGTCCATGTTTGCAATGATTTTTGCCTTTGTGGTGCGCTTTTCCGCGGTGGCGATTGGCAGTATTGAAAGTAGTTTAGCGAAAGTCTCACCATCTTTGGATATGGCATCAAAAACCATGGGTGTGGCATCATTTAAAATGTTACGACGTGTTCATTTTCCTCTGGTTCGTCGCGGCTGTTTGATTGCCGTTATTTTGGTTTTCATTGAGTCGATGAAAGAGTTGAATGCAGCACTATTATTGCGTCCTTTCAATTTTGAAACCTTGGCGACTTATGTCTTTAATTACGCTTCTGATGAACATTTGGAGCTCGCTGCGTTGCCCGCAATTTTGTTAATTTTAGTAGGGTTAGTCCCGCTTATTTTGGTTAATCGATCCCTGGAGCAGAAGTGATGATAAATCCAGCCTTAACTATTGAGAATTTAACCTGTTGTTACCATGGTCAGGCTGTGTTGCAACAGCTTTCTTTGGAGGTAAAGCAGGGAGAGATTGTCTGTCTATTAGGGGCTTCAGGTTGCGGTAAAACAACCCTACTTAAGTCTATTGCTGGCTTATTACCGCTATCATCAGGGAAAATGGTGATTGGTGATACCGTTGTGGCAGACAGTGGCGTTTGGCTTCCTCCTGAGCAGCGCAATATCGGTATGATTTTCCAAGATTATGCGCTGTTTCCTCATCTAACCGTGGCGCAAAATATTGCGTTTGGGCTGCATGACTGGAGCAAAGATCGTGTGACTGACAAGGTCGCACAAATGCTGGAATTGGTGCATTTGCAAGGACTTGATAACCGTTATCCCCATCAACTCTCTGGTGGCCAGCAGCAGCGTGTTGCTATTGCGCGTGCTTTGGCCCAAGAGCCTGACTTAATCTTACTCGATGAACCTTTTTCTAATATTGATACGCAAGTACGTCATGGTTTAATCCGTGATATTCGCCAGATTTTCAAACAGCAAGGGGTGACTGCGATTTTCGTTACTCACAGTCGAGAAGAAGCTTTTGCGTTTGCTGATCGTATGGCGGTGATGAACCACGGTATTATTGAGCAATTTGGCCCGGCAACTGAACTGTACTATCGTCCAAGCAGTCGATTTGTGGCTGAGTTCTTGGGGACTGGGTCATATCTACCAGCTCAAGTGACTGCCGATGCGCTGACAACGCCATTTGGTCATGTACCTACATCTTCTTTAGCTGTGATGCAGCAGGGAAGTTCAGTTGATTGGTTACTGCGACCACAAAATATTAGCTTGGCCCCAAATTTTGATGGTAAAGGGATCATCATTGAACAGGTATTTATGGGGGATTGTTGCCGTTACACAGTTGATTATTTAGGTCATCAGTTAGTGGTCAATTCCCATCATATTTTACAAGTGGGAGAGCGAGTTGATATTGCAATCGAGCCCCATGAACCAGTTGTTTTTGCAAAGGCTGTTTAAACATTTGTATTGGCATAGATGAGATAAAAAAAGACCTGCATAGTGAACAGGTCTTTTTTATTTAGCTGGTGTCTTACAGGCTCTGTAAATAGCTATCAGCTTGTCGCTGCATAATTTCAGGGTCTAAGGTTAGGTGCGTTTGTAAGTACAGCACATAACAGGTACCGTGAAACATATGCGCTAAATCTGATGCAGATTGAGAGCGGCTAAATTCTCCAGCCGTTAATCCCTGTTCAAAAACCGAAGTTAACTTTTGTAAGTTATTTTTATTGGTTTTAATAAACAGCGGCCAAATATCATCACGTACTGATGTACTCCATTCAAACCAGACTTTTAGCCAATCGTGCTGCTCTATAACAGCTTTAATTAAGCAATCGGTAAGGTTAGTTAGTTTGGCTTTTGCTGTTGGCATTTCATCGTTGAGAGAGTGTGTCAGTAGTTTATTGAAACGAGATTCAACGTGAATTAATACCTGTTCTACTAAATCTTCGCGAGTTGGAAAATAATTGAAAACGGTCGCAACAGAGACATTTGCCATTTCCGCGATATCTGCGTGGCCCCCTCGGCCAATACCACGACGAGCAAAAACATCCAGTGCGCTATTGAGTAGCTGCTCTCGACGTTTTTCTGGAGATAAGCGAGTACGAGTACGCTTAATCACCATGTCCATATTGTTATTCATTCCTAGCCCTATTTGTATTAATTAGTATTTATTTTTGTACTGAATAACTTTACCTAACCCATAAAAGGTGTCAAACAGAACCTTGACTGTGCGAGTCATTTTTTTGACATAGTGTGATAGAAATAACGTTTGCGTAGAATGAGTGGTACAATGTTTAATGGACTTGGTTAGATAAATAGCCTGTACGATCGTATTTGTGGAGAGGAATATGAAACAACACACCATCGAAGTGATGATTAGTGAGCAAGAAGTTCAAGAGCGTATTAAAGAGTTAGGTCAACAGATCACTGAGCATTATAAAGACTCAAAAGATTTAGTGTTGGTTGGTCTACTTCGTGGTTCATTTGTATTTTTAGCGGATTTAGCTCGTGCAATTAATCTAACTCATGAAGTTGATTTCATGACTGCTTCAAGCTACGGCAATACCATGGAAAGTAGCCGTGATGTGCGTATCTTAAAAGACCTTGATGATGACATTAAAGGTAAAGACGTACTGATTGTTGAAGATATTATTGATACAGGTAATACGCTAAGTAAAGTTCGTGAGATTTTAGAGCTACGTGAACCAAACTCCATTCGCATTTGTACTCTGCTTGATAAGCCAGAGCGTCGTGAAGTGAATGTACCTGTAGAGTGGTATGGCTTTGTGATTCCAGATGAGTTTGTGGTAGGTGTTGGTATCGACTATGCACAAAAATACCGTCATTTACCTTACATTGGTAAAGTGACACTACTTGAAGACTAAGATTTTGGTCTAGTTAGAAAGATAAAGCGACTTAATGAAGTCGCTTTTTTTATCACTGAAATAAATATTATGAATTACAGTGATTTTTCTAACGCTTCAACCGCAGGTAAAATAGCAGACATAGCCGCTTGGTAAGAAACTTCGAGGCTTTCGCGGCTGGTTGCGGTGACGCCAAGATCTCTGAGGACGCCATCACCAATCCCGTAGATCCAGCCATGAATTTTCACTTGCTGACCACGCTCCCAAGCTTGCTGCATAATGGTGGAGTTACCTAGGTTATAAACTTGAGAAGCGACATTGATTTCACAGAGCTTATTATCCCAATCTTCGCGATCGAGAGCCCCTAAATCGCTACGGTGCTTAAGATACAGATCGCGAATGTGTAGAAGCCAGTTATTGATCAAGCCTAGCTGCGGATTCTCAATTGCTGCTGTTACACCACCACAGCCATAGTGACCACAAATAATAATATGGCGAACCTTGAGAACATCGACTGCATATTGTACAACTGATAAGCAGTTAAGGTCGGTATGGATAACTTGGTTAGCAACATTTCGGTGAACGAAAAGCTCACCAGAATCTAATCCAGTTAGGCGCTCAGCTGGAACTCGGCTATCGGAGCAGCCAATCCAAAGGTACTGAGGGTGTTGAGCTTCTGCTAGGTGGGAAAAAAACTCAGGGGTTTCTTCCTTGATATTTTCCGACCAAGCTAGGTTATTTGCGAATAACTGTTTTATATCTGCCATGATAATACCTTTTGTTGATATGTCCCTTAATATACACAAGCTGAGCTGATAGCAAATCGGATTAGTTATGTAATTTTCTAACAATAAGATCGCATTTTATGAACGCTCTGGAAATAAAAAATTTAAATAAGATATATAAGGGTGGAGTAAATGCCCTTAAAAACATGAGCTTAGAAGTTAAGAAAGGTGACTTTTTTGCGCTTCTAGGTCCAAATGGTGCTGGTAAATCGACGACAATCGGTATCATAAGTTCGTTGGTAAATAAAACATCTGGTTCGGTTAGTATTTTTGGTTTTGACTTAGATAAGCAAAAAGTTGAAGCAAAAAATCAGCTTGGACTCGTACCGCAAGAGTTCAATTTCAACCCTTTTGAAACCGTAGAACAAATTGTGATGAACCAAGCGGGCTATTACGGGGTTGAACGCTCTGTTGCTAAAGAGCGAGCTAAAAAATATCTCTCTCAGTTGGATCTTTGGGGTAAACGAGGGGAGCGAGCTCGTAATTTATCTGGTGGAATGAAACGCCGTTTAATGATTGCTCGTGCTCTGATGCATGAACCTAAATTATTGATCTTAGATGAGCCAACTGCGGGGGTAGATATTGAACTTCGCCGATCTATGTGGACATTCTTACGCAGTATCAATGAACAAGGGGTGACCATTATTTTGACCACCCACTATTTAGAAGAAGCTGAGATGTTGTGTCGTAATATCGGCATTATTAATCATGGTGAGTTAATCGAAAACACCACGATGAAATCATTATTGAGCAAATTGGAGGCTGAGACCTTTATTCTGGATCTCAGTGCGCCTATTGAAACCGTAGCACTTGAACAGGTTGTGTGGCGTTTGCTTGATAGCACAACCTTAGAGATTGAGATTAATAAAGGTGAAAGCCTAAATCATGTTTTTGCCCAATTGTCAGAGCAGGGCATCAATGTGCAATCGATGCGAAATAAAGCCAACCGTTTAGAAGAGTTATTTGTCACATTGGTGGCGCAAGCAAAAGAGGATAAGGCATGAGACACCAATATTGGATCGCCTTTAAGAGTTTAATCACCAAAGAAGTTCATCGTTTTACCCGTATTTGGGTGCAAACATTGGTGCCACCTGCAATCACCATGACCCTGTATTTTATTATCTTTGGTAATTTGATCGGTAGTCGAATCGGAGAGATGCACGGTTTTAGCTATATGGCGTATATCGTGCCGGGTTTAATTATGATGTCGGTGATTACGAACTCCTATTCGAATGTCGCATCTTCCTTTTTTAGTTCGAAGTTTCAGCGCAATATTGAAGAGCTTTTAGTTGCGCCAGTACCTAATTACATCATCATTGCGGGTTATGTCGGCGGTGGTGTTTTACGTGGTCTTGGGGTGGGCTTTATTGTTTCTATGGTGTCACTCTTCTTTGTCAAACTCTCTATTGCCCATATTGGCGTAGTGATTGCGACGGTTGTCTTAACCTCTATTGTGTTTTCACTCGGTGGTTTGATTAATGCCGTATTTGCGCGTACTTTTGATGACATCAGTATTATTCCCACCTTTGTATTAACCCCTTTAACCTATCTTGGTGGTGTTTTCTATTCTATTGATCTGCTGCCTGAGTTTTGGCAAGGCGTGTCAAAACTTAACCCTATTGTCTATATGGTCAATGCGTTTCGTTATGGCTTTTTAGGAGTATCGGATGTGGGTATCGGGACTTCGTTTGCAGTATTAGTTGTTCTTGTTGCTGCACTTTATGCGGTGGCGTATCACTTAATTTCAAAAGGTATTGGTCTACGAACTTAAGCAGGATATCCCAAAGCGATATATCCAAACTTAATATCACTCCATTTGTGATATAAAAAAACGCAGCGCTCTATAAAAATAGAGGCTGCGTTTTTTAATATTCAGTAATGAATGATTACTCTTCAACTGCCTCGGTGACAGTTGTGGTTTGTATTGGCGTAAGATCAACAACTTGGTTATCGATAAGACGAGCTTTACCTAGTTGCGCAGCCATGAGGATAACGGCTTTAGTGCTAGTTTCGCTTACTGGTTGCAGCGTTACAGCATCGCGAATAAAGCTAGCATCAGGCTGTAAACCCGCAGCACGCAGCTGATCATTGGCATCAACAATCAAATCATCATAGTCGGTACGGCCACCACGCATCTGACTGCTAACCCAACGCATAGTGCGAGCCAACACAGGAGCACGCTGGCGTTCATCAACGGTTAGATAACCATTACGAGAACTTAGCGCAAGGCCATCCAGCTCACGAACTGTTGGTACACCAACGATCTCAATGTCCATCGCCATGTCTTTAACCATCTGGCGAATTAATGCTAGTTGCTGGTAGTCTTTTTCACCAAAGCAAGCTACATCAGGCTGCACGATATTAAACAGCTTGGTAACGATAGTTGCTACACCACGGAAATGACCTGGACGTAGAGCACCTTCTAGCATTTGTGAAAGAATAGGCACTTCAACAAAAGTTTGTGATTCAAGACCTTGTGGGTACATCATTTCAGGTGTTGGGGTGAAGACTACATCAACATGTTCTGCATCTAGCTTAGTTAGATCATCGTCTAAAGTGCGAGGATAGTTTTGTAGATCTTCTGGTTTGTCGAACTGCATTGGGTTGACAAAAATACTGACCACGACAATATCTGCATATTTACGCGCTTTACGTACCAAGCGCATATGACCGTCGTGTAAATTGCCCATAGTTGGAACAAAAGCAATGCGGCGACCTTCACGGCGCCAAGTGCGAACTTGCTCTCGCATTGAGGCAATATCGGCGAATGTTTGCATCTCTATTCCTTATTCAAAGGTACGTTGAGCATCAGGAAATGCACCTGATTCAACTTCTTCTAAAAATTTACGAACTGCAGCACGCACGTCTCCAGTTTCAGCTAGATAGTTCTTGGAGAACTTAGGAATGTAATTAGCTGAAATACCGAACACATCATGCATAACCAGAATTTGACCATCGGTTACATTACCGGCACCGATGCCAATGACAGGGACATCAACCGCGTTGGTAATTCGCTCGGCTAGACTAACTGGTACACATTCAAGCAGAATCACTTGAGCACCAGCACGCTGAAGTAGAATAGCATCTTTTACCATCTGCTCAGCGCGGTCTGCGTCACGACCTTGCACTTTAAAGCCACCAAAAATGTTAACTGACTGAGGTGTTAGCCCTAAGTGAGCACAAACAGGAATTGCGCGTTCTGTCAGTTTTGTGATGGTCTCTGCCAGCCATGCGCCACCTTCAAGCTTCACCATATTGGCGCCAGCTCGCATCAGTTGCGCGGCATTATCGCAGGCTTGTTCTGGGGTGCCGTAGCTCATAAACGGCATATCTGCCATTAATAAGGAGTTTTGATTGCCAGCACGAACACAACGTGTGTGATAAGCAATATCTTCTACTGTTACGGGTAAGGTATCGGGTTTGCCTTGTAGCACCATACCTAATGAATCACCTACCAGTAGAACTGGAACCTCTTGTTGCTCAAAAAGTTGAGCAAAACTCGCATCGTATGCAGTAATTGATGCGAACTTACGACCTTCACGCTTCCATGTCATCAGATCGTTAATAGTAATTTTTTTCATAGCTTCTCCCTTGCCCTAATCTTACTCACTTATGCCAAATAGCTAAGCCGTTACGGTCTACCTGAGTTAATAACGCTTGCAAAGATGTGTTATCAGGCAGTACCAGATCAGGGGTAATTTCGGCCAGTGGATAAAGTACGAATTCACGCACTTTCATTCCATAGTGTGGAACGGTTAGACGTTCACAATCGTGCACTAGATCGCCATATAAGATGATATCGAGATCCAGTGTTCTAGGGCCCCAACGCTCATCCTTTCGCACACGACCATGCTCAAGCTCAATCGCCTGAGTTCTGTCCAGTAGGTCTAATGGAGCTAATGGGGTGTCGATAGCAACAACCGCATTAATATAGTCGGGTTGATCTTGAGGTCCCATTGGGCTACTGCTGTAGAGGGACGACTCTGCAACCACATAAATATCAGGTGTGTTTTTAAGTGCTTCAATGGCACTTTTTGCTTGGGCGACAGGATCGCCCAAGTTACTGCCGATCGCAATATAAGCTCGGATCATGATGATGTTTTCGTCTGCTGTGGCTTTTTAGGTCCATTATTACGACGAGGGCGGCGACGTGGACGACGACGTTGAGGATTACCGCCATTGTCGTTGATCGCTTGTACCATTTTGCTGCGAACAAAACGATCTGCAGCTTGGAAGTCTTGCCACCATTTTGCCAGTTCTTTGATGTCGTCTTGTTCGAAGTGGCTACGCATCTCTAGGAAATCAAACGCTGCACGGAACTTCGGATGCTCAAACATCTTAAATGCGCGTTTACCGGTACGACGGCTAAAGCGTAATTGTTGCATCCAAATATCACGAATCGTGGTGGTATGACGACGAGGAATAGCAATACTACGAACCTGTTCATCTAAGATGTCGTTTGCCGCAACCATAAATGCATCATAGAAGGTTAGGCCACTAGCATAGGTGATCTCTTCAGCACGAGTCATTAATGGATACCACAGCATAGCAGCAAACATAAATGCAGGGTTAATGCGCTTGCCTTCAGCGATACGCTCATCTGTTGCTTGCAGAATGTGTTCAAGCATCAGTTCTGTTTGGCTGCTACGATCTTCTGTGAAGTGTTCGCCAAGCAGTGGGAATAGTTGCTCAAATAGATTGTATTGACGCAATAGATGATAAGTCGCTAAACCTTGACCTGATTGCAGCAGTTTCAGACTCTCTTCAAACAGGCGTGCCGCTGGAATATCTTGCAGCAGGTGAGCCAGTTGTTTGATTGGTGCTTCGGTATTACGCTCGATGTTCATATCAAGCTTTGCTGCAAAGCGAACTGCACGCAGCATACGTACAGGGTCTTCTCGGTAGCGTGTTTCAGGATCGCCTATTAAACGAATGATGCCATCATCAAGATCTTCAACACCATGAGCATAATCGGTCACAGTAAAATCTTTTACGCTGTAGTAAAGCGCATTGATAGTAAAATCGCGACGTTCAGCATCTTCATCAATGGTGCCATATACGTTATCACGCAATAGCATGCCTGATTGGTTTTGCGCTGAAGTCTGTTTCTGTTTAGCTTCTTTTTCTTTTGGTAGTGGTTGAGGATCTGAGTGGTGACCACGGAAGGTCGCAACTTCAATAATATCTCGACCAAATAAAATATGAGCTAAACGGAAACGACGTCCGACTAAACGACAGTTACGAAATAGGGCTTTGATCTCTTCGGGTGTTGCATTGGTTGCAATATCGAAGTCTTTTGGCTGCTTGTTGAGTAGTAAATCACGGACGCCACCACCAACAAGATAGGCGTCAAATCCCGCTTTATTTAGACGATAAAGCACCTTCAACGCATTTTCGCTGATGTCTTTTCTTGAAATTCCGTGTTCTTGACGTTGGTAAACTTGCAAACTCTGATCCTCAGTGAACTCATCAGAAGCTTGTCGATTCAATATCTTACGGCAGAAAGTGGCAACTCGACTAAAAATAAAACACCCCATTTTTCATATATATCGTTCAACAGACAGCCGCATATGATATATCACGGCTGCACATTTTAGAATGCCAGAGTGATGGCTGTCGCTTGTGGCAGGTTATCTACTTGCCAATGCGCGATGCCCCAACTCAGTATTTCTTCAATAGAATTAGACGCTAATTCGTT
The DNA here is from genome assembly GCF_003026815.1 of Photobacterium damselae. Lineage (GTDB taxonomy): Bacteria > Pseudomonadota > Gammaproteobacteria > Enterobacterales > Vibrionaceae > Photobacterium > Photobacterium damselae. The sequence continues at coordinate 109,665 of NZ_PYOG01000004.1, read as the reverse complement.
AGGTGGCTGCATGGCAAGAAAATGCATTGCGGCCAATAACTGCGGTCTAGGATCCTGTTTGTTGATAGCAGGAGCATGATTCTGTTTAGATAACTTACAACCATTATCCATTGTAGCTAATGGTAAATGTAAGTAACTCACTTCAGGTTGTTGCAATAATTGGTACAAGCTAATTTGACGACCCGTTGGTTCAATCAAATCGGCACCTCGAACCACCTCGGTAACACCTTGTTCAATATCATCGAGTACCACGGCAAGATTATAAGCAAACAGACCATCGCGGCGGCGAATGATAAAGTCTTCAGCGGCTAATTGTGCTGGAATGTCGATACGGCCATGAAGTTGGTCGATAAAGTGAGTTATTGGATTATCTATTTTAAGTCGAATTGAACTTTCATCTGCACCGTGATTGAGGTGGCGACAAGTTCCTAAATAGTAGCCGCCGCCATCTTTGATCTGTTTACGAGTACATTGACAGTAGTAGGCATCACCCGTTACTAACCAGTGTTCTACTTGGCTTTGGTATACATCAAGGCGCTGACTTTGATACATCAATTCGCCATCCCAATGTAGCCCAAAGGCATCCAAGGTACGCAATATATCATCGGCAGCACCTGGCATTTCACGAGGTGGATCCAGATCTTCGATTCGGACGATCCAGCGACCTTGTTGTGACTTGGCTTGTAAATAGCTTCCTAATGCCGCCACCAAAGAACCAAAGTGGAGTGGTCCTGATGGTGATGGGGCAAAGCGGCCAACATATTGATGATTGCGTTCTGTACTCATAACAAATAAGGCAGTTAAATTAAACGGCTTACGGTTAATGGATCGAATAGGGCAACCAAACTGATTAGCCCACTTAAGCAGAAAGCTAATCAGTTTGGTGTCAAGAATATGGGTGCAATGGTTTTGCAACTATCATTAACAGCCTATCCGATAATAAAGAGTCTCTAATGTCGTAATTGGGTTTCAATTGCCATAAATAGAGACAAAAGAAAGAGGGAGCACTCTGCTCCCTCTTTCTTGCTGCTGCATAATACCTTGTTAAGGATTAACCAGCCATCTGTTTTTCTTTTAGCTCAGCGAGAGTTTTACAGTCAATGCAAAGTTCTGCTGTTGGGCGAGCTTCAAGACGACGAATACCGATTTCGATACCACATGAATCACAGAAGCCGAAATCATCATCTTCGATACGCTGAAGTGTTTTTTCGATTTTCTTGATTAGCTTACGCTCGCGGTCGCGGTTACGAAGTTCTAAGCTGAACTCTTCTTCCTGCGCTGCGCGGTCTACAGGATCTGGGAAGTTCGCGGCTTCGTCCTGCATGTGGTTTACTGTGCGACCAACTTCTTCACGTAGCTGGTTACGCCAAGCATCGAGAATCTTACGGAAGTGCTCAAGTTGAGCCTCACCCATGTACTCTTCGCCTGCTTTTTCTTGGTAAGGTTGTACCCCAGCAATAGCCAGGATGCCTAGTGATTTTTTAACGTTGCTCTCTGGCATATAGCATCTCCTAATATACCTAATAACCGTCACTGGTTAAAAATGGGCGGTATCTATAGCAGAAAGGTTCTTTGGTGGCAATTACAGCTTATCTTCAATTTTACACCAATGTGAAGAATTCAACATTTTTCAGTTTGAATGGTGAAATTGTAGCCGTTTATTGATTGCCATTTCATCTGTTGCAATACTTGCTTGATAACAGATGATCTCGACGCCTGCCTGTTCCGCCTGTTTAAGTAAATGGTAATAGTTCGGGTCTATATGGTGTGCGATAGCGACATTTTCAATCCCTGAATGCAAAATAGCGAAAAAAAGCACCGCTCGGTGTCCTTGTTGTGCCATCTCCATCAATTCTCGAAGGTGTTTTTGACCGCGAGTCGTCACAGCATCAGGAAATAGGCCTTGCCCATGTTCTGCTAGCAACGTGACACTTTTGACTTCGATATAGCAATCCGCTTTCGCTTCATCTTGCAGTAGGATATCAATTCGGCTGTTTTCACTGCCATATTTCACTTCTGTACGCAGAGTGCTGTAGCCTGCGAGTTCAGGAATGATTTGATGATTAATCGCTTCTTCTACCAAACGGTTTGCTTGAGCGGTATTTACACAGATCCAATTTCCTTGCTGAGTGTAAGTGAGCTCCCAACTATTGGGATACTTACGCTTTGGGTTATCGGAGGTGGAATACCAAACCGTACTTCCTGGTTCCGCACAACCGGTCATGGCCCCTGTATTTGCGCAATGAATCGTGATTTCACGGCCATCTGCTAAGGACACATCGGCTAAAAAACGTTTATAGCGTTTAATGAGGGTGGCAGGTTGTAGTGGTTTTGCAAACTTCATAGAACCTCTTTGTTTGTTTTACGTACAAATATAGCGAATCTGTCATGTTTTCTGCTATTTTGAACAGCATTCAGACCATAGGTTTTGCAAATGGTGCCATTAATAAGCAAAAAATATACACAAAATAAGGTGTTTTTGTGGTCTATTCGTTTTTGATGAGACTGCAAGTTTTATCCCAAGCCCGTTACAATAGTGACGTATTTAATGATTAAAAGGCTCCGCTGTGGCTCAACTTCCTATTGATGCAGTATTAGCAGATATTACAACCGCATTGCAATCTGGCTCCCAACTTATCTTAAAAGCGCCTCCAGGGGCAGGTAAATCGACGCAATTACCGCTGCATTTGCTTAGAACGGCATTTTGTTCAGAAAAGTGTTCAGGAAAGATAATTTTGCTGGAACCTAGACGTTTGGCGGCTCGTAATATTGCTCGCTATTTGGCATCTCAATTAGGTGAAGAGGTTGGCCAAACGGTGGGATTGCGCATGCGAGGTGAAAATAAGGTTAGCAGCCAAACTCAGTTAGAGATTGTAACTGAGGGGGTGATGACCAAGATGCTTCAGCAAGATCCTGAGCTTAATGGCATCGAGCTACTGATTTTTGATGAGTTTCACGAGCGTAGTATTCATGCCGATACCGCGCTTGCTCTGGCTTTGGAAGTTCAAGAAGCGTTGCGAGATGATCTGAAAATCTTATTGATGTCGGCAACCTTAGATCAACAGGCACTACAAAACTTACTGCCAGAGGCCCATTATATTGAGTCTCAAGGTCGTTGCTATCCGATAGAATACCGTTATCAGTCTCTGCGAAATATTCGTGATTTGACCGAGCAATGCAGTAAAGCCATCCTGCAACTGCTACGAACGGAAACGGGCTCTATATTAGTATTTTTGCCTGGTGTTGGTGAAATCAAGCGGGTTGAGGAGCTATTACAGCAGCACGATCTTGGTGCTAATGTTGTGATTGCTCCTTTATATGGTCAACAGAGTTTATCTGCCCAGCAACAAGCCATAATGCCAACGGCGCAAGGGCAGCGAAAAGTGGTACTGGCGACCAATATTGCAGAAACCAGTTTAACCATTGAAGGCATACGGTTAGTCATCGACTGTGGCTTAGAGCGCATTGCACAATGGGACGGTCGTAGCGGTATTAGCCGATTAGAATTGGTCAAAATCGCTCAATCATCGGCAGAACAACGAGCTGGTCGAGCAGGACGATTAGAACCTGGAATCTGTGTGCGTCTTTACAGTGAAGAACAATTAAGTCGTCAGCCCATTGTTCCTGTCCCTGAGATTCAACGAGCTGATTTAACCTCATTGGCGCTGGAATTAGCTCAGTGGGGATGTCGTGATATCAGCGACCTGCAATGGCTCACTCTACCGCCTAAATCATCCATGCAAGCGGCGTATCAGCTGTTGTCACGTCTTGGGCTTTGTCAGATAGATAGACAGTTGACCGAGCTAGGACAACGACTCTATCAACTTGGAACCGATCCTCGTCATGGATTGATGCTATTGCAAGGCGAGCAACTGACTGAGCAAGGGTATGACCATGGTGTAGCAACGGCAGCTCTGTTAGTGGCATTGCTAGAAAATCCACCTAAAGGGGTGAATAATCCAGACTTAGCTTTTGCCCTTAATCTGTTGGATGAAAAAAAACTGGCTCAAGGTGGCAGCTATTTGCAACGAGCTCAGCAGTACGCAACTAAGTTTGGCCACCAGATCAAGCCAGGCCAGATCCACCTTGAACTGATAGCGGTTATTCTTGCCGCCGGTTATCCCGATCGCATTGCTAAAGCACGTACTCAATTAGGCCGTTATGGATTGGCAAATGGACAAGGAGCCATGATTAATGACGATGAGAAGCTTGCTGGTAATGACTATTTAGTGGTGGCAGATTTAGTACGAACACAACAAGGTGATAGTCGAATATTTAGTGCAGTGGCTGCGGATATTGCGCTATTAGAGCAATACTTGCCTTATCTGTTTGAACGTAAATCTTGGTTAGATTGGGATGAGAAAAAAGGGCGATTAACCGCAGAAGAGCGTCTCTATTGTGGTCAGTTAATTGTGAGTACAAAAGCGTTACCTGAACCGAGTGCCGATCAGACGGCTGAAGCGTTACTAAATGCAGTGCGCCGTAAAGGGCTAAGTTGTCTGCCGTGGAATGAAGCCAGTCAAAATCTATTGGTACGAGCGCGAAATGCTCAGCATTGGAATCTTAACCTGACTTTACCTGATCTCTGTGATAACGGCTTATTACAAGGCCTAGATCAGTGGTTAGCGCCTTATCTACAGGGCATAAATTCTTTTAAGGCTTTAGCCAAACTTAATCTGGTCGCAGCACTAGAGGCGTATATTGGTTGGGAAGCGATGCAACAACTTAACCTATGGTTGCCTACTCACTATCAGGTGCCAACGGGATCGAATATTCGTTTGCGTTATGAGTTACATCAGCCGCCTGTTCTTGCGGTTAAACTGCAAGAGATGTTTGGCGAACCAACATCTCCTTCGATTGCTAATGGTCAAGTTCGATTGGTGTTAGAGCTGTTATCGCCTGCACAAAGGCCGCTACAAATCACTCAAGACTTAGCGGCTTTTTGGCAAGGCTCTTACCGAGAGGTACAAAAAGAGATGAAAGGGCGCTATCCCAAGCACCCGTGGCCTGATGATCCAGCAAGTCATATTCCAACCCGAAAGACTAAACGCCAGCTTTAAGACTTTAATAACAGAGATAAATAATAGATATCAGGCGTTGTGCTGAGCTATTTCCCACTGGTTTAAGTTATCGATTCGCGTCAATTGTCGCAAACCATGATACCTGTATATATGAACAGGATTCATAATCAGGTATCATGGCATTTAGGAATCGATAATTAGATAATCAAATAGTGATGGATGATGACTAAGTTGCCTGCCAATATAAGCCATATTAGCGCTCACAATCAGTCTCTTTCTCAACGAAAGTGCGCCCAAAGACCCAGCTCTCGCCGAAAAAAAACGGGCGATGAGGGGGAAGATAAAAAAACGCCTACCCGAAAACCGCCAGCCAAGAAAGCGCCTGCAAAAAAGCCTGAACCGAAAAAAACGGCAGAAAAGAAGCCGGCAGTAAAAAAAGCACCAAGTAAGAAAACCTCATCAAAAAAGAAGAAAGCGAAAACCGCAAAAGTATCAACTTGGCAGAAAAAACTGGCTTGGCTTGCTTTTAAAATTGGTCTAGTTGTATTGGCTATTTTGCTAGTTATCGGTATTTATCTTGATAATGTGGTACGCAGCAAAATGGACGGCCAAACATGGCAGTTACCTTCAGTTGTTTATGGTCGAGTACTCACTCTTGAGCCCGGACTTACGCTCTCTCTTCCTGCCTTAAAACGCGAATTGGATGTGTTGCAGTACCATAAAGTGGCTCAGCCAAATCAAATTGGTGAGTATGCCGCATCTAGCCATTCTATTGAGTTTATTCGTCGTGCTTTTGATTTCCCAACCGGAAAAGAAGGGCGCCGTCACGTAAAAATTAATTTTAGTGGCAGTGAAATTAGCTCAATTGTTGATATGAGCAATAACCGTAAATTGGGTTATGTTCGTTTAGAGCCCAAAATGCTTGGTATGCTGGGAGCTACCAGCGATGAACAGCGTATGTTCTTGCCATTAAACCAATTTCCTAAGTTATTAAGCCAAGCTTTAATTACGACCGAGGATCGTGATTTTTATGAGCATGATGGTGTCTCTCCAATGGCGATTGCTCGTGCTCTGTTTGTCAATCTAAGGGCCGGGCGAACCGTTCAAGGAGGCAGTACCTTAACGCAGCAGTTAGCAAAGAACCTATTCCTAAGTCGTGAACGAAGCTTATGGCGTAAGATCCGAGAAGCGTATATTGCCGTAATTTTAGATTATCGCTATAGCAAAGATCGCATCTTAGAAGCGTATTTAAATGAGGTGTACATGGGGCAAAATGGTGGCAAAGAGGTCCACGGTTTTGCTTTAGGTGCTCGACTTTATTTTGGTCGCCCAGTACAAGAGCTGGCACCAGAGCAGTTGGCTATGCTGGTGGGTATGGTTAAAGGACCATCACAATTTAACCCTTGGCGACACCCTGAGCGTACTAGAGAGCGCCGAGACCTCGTTCTACGATTATTGATGGATAATGACATTATCTCAGGTCAAGAGTATGAGCTTGCTGCGTCCAAGCCGCTGGGAGTACAAAAAGCACCGCAGATAGCCACTCGTCAGCCCGCTTACTTTGATTTATTACGTCGAGAGCTAAGAGACAGTGTTGGTGATATTTACCAATTAGGTTATGGCTTGAAGATTTTTAGTACCTTAGATCCGGTTTCCCAGCAAGATGCTGAAGATGCCGTTGAGGCTATGGTGCCGCAGCTAAATAAACGAGCTGGGATGCAAGTGGAAACTGCTATGGTGGCTGCAGATCGAATGAGTGGTGAGATCCGTGCCATGATCGGAGGAAGTCGCACCGGATATGCTGGTTTTAACCGAGCTTTAGATGCAAGTCGTCAAATTGGCTCATTGGTTAAGCCGGCGGTTTATCTCTCTGCTCTGCGTCAACCGAATCGCTATACCCTAGCAACGACTTTAGATGATAAGCCGATTGTACTGCGAGGTAGTAATGGGGATAACTGGAAACCTCGTAACTATGATCGTAAATACCGAGGTGCTGTACCGCTGTATTTGGCTTTAGCTAAATCTCTTAACGTACCGACAGTGAATCTAGGTTTGCAAGTAGGCTTAAAAGACGTCATTCATACATTAAGCGAACTTGGCGTGAATCCAGATGAAGTACCTCATGTGCCATCGATCCTTTTGGGCTCATTTACTTTAACACCGCTTGAAGTGACCCAGATGTTCCAAAGTATTGCCAGTGGCGGAAAACGAGCGCCGTTATCTGCGTTACGTGCTGTGATGACAAAAGAAGGGAAGGTGGTGTATCAGCATGTGCCTAAATATCAACAGGTAGTGCCATTACAGGCCGCTTGGCTTACAACCTATGCCATGAAGCGGGTTGTGAGTGAAGGGACAGCTCGTTATCTCCAGAGTAAATTTGGCTATGCCTCACTTGCGGGTAAGACTGGTACTACGGATAAATCTCGTGATAGTTGGTTTGCCGGGGCTGATGGACGTGAAGTGGTCGCGATCTGGGTTGGACGTGATGATAACAAATCGGTGCGTTTAACTGGCTCAAGTGGAGCGCTGCGTATTTATGGTGAGTATTTAACACGCCGTAAACCAGAGCCATTGCGTTTACCCTGGCCTCAACAAATCCGTACGGTGAAGTATCAACGCTTAAGTAATGGTACATTACGTTTTGATTGTGGTGGTAATGTGTCACTTCCTGCGTGGGATCAAAATGGCAGTTTGAAAGCTGCGTGCCAAGGTGGTGGCAGCAAGCAACCTGCCGCATGGATTCAGAATATGTTTGCAAATTAATATTTGCGCGTTAATTGAGTCAATGAGGTCCTCAGTATAGAAATATGCTGGGGATTTTTTTTATATTCAGTATCGTAAGGATAGGGCGATGTACTGAGTCTGCTAAGGCTAGCTCTAAAATCACATCGGGGATGGACCGTTACCACGGAAACAAATATTGAAGGACGTAGCGTAGTAAATATTGAGTGATGGAGTAGGGGATTGATTTTATTGAGATGAAAAAAAACCTCATCAGATGATGAGGTTTCTTAATAGATGGTGCCGACTACCGGAGTCGAACTGGTGACCTACTGATTACAAGTCAGTTGCTCTACCTACTGAGCTAAGTCGGCACTAAATCTGTAGATTTCAAGACACTCAAATGAGATATCACAAAATCGAATGTGGCTCCTCCTGCTGGACTTGAACCAGCGACATACGGATTAACAGTCCGCCGTTCTACCGACTGAACTAAGGAGGAATAGTGGTGCCTCGAGGCGGAATCGAACCACCGACACGGGGATTTTCAATCCCCTGCTCTACCGACTGAGCTATCGAGGCAAAAATAGGGGAGGTAAATCCTCTATTTTGCTCTTACTACAAGAGTAAGAAGAATAATGGTGCCGACTACCGGAGTCGAACTGGTGACCTACTGATTACAAGTCAGTTGCTCTACCTACTGAGCTAAGTCGGCACAAAATCCGTGGATTTCAAGATACTCAAATGAGATATCATAAAATCAAATGTGGCTCCTCCTGCTGGACTTGAACCAGCGACATACGGATTAACAGTCCGCCGTTCTACCGACTGAACTAAGGAGGAATAGTGGTGCCTCGAGGCGGAATCGAACCACCGACACGGGGATTTTCAATCCCCTGCTCTACCGACTGAGCTATCGAGGCAAAAATAGGGGAGGTAAGTCCTCTATTTTGCTCTTACTACAAGAGTAAGAAGAATAATGGTGCCGACTACCGGAGTCGAACTGGTGACCTACTGATTACAAGTCAGTTGCTCTACCTACTGAGCTAAGTCGGCACAAAATTCGTGGATTTCAAGATACTCAAATGAGATATCATAAAATCAAATTTGGCTCCTCCTGCTGGACTTGAACCAGCGACATACGGATTAACAGTCCGCCGTTCTACCGACTGAACTAAGGAGGAATAGTTTGTTGCATCACACATTACTTCGAAAGGGAAGTAATGGTGCCTCGAGGCGGAATCGAACCACCGACACGGGGATTTTCAATCCCCTGCTCTACCGACTGAGCTATCGAGGCAACGAGGCGCATTAAAAAGGTTTTCCGTCTTTTCGTCAACGGTTTTTTTGAAAAAAAAATCCAATGCTTGTTTTTTTGCTCTTTTTGCTGGAATTTTAAACTTAATTGCGTGATTTATTACTGCTATTTGAAAATGTTAACCTTCTTTGCAAGAGATTTTATAAGGGGGATTTAATCGAAAATAGGGTGTTTTATTTCCCGTTTTTTGGCCGATTTTGTTAAGGTCGGGTGATGGATAGAAAAAAGAGTCTAATAGAAATCTATTTTGAGAGTCGTAACTCAGTTAAATAACTGGGCGGGGAGCTTTTAATGTCTGTTTTATTGAACTCGAAAAGCAGAAAGATTGCCCTATCTGTCGCTAATGAATCGAAAGAGTCCAAGAGTAAAATGGATCGGGAAGGATTAATTTGGCCTGATAGACATTGCTGGCTGCATCATGTTGAGAAAAAGAGCGGATAGTCAGCCATGGACTGTATTGCTGTTGAAGCCGCTGGATCAATGTTACTCCCCAAACCTCAGGTAAGTGATTATCCTCCGTTAAAATTAACTCGGTAAAAATGACTTCTTGCTGATAATAATTATGAACTTGAAACCAGATTCGATCTCCTGCAAAAGTTTGGAGTTTGCTGGCAATTAAGTAGCCATGATCTGAATTACTATGATCTAAGGAGTTAGGCTCTAAGTACTTCTGGCCGTAGGTCGGTTGAGCCAAAGGGGACGAGGGGAGTTGATGGCGATTTAAGGTATCCGTTTCTATGTTTATCTCAGCCGAGAATGCCCAGCTTACCGTTGAATTTAAGATAAGTAATAAATAACAGAGTAAAGCCGTTAGGTTCATAGCTGCTGTCTATGATAAATAAATGATGGTGACAGTTTGCAAATACGTACTGAAATTCGAAGCTTAGCTTAACAATATAGGTTTAAATTGAGAGGTCGCTTGAAGCAATGGGGTGGGTGATGAGTACGATAGCACCGTAATTGTTATCTCGCTCGCACTGATATTTCCCTGTAATTTTGGATATACCATCACAATAGATTTTGTTGAGATGAAAAAAAACCTCATCAGATGATGAGGTTTCTTAATAGATGGTGCCGACTACCGGAGTCGAACTGGTGACCTACTGATTACAAGTCAGTTGCTCTACCTACTGAGCTAAGTCGGCACTAAATCTGTAGATTTCAAGACACTCAAATGAGATATCACAAAATCGAATGTGGCTCCTCCTGCTGGACTTGAACCAGCGACATACGGATTAACAGTCCGCCGTTCTACCGACTGAACTAAGGAGGAATAGTGGTGCCTCGAGGCGGAATCGAACCACCGACACGGGGATTTTCAATCCCCTGCTCTACCGACTGAGCTATCGAGGCAAAAATAGGGGAGGTAAGTCCTCTATTTTGCTCTTACTACAAGAGTAAGAAGAATAATGGTGCCGACTACCGGAGTCGAACTGGTGACCTACTGATTACAAGTCAGTTGCTCTACCTACTGAGCTAAGTCGGCACAAAATTCGTGGATTTCAAGATACTCAAATGAGATATCATAAAATCAAATGTGGCTCCTCCTGCTGGACTTGAACCAGCGACATACGGATTAACAGTCCGCCGTTCTACCGACTGAACTAAGGAGGAATAGTGGTGCCTCGAGGCGGAATCGAACCACCGACACGGGGATTTTCAATCCCCTGCTCTACCGACTGAGCTATCGAGGCAAAAATAGGGGAGGTAAGTCCTCTATTTTGCTCTTACTACAAGAGTAAGAAGAATAATGGTGCCGACTACCGGAGTCGAACTGGTGACCTACTGATTACAAGTCAGTTGCTCTACCTACTGAGCTAAGTCGGCACAAAATTTGTGGATTTCAAGATACTCACATGAGATATCACAAAATCAAATTTGGCTCCTCCTGCTGGACTTGAACCAGCGACATACGGATTAACAGTCCGCCGTTCTACCGACTGAACTAAGGAGGAATAGTTTGTTGCACCACACATCACTTCGAAAGGGAAGTAATGGTGCCTCGAGGCGGAATCGAACCACCGACACGGGGATTTTCAATCCCCTGCTCTACCGACTGAGCTATCGAGGCAACGGAGCGCTATTAAACGGATTTTCTGGCCTTTCGTCAACCTTTTTTTCGAAAAAAATCAGATTTTCATTTGGTTGCTGAGAAACTAAACAATTACTGACTTAATCGCTGAAAATATCTCGGGTGATTTTTCATGTTGTTAAGCGGCTAACGAAAAAACGAGTTAATTTTATCACTGGTTATAAGCGAATTAACTCGTTTTATTGATTATTTATTCGCTTGGTGGAGTGTATCCATCGATAACGACGTCTTTACCTTCAAACAAAAAGTTAACCATTTCTGTTTCAAGCAGCTGACGATGCTCTGGATTCATCATGTTTAACTTTTTCTCATTAATGAGCATGGTTTGTTTTGCTTGCCACTGAGCCCATGCTTCTTTAGAGATATTATCAAAAATGCGTTTACCAATTTCACCTGGGTAAAATTGAAAATCCAAACCATCGGCTTCTTTTTGTAAACGAGTACAGAAAACAGTACGGCTCATAAGATATTCCTTACATGCTACATCTGGTATTTATAATGCTAGTTATACCAGAGTCAGGTTCGATGGGCTATAGCGAAAACTGGGTGCTCACTATAGCGTCGTAGTTAATTGGGTTATCGAGGCAAATCGTAGCTTAAACTGTCCAAAATCTTCTGAACTGGAGCGGCTAATCCCACTTTAGCAGGGTGAGTGAGGCTATACCATTGGCCATTTTCGCGGATCAAATTGGGCTGGTGTTGGATCGTAAAGAGCACCGGAATGATATCGAGATGATAGTGACTAAATGTGTGGCGAAAAGCGGTTAGTTGCTCTTTTTTAACCATGCCATCAGCATCTAACTGTGCGAGAGTCATGCCTAATCTAGATTCGATTAATGGGGTTAGATCTTCATGATCTTGCTGTGGGAAGCACCACAATCCGCCCCAAATACCGCTTTGTGGTCGTTGTTCAAGCCAAACTTCATCACCACATTGAATAATGGCGAACCACGCTTGCTTTTCTGGTTTGGTGGTTTTGGGCTTTTTCCCCGGGAAATCGGTTTGGCGACCTTGCGCTTTTGCTACACACATATCAGCAACAGGACATAACTCGCACTTGGGTTTACTGCGAGTACAAATCATTGCGCCCATGTCCATCATGGCTTGGTTATAGCGCTCAACTCCATCGCTTGGTGTATTTTGTTCGGCAATTTGCCATAACTTATTTTCTACGGCTTTTTGCCCAGGCCAACCCTCAATACCATAACAGCGAGATAGGGTACGTTTTACATTGCCATCTAAAATAGGGTGATGTTGTTTTAGTGATAGCGATAAAACGGCTCCCGCTGTTGAACGACCGATACCTGGTAAAGCTTGTACTTGGTCGATATCGGTGGGGAAAATGCCATTATATTGCTCAACAATTACTTGGGCCGCTTTATGTAAATTACGGGCACGGGCGTAATAACCTAACCCTGTCCAAAGGTGAAGCACCTCATCTTGTGGGGCTTGAGCTAAATCTTGAACGGTGGGAAATTGCGCCATAAATCGTTCGAAATACGGGATAACCGTTGCGACTTGGGTTTGCTGCAACATGATCTCAGACAGCCAAACTTTATATGGTGTTTTATTTTGCTGCCAAGGTAGGGTTTTACGACCAAATTTATCGTACCAAGTTAAAATGGCAGTGGAGAAGTTATGACTCATGGGGCTCACTTTACTTTGCGATTCGTGCAAGGCTTATCTATGATGGAAAGACTCAGTTGGTACTGAGGCTTTCTTGTTGGTATTTATTGTAGGTTCTGGGACCAAATTGCATCATAAAGTTGGTTGTTTCGCAATCGATGGGGTTGCACTTAGCCCGTAACTTTGGATAATGCCGCTTCATTTCTTTTTAGTGTGGATAGTAAAAGCATGTGCGAAGATACAAAGAAGTCTGGTGAAGTTACCATGATGGATTTAACCGATGATGGCAAAGTAAAGCGTAAGATTCGTAGCTTTGTTCGTCGTGAAGGCCGTTTAACCAAAGGGCAAGAAGCTGCTCTTGAGAATAACTGGTCTACTATGGGTATTGACTTTGCACCTGAGCTACTAGACTTAAAAGAAGTGTTCGGTCGTGAAGCACCAGTAGTATTGGAAATTGGTTTTGGGATGGGTGCATCGCTAGTTGAGATGGCGAAAAACGCACCAGAGAAAAACTTTATCGGTATCGAAGTACATAGTCCAGGTGTTGGCGCATGTCTAATGGCTGCAGAAGCGGAAGGTTTAACTAACCTACGCGTAATGTGTCACGATGCAGTTGAAGTGTTTGAACACATGCTACCTGAGCAAAGCTTAGATACACTGCAACTGTTCTTCCCTGACCCATGGCATAAAGCGCGTCACCATAAGCGCCGTATCGTACAGCCAGAGTTTGCTCAAATGATCCGTAGCAAATTAAAAATTGGTGGTATTTTCCATATGGCAACAGACTGGGAAAACTACGCAGAACATATGGTTGAAGTTATGGATGCTGCACCAGGTTACCGTAACACGGCGACTGATGGTCCATACATTGAGCGTCCAGAAGATCGTCCGCTAACTAAATTTGAAGCACGTGGTCACCGTTTAGGTCACGGCGTGTGGGATATGAAGTACGCACGTACAGAATAATTAGCCGAAATTACGGTTGCGTGATATCTCGTATGGGAATATAACGTTAGCTGTGTTAGAGCAAGAATTAACGAAAAGCCAGCCTTAGTGTTGGCTTTTTTGTCCTTGGAGAAATGCAATGAAGCCAACTCAAGCGCTACTGAATGAAATCTTAGATGAAGCAAGACCGCTAATCGGCCAGGGAAAAGTCGCCGACTATATTCCAGCTCTTGCTAATGTTCCGGCCAGTAAACTTGGTATTGCGGTTTGTTACAACGATGGTGAGATCATCGGAGCCGGTGATAGCCAAGAAGGATTTTCGATTCAGTCTATTTCTAAAGTATTAGCACTTACTTTGGCAATGACCTTGTATGAGCCTGAAGAAATTTGGACCAGAGTGGGTAAAGAGCCTTCAGGTCATGCTTTTAATTCAATGATCCAGCTTGAATTAGAAAATGGCATTCCACGTAATCCATTCATTAATGCTGGTGCCTTGATTGTGTCTGATTTGCTGCATAGTCGATTATCAGCACCTCAATATCGAATGCTCGAACTGGTGCGGCAATTGTCGCAAAACCCGACGATTATCTATGACAAGATCGTTGCCAGTTCAGAGATGCAGCACAGTGATCGTAACGCCTCAATTGCATATTTAATGCGATCTTTTGGTAATTTTAGCAACGAAGTAATGCCAGTTTTAACCAACTATTTTAGCTATTGTGCTCTTAAAATGAGTTGTGTCGATTTGGCGCGAACCTTTAGTTATTTAGCCAATAAAGGGGTACCGTTAGGTGCAGAACAGGGAATTATAAGCCAAACTCAATGTAAGCAGATGAACGCATTACTTGCAACCTGTGGGCTTTATGATGGTGCTGGCGAATTCGCTTATCGAGTAGGAATGCCTGGTAAATCTGGCGTAGGTGGCGGGATTATTGCAGTGGTACCTGGAGAGATGACTGTCGCTGTGTGGTCTCCTGAATTGGATCACTCGGGCAACTCTTTAGCAGGGACTGCAGTACTTGAGATGTTTGCTGAGCGTGCAGGTCGTTCTATTTTCTAATCGGGCATTTGTGGTTGTCATGCCCATAATGATAAAGGGGTATGACATGTTATTTATTGCGCTAAAAGCCATCGTCGTTCAGATTGGAATCATTGCGATTTTGATGTTTCCTAAATGGTTACAAGCTCAGCCTTGCCAAATTGAGTGGCAAAATGAGATATCTTTGCAAGATGGAAGGGTGAATCTGCAGGGCGGAAATGGGTCTTTTTCGATCACCGAACAAGGTCATTTATACTTTGATGTACATCCGGTTCAGTTAAATTCACAGCAGCAACAGGTATTGAGTGAATATCATCATCTGATTGCGCAAGATCTGCCGTATGTATTGTCGCGTAGCCAAGTGATAGATCAAAAAATCTGTGATATTGGACTGCAAAGACAAGCGCAAGAGCATAAGATCCAGCAATTAATTCCAGCCCTTAAACAGTGGCAAAGTGTTCAAGTTCTATAATTGGGTTTGATTGATTAAAAAGGCGAACGGTGATTCGCCTTTTTATTTGTTACTTTGTTCTAGCGTGCAGTGTATTACTCATCATCTTCAACAAAGGCGGCTAAAAGATCATTTAAGAATAGTTTGCCATGCTCTGTGATCTGCCAATGAGTATCGCTTTCGGTGAGATAATTTTGTGCCAAAGCCCAGTCTATAGCCCCTTGAATGTGGGTTAATGGTAAGCCAGTTCGCGCTACAAAATCTTGCTTTGGACAAGCTTCTAATAAACGAAAACGGTTCATAAAGAACTCAAAAGGACGCTCGTCATTAGCGACTATGGTTTCTTGGTCAAGATAGGCCTTTTCTGGATTTAAATAACCACGGGGATGCTTCACTTTTATGGTACGAACGATACGTCCATCATCAAAGCTGATTTTGCCGTGAGAGCCACACCCAATTCCTAAATAGTCACCAAAACGCCAGTAATTAAGATTATGCTGACACTGCTTTCCTGGTTTGCTATAGCCTGAAATCTCATACTGAACGTAGCCCGCATAGGTGAGCATTTTATGGCCTTGCTCGAAGATATCCCATAGATCATCATCATCAGGCAGTGTTGGCGGTTGAGAATAAAATAGGGTGTTGGGCTCAATAGTCAGTTGATACCAAGATAAATGTGGCGGATTTAACCCAATGGCTTGAGCAAGATCGGCTAAAGCATCATTGATACTTTGATCGGGTAGGCCATGCATAAGATCAATATTAAAGCTATTGAGTCCGGCTTCTGCTGCCAGTTTTGCCGCTGTAATCGCTTCTTGAGCACCGTGAATTCGACCTAAACGTTTTAATTTCTCATCTTGAAAACTTTGGATTCCAATTGAGATCCGGTTAACGCCTGCTTGTTGATAAGCTTGGAAACGCCCAGCTTCAACCGTACCTGGGTTGGCTTCCATCGTAATTTCAATATCATCACTAAAAGGAATGCGAGCTTCGATCCCCTGGAGTAATCGAGCAATTTCCTCCGGTGAGATCAAGCTTGGTGTACCACCACCGATAAAGATCGAATGCAGTTTTCGTTCGCCATGCTCTAAATGGTAAGCAAGGAGATCGGTGCTGAGATCATCGAGTAAGGCATCAATATAATCGAGCTCTGGGATCTCAGCTTTTAGGGCGTGAGAGTTAAAGTCACAATAAGGACACTTTTGCACGCACCATGGAATATGGACATACAAACTGAGCGGTGGTGGTATTAACATTAGGCGTCCTTAAGAGCGGCAAATAACTGCTGTAGTGCTTGTCCGCGATGAGATAATTGCTTTTTACGGGCAGGCTCTAG
The DNA here is from genome assembly GCF_003026815.1 of Photobacterium damselae. GTDB lineage: Bacteria > Pseudomonadota > Gammaproteobacteria > Enterobacterales > Vibrionaceae > Photobacterium > Photobacterium damselae. The sequence continues at coordinate 93,116 of NZ_PYOG01000004.1, read as the reverse complement.
TTGAGCTGATGAACACTGATCTTCTGGTACCCAGAAAATAGGATCGTAACCAAAGCCATTTTCACCCAGACGTTCTGTAAGAATACGACCTTCCCAACGACCATGACAAACTAAAGGGGTTGGATCGTTTTCATGGCGCATCATCACTAATACGCAGTGGAATCGAGCGGTGCGTTGGTCTTCTGGCACATTCTCCATCGCAACTAATAACTTATCGATATTGGCGCTATCAGAGGCATCTTCACCGGCATAGCGTGCAGAATAAATACCAGGAGCACCTTGCAGGTAGTCAACCTCTAAACCTGAATCATCTGCAATGGCTGGAAGTCCAGTCTCTTTAGCGGCGTGACGCGCTTTAATGATGGCGTTTTCAATAAATGTCGTACCGGTTTCAGCCACAGAAGAGACATTAAAATCACTTTGGGCCACAACATTGAAACCAAAATCAGACAGCAGATCGGCCATCTCTTTTACTTTACCTTGATTTCCCGTTGCTAATACTAGTTTGCTCATGGGGTAGCCTTGTTATGTCGATTGAGTGGGTATGATACAAATAAAAAAGCGAATGCCCAAGGTGGGGATTCGCTTTTGTAAGATAGCGGTAAGTGACTTATCTAGCTATTGAGAAGCTCAGTTATGATGGCTGGCATCTCTCTTGGGCTTTCGACTCGAACTTGTTTATGGCGACCTAATTCGCCTTTTTCGATAACGATATGACCCTTAGCAACTTTAAATTGTTTTGATAAGTACTTGGTCAAATGGGCATTCGCTTTTCCGTCTACCGGTGGTGCGGTAATGGCGATTTTCAACTCTTCACCATGAATGCCGACGATCTGATCGCGGCTGGCTTTGGGTTGAATATACAGACGAATAATAAGATCGTCTCCCATAAGACTTAACGCTGGACAACTCATAGCTGGAACCAAATAGGTCCAATTAAATCACCCATTAGGTAATTTGCAAACTGCAGAGCTAAAAAGAGCACAAGAACGCTTAAATCTAGACCACCCATTGCAGGAATAACGCGACGAATAGGGGCTGTTAGCGGCTCAGTTAATTGATGCATTACATATTCAATTGGACTGCGGCCTTGGCTCACCCAGCTCATAATAGCGCGGATTAATAGTACCCAAAATAGTAAACCACCTGCGGCTTTGATCATAGAAAGTAGACCAATCCATAGGAAGTCAGGACTAAATAGCATGTTGCCGCCAGTGAAAATCATCTGTAGCAGAACAAATTTAAGTACACTAAGCACGTAGGCAAATAGCAGTGTTGCCATATCAACCGAGCCAATAGATGGGATCACTCGGCGTAGCGGTGCAATAACAGGCTGAGTAGCCTTTACGACAAATTGTGAAAACGGATTGTAGAAGTCTGCTCGTGACCATTGAAGCCAGACACGAAGCAACACCACCATGATGTAAAGATTAAATACAGTTTGGACTAGAAAGCCAATTGAGTTCATAGCATAAGACCTTAAAACAGTTGTTCCATTTCTTGTGCGCGAGCGACGGCCGCTTGCATAGCTTGCGCTACAGTATCACTGAGCTGGTGTTGATTAAAAGTAGCAATTGCTTCTGCGGTAGTTCCACCTTTCGATGTTACTTGCTCTCGCAGTGTGGCAAGGGAAGTTGCAGGGTTTGCTTCTACCATGTGTGCCGCACCTAGTGCTGATTGTTGAACGAGTAGGCGAGCCGTTTCTGGATCAAACCCTTGGCGTATTGCTTCTTGTTCCATAGCTTCCATAAATAGGAAGAAATAAGCCGGCGCACTACCTGCTGCGGCAATCACGCCATTAATGTCAGCTTCTTGGCTAACCCAGCAGACTTTACCAACGGCAGTCAGTAGCTGCTCAGCAAAAGCTTTATCAGCTTGAGCTAATCCATCAACAGCAAATAAGCCACTCATGCCTTGGCCAATAAGAGCCGGTGTATTTGGCATCACTCGCACCAGATTTAATTGGCAAGCGAGCATTTCGTTGAGACGAGCTGATGAAACACCTGCGGCAATAGAAATCACCAGTTTATTGCTAAAGTCTACCTTTTGTAGCGGCTTACACACTTCGGCCATAAGCTGAGGTTTAACGGCTAAAACAACCACATCAGCGGCAGCTGCACTAGCAAAGTTGTCGCTACTGGTTTGGACACCGTATTCTTCTGCTAATGGCTGACGACGTGTCGCACTTGGCGCTGTTACGGTAATTTTCTTTGGGTCATAACCACTATTTACCAGTCCGGCAATAATGGATTTAGCCATATTGCCCGCGCCGATAAAAGCGATAGAGCGTTGTGTCATGAGTTAATCCTTAACTTAGTTATAATTGCGAGCGCCAAAAATAGCCGTACCAATACGAACTATGGTGCTACCTGCTGCGATTGCGGCATCCATATCACCACTCATACCCATAGATAATGTATCCAGTTGAGGGTGCAGGGGTTTAAGTTGCTCTAGTGCTTGTGCCAGAGAGCGGAAAGCGGCCAATTGACTCTCGTAGTCATCAGCTTGCTCTGGAATCGACATTAAACCACGTAAAACCAGATTTGGCATTTGAGCGACTTGATTAGCCAGTTCTGCTACTTGTTCAAAGTCCAGACCTGACTTACTTGCCTCACCGCTGGTATTAATTTGCAGTAATACGTTTAGTGGTGGCAGATCGGTTGGTCGCTGGTCATTGAGACGCTGAGCAATTTTAAGGCGATCAACTGAATGAACCCAATCAAAATTTTCTGCAACCGGGCGGCTTTTGTTTGATTGTAGCGGGCCGATAAAGTGCCAAGTGAGCGCATCGGCTTGAGGATGAGCGCGGAAGTGTTCAATTTTTTCGACACCTTCTTGGACGTAGTTTTCACCAAAAGCAAATTGGCCCGCTTGAATTGCTTCTTCGATCGCCGCGATTGGTTTGGTTTTACTCACGGCTAGAAGTTGCACAGAATCGGCGGTTCGACCGCATTTTTTTGCTGCAGCATCAATCTCACTGATGACCTGCTCAATATTTTGTTTGATACTAGTCATAATTACGTCTTAAGGAAAAAGTATGGATATCACCGAATTATTAGACTTCAGTGTAAAACATAACGCATCGGATCTGCATCTTTCAGCAGGTGTTCCACCTATGATCCGTGTAGATGGTGATGTACGCAAGTTAAGTTTACCTGCATTAGAGCACTCAGAGGTTCATCGTCTGATTTTTGATATTATGAATGATGCCCAACGTCGTCAATTTGAAGAAGAGTTAGAAGTCGACTTCTCATTTGAATTACCCGATGTTGGCCGTTTTCGTGTTAACGCTTTTCACCAATCTCGAGGTTGTTCTGCGGTCTTTCGTACTATCCCTATGACTATTCCAACCTTGGAATCTCTGAATGTGCCCGATGTTTTCTACAAAATAGCACAATGTCAGCGTGGATTGGTATTAGTTACAGGGGCTACAGGTTCTGGTAAATCCACCACCATTGCAGCATTGGTTGATTATATTAATGAGCACACCAATCGTCATATCCTCACGATTGAAGATCCAATTGAATTTGTGCATCACAGTAAACGTTGTTTGATTAACCAACGAGAAGTGCATCGTGATACCCACAGTTTTCAAGCCGCTTTGCGCTCGGCATTACGTGAAGATCCCGATGTGATTGTTGTGGGGGAATTGCGAGATCAAGAGACCATCAGTTTAGCGTTAACTGCTGCAGAAACCGGACACTTGGTTTTAGGTACGCTACACACAAGTTCAGCAGCCAAAAGTATTGACCGTATTATCGATGTATTTCCTGGTAGTGATAAATCCATGGTTCGCTCCATGTTATCTGAGTCATTACGTGCAGTGGTTTCCCAAAGTTTGTTGAAATGCATTAGCGGTGGTCGTGTGGCTTCCCATGAGATCATGATGGCAACCCCTGCGATTCGAAATTTGATCCGCGAAGATAAGATTGCTCAGATGTATTCCATGATCCAAACCGGATCGGCAATGGGAATGCAGACAATGGAACAGAGTGTGAAGATGCTGGTTGCCCAAGGACTAGTGGAAGCAGAAGAAGGTCGTCGTATTGTCGACAGTGCCCAACAGATCTAAGAGTTGATGGGATGAAACTACAAGAAATTTTAAATCAGGTTGTTGAACGTAAAGCGTCGGATCTCTATATCACCGTGGATTCTCCGTGCCTATTAAAAGTGGATGGTGTGTTGCATCCCATTGGCGATACGTTAGATCGTACAGGGGTTGATTTACTGTTTGATGAGGCGATGGACAGTGCTTTATATCAAGAGTTTGTTGATACCCGAGAAGCGAATTTTGCTTTAGTTCGTGGCGATTGGCGGTTTCGTGTCAGTGCGTTTTGGCAGCGAGAATTACCCGGCATGGTTGTTCGTCGGATTGAAACCGATATTCCAGATATCTTTAGCCTGAAATTGCCGATGGATATGCAAAAAATGGCTCTAGCTAAACGCGGTTTAGTTTTAGTGGTTGGTGCAACGGGGTCGGGTAAATCGACTTCGATGGCGGCAATGACCGGGTTTCGAAATCAAAATCGCAGTGGCCACATTTTAACGGTTGAAGATCCGATTGAATTTGTCCACAAACACGATAAATGCATAGTGACTCAGCGTGAAGTTGGTCTCGATACTGAGAGTTATGAAGTGGCGCTTAAGAACTCTTTGCGACAAGCGCCTGATATGATCTTAATCGGCGAAATTCGTACGCAAGAGACGATGGAATATGCGATGAATTTTGCGGAAACGGGTCATTTATGTATGGCCACATTGCACGCCAATAATGCTAACCAAGCGTTAGAGCGCATTCTGCATCTGGTACCGAAAGAGCGCCAACATCAGTTTTTGTTTGATTTATCCTTGAACCTTAAATGCATTTTAGCTCAGCAACTTATCCCTGATGCTCATGGTCAAGGACGGCATGCAGCCTTTGAACTATTAATTAATACACCGCGAGTGGCAGATCTTATTCGTCGTGGTGAACTTTATGAGATCAAAGATGTGATGGCCAAATCAGGTGAATCGGGAATGATGACTTTTGATCAATCGTTGTATGAGTTATTCACTAAAGGTGCCATTACAGAACAAGATGCTCTTCATCATGCGGATTCTCCAAATGATTTACGTTTAATGATCAAAGTAGGGAGTAAAGATAAAACGGCGATCAATGCGTTGGATGGGGTAACGGTAGATTTTAATTAAGGTTCATGATGATCTACTTACTAATAGGTCATCATAGGCTAAAAAGTAAATAAGTTTACAATAAGATATAAAGTATTGAATTTATTATTGTATAAGTTCGATGCCTTTTTTATTGTTCAGCAAATGGGGTTTTTGAGTACAAATAGTCCAAAAGCTGTACAAGCTGTACACAATAGATCTGCTGCGGGTTTGGGGAAGATCAACTCAGAATGTTTAAGGCGTGGTCAGCTTTTGGCTGTAAAGGATGATCTTTGTTGATCAAAAGTGGATTTAAGCAGCAGAAAGAGATCTGCTGCTTAGGAAAAAGATCGGATAAAAATTTGCAGATTAATATTGGTTTTCAAACCAGCTTTCTAAAATGACAACCGCTGACTGTGAGTCAATGTTGCCTTTACTTAGATTACGGTAACCACCAAACTCAAACAGTTCAGCACGAGCTTCTGCTGTTGATAAACGCTCATCGTGGAGTTCTACCTGACAACCAAAACGGCCATGCAGACGATTGGCAAATTTTTTCGCTCGTGGCGTGATGGTTTCGAGTTCGTGGCCAGACATATCAAGTGGTAGGCCAACGACGACTAAATCTGGCTGCCACTCTTTTAGAATTTGCTCAATGGCTTCCCAACTTGGAATCCCATCGCGCGCTTTAAGGGCTTTTAATGGTTGAGCGGTACCTGTGATTTCTTGCCCGATAGCAACACCGATACTTTTTGTGCCGTAATCAAAAGCTAATACTGTACGAGATTGACTCATGCGTGTCCTACATCTGTTGAAAGCTGAGCGGCAGTAAAGCCCATTTTACTAATGGCGTGCTGCCAGCGTTGATTAAGTGGGGTATTAAAAATGATCTCAGGATCGGCTTCAACGGTTAACCAACTATTTTCTGCCAGTTCTTGCTCTAATTGTCCCGCATCCCAGCCTGCATAACCTAATGCCACCAGAAATTGTTGCGGACCTTGAGAAGAGCCTAACTCAGAGAGCACATCCAGTGATGTGGTAAGAGCAAGTTGATCTGTAATTAAAATACTTGAAGTATAGTTGTGATGGCCTGAATGCAAAACGAAACCACGATCTTCGGAAACTGGCCCGCCATTAAGAACTTGCGCGGTGAGTTTACTTGGCTGAGTGATCAAATAACTTGGTTCTACTTCGATCTTTTCGAACATTTCAGCAATGGATACATCGACAGATTGGTTGATGATAACGCCCATCGCCCCATCTTCATTATGCTCACAAATATAAATAACCGTTTTTTCAAACAGTGTCTGCTGTAGCGATGGCATCGCAATTAAAAAATGGTTGGTGAGGTTCATGAAGGTTTCCCAAAACACAAATGAGACAGAGTTGTCTTACCGTGTTATTAGTATGCCGAGTCTTAGCCATAATTGGTATTGGTTTTCGATAAAGAATAAAAAACGCAGCAATAAGTGCTGCGTTTGATTGATTTACGAAACTTTGATGAGAGATTAACGGCCAAGTCGGCGTTCAATCGCATCCATCAATTTACCTGTAATTGAGATATCAAATGCCGCTTCGATTTCTCGAATACAGGTTGGGCTCGTTACATTGATTTCAGTTAGCTTATCGCCAATCACATCAAGGCCAACAAAGATAAGGCCTTTTTCTTTGAGTGTTGGTGCTACAGCTTCTGCAATACGACGATCTGTTTCGCTCAGTGGGCGAGCTTCACCACGACCGCCAGCCGCTAGATTACCACGAGTTTCCCCTTTAGCCGGAATGCGCGCTAGGCAGTATGGCATTGGTTCACCATCAACCACTAAGATACGCTTATCACCATTACTGATATCAGGAACAAAGGTTTGTGCCATACAGTAATTTTGCCCCATGTTTGTTAGGGTCTCGATGATAACCGAAACGTTAGGATCACCATTCATTACGCGGAAAATAGAAGATCCACCCATACCATCAAGTGGTTTTAAGATCACATCACCGTGTTGCTGGTGGAAAGCTTTGATCTTATCGGCACGGCGCGTCACCATAGTGGTTGGCGTTAGTTCTGGGAACCAAGCGGTAAAGAGTTTTTCGTTACAATCACGTAAGCTTTGAGGCTTATTGACGATAAGTGTACCTTCAACTTCTGCACGCTCTAAGATATATGTTGCGTAGATGTATTCGGTATCAAATGGAGGATCTTTACGCATTAAAACGGCATCTAGTTCAGATAGCGCGATCTCTTGCTCCGATTGGAATTCAAACCAACCATTTGGATCTTCTTTTAAGCTAACCACACGAGTACGCGCAACCGCTTTACCTTGCTCTAATGATAAGTCATTCATTTCCATGTAGTGGATTTCCCAGCCGCGACGCTGAGCTTCCATCATCATAGCAAAGCTTGAATCTTTCTTGATATTGATAGACTCGATAGGGTCCATCACAATACCCAGTTTGATCATTCGTATCTCCTTGTTGTGGATTAGCCTAAATCACCAAAGCGAACTTGCAGTGCGGTGATGGCTGTCATTGCTGCGGTCTCAGTTCGTAATACGCGAGGACCTAGCAATATCTCATCAAAGTTATAATTTTCTGTCATATCGATTTCATCACTAGAGAGGCCACCTTCAGGGCCAATTAAGAGACGAACATCAGTAACAGGTGTTGGCAGAGTATTAATTGAGTATTTTGCACGAGGATGAAGATTCAGTTTCAACCCGGAAAATTCTTCTGCACACCAGTCTTCTAATTTCATAATTGGGCGGATCTCAGGGACCACATTACGGCCACTCTGTTCACACGCAGCAATCGCAATTTTTTGCCATTGCGCCAGTTTTTTATCAAAACGTTCGCCGTTAAGTTTTACGCCACAACGTTCAGAAATCAGTGGGGTAATGGTATTTACGCCTAATTCGACCGACTTTTGAATGGTAAATTCCATTTTTTCGCCACGAGAGACAACCTGACCTAAATGGATATTCAGTGGCGACTCAATGCTGCATTCAACACGTTGTTGGATTTCAACTTCAACGTTCTTTTTACTGGCATTGGTGATGATCGCGGGAAATTCAGCATTACTTCCATCAAACAGCATGATTTCTTGACCTGCTTGCATTCGCATAACGCGACCAACATGGTTTGCCGCATCGTCACTCAACATAACAGAGCCTTGGCTTGGTAACGATTCTGGGTGGTAAATACGTGGAATTCTCATGAGGCGCTGATCAACCTATGTTTATAATCTTGTTAAGGGATAAATAGTATCACGAATCACAACAGATCAAATCGTAATGGTAAAGAATAAAACACCCAGTGAGTGTGGGGCTCACTGGGTTGTTGTTTCAATTACAATTTAGCGGTTTGACAGGCGTTGTGTACAAATGGATTGTGATTACCTTGAATTTTTGCAATTTCACGGTCTCGTTGGCATTCCCACGCAGTCACTGGATACATTTTATCCCAGGCTTCCATCAGGCGACGTTGCTGTTTTGATAGGTTAAATTTGTATTTGTTGTTCATATATAGATAGGTACGAGCAATGGCTCCACGGGCTCGTGTTGGTGGATCGGCTCGACGACCTTTAAAGTCAATTTTCATTTCACATTGACCATAATAAGCGCCTTCATTGCCATTCCACGGCATAAATTGGAAATTAGAGCGATCGCCGTTGACTTCACCAATAGCTGGAGTCAAATTATGCAGATCCGACTCCATTTTTTTGAATGTTTTATCTTTGCCACACTCTTTGCGTCCGCCGTTTTGCCAACACTGTAATTGGTGACCAAATTGCCACGCAGGTACAACATGTTCCCACTCTATTCGGTTCGCCCGTTTTTCCTGTTTGCGGACTTGATAACCACAACTTTCAAGATCGGGCACCATTTTTTTACCCTGCCATTTAATATCACAGCCACAGTAAAACGTAATGGGATGCTCTTGGTAGAGCTCAGAAGCGACACGCTTAGCACTGGAGAAGTTAGCGGGTGCTTTGGCAAATGCTGTAAGCGGTAATAGTGCGCCGAGTACCAACAAGCGCAGGGATGGTCTCATATCCAGTCCTTTTACTTATTTAATGCGAGTGATATCACATCAAGATGTATTATGAATTAGCATAATTACACCATAAAAGAGGATAGATCGCGTTATAAATAAGTAAGTTTGCGATTTATTCTAGTAATTTCTATTGGCGAGCTTTGAGTGGTTGTTTGCAACTTCGGCAGTGATATACCGCTTGTTGGCGCTGAATTTTATTATGACGACGAATACTCAATTGATGCTCTTGGCACTGGCAGTCATAGAGGTAGGTTTGACCTTGAACTGAAGAAACATCAAAACTGTGGGTGGTTTGAGCGGGAATATTAAACACTTGAGTCATGATTAATTGCCACTCTCGACCATGGGGTTTTACTCGACCAAACAGTTTAAATACGATGAGGTGAGCAATCTCATGGGGGACAACATGATTAATAAAAGCGTCAGGATTTTCTTGTAATAGCACCGGATTAAACCGTACTTCCCAGCTCTGCAGTCGGGCACTACCGGCAATCTTACCGCGCTGGGTAAAGGTGACTTTAGGGACTGAGAAATGCTTTTGCAATCGAGTATTGGCGTGCTGAATACAATGAGTAACTTGGGCAATGATCTGTTGTTGTAGAGCTGACATACGATGAAGTGAAAAGGGGAGACACTTGATTAGAATAAATCAATTTAATGCAAAAAGGGAGCTCGCAAGCTCCCTTTTAAATTTGTGTCTTTAACGGCTGACTTAGCTTAATTTAGCGAAGTCACGCAGCGCTGCAACTTTATCTGTTTTTTCCCAAGGGAACTCTTCACGGCCAAAGTGACCGTATGCTGCAGTTTTCTTATAAATAGGCTGAAGAAGATTTAGCATCTCTTGTAGGCCGTATGGGCGTAGGTCAAAGTGCTGACGTACTGCTTCGATGATGATCTCTTGTGCTACTTTTTCAGTACCAAAAGTTTCTACCATGATAGATGTTGGATCTGCCACACCGATTGCGTAAGAAAGCTGGATTTCACAGCGATCTGCCATGCCTGCCGCAACGATATTTTTCGCAACATAACGAGCAGCATAAGCAGCACTACGGTCAACTTTTGATGGATCTTTACCAGAGAATGCACCGCCACCGTGACGAGCTGCACCGCCGTATGTATCAACGATGATCTTACGACCTGTTAGACCACAGTCACCCATTGGTCCACCGATAACGAAGCGACCTGTTGGGTTGATGAAATACTTAGTATCACGGCTTAACCATTCAGCAGGTAGGACTGGCCTAATGATCTCTTCCATTACCGCTTCACGAAGATCCGGTGTTGAGATTGAATCGCTATGCTGAGTAGAAAGCACTACTGCATCGATACCTACAATCTTACCGTTGTCGTATTGGAACGTTACCTGAGATTTAGCATCAGGACGAAGCCATGGCAGGGTACCATTCTTACGTACTTCTGCTTGACGCTGCATTAGTAGGTGAGAATAAGTAATAGGAGCTGGCATTAGCACATCAGTTTCGTTAGTTGCATAACCAAACATAATACCTTGGTCACCAGCACCTTGTTCTTTAGGATCTGTCTTATCAACACCTTGGTTAATATCTGGTGATTGCTTACCGATGGTGTTTAAGATAGCGCAAGAGTTTGCATCAAAGCCCATATCTGAATGAACATAACCAATTTCACGAACAGTTTCGCGAGTCAGTTCTTCAATATCAACCCAAGCAGAAGTAGTGATCTCACCACCAACCATCACCATACCGGTTTTTACGTAAGTCTCACACGCCACACGTGCTTTCGGGTCTTGTTCTAAAATTGCATCTAGTACCGCATCTGAGATTTGGTCTGCGATTTTATCAGGATGACCTTCTGATACTGATTCAGAAGTAAACAGGTGTTTAGCCATGAAAGATCTCACTTTTTTATTTCTTAAATAAGGTAACTAGGTAGCGTTTTACTGTGAACTCTTACTTAGCAGTAGTGACGTATGTATGGTTATACGTTTAGAGCTACCTCCGTCTAGACGTCTATAATACGCAGAATCGAGATAAAATCAACAACACAAACTGTGGGGAAAAGAGAAAGGAGCAGGAATACGTGTCAGGTTTAGTTTCCAATAGATAAAAGCAAACGATTACTTAACTGTTTGGTTATTCGCGCTAATTTAATAAAAATGTTGCTAGTTGTCTGAAAATGTACCGATTTTTTACAGGAAATCGTTTGCAGTGGTGAAATGGGTTTGCGACAATATTGCACCGTTGATGAAGGGAAATAAGATCATTTTTCTTCTTTTATATAAGTCTAGGTATTTCTTGGAGCAGACATGACTTCTAGCAACGCGATTTCTCGTAAACAGTTGGCTAATGCAATCCGCGCATTGAGCATGGATGGGGTTCAACAGGCAAATTCTGGTCACCCTGGTGCGCCTATGGGTATGGCTGATATCGCTGAAGTTTTATGGCGTGGTCATATGAACCATAACCCGCAAAACCCAAATTGGGCTGATCGCGACCGTTTTATCCTATCAAACGGTCATGGTTCTATGCTTATCTACTCTCTGCTTCATTTAACAGGTTACGATCTAGCTATCGATGATCTGAAAAACTTCCGTCAACTGCATTCAAAAACTCCTGGTCACCCAGAATACGGCTATGCACCAGGCGTTGAAACAACAACAGGTCCTCTAGGCCAAGGTATTACTAATGCTGTAGGTATGGCATTAGCTGAAAAAGCATTGGCTGCACAATTTAACCGTGAAGGTCATGATATTGTTGACCACCACACATATGTGTTTATGGGCGACGGTTGTATGATGGAAGGCGTTTCTCATGAAGCGTGTTCTCTAGCAGGTACTCTAGGTCTTGGTAAATTGATCGCATTTTGGGATGACAACGGTATTTCTATCGATGGTCATGTTGAAGGTTGGTTCTCTGACGATACGCCAAAACGTTTTGAAGCATACGGCTGGCATGTTATCCCTGCTGTTGATGGTCATGATGCTGAAGCAATCAATGCAGCAATTGAAGCGGCAAAAGCAGAAACTACACGTCCAACACTGATTTGTACGAAAACCATCATCGGCTTTGGTTCACCAAATAAAGCAGGTTCTCACGACTGTCACGGTGCACCACTAGGTGCTGAAGAGATTAAAGCTGCTCGTGAATTCCTTGGCTGGGAACACGGCCCATTTGAAATTCCTGCTGATATTTATGCTCAGTGGGACGCAAAAGAAGCGGGCAGCGCAAAAGAAGTCGCTTGGGATGAAAAATTTGCGGCATATGCTGCACAATACCCAGAATTAGCGGCTGAGTTTAAGCGCCGTGTTAATGGTGAACTACCTGCAAACTGGGAAGAAGCAACCTCGGCAATCATCGCTGATCTGCAAGCAAACCCAGCTAATATTGCTTCTCGTAAAGCATCACAAAACGCACTAGAAGCATTTGGTAAGTTACTGCCAGAATTTATGGGCGGTTCGGCTGACCTTGCTCCATCAAACCTAACTATGTGGTCGGGCTCTAAAGCTTTAACCGCTGATGATGCATCGGGTAACTACATTCACTACGGTGTGCGTGAATTTGGTATGACTGCGATTATCAATGGTATGGCTCTTCACGGTGGCTTCGTACCATACGGTGCAACATTCCTAATGTTCATGGAATACGCTCGTAACGCAATGCGCATGGCTGCACTAATGAAAGTGCAAAACATCCAAGTTTACACACACGACTCTATCGGTTTGGGCGAAGATGGCCCAACACACCAACCGGTTGAACAAATTGCTTCTCTGCGTTTAACACCAAACATGAGCACATGGCGTCCGTGTGACCAAGTTGAATCAGCTGTTGCTTGGAAATTTGCTATCGAGCGTAAAGATGGCCCAACTGCACTTATCTTCTCTCGCCAAAACTTAGCTCAACAAGAGCGTGATGCTCAGCAATTAGCTGACATCACAAAAGGCGGTTATGTGCTTAAAGATTGTGATGGCAAGCCAGAGTTAATTCTGATTGCAACGGGTTCTGAAGTTGAACTTGCAACAGAGGCTTATGCTCTACTTACTGCTGAAGGCCGTAAAGTGCGCGTTGTCTCTATGCCAGCAACAGATGTATTTGACAAGCAAGATGCTGCTTACCGTGAATCTGTACTACCATCTGATGTAACTGCACGTATCGCTGTTGAAGCTGGCATTGCAGACTTCTGGTACAAATATGTTGGTTTTGAAGGCCGCATCATCGGTATGACATCATTTGGTGAATCAGCGCCAGCCGATCAACTGTTTAAGCTATTTGGTTTTACCGTAGAAAACGTGGTTGATACTGCAAAAGAGCTACTTGCTTAATTAAACCGCACTTAAATTGTTGACCAAGACGAGATCTATGTCTCAAAAGTGATACGATTTATTTCGCTGAGTGAAAAAAAGGGCCTGAGAATGGGCCCTTTTTTTATCTTTTTGTAGAAATAAAAGACATAATTGGTCACTGAAATTGCATTTTTTACATATTTTTAAACTATAACTTATTGATTCTTATCTGTTGTTACAATAAATAATCATTAGTTCACAATTTAAGTGATAATCTCTTTTCGATGTTATACACTAACGCCGCTTGGTATTTTTGTAGCACGGATATGACACTAAGAGTCGCAATTAACGGATTTGGTCGCATTGGTCGCAGTGTATTAAGAGCACTGTACGAAAGTGACAAATACCGACATATCAACGTCGTGGCAGTCAATGAATTGGCTGAGCCAGAAGCTATGGTTCACCTTTTACAATATGATTCCAGCCATGGACGATTTACAAAGCCTGTCTCATACGACCGGGAGCATCTTGTTGTCACTCATGAAAATGGTCAACAAGACCGTATCGCTATTCTCCATCATGATCAGATAGAACAACTTCCTTGGCATCAATTGGATGTCGATATTGTCTTAGATTGTACCGGTGTCTACGGTTCACGTTCTGATGGCTTAGCTCATATTGATGCTGGCGCGCGCAAAGTTCTTTTTTCTCATCCTGCTACTCATGATATCGACAATACCATTATCTATGGTGTTAACCATGACTCTCTAACGCCATCGCAGCGTATTGTTTCTAACGGTTCTTGCACCACCAATTGTATTGTTCCAATTATTGATGTTCTTGATAAAGCCTTTGGTATTGAATCAGGAACCATTACCACGATTCATTCGGCAATGAATGATCAACAAGTGATTGATGCATATCATCCAGACTTGCGCCGAACTCGAGCTGCAAGTCAGTCTATTATTCCAGTTGATACTAAACTTCATCTTGGAATTGGCCGTATTTTCCCGAAATTTTCTGACAAATTTGAGGCGATCTCTGTGAGAGTGCCCACAATTAACGTGACCGCAATGGATTTAAGCGTTACTGTTAAAACAAATTTGAAAGTTAATGACATAAATCAATCACTATCAAATGCTTCTCGTTGTACATTAGAGGGCATCATCGATTATACAGAAGCACCACTGGTTTCGATTGACTTCAATCACGATCCCCATAGCGCGATTGTTGACGGTACTCAAACCCGTGTCAGTAATCAGCATTTAGTTAAAGTGCTGGTGTGGTGTGATAATGAATGGGGCTTTGCTAATCGTATGTTAGATACTGCGTTAGCAATGCACGCTGTCGGCTATTTGGACAGCTAACGAAGGATTATAGGGTTTGGCAGTGACGCTAAACCGACAAAACTTTAACTTTAATAATGTTGAGAGGACAAACCATGTCTGTAATCAAGATGACTGACCTGGATCTAGCAGGTAAACGTGTATTCATCCGTGCTGACCTTAACGTGCCAGTAAAAGATGGCAAAGTAACTTCTGATGCTCGTATTCTTGCATCTCTACCTACTATCAAGCACTGCCTAGAAGCGGGCGCTAAAGTAATGGTTACTTCTCACCTAGGCCGCCCAACTGAAGGTGAATATGCAGAAGAGTTCTCTCTACAGCCAGTAGTTAACTACCTAAACGATGCACTAGATTGTGACGTTAAACTAGCTAAAGATTACCTAGACGGCCTAGAGCTAAACGCAGGTGAGCTAGTTGTTCTTGAAAACGTTCGTTTTAACAAAGGCGAGAAGAAGAACGAAGACGAGCTATCTAAGAAATATGCAGCTCTTTGTGATGTATTCGTAATGGATGCATTCGGTACTGCTCACCGTGCACAAGCATCAACTTACGGTGTTGGTATGTTCGCGCCAATCGCGTGTGCTGGTCCTCTACTAGCTAACGAACTAGAAGCACTTGGCAAAGCAATGGATAACCCAGCTCGCCCAATGGTTGCTATCGTTGGTGGTTCTAAAGTTTCTACTAAACTAACTGTTCTTGAGTCTCTATCTAAGATTGCTGACCAGATCGTTGTTGGTGGTGGTATTGCAAACACATTCATCGCAGCAGAAGGCAACGATGTTGGTAAATCTCTATACGAAGCAGATCTTATCGGCACAGCTAAAGAGCTTATGGCTCAAACTAGCATCCCAGTTGCAACTGACGTTGTATGTGCAAAAGAGTTTTCTGAGTCTGCAGAAGCGACAGTAAAAGCAGCAACTGAAATTGCCGCTGATGACATGGTACTAGATATCGGTCCTGACTCTGCAGCAGAACTTGCTCGTATCATCAAAGATGCAAAAACTATCCTATGGAACGGCCCTGTAGGCGTATTTGAAATCGACCAATTTGGTAAAGGTACTGAAGTTGTTGCTAAAGCAATCGCAGAATCTGAAGGTTTCTCTGTAGCTGGTGGTGGTGATACTCTAGCAGCTATCGACAAGTACGGTATTAAAGATCAAGTATCTTACATCTCTACTGGTGGCGGTGCGTTCCTTGAGTTCGTTGAAGGCAAGAAACTTCCTGCAGTTGAAATGCTTGAGACTCGCGCTAAAGCATAATGATTCTGGCGCGAAAGCTTAGTCTTTCGCGCTTTAATCGTTTGTGAATCATATCGGCTTCGACTAAAATAGGAGCCTACCGCAAACGATTGCACAGATTTTTATTTTAAACAGACAACAAGGCAAATAGGACTATTGTTATGTCTAAGATCTTCGATTTCGTAAAACCTGGTGTTATTTCTGGCGATGACGTTCAGAAAGTATTTGAAGTAGCAAAAGAAAACAAATTTGCTCTTCCAGCTGTAAACGTAGTTAACACTGATACAATCAACGGTGTTCTAGAAGCTGCTGCTAAAGTTAAAGCTCCAGTTATCGTTCAGTTCTCTAACGGCGGTGCTGCATTCTTCGCTGGTAAAGGTCTAAAACTTGAAGGTCAAGAAGCACAAATTAAAGGTGCTGTAGCTGGTGCTAAATATGTTCACGCTATCGCTGAAACTTACGGTGTGCCTGTAATTCTTCACACTGACCACGCTGCTAAGAAACTTCTTCCATGGATCGACGGTCTACTAGACGCTGGTGAAGAGTTCTTCGCTCAAACTGGTAAGCCTCTATTCTCTTCTCACATGATCGACCTTTCTGAAGAGTCTCTAGAAGATAACATCGCAATCTCTTCTAAGTACCTAGAGCGCATGGCTAAGATGAACATGACTCTAGAAATCGAACTAGGTTGTACTGGTGGTGAAGAAGACGGCGTTGACAACTCTCACATGGATCAGTCAGAGCTTTACACTTCTCCAGAAGACGTTGCATACGCATACGAGAAACTAAACGCTATCAGCCCACGTTTCACTATCGCTGCATCTTTCGGTAACGTACACGGTGTTTACAAGCCAGGTAACGTTGTTCTTACTCCAACTATCCTACGTGATTCTCAAGCATACTGTTCAGAGAAGTTCGGCCTACCTGCTAACTCTCTAAACTTCGTATTCCACGGTGGTTCAGGTTCTACTGAAGCTGAAATCCAAGAGTCTATCGGTTACGGTGTTATCAAAATGAACATCGATACTGATACACAGTGGGCAAGCTGGGATGGCGTTCGTAAGTTCGAAGCTGAAAACCACGACTACCTACAAGGTCAAATCGGTAACCCAACTGGTCCTGACGCTCCTAACAAGAAGTACTACGATCCACGCGTATGGCTACGTGCAGGTCAAGCTTCTATGGTTGCTCGTCTTGAGAAAGCATTTGCAGACCTTAACGCAATCGACGTACTATAATTTAGCCTCTTGCTGATTATATAATCGAAAACGTGAAAAAGGCTCATCGTAAAGATGAGCCTTTTTTTATATCTAAAACAAAAGCTTAAAAACATTTAATCAGTAAATATCACTATTTTTATTTTAATTTATCAAATCTACTGAATTTTTTACTACCCTTGATCGTGCAAAATATCAATAATAGTGATCTATGACAGATATTTGACAGTCGTTGAAAAAAACGCTGTTATATTAGGACGAGCCTTCCGCTGGCTATAGTCCTCATCACTCTGATTGCCACAGTAGGATGATTGACTATCACTAGCGATGCTTTCTTAACTAACTATAATTTTTAGAGAGTAATGATCAATGAGTGAGAACGTTGCAGAAAAAGTGGTAGATAAAATCACTGATAATTCGCTAACTGATGGCGTAATGCACGCAGGCAATTGGATTGCTGATAACCAAGATCTACTAATTCAATACGCAGTAAACCTGGTTTCAGCATTGCTGATCCTATTTATTGGTAACATCGCAGTGAAAATGATCGCTGGCGGTGTAGCTAAAATGCTACGTAAAAAAGATATGGATAATGCTGTTGTTGAGTTTATCCATGGTCTAGTTCGCTACACTTTATTTGTGATCGTTCTGATTGCAGCACTTAGTCGAGTTGGTGTTCAAACTGCATCTGTGGTTGCGGTGATCGGTGCAGCAGGTCTTGCTGTGGGTCTTGCTCTTCAAGGCTCTCTATCTAACTTTGCTGCTGGCGTATTGATTGTTGCTTTCCGTCCATTTAAATCAGGTGACTTTGTTGAAGTTGCAGGTGTTTCTGGTTCTGTTGAATCTATCCAAATTTTCTCAACTGAACTTCGCACTCCTGATAACAAGACGGTAGTGGTGCCAAACTCATCAATTATTGGCAACCCAATCACTAACTACTCTCGTAATGCGACTCGCCGTGTTGATTTAACTATTGGTGTGTCTTACAAGGCCGACCTTCAGCAGACTAAAGAAGTATTAACTCGCGTAGTTAAAGCAGATGAGCGTGTACTTCAAGATCCAGAACCAACAATCGGTGTGGTTGCTCTTGCTGACTCATCTGTAAACTTTGTGGTTCGTCCATGGGTGAAAACTGCTGATTACTGGGCTGTATACTTCGACCTAACTCAAGCCATTAAAGAAGAGCTTGATAAAGAAGGCATTGAAATTCCATTCCCACAAATGGATGTACACCTAAATAAAATTGAAGGCTAATTCTAATTAGTTAATAAAAAGGAGCTGATTTCAGCTCCTTTTTTTTGATCTTTACTATGTATCCGGTAAATTCAAGTTACAGGATTTAGAGCGTTGTTATTGATTCTGATTTATCGGGTGTAAGTAATACGACAGGATTGTTTAGTTGACCTAAAAGTAGAGGAAGTTGCTCGGTTGCAAAGGCAAAAGTATGATCAGGTTTTCCTGGAGTAAACATAATTTCTTGATAATTGTAGATATCAGGATCAACCAGTAACGTGATATGTTGAGGTAGGGAAAATGGACAAACAGCACCCGGTACACAATGGATTTGTTCTATCATTTCTTCATCACTGCACACAGAAACACGCTTACCAATGGCTTGTTTAATTTGCTTACTATTGAGACGGTTATCTCTATGGGTCAGCAAAAGGCAATAGCCTCCGCCTTTTATTTTTAGGAATAAGCTTTTGGTTGGTGCCGCTGTCCAGCCTAAACGCTCTGCTACAATAGCATCAGTTGTAAAGTCTAAGATATCTTCATGTTGCCATTCTTGATATGGGATACCCGCTTGATTAAATAGCGTCCAGTTTGCTTGATATAGAGTATCAAGTTTTTTTTGCTGTTCTGTAGGCAAAATCTATCCTCCTGTGATTAACCCTAATGTATACCCAAGTAATTTCAAATATATCTTACCTTGAGTATCTAAGTGGTATCTGTGATCCATTCCTAAATCAAAACTGAACAATGTTCATAATTTCATTGCGTAGAAAAAACTTTTTTGTTAGTTTGAGGAGGTATCAAGCAGTTTTATTGATGGTTTACCTACCTTCCACTTATAACAAGACTGTGGAAATAACATTAGGATATAGAGGATATTTATATGAAAAAAACAGTACTTGCTGCCGTATTAAGTATGTCATCTTTGCTATCTATTAATACAATGGCTGCGGATCTGTCCTTTCCTCATCTTGAAACTCAAGGATCGGGTGAAATTGTAGTTCAGCCAGATATGGCTATTTTTTCTGTTCGTGTGGTTGAGACCAAAGCAACAGCAAAAGAAGCGAAAGAAGCTGCAGACAGTGCTGTCGCTAAATTTGTAGAGCGTTTAACTCAAGTTGGCGTTGAACGTAGCGATATCAACAGCGCTAATATCAACCTAACACCACAATATAAATATCCTAAAGACGCTAAGCCTGAGTTAACAGGTTATAAAGCATCGCGCCAAGTTACCGTGACGGTTCATGCGCTTGATAAGCTCAATACCTATTTAGATGATGCGTTAGGTGATGGTATTAACCGTATCGATAATATTCAGCTAAAAGTGGCTGATGAAACTAAGTATCAAGAACAAGCTCGTCAGGCTGCAATAAAAGATGCGATCTCAACCGCTAAGTCTTTAGCTCAGGGCTTTGGTGATAGCTTAGATGGGGTATGGCAGATCTCATATCGTAATGACTATCGACCTCAACCATATATGGTGAATTTGGGTGCTGCGCCTCGTAGTGCAATGGCCGATGAAGCTGCGGTCAATGCCAGTTATAACGACGCATCCATTAAGATCCGTGATGAAGTCAATGTGATCTTTAAGCTTAAAGATGGTGCTCAATAAGCATATAGCACGATGTTAAAAGGGGAGAGTCGATGCTCTCCCTTTTCTATTTGTGTCTGTCTGGCACTTAATGAAGAATTCGAGCGCGAATGGTTCCTTCAATAGCCTTTAGTTTTTGTAGTGCTTGCGGTGCATGTTCGGTTTCTACATCGATAACAACATAGCCAATCTCAGGGCCTGTTTGCAGGAACTGTGCTGCGATATTGATACCATCATCGGCAAAAATAGCTGTGATCTGATTTAGGATTCCTGGTCTATTTTGATGAATGTGTAGCAAGCGAGAACATTCACGCTGTTCGGGTAGAGATACTTCAGGAAAACCAACTGCAGATAGGGTTGAGCCGTTATCAGAGTATTTCACCAGTTTTCCAGCGACTTCCAAGCCGATGTTTTCTTGTGCTTCTTGAGTTGAACCGCCAATATGAGGTGTCAGCAATACGTTATCATATTGCATTAAAGGTGACTCAAATGGGTCATTGTTCGTTTTCGGCTCAACTGGGAATACATCAATAGCCGCACCTGCAATATGCTTACTTTCTAGAGCCGAGCATAACGCATCGATTTCAACTACTGTACCTCGTGCTGCATTAATGAAAATCGCTCCTGGTTTCATGCGGGCAAATTCATCGGCTCCCATCATATTCTTGGTTTCTGGCGTTTCTGGTACATGAAGGCTGATTACATCACATTTATTTAGCAGCTCGGTCATGGAAAGCACTTGAGTTGCATTACCTAGTGACAGTTTATTTTCAATGTCGTAATAGTAGACGCGCATACCAAGATTTTCAGCCAAGATACCAAGCTGAGTACCAATATGACCATAACCAATAATACCAAGGCGTTTACCGCGCGCTTCAAAGGATGCATCGGCAGACTTAAACCATTCACCTCGATGGGCTTTAGCATTTTTCTCTGGAATGCCTCGAAGCAGTAATAGGATTTCACCTAAGACTAATTCGGCCACGCTGCGAGTATTGGAAAACGGGGCATTGAAAACGGGGATGCCGCGGCGGGTTGCGGATTTGAGATCAACTTGATTGGTACCGATACAGAAGCAGCCAACAGCTATTAGTTTATTAGCAATGGCAAAAACATCATCGCTAAGTTGAGTACGAGAACGAATACCGACAAAGTGCGCATCTTTAATTGCTTCGCGTAACTCATCGTCAGCAAGAGAGCCTTTATGATATTCAATGTTGTTGTAGCCTGCTTGTTTAAAAACCTCAACCGTTGATGGGTGCAATCCTTCTAATAAGAGGATCTTTATTTTATCTTTATTGAGAGATACTTTAACCATGTTGTTCTTATCCTTAAAAACATAAAGTATGAAAGCATCATAGATTCAATCGAATTCGATCGTTTAGTCGGTGTATCGGAAATCTTGTGAGATTGGCAAACCCGGTTAGCGTCCATATCGATTAAAACTGTGATCGCTGTTGCTAACTAAGGTATCAAAAAATAATCAACTAGGGTAAGAACATTACAAAAAAGAGTATAAAAAACGGCATAAGCAATATCTTTAGTGATAAAACTATGCCGTTTTGTAATTAAGCAACATGATGAGCAGGATTGTGCTCGTTTGTTAGCTTATTTTTCTACTTTTTTTACACCGTCAGGTGCGCCTACTAATAAGATATCAGCACCACGATGAGCAAATAAACCGACAGTTACTACACCTGCAATACCATTAATTGCATCTTCCATCGCTTTTGGATTGGTAATTTGCATATTATGAACATCAAGAATAATGTTACCGTTATCGGTTGTAACACCTTGACGGTAAACTGGATCACCACCTAGTTTTACCAATTCGCGCGCAACATAAGAGCGAGCCATTGGGATTACTTCTACTGGTAGGGGAAACTGACCAAGTACGTCTACTTCCTTGGTGTTATCTACGATACATACATATGTTTTCGCAATGGCTGCTACGATCTTCTCACGAGTTAACGCTGCGCCACCGCCCTTAATCATGTCAAATTCGCCATTGATTTCATCGGCACCATCAACATAGATATCTAGGCTTGCAACTTCATTTGCATCAAATACTGGAATTCCAATTTGTTTAAGGCGCTCGGTTGATGCAACTGAACTTGATACAGCACCTTTAATTTCTTCTTTACGAGTGGCAAGAGCATCGATGAAGTGATTGACGGTTGAGCCTGTACCTACACCGACAATGCTGCCTTTCTTAACGTATTCCAGTGCAGCCCAGCCAGCAGCTTTTTTCATTTCATCTTGTGTCATGCTTTTCTCCTAGTGATGACCCATATATGCGAAGTGGCAATTATAACTAAGAGTAAGCACTACGTCAGGAGATAAATTGCGCTTTTAGCAAAACATAATCTTGCTAAAAAACATAATCTTTTTAATAACATAAACTTAAGAAATTGTTTGTGGCACAAAAAAATACAAACGTTTGCGTAAAGACGTTAAATAATACCCTGATCACCAAATATAGTGTTGTGTGGGTGTAATAATTTGAGGTAAGGGAACATCCCACACTTCAGAGGGAAGGGCTCGAACTTGTTGGCAATGATGCGCTAACCCAATTGGCATGGGGCCCTTTTTATGGGTGTGCCAATGCTGCAAAGTTCGATCATAGTAGCCGCCCCCCATTCCCAGGCGTTGTCCTTGCTGGTCAAAAGCCACCAGAGGGGTCGCAATCAGATCAAGTTGTTGAGTTGGAATAACATGCTCAATATTGAGTTTAGGCTCGGAAATGCCATATTTATTGCAAATAAGCTGGCTGTGAGGCGAATAGTGTAAGAACAGTAAGTGTCCTTTAGAAAAGGGGTGTAGTACCGGAAGGTAAACTTGTTTGTGTTGTTGCCATAGCCAATGGATGAGTGGGGTAGTATCAATCTCGCCGTCATTAGACAGGTATAAAGCAATATGTTGAGCTTGGCTAAAGCAAGATGCATTTTGGCACTGTTGCAACAGTTGTTGTGCTGCTTCTTGTTGCTGTTGGGTGGTCAATTGACGTCGCTTTTGCCGTATTTGTTGGCGAAGTTGTTGCCGTAATAACATGATAATTCATCCCTGATTGCGCACAGATTCATACAACTAGCGCTTAAAATAGAATTTGCTTGGATCTAATGATAATGATTAGAGATCAAAGAAAATAGCAGGGAAAACAGTAACAGAAAAGTAATTAAGAGAGGTGTACCCCAGGGTGCCGTTGCGAATTGTGGCCCTTGAACCAGAAGTTCAAGGTGGATCTACAACACTAACCGTAGGCTTCTCAGTACGAGCTGAGCATGCTCAGTAGCTAATAAAAGTAGATCCTGGGTATTTGCTTATCGGCTCGGGGACGTTAATCCGCTGACGCACACCCCAGGGTTAATTCCATTATCAACGCTTTGGTTGATTTTGCAATGCTTTATCTAAAAAATCTGTGAGCGCGGTAATACGATTGGATAAATTTGAATCACCTAGTTGCTTTTGCTGGCGCTCTAAATGCAGTTCATTGCAAATATTAAGACCTGTAAACAGTAATAGCTGCTCAACATTGGTCAAACGGGTACGATCCGACAGATCCTTCAAGCGCTGATCAAAATCGGCTGCTGCAGCATGTAACGCTTCTTCTTGACCTGCAGGGCAATTCACTTTTAGCTTACGGCCCATTACTTGAATTTCAATTGCCTGAGTACTCATAAAAAATCTTGTTTAGCTCCTGCCATAATGGGTAATCATTTGGCTTGTAATTGGCTCTAACTATAGAAAAAGCCTATGCAACAATCAAGTATCCTGACCAAGGCTTGACGAGGATTCGATACTGACTTAACAGTTCTTAAACAGTGGTTATTTTATATTGCTTTCATATTGTCTAATCATTAGGCAATTACAGCCCGCTACTTAACTAACCTTGCTAAAAATACCCCTCGGCTTGGTTGGGGATTTTCGCTCTCTAATGGTAGCATGGAGGCATTCATTTTGATGCTGGAACTTTAAGCATCCAGTTAGTGTAAAAGGTAAAGAAAATGACAGACATGACATTACCCTCGTACGAAACGGCAGCGGCAACATTAAAATCTTATCAGCTTGCGGTTTCTCCAGCTGAACTTCATGGGTTACTAACGGGTATGATCTGTGGTGGCTTGGCGCTTGATAATCAAATGTGGTTAGGTCCTGTGTGTGATTATGCTAATGAAGGTGAGCCTTTAACTGATGGGGCGAAAACCTTTACTGAAACCCTATTTGCGACAACCTCTCAAGAACTGGTTGGTGGCGACTTTGACTTTACGTTACTACTTCCTAGCGATGAAGCTGATCTGTTTGAACGTGCTGAAGCATTAACTGAGTGGGTCAGCAGCTTTATGTCAGGTTTTGGCTTGGTTGGCGTTAATACTAGCCAGCTTCCTGAGGCCGTAACAGAAGCTCTGGCTGATTTACGTGATATTACTCAGCTAGGCATTGATGAAGATGATGATATGGAAGAGCAAGCGGCATTATTTGAACAAGTGACAGAGCATGTTCGTATGTGTGTGCTGACCTGTCATGCGGAATTAGGTCAATCCGTGGTTGATGAAAACGACTCTAAGCCGACACTACACTAACAATAAAAATAGAGCGGTGTTGGTCATTTAAGAAGGATAGAAAGTGAAGCAGTTTGATGTGGTTATTGCTGGTGGTGCAATGACTGGTGCAACCTTAGCCATCGCACTGGATAAATTAAGTAGCCAAGGGTTATCGGTTGCTGTCGTTGAAGCTGTTGCTCCTCAGTTAGATCAGCATCCGGGCTTTGATTCTCGGGCGATTGCATTATCTTACGGCTCAAGTGAGATTTTACAGCAGTTGGGAATGTGGGCGGAGATTGCTCCTGTTGCCACTGCAATTAAAGATATTCATGTTTCTGATCGAGGTCATGCAGGTCGAGTTGATATGTCGGCTCAAGAGCAGGGCGTCGATGCCTTAGGTTATGTGGTGGAGTTAGCGGATATTGGCCAAATATTCCATCACAAATTAGCTCAACTTAGCTCTATCACACTCTATTGTCCCGACTCTGTTGCTGAGATTGAGCGTGATGTTCAAGGTTGCACGATCACATTATCTTCGGGACAGCAACTTCGTACGCAATTATTGGTTGCCGCCGATGGTGCGCTTTCTCACTGCTGTGACATGGTCCATATAGGGCGTACGGAGCATGACTTTGATCAGCTAGCGGTTATTGCCAACATCACAACTGAGCAAGCACATCAAGGGCAAGCGTTTGAACGTTTTACCGAGTTTGGACCTATTGCGTTACTGCCAATGTCTCAAGGACGCAGTTCATTAGTGTGGTGTATTAATCCTGAACAACAACATCAAGTTATGAGTTGGTCTGATGATGATTTTCTTACTCAGTTACAAGCTGCATTCGGTTGGCGATTAGGAAAGCTTCAACACACAGGAAAACGCGCCTGTTATCCTCTGTTGTTGCGGCAAAGCGGTCAAATAACCTCACACCGTGTCGCTGTGGTTGGTAATGCGGCTCAAACGCTTCATCCAATTGCTGGGCAAGGATTTAACCTAGGTATTCGTGATGTGATTTCGCTTGCTGAGGAAGTCGCGTATCAATATCGTCATCATCATGATGTGGGTAGCCAAAGTGTACTGAGTCGTTATCGTCAGCGTCGAGAAAACGATAGACAACAAACTGTTATGATGACAACCGGTTTGGTTCATCTCTTTGCTAATCACTATGCACCATTAGTTGTTGGTCGAAATTTAGGATTGATGGCAATGAACGCTTTTCATTCATTACAAGCACCGCTACTGCGTCGTGCGATGGGACAGGTAGAACGATAATTATGATGCAAAATGTAGACATAGCCATTATTGGTGGCGGTATGGTTGGGCTGACTCTTGCAGCGGCTTTGGCTGACACTGAATTACGCATCGCAGTTATTGAAGGCCAATTACCCGATGAAACATTAGCAGAATTGCCCGATCTTCGAGTATCGGCGTTAAGTCGTGCCAGCGAGCGTATTTTACGTCGAGTTGGTGCTTGGTCTGGAATCGAGTCTCGTCGTTTAAGTCCATATCAACATATGGAAGTGTGGGAGCAAGATAGCTTTGCCAATATTCAGTTCAGTGCAGAGCGATTAGCACAGCCAAATCTCGGCCATATCGTTGAGAATCGAGTGATTCAATTAGCACTGCTAGAGCAGGTGAAAAAGCAGCATAATGTGACATTATTAGCTCCAGAACGCTGTGATAACATTGTGTTTGGTGAATCAGAAGCCTGGTTAACTTTAAGCTCTGGCAAGCATTTAACCGCTAAATTGGTTGTTGGGGCTGATGGGGCAAATTCTTGGTTACGCAATGCGTTAAACATTCCATTGACTCATTGGGATTATGGTCACAGTGCCATTGTGGCAAATATTCGTTGCGGTGAACCTCATTTAGCAACGGCACGCCAGATTTTTCGCCCACAAGGACCATTAGCTTTTCTGCCATTATCTGAGCCAAATTTATGCTCTATAGTTTGGTCTACCGAGCCAAAAGAAGCAGAGCGTTTATGTGCGATGTCTGATGAACAATTTAATCAGTATTTAACTACTGCATTTGATGGCCGCTTAGGGCTTTGTCAAATTGAAGGTCAACGTCAAGCATTTCCATTACGAATGCGCTACGCTCGTGATTTTGTTAAAGATCGAGTGGCATTAATTGGCGATGCGGCCCACACCATCCATCCATTAGCAGGGCAAGGTGTTAATCTCGGTTTATTGGATGCAGTCGCCTTGGCTCAAGAATTAAAACAATTGTGGCTAGAGCAAAAGGATATTGGAAGTAAAGCCAATCTTCGTCATTTTGAACGTTGGCGTAAAGCTGAAGCGGCCAAAATGATTGCTGCAATGCAGGGTTTTCGAGATTTATTTGCTGGCTCTCATCCGGCGAAAAAACTATTGCGTGATATTGGTATGCTAGTGGCTGATAAGGCTCCAGGACTCAAAGATGAGTTAATGCGAAAAGCACTCGGCTTATCAGGAGAACTGCCAGATCTTGCCAAATAATTGAGTCACGTATTGACCACAAAAAACCACCATTTTCATCGATTGAAATTGGTGGTTTTTTATTTTTTTCATCCCTGAAATCCTCTGCTATTTTTAAAACATCCATCAATGATTAGGAAACGTCGTTATGAGTTATGTGCCATCTGATTTGAAATTTACCCATAGCCACGAATGGGTAAGGGATGAAGGTAATGGGATATATACAATCGGTATTACCGATCATGCCCAGTCTTTATTAGGTGATATGGTTTTTATTGATCTACCTGAGTTAGAAGATGAGCTAGAAGCTGGGGATGATTGTGCGGTTGTGGAATCAGTAAAGTCGGCTTCCGATATTTATGCGCCGTTAACAGGCGTAGTCGTTGCGATCAATGAAGATTTAGATGGTGCGCCAGGATTAGTTAATAGTGATCCTTATGGCGATGGATGGTTATTTCAATTACAGGTAGAGGATGATATTGAACTTGGTGAGTTACTCGATGGCGAGGATTACTTAGAAGCAATTGCCGACGATGACGATTAAGTGAGGATATGAGCTCGATTCTAATAAGCCCATGGCAAGATGGGCTTATTGATAACGTATTGAATGAAATTTTAATCAAGTTGACGTAAGCGACGAATCTCCTGATTGACTTCATTAACCGTATCAAAATGTTGCCGCTGAGCTTTTATGGGGACGAGAAGTAAACCATTATCAAAATGATATCCACCTCGACCATTGATGTAGATCCTTCCACTAAATAAACGACTGACATGCTTGGCAATAAGCTTCGGCAGGTAGTGTTTGAACATGCGCATAATTACACTGAGTCCTTGTTGCTAGGTAAAACTACTTGTTACACCAATCTGATGTAGCAGATCGGTATCGGAATCCAATTCTTATAATCCAATCTGACCTCTATTATAACAGAACCTTTATGACGCTTCTGTGATAGTTCTAGCAGCGAATTGAATTACCCAATTAAATATTAGTTGATTATTCTATTAATAGTTAATTTGCAGATTATTATTTTATTTTTCTTTATAACCTAGGCTTTGGTTTGTATTACAAATCATTTGTAATACAATAGCTAAGCCTGTTTAATGATTGTATTTTAGGCTGTTATGCCTATTTTGACACATGTCATTCGCGACCACATGGATGAAGATATTTTGTGAAAAGATGTCTTCCTACATTGGTCGCCTTCTTCCTTGAGACCTTTCTTTTTGCTTCCTCTTTCATTAATAGCAACAAATTTCTAATTTTCACTTTTATTTATGCTTCTTGCACAAGATCAAAGATCTGTTTTTGGCATAGGCTAATAATATCGTTATTGGCATAAGCTAAAAATGAGTTGATATGGCTAGACCAAAAATTGCTCGTCGAATTTGTTGCCGCCCTCCATATAGCTGTTTTAAACCTAATGGAGTGCCGATGACACAATTACAGTCATTAGTATTAGAGCCTGATGAATTAGAAGCACTACGCTTAGTCGATCATCTAAAGCTCCAGCAAATAGAGGCGGCAAAAGAGCTTGGTGTCTCTCGACAAACTCTCGGTAATACGGTCGCAAGAGCACGACAAAAAGTAGCGCAAGCATTAGTTGAGGGAATGGCACTAGAAATGGCCAAACCCGTGATAGAGGATAAGTAAATGATGATGGCAGTTGCTGTAACTGGGCGTCATGAAGTTGCTGGCCATTTTGGTAAGGCAGCAGCATTTGTGGTGTTTGATGAGCAAGGTCAGCAAGTGGCCTTGGTTGAAAATCACAATACTAAAGCCATTGGCTGTAAACATAAAAAACGTATTCAACGTCAATTAAGCGATCTCGGTGTTACTCAAATTGTATTGGGTAACATTGGTCAACGCTCACTGGCTCGATTACTTAATGCGGGTTTTGCTGTCTATCAGGTTCCTAATCGTAGTGAGCTTTCTGATGTTTTAAATGAACAGGTGGCAAAGGTTCCATTATTAGCTCCGGAGCAAGGTCGCCCTTGTAAGCGTGAGAAAGGGGAGTGCGGCTGTGGTTGTGGTTCGAAAAAAGAGACTGCACCCAAAGTAGGGACGGTTATGCAACCACAAGGTGTAATCCGTGGGCTAAAAACATTAGGAGGATTTAAGCTATGACATATTTACTCACTGCAGCAGTATTTTTTATTGTGATGATTGCGATGGCAATTGGTTGGATTCTAAAGAAAAAGACCATTGCCGGCAGTTGTGGTGGTTTGGCGGGTGTTGGTATCGAAAAAGAGTGTGATTGCGATAAACCTTGTGATGAGCACAAGTTGTATCAAATCCAAGAACCTGGTCAGAAGTAAACAAACGCTTTAACAAATCGGGGTATATACCGTCGACAAGCAGAATTTATCTTAGTTTTTACTGATGATAAATCTCTACTTGTTGTGTTAGTCAGCCCCGTAGCAACCTAACTTGTTCTGTAATAACGCCAGTCACAGTCTCTCGTAGCCAACTATTACGAGGATGGGGGGCATTACGTCTGAGCCAGAGCAGATTGATATCAAAATCAGCAATATGAACCGGCGGTGGGCACTGCGTAAGTTTGTCGTTAAAAATATCCAACTGCGCCATAAGTCGTGATACCACACAGATTAATCGGCGATGACTAAGCAGATGACGAATGGTCAGAAAATTTCGGGAACCTACCGCAATTTGTCGTTTCAGACCTTGCTCATGTAGCTGGTTATCAACTTGAGTAAAAAGCTGACCATCAGGGCTAACAAGAGCGTGAGGAATGGCCGCGTATTGTTCAATACTGATCGGCGGTTGAATTTGGGTTGCCCCTTGGTCAAATAAGCAGACGTGATCTTCAGTATAAAGATGGTGATACTCAATCTCTTTTGGTATCTGAGTCATCGAACCGATTACTAGATCCAGATTATCTTGGTTAAAACGATCTAAGTAGTTATGGCGGTCGATATTAAAAAAGCTCAATTGGCAGTGCGGTGCTGCTTGATGGATTGCATCAAATAGGGCCGGGGCAAATAGCAATTCAGCATAATCGGTTAAACCAATCTTAAAAATTCCCTCATAGTCCAAAGGCTCAAAATCATCAGGACGTAAAATATCTTGAGTGATGATATTCAGTACGTTTTCAACACTGGTGATAAGCTCTAAGGCTTTTTGTGTTGGCAACATAGAGTGCCCCTGTCGTTCAAACAGAGGATCATCGAGCAATTCTCGCAGTCGAGCCAAATTATGACTCATTGCTGACTGACCAATCGATAGCTTTTGCGCCGCTTTGGTGACACTGCGGGTTTCCATTAAAGCAGAAAAGGCGATGAGTAAATTAAGATCCACTCCTCGCCAGTTAATTCGTTGCATTTTTCCTTGCGCCATAATCAGTTAGTTTGCCATGTAACGGTAATATGATTGTACGAAACAACCGATTATTAGACCAACTGCTTTACTCAACCGATTTGGCCTTGATGGCATTTCGGGCAAGTATTATCCATATTGGCAGAACTAATATCTTGCGACCAACAGTGTGGGCAAGCATGTTTATCTCGTTGTAAATCTAAGCTAAATGGACGAGCACATTGGTGACAATGGTGAGGGTGGAGTTGGCCCGTTAGCTGGTTTAGCATTTGCTGAATAATTGTCGCTTCTGGGGTTTGATGGTTTAACGCTTGATGGAGTTGCTGATCGTTGATGTGGTAGAGAGAAGAAAAGGTAGAAGTAACAGACTGGGTGGTAACTCTTTTCCCTTGTGGGGTAATGACATAATCTTGGGGAAGCAGTTGTTCAGTTTGAAAGTCGCAGTGGTTGCAATGGTGGCTCATAATGGTTTCCTCAATAATACAAGCAAATGATTATTGAAAGGATATTCTACATAAATGCAACTCTATGCAAAACTGTAATTACGATCTCGGTTGAGACTTGAGACTAAAATTAAGGTGACTTCACAATATGATGAAATCACCTTAGAGAGATTTAGTTAAAATGTGATCTACAGTGGGTTATTCATCGCGGCAAATATCAGCAAAAATAGGATCACATAGCAGTTCTAAATCATCCATTTCAAGTTCAATTCCCGCCATACGATCGCCGCTACTAATATTAACCAAGTTGTGCTGTTTTATCTGGTGATCAAACACAATAGGTAGGGGCGATTTAAGGCCGATAGGAGCAACGGTACCAATGACCAGGCCTGTAATTTTCTCAACATCGGTGGCATCAGCACAGGTCATTCTACGACAACCAAGGAGTGCTCGAACTTTTTTGGGATCGACCGAGCAAGGGCCTGGCACACAAGCTAAGACATGAAAGCCAGACATATCGCGCAATAGAATCGATTTGACCATTTGTTCTGCGGCAACGCCTCGCTCTGTTGCCGCTTCTGCTATGGTTTTTGCTGGTTTGCTATGGGGTAGAAGACGGTAATTAACCCCTTCTAGCTCAAGCAATTGTGTTACGGTAGTCTTCATGTTTGATTAGGCATCAGCCAATGAGTATGGCAGAGTTGCTAACTGCCAATGGGCAATCTCATCGCTTGCAAAACGTAGCGAGGTTTCAGGTTCTAGATCGTTGGGTAAAACCACAAGCGCAAGAGCATGATTATCGCTAAAGTGATAGCCTGTAATAACAGTACCGCCGCTACGCCAGTTTTCACCTACTTGGCGTTCAATACTATCGCCAGCTTGAGGCGCATGGTCGGCATGGCCAGTAACAATGAACATGGCACGCTTATTAATACCGCGATACTTTGCTCGAGCCACGGTTTCTTGGCCCACATAGCAGCCTTTTTTAAAGCTTATGCCATCGACCGCTTGTAGATTAAGTGCTTGAGGAATGAATTCTAATTCGATCGCGCTATCAATACGAGGAAGAGCGGCGCGAATATCATAAAGATCCCATAGCGTGCTATCACAACAAGTGGCTTTTTCTGGTAGAGCGTGGATCAGTTGCTCGGCCAGTTCAGGACTGATCAGTAATTGCCAGCGCTGTTCATCAATTTTGATGGCACTGCCTTGGTCATGATGGCGTACATTGCTCGTGCCATTAAAGTGTTGATCAATAAAGGCTTGAGCATCACTGCCCGCAATACCTAAAATGACTTCATTGCTTGGCTTGATCTCTACTTTGGAGAATACCGCATATTTTTTTAATTCAGGCAGTTGTGAATCCATCACACTTTGACGTTGAATATAGGCATAGCCTTGTTGGTGGTGGAAAAGACGAAATATAGTACGCATTTTTCCTTTGGCATCACAATGAGCGCCAAGCGTTGATTCTTGCTCAGGTAATGAAACCACATCGCAGGTTACCTGACCTTGCAAATAAGACTTAGCATCCTGGCCAACTAAGGTAACCGCTGCCCAATCGTGTAAATCGATCACTGCCAATGACGGTAGAGCATCTTGCGAGCTCAAGGCTAATGATGAGAAATTAAACGGAGTGCTCATAAGGGTATTCTCTAAATTAAATCAGTTATGCGTTATGTTATACCTAAACCCCTCCTAGATGCGAGTATCGAGGTAGAGATTAAGAATGAACAAGCCTTTTTAAGAAACGCAACATTAAGACTTTCTTGAATAAAATTGATCTAAGATCGCAACTTAGTCGATTGCTTGAGCTATCTCATGGTCGAAAATGATGGCTCTTGCTACTATGGACACTTAGAAAAAATAAGCCTGCAGCAGAATATATCGCAGGGATGAACTGAGGTTTTGTATGTTAAGTGCCGATGATAAAGCGCGCGTAAAATGGGCATGTCGCCGTGGTATGTTAGAGCTTGATGTGATCATCATGCCGTTTTTTGAAGAGTGTTTCGATGGTTTATCGGAGCAAGAACAGCAAGACTTTATTGCATTACTTGGTTGTGATGATCCAGATCTCTTTAAGTGGGTTATGAATCATGGTCGCAGTGAAGATCCAGCTCTTGCTGTAATGGTGGATAAAATTGTCGCCCATAACAACAGTAAGCTTCGCTAGTCTTCACTTTACGCCTTCTTATCGCGCAAAAGTAATGCTCAATCTCGGTTATTTGAGTATTGCTTTTGCTCTTTTTTTATCTGCCTATTTTCTGCTTTTATCGGATCACCGTTATCTATTTTCCTACTTAACTATTGCATTACTGTGGCTATGGGGGGAGTACCTATTGTGTGAGTGGTGGCGACGTTATCAGGTCATTATGTCTCAGCAAGGGGTACTTATTATCTCTATGGATCAGAGTATCTGCTGGCAAGGGTATTTTGGGACGATTATTGAGGTTCGCTTTCGTTCTCGATGGGGCTATTTATTGAAGATCGAATTATTGGAATGTACTCAAGGTTGGCTCTGGCTAGATCCAAGCATGACAACCGATGAGCAGTATCGAACTTTAGCATTATGGCTTAATCAGCACTACCGCTAGCCCAATACACTTACGTATAAGCCATTTAGCTAGCGGCTGGTGCAGTATTACTCTTGGTGTGGCGTTAGAATCGTTGGGTGTGAGTTAGGCTCAAGATCTGGATAATCTAGCGTATAGTGCAAGCCTCGACTCTCTTTTCGTTCCATGGCACAGCGAACAATTAATTCAGCAACTAAAACTAAGTTACGTAGCTCCAATAGGTTATTAGATACTCGGAAATTACCGTAATATTCGTCAATCTCTTGTTTAAGGAGCTGAATACGCCGCATCGCCCGTTCTAACCGTTTGGTTGAGCGGACAATTCCCACATAGTCCCACATAAATAATCTAAGTTCATGCCAGTTATGCTGAATAACCACTTCTTCATCGGAGCAAGAAACCTGGCTTTCATCCCAAGTTGGCAAAGAATCTGGCATCGCAATTTCAGACCATTGCTCTCCAATACTTTGTGCTGCGGCGTAGGCATAGACTACACACTCAAGTAATGAATTTGATGCCATGCGATTGGCGCCATGTAGACCGGTATAACTGACTTCACCAATTGCATAAAGGCCAGCCAGATCGGTATGACCTTCGGTGTCAACGACCACACCACCACAAGTATAGTGAGCCGCTGGCACAATAGGAATGGGTTGTTGGGTGATATCAATGCCAAAGGTCAGCAGTTTTTCATAGATGGTCGGGAAATGCTTAATAATAAAATCAGCCGGTTTGTGACTGATATCTAGGTACATACAATCGGCGCCTAGACGTTTCATTTCATAGTCGATGGCTCGGGCAACAATATCTCTCGGGGCTAACTCTGCTCGCTCATCAAACTCAAGCATAAAACGGGAGCCATCTGGTCGACGAAGGTAGGCCCCTTCACCACGGAGTGCTTCGGTCAACAGGAAGTTGCGAGCATCTGGGTGGTATAAACATGTTGGATGGAACTGATTGAACTCTAAGTTAGCAACACGGCATCCTGCGCGCCATGCCATTGCAATACCATCACCTGAAGAGACGTCTGGATTGGAGGTATATTGATAGACTTTTGATGCTCCGCCCGTTGCCAGAACAACAAAACGGGCGCGAATGGTTTCCACTTGCTCTTGATTTCGATTCCAGACATAGGCCCCAAGAACACGATTGGGCTTATCCATTTGTCCCAGTTTGTGTGTGGTGATTAAATCGAGCGCATTGTGTCTTTCTAACAAATTGATATTGGGATGATCGATCACATTTTCTTGCAGTGATTTCTGCATCGCCATTCCGGTGGCATCTGCCGCATGTAAAATTCGACGATGGCTGTGACCGCCTTCTCGGGTGAGATGATAACGAGGAGATTGTTCATCACTGGCTTCTTCTTGATCAAATGGAACGCCACCGTCAATTAACCATTGAACACAATTTTTTGCATTTTCAGCGATAAAACGCACCACGGCTTCATCACAAAGGTGAGCTCCGGCGACTAAGGTATCTTGTACATGAGAGTCTATGCTGTCTGATTCATCAAAAACAGCGGCAATTCCACCTTGAGCGTAATAGGTTGCCCCTTCGCTAAGCGGGCCTTTACTTAAAACTGTAATGTTACCAATTGAGGCTAAACGAAGTGCTAAAGATAGGCCAGCTGCGCCGCTACCAATGACGAGTACATCGCACTGATGTTGGGGAGTGTCGGTCATATTTATTCCCAGTCCCTGTGGTTGTTGTTTCCCATTTTGCGCGGAATTTGTCATTATGAGGCAAATTCGCGTGATAGTTAGCAAATGTATGCTAGGACTATCACCATAATGCATGCTAACGCTATATAATCCGAATTAGCGTTAGTCATATTGAGCACTATTAATACAAAAAAAATCGCTCTTGTCAGGAACTTTGTCTTTTTTCCTGAGTCTTAAATAGTGCTCAAGCTCATAACCGTTTCATATTACACTGTTTTTATTGCAAAGTTTTATGTTCTAAATTTTTGAAAACTAAGACTGCAAAAGCATGAGTTATCAAGCAAGGCGTTGCTTTTATTACGATGTAACCCCATAAGCGAACTCAGTAATAGTGAAATCACGAGTGAACACAGATTATAGGAGTACACGCTCGAATGAGCGAGCAGCAAACCGATCAGGTATTAATCGAACGAGTGCAGCGAGGAGATAAACAAGCTTTTAATTTATTGGTCATAAAATACCAGAATAAAGTTTGTAACCTGATCTCACGTTATGTGAGTAATTCAGGTGATGTACCCGACGTTGCCCAAGAAGCTTTTATAAAGGCTTACCGTGCGCTTCCGACATTTCGAGGCGACAGTGCTTTTTATACTTGGCTTTATCGTATTGCCGTTAATACAGCAAAGAATTACTTAGTTGCTCAGGGCCGCCGTCCGCCTGCATCTGATATTGATGCCGATGATGCGGAGTACTACGAAACCGGTAGTGCAATGAAAGAAATTTCGAACCCTGAGAACCAAATGTTGTCTGATGAACTGAAGAGGGTGGTTTTTAGTACCATCGAATCTTTACCTGAAGACTTAAAAATGGCGATTACACTGCGTGAGCTAGATGGACTTAGTTACGAGGAAATTGCCGAAGTTATGGGGTGTCCTGTAGGTACAGTACGCTCTCGTATTTTCCGAGCTCGAGAAGCTGTTGAAAAACGCATTCAACCTCTCTTGCAGCGATAATGTTTAGCCTTACGGTGAATAAAATGGCTGATAAAGAAAAGATTTCGGCGTTATTGGATGGCGAAGATCTTGATCAGAGCATCATTAATGCCCTGACAGTTGATAAGGAAAGCGAATTAAGCTGGCATGACTACAACCTAATTGGTGATGTTATGCGAGGTGATGCGCCACAATGCAAGGAATGGGATATTGCTGCTAATGTCGCATTAGCACTAGACGCTGAACCTGCACATTCAGTATCTACTGCTGAGGTTGTTGACATTCAAGTTGCTAAAGATATCGTTGAATCTCAACCAACACCGCAACAAGCAAAACGTTTTCTGCCTGCATGGCTTACTCAATTTGGTCAAGTTGCCGTTGCAGCTTGTGTATCGCTTGCGGTTATTGTTGGTGTTCAGCAGTACAATGGCTCCGATTCGAACGCAACCAATGCGCCAGAAACCATGCCAGTGTTGCAGACTATTCCATTTGCAGGCAAAGCTGAACCAGTAAGCTTTACTCGTGACTCTTTGCGTAATTCGCATAGCAGTGCACCAAGTGAAGCTCAATTAATGGAACAGCGCCGCCGAATTAATGCGATGTTGCAAGATTATGAATTGCAGTTACGCTTTAATGCAGAAGATGGTAGCATCGATAAAACTAAGCTTGAAACTGATAATACAGTGGCTCATTAATGAAAAAATTTCTGGTCGGTGCATTTGCACTGGTCAGTCTCGCGATGCCATTGCAAGCCTCTGCCGAAGGTATAACAGCCTCGTCAGAGGCTTTGTTGCATCAAATGGACGAGGCTAGCCAAAACCTTAACTATGAACTGTCATACATCCTAATTAAGAAAAATAGTATAGAACCGCTTCGCTATCGCCATGCTTTAGAAAATGGCGAACCGTATGCTCACTTAATGTATTTAAGTGGACCACCACGAGAAGTGATTCAACGTGGTAACGAGGTAAGCTATTTTGAACCTGGGATTGATCCTTTTACCATTGAAAGTAATAAAATGGTTGCGCCTCTGCCTCCTGTGATGGGAACAGATCTGAAAAGCTTAGCGCAATCTTACGACTTTATTTCGATGGGGAAAGCACGCGAAGCCGGTGTGGCCTGTGATGTGGTTCGTATCGCACCTAAAGATGGTTTGCGTTATTCTTATCTACTTTGGATTGACCAGAAAAATCATTTGGTGATGCGAGCTGATCTCTTAGATCGCGATGGTGAACCACTGGAACAGTATCGAGTGGTCGCTTTTGTGATTAATTCAAGAGTCCAGCAGATCTTAAAGCAGCTCCAAACGGTAGAATTGCCAGCCGTGGTACATTTACCGCCACAGCAAAAACAAAACCTAGATTGGAAAGTTGATTGGCTTCCTCAGGGGTTTGAGGCGATGTCTGGCAGTCGTCACCGTTTAATGCTGACTGAACGTCCTGTTGAAAGTAAGATGTTCAGTGATGGCTTATTTAGCTTTTCAGTCTATGTGTCAAGTATTGATAACTATACTGTAAGAGAACAATTGGTTCGCCAAGGAAGACGTACTCTCACCAGCGTAGCAATGGGTAATAAGGAAGTGACGGTTGTCGGCGATATTCCGCCATCAACAGCACGTCGTGTTGCCGATTCTGTTGTGTTTAATGCCACAAGTGCACAAGATACAACCAAGTAAGAGACGATAGTCCTATGATGCAAACACTTGCAACGGTGGTTGCCGTTGAACCGGGAAAAATCACCGTCAGTTGTCAGCAACAAACTAGCTGTGGTCATTGTGCCTCGCGAGACAGTTGCGGTACGGGTATTGTGAGCAAAGCCATTCCGGGTCGAGCTCACTCGATTACATTAAATAGCAATGAAAAAGTATCGATAGGTCAGGTGGTTGAAATCGGCCTATCAGAGCGCAGTATGTTAAGTTCAGCCTTACTGGTTTATATGCTGCCGCTGTTATTTTTGGTGCTAGGTACGGTGTTTAGTCAGTGGATACTTAATACTGTTCACTATCAAGGTGAGCTCGGTGTTATACTTTGCGCCATAGTTAGTACTGGGGTGGGATTGGCAGTTGTACGCTATTATGCGAAGCAGCTGGAAGGGAATTCCGCCTATAAACCAAGTTTGATTCGAGTACTGGGACAACCTATTTCTACCGATAATCTGATAAATGCTGCATTGAAAGATAGCGACTAGCGGTGAAATTCGGTAGAATCCGCCCACTCGATCTTACGATCCCATTCATTTTAATTACGAGTTAGTCACGCCAATTCATGAAGCACATTCGTAACTTTTCGATTATTGCACATATCGACCATGGTAAGTCGACCTTATCCGACCGTCTAATCCAAGTTTGTGGTGGCCTTTCTGATCGCGAAATGGCCGCACAGGTTCTAGACTCCATGGATCTTGAACGCGAACGCGGTATCACCATCAAAGCCCAGAGCGTGACGCTCGACTATACGGCAAAAGATGGTGAAACTTATCAATTAAACTTTATCGATACTCCAGGACACGTAGACTTCTCTTACGAAGTATCTCGTTCTCTTGCAGCCTGTGAAGGTGCATTGCTGGTGGTTGATGCTGGTCAGGGTGTAGAAGCTCAGACTCTAGCGAACTGTTACACCGCTATTGAAATGGATCTAGAGGTAGTGCCAATCTTAAATAAGATTGACTTACCTGCTGCAGAACCAGAGCGTGTATCAGAAGAAATTGAAGATATTGTTGGTATCGACGCTATTGATGCTGTTCGCTGTTCTGCGAAAACAGGTCTAGGTGTTGATGACGTATTAGAAAAAATTGTAGAGGCGATCCCATCTCCTGAAGGTGATCCTGATGCGCCGCTGCAAGCTCTAATCATCGACTCATGGTTCGATAACTACTTAGGTGTTGTTTCTTTAGTACGTATTAAAAACGGTCAACTAAAGAAAAATGACAAGATCAAAGTAATGAGTACTGGCCAAACTTGGGGTGTAGACCGTTTAGGTATCTTCACACCAAAACAGGTTGATAAAACAGTACTGAATACTGGTGAAGTGGGCTGGGTTGTTTGTGGTATCAAAGATATCCTAGGTGCACCAGTAGGTGATACCTTAACACTGGCTAAAAACGGTTGTGAAACTGCGCTTCCTGGCTTTAAGAAAGTGAAGCCTCAGGTTTATGCCGGTCTGTTCCCTGTATCATCTGATGATTATGAAAACTTCCGTGATGCACTAGGTAAGTTAAGCCTAAACGACGCATCGCTATTTTATGAACCAGAAAGTTCAAGTGCACTTGGCTTTGGTTTCCGTTGTGGCTTCTTGGGTATGCTGCACATGGAAATTATCCAAGAGCGTCTAGAGCGTGAGTACGACCTTGATCTGATCACAACGGCACCAACAGTAGTGTACGAAGTGAAGAAGACCAGTGGTGAGACTCTGTATGTTGATAGCCCAGCAAAATTGCCGGCAGTAAACGACATCGAAGTGATTGGTGAGCCAATTGC
Organism: Photobacterium damselae; assembly: GCF_003026815.1. Classification (GTDB taxonomy): domain Bacteria; phylum Pseudomonadota; class Gammaproteobacteria; order Enterobacterales; family Vibrionaceae; genus Photobacterium; species Photobacterium damselae. Next base: position 53,556 of record NZ_PYOG01000004.1, on the reverse strand, counting down.
GCGCTGTAATATTCTGGTTCCAAGTGACTACCTAGGTAACGTAATTACTCTGTGTGTTGAAAAACGTGGCGTACAGGTTGATATGGTTTACCACGGTAATCAAGTCGCTCTAACTTATGACATTCCAATGTCTGAAGTGGTTCTAGACTTCTTTGACCGTCTAAAATCAACCTCTCGTGGTTATGCATCACTAGATTATAACTTCCAACGTTATGAAGAATCCGACATGGTTCGTGTTGATATTCTTCTAAACGGCGAGCGTGTTGATGCTCTTGCTATTATCACCCACAAAGAGAACTCTCAAGGTCGTGGTCGTGATTTAGTTGAGAAGATGAAAGAGTTCATTCCTCGTCAGATGTTTGATATCGCAATTCAAGCGGCAATCGGTAACCACATCATTGCGCGTTCTACGGTGAAACAGTTACGTAAGAACGTTATCGCAAAATGTTACGGTGGTGACGTAAGTCGTAAGAAGAAACTGCTACAGAAGCAGAAAGAAGGTAAGAAACGTATGAAGCAGATCGGTAACGTTGAACTGCCTCAAGAAGCGTTCCTTGCTATTTTGCATGTAGGTAAAGATAAGTAGTAACCTTACTTCTGTTTTTGCGGAATAAAGACTCAAGAAAGTGCTTATTTAATTTATTAAATGGCACTTTCTTTCTCTTAAGCGCTCTAAACGGAAATAAGTTTGGTAGAGTATCGTGCTCTACCCGTTACATTAATTAGGGAAACATATGGCAAATACTTTTTCGATTATTCTGGTGTTAGCAACCTTAGTTACCGGAATCATCTGGGCGTTGGATAAATTTGTTTGGGCGCCAAAACGACGAGCAAAGATTGAAGCTGCGGCGGCTAATGCTGGCGATCAAGTAGATGCTAAAACCCTAGAGCAAATTGCCCCACAACCTAGTTGGGTTGAATCGGCAAGCTCAATGTTCCCGGTTATTGCATTAATCATGATCTTCCGTTCATTTGTTTATGAGCCATTTCAGATTCCATCTGAGTCTATGATGCCAACTCTGTTGGTGGGTGACTTTATTTTGGTTGATAAACATGTGTATGGTTTACGTGATCCTGTTTTCCACGATAAGTTCCTAAGCTTAGGTGAACCAAAGCGTGGAGATGTAGTAGTATTTAAATATCCACCACAGCCTAAAATTGATTACATTAAGCGTGTTGTTGGCCTTCCTGGCGATACCGTACGTTACAATGGCAATAAGCAGCTGTGTATTGCGCCTAAGGGTTCGGATGTTTGTACTCCAGTACCTCAAACTGATCCTCGTCAGTATCCGCCAATGCCGGGTATGATTGAGTTAACAGAACAGTTAGGTAATGTGAGCCACAATATTCTGATTAACCCACTACGTCGAGATCGTACGCTAGCGTATCAACCTCGTCCTGGTGTGGCTGAATGGGTAGTACCTGAGGGTGAATACTTTGTGATGGGTGATAACCGCGATAACAGTGCAGATAGCCGTTATTGGGGCTTTGTACCGGAGGCAAACTTAGTAGGTAAGGCGGTCGCAATTTGGATCAGTTTCGAATTTGATCGTAGTCCAGATAGTATTTTGCCATCTTGGATTCCTACAGGTGTGCGTTTTAACCGCATCGGTAAAATTATTTAATTGAGATAAAATGACAACTCCAGCGAATAGACTTCAGCGCAAGCTGGGTTACCAATTTAACAAGAGTGAGTTGATGACATTAGCACTGACACATCGCAGTGCTAATGGTACTCACAACGAGCGTTTAGAATTTCTTGGCGACTCGATTTTGAGCTTTGTAATTGCTGATGACTTATATCACCGTTTTCCTAATGTGGATGAAGGTGATATGAGCCGTATGCGTGCAACACTGGTCCGTGGTAAAACACTTGCCGAATTAGGTCGTGAATTCGAACTAGGCGATCATTTACTGCTAGGCCCTGGTGAGCTAAAGAGTGGCGGCTTCCGTCGTGATTCAATTCTAGCTGACTGTGTTGAAGCAATCATTGGCGCGATTTATTTGGATAGTGATATTGAAAAAGTACGCAACATCGTACTGGATTGGTATCAGTCTCGTCTGGAAACCATCCAGCCGGGTGTAAACCAAAAAGACCCTAAAACACGTTTACAAGAGTGTCTGCAAGGTCGCCGTCTACCATTACCTGCATATACTGTAACTAAGGTACATGGTGAAGCTCATAACCAAGAGTTCACAGTACAATGTGAAGTAACAGGTTTGGATAAGCCTGTTGTCGGTAAAGGCGGCAGTCGACGCAAGGCTGAACAGGCTGCGGCAGAATTAGCTCTTCAACAGTTGGAATCATGACAGATAAACAACATTGTGGCTTTATCGCCATTGTCGGTCGCCCAAATGTAGGTAAATCGACACTTTTAAACCGCTTAGTAGGACAGAAATTGTCTATTACTTCGCGTAAGCCTCAAACGACCCGCCACCGTATTATGGGGGTGGATACGCGCGATGGTTATCAAGCGGTTTATGTTGATACTCCAGGACTTCATATTGAAGAAAAACGTGCTATCAACCGTTTAATGAACCGTGCAGCAAGCAGTTCATTAACCGATGTTGAGTTAGTACTGTTTCTTGTTGACGGCACTGTGTGGACACAAGATGACGAGATGGTACTGCGTAAGCTTGAAAAAGCTCAGCTACCAACGGTTCTTTTGGTTAACAAAGTCGACAACGTAAAAGAGAAATACGATCTATTCCCTCATATGCAAGAAATTGCCAGCAAAATGAATTTTGTTGATGTAGTACCAGTATCTGCTAAGCACGGTACTAACATTGAGGTGGTAGAAAAAATCGTTCGCAATCATCTGCCAGAGTGTGATTACTACTTCCCAGAAGAGTATGTAACAGATCGCTCTCAGCGCTTTATGGCATCAGAAATCATTCGTGAAAAGTTGATGCGTTTTACTGGTGATGAGCTTCCTTACTCAGTTACCGTAGAAATTGAGCGCTTTGACTACAACCCAGAAACTGACGGTTTTGATATTAACGGTCTGATCTTGGTTGAGCGTACTGGTCAGAAGAAGATGGTGATCGGTAAAGCGGGCCAAAAGATCAAAGTGATTGGTCGCGAAGCTCGTATCGATATGGAAGAGCTTTTTGAACGCAAAGTGTATTTAGAACTTTGGGTTAAAGTGAAATCTGGTTGGGCTGATGACGAGCGAGCACTTCGCAGTCTAGGTTATATCGACGATCTATAAGGGGCTTTAATGGAAGGGCTTCAACGCTGTTTTGTCCTTCATTCTCGTCCTTACAGTGAGACGAGCTTGATTCTTGATGTCTTTAGTGAAGATTCAGGCCGTCTCTCTATCTTATCAAAAGGGGCGCGACGTAAGCGTTCTAATCTTAAAGGGGCTTTGCAACCTTTTACACCACTATTTATGAAATGGTCGGGTAAAGGAAGTATGCCTGTCCTCACCCATGCTGAACCTATCAGTATCGGTCTGCCGATGCGCAGCTATATTCTCTATTCTGCTATGTATGTTAATGAGGTTTTGTGTCGAGTTTTAGAAGCACAAACCCCTTATCCTGTGCTGTTTCTGGATTATCTCAATGTATTGCGTGAGCTTGCCCAAGCTGATAATCCAGAACCTGCTCTGCGCCGATTTGAATTAGCATTATTACAACATCTCGGTTATGGTATCGACTTTCTTCATTGTGCAGGCAGCGGATTGCCTGTCGAAGATAATATGACTTATAACTACCGTGAGCAGCAGGGATTCATTGCATCGATTAAAATGGGTCAACTCACTTTTACCGGTGAGCAACTTAAAGCCATTGATGCAAGACGCTTTGAAACCCCAGAACAGTTGCGAGCGGCTAAACGTTTTACACGGATTGCTTTAAAACCTTATTTAGGGTCGAAGCCGTTAAAAAGTCGGGAGCTGTTTATCCCGCGAGGAAGGAGTACCAGAACATGAGCCACATTCTTCTTGGCGTTAATATTGATCACGTCGCCACTCTTCGTAATGCCCGCGGTACACGTTACCCAGATCCAGTTCATGCAGCGGAAATTGCAGAGCGTGCTGGCGCCGATGGTATTACCGTTCACTTGCGAGAAGATCGCCGTCATATTACCGATCGCGATGTGCGTATTTTACGAGAAACCATTCAGACTCGCATGAATCTTGAAATGGCGGTTACCGATGAGATGGTTGCCATTGCATTAGAAATAAAGCCTGAATATGTCTGTCTAGTCCCAGAAAAACGTGAAGAGTTGACAACCGAAGGTGGATTAGATGTTGCTGGCCAACTTGAGAAAGTGAAATCTGCGACAGAAAAACTAACCGCAGCTGGTATTAAAGTTTCTCTATTTATCGACGCAGATCGTTTGCAAATTGATGCGGCAAAAGCGTGTGGTGCGCCATTTATTGAGCTTCATACTGGCCATTATGCCGATGCAACCAATGAATGCGAGCAGTTAGCTGAGTTGAAAAAGATAGCTGCAGCTGCCAGTTATGCCGCTGATCTCGGTATTAAAGTCAATGCTGGGCATGGTCTTACTTATCATAATGTATCGGCCATTGCTGCAATTCCTGAGCTATATGAACTTAATATTGGTCACTCTATTATGGGACGAGCTCTGTTTGATGGTTTAAGCACCGCGGTTGCAGATATGCGTCAATTGATGTTGGATGCACGTCGCTAATGGCTATTGTTGGACTGGGAACCGATATCGCTGAAATTGAGCGAGTGGCGAAAGTATGGCAACGACAGGGGCTGGCCTTTGCTGAGCGCATTCTAACTGCCAGTGAATTAATCGAGCTGAGTCAAACCAAACGTCCAGAACGATTTCTTGCTAAACGTTTTGCGGTAAAAGAAGCGGCGGCTAAAGCGTTAGGAACGGGTATTGCCGCGGGCGTGAGTTTTCAAGACTTTGAAGTTGGTCATGATGAGTTCGGTAAGCCGTTACTAAACCTAACCGGGCAAGCACAGAAGTTTGCTCAACAACGTTTGGTTAACCACGTTCATTTAACCATTGCTGATGAGCGTCATTATGCGGTAGCAACGGTTATTTTAGAGTGCTGAAATTTCCTGGTTAGTTTGCGCTTTTTGTTCCCAGCCAATAAAAAACGAGTACTTCCTATTATCGGTAAGTACTCGTTTTTTTGTTGTTAAGCTATTAAAACAATAAATTAGAATTAAGTCCGATAAGCTTTGGAAGCGCGGACCACATTTTCCATTTCATCGACTAACTCAAACAACTCTGGTTCAATATCTTCATTCGATGCGTTGCCTTTAAGAGCTGTTTCTATGGTGTGACAGAGATTTTTTAATCGTGGCACTCCACTATAGGCACAGCTGCCGTGCAATTTATGAATTGGAGGCCAGAGATCGACCTCTTTGCCATCTAAGGCTTCATTAACCAACATTTCAACTTCAGGCATAAAATCAAGCAGCATCTGAATCATATCGCGAGCAAGATCTTCTTTGCCTGCCGCTTGTTTTAGAGCCAGATCCCAATCAAAACTGATATCTTGTTTGGGTACTGACTCAACCGATGTCGGTAATGGCGCAATTAAAGCTTGAGGCTCTATTTGAGATTCAATAGGAGCAATCCAGCGTCCCAATACTTGTTGTAGAATGTGCTCTTCAATCGGCTTGGTGAGGTAGTCATCCATTCCAGCGTTAATTAAGCGCTCTCTTTCACCGGCCATCGCATGGGCCGTTACTGCAATAACTGGCGTGGTGCGGTTGAGTTCGGTATCGTGAATCTGCTGGCATGCGGTAACCCCATCCATTTCAGGCATTTGAATATCCATAAAGATAAGATCAAAGGCTTTCTGTTTTGCATACTCAACAGCTTTGCGACCACCGGTTGCCGTAATGACGGTTTCTACTCGTTCACATAAAAGGGCAGAGATAAGCTTAAGGTTAGCTGTGTTATCATCCACAGCCATCACAGTAAGAGGTTGAATTGGGCTAGCCGGTTCTGGAAGTAGTGGCTGTTCAGGTTCCATCTGCTCATTATCACCACACATCACTTCAAACAGTCGGCGCTGACTTAATGGCTTACCTAAGCAGGCGCTCACTCCCGCATTCACCAAACGCTCAGATAGCGCCAGCTCTGTTGTTGGTAGGCAGACAATGACGTTATCGGTCATTTGTTCAGCCTTAAAGACTTGGTCGATTAATGTTGCAATCGGTGGTTGTTCACCAGGTGATAAACACAATAGGGTGTAATCGTGGCGTTCCACATCTTCTGGCATAACAGAGCGGTAGGTAACATGAACTCCCACATTAATTAAGCGCTGTTGTATCACAGATGCTGCCTGCATGTTCGGCTCAATCAGTAGTACTTTTTTACCACTAAGTGATGAAGTATCAATAAGTTGTGATACAGGCAAATCAGTTTTGGTTAGGCGGACAGTAAACCAGAAGGTTGATCCTTGATGCAAACGACTGGTTAGACTCACTTCACCACCCATTTGAGAGACCAGTTTTTGAGTAATAACCAATCCTAATCCTGTGCCGCCATAGCGACGTGAAATGCTGGCATCTGCTTGACTAAAGGCTTGGAACAGTTGCGCTTGCTGTCGTTCAGAAATACCAATACCGGTATCTCGCACCATAAACTGCAGCTCAATCCCTTCATCATCTTTGTCTGATTTGAGCTCTACTGTGACATCAATATTGCCACGTTCGGTAAACTTCACCGCATTGCCAATTAAGTTGGTCAACACTTGCTGAATACGTAGGGCATCACCAATAAGACTTGGTGGAATGCGATCATCGACTTTTAAGGTAAGCTCTAATCCTTTCTCATGGGCTGTCGGGGCCAGAAGGCGCATGACTTCATCTAAGGATTCAGCAAAATCAAATGGGATATTTTCCAGTAATAGTTTACCCGCTTCGAGTTTAGAGAAGTCCAAAATATCATTAATGATGGTTAAGAGATTATTGGCCGATTTTTCAATGGTAAGCAGATAGTCTTGCTGACTTGGGTTGAGTCGCGTTTTTAGCATCTGGCGAGTAAAGCCCAGCACACCATTGAGTGGCGTTCGAAGTTCGTGTGACATATTGGCCAAGAATTCTGATTTTACTCGGGCCGCTTCTTGTGCTCGTTTTTTCGCAATATCAAGCTCAACGTTTTGGATTTCTAATTGCTCTAAGGTTTCTCGAAGATCGGATGTTGCCTGATCGATACTTTGTTGCATCTCTACATGGTATTCAGACAATGAAATTGCCATTGCATTGATGCCATTTTTTAGTGTGTCTAATTCACCCAGTAATCGGCCTTCAATTCGAATATCTAAATGGCCGCGACGAATACGGTCAACCACACTAACCATATGAGAAATAGGGCGAGTCACATCTTGCATCAAACGATAGGCAAATAGCGATGATAAGGTTAGCCCTAATAACAAGACCATTAAAGCCGTAAAGACCTCTTGATATTGCTGTAATCGTAGTGCGCTAAGATCTAATTCAAGCGAGATATAGCCAAGTGGTGTGCCTCGTAAGCTAGGATCTGCATGGGGACCAAATTGCCCTTCGGTTAGAATCGGGGCTCGCATAATTAAAGCATTGTCGCGCAACTCCGTTTCCAATAATGGGGGGATTGGTTTATCAGGTGGATACATCAGCGCTTCAAAATTGCGATGGAAATTAGAAGTGACGAAGAGCTGATTATGCGCATCAAACACCGCAATACTGCGGACTATGTTAGAATGTTTGCGATGGGCATAGCTGATCAGACGACGAACTGCTTCGCGGTTTTTGTCTGTCATGCCATATTCTGCGGAGATCGCCAACGGCTCAATAATACTGGTGCCTGTTGATATTAATTGGTGCTCAAGATCCTGATAGCGACTCAGGGTAAAAAAGGCACTTAATAACAAGCCTATAATCAGTGTGGGTGCTAATGTTAGGGTAAAAACCCGAGCACGAAGTCCGTATCTGGTCATGGTTCTCTTAATTACAAGAATGCGATTCTGTGGGAGAATTGTCGCCCATTAGAGGCCCTTAGCTTAAAGAATCAAGGGCCATTCGACAAACACTCAATGTCTGAACAGTGAGCAAAACACTATGGCACGCTTTTTTAAGCCTCAAAAACGTAAAATTACCGATACTAAACATAAGGAAATTACCATTACTCGCCTTGACCATCTAGGAGCGGGTATCGGCCATCTCAACAATAAACCTGTTTTTGTTGAGGGAGTACTTCCAGGTGAAAGTGCGGTTGTTCAGTTCACTGAAGATAAAAAGCAATATGCGCGTGCCCGCGTGATAAAGCGTTTAACTGATAGTCAGGCGCGTATTAAACCTCAATGTCCTATCTATGACCAGTGCGGTGGCTGTAACTTGCAGCATTTATCTCATCAAGGTCAGGTTACGGCCAAGCAGCAATCGTTAACTGAGTTAATGACTAAGTTTGCCGGGGCTGATCAAGCAATTACTCAGGCTAAACCGATTGTCGGTCCCGATACGCACTATCGCCGCTGTGCTCGATTTGGTATCCGGTTAGATAATCGCGGTCAATTGCAGTTTGGCTTCCGTAAAAAGCAGAGTAAAGAGATTGTAGATGTGCCGCAATGCATGGTTCTTGCTCAATCACTAAATGAACTGTTACCTGTATTGCGCGAGCTATTAAACAGTTTAAAAGGGCGTAAACACTTAGGCCATGTGGAATTGGTAGAAGCGGATAATGGTCGAGTGGTGATGATTCGTCATCTGCAACCTTTCTCTGATGCTGATATGAGTAAGCTACTTGAGTTTGCAAAATCCCAGCAAATTATGTTGTTTATGGCCCCAACAGCAGACTCAATTGAGCAGATTTTTGGTGATCGCCCGTATTATGAATTAGACTGCCAAAAGTTATATTTTTCACCAAAAGACTTTATTCAAGTCAATCGTGACGTCAATATTGCAATGGTTAAGCAAGCAATAGATTGGCTAGATGTTCAAGCTGATGACCGTGTGTTAGATCTATTTTGTGGCTTAGGTAATTTTAGTTTACCGCTGGCAAAACGAGCAAACACACTGGTAGGTGTTGAAGGTGTTGATGAAATGGTTCATCGTGCACAAGACAATGCTCAATATAATCAAATCAATAATGCGGCGTTTTTCCAAGCTAACTTAGAACAGGATGTGACTGAGTTTAGTTGGGCAAAGAAGCCATTTAACAAGATTTTACTCGACCCTGCTCGTGCTGGCGCTGCAGGTGTAATGGAACACGTAGTTAAACTTGCTCCAGAAAAAGTGGTCTATGTGTCATGTAATCCAGCAACATTGGCTCGTGATAGTCAGATACTTTTGCATAAAGGGTATCAGCTAACTCAATTGGGTATGATGGATATGTTCCCTCACACCGGACATTTAGAGTCAATGGCGTTATTTGTTCGTTCTAAGTAATAATAAACAACAGTATCAGAACGGCGTGTTTTCACTATTTTAGAAGATAGCAGGATAGAAAAATGGTCGCAGTTCGTGGGGCGCATTTAAAGGAAAATTCCAAGTTTGAATTAGCTGTATGGGTTGATAGTTTGCAGCAAGAGCCGGCAACGGCAGAGCAAATTAAGTCTACTTATGAGCGATGTTTAAGCTTGGTGACAGAGGAAGAGTCAGCCGCGTTATTGTTATGGCGCGGTCGCGAAATGGTAGAAATCTTAGTTACCCTAAGTATGGATGCCGATACACTGGTCGCTGCGATGCTATTTCCTTTGGTTGAAGCGGGGTTATATAGCCACGAAGCTTTAACTGAAGACTATGGCATTACAATTTCTCATATGGTTGTTGGCGTTGAGCAGATGTGCGCCATTAGCCAACTAAAATCAACCACTGAAGAAACGGCACAACCTGGACAAGTTGATAATATTCGTCGCATGTTGTTGTCGATGGTGGATGATTTTCGCTGCGTAGTGATTAAATTAGCCGAACGTATTTGTCATCTTCGCGAAGTCAAAGATGAAGAAGATGCTGTTCGTCGTACTGCAGCACAAGAGTGTGCCAATATCTATGCGCCGTTAGCAAATCGCTTAGGTATCGGTCAGCTCAAATGGGAAATTGAAGACTACGCTTTTCGCTATCAACACCCAGATACCTATAAGCAGATAGCAAAGCAGTTATCTGAGCGACGTATCGATCGTGAAAACTACATTACTCACTTTGTGACTGATTTATCTGAAGCCATGAAAGCTTCAAATATTAAAGCCGAAGTGCAAGGCCGACCTAAGCATATCTATAGTATCTGGCGTAAGATGCAGAAGAAAAACTTGGCCTTTGATGAACTGTTTGATGTTCGTGCGGTGCGTATTATTGCTGATCAATTGCAAGATTGTTATGCCGCGCTCGGGGTTGTACATACCAAATATCGTCATCTACCAAAAGAATTTGATGACTATGTGGCTAACCCAAAACCGAATGGTTACCAATCAATTCATACGGTAGTGTTAGGCCCAGAAGGCAAAACCATTGAGATTCAGATCCGCACCAAACAGATGCATGAAGAGTCTGAATTGGGTGTAGCGGCACACTGGAAATACAAAGAAGGATCATCTTCGGGTGCTAAGTCTGCGTATGATGAGAAAATTAACTGGCTACGTAAGCTTCTAGCATGGCAAGAGGAGATGTCAGACTCTGGAGACATGCTTGACGAGTTACGCAGTCAGGTGTTTGATGATCGCGTGTATGCTTTTACTCCCAAGGGAGATGTCGTTGACTTACCGCTTAATGCAACGCCATTAGATTTTGCTTATCACATCCACTCTGAAGTGGGACACCGCTGTATTGGTGCTAAAGTCGAAGGGCGTATTGTACCTTTCACATATCACCTACAGATGGGGGATCAGGTTGAAATTATCACCCAAAAAGAGCCCAACCCATCGCGCGACTGGTTAAACCCTAACTTAGGCTTTGTTAATTCGAGTCGAGCCCGAGCTAAGGTTCATGCTTGGTTCCGTAAACAAGATCGCGATAAAAACATCATTGCTGGCCGTGAAATTCTTGAGCAAGAGTTAGCCAAAATTGGTGCAACATTAAAAGATGCGGAAGCGTATGCGATTAAGCGTTTTAATGTGAAAACGCCAGATGAACTGTTTGCCGGCATCGGTAGTGGTGATGTCCGAATCAATCAAGTTATCAACCATATTAATGCCCTGGTAAATAAACCAACTGCTGAAGAAGAAGATCAGCAATTGTTGGAGAAATTGACAGAGGTAAAAGCTCGAACCGCCAAGAAACCACAACGTGATGCGGTGGTTGTCGAAGGGGTTGATAACCTAATGACGCACTTAGCGCGTTGCTGTCAGCCAATTCCAGGTGATGATATTCAAGGATTTGTCACTCAAGGTCGGGGTATTTCAGTACACCGTAGTGATTGTGAACAGTTAGATGAGTTACGCCATCATGCACCAGAACGAATCATTGATACCGTATGGGGCGGAGGTTATGCCGGTAACTACACCATCACGGTTCGAGTGACGGCCTCTGAGCGAAATGGCTTAATTAAAGACTTAACCAATACGTTTTCTAATGAAAAGGTGAAAGTTTCTGGGATGAAGAGCCGAATCGACTTTAAGAAACAGATGTCGATTATGGACTTTGAACTTGAATTAACCGATTTAGAAGTGCTTGGTCGAGTCTTAAAGCGAATCGAGCAAGTTAAAGATGTGGCAGAAGCTAAACGTCTATACTAGTACATAACAATAATTAGATAACGGGTAGCCACAGTGCTGCCCGTTTTTGTTTTTAAGGAATGATTATGCAATCTTCAGACATCGAACAGCTCTTATCTATTATGGCCAAATTACGTGATCCTAAAGACGGTTGTCCTTGGGATATTAAGCAGAGCTTTGATTCTATTGTCCCTTATACTCTTGAAGAGGCGTATGAGGTGGCTGATGCGATTGAAAAACAAAATTGGCTCGATGTTAAAGAAGAGTTGGGCGATTTATTATTTCAAGTTGTGTTCTATAGCCAAATGGCAAAAGAGCAGGATTTATTTGATTTTGATGAGGTCGTTGCCGGAATTTGTGAAAAGCTTACTCGTCGTCATCCTCATGTCTTTGCCAATAAACAGTTTGCATCCGAAGCCGAAGTGAAAGCTAATTGGGAGGCCGAAAAAGCCAAAGAGCGAGCAGATAAAGCTGTCGATAATAGTATTTTGGCTAATGTACCGTTAGCGATGCCAGCCCTTACTCGTGCCGATAAAATTCAAAAACGATGTGCCCAATTTGGTTTTGATTGGGATAGTTTGGCACCTGTTGCTGAAAAAGTTGTCGAAGAGTTAGATGAAGTGATGGATGAATATCAGCAAGTCACCCTTGATCAAAATCGAATTGAAGAGGAGATGGGCGACCTTCTATTTTCAGTAGTGAATTTAAGTCGTCATCTTAATGTGAATCCAGAACGAGCACTGCAAAAAGCCAATAAAAAATTTGAGCGCAGATTTCGCAAAGTTGAAAAAAATGTGCTAGAAAAAGGTATGGAAATTTCAAATTGTTCACTGGAACAGTTAGACCAAGAATGGAATATTGTGAAAAAAATGGAACTAAAATGATTTTTCACAGGTCGTAATAAAGAATTTGGTTGAGGCTAATTTGCCAATTTTTATTGGTTAATGGCTGCAAAAATAAGCAATTAGAGTGACTAGTTAGCTTAATTGATTTGAAACAAAAAAAAACGTGGGCAGCTGTGATAGTTTTCACGTTGTAGCAATAAAAGGTGTCTGGTATACTAATTTCCCGTCCAGATACTTTTTAATTCCTCTACACCAATCTTCCAGGTTAAACATGACAACGAATTACATTTTTGTTACGGGCGGAGTTGTTTCCTCTCTAGGTAAAGGTATTGCTGCAGCATCTCTTGCGGCTATTCTAGAAGCACGTGGTCTAGACGTGACTATGATGAAACTAGATCCTTACATCAACGTTGATCCAGGCACTATGAGCCCAATTCAGCACGGTGAAGTATTCGTTACGGAAGACGGTGCAGAGACCGACCTTGACTTAGGTCACTACGAGCGTTTCATCCGCACTAAGATGACTAAGCGTAATAACTTTACTGCTGGTCGTGTGTATGCAGACGTACTACGCAAAGAGCGTCGTGGTGATTACCTAGGTGCTACAGTTCAGGTTATTCCTCATATCACTAACGAAATCAAATCTCGCGTTATCGCGGGTGCGAAAGGTCACGATGTGGCTATCGTTGAAGTGGGCGGTACTGTAGGTGATATCGAGTCTCTACCATTTATGGAAGCTATTCGTCAGCTAGCAGTTGAGCTAGGCCGTGAGCGTGCGATGTTTATGCACCTTACTCTAGTTCCTTACCTTGCAGCGGCGGGCGAAGTGAAAACTAAGCCAACTCAACACTCTGTTAAAGAACTACTGTCTATCGGTATTCAGCCTGACGTATTGATCTGTCGTTCAGATCGTATGATCCCTGCGAACGAGCGTGCGAAGATTGCACTATTCTGTAACGTTCCAGAGAAAGCTGTTATCTCAATGAAAGACGTAGATTCTATCTACAAAATCCCTCAGTTAATCAAAGCTCAAGGTCTAGATGATCTTGTATGTCAGCGCTTTGGTATTACAGCACCAGAAGCAAACTTAGCTGAGTGGGAACAAGTGATTTATGAAGAAGCGAACCCAACCGGTGAAGTAACTATCGGTATGGTTGGTAAGTACATTGAACTACCAGATGCTTATAAATCAGTAAACGAAGCGCTTAAGCACGCAGGTCTTAAGAACCGCCTATCTGTTAAGATTAAGTACATCGACTCGCAAGATGTTGAGTCAAAAGGCACTGAGATCCTTGAAGGTCTAGATGCAATCCTTGTACCTGGTGGTTTTGGTAACCGCGGTGTAGAAGGTAAGATCCTAACGGCTAAGTACGCTCGTGAAAACAAGATTCCTTACCTAGGTATTTGTCTAGGTATGCAAGTAGCGTTAATTGAATACGCTCGTAATGTAGCGGGTATGACTGACGCGCACTCTACTGAGTTTAGTCAAGATACAACTCACCCAGTTGTTGGTCTAATCACAGAATGGATTGATAATGAAGGTAACGTTGAAGAGCGTAGTGAAAAGTCTGATCTAGGCGGTACAATGCGTCTAGGTGCACAGCTTTGTCATCTACAAGATGGCACAAAAGCTCGTGACTTATATGCTCAGCCTTCTATCCATGAGCGTCACCGTCACCGTTACGAAGTGAATAACAGTCTGCTTCCTAAGCTAGAGAAAGCAGGCCTTAAAGTTTCAGGTCTATCTGCAGACAAGAAACTGGTTGAAATCATTGAGATCCCTAACCACCCTTGGTTTGTGGCTGCTCAGTTCCATCCTGAGTTCACTTCAACGCCTCGCGATGGCCACCCTCTATTTGCGGGCTTTGTGAAGGCGGCTGGTCAACACCAGCGTGGTGAGCTTAACAAGTAAGGATTACGGATAATAGCTGTAGCGACTTAGCCGCAGCTATTTTTTTAGCTTTTAATTTGAAGATAAAGCAAAGAGGAAACACAATGTCTAAGATCGTTAAAATTCTAGGTCGTGAAATCATTGACTCACGTGGTAACCCAACAGTTGAAGCAGAAGTTCACCTAGAAGGCGGTTTCGTAGGTATGGCTGCTGCGCCATCTGGTGCATCAACTGGTTCTCGTGAAGCTCTTGAGCTACGCGACGGTGACAAGTCTCGTTTCCTAGGTAAAGGCGTTCTTAAAGCTGTTACAGCTGTTAACGGCCCAATCGCTGAAGCTCTACTAGGTAAAGATGCGAAAGATCAAGCTGCAATCGACCAGATCATGATCGACCTTGACGGTACTGAAAACAAATCTAACTTCGGTGCTAACGCAATCCTAGCTGTATCTCTAGCAAACGCAAAAGCTGCTGCTGCTGCGAAAGGCATGCCTCTATACGAGCACATCGCTGAGCTAAACGGTACTGCAGGTCAGTTCTCTATGCCTCTACCTATGATGAACATCCTAAACGGTGGTGAGCACGCAGACAACAACGTTGACATCCAAGAGTTCATGATCCAGCCAGTTGGCGCTAAGACTCTTAAAGAAGCTCTACGTATCGGTGCTGAAGTATTCCACAACCTAGCTAAAGTTCTTAAATCTAAAGGCATGAGCACAGCTGTTGGTGACGAAGGTGGTTTCGCTCCTAACCTTTCTTCTAACGCTGAAGCACTAGCAGTAATCAAAGAAGCTGTTGAAGCTGCAGGTTACGAGCTAGGTAAAGACGTAACTCTAGCTATGGACTGTGCTGCTTCTGAGTTCTACAACAAAGAAGAAGGCATCTACGATCTTAAGGGTGAAGGTAAGAAATTCACTTCTGAAGAATTCAACCACTTCCTAGCTGAGCTAGTTGATCAGTACCCAATCGTTTCTATCGAAGACGGTCTAGACGAGTCTGATTGGGATGGTTTCGCACACCAGACTAAACTTCTAGGCGACAAGATCCAACTAGTAGGTGACGATCTATTCGTTACTAACACTAAGATCCTAGCTGAAGGTATTGAGAAGAATATCGTTAACTCTATTCTTATCAAGTTCAACCAAATCGGTTCTCTAACTGAAACTCTAGCTGCAATCAAGATGGCTAAAGACGCTGGTTACACTGCAGTTATCTCTCACCGTTCTGGTGAAACTGAAGATGCAACTATCGCTGACCTAGCTGTTGGTACTGCTGCAGGCCAAATCAAGACTGGTTCTATGAGCCGTTCTGACCGTGTTGCTAAGTACAACCAGCTAATCCGTATCGAAGAAGCACTAGGTGAGCGTGCTCCTTTCAACGGTCTTAAAGAAGTTAAAGGCCAAGCTTAATTTTTAGCTTAGCTTAAGAGATTTATTCTCTGTGATTAATAAACCGCCTCAACAGAGGCGGTTTTTTTATTCTTGCTACTTATTGTTATCAACATAATTTTGCTGATATTTAACCTAATTGCAGGGGATCTCTGACAATCAAAGGAACTAACTCCTTATAATTGTGGTCACATAACTTCGTTTATGGGATTATTACTCACCTGACTAAGAGTGGTTTTATCTATCAATCGACGTTCATCATGTTGTTCTTTGTGAGACAAAACCATTTTTTATTCTTAAATTTCGCGGATATTAGGAAGACGCATGCGTTTGCTGACAATTGTACTGCTGGGGTTATTGTGTTGGCTTCAATATGATTTTTGGACTGGAAAAAATGGCATGGATGAATACCGTTCAGTACAAAATAACATTCAAATCCAAGAGCGTGCGAATGCGGAATTAGAGCTACGAAACCAGCAGATGTATGCAGAGATCAACGATCTTCATGGTGGTAATGAAGCTGTTGAAGAGCGAGCTCGTAGTGATCTGGGATTAATTAAGCCCAATGAAACCTTTTTCCGAATTGTAGGCGATGACAATGACGATTCTTAATCGCCGTCATGTATTTAACATCAAATAATAATCGTATTTAATATGACTCTCTCTTTAACGGCGATTGTTCCCGCCGCTGGTGTTGGCAGCCGAATGGCAGCAGATCGACCAAAACAGTATCTTGAAATTGCAGGTAAAACAATTTTAGAGCATACCGTAGATCGATTGTTTAGCCACCCAAGTATTGGTCGAATCGTCATTGCCATTAGTGCAGGGGATCCTTATTTCCCGACCTTACCGTTGGCGTCAGATCCTCGTATCACCGTTGTTGATGGTGGTGCAGAGCGTGCAGATTCTGTTTTTTCAGGCCTTGCTGTAGTGGATGATAATGATTGGGTATTGGTTCATGATGCGGCACGTCCATGTGTGCGAACCTCTGATCTCTCCCAATTGATTGATGCTGCACTATTAAGTGAATCGGGGGCCATTTTAGCGGCACCGGTTCGTGATACGATGAAAAGAGGGGCGGCCTCAGATAGCGAGCACGGAACGATATGTTCGACAGTGGATCGTAATAATTTATGGCATGCCTTAACCCCTCAAATGTTTAAAGCTGCGCAGTTAAAAGCGGCATTAACCTATGCTTTAGAGCAAGGCGCGACAATAACCGATGAAGCTTCGGCTTTAGAGTTCTGCGGCTATGCTCCTTTACTGGTAAAAGGTCGAGCTGATAACTTGAAAGTGACTCAGCCAGAAGATCTTGCTCTTGCCGGTTTTTATTTAGAACAACTCATGAAGGAATTGCCATAATGCGTATAGGTCATGGCTTTGATGTACATAAGTTTGGTGGCGAAGGTCCGGTCATTATCGGTGGAGTAGCAATTCCTTACGAACAAGGTTTGATTGCTCATTCCGATGGTGATGTCGCTTTACACGCTGTTTGTGATGCATTACTGGGTGCTATTGGGGCTGGTGATATTGGCCGTCATTTCCCTGATACAGACGCTGAATGGAAAGGGGCAGACAGTCGCTTTTTGTTGCGTGATGTATATAAGAAAGTAAAAGCAAAGGGTTATGTGTTAGGTAATGTGGATGTCACCATTATTGCTCAAGCCCCTAAAATGACTCCTCATATTGAAGCTATGTGTCAGGCTATTGCCGACGATCTTGAAACCGAGATGAGTAACGTGAATGTGAAAGCAACGACTTCAGAACGTTTAGGTTTTACAGGTCGTAAAGAAGGCATTGCGTGCGAAGCGGTTGTATTAATTAAAAAGGCATAACAGATGGCTGATATTATGGATTCTTTTGCTTATCTTTACGGTAAGCCAGAAGCTAAAGGTCTTTTAAAAGCACAAGACAGTGATTTTGAAGTTGTTGAACAATTAGGTTATGACTTTGCCGGCCACGGTGAGCATTTTATGGTGCTGATCCGCAAGAGCGGTGAAAACACTAAATATGTGGTAAATGAACTGGCAAAAGCGTGTGGTGTTAAATCTCGCGATGTGAGCTGGGCCGGTCTTAAAGATCGCCATGCGGTAACTGAACAGTGGCTCAGTGTACAACTACCTGGCAAAAGCGATCCGGATCTGACTGACTTCGTTGCCGAACACCCAGGTATTGAAGTGTTAGCAACCGCTCGCCATGATAAGAAACTGCGTCCAGGCGATTTACAGGGTAACCGCTTCACTTTGCGTATTACCGAATTAGAAAACTGTGATGAATTAAACGCTCGTTTGGAGCAAATTGCTCAAGGTGGCGTACCAAACTATTTTGGTGAGCAGCGTTTTGGCCATAACGGTAATAACGTAGTGAAAGCTCGTGCATGGGGTAATGATGAATTTCGTGTCCGTGATAAAAGCAAACGCAGTTTTTATCTGTCTGCTGCACGTTCATGGATGTTTAATCAGGTGCTATCACAGCGCATTGAACAAGGTAAAGTTAGCCAACTGATGTTAGGCGATTGTCTACTTGCTGCTAACGATAGCCGTCCTATGGTTGTGACAGAGATAACGCCTGAGTTAGAACAGCAAGTAGCATCAGGTGAACTTGCTATTTCAGCGCCACTACTTGGTGATAACGAATTACCAACTAAAGCCGATGCTCAAGCATTTGAGTTGGCTATTGTTGAGCAAGAGCCAGCCTTGGTTAAGCTTGTGCGTGATAATCGTATGCGCCATGAGCGCCGTGAGTTACTGCTTGTTCCAGAGCAAATGACTTGGCAGTTTGATGAAAATACACTGACATTATCATTTAGCTTGCCAGCTGGGGCATTTGCAACTGCTGTTGTTCGTGAATTGCTTGATGCTCGTGAACCTGAGCGTGAGTTTTCTCACGATTAATACGTGAAATAGGAAGAGGTGAATATGTTGACCTCTTCCTGTTATAGGGCATTCTTATACGCATCAATTTTATTGTAGAGTTGATGCGTATAACAATAAGTGGAGACAACATCAAGATGCGCTATTTAAGTGAGCGACATAGCTTGGTGGCATTTCTAAGAAACAAAGGGATTGATAACGAACGTGTTCTTCATGCCATTGCTGCTGTTCCCAGAGAGCGGTTTGTGGATGAAGCATTTTCTTATCAAGCCTATGAAAATAATGCGTTACCAATTGGACATGGTCAAACAATCTCGCAGCCGTATATGGTGGCGAGAATGACGTCTTTGTTAGAGTTAGAGCCTAGCTCTAGTGTATTGGAAATAGGCACAGGAAGTGGATATCAAACTGCCGTGTTAGCGCATTTGGTTGATCACGTTTGTTCTGTTGAGCGCATTAAAGTGCTGCAGTGGCAAGCCAAACGACGTTTAAAGAGTTTAGATCTGCATAATGTCTCAACTAAGCACGGTGATGGATGGCAAGGATGGGCTAATCGTGGTCCTTTTGATGCCATTATTGTGACTGCTGCGCCTGAATGTGTTCCATCAGATTTGCTTGCTCAATTAGCTGATGGAGGACGTTTAGTATTACCTGTTGGTGAAGACTCACAGGTATTAAAGAAAATTGTCCGTATTGGTGATCGCTTTGTTCATCATTCTATTGAGGCCGTTCGATTTGTGCCGTTAATTGCAGGGGAGTTAGCATAAGTAATGAGTGTCATTCAAAAGATAGTAAAGCCCGTTGGTCTGATTGCACTAAGCAGTGTGATCTTTGGTTGTAGTAGTCATACACCCGCACCTGTCACCAGTTTAACTAAAGATTATTCGCAACTTGCTCGCGGCAGTTTTCACGGTAGTGATTATGTGGTGCAAAAAGGGGATACACTTTATTTTATTTCCTATATTGCTGGTCAAGATGTGAAAGATCTTATTGCTTATAACAATTTGACTCCACCTTATACTATCTATCCTGGCCAGCGATTAAATGTTCGTGGTTCAAACAGTTACAGTACGGCTTCTCGCTCAACAAGTACGACTGTAACCAAGCCTGTGACACAAACGAAACCGGCAGAGCAAAAAACGAACAATAAAAAAGTTGATCAGAATCAAGCAAAAGAGTACTCTCAAAAAGCAACTGATAACAAACCTGTAACAAAACCAGTACCAAAACCGGTTGCGCCAGCCGTCACTGGTTGGTTATGGCCTGCAAAAGGAAAAGTGATCTCACGCTTCTCTTCTACCAATAAAGGTATCGATATTGCAGGTAGTCGTGGTGAAGCAGTTAATGCAACCGCTGCTGGTAAAGTCGTTTATGCCGGTAATGCTTTACGTGGTTACGGCAACTTGGTCATTATTAAGCATAATGACGATTACCTAAGTGCTTATGCTCATAATGATAAGTTATTGGTGAAGGAACAACAGCAAGTAACCGCTGGCCAGAAGATCGCTCTGATGGGGGATACGGGTGCCGATAGCGTTAAATTGCATTTTGAAATTCGTTATAAAGGTAAATCAGTCGATCCACTACGCTATTTACCTCGACAATAGAGACGACATGAAACAGTTGTAATGTCTTGCTAACTCGCCATCTGGGAGGCGCTATGAGTAAAAGCAGTACAGTCACAAACCTTGATTCATTCGATTTCGATGACGAGATAGAGTTAGATACTGGCGATGCGGTAAATGCTAAAAATACCGCAACGGCAGATGATGACTCAGCAGAAGAATTGAGCTCTGGTAGTAACAATCAGGCTCAAAAAGTTCTCGATGCGACCCAACTTTATTTAGGTGAAATTGGGTTTTCTCCCTTACTTACGGCCGAAGAGGAAGTGCTGTATGCAAGGCGAGCGCTGCGCGGTGATGATGTTGCCCGTAAACGTATGATTGAAAGTAACTTACGTTTAGTGGTGAAAATTTCTCGCCGTTACAGCAATCGAGGACTGGCTCTGCTCGATCTGGTCGAAGAAGGAAATCTCGGTCTTATTCGAGCGGTTGAGAAGTTTGACCCCGAACGAGGTTTCCGATTTTCTACTTACGCGACATGGTGGATTCGACAGACCATTGAACGCGCCATCATGAACCAAACCCGCACCATTCGTTTACCCATCCACGTTGTAAAAGAACTTAACGTTTATTTACGTACTGCCCGTGAGTTAGCACAAAAGCTCGATCATGAACCAACCGCTGAAGATATTGCGATTCAATTGGAAAAACCGGTTGATGACGTCAATCGTATGTTGCGTCTTAATGAGCGAGTCAGCTCTGTTGATAACCCGATAAGTGGAGATGCCGACAAAGCACTGCTTGATATTATTCCTGATGAAAAAGGTGGTACTCCTGAGGTTTCGACACAAACGGATGATATTAAGTCCTCTATTGTTGATTGGTTAGATGAGTTAAACCCAAAACAACGAGAGGTGTTAGCAAGACGTTTTGGCTTGTTAGGCTACGAGGCATCTACACTAGAAGATGTTGGGCGTGAGATAGGACTGACGCGAGAGCGAGTGAGGCAGATTCAGGTTGAGGGCTTACGTCGCTTGCGAGATATGTTAACCCATGAAGGTTTGAGCATAGAATCTTTATTTGATCCGGATGAAAACTAACTTTTTAAGTCACTTCTTATTTCACTCCGTGTTCAGTGAGTTCATTGCTTGAGACATTAGAACAAGCCATAAAGTCGATAATAATCAGGTAGTAAAAAAGACGCATAATATAAGCGTCTTTTTTATTTTTCATGAAAAGTTACGAGAACTTAGTTTAGCAGAGCTTTAAGGCGATAAAGCTCATCTAATGCTTCTCGTGGTGTCATGTTATCAGGGTTGAGACGAGCCACCGCTTCTTCTACTTCACTTGATTCAGGGATCAGACTCAGTTGATGTTCCTGACGAACCGCTTTTGCTGATGTTGGGGCATCAGTAGTTGTTGGGTTCGGTACATCGCTTGCTTGCTGATGCCCCGATGCTTCTAGCTGCTGTAATTTAATTTTCGCACGCTTGATAACAGATTTTGGTACGCCAGCTAATGAGGCAACGGCTAAACCATAGGACTTACTTGCCGCCCCTTCTTGTACTGCATGCATAAAGGCGATTTCATCCCCATGTTCAACCGCATCTAAATGAACATTAGCAAGTCCACTCATTAAGGTTGGCAGTTCTGTAAGCTCAAAATAATGCGTAGCAAACAGCGTCATAGCCGCGATTTTATCCGCTAACCACTCGGCACTTGCCCAAGCTAAAGATAGACCATCATAAGTACTGGTGCCTCGGCCAATTTCATCCATTAAGACTAAACTGTGTTGAGTCGCATTATGAAGAATGTTTGCCGTCTCCGTCATTTCGACCATAAAAGTTGAACGACCGGAAGCTAAATCATCAGATGCTCCAATACGGGTAAAGATACGATCTAGCGGTCCAATCTTAAGGCTGTCTGCGGGTACAAACGATCCCACGTGTGCCAGTAGAGCGATAAGTGCGGTTTGGCGCATATAGGTTGATTTACCACCCATATTCGGACCTGTAATGATCAACATACGGCGATCATGATTGAGCGAAATTGGGTTAGCAATAAACGGTTCACTCAGTACTTGTTCTACAACAGGGTGACGACCAGCTTCAATCTCGATTCCGGTTTCATCCATTAACTGAGGGCGGCAATAGTTAAGTGTATCGGCACGTTCGGCAAGGTTGGCAAGTACGTCTAATTCCGATAGCGAGTTAGCCATATTCTGCAACTGCTCAAGGTTTGGCATCAGCAGATCAAACAGTTCATCCCACAGTTTCTTCTCAAGAGCTAGCGCTTTTGATTTGGAGTTAAGCACTTTATCTTCATGCTCTTTTAGCTCTGGGATAATATAGCGTTCAGCATTTTTTAGGGTCTGACGACGGATATAGTGACTCGGTACCAGATGGCTTTGGCCTCGGCTTACCTGAATATAGAAGCCATGTACTTGGTTAAATCCAACTTTTAGGCTATCGATATCATGGCGCTCACGTTCGCGGGCTTCTAGCTCTTCTAAGTATTTTGTTGCGCCATCGGCAAGGTCGCGCCACTCATCCAATTCAGCATTATATCCAGGAGCTAGTACACCACCGTCACGAATAATAACTGGCGGATTCTCGATAATAGCATGTTCAAGAAGTTGGCATACCTCATCCATAGGAGCGGCAAGAGCGGCTAACTCGCCAATACGAGGGTCAGAAACTTCCGCTAAAAGATCTGCAAGCTCTGGCAGATTTTGTAGCGCGATACGCATACGAGCCAAATCGCGAGGTCGAGCTGAGCGCAGTGCTAGACGGGCAAGAATACGCTCTAAGTCCCCCATATGACGTAATACGCCAGCTAGCTCACTAAATAGGCCGCTGTCTTTAAACGCACCGATAGCGTTGTATCGACCATTAAGCTGTTTAGGATCACGAATAGGCTGATGTAACCAACGTTTTAATAAGCGACTACCCATGGGTGTAGCTGTTTGGTCTAAAACAGAAGCCAGTGTGTTATCAAAGCCGCCAGCAAGGTTTTGGGTCAGCTCTAAGTTGCGACGTGTTGCTGCATCTAAGATAACGGCATGATCTTTAGTATCTAATGTAATCGCTCGAATATGAGGTAACGCAGTACGCTGTGTATCTTTTACATATTGCAGTAAACAGCCCGCAGCACACAGGCCGCGTTCAGCGTGTTCAACACCAAAACCAACCAGATCGCGAGTGCCGAACTGCATGGTTAATTGTTGGCGTGCTGTACTAAGTTCGAATTCCCATACTGGGCGACGTCGTTTACCTTTAAAACTTTCAATTAAATGAAGGTAAGTAAAGTCTTCAGGATAAAGCAGTTCTGCAGGCATTGTCCGTTGCAGTTCTGCCTGCATTTCCTCTTCTGTATTCGGTTCGGTCAACATAAAGCGACCAGAGGTAATGTCTAATGTGGCATAACCGAAACCATCATTGTACGCAAAAATGGCAGCAATGAGATTATCGCGGCGCTCATTAAGTAAGGCTTCATCACTCACAGTACCAGGCGTAACAATGCGAACAACTTGACGCTCAACGGGGCCTTTGCTGGTTGCTGGATCCCCAATTTGCTCACAGATCGCAACAGAAACACCTTGCTGTACTAACTTGGCTAAATAGCCTTCAGCAGCATGATGTGGTACCCCTGCCATAGGAATTGGCTGACCATTGGATGCACCACGTTTAGTGAGTGAGATATCCAGCAATTTCGACGCTTGTTTTGCATCATCATAAAAAAGTTCGTAAAAGTCGCCCATGCGATAGAACAACAGTACATCAGGATTTTCCGCCTTGATTTTTAGATACTGTTGCATCATTGGTGTATGTTTTTCTAAGCCTTGTACTGTCACGATTACGCCTGCTTTCGCTAATGAATGACTCAGCAACCAAGTTGTTTCTGAGGTATAAAATTCTGGTTGCTTAGGATACGTGAATCGGGTCATTGGGCAAAGTGGCGGCCACAATTTTATTTGCGAAACTTGTTTATTGTGCGCAAAACCCCCATAACTAGAGAGAAGAAAATATTGGATCAGTTATCCACTATAGCCGTGAGGAATCAGCTATGGAACACATTCAAGCACTAGCAAATCAACTGGGAGAAGCGCTAGCAAAACAGCAGTGGGTTGCCACAACGGCAGAATCTTGCACCGGTGGTGGAGTTGCAACAGCTATCACAGATATAGCGGGAAGCTCCCAATGGTTTGATCGAGCATTTATCACCTACAGTAATGAAGCAAAAATGCAGATGCTGGGAGTGCAAGCTGAGACATTAGCAAACCATGGAGCAGTCAGTGAACCTGTTGTAGAGCAAATGGCTGAAGGGGCGCTTACAAACTCGTTGGCCGATATTAGTGTCGCGATTAGTGGTATTGCAGGACCAACGGGTGGAACAGAAGAAAAGCCAGTTGGTACAGTTTGGTTTGCATGGGTTGATAAGCAGGGCTGGCGTAAGACGATGGTTTGTCAGTTTAGCGGTAACCGTAGTCAAGTACGTTATCAGGCTATCACACAAGCAATTTTAGGCATGCTTCACCACTTGGCTGAACTTTAAAACAAAAGTTACGTCAGAACTGATACCTGTTTCAAAAAAAATTTTATTCAGTGCTAGACACTGTATGAATAAACAGTATACTAAACCCAGTTAAATAAATTCAGATTTTCACACATTAGCATCCGATGGAGAGTCGAATGGACGAGAATAAACAAAAGGCTCTTGCCGCTGCGTTAGGCCAAATTGAGAAGCAGTTCGGTAAAGGCTCTATCATGAAGCTTGGCGATAACCGTACTATGGATATCGAAACCGTATCAACTGGTTCGTTAGCTCTTGATATCGCATTGGGTGCTGGTGGTTTACCTATGGGCCGTATCGTTGAGATTTTTGGTCCTGAATCATCAGGTAAAACAACATTAACATTAGAAACCATCGCATCAGCTCAGCGCCAAGGTAAAACTTGTGCCTTTATTGATGCTGAGCACGCACTGGATCCTATTTATGCTAAGAAATTAGGCGTAGATATTGACCAACTTTTGGTTTCTCAGCCAGATACTGGTGAGCAAGCGTTAGAGATTTGTGATGCATTAGCACGCTCTGGTGCTGTTGACCTTATCGTTGTCGACTCCGTTGCGGCATTAACACCAAAAGCGGAAATTGAAGGCGAAATGGGTGATTCACACATGGGTCTGCATTTTATCGGAATGCCAATAGCCGCGTAGGTGTAAGGTGACAAGATTAAGACTCTAAGAAATATTATTAAACTCTTGTTTAGCCAAAAATTAAAAAACTTTAATTTTACTCTGATACAGAAATTGAATGTATATTCACTTTAGCGTTGTTAATGATAACTAAAATGAATATGTATTGCAGAGTTATACAGCAGATTTAAAGGTACCCGAAGATGGATGAAAATAAGCAAAAAGCTCTAGCAGCCGCGCTAGGTCAAATCGAGAAACAGTTCGGTAAAGGCTCAATTATGAAGTTGGGTGATAACCGTGCGATGGATGTTGAAACAATTTCGACTGGTTCTCTTTCTTTAGATATTGCCTTAGGCGCAGGCGGCCTACCAATGGGTCGTATCGTTGAAATCTTTGGCCCCGAATCATCAGGTAAAACTACGCTAACTCTTGAAGTTATTGCATCTGCGCAGAAAGAAGGAAAAACTTGTGCGTTTATTGATGCTGAACATGCTCTTGATCCTATTTATGCTCAAAAGCTAGGTGTTGATATTGATCAGTTACTTGTCTCTCAACCTGACACTGGTGAACAAGCATTGGAGATCTGTGATGCTTTAGCTCGTTCAGGTGCTGTCGATGTTATTGTTGTCGATTCAGTTGCAGCGTTGACTCCTAAAGCAGAGATTGAAGGTGAAATGGGCGATTCACACATGGGTCTTCAGGCTCGCCTTCTGAGTCAAAGCATGCGTAAAATGACTGGTAATTTGAAGGCTAGTAACTGTATGTGTATCTTCATCAACCAGATCCGTATGAAGATCGGTGTGATGTTTGGTAACCCAGAAACCACTACTGGTGGTAATGCGCTAAAATTTTATGCTTCTGTCCGCCTTGATATCCGTCGTACTGGCTCAATCAAAGAAGGTGACGAAGTTGTCGGCAACGAAACTCGCATTAAAGTTGTTAAGAACAAAATTGCTGCACCATTTAAACAAGCAGATACGCAAATCTTATACGGTCAAGGATTTAACCGTAACGGTGAACTAATTGATTTAGGTGTTAAGCATAAGCTAGTTGAAAAAGCAGGTGCTTGGTACAGTTACCAAGGTGATAAAATTGGTCAAGGTAAGGCAAACTCTTGTAAATACCTTGTAGAAAATCCAGCAGTTGCCGCTGAAATTGAAAAGAAATTACGTGATTTGTTACTGACTCCGGTTACAGAGGAAGAGCAAGTTGATGCAAAAAGTACTGGTATTGAAGAAGACGAAGCATTCTAAATTACTTTGACTTTACTATAAAAGAACCAATCTTCGGATTGGTTTTTTTATTTGCGCAGCGAAGTAGGCAAGCTTGTCAGCTTGAGGTGTCTATAATTACTGAATATCAAAAGTATTGAGTAGATTATCTTCATACAAAGTTGCATCTACATAAGGTATAAAATTAGTGCTCTGCACTACTTTGGAACAATAGCGACTTTGGTGCCAATAGTAAGGTTAAGTTTTACACCTTGTCTCCATAGTTATCAGATAGTGTATGAGCCAGACTGAATTATTAAATCGTTTAATAATTTAAACTAATTATTTTGTATCAAAGGCTTATATCTGTAAAAGTTGTCACTATTTAAGATTGCATGCGTATGGGGTTGATGATCATCGCTACTAGTGGCACTAAACATCGAATCTGGACAAGAACACTTTAATCTCGGATTAGTTATTCTTTTCATCAAATCGTAGTGAATTGTAGTGAATTTTTACTGGTTCTAGTGTAGGTAATTGATATTAAATATTTTTTGTTTTTCTAAACCGTTATTTGGTTTAATTAGCCATTATCTCTGTTAGTTGAAATTCATTGTTTACACCATATCTCGCTTTGGGACAAAAGCGAGATAGTGGATCTTTAATCACTTGTAGCTATATCAAACAAGTATTTGTAATGCTCATCGAAATCGTCGCTATGGCTAACACCTAGAATGCATGCCATCCGTGCAATATTGACGCCCTGCTCAATCGTGATGCCACCTTCAACTAAATGACTTTCAATGTATTGGTATACGTGTTCGCTTACATCAGAATTCAGCATTTTATCTGCAAATTCAATCATTTTGAGAGTGGTGTTTTGACTCATCTCCGGCAAAACTCCTAAATTGACTCTAAAACCAAATCATTCTCAATGAAGATTCGATAACGATTCTTTCGTATATTGGCGTACTTGATTTTTGAATCTTGACCAGTCAACTTGATGATACTTTCTAATAGCTTTCGGTCATGGTCGGACATCTTAGAGCCAATAATCACTTCTCGAAGAGTATTTAAGTGATTGTACTTTAGTTCGCCATCCCCAGTTTTAATGAATCGATATTCCTTTTCATTTGCATAGCTGTCAGGTTTGTTCATATATGCTGAGGTGACTAGTCTTCCAAAGTTGTCATGTTTGAAGTTTTTTCCCGGAACTTCCTCTAGTCCCGATTCTTCAGTAATTAGGTTATCGCCGATGAGAATGTTCGAAATAGGCTGATAGCCTATATAATCATGGACTAAAGTCTCATCGTTGAATTCTTCAACAAGTCTCTGCTTATCAAAAACCATACAGAAGCCTCTCAGCCCATCTGCATAATAAGACCAATGGAACAAGGAGTCGGATAGCTCGTATGGACGTCCCATATCGACAGCCATAGATAGAGCTGCGATGTTTTTGAAATGTTCTAAGTCGGGACAGTATTTATCGTCCCGATTTGGGAGCTCTAATTCAAAGAGCGACTCTGTAGGGTCGTTCAAGTTTGCAGGTTTCGCAAAATAAAGGCATGTATTCAGCAGGTTTGCTACTGAGTATTTGTCAACTCTTTGAAATTTATATAAATACAAATTGGAACCCTCACGTCTCACAACTCTCTGAAATCCTTAGTGCATCTTCAATCTCGACACCAAGGTATTCAATCGTGCTTTCAAGCTTAGCATGACCAAGAAGTAACTGAATAGCGCGTAAGTTCTTGGTTTTGGCGTAGATCAAAGAAGCTTTTGTTCGGCGTAGAGAATGTGTGCCATATTGGGTTTTATCTAACCCAATATCGGTCACCCAACGATTCACCAGTGTGGAGTAGTAATGGTACGAAATCGGCTGTCCTTCACGGCGAGGACTGGGGAAAAGGAAGTCTGTTGGTGCCAATGCATTTTGAATGATCCATTGTGACAGCGTTTGTTGAGTTTTTGGTGTGATTTCAAAATGAACTTCTTGCTGAGTTTTCTGTTGTTTAACAATGGTTCGTGACATCACGCAACCACTACGACTAACGTCTTGAACTTTTAAGTTTCGTAAATCACAAGATCTTAATTTACTGTCGATCGCCAAGTTAAATAACGCTAACTCAAACAAGCGTTCTTCAAGCTCTAAGCGAATTCGGATGCGCCAAATATCCTCCAATTTAAACGCTTTCTTTTGCCCAACTCTTTTACCTTTATTCCAAGCACTCATAATGTGCTCCTTATGTCATAAATTCACTATTAAGTAAGGCAGATATCAGTGAAAATGACTGAATAACTGGTAGAATATGCGCAATTTTTCTAGTTCAAGATAACTCGACATGAAACAAGCAGAACAACAATTCTTAAAAGAGCTTGAAGGTAAGCTGTGGAATGCAGCAGACAAACTACGCTCAACGTTAGATGCTGCGCAATACAAGCACGCGGTACTTGGCTTAATCTTCGTTAAATACGTTTCTGATGCCTTCAAATTGCGTCAGGAAGAAATCAAAGCCGATCTTGCAAACCCAGAGCACGAATACTACTTAGACCCTACTGACTTCTCAGAAGAAGAGTTAGCGGAAGAGATTGCCATTGAGCTTGAGCAACGTGACTTCTACACCGAGAAGAACGTATTCTGGCTACCTACCGAATCTCGCTGGCAGTTCTTGCAAGACAACGGCCCTCGTGTGATTGGTGGTGCTGATCTTGAGATTGATGGTAAAGTGAAGAAAATCACTTCTGTTGGTCACTTAATTGATAATGCATTAGAAGGTATTGAGCGTGATAACCCGAAACTGAAAGGTGTGCTTAATAAGTCTTATGCTGCATTAAAAATAGATCAGGCAAAATTGAACGAGCTAATCAACTTGATTGCTACCATTCCGTTTGATCACGCATCACTGAATAGTAAAGACATCTTAGGTCACGTATACGAATATATGCTTGGTCAGTTTGCATTGGCTGAGGGTAAAAAAGGTGGTCAGTTCTATACGCCCGCATCCATTGTATCGCTAATCGTTGAGATGATTGAACCTTTTGAAGGTCGAGTGTATGACCCTGCAATGGGTTCTGGTGGTTTCTTTGTTCAATCAGACAAGTTCATTGAGCGCAGAGCGAATCAAAAAGAAATTGACCCGCTAACGCAGAAGCAGAAGATCTCTATCTACGGTCAGGAATACAACCACACCACATGGCAGCTAGCGGCGATGAACATGGCGATCCGTGGTTTGGATTACGACTTTGGTAAAGAGCCAGCCAGTACCTACACTAACGTTCAGCATCCTGATCTACGAGCTGACTTTATCATGGCAAACCCACCATTCAACATGAAAGAGTGGAATACGGGTGTTGATGATAACGATCCACGTTTCAAATATGGTCAACCGCCAGCAGGTAACGCCAACTTTGCGTGGGTGCAGCATATGCTTCATCACCTATCTGCTGATGGCTCTCAAGCGCTTTTATTAGCTAACGGTTCTATGAGTTCAACCACTAACACTGAAGGTACTATTCGTCAGGCATTAATCGAGAATGATTTGATTGAATGTATGGTTGCACTTCCGGGGCAACTGTTACCAACACCCAGATCCCAGCGTGTATTTGGTTCCTAACTAAAAACAAAACAGCTCGTACTGATAAAGCAGGCCGCAAGCTGCGTGATCGCAAAGGTGAAGTGCTGTTTATTGATGCACGCAACCTTGGCTACATGAAAGACCGTGTTCTACGTGACTTTACTCGTGATGATATCGAGAAAGTGGCTGATCTTTACCATGCATGGAAAACAGGCGCAGAAGTCAATGGCATCGCTTATGAAGATCAAGCGGGCTTTTGCAAATCAGCAACGATAGAAGAAATCACTAAGCATGATTTTGTGCTTACTCCGGGGCGTTACGTTGGCGCAACTGAAGAGCTGGATGACGGTATTCCATTTGGTGAGAAAATGGCAACGCTAACCGCTAAGTTGGGTGAGCAGTTTGTAGAATCGGCAAACCTAGAAACAAAAATCAAGGCTAACTTAATGGAGTTAGGCTATGAAATTTAAGTCCTATTCTTTCAAAGAATTGCTTTCCAATATAGTTGATAATAGAGGTAAAACGTGTCCGGTAGGAGATGCGGGGTTACCATTGATAGCCACAAACTGTATCAAAGAGCACAGTCTATATCCGGTATATGAGAAAGTAAGGTACGTTTCAGATGAGACATACACTAATTGGTTTAGAGGACACCCTCAACCCGGGGATATGATATTTGTTTGCAAAGGTTCTCCGGGGCGTGTTAATTGGGTTCCCGATCCTGTTAATTTTTGTATCGCTCAAGATATGGTTGCGATAAGAGCGGATACAACAAAGGTTTATCCAAAGTATCTTTTTGCTCTACTTCGCTCTCAAGCATCACAGCAAAAAATATTAAATATGCATGTTGGCTCCTTAATACCACACTTTAAAAAAGGTGACTTCGGTAATTTGTATTTTGAACTTCCAGAAGATTTGGAGTACCAAAAAAAAGTTGGCGATGCATATTTCGATTTTTGTTTGAAAATCGAGTCAAACAATCAACTTAACCAAACACTTGAACAAATGGCACAAGCCATCTTTAAGTCATGGTTTGTTGATTTCGATCCAGTAAAAGCCAAGATGAATGGTGAGCAACCCGTGGGTATGGATGCTGACACTGCCTTGCTATTCCCAGAAAAGCTCGTTGAGTCTGAATTAGGTTTGATACCTGAAGGGTGGGAAGTAGGCTCTTTATCATCCATTGTAGATGTCATAATGGGTCAGTCACCTAAAGGGACTACATACAATGATCAAGGTGAGGGAACGCCTCTAGTTAATGGTCCTGTTGAGTTTGGTGTTTATCATCCTGTTGCTCAAAAATGGACAACGGCCCCAACTAAGTTGTCAAAGAACAAGGATCTCATTGTATGTGTTCGCGGCTCAACCACTGGTCGCTATGTAGTTAGTGATGGCGAATATTGTCTGGGGCGTGGTGTGTGTTCTATCCGTTCAGATGACTCGCCTGCTTTTGCTAACTACTTGTTCAAAAGTCATCTAAATAATCTCTTAAACCTTACAACTGGATCTACATTCCCTAGTTGGAGTGGACCTACGCTAAAGAACTTCAAAGTGGTTGTTCCACCCCAAAGCATCATTGGGAAATTTGAGACAATAGTCGGTAACTTGTGCTCGATGATGGCTCAAAATACTGGTGAAAACGAATCCCTTTCATTGCTAAGAGATACGCTACTCCCTAAATTGCTTTCGGGCGAAATCGACTTAGCTCCTCAGGGGAATCAATAGATGAATAAGCCGTTGCATGATAGCCGTCATATTATTGAGAAAGTTGAGCAATATTTAGATACAAAGCTTCAAGAAAATGCTGAGTTTAACGAAGAGTTGAATTTAAGTGCTTCAGTTGCTATATCAACTGAAGGCCCAAAAATTAATATTACGAGCTTGTCTGATTCAGATACTAAGTTCCAGTTCGATGTCAGTGATATTCTTTACTGGGTTGAGCGTGATACCTATTTTGATGAACTTGCCAAATGGAATGGCGTTAAACTTGAAGAAAAGCATAATGGTGCATTGGATTTTTTGAAGAAATCTGAACAGCTTCCAATATTTCTGGACTTTGTCGATGCAATCAAACGTCAACGAATCGCCCCTTTTATTGGAGCTGGCGTATCGTTGCCAGCAGGCTACCCATCATGGGGAAAAGCTTTGGAACGCCTTGCTAGACAAATGGGCGGGGATATTCCTGCGCAAATAAAAGATGATTTAGATAATTATCGTTACCTTGCGGTAGCAGAAACACTTTATTTACACAATGAGCATTTGTTTAAAAATTTCGTTCAAACGGAATTTCGCCTTAAAGCCGCTCAAGAAGATGACAGACCTGTTTTCCCACCAGTAATTGACCTATTGCCTCTACTAACGAAATCGTGTGTAGTAACCACTAATTTTGATCGTCTTATTGAGAAAAAGTTTGAATTAGTAAGCGGGAAGCCTCTAAGTGGCTATATGTATGGTAAACAAGAACAAAATGGTTTTGTTAGTCAGCTACTTAAAGGTGAACAATGTCTAATGAAGCTACATGGTGATGCAGATCAGGCGCAGTCTTATGTGTTTACTGAGTCACAATACAAAGACGCATACGGTGATACAGATATTGATTTTACGAAACAATTACCCAGATCTCTTCGACAAATATATATCAGTTATTCTTTGATATTTATTGGATGCTCATTGGAACAAGATCGAACGTTAGAATTGTTTAAATCTGTGATGGATCAAGGCCACTTTGAAATACCTTGGCATTATGCTCTTCTGGCGGATAGTGACTCAGCAAGTAAAGCAGAAAAAATGGGGCGATTATTAAGTATGAATATCAAACCAATCTGGTATGAGGTCGAGGATAATAACCATTCTATGCTTGTAGATTTGTTGCTGCTTGCAATTGATGTGGCCAATAAAAAATTTAGTTTGGGGAATACTAGATGATTACAGAAGAGCAACTTGAGCAACAGTGTATTAATTGGTTCATCAACCAAGGCTACCTCTATAAAAATGGTTACGACATCGCCTCTGATGGTGATACACCAGAGCGTGAGGATTACCATCAAGTCATATTAAAGCAACGCTTACTTGCTCGCTTAGAAATCCTCAATCCAGATTTACCGTCTGATTGCCTCAGTGTGATTGTAAATACTGTCAGTACGCCAGACACGCCTGTACTGATTAAAAGCAATCGAGCTTTCCATAAGTACCTTATTGAAGGTGTGCCTGTTGAATACAGTGTGTTTGAGGATGGTGAAACCAAAACCAAGCATACTCACGCTCGATTAATGGATTTTAACGAACCTGATAACAATGAATTTTTGGTGGTTAATCAATTCACCATTACAGGTAAAAAAGGCAATCGCCGCCCTGATATTGTTGTGTTTATTAACGGTCTACCAATCTCTGTTATTGAGTTGAAAAACCCAGCCGATGAACATGCTGATATTTGGGATGCATTTAATCAGCTTCAAACCTACAAAGATGAAATTTCAGATCTGTTTGTTTTCAATGAAGCATTGATTGTCAGTGATGGTTGGACAGCTCGCGTTGGCTCATTAACGGCGAATAAAGAGCGATTCTTGCCTTGGAAAACCGTCAGCACCGAGGAGGATAGACCGTTATTGGAATTTCAATTAGAGACGATGGTTCGTGGTTTTTTCAAGCAAGATCTACTGCTAGATTACATTCGTTACTTTGTGCTATTTGAAACCGACAACGATAAAATCATCAAGAAAATTGCTGGCTATCATCAGTTCCACGCAGTGAGAGCTGCTGTCGAAGCGACGGTTCGCGCTGCTAACACGTCGGGCAACTTCCTAGAGAGCGCTATCCCTGCACTAAAAAAGATTAAACAAGGCAGCGGTAAAGCTGGTGTAGTTTGGCATACACAAGGCAGTGGCAAAAGTATCTCGATGGTTTGTTATGCCAGTAAGCTATTGCAACAACCCGCAATGAATAATCCAACGATTGTTGTGGTCACCGACCGAAATGATTTAGATGGTCAGCTTTATAATACCTTTGGTATGGCGAACGAGACACTAAAACAAATTCCGCAGCAAGCTAATGATCGTGATGAACTTCGAGAGCTGTTATTAAACCGTCAATCTGGCGGTATCATTTTCACCACTATCCAGAAGTTTGCGTTACTGGAAAATGAAATTGAGCATCCTGTTTTATCTGAACGTGCCAATATTGTGGTGGTTTCAGATGAGGCGCACCGTAGTCAATATGGTAATAAATCCAAGTTAGTCTCAGTAAAAGATGCTGATGGAAATATCATTGGATCTAAGTATGTATTTGGGTATTCGAAATACATGCGTGATGCGTTGCCAAATGCGTCTTTCATTGGCTTTACTGGTACGCCTATTGCGATGGATGACAAAGATACTCGTGGTGTATTTGGTGAATATGTCTCTGTCTACGATATTCAAGATGCTGTCGATGATGGTGCCACGGTTCCAATCTATTACGAATCACGCTTAGCAAAACTGGATATCAACCAAGCTGAAATTGAAAGTCTTAATGATCAAATTGATGATGAGATCAGTGAGGAAGATGAAACAGAAACACGTGAAAAAATTAAGTCACAATGGGCAACATTAGAAAAGCTCGTTGGTGCTGAGCCTCGTCTAAAACAAGTGGCTCAAGATTTAGTGACTCACTTTACCACTCGTACTGAAACGTTCCCCGGTAAAGCGATGATTGTCGCAATGAGTCGTGAAATATGTGTCGATTTATATAATGCAATTATTGCGATCAAACCTGAGTGGCATAGTGATGATCCGAATCAGGGAGCTATTAAGATTGTGATGACTGGATCTGCTTCTGATAAAGAAAAAATGCAGCCTCATATTTACGATAAGAAAACAAAGAAACTGTTCGAAAAGCGCTATAAAGACACTAATGATGAACTGAAGTTAGTCATTGTACGTGATATGTGGCTAACAGGCTTTGATGCGCCTTGCTGTCATACTATGTATATCGACAAGCCAATGAAGGGACATAACTTAATGCAGGCTATTGCCCGTGTTAACCGTGTATTTAAGGATAAACCCGGTGGCTTAGTTGTCGATTATATTGGTATCGCAAGCGAGTTGAAAAACGCCCTGAAAACTTACACAAATAGCCAAGGTAAAGGGCAGCCAACAGTTGATACTGCTGAAGCTTTCTCTGTATTGATGGAGAAGATAGATATTGTTCGTGGGATGTTTGCCACACCTGTTGATGGTGCAGTGTTTAACTACCGACCTGAGTTTGAAACTAATGCTCTGCGCTTACTACCGGGAGCGGTAAACCATTTATCAGGTTTATCTTATACCAATAGTAATGGAAAAGAAGAACGCGATGGTAAACGACGATTCCTTGATGTGATGGCGGCGATGACGAAAGCCTACTCACTGTGTAACACCATGGATGAAACTCAAGGCTATAAGAACGAGATTGCCTTTTACTCTGCGATTAAAACGGCGTTTGTTAAACACTCTACGGTGGATAAAAAACGCAGTGATGAACAACGTAACAGTGTATTAAAGCAAATTTTAGATAATGCCATTATTGCTGAAGGTGTGGATGACATCTTTTCTATGGTGGGTTTAGACA
The DNA here is from genome assembly GCF_003026815.1 of Photobacterium damselae. Taxonomy (GTDB): domain Bacteria; phylum Pseudomonadota; class Gammaproteobacteria; order Enterobacterales; family Vibrionaceae; genus Photobacterium; species Photobacterium damselae. The sequence goes on along the minus strand of NZ_PYOG01000004.1, from coordinate 17,809 downwards.
AACCGAATATCGGATTACTGTCTGATGAGTTCTTAGAAGATGTAAAGAACTTAAAAGAGAAAAACCTCGCAGTAGAGCTGCTTGAAAAGCTTTTGCGTGATGAGGTTAAAGCTCGTATGAAGAATGATGTGGTTCAGGAGAAGAAATACTCTGATCGCATTATGACGACACTGCAAAAGTACCATAACCGTAGCATTGAAACCGCTCAGGTTATTGAAGAGCTGATCAAATGGGCAAAAGAGATGGCTGCTGATGCCGAAATGGCAGCAGGTTTAAATCTTTCACCTGATGAAATCGCTTTCTATCGAGCATTGGTACTGAATGAAGCATCGGTACGTGAGCTTGGTGATAACAATCTTCGACAATTAGCCATTGAACTAACACTTCAGCTACGTAAATCTGCAACAGTAGATTGGCAAAAACGAGAGAGCGTTCGTGCCCGAATGCGTAACCTTGTTCGCCGTTTGTTACGTCGCTGGAAGTATCCGCCAGACAAAGCTGATGAAGCCATTAAACTTGTTCTTGAACAAGCCGAAGTTCTGGCTGACGGTTGGTATAAGTAAGGTTTTAGTACAAAGGCAAGGTTGATACCTTGCCTTTATTATTACTTAATTCACTATTTTTTGATTTGAATATTGCTTTGTTTATGGATGCGCTTAGGTATTGTACCTTTGGCTAAACAAGGCACCGTGAATGCTTCGTTGATATTACCTGCTGATGGTAGTGGCAGCTTGTTGCCATCAGCATCCCTTTTAAATTGAGCGACTCGCTTCACACTGACTTTATTGCCAGTGACGGGGATGTTTAGGTGAAGATTCCAACCTTTAAAAATTGCAGAGAGCTTACACAACAGTGCATAGGATGTTGATTCACGTACCAATGATTGCAAATAATTACGAACTTGATACTCAATATCTTCTTCTGAATTTAACCCTAAACCAGATATCACCCTTGTGAGGTAAACCTCGGGTGTAATTGGTAAGCAATCAAACTCAAGCTCTTTTAAGTTTTGTGTTATCAAATAATGCGCAAATGCGTATATTGGCTCTGATATTTGGCTTTCTAGTTTGTGTCGCTTAACAATGGTTGACGCAAAATCTACTGAGAGCGCTAGCTCCTCGTGTTCTTCAACATAGCTGAGAATTTCAGCAGGTTGAAAAGAGGTGCCTTGAGTTCCTCTAAAATTGAACTTATTCTTTGTCATATCAAAGGCTTTTGCCAACATTGCTACGCGAGATAAGATTGGGGCGCTGACTTTTACCCCTGACATCTCTAAAACCTGCGCTCTAGAGCGCGTGTTGCCAACATCTATATGAGCAAAAGATAAATCATCAGTTACACCATATGTAACGGTTGATATAAATCCGACACCAGCTTCTAGGCAGGCTTGTAAGCGGTGATGTCCGTTTAGAATTTCCCCATCATCAGATATGATTATTGGCTCGCCAGTTAAGCACCACTTTCCTGCTTTCATTGCCTCAGCATATTTGTTTACTTTAGTTCTGTTTAGTTTCCTATTCTTGTTATTTTTATTCACCGCACCACGTTGAGAAAATTGCAACATATCCCTTGCTAATTGAGGTGAAATGAAAATTTCAATGTGTTTAAGACTGGTTCTAACCGATTTGATTCCAGCGTAATACTTAGATTTAGATTTGAAAATATCATAAACCCTTTGAGATGTAAGGATTTCACTAAACTTATCTACAATCACCTTAGAGCTTGCTAAATAGCTAGAGTTTTCTTTGTTTTCGTATTTGTTTACCAAACTACTACTAATAGAGTTTGCTAGGGAATTGTCTCCAATTTCATCTAATTGATTGTGTTCACTGTTATCGTTCATCTGTATTACCCAAGCGATCTGTGTTAGTGGTCGAATTATTGATTCGAGAGGAAGTTTTTTATTACTATAATTGATCAGACATAATGTCTGATCAAGTTATTTGTTTTCGTTAAACTGTCTTTAGAATTCTTAAAAGATGTGAGACAAAGGTTGTCTGAGTTAAATTTAACGGGCTGCTTGATTTCTAGTTCAGATAAAACAGTAAAAAGTTTAGTAACTTACTTGCCAGCAATAGAGCTTGAAAATTATTTTTATATTAATCGTATACCTCCTCAGTTAGAGGTGTTTTTTGATGCCGCAAAAAATAAAACCAACCTGAAAAGAGTGAGTGATATTCAAGCGGATTTGGAAAAAGAACTGTCCCAAAAGATGATTGGTACACCAATTTCACTCACCGTAGTGCTAGATGGAAAACCGACTCTCTCTTTGACTGATGGTGCAGCAAAGGTCTCCTACGATCGAGATTCTAGCTTCATCGTGGGAGAGATTTTGATTTTGACTGCGGTACTAAAATCTCTAGGTATCAAAACGCCTCTTTTTTCATCTAGATTAAGTGCTTCGGAAATAAAGAAAAAAAGTGCATTTCGTCAGATATTATCCGTTCAAAGTGTTGTATTGACGGTTATTTTTGATGATGAAAGCGGCATCGATGAAGAGCAAGTTAAAGAGTTATTCTTTAAATTTAATCGGCAACATTCAGGCATGCATCTCAGCCAATTCTCGCAAACGAACGACGCATTTCCTTTGAGGCCTTATGTATTGAAGCTCGCTGTTGAGTTGAGTTTGGATAGTTTTGGGGGGGTATCCGACAAGTCCAAACATGTAAAAATGTCAGAAAGCTATCTAACGACAGAGTACATCTTGTTTAAGTTCTTAGTGGGAGCTGTCGCTGGTGCGCATGTTCAAGAGATTTGCAAGATGTCAGATGAAGTGACGACTTCGTCTGGTAAGACAGTCTCAGAATGTCTTTCTAATGGCAACTTTGACTACATAAAAGCATTCTTGAGTTCGTGGCTTACTCCCTTAGAGCAAGGTGGTAAGGTTGAGCGTGCTGGTTTTCGTTTATCGGCGCAAATATGGCAAGCACTGGCTTTAGTCATACACCGACTAATTTCTGATGGTGCCAGCGTTCAAGAAGTTAGCCATGCAGGGTTAATTTTGGGGCAGCTTGATTATTGTAAAAAAGCTAGTCATTGGGGTGACTGTGAAGTAATGGCTCTAGATTCAAATGGTCGTCTGTATAAAAACGCCGCCAATTCAACTCGTGAGTTTAGAAATGGATTGGCAGACTATTTTTATAGAGTTGTAAGTAAGTGAATTTTGGTTCATCCATTTCGAATGAGAATGTGTGAGTTGTTTAATGGCGTAGGATACATCATTTACACATAATGAGCTTATGTGGGAATTTCGTTAAATATTGAAAGCTAACTTCATTAGGAGGTCAATGTTTCTTTAACTTGTTTGAGTATCAACCCTTTCTCTAGTTGCGCAACATGCTCTTCTCCTAGTTCTGAAACTAAGTGCTCTCTTGTTGTGCTATCAAAGCCAGAAAGTTTGTCGATTTCCAATTCAGCTTCTGCAAGTTCAACATAGTGAAGCATTGTATCAATACTGGCATGTCCAGTTAATCCTTGGATTCGCTTTAAGATTAGTCTGGCAAGTTGTGTTCCTCCCATATTACTATTGAGCGCTTTAAGTTGTTGAACTGTTAAAAGAGTAATAAAACGATGTCGAAAAAGGTGAGGGTTTCGTTTATGTTTACTTTTATATTTTCTGCCAAATATTTCATAGAATAGGCTAGAAATCATTACTCCAGTCATCGGCAAATGAGAGCGATGATGAACAAATAATTTTCCAAATTTTGCGCGATTTATCCTACAAAGACCTTCGTTAGTTCGGTCTAACTCATTAAGAATATAGTCGTCATAGAATCGGACTAGGTATTGTGCTGCGGTAAATGAAATAGGAATAATCCGAAAGGTGTTTTTGTTGTTGCCTTTGGTTGTTTTAATTTTAATCCAAACAAGTTGGTTATTATTGCCACCAACAGCCGACTTTCGATAAATAGCTTCAGCAGTCTTCAAACTCTTAGCATCAACAGTGAGTTTGTTTAGTCTAATGATATCATTGAGTTCTACTGCCTTACTGGCTAAAGAGGCATTCACTTGAGCGCGTAAGATCTCAATTGTATGAGCGTCTATATTTGCAGCTTCGCTTACACGAATACCTGTTGCTTCAAGTAAGCCGATAAGTGTCGATAAAAACTCAAACAGAAATTCTTCACCTTCGTCCTCTAATTTGTCCAAATCATTATAAAGGCTTTCAATTGCAGCTTCGGTTATTGGACTTCTGCTGCCATAGTCTTCACTATGAGGTATGCAGTCATGATGTAAAAAACTCTTCTTATTATGAGATGAGATTTTACGTTTAGCATTAACTAACCCTTTTGAGGAGTAGTGACCATCAGCGTCGGAGATAGCAATCAACGTATATCTCAAGTGGTAGTTTTCTTGGATGAACTCTAGAAAACGCAAAGCCATTCTGACTCTTTTGGCGATAGCGTTTCGATTAAGACCAATATCGTCTTCTATGTATCGAACGAAATCATAAAAATGCTCATCAGTTACAGTTCCGATGGATACAGGCTTCCCTTGAGTGTCTCCATACTTCCAATTTTCATAATACTCTATGTATTCAAGAAAGTAGCGAATCAAGCCTTTAGCACCTTTTTTAGAGGCTCTTGGTATTTTGTTGGACATTAAGAAGTCTGTAGCAAACCAATTAACGTCACCATTCCCATATAAAAACAAACATAATTCGTCATTATCATGGGAGTCAGATTCACTTGAGGCTGGGCGGGATTTAATGTCTATTTTTAAACTGTTCATTACCATCTACCGTTCCCCTAATATTTGTACAATACTATCTTCGTTATCACCAAATGCTTCATCAAACTCACGAGACAACTCATGTAGGTTTGATATTGTTTTTTCGAGCGAGGGTTTAATGAATTCTCTAACTTGACAGAGGTCATCTTGGTGCTTGTCGAAGTATGCCTTTAATGTACGTGATGCGTGACGATCCCTCTCCCTGATGACGGATATTAGAGTGTTGTTTGCGCGGCGTTGCTTCAGTAGTTCCTTGGCTAAAGACTCAATTAGAGCTGCTTGCTCCTTAATTGTTCCTTTCAGTTCCCCCTTGGTTTTCGTTTTGGGAGTGTTAAGACTAGAATCAAAAGCCGCATCATTGCTTTGCTCTAGCGGGACACATGGCATTTCGAGCTTTTTCAACTTATCTATTTTCAGTAACAAGTAGTCTTTACAATCTATTACTGCTGATGCAGAACCTTTAAATGAAGGATCTATATCAATAATCGGAATGTTCTTCTTTGAAAGAATGGATTGATAACTCCGTTGTTCTATTTCACCACCATCAGAATACGCCAACAGCTTTAGCAAGCCAGTATGTGCAGTAAACCCATCTGGTACACCATTCTCAATGAAGTCATTTAGAAGGCTTATGCGGAGTTTAACTTGTTCGAGAGTTGCAGCTCGTTTTTTTGTTGCGTTATGGTTTTGGGATAATACCTTACTCTGATGTTTCTTCATCACTAATATCCATCCATAGAATAATTTTACCCGAATCATCGGTGTAATTATAAATTTTTGCGCCAGAGAGGATTTGCTCTCTAATAAACTCTCTAGCCACATCGTCGGACTGATTGTTGAATCTGATGTTTAGTTTAGATTTAATGGTATCTTCAACCTGACATGTATCGACATTGCTTTTGTAAATAGCATCCAATACACATTGGGCTTCTTCTTCTGATAGGTGCTCGTTACCAACTTCTTCTAGCAGGTAATGCCAAGTTTCTTCTGTATCACGGTGTCCCATTAGCCAAGAAAGAGCAGGAAAATCACTCAAGTCGGAAAGAGCATAAAAAGCACGAGCAGCGAAACGCCTTAGAACGTGCGTTCGAGTTAGATAGAATCGGGATTCAACTCCATTAATAATTTCTGTTGGGACTTGGATAAAATCTGCGAATGATTGTAGAGCACCAACAATTGCAACTCGACTCATTTTTTGGTTTTTAGGGTATTCCCCTTTACCTGTTGATGTGCACTTTGATGGGAATATAAAAGGGTCTTCGTGTTCAGCGTAGTAATGGTAGTTTGCTTCAGTCAAGCATGAAATGCCTTCAAATAATACATGGGGTATTGGTCGCCCGGTAACCAGAATTGAATTATCTGTCGGTGCAGCTTTTCTTATACCGAAGGACAGCTCATAGCCTCCCCAAAGGCTATGTTCTAAACTAGATTCCTTTAGCTCAAGTATTTCTGAAACACGCTTTATACAGAAGGTATGAGCGAGAATATAGGTTGCCGCCAGTAGCATTTTGTACCCGAATAGTACGGTAACATTTGTACGAAGTTCTTTAGGTGTAGAGCCTGTTGGTAAATCGTTGTACCTAGTTACTTTGAAGTCTCTAGTGAACTTGTTCTCAGGAATAATAATCTTGTGAGGGCAGCGGCTTTCGAAAATATAATCGCGGCGATATTTGGGATTTTCCGCATGGATTCTATTAAGTTGATATTCACAGATTTTCTTAGTTTCAACAATGTCTTCGCCATAAACAGTTACTATCCGAATTGCTTCATTTAAATAATACAGGGCGGTTTGTGTCGGAATGTTTGGTGTGCGTTCTTTTGGCCTGATGTATGTATTCGCAAATGATTCGGTTACTGTAACAGTAGGGTTGCAGTAATGACACAGTTCAGGTAAGTAATGAGAATACCTTTTTAAAAGGTTCGGGGCTTTAGTCAGGCTATCAAAAGTATTGTTGCTAACCGTTGTCTCCTTTCCTGTGAATGTCATTGGGCACGAGTTTGGGAATTCTTTAACTTTCTGGATAGTCTTACCCGTAATTACGAGAGACAGTTCAGGGAACAGCTCAGATAACTTTTCTGAAATTAAATGTCTGGTGAAACTCGATACGCGGACTTTCGATATTCCGAATTTTTCCAAAAAACGTCCAATTGGTAATTCATCTTCTGAGTTGACACCAAGAAGGTGGATGATGGATTCGCTATCCATTACTGATATTTTATCGAGAATAAGTTCAGTTAGACCTGTCGCTTTATCCGCCCTCCCTGTCGCAATTTCCAAGTGGAATTTCTTTATGTCTGCGGTGGTTAAAAGGCTGAAACCTTCTTTACATACAGCATTCTCACCGTATTCTTTAATGAGGAATACTGCGAGTGTTTTGAGAGCCGTTGCGTTCTCAGTCATACTTGCAAAGCGAGTTAGCATCGACTTGTCACTATCTTCTGTTGCTAAATGCCCAGTTCTGCTCAATGCGAGCACTTTTTTTATAGCATTAGTTACAATCAGATACTTATTGTCGCTCAGTGAACCGCCTGTTGCTGGGATATAGTCATCGAAAGAAATATACGGTAGGTTTTCAGCATTAGACCCATCATTAATGAACCATATATGGTCATTGAAGTTACTATGAAGCCACGGGAAGCACCAATTTCGGGTGTCATCAGACGCATAAGACCAATCTTCACCTTTACGGAGAGTGACATTGTTGATATTAATTAGAGCCACGATTGACCTCTTGCTTGGTTATTTTTATGTCAGAATAATTTCCGGTTTTTTTCTCGTAGAGTAGATCGCCCTTATGAACAGTGCGCTTTAACCTCCTGTCTGGATGTGTGCGCAAATAATCACTCAAAGCTTGATACACATAGGATAGCTCTTTGATACTATCATCCACAGACTTGCCCGACTCTATACGCTGCATCGCTATTACATGACAAGCCTTCATTACTGCTATGTTTTCTGGACAGATATTCAGAGTAACCTTAGCGCCACAGGCTGTATTGGGCTTATCTTTATTGGCTGATACAGTTTTCATTATGCTCTTCCAGTGAGGGATACGCTTTTCTAACCGTGATAAATACTCAGTTAGTTCAGCTTCATCTTTCAGATTTAGAGCTTTAATTTGGTAATCTTTTCCATCAGTAGCACTTGCGATCAAAACATTTTGGAATCGTCTTACTCGCTGATTATAAACCGCTAACTGTAGCTCTTTTGGTAAATAATTTCTTATGGATACAGCCTCAGAGTTCCCTAGATATTTCGCTGCAACAGCAGGGTTGCCGCCACTTTCATACCAGCGAATGATTCCTTCGGTAGTTCGTAGCTTTTTTGCTGTTGGTCGAAGGAGTTTATTTTCTTTTAGTTTCGCTTTTAGGGATGGGTTTAGTATCTCGTCAATACATTCAGGTGTTACATCCTCACACCAGCTAGGATTTTGCTCTAGGAGTTGTTTAGCTTCTCTTAAAAGACGAATAAAGCCTGATTTGAAGGCCATATCACTAACTGGAATTATAGAATTGGAGGTACTGGATGACTGATATAAAAAAAGTCGTTTAGATGTGTTTCCAGATACGAAAGTACGGTGGTGTGATGTCGCCGTTACTAGATAGTCAAAAGCCCGTTCTATAAAAGGTTCAGTAGTTACATGTTTTAATGTGCGTTTAAAATGAGCTTTGGCTCTGGCCTTATGATAACTGATTCGAAACCCATTTGGAGTTGGTTCGAAAATCTGATTAGTAGAACCTTGTGACGACAGTGATAAGTTACGGATACTATCAACATTAATGCCAGATTCAACGATTATAATATTGCAGCAAGCGACAGCAGATAGAGTTGATAAACCAAAATATTCTCGAAGCTCGAATCGGTTTTTTGAATGCTTGTAAAGGTTGTTATTTGCGCCCGAAAAATCACGATTAACGAATCCACGTTTGCAATGCCAGATGTATGCAAGTAAATTGTCTTTTCCACATTTACCGTTCGATAAGTCAGAATTAAACAGGCTGTATCGTTGCCCTTTACATGATACGCGGGTGGGATGTAGTAGATCAGGATTATCATCAAATAAGCTACGATCTATTTTTGCAACCACTTTTTCTCTAAAGTTGAATCTATCCGATGCATCAAGTAGGTACCTTTTCGATATATTGTAGATCACATCACGATGTTTTTTCATCGTAGATATCAAATCACCAAGAAAGATATCAATATCTGTTTCCAGAGCTAAAGTAAGACTTTTCCCTTGTATGTCCGTTGATAGGTCAAATCCACCAAGAACTTTGCTGCGAGAGTTTACTGTATTCGAGAACACAGTAGTATTTAGGCGTCTTAGTGGAGCTATGTGGTTAGTTTCAGGCAGCCCCCTAATAGAGTGACTGCAAAGTCTAGATAATGCTATCTTTAGTGCTCTTGCATTACTAATTAATGTATAAGGCTGCTTATTTGTGTTGCCATCAAAATACTTTTCTTGCCATGCAGAGAAACATAGTGATACATCAGAACCTGTTGTCATCTGTAAGTTGTGTTCAAAACAAAATGTGAAGAATTCTCCCAGTATTCGAGTTGTACGTATTTGGTAACTATACTCCTTTCCAGAAATAATTTTTTCGATAGATGCATTCATTTTTGAAGCATATTTATGCGACATAATTTTATGACAATGAATGTTGTTAACCACAGAGCTTACTTTCGCCACTTGAATTTATTACCTTACATATCATCACTTTTATTACCTTATATATATAAGTATAGTATAACTATTCGTGTGATTGTTTTTTTGATTTAACTATCAGTATTATAAGAATTTTAATTTTATTTTTCGTATTTATTGATTTCGGTTATATTTTTTTGTTCCGATAAAACTTGCAAGCTCGTATGCTGTCTCAAGCAATGCGTAAGCTAACGGGTAACCTAAAGCAGTCTAACTGTATGTGTATTTTCATCAACCAGATCCGTATGAAGATCGGTGTGATGTTCGGTAATCCAGAAACAACAACTGGTGGTAATGCACTTAAGTTTTACGCTTCTGTTCGTCTTGATATCCGTCGTACGGGTTCAATCAAAGATGGCGAAGAAGTTGTGGGTAACGAAACTCGTATTAAAGTGGTGAAGAACAAAATCGCTGCACCATTTAAGCAAGCTGAAACGCAAATTCTGTACGGACAAGGCTTCAACCGTGTTGGTAAGCTTATCGACCTTGGTGTTAAGCAAAAGCTAATTGAAAAAGCTGGTGCTTGGTACAGTTATAAAGGCGATAAGATTGGTCAAGGTAAAGCGAATGCAGGTAAATACTTAACCGAGAATCCTGCTATTGCCGATGAGATCGAAAAACAAATTCGTGAGTTGTTATTAACACCACCGCAAGAAGATACAACTGAAGATGCTTCTCTTGATGCTATCGAAGCTGGTGAAGATAAAGCATTTTAAGCATTGTTGCTGATAACAAGATTGAATCAAAACCCAACCTAAGTGTTGGGTTTTTTCATTTTTAGCAAAATTTATTATGTTTAATGATTCATTATCGCTATATGTGCAATTAGTATATAAACTTATGGTTATCTCTAGATATAACTAGACATAAACAGACAACTAATACTATTGCGAAGTTACATTATATGAGTTCATGCCGTACGTTTTGGCACCGATGTTGGCGCTTTATCAGGGAAAGTTTTACGACGTTATATGCCATTAGACATATTTTTATTGCGCTGCTTGTTTTAGGTAATAGTGCATTTATTTTACATGTAATATATGGCTTACCAATCGATCTAGTCTCGATTTTTAATGTTAAGAATTACGAAGACCTCAATCTCACTTTTTTAATAAACGCACCGTATTTTATGTTAGGTGTATTTATTGCAATGAGCACGATTGGTTTGTTTTTTCGAGCCAGAATATCCTGGGTAATTTGTTTTACCTTGCTGATTATTAATGCTTTTTATGCAATGCAGTTAAGGCCGTCAGAAGAGTATAACTTTCATTACAGTCTCTTTACGATAGCGGTACTATTTCTTAATCGAAAACATTTTTCCAAAAGCAGTGTTGCGGCAGGTACCATTTTTGCCTTAATCAGTATGATTTCCTTAATGCTGACGTCGACATATGGGGCACTGTATTTTGGTGATGGTTATAAGCCTCCGATTAACGATTTATCAACGGCACTTTATTACGCCATCGAAACTATGACAACAGTCGGTTATGGCGATATTGTTCCTGTTTCTGAGCCCGCTCGATTATTTACAATTTCCGTTATCATTGCGGGTATTACTGTATTTGCAACCTCACTTACCTCGGTGTTAGGTCCTGCGGTGCAAAGTGGTTATGAGCGATTAACAAAGGGAAAAACGAAGAAAATGAAGCGTAAAAACCATTTTATTATCTGTGGCTTATCTAGTCTTGCGCTCAATACCATTCAACAGCTAATACAAAGAAAACAACCAGTGACTGTGATTGTTTCTCCGCGAACACAGCAGGCGGCAAAAGATTTACTTGAAGACTTGGATGTGGTTGTTGGTGATTACAGTGATGGCAGTGTTTTAAAACAAGCAGGTGTTATGGATGCCAAAGCACTATTAGCTCTTAGTGATGATGATGCTGATAATGCTTTTATTGTGTTATCTGCCATTGAATTAAAAACTGACGCCCATAATGTCGCGTTAGTGAACGACAGTAAAAATATCAACAAAGTAAAAAGTGTTAATCCTGACATCGTAATTTCACCCCAGCAGTTTGCGAGTGATATCTTAGCGCGAGTTCTAAATGGCGAAACTATCGATAGCGAGTCGATTGTTTCATCACTACTTAATTCGGTTCAAGGGTTAAATGAAAAGCAGATCAGCAAAGATTAAGAGTGAGTTAGTCAGTATAGGTTAAAAGTTTTAACTAAAATGGCTTTCTTATCCTTGGTTTTGTGGTGATGTTGAGCTTATAACTTATTATTTGCTGAATTTCTGTATATAACATTTCACCAAATGAGGGGCGTTGTTTTACAATTACGCCCAAAATATTTATCTTAGTCTGATCACGTCGCACTAAGCTAGCTAGGGTAGGGAAGCCGAACTCTAGCCGATTGACTAAGTGTCATTTTCGTTTTTTACAAAAAGCATTAATTTCAGGATTTGCCAATGTACATGAGCACTGATGAGATCCGCCGTGCGTATCTTGCGTTTTTTGAGAGCAAAGGCCACCAAATCGTGGAAAGCTCATCTCTAGTTCCTGCGAACGACCCAACGCTGTTGTTCACCAATGCGGGTATGAACCAATTTAAAGATGTTTTCTTAGGTTTAGAAAAGCGCAGCTACACGCGAGCGACAACCGCACAGCGCTGTGTACGTGCTGGTGGTAAGCATAACGACCTTGAAAATGTGGGCTTTACTGCTCGTCACCACACTTTCTTCGAAATGCTAGGTAACTTTAGTTTCGGTGATTACTTTAAGCATGATGCTATTAAATATGCTTGGGAGTTTTTAACAACGGTTCTTGAGCTACCAGAAGATCGTCTACTTGTAACTATTTATGAGTCTGATGATGAAGCATTTGAAATCTGGAATAAAGAAGTAGGTATCCCTGCGGATCGTATCGTTCGCATTGGTGATAACAAAGGCGCGCCTTTTGCTTCAGATAACTTCTGGCAGATGGGTGATACAGGTCCTTGTGGTCCATGTACTGAAATCTTCTTCGATCACGGTGATCACATCTGGGGTGGTCGTCCTGGCACTCCAGAAGAAGATGGTGACCGTTTCATCGAGATCTGGAACAACGTATTTATGCAATACAACCGTCAAGCTGACGGTACTATGGAACCACTACCTAAGCCATCTGTTGATACTGGTATGGGTATTGAGCGTATTGCAGCAATCATGCAAGGTGTTCACTCTAACTATGAGATCGACATCTTCAAAACTCTGATTAAAGATGCGGCTGACATCATTGGTTATGATGATCTTTCTAACCAATCGCTACGTGTTGTAGCAGACCACATTCGTTCATGTGCTTACCTAATCGCAGACGGTGTAATGCCATCTAATGAAGGTCGTGGCTATGTACTTCGTCGTATCATTCGTCGTGCAGTTCGTCATGGTAATAAGCTAGGTGCAAAAGGTGCATTCTTCTACAAACTAGTAGGTCCTTTAGCTGATGTTATGGGTACTGCGGGTAGTGAGTTGAAGAAACAGCAAGAGATGGTTGAGAAAGTACTTAAGATCGAAGAAGAAAACTTTGGTCGTACACTTGACCGTGGTCTGACAATTCTAAATGAAGCTCTAGATAACCTAGACGGTTCTATTTTAGATGGCGAAACAGTATTTAAACTATACGATACTTACGGTTTCCCAGCTGACTTAACTAATGACGTTGCGCGTGAGCGTGGCTTTACCATTGACGAAGAAGGCTTTGAAGCTGCAATGGAAGAGCAACGTCAACGTGCTCGTGATGCTGGCCAGTTTGGTGTGGACTACAACAACGTAATTAAAGTTGATGCAGACACCGAATTTAAAGGTTATGAAGCAACTGATGGCGAAGGTGTTATTGTTGCAATTTACCGTGATGGTGAAGAAGTTGACGCTTTAGCAGCAGGTGAAGAAGCGATTATTGTACTTGACCAAACACCATTCTACGCAGAATCAGGTGGTCAATGTGGTGATACAGGCGCATTAGCTGCAGCGGGTGTTGCATTTACTGTTGCTGATACTCAGAAGTTTGGCCATGCAATTGGTCACAAAGGTACGCTAACTGAAGGTGCACTAAAAGTTGGCGATAAGTTAGCTGCTACTGTTGACCATGTTCGTCGTGGCGCGATTAGCCTAAACCACTCAGCAACGCACTTAATGCATGCAGCACTTCGCAAGTTATTAGGTGAGCACGTAGCTCAGAAAGGCTCTCTAGTTAAGCCAGATAGCCTACGTTTTGACTTCTCACACCTAGAAGCGGTTAAGCCAGAGCAACTTCGTGAAGTTGAGCGTATGGTGAACGACCAAATTCGCCTAAACCATGCTATCGATACTGAAATTATGGATATCGAAGCGGCGAAAGAAAAAGGCGCAATGGCACTATTTGGTGAGAAATATGATGATCAAGTTCGTGTGTTAAGCATGGGCGATTTCTCAACTGAGCTATGTGGTGGTATTCACGCTAAACGTACTGGTGATATCGGCCTATTTAAGATTGTATCTGAAGGCGGTATCGCAGCTGGTATTCGTCGTATTGAAGCGGTAACAGGCGCTGCGGCAATCGAAGCTCTACACGCACAAGATGAGCAATTAGCAAAAGCAGCTCGTTTAGTGAAATCTGATACTGCTTCTGTGGTGAACAAGGTTGAAGCTCTTGTTTCTCATAGCAAGCAATTAGAAAAAGAAATCCAACAGCTAAAAGATAAGCTTGCAGCTCAAGAGGGCGCAGGTCTTATCAATCAGGCACAAGAAATTAACGGCGTTAAAGTTCTTATTGCTAAGCTAGATGGTGCAGATAACAAAGCATTACGCGGAATGGTAGATGAACTTAAGAATCAGCTATCAAGCGGTATTGTGGTGTTAGGCAATGTGAGTGATGACAAAGTTGGTCTAATCGCTGGTGTAACTAAAGATCTTATCGGCAAAGTAAAAGCGGGTGAGCTTGTTAATATGGTTGCACAACAAGTTGGCGGTAAAGGCGGCGGTCGTCCTGATATGGCTCAAGCAGGCGGTACTGACGCAAGTGCACTTCCTGCAGCGCTAGAATCAGCTAAAGCATGGATTGAAGAGCGTCTGTAAGGTGCTCTCATCGGCATTGCAAAGCAATAGGCTTAGGCCTTAGGAAGGTAAAGTAACGTGACGCAAAAAGCGTGTAAGTCGCTAATAGTGCAAAAATTTGGCGGAACATCTGTGGGCTCAATTGAGCGCATTCACGCTGTTGCTGAACGAGTTATCGAAGCTAAAGAAGCAGGATCACAACTGGTTGTTGTGGTCTCTGCTATGGCGGGGGAAACCAATCGATTACTTGATTTAGCGCAGAAGATAGATTCGGTTCCAACCGATCGTGAATTGGATGTTCTGTTATCGGCTGGCGAACAGATGTCGATGGCGCTGTTGGCAATGACATTAAATAAACTTGGTCATGAAGCGGTGTCGCTAACTGGATGGCAGGCGGGTATTGTTACCAACCAGCAATTTAATAATGCGAGCATCGATTCGATTGATACCACGCGTATTCAATCGTTACTTGAACAAGATAAAATTGTTATTGTTGCAGGCTTTCAAGGTATTACTGATGAAGGTGACATTACGACATTAGGTCGTGGCGGTTCCGATACCACGGCAGTGGCTTTAGCTGGAGCGTTAAACGCAACTGAATGCCAAATCTTTACTGATGTGGATGGCGTGTACAGCTGTGACCCTAGAGTCGTACCTGAGGCGTGTCGTTTGCATACTATCGATTTTCCAACGATGGAAGCAATGGCAAAGCAAGGTGCTAAAGTACTGCATTTACCTTCTGTTCAATTTGCATGGAAAAACCGAGTGCCACTACGTGTGCTATCTTCTTTTACTAAGCAGGGGGGAACCCTTGTAACAGGAGAAGAGTGTATCCATGATATTAGTGGTATTGCGCTACAGCGTGATTTGCTTCATGTTCAGGTTGCTCACGAAGATTTAGCAGCACTGGAAAAACAGTGCTATTTATTAGGTATTAAAGTTTGGACTGTGATCTCTGAGGCAGAACGTGCCGGAGTTGTGATCAAACAAGATGCTTATGCTAAGTTAAATCTGGTATTTGCTGAAAAAATTCGTAATAGTGTTGATGTTAGCTCGTTGACTTGTGTTGGTAATAACGTCGAATCAGTTATAACCAAAGCGAATCAATTGCTTGGTGAATATAACATTAGTGTATTAGCAACCGAACCTGGTATTCAGTGTCTATTAATGTTGTTTGAACCTGATTTGGTTAATAAAGCAGCAAATATAATTCATGAACACTATGTTTTAGCTAATGTGAAGCAAAAAGATCCACAAAAAGTCGTGGTTTCTTAAATCCTGTGTTTACGGAATTATTGCTTTTAAGGGATAATAGTTTTAAAGAAAGATAAGACAGAGATTACTCAAGGAGCACAAGAATGCTAATTTTGACTCGCCGCGTAGGTGAAACCCTTATGATTGGTGATGAAGTTACAGTAACTGTACTAGGTGTTAAAGGTAACCAAGTACGTATTGGTGTTAACGCACCTAAAGAAGTTTCTGTACACCGTGAAGAAATTTATATGCGAATTCAAGCGGAAAAAGAAACTGGTACCCCAAGTACTGGTAACTACTAGTCGCGAAAAAGCCAGCTTTGATAGCTGGCTTTTTTATGCCTGAAATTTGGAATTTATTTGTGAGCAAATTATAAAAACAATCAAATATTTCAACGGTTACGTTGCATAATTTATCGTATTGTTTATTAAGTGTTCATGTGTGCAATAAACCTCATTTTTTAGCAATAAAGTGTTTGACTTATTTTTGCTTAACAGTAATATGAGCCCCCGCAAGACGGTGAGGTGGCCGAGAGGCTGAAGGCGCTCCCCTGCTAAGGGAGTATACGGTTTATCCCGTATCGAGGGTTCGAATCCCTCCTTCACCGCCATTCTTGCACAATGCGCGTCCGTAGCTCAGCTGGATAGAGTACCTGGCTACGAACCAGGCGGTCGGAGGTTCGAATCCTCCCGGACGCGCCATTATTTTTAAATACATGGCTTTGCTTTTTGTTCAAAGCGGTGTATAAAAAACCGAATTAAGTGTGCGCTCGTAGCTCAGCTGGATAGAGTACCTGGCTACGAACCAGGCGGTCGGAGGTTCGAATCCTCCCGAGCGCGCCATTAATTTGTGTGGTGAGGTGGCCGAGAGGCTGAAGGCGCTCCCCTGCTAAGGGAGTATACGGTTTATCCCGTATCGAGGGTTCGAATCCCTCCTTCACCGCCATTCATTCTTCTTTAAGACTGCTGTCTTAAATCAGAATAGCCTGCGCGTCCGTAGCTCAGCTGGATAGAGTACCTGGCTACGAACCAGGCGGTCGGAGGTTCGAATCCTCCCGGACGCGCCATTATTTAAAATGTACGACTTGTTCTTCAAGTGGTATAGTACAAACCGAATTAAGTGTGCGCTCGTAGCTCAGCTGGATAGAGTACCTGGCTACGAACCAGGCGGTCGGAGGTTCGAATCCTCCCGAGCGCGCCATAATTTGAGTGGTGAGGTGGCCGAGAGGCTGAAGGCGCTCCCCTGCTAAGGGAGTATACGGTTTATCCCGTATCGAGGGTTCGAATCCCTCCTTCACCGCCATTTATTCTCCCCCAAGATCAATTCTTGAGTCAGAATTGCCTGCGCGTCCGTAGCTCAGCTGGATAGAGTACCTGGCTACGAACCAGGCGGTCGGAGGTTCGAATCCTCCCGGACGCGCCATTATTTCTTTAAGTAACAATGGATTGCTACTTATACTGATATCGAATTCGATATTGGTAGGGTTAGTGATTTTATTGTTGTTTAAACCCCTGTGCGCTCGTAGCTCAGCTGGATAGAGTACCTGGCTACGAACCAGGCGGTCGGAGGTTCGAATCCTCCCGAGCGCGCCATTATTTAAATAGTATTGATCCAAACGATTGATATTAGCCTGCGCGTCCGTAGCTCAGCTGGATAGAGTACCTGGCTACGAACCAGGCGGTCGGAGGTTCGAATCCTCCCGGACGCGCCATTCTTCAAGTTTGATGAAGATAAAATTGTCAAACAACCCTGCGCGCTCGTAGCTCAGCTGGATAGAGTACCTGGCTACGAACCAGGCGGTCGGAGGTTCGAATCCTCCCGAGCGCGCCATAATTTAAATAGTATTGATCTAACCGATTGATATTAGCCTGCGCGTCCGTAGCTCAGCTGGATAGAGTACCTGGCTACGAACCAGGCGGTCGGAGGTTCGAATCCTCCCGGACGCGCCATTCTTCAAGTTTGATGAAGATAAAATTATCAAACAACCCTGCGCGCTCGTAGCTCAGCTGGATAGAGTACCTGGCTACGAACCAGGCGGTCGGAGGTTCGAATCCTCCCGAGCGCGCCATAATTTAAATAGTATTGATCTAACCGATTGATATTA
>NZ_PYOG01000039.1 GCF_003026815.1 Photobacterium damselae | reverse complement strand
GATATATTATTGGTTATTACAGCCAATTACGACCACATCAATATAATGGCGGATTAACACCGAATGAATCCGAACGATTATATTGGTTAACCTCTAATACTGTGGCCAGTATTTGTTGACCACTACAGCTCCTTAAAAGACGTAATTTCTTAAAATCAGGTTTAGCTGGTACTGCTGGTATCATTCTAAGCTCTCCCGTATCTGCCTTCCCTCGTTTTTCTGTTTCACAAGATACAAATACAGTGACACTTTCATTTTGTGGTACTAGCTGTACTCGCGATGAAGGAGAAGTATCAAGATCTGATAGTAATAAAGATATTTATTTGCCCTCAACAGGATATATTCCTGTTCGTCTAATGAAAGAACTTGGTGGGTTAGGTGTTTCAGTCCGAGGTGTTGGGCAAAATGATTGGGCAATGAATGGAACTAGTGAAAAACTTCATGTAGCTGGCCAATTAAAAGCTTCTCCAAAACTATTGTCTTATATTCAGAGCTATATCAGTGGTGATCAATATTCTTTAATTGAAGCTGCACGCGGCAGTTCTATGCCAGCCCTCGCTTTACATGGCGCTAATATTGCGGCTGCAAGTAAAGCTGAAACCATTAATATGATTGGTCATAGTCGTGGTGCATGTGAAGCAATCATGGCCGCTTGGTTCTTATATGCGTATGTCGATGAGACTGTTCGTAATACTCCGGTTAATATCTTTGCTATTGAACCAGTTCCAGGCCCTGGTGAATGGTATGGTTTGTTAACGCAATTACCACCTAACGTTGTAAATTATGTTGGCATCTATGCGTGGGATATGTGTGGCAGCAAAACTGAACATGCATTCCAAGCCGTGGTTCCTCGTCCGAATGGTCGAATGAGAGGCGAAAATAACGATATTGAATTACACAATCAATCATGGCGTAATTGGTTTAAGGGACAAAGTGATTGGAGTGTTATGGCGGATGATGCTCAGCAAAAAGATCCTTTAGCTCCTGATGATACAGCCCCTCAACCTCAAGGCTATGAGCTTTATGTTTGTCGTGGCCGTCATAGCACAATGGCGGGTAACACTACAGCGGGCGCACAATACGATCCGACAAAAGATAGCACAAACGTAGCACCAGCTCCTGAACTTATCTACAAAGTTGCTCGTGGATATTTAACTCAATGGGGAAGCCAATTTAAGGCCTCTTGTGCAGTTAAAGAAGATGTTCTTGAATTACGCCAACATATTCACCGATTCCACCGTGAATTCGACATGATGGGAGGTGGATATATTCGTACAAGTAGTCTCCCTAATCGCCCTTATGTTCGTCGTGTTTCATCTATTTATGGTTATAACCCATTGAATAATTACTATCTAGAAGATGTTGTAGGTATGCCTCCTTATAAGCTCTCTTATCCCCTTACTAGTGAAAGACAAGGAAAAGGATGGGTTGATTGGAAATTTTTGTAATCCCAACTCGGCATTAAATATATAAACATTATTAAAAATTGAATTAATTTAGGGAAATAATCATGAGTAAAATTGATGCTGTTAAAGCTGAGTTAGTGGATAAAGGTTTCTTTTATCACGATAGTAAAAATAATTACGTTAAATTATTAGATATACCTAATATTTGGGGATTACCTTTTGGCCCTGAAATCATGCCGCGAGCTTATGAACGTCAAGCAGAATTTGAACGTTCAGTTGTGGAGATTATCCAAAAATCTCGTTATCGCTGTGACCTTGCATCGCTAAATAGTCCAGATCCTGATTGGGGTAAAGCAATTTTAGGAGCTATTGATACTACAATGACAACGAAAATGGGACGAACAGAACTAACGCAATTTCGTTTTATTTTTGGTCAAACGCCTTTTTATCCAGTATACGAAGCTCCTGATTTAACACTGTTAAAAGAAAGTCTTGTTCGCCTTATCAAAGAACGTGGTCAATATTGGGAAGTTATGCCCGAATTTGTTGTTGGCCGTTTCTTTGAGCGCGTTGCTGGTTCTTTGCAATCTTTGCAAAAAAAGATACTTCCAGCTGATCTTGTGTCTGACTATGGAACGAAAATGACATGGAACCATGCAAAAATTATTTCAGTGGATGGTTTTGAATCATTAATGGGGGGGCATAACTTAAATATGGATTTATTTAGAAGCTACCCTCCTGTACATGATGTATCGGCTGTTTTCCATGGAGATGCTTCTTATGGCGCACAGCTATTTTTAAATAATATGTGGGTTGCAGACACATATTTGCTAACGAAAGAGTCGTTAGATCTTGACTCTTTAGAGTGGATTAATCGTGATTCTGAGCCAGATTATCCAAGTGATCCTTTAACTCTAAGTTATGTTCAAGATTACATGCAAGAACAACAAAGTAAGTTGCTAGATATTCATGAGAGTGGTGTTCAACCTGGAGTAGATCCAGAGCAGTCAATCTTGGCTCCGCTGCCTCCTGTTAATGATATTAAAGAGTTTGACCTTCGTTCGGTACAAGATTTACAACATCCTGTGTTTGAAGAGCGCATTACATATAATGCTTATGATGGATTAGAAAAGTATAAAAAAGCGGATCGTATTTTGACGCTTGGTAAGTACTGGACAGGCCCTAATCGAGAAAGTGATTTTAAGATTGGTGCTGAAGTTATGAAGAAGAACTTAATCCTAAATGCTAAGAAAGTCGTACGCATGTCTCAACAAGATATTGTTAGTGCATGGAAAAAGAACTGGAAAGATCACTCTGTATGCCAATGGATCATAGAAGCGTTACTGAAAAACCCTGAATTAGAAGTTCAAGTTGTGGTTTCTCCTCTAGATGCGGGTGCCGGTGCTGCAGGAGATCAATATTCATTCGGTTCAGGTGCTATTCGTACATTTGGTTTGATGAAATACTACATGACTCATGATGTCGATACAGACGAATTACTTGATGATAGTGATGGAAAACGAGCTGATGCACTAACTCGATTGTACATTGCGCCATTTTATTATACGGATCAAGTACCTGATGATAAGCAAGTTGAAGGTGAAACCTATAAATGGCCTAAGCTACCTCCTGAAGGTCGTACAGCCTCATTAAAGCAACGAACTTTAGCTGAAGAGCCACCTCATCATGGCATTATTGGCCATCCATTTTACGCAACAATTAATGCAAGTGGCTTTTTCTTCCCTCGTGTTGGCGCAGCTCCAGGTAACCATGCGAAAATTATGATTATCGATGATGAGGCGTGTATTGTTGGTTCTGATAACTTGTATCCAGGTAATCTAACCGAATTAGACAATTTAATTGAGGGGGATTTTGTTCAAGAGCTATTGGATAATTACTGGAACCCTTTATGGAAATACTCTAGTCCACATGCTTACAATGGTGATGGTACAACTGATTAACTTATCTTATTTTATGCCCTGTCTTAAAATATGGTAATAATTTTACGAAAGGTCAAGTCTAATAGCACTTGGCCTTTTTCGTTTGCCTAATGAAAAAGGCAAAATCGTCAGGTTGAAAGAAATCTGAATCACCTTAGATGAGGAGAAGATATCCATGAACAAGTAACTAAGATGATTGACGCGTTAAATACAGAGCAACCTTGGCAACAAAAAGCTGGTATTGTAGTCACACACGTTGCTTCTGGAGTCTTTTTATCGTGAGTAAAAAGGCTAAAGTAGTAGAACGAGCTGCTGATGGATTTTGGGGTTACAAAGAGGGGAGGTTTCCTCGAAGTTTTAACCGAAGCTCCAATCAGTGGAACTACACGAAGTGCTCATCGTAACTCTGCTAATAAAGCGCTTGCTAATGCGTTAGAAAACGATTCAAGCTTTGCTAAAGGAATGAACAATCTTCTTGATAAGGATGTTCTCCAGCACATGAAGTCTGGTAAAAGTGGGCTGAAAAATCCGCTAGGTACTGAATGGCATCACCCAAAAGGTAATCCGGAATCGATGCAACTATTGCGCAAAGAAGTATACCGAGATAAGAGCCTTCAAAATGTATTACATAAAGATGGTATTGGCGGTTTTGCCGACTATTTCTAATTGAAGGATATTATGGATCTACAAAAGATACGTAAAAAATCATTGAGCAGTGCTGAAAAGCTGGGTTATGAAATAAACACTATTTTGCCGTTGTTTGATGATGGTATTAAGTTGCGACCACAAGAAGAAATTGTAGGGCGTAGTTTAGCACTCTTTGCTGTTGTTGCTTGTTCTTATGGTTTTGATAAACCTTCAGCCATCCAATGGATGGTGCGGGAAGGTGTTATAGATTATCTGAGCGATTCAGAAAGAAGCTTTCTTAATGATGGTGAAGGAGATATTTCATTTTTTCAATCACAAGTAGAGGGGCTAAATGCTTTTGCTTGGGCATTGGGTTTTGTTAAGTCTATACCTTTTGATTCCACCTGCGACAATACTTTGATTAAGCGTTTTCCAGATATTAAAAACGATAAAAGCTCTTCTGAATATAAAACTCAGTCCGCAGTTCGTTCTATCGCTCAAATCATATCTGCTTGTGATTTAGCTTATTGCCTTCATTGGGCGATAGTTAATGCAGAGGTGAATATTCAAGATTTACACGGCGACGTAGGTCGGCACGTAATTAGCGAAAGACGTAGGGCTTTGGAGTGGATATTATGTACTGATGACTGGGATGAAATAAGCCTAGATACCTAAGAAGCCGCTTGTTGGATCACCGTATCCAGCATCTCCATCATAAATGACTCAAGCTAATTTAGAGTGTCGGTTTAAACCCGAAGGTCAATGGCAAGGTAATGGTCACTTGGATATTGTGGATTAATAATGAAAGCAGAATTAAAATGCATTCACTCCCCAGAGATCGGCTTTAATACTTTTTGGCCTGAAGAGTCAGATAACTTCAGTTTTTTGCTTCAAGCTTAGAGATAATTTCAAAAAGAACCACACTAATACAGGACAAGAACCTTCACAGATTGATAGGAAAGCTTGGCGAAAAGAGCAAAACAATTTGATAAAAAATAAAATAACGGAACATTTTGAAGTGCTTTTTATGTCAAAAATACTGTTTGTCGGCAGGAGCTTTGAGGTTGATGATTTGAGTATCACTAAAGTCGTTAGGAGTATGAAAACGAGAGTAAATTTAGCATGTCAAATTGTTAATTTGCAAGATAGGGCGCAAATAGAATTTAAGATTATTGAATAGATAATAAGCTCCAAAAAAAGAACCTCTAACAAATTGATAGAGGTTCTTAAATTACTGGATTATCTTAGCTCAAGGAGTGAGTTCGATAGTTTAGTATTCCCAGTTCTCAACGCTATGAGCACCGAAGAATTGGTTAGAGAAGTAATCTTCACAAGTACCTTCACGCCATACATCAGCTGTTGCACAGTGTAGACCACCACCAAACGCATAAGCATCACGAAGATCGACAGGAACCACTTCAAAACCAAGCTTATCAAATTGCTCCATTTGACCATGTTCAGACGCTTCAACACACACAGTTTTATGGTCAAGAATCAAGGTATTCATTGATAACCAAGTACTTGAGTAACATAGTGGAGGTGGGTTATCCCATGCAGGTTGAACCGCTTCCACGATTTCCCAACCGTTCTTCTCAAAGATATCACGCTGGCCTTTGAATAGAGGACGATGAGGGTTCAATAACATCAATCCAGGACGTAGCGGACAGAATGTTGCATCGATATGAATTGGGTGGTTATCTTCAAAGCTTAGAGTATGAATACGGTATCCCATTGGCTCATACTTACGCTTAATCCAGCGAATACCAGCAAGGTTAGTAGTTAGGCCGTGCTGAACAAAGATGTCTTTACCTAGGCGCATAACATCGGCAGCATCAAATAGAATATCAGTTTCTTTGGTGCTGTACTCTTTACGAAGAGAGCGAGCCATTGTTTCTTCATCTGATAGGTATTCGTAAGCGGCAACATAGTCCATACGGAAACTGTCATCAGATAGGCGAGGACGAGGTGCTTGCTCGATCATACACTCAGGGTCTGATTCAAAGTACTCACGTAGTAGATCCACGTATGCTAGATATTCGAAGTAGCGGCTACGGAAGCTCATTGGTGCCATCAGAATGCTCTTACCCATAGTTAGTAAGCAGTCACGAGGAGGCATACAACCAAAGCCAGAACTGATAGAAAAATCAGGTGTGGTAATACGAGAATGCCAGTCTACAGCTCCTGGGCGGTCAACAATAATACCGCGATTTTCTAGGATTTTAGCAAAGCCATTTAAGCACTCATTCGCACGCTCGATGGTCTCTTGTGTACGGCGACCTGCTTTACTGCCACGCATTGGAGAGTCAGCAGGGATTTTTTCATTACTTGCAGGGCACGCTTCTGGAATATGCTGGTTGTCAGCGATACCAACGATTACGTGGCGAAGAGGGTCAAAATCGTTATAAGACTCAACATGCAATCCAGGGCGCACAATTGGAACACCAGAATCTTTGCGCTCTAGTGGTAAAGATGCATTTGGATATAAGTCATTAGAAATACTCATTGCTAATTCTCCGTGAGAACGAATATTAATTATGAAATAGATTCCTTCATTAACATTGTTATTTATTGCCGTGAATTATTATTGATATACGGCGAATGTATTTTTTGATCGTATCTCTTACAATGTATAATGTTTCTATTTCTTTCCGTTGATGAGCTTTGTTCCGCCCTTCAATGACTTATATATTGCGCTTTTTATTTTTGCTTAATAGTCAAGTTATGCTGGAAACTAATAAAAATCTGCTGTCGATGTTTTTATGAGTAAAAGACTTTTAAATCATAAGGATAGAGTTTTCTTTGTTGACGTTTTTTTGACGATTATAAACTGTGCGTAAGATTGTCTTTTTATGAAAGTGGCTATTTTCATTTCTTTTTGTTTCTGTCTGATTATCACATAAACAGCATTGTTCTTGTTAAGCTGAAGACGAATATCACGTTTTGACTTTATTACAACGGCGAATTAATCAAATTCAATCAATAATACGTCGTTAATATAAATTTGAATGAATAGCTCGTTTATCCATAACGGTAATATTGAATAAGTAACATATACCTAAGTATCTATAAATGATTGAGGTATAAAGCTATGGAAGCTGAGCTGTCTTTTAAACATGAATAGACAGAGTCACTAAACTGGATTGCTGGTTTAAAATGTTTAGATGAGTCAAGGAGGAGACAATCATGTATCAGAGAGCTGTGGCGCAAACAGCCAAGTTTTTGATGTTTGATATGCAAAAATTAGAGGAAACTCAGCATCTTATTTTCGGTGCTGATTATATATTGATACACCCAAATAGCCCCGGATGTATTCTTCATCTTGCAACCCATCATCTCAAGCTACAGCCTAATCAAATCGTTCTCTTAGCTCCTTTTAATCCGTTTCGTTTATCTCTTGAGAAAAGCAGTTGTTCCCGTCGCGCTTTGGTAAATGATTGTGATGTACTTCATTTTAGATTGAATGCACTAGGGCAGACTTTTGTTGATAGCGTTCAATTTGCCAATATTCGCAGTATGTTAGAACAAGCAAAGAGTGGTCTGCTATTTAGTGGCGAGCAGTTAAGTCTGTTTAAAGCGTATTTCCAGAAAATGGAAAACACCTTTGAATTTAAACAAGTTTTGAATTTATTGGCTCTGCTTGATGAATTAGCCGCTATTACCCCAGAGCGTTATTTAATCAATAACTGTATCGAAATTAGTAACAGCAAACGAGCAGAAGATAGGGTACAGATGGCCCTTAAATACATTGAAAATAACCTAGCAGAACCATTAACTGTCACAGTTGTTGCCGAACAATTATGCATGGCAGAGAGTACGTTCTCGCGGTTTTTTCATGCCAACCTTGGCGTAACTTTTCGCCAATATTTGATTGAGCAAAGAGTAAAGCAAGCTGCGCGTTATCTGGTTTCTACTGATTGGAGTGTGGCGCATATTGGTGCCGAGGTCGGTTTTTCATCTTTATCGAATTTTAATGCGAAATTTAAATCCATTTTACGTGTCACTCCACGGGAATATCGCACGAATCATTTGGATATGCGCCAAGGGATTGAGCAGACTGCATCTGTTCAAGGACAAGTACAAAAACAAATGTTGGAGTTAGTTAATAGCTAATTTTTAATATATCAATCGAAAAAAGAGCCCTTTAGTTTGTACCTAATGATTAGGGAACATTTTAGTAAAGGGCTTTTCATTTTGTTCTAATTATTTTTGCCGCCGCTATTTGGTCATAATGACTTCAGCAAAACGCTCTTCTGGCCCATACATACCATCTTGCCAGAACCAGTAAGGGATAGGCCCTGGGCAGTTTAAGCTCACGACTTTATGATTACCTTTATTATCAATAGCATGAATGGTCACACCCTCGGTATAGCCATCTTTTAGGTATTTGAGATCATTGATGGCTTCATAAACAGCATCATCTAAACTCATCCCCATCTTCATATAAAGCACCACAGCATGAGCGGTTGAACAACGAATATTCATCTCTCCGGTATGAGTACATGCACAAGCTCCATATCGACTGTCGGCATATGATCCTGCCCCAATAATCGGACTGTCGCCCAATCGGCCCGGATACTTCCACGCCCAGCCCGATGTTGAGGTGGCGGCTGTGATTTTATGTTCACTGTCAGAGGCTAGAAAAACAGTTGTATCACGAACACGTTCTGGATCGGTGGCATTATTGGATAATTTTGCTAATGGAATATGGGGAAATGCATTTTTTTCTTCCTCTGTCATCGACTGCTCTAGCTTTTCCCACCAAACTCGTTTGGAATCTTCAATCAGATTATCTCCCTCTTTGGCCTCAATCTCTTTGGCAAAAATCGCAGCGCCTTCACCGACTAAGATCTCATGGTTAAGATCTGTCATAACACGATAGGCAACATCGATAGGATGCATAAAGCCTTTGAGTGCACCAACCGCGCCAGTACGAAGACTATTGCCATCCATAACCGAGGCATCAAGCTCCATTTCCCCAAGAACATTGGGCCAACTGCCATAACCTACTGTTCTAACTCTTGGATCGCTTTCAACCAATCGAATGCCTTCAATAGATGCAATAAGGCCATCTTCGCCAGCTTGGAGTTGACGTGCTGTTTCTGCAATTCCTGGGTAAGCTTCTGAATTTGCAATTAAAATCATGCTAAACGTGTCCTTTAAATATTATCTTTGGCGATGTGTTCGCACAGTTGAGTTAATAACAGAGTGCCAAATCCAGTGCTTGCTTTGCTGTAAAGCTTTCGCTGTGGCTGGAAGGTCATCGCTGCGCAATCGATATGGATCCATTTTTGTTGTGGTTGAATAAACTGAGCGAGGAAGGTTGCTGCAACACAAGGACTGCCATCTGGTGTCTCACCTCCATGGCGGTAATCCGCGTAATCACTGGCAAGAATGTCTTGATACCAAGGGTCGATAGGAAGAGGCCACAAACGCTCAAAACATTGCAGTCCAGAGTGTTGAGCTTGTTTGATCAACTCTTCATCATTACCCATTACCGCAGCGTAAGCTTTACCCAGAGCAATCCCTGCAGCTCCTGTTAGGGTTGCAATATCAATAAGATAATCAGGTTGATACTGTTGTTGCGCATAATGAAGAACATCGGCCAGAACCATACGACCCTCTGCATCTGTGGTGATGATTTCAACGCTTTTGCCCGACAACATAGTGACGACATCACCAGGTTTTAAGGCTTGGCTAGATGGCATGTTTTCCACTAACCCACATAAACCAATCACGTGTACAGGAAGTTGTAAGGTGCTGATTGCCTGAATTGCGCCAACAACTGCTGCAGCGCCAGCCATATCAGTTTTCATTGTGCTCATATAGCTCGGCTGTTTTAAGCTAATGCCACCAGAATCAAAGGTGACGCCTTTCCCTACTAACGCTATGGTGCAAGAGGGATTGGCGGGCGTATATTCAAGGGTTAATAAGCGAGGAGCTTTATTGCTGCCTTGGCTTACCCCCATTAAGCCGCCAAAGCCTTGCTCTTGCATTGTAATATCATCAAGAACAGATAAAGTAACGCCACTAAGTGCTAACTGTTCTACTGCTGAGACAAAACTTTCAGGATAAAGAACATTGCCCGGTTTATTGATTAGCTCGCGCGCGGTTAATTGGCTTAGTGCCAGCACTTTTCCTTCATTAAATGCTTGTTGCCAGCGAGTATTACTTGTTTCTAATTGATACTGAGTGATGGACGTCGAGATAGTCGCTGTAGGTTGATGCTGGTAGCGATAGTTAGCTAATGCTAGACCAAATGAGAGCCATTTTATCCAATACTCAGCCTCTATGTGCTGTAAGCATAATGGCGTGATGTACAGGGTCAGTTGTTGGCTTTTACTCAATTGTTGGCCAAGAAGACAGCCCAGATCTTGAATATCAGCTATGGAATAGGCGCTTTTACTGACGGTGCCATCATAGTCTTCAGCTTGAAAATCAATCTCTATATTTTTTTGTTCACCTAAATCGATAAGTAAACTTGAGGTTCGATTTGTGGTTATCTCATGATGGTGGAGATGTAAGATTAACATCTTGATATCCTTATCTTATGAATGCTGTGGTGTTGTATCTGTTGGAGTGCTGTTAGATGGCGTTTGTTTTGCTTGTTGTTGAGCTGCATCACGCCAGCGACGCATCCCTTTGTGTGAACGTAATTGAGGGTTAGCAATTTCATCGACAGCAAAGTTAAGCAGAGATAAACCAATTGCAATAAAAGTAAGAGCAAGACATGGGGTTAAAATTTCCCACCACGCACCAACTAACATAGAAGATGAGGTTTGTACGTTATACAACATTACGCCCCAACTGATAGCATTTGGATCGCCTAATCCTAAAAATGACAAACTGGCTTCGGTCATGATGGCCAGTAGCACACAACCAATAAAGCTAGCACCAACAATTGAGATAAGATTCGGCAAAATTTCAACGCCAATAATACGCCATGGGGATTCTCCAAGAACTTCCGCAGCTTTGATGAACTCTTTTTCGCGTATGGAGAGAGTTTGGGCTCGTACCACTCGGGCTCCCCACGCCCACGAGGTTATAGCGATGACGACGGCTATGGTGGCAGGCCCCGCTTGACCTATAAATGCAGCAATAATAAATAATAATGGCAGCTGAGGAACAACCAGCATAATGTTCATCGCTGCTGTTAATATTTCATCCACTTTACCGCCAAAATAGCCAGCCGATACACCAATAAAGGTCGCTAAAAAGCAAACCAGAATACCTGCACCGAATCCAACAAATAGAGAAGTTCTAGCGCCATAAACTACTTGAGACCAAATATCGCGGCCCATTCTGGATGTTCCTAATACGTGATCAGCATTGCGGGACATCATCAAAGTACGTTTGTTGGTCGCCAGATTTTTTGCTATCCAGCCATCAGGATTGTTTTTAGCGGCCTTAACCACAAAAGCTGGGTACTCATGGGGGTAGCCTGTGCCTTTATCAGGGGCGTGTTTGGTGATCACTGGAGCAAAGACGGCAACAAATAAAAACAGCGCCAAAATGCAAAGTCCTGTTAACGCTTTTAGATTACCTGTCAGTAACTTAATAAAGGTTTTCATACTTAACGACTCCCATTACGAAGACGAGGATCAAGAAAGACAATCAACAAGTCGGCCATAAAGTTAAAGAACAGCATAAATAGAGTCATAAGCAGTAACTGTCCCTGTAAAACTTGGTAGTCTCGGGCATGAATGGCGTTTAATAAAACAGTTCCAAGTCCTGGATAGTTAAAGATCATTTCAACAATTAACTGGCCACCAATGGCGGTACCAAGTGCCATAGACAGAGCCGTAACACTAGGAAGCATGGCGTTACGAGCCGCATAATTAAAGACGATTCGGTTTTCACTCAGTCCTTTTGCTTTTGCCATGGTAATGAAGTCTTCATTAAGCAAGTTGATCATGTTATTACGCATATTGATCAAAAAGCCCCCGATTTGGGTGACGGTGGCACACACTAGAGGAAGGACCATGTGATAAGCCACATCTTTATAAAAATCCCAACTGCTCCAATCAGGAATTGTGCCTGGTGTATAGGCGTTGCCAGTTGGAAACCATTCAAGACCAATGGCAAAGATAAACATAACCAGCATCGCAATAACGACGGAGGGAACCGATTGAATGACTAGCATGCCAGGGGAGATAAAGGCATCATAATTGCTGCCTCGACGCCAAGCGGCAAAGATCCCAAG
This sequence comes from Photobacterium damselae, assembly GCF_003026815.1. Lineage (GTDB taxonomy): Bacteria > Pseudomonadota > Gammaproteobacteria > Enterobacterales > Vibrionaceae > Photobacterium > Photobacterium damselae. Next base: position 14,658 of record NZ_PYOG01000039.1, on the reverse strand, counting down.
AGTTGAGCCGATACAAAAAGAGATAATGATTGCCGTTCCTGTTAGAAACAGAGACCATCCCATAGCACTTCCCAGTAACTCATTGACTGATAATGGGTAAAACTTGATTGATGTGCCCCAGTTCCCAGTGAAAATATTGGCAAGGTAAGAGAAATATTGCTGATAGAGCGGTCCATCGACAAAGCCGAGCAGTTTTTTCATGGCTTCGATTTTCTCTGGACTCACGTGAGCCATCGCGTTGGCAAACATCATAGTGACCGGATCGCCTGGCATCATGCGGGGTAAGATAAAGTTTAAGGTCGCGGCAAAAAATAGCGCGATAACGTAGAACATTAAACGACGTAAGAAAAAGCTCATAATCAATCCCTAATTACGATTTTGGAGCAAGATCAAAAGGATGGCAGCATAAAACCGCACGCTGCCATCAAAGAGATTTACGGTGTAAATTAGCTTCTTGGCTTAAGATCCAACACATGAAGTAGGCGCTCAGGAACTCCAGCCCATGCAAGTGGTCGACCTTTTGGATTTTCTGCGCTCCACCAACCGGTAAAACGAGATTCATTAAACTGATACACATCAACGCCCGACATCACAGGAATAGTGACTTGGTTTTCGGCAATGATCTTTTGAATCTTATGTGAAATGGCCTTTTGCTCATCGACACTGGCTGTTTTATAGAAACTGTCAATTAATGTGTCTAACTCTTTGTTTTTAAAGAAATGCATAGCAAAACGCGGCATGCTATCGCCCACTTGATAACGTGAGTGATATGCGCTGCTCCAGTAACGATGTGGGTCTGCGCCATTAAAGTAGTTGGTATAGGCAACATCATAAGTTCCCGTTACCATCGCTTTGTTATACACCGCAAAATCAGGCGTTCGAGCTTTAGCATTGATGCCTGCTGCATGAAGCTGCTCTACACCTAACTGAACGGTGTTATTAAAATCAGTCCATCCGTTAGGAGATTGCACTTCTAATTCAATTTTTTTCCCTGTTGGGGTTTCGACAAAGCCATCACCATCGAGATCTTTAAAACCCGCTTTGGCTAATAGTGCTTTGGCATTGTCGACGTTGTAAGTATTAAATTGCTTGTACTTATTGTGAGTTTCAGGATCGGACCACAATTTAAATACTTCGCCTAAGCCTGAGGCGTAGTCGTTCACCACACCGTTACCATAGAAAGCCACATCAATGATCATTTGACGATCTATTGCCATCGAGAACGCACGACGGAAATCAATATTGTTAATGGCTTCGTGGTTGCCTTCTTTCGGGGTATTAAAGTTCAGCATAAATGACTGAGTGGTTGAGGCTGGATACCAGTATTTATGATGAGGGTTACGCGCGACATAGGTAGCTTCAATATCGGGAATAAAAGCAGACGACCAGTCGAGTTCTGATTTGATTATTTTACTGAGCAGTTGATCATTGTTGGCAATTTGTGGTGCTCGCAGACAGTCAACGTCCAAATTGTCATTATCCCAGTAATGTGGATTGCGGCATTGAACATAGAGTTGCGGTGTAAAGAGATCGATTTCTGTGAAAGGACCTGAGCCGACAGGATTTTCATTAGCGTAGTTTTCAGGATTTTTAATATCTTGCCAAATATGCTGTGGGACAATAGGCACAGCAGAAATTTCATAAGGTAAATTTGAATTGGCTTCGGTTAGATCAAAAATCACCTTATTGCCGTCTTGCTTGATGGCTTTGATCCAACTATTAATACCGCGAGGATCCAGCTCTGGCTTAGCTTTAATCAAGTTAAAAGAGTAGACCACATCGGCTGCGGTAAACGGTTTTCCATCTGACCACTTAACACCGTCACGGATCTCAAAAGTCACTTGGGTGAGATCTTCCGACATATAATAGTTTTTAGCCAAACGCATTACGGGTTTATTTTCTTGCATTTGGTTAAAAATCACCAAAGGTTCGTAAATAAAGTCTGTAGTGGTACGTAAGTTTGTTGATAAAAACGGGTTAAAGTTACGAATCATGGTTGGATAAAAATCGGGCACAATCGTAAGTTGGGTTTTTTCTTGTGCCATAACGGTAGGGGTTGCCATGGCAGCCGATATGGCAAGGCAAGTTAAGGTGTATTTTGGATTGAAGAGCATAACGGTTCCTTACTCTAATTGGAATGAACTTAAAATCCGTGTTAAGTGGGATAGCCATAATTACTATTTCTGGCTTTGCTTTTTATTTCTTAGTGGTAAATCGAAAATAAAGTATTTAATTAAATAAATTTTCTATTTTTTGATATTAAGCAGTATTAATCTATTTAAAATAAGAGAGAACACACCTAATGAATTTAAGTGCATTTCTCTTATTGATATAATTTAAAAGTTATTTAATATCAGTCTAATTAAGATAAATAACTTTGACTTAAATGATATATTTTTAATTGCTTCTCAATACAATCCTTATTTAGCAGTCCTATATAACGGATCTGTTTTTTATATCCGCTACACGTTGAAGGTAATAAAGTAAAACTGGAATCACTAAAGCGACTGAGGTGATCATCGACTTCGAGATGAACAAATAGACAAGGTTCCTCACAATCGAGCTCAATTATGATACCTAATTCGTCTTCAATAACCTGAGCGTGAATTTTTCCCGGTTGCAGTTTGGCTTGCTTAAATACGGTAGGAAAATAATCATTCTCAATTTTTGATGTTTGTCCGTTATTACTTCCAGAGTAACATTCAATAGTAATTTCAACGTGATAGAAGTGATCTTTCTCATTGATATTGGATGTGTTCATAAAATGTTGCCAGATGATGTCACTGCTGTCTGACGTTAATTCTCCATTTATAGGCCAAGTTTGGAGAATATCTCCTTGCCATGAAAGTTGCAGCACCTGCCCCTGATAGTTCACGGCTTTATGCTCATCATTTACAGCACTTAGGGTTAATAGCCCATTGTCTTGCTGAATAAAAGTGACTAATTGAGGCGCAAAGAAACGTTTGGCATGGTAATGCAGTTGTTTCCAGCGTCCGGTATATTCAATACTTGACCAAGAGCTTACAGGCCAGCAATCATTTAGTTGCCAATATAAAATACCACGGCAATGATTTTTATGTGCACGCCAATATTCACTGGCTGTTTTAATCGCCAGTGCTTGCTGAACTTGGCTTAAATATAACATATTGGCAAAATTACTTGGGAAGCGAAAATAACGAGTAAACATTTCCGTTATAATGCTATTTCCTCGTTTGTTTTTTTGATGACTTTCAAATGTTGGAGAAGTGACATTCCATTCATCATAATCAGCAAAGGTTTTAACGGTTGGTAATGATGGCCAAGATTGATAGCCAAATTCAGAACAAAAACGAGGTTTTACCTGATAATAAGCATCTAATGATTTTCCTGAGTGCCATACATCCCAAAAGTGCATGTCACCACAGTTATCATCATGCCAAGCATCACCAAAATCGAGTTCACCATTACAAGGAGAGCTGGCCCAAAAGCGACGTGAGGGATCGTGTTTTGCTACAATTTGCGCTAACACGCGATTAAGGCGGTCATAATTAACCACGTATTTTTCTCGGTGTTGACGCGATTCGGGATACCAGTTAATAGCACCAATCACTTCGTTATCACCACACCAAAGCGCAAGACAAGGGTGATCTGCTAATCGATCTATCTGTTGAATAACTTCTTGTTCGACTTCTTGAATAAATTCAACCGTAGAAGGGTAGAGGGCGCAAGCAAACATCAGATCTTGCCAGACGAGCAAGCCTAATTCATCGCAGATCTGGTAGAAACAATCTTGTTCATAGGTACCGCCACCCCAAACTCGAATCATATTCATATTAGCATCGACAGCATTTTGCAGTAATTGGCGATATCGTTCTGGAGTTTGTTGACTTGGCATGGCATCGAGTGGAATCCAATTTGCCCCTTTTGCCGTGATGGTTTGTCCATTTACAACAAACTGCATTTTTGAGCCAATATCATCAAGCGATGTATCGAGTTCTAATTGACGAAAACCGATTTGCTTTGTGATGCTCTGTTCATTAAGCGTAATCTCTAATGGATAAAGAGGTTGTTCACCATAACCTGCTGGCCACCATCGTTTTGGCTGGTGGACATCAATGGTATAATAAAGGGTATGATTTTTCTCGATATCTTGGTTATCAATAGCTAACGCGATAGTGTGTACTTGCTGATTAAAATCAATCGTAAGTTGCTGCTGTTCAAATGCGGCCAGAGCTTGATAAGTGATAGCAAGTTCCAATTGGCAATGTTCTGAGTTCAACCAATTTTGTGTGGTACGGACATTGACCAAGCGTGTGTTATTCAACGGCTCTAGTGTAATGGATTGATAAACACCGCTAACCAGTAGGCAAATCCCCCAATCCCACCCTGCATGACACTGTGTTTTGCGTAAGGTATTCATATGCGGTATTTGGTTATTACCCTCAGCCCAAGGTATAGGGAAAGGAAGCTTTTCTGCTCGTACTTTGGCTTCAATATCGCTGCGTTTTAATAAAATAGAGATGTGATTAATGCCAAGCTTGAGGGTCGATTTTACCTCTTTGTGGTAGGTTTGAAATTGATTGCTGCAATGAAGAACACTGTGTTGGTTTATTTGAATATCAGCGACTGTATCAACAAAAGAGAGCGTTAAATCAACCGCATAGTGATCAAGCATCTCTTGTGAAACCTCAAACTCACGGGTAAGTAACCAATCACTTTCACCGACCCACTGAACAAGAGATTCATTTTCAGCAAAATAGGGATCAACAATCAGTTCTGCAGCTAATAAGGCAGAATGAACATCACCAGGCAAGGTACAAGGAATCGCAATATGGCTATGCTGTGGTGAGGTTAATTGCCATTGTCCATCAAGTAAAAGTGTCGCCACAACTAACTCCCTATTGTCGGCTTGATTTTCATCCAGTTTAGTATGCTTTTCATTGCACTTCAGTAGCAAAAAACGCCACCAACTGGACTTCTGTAGCCAATAGAAAAAATTGTGAACTGTTTCTAATTTGACCGATTACTCAGTTTAATACTTAGTTTAAATAGAGCGATGATAAAAATAGCCTGTAAGTAAATCGTCACTTACAGACTATTTCAGATATCTTTTAGATTAGTAGCTGCGATATTCGGTCGGTGTTTTGCCTGTTTTGCGTTTAAACACTCGACAAAAATAATTGGAATCGTGGTAGCCACAACGTTGGGCCACCTCTTCTAGGCGAAAGTTGTAGCGCTTGAGCATAAATTTAGCACGCTCTAATCGAACCCAAGAGATATAGTCCGCAAAGCGCATGTGACCTTCTTGACGAAACAGACGCGAGAGGTGATTTGGTGAAATATTAAAACGCGCTGCAACGGTATTTCGGTTAATGTTGCGATGAAAGTTTTCTTGCACATAGATGCAGATCCCTTTAAACAGATCTTGGCTACGACGGGCTGTATCTTCCATCGGGGTTTCAATCATATCTTTGCAATAGCTAAGCAGAGCCAACAGCATAAATTTATCAGCAGGCTGCTTTTTCTTTTCATGCGCTAAGCTCGAAAGGGCATTTAAAATATGATCAACCGCATGGCCTGTTCGTTGTGGAACACTGTATTTCACCACATCATAAAAGCCATCTTCATTTTCTCGTTTACTGACTAAACTGAAACCCAATTGACTCTTACCAAAAAGCAAACTGAGCACTGAACATTCATGATCCCAACTTGGTTTGTTCCATGCGTTGGCCGGGATAAAAAGAGCGTCACCCACTTCAAGGGCAATATGATCGACCTGTTGTTGATGATTTTCTAACGTGTTTTCATAGCGGCCCTTAAAAACCAGCTCAAGGCGAGGAAAGTTGACTTGGTAGCCCGCTTCAGGTGGTGGCATCGAGTCGCCAGCAAACCAGATATTATTAACTGAAGCGCTATCCGTGATGACATTGTCCAGTAAGTCGACAAAAGTTTTGTTCATGATATCAGTACTAAAATGAAGACCTCTGCGATTTCCATAGTTGCAGAGATAAGGTTAACGTTTTGGATTAGGTGTCAATAAGCCTGTAATAATTATGCATCTATTATCATTTAATGATGCAATATGCGCGATACGCGATGCTGGAATTTGTTAGCTTGATGCCACTTTATTTTTGGGACTGTGCGGCATTCGATATTTATTATTTGATATTGGAAATTGTATGCCAATTAAGGCGTAAAATTATATGGAGTAAGGGAATGGATAACCGCCAGAGCTGATAGATATTAGCTCTGGCGGAAGTTATGGATTAAGCAGAAGCGAAGTGAGCTTCAATTTTGTCCATAATTTGTGGTGCTTTTTTCACTGCGTCTGCAACACCAACTCGAACGATTTTTTTGCCTTTAAAGCGGTCTTCATTTTTGATTGCGATGTCTTTAGTTAGAATTACGATATCGCAGTCTGCCACTTCATTTAAGGTAATTTCGTTTTCAATACCGATAGAGCCTTGAGTTTCGATTTTTACATCCCAGCCTTTTGCTTTAGCTGCTGTTTCTAATGCTTCTGCTGCCATGTAAGTATGAGCAACGCCAGATGGGCAAGAAGTTACGCCTAATAGTTTCATGTTATATCTCCAGAATTTGGTACTTATTAATCAATTATTCAAATGTTAGTTCTAGTGAGTCATCGTCAGAATCTTGCTGTACTGAATCTTGACGTTGCTCGATAGGTTTTTTCAGTGCGTTGACCATCAAGGCTGTTGCTACGGAACCTGCCACAATTGCTAGGATGTAGTACAGACGACCATCAACAACTGGAAGTACGATTAAGCCGCCCCATGGTGCATGGTTAAGAACACCGAACATAAAGGCCACAACGTTACCAACCATACCGCCAACAACGATTGATGGGATTACACGCATTGGGTCAGCGGCTGCGAATGGGATTGCACCTTCTGTGATACCGATACAGCCCATGATACCTGCTGCTTTACCTGCTTCACGCTCTTCGTCTGTGTAACGCTTAGGAGAAAGAAGAGTTGCTAAGAACATACCTAGTGGTGGAACACAGATTGCTACGCCAACACCGCCCATTAGCCATGGTTGAGTACCTACTTGAGTTTGAGCAAATAGAGTTGCTACTTTGTTGATTGGGCCACCCATATCAAACGCAGTCATACCACCAAGAATTACACCTAAGAATGCTTTAGATGCGCCAGCCATACCTTGTAGCCAGCCATTCATTGCTTCCATTGCCGCTGCAATTGGTGCACCGATAACCCAGATAACAAGTGCAGAAACAATAAACGTACCGCCAATAGGCAAAATAAAGTAAGTAGAAATGGCTTTTAGCTTATTAGAAAGCGGAATACGTTTTAGTTGAAGAACTACGTAACCTGCGATGAAGCCGACCACGATAGCACCAAGGAAACCAGCTTGTACTTGGTTTGCAAGGTAAGCACCAATCATACCTGGAGCTAGTGCTGGACGGTCTGCGATTGAGTAAGCAATGTAACCACCAAGAACAGGAACAAAAAGAGTAAAGCCTGCAATACCCATGTCCCAAAGACCTTCAAGGAACACACCTTCAGGAACCGCACCTTTACCACCAAGCATTACGGAAAGGGCTAGAAGTACACCACCGGCAACAACGAAAGGTAACATGTGGCTGGTACCTGTGAGCAGGTGTCGTTTTAATTGCGACAATTGGTTTTTCATAACGGTAAACTCCATTTCGTTTAATTCGCTATTACTAGGACTTTTATACCCTAGCAATAAATAGCTGTATCAAAGGTCGGGCTGCATGCTGCCTTGTTGGACGCAATTATGGTTCGCACTCCGTTGTGAGGAAATGAGACAAATAGGGCATTAACTGGACATTTGTACCCACCGTTTTTAGGTGTGATTCAGCTCTCAGGCCTAAAGTGATAGGGCTCACGGAATTAATGGGGTTTATGGCTATTGATAGCTAAAAAAGTGTTGCTGATAGTTTTTTAAACACGATTGCGTAGGGTTTTTGAGCGAGTGGAAGTCATTTAGTGCTAAATCGGATAGATATCGAGCAAACAAACCTAAGAGGGCTTTACTGTAACTCAATGACTCTATATGATTCATCGCATTGGAGAGATGGCTGAGTGGTTGAAAGCACCGGTCTTGAAAACCGGCATACGTTTGTAGCGTATCTAGGGTTCAAATCCCTATCTCTCCGCCATATTAAAGAAGGCCGCTGAGTTTTGCTCAGCGGCCTTTTTGCGTTTTTGGTACTGAAATGCTTGAACAAGCAGTGCCAATCTTAGTTAAAAGTAACAGACTTAAATTGCTTGAATTTGTTGATTAAAATGGATTGACTATAGATTCTAAGTCCACTTTTTTCTCCTCCTTAACGTATTGAGGTTAAAATCTATTTGGTTGTTTATGATCCAAAACATATTGGCAACAAGTAAGAAATCCATATTGGACAAATTCAGAACTAAGCTGACTCTTCCTCAGTCTTTACTGACCAAAGGCTCTCTAGAAGTACGTCGTTACTATCTGGTTTACAGTTATCGTTTAACTCGTCTACCTGAATCAACATAGGTAAATCAAACGAAGTACCAGTAATAATACAAGAGCCTCTTGATAGGTTCGGAATTAAAGAGCGAGAGACAGAATCTAATGTACTAATGGTGTTATCTAACAAGAACAAATCACGATCGTTAACTAAACGATGGATAAAGAAATTATGCAATTGAGACATAATCGTTGCCGAGATATCCGCAGGTCGTTGACTCGATAACGTCAGGAAAATACCGAACTTACGACCTTCCTTAATCAATTCTTCAAACAACTCTAAACGATAGTCTTTCCAGTTAGCCTGTTCACGTACTGATTGTTGAGAAAGGATGTTATGTGCCTCATCAATGATTAGGTGCAGTGTCTTTTCTGGTGGGCTTTTCTTAACCTGTTTTTTGTGAGAATTGTAATAGTGCTTCGTTACAAGAAGGGGAATGATTTTCTTCACGTCTTGATTGCAATTACGCAGCGAAATGACTGTTATTGCCTTATCGTCAACAGCAACACTAGACTCTACTTTGATTACCTTGGATAACCCTCCTAGCGAGGATTCTGCACGTTTTAATAGTGGCTGTATGTGATCGAATTGAACATAGTTGAACATCAAATCATTAATCAACTTCAATTTGCATAGAATTTTAAATTCCTGAAATGCATCAAGGTCATTAATCTGAATGCTATCAACAATATTTTTTAGGTATATGTCGTATTCAGATTCACCATTAAAAAACACATCACTCATATTATCGCGTAAGAGTTTATATTTATTTCCGTGCCAGCATACTTTATCGAGGATTTTTGCTTGATTGGTGCTCTTTAGAACACTCTTGATGAGGTCGAGTACTTCAGGCTTCTGAGACGATGAAGTAAAGCAGAACTTAATAGTATACTTTAAGTAACTTAGAGCACTCGCCTTACCAGAGCCATACTTTGAGCGTCCTTGCAGGACTCTATTAATAAACGGTTTCTGTGTATTGGTCGTGGCTTGGAAAAGAATTGAAAGCGTCTCCACATTCCAGAACTCGTCTTCTGCTAACGGGAATTGATCGACTGCTGTATTCGTATTCAGATCTATGGCGTGCTTATGTTCCAGTGATACGATTTGATCTTTGATGTACTCACCATTGAAATCAAGCAGCACGAACTTACTTACAGGTTTGATTTGCTCATATGCTTTTCATCGAACAAAGTGGTGAAGAGTTTCGTTAGAGTATTTGATTTACCGCTACCAGTGTTTCCAAAAATACCAATGTGAGTATTAAACAACTTCTGCCAAGGTAGAGATATCTCAATCCCTTCTTTTAACAATGATCCAATACAGAAATCTGATTCAGCACTAGATGAATATACTGTCTTTAAGGCTTGCTCAGGTAACAGGAAGGCAGGATCACGGATCAACGGTAAGAACTTGATACCTTCAAAAAAGTTACCATTTTCGATGTAGCCAATAGGGCGAACATGCACTTTTCGTATGTACTCGATTTTATCCGTGTTCTCTTGGAAACGTCTTTCATCTAAGTACTCACCCTCAACAATACATACAATGTCACGGAAGCCACGCTGAATTGAAACGTACTCTCTGATAGAGATACCTTTGTATCGCTGACCTTCATAGAAAATAGTGTCTTTGTTCGATGTCTCATCAACGGTCAACGTAATTTGAATGCCATTTACCGCTGTGACCTCACCAATGAAGATGCTCATGCGTCATCCTCACCAAGTGTTAAGACGTGAGAATTGAAGTAAGAGAAATCTAATGCTTCACCTTCTTCATGAACAACGTACTTGATGTTATTGAAGTCAGAGAAATACTTCTGCAATTCAGGGATCATGGTTTCTCTGTAACAACAGATGTATACCTGTAGAGTAGGGTTCGTCAGAGAGCGTTTAATCAAGTTCCTGATATGCTCATCAGCAAATGAAAAACCGAAGGCTATCAATACGCTATTTGGCTTTTCTAACTCATAACTAAGGTGACGCAGCATCTGGTAATAGTGTTCTTCAAATACTGTTTCGTGAAACTTCCATTTTGTAGGGTTCACGATAGGTAACTGGTTATATTCCCTGTAGAAGTTATCTTGTATACGTTCAAATGCAGCTTCGTTATCGTCATCTATTATCATTGAACACAATTGATCCACAGTGTGAGAGCCACTTTCTAACATCTCTTTAAAATCATCATAGTACATACTGTCGATTGATGATTCAGAAACTATTTGCCCCGCAGAAGAATAATCAACAAGGATCGAATCGTTGTGCTTACGCCAGAATGCAGAGCCGTGAAGGTGGATAATATTGATTTGTCGTTGGACTTCTTTGTTTCGGTCGAAAATACCTGATTCAGTAGTCATGCAGTCGAAGTTACGAGCCTCAACGATTTTCTTATGGAAACCACGAGAGCCATCGTTGATGTTAAATCGAATGGATTTTTCTTCGTAGAGCTCATCTGCTGCATAGGCTAGGCAGGAATCGTAGTTCGTGGTGAAAAAATTAATCTTTCTGTCGTAACCTCGCTTTCGACGAAGAATTTCGAGGTTCAATTTCATAAACTTTTTATAATTATCAATGACTGTTTGTTCATCGTCTTCTAAGGCAGTGAAATCAACAGAACTAACAGGTTTGATGCACTCCTCGTAGTAATACATGAACAGCAAGGCTTTTAGGTGTTTAGCATCAATATAATCGAATTCAGTAGCCAAAGTTTCAATCGTTTCCCATTTCCCCTCGGTATGCATATTTAACGCAAGAGTAGGAAATAGACCTGCTGATGCTCCTGCACCAATCAAATAGTTTATGTTTTTGTCGTGCAGGTCATTAAGATCTATTTTGGAAGTAGTCATAGGATAAAATGCTCAGGTTGTTATTAAATTTGTTGATAAGCAACTGTTTTACAATTGAGATTATCGAGAAATGAAATGACGGTCAATTTTCAATAAATAGTGCGAATGTGTAGGGCGGGGGAATCACCCACCTTAGAAATATTCACATATGAGTTATATCGGCGAGTAAATTTTTGTGATCGCCAAGCGATCCTATCATTACATTTACTGCCAAGAGAAACTGACGGGGTTAAAGTCGTACCTGAGGTATGTGTACAGTAAGGCTCAAAGTTAATTGTGTGAATAATTATTCTCAATATTCCATCGTTTATGAGGTGATTGAGGGCTTTTATATCTGTATTGTCATGGTCGCCCACACGGCAAATAATCTACCCAATTAATACGTAATGCGACGAAGTACACAACGATATGTACCAACATGATTCTTTACATTCGTATTTTAGGCTCAGGCTTAAGCGGTAAAGTTAGCCTTAATTGGCATGGAAACTAACATGCTATGCTAGAGCGTAAAATGTGAGCGGAAAATTGGAAAGTATATGGATATATTGGCGGCACTAAAAAATGTTGAAGTACTAGCAAATGGAATTGACCCAATTTCAGGTGAAGTTTTACCTGAGTGCTCACCTTATAATAACCCCGAAGTAATACGGTCTTTGTTCACCGTTATTGGAGCTGTAAAACAACCAAAGAAGGGCAAAAAATCAGTCGAACAAAAACAGAAAGAAAATATCCTAAAAGGTCTTCCTAAGAATGCAGGACTTCCTTGGGCTGAAGAAGAACGCGATAAGCTAGTACAAGCATTTAATACAAATACATCAGTTGACGAACTATCTGTAATTCATGCTCGTACAAGAGGTGCAATTATCGCAGAGCTAAAAAAGCAAGGGTTGATTGAAGAGTTTGATTCGAGCATTTAACAAATACGTACAGCGTCAATTATTAAGTATTGACGCTGTACGGAGCACTTTAAATTTACCCATTCCCTATTGAGATATAACATTCTAGACGCTATTCGAAATGCTTGTTTAGAATGCTAGCCATTTTAGTTAGCATGCTATTATACCTCTAAGTTAGTTATTTTATCCTTTGCTCATTATGTAATACTTTCACCAAATTATTACATAAAGCATGAGTATGAAGATTAAAATTAACCGAGGTTTCACCTTAATTGAACTGGTTGTTGTGATTGTTATATTAGGAATATTAGCAGTAACAGCAGCACCTAAGTTTCTTAACTTACAAAAAGATGCTCGTATTTCTACATTAAAGGCAACGAAAGGGGCTTTGGAAACAGCAATACAGCTTGTGAAAGCAAAAGCAGAAATTAACTTAATTGCACCTGAAAACTGTAAAAGCTTTAACGGAACCAATAATGATAACGAAACCGCAGGATGCATTAAGATTAATGGTCATGAAGTATTGGTATACTCTAATACACATTATCCAGATTTAGTTTTTGGCAACAACCCATCCAAAAATAACAAAGTCGTTAATAATTTAAAATCAATATTATCAATAGATGCTTATCCAAGAAAAAGTCAGAAATACCAGGAAGATATGTCACCTACAGGATCTGGATTTTTAGTTTATGGTAGCTTAGATCATGACGTGTATATAATGCCGAATGTAAAAGATGCTTATAAAAATATTCTCAACTGTCGAATTCAATACAATGGTACGCTAGAGAAACCAATAACACTGATCACGAAAGGGTGTTAATTATAAGTAACAAGAGGCTATTATCCTCTTGTTATTTTTGAGAACATTGTTAACTTAATTAACATTTATTTGAATGTAAATTCATATTGTTAATGCTTTTTTGTATGATATTATGTGCGGCATATAAGAGATAGTTCATTGTGAAGCCAACTGTATGAAAGTAAAGCGAAAAATTGGAAATAAGGTTTGTGTTTTAGCCTTTTTTCTTTATCTTTGTGTTTTGCTGATGAGCTATATTATCTCTGACAAAATTATCAACAATAGAGAAGTGTTTTCTAACAGTCGTGTTGAAGCTTATTTAAATACAGCATTAAACGACCTTGGCCATGATTTTAAGACTGAGCAAGAAAAGCTAAAATGGTTGTCTTTTTATGTAGCCAGTACAGGTTTTAACCAAAAATCATTCTTGCTGGCCTCCGATGAATTACTTGATGGCGTAAAAGGCAGTTCGAACTTTCAATTTGCTCCTAATGGTGTTGTAACCGTTACTAATCCCCATGTTTCTGATAAGCGTGCGTATATTGATTTGTTTTCTGATCAAAATAGAAAAGAAGATGCACTGTATGCAAAAAAGCACAGAACTATGTATGTATCAGGCCCATTAAATCTGTATCAAGGCGGTTTGGCTTTTATTCTTAGAAACCCAGTATTTAGTTTACATAGAACGCAAAAGTTTTTAGGTTTTGTTATTTATGTTTCTGATATTTCTGATTCAAAAATATTTAGTAGAATCAGTGAACTTTCTCAATATGGTTATACGGTTTCGTTAACAACCCAATATAAACAACAGGCTAAAAACCAGATATTGAGTACCGTTGATCTAAAAAAAGATCACTATTTATTTTCAATTAATAAGACGTTTTATAATTCAACGTGGACCATGAAAATTTATAGTTCTAATAAGATGAACGACTATCAAGATCTTGTTTTATATATTACGTTGCTAATTGATATTTGTATCGGTATTGGTTTATTGCTAACGATTAAGTTTTTTGAACATTATAAGAATATTCATAATGAAAGACTGCTTGACCACTTGACGGGGTTGGGCAATCGCAAAGCCTTAGAGCTTGAACTAAGTCGAGAGTTTGAATCTAAGCAGGATTTCTCTTTTGTTTATATCGATCTTAATGATTTTAAATTTGTAAATGACACTTATGGTCACGAAATTGGTGACAGTTTATTACGCCAGTTTTCTGCCCGTTTAAATCGTTATATCTGGAGTCATAACCTGGGGATGGCATTTCGAGTTGGAGGCGATGAATTTAACCTGATTGTCGCTGCTAAGTTTGATGAAGAATCTATTCGCCGTGGGCTAGATGACCTATGCAAGCTTCCATTCCAATTGGATGATGTGTTGTACAATCTCACAATTAGCTGTGGCTATGCTAAAAGATATCCGTCTGATGAAACGTTAGAGCAGGTTATTCGTCGTGCAGATGATGATATGTATCGAATGAAAGCCATAAAAAAGCGCCCGATGACGGTAATGCCGATCAGTTAAGCTCAAAATGATCGGTTGAATGATCCTATAGATGTGTAAAAATCCAAGTGTATTTAATGCACTTGGATTTTTTTATGGACGTTTCTCAAGCTCTAAACGTAATTAATA
>NZ_PYOG01000038.1 GCF_003026815.1 Photobacterium damselae | reverse complement strand
CGGGTGAGTTCATCATCATTAACAAATATCTGGTAAGCGATCTGGAGCAGCGCGGTCTTTGGACGAGCAAAATTCGTGATGCCATTATTCTCAATAACGGTTCAGTACAAGGTATCGATGCCATTCCAGACGATCTTCAATCCGTGTATCGAACAGTGTGGGAAATCTCTCAGAAAGTGATCATTGATATGTCGGCAGCTCGAGCCCCGTTTGTTTGCCAATCGCAAAGCCTCAACTTATGGCTCGCATCACCAACGTTCGCCCAAATCAATGCGATGCACTTCTACGCGTGGAAACGTGGTCTGAAAACCGGCATGTACTATTTGCGCTCCAAGCCATCGACGAATGCGGTGAAAGTGACCGTTGGTCAGCAAAGTGAAGATGAAGATTGCCTAAACTGCGGTGCATAAACCTATCTCGTCAATTAAAAAGATTCGCATCAACCGAAAGTAAGGAAGCGGTATGATTGTTAAAAACAAATTTAGCTTGTTCCCCATTCAATACGAAGAGATTTGGCAAGCGTACAAAACTCACGAAGCGGCTTTCTGGACTACAGAAGAACTCGATTTTGCTCAAGATCTTGCCGATCTTGCCAAGCTGACCGAAGGCGAAAAGCACTTCATTCGACATGTGTTGGCTTTCTTTGCTCAGAGTGAAGGGATGATCAACGAGAACTTATTGACTCGGTTCTATGGTGAAATTGAAATCGCAGAAGCGCGCTGCTTCCTTGCTTTGCAGGCATTTAATGAGGTCATTCACGCAGAGACCTACGCACTGCAACTAGAAACTTACATTCCTGCGGTGGAAGAGCGTGAACGCTTGTTCAATGCGATTGAAAACGTCCCGACCGTGAAGCGTAAAGCAGAGTGGGTAATGAAGTGGATCTCTTCCGATAAACCATTGACAATGCGTTTGATCGCCTTTGGCTTGGTGGAAGGCTTGTTCTTCGCTGGCAGCTTCTGTGCCATTTACTACTTCCGTAAGCGTAGTTTGCTGGCAGGCTTGGCGGCAAGCAATGACTTGATTGCTCGTGACGAAGGATTGCACTTTAGCTTCTCTGCGCTGCTATTTAAAACCTTAGGTCAAGGTAAGGTGACGCAACAAGAGTTTGAAGAGATTTGCAGAGAAGCAGTTTCAATTGAGAAAGAGTTCGTAACAGAAGCCTTACCTGTGGACTTGATTGGTATGAATGCTGAGCTGATGTGCCAATACATTGAGCACACTGCTGATGTTATCGCTGGTTTATTCGGCTTCGATCCGATCTTTTACGCTAAAAATCCATTCGATTATATGCGCTTACTAGATATGGAAGGAAAAACTAACTTCTTCGAAAAACGCGTTACTGAGTACAAACGACCTCAAGATCGCCAATTGAGTTTTGATGCAGATTTCTAACGGTAAAGAATAGCTATGAAAATAGAAATGTACAGCAAGGAGCAATGCTCTCAATGCGAAATAGCTGCAATATGGTTACAGAATCAGGGCATTAACGTGGTAACGCTCAAGTTGGATGTCGAGTTTGACCGAGAAACTTTGTTCAAATTATTTCCAATGGCAAGAAGCTATCCTCAATTCATTCTCGATGGTGAACCGATTGGTGATTTTGGTCGCCTAAAGTCGGTACTAGATTTTGAGCAAAACGCCGCGTTCTGAATAGTAGCCAGCCGAAGGCTGGCTACTATTCGTTGTTAGTTTCTTTTTCTCAGTTATTCAAATAGATAAAAATATGTATATGCAGTAAGTAGTGCTGGGATCGAGGAATAAAGTGTCGCAATTAATGCCGCCTTTGGTGCTAAGGCGATGGCTGGAAATAAAGCATCACCATCATTACTAATGGCATTGCCCAACTGAGCTGATAGGGGGATTGTTCCTGCTAGAAACATGCTTGTTACTATGATTTGTGGACCACATCCAGGTAGTAGTCCGATAGCAATGCCAATTAAAGGTAACAAAATACCCCAATGGTTGAATAGTTGATTTAAGTCGATTTGAGTCCAGTAGAGCATAAGCTCAAAAGCAAGAAATGCACCAATGACCCAACTTAAAACAAAATTTGTATCAAGAGCAATTCGATTAAATGCTTTGTCATTAGGTTTTTTAGGGTCTTCAGAGACCATTGACTGGTAATCTGACACCTCGCGGCTCAAAGCCCACAGAAATATTGTAATGATAGCGGCAACCGCGCCAACTATTTCGATCGTATTTGCTGGAAGATTGAATAAATGGTTTGTATCAATTTGAAATGAACCTAACAAAGCAATAGTGATCGCAGGTATGAGTATCCATTGCCAGAATTTGCTTTGTAACTTTATCAGTATTGGTGTTGTGTCTTGCGATGAAGATTGGCAACAACAGTTTTTTATTTCAACGAATTCATTGACATGTTGAACCCGTTTTAAGAAATGAACTCCATGAACTTTATAAATAACTAACCCTGATAATATTGCGACCACCGTACTTATCATGATTACGAATAACCCGACAGAAGGCTTGGTTGCTAATAAAAGAAAAGCGGCATCTCCCATTGTTGCTGTTAATACAGTTACCACTGCTGCAAAAGGTAACTTACCATTCACGTATTGGGTCATCACGATAATAGCCCCCCCACAGCCAGGTAATGCCCCCATTAGAGCTGAAAAAACGATTTGTCCTATCACTGAATGCTCTATTAGTTTGGTTATTGGGGATTCCCTATGTTTTAGTTTTGTTGAAATAAACTCATAGACAGCAAGGGTTGCTGCAACATAGGCGGCGACTTGCCAAAAACCGTCAGCCAGTACTTGAATGGTTAATTCTCGTAATGATGAAGTAGATATAAGTAATACAAGAATAATGACTGGTAGAATTAAACGTTTATTTGTTAATTGCCAACTTTGTTGTTGCGCTAATTTAGACAGCTTTTGTATTGATGTGTCCATTACATAATTTCCATAAAGAAAAGCTAAGATTGTTTAAAGAATAAATGCAAATGATAACTATTATCAAATGATTTATGTAAATTTGCTTGAATAAATGGAAAGTGGATAGATGGTGATGTGACGTTGTAATAGCGGATTAAACAAAATGATAAAATGTATACTATCATTTTTTCATTTTAGGGGGCGAGGTTTAGCGGAACGAAAGTGTACGGTAAGCCCTTATTTTTGCCGTCTAAAATATTTATATATATCATGCAGTTAACCACATTAGCGTACAGAACCGTTCCGTTGGACTTCAAACCCCTAAATCTGTTGTATGCGAGGCTCTGTCTATAGATCGTAACTTTGAAAAGAAGTATAGAGATAGTATTTCATCCCAAACGAATAAAAAATATTGAGCTCATCAAATGTGGTTTTGATGAATGCGTGGTATAGAGAAAAGCTTGGAATCGATAAGATTCAAAGCAAGCAGGACCTTCAAATTAGTTTTGTGACACAATGGTGTCTTTGCGATCGAATTAAAGCATATACTGCACACCCTCAAGTAACAGTCAGATTAGGCATATGGTTGGGGGTGATAGGGATTTTTGTTGGCACCGTTAGCTTAATTCCCAATCAGCCTCACAAGCTGATGGTTGCAACTGCAATTGTTTTTTTGTTGGGAAGCTAAATATGATGCGCGCTTGGAGTAGGTAATTTAATTATCTGTTTAAGAGTGATTCGCAATGTGTCGTATTTAGGCTATGCGTTAGCTTTAGTGATTAAGCTAGTATGTGACCGTATCGTATGAGTCAAAATGGACAACTTAGCGTATTGTAAGGAAACTTAGTGAAAAAGGTAATTCTCTTTCTATGTCAGGGATTGGAAGAATATGAAGCAAGTGTATTTACCGATGCTTTTGGCTGGACTACAACATATGGCATAGAGCCAATTGAGCTGATAACTGTTGGGTTACGTCCAAAAGTAAAATGCGCTTGGAATTTCACGATTAAACCCGAATATCAGTTAAGTGAAATAGATATTAATGATTTTGATGCTCTCGCTATCCCCGGTGGTATGAGTCGATCAGGCTTTTATGAAGACGCATATGATGAAAGGTTACTTTCTTTAATTCGAGACTTTGATTCAAAAGGCAAAATAATAGCGTCTGTTTGTGTTGGTGCATTACCAATTGCAAAGAGCGGTGTTCTCAATGGTCGCAATGGAACGACTTATCATTTAAGTAAAAAGCGGCAAACCCAAATGGAAGAAATGGGTGTAAACGTAATTCAAGCCCCTATCGTTATTGATAAAAACATTATTACCTCAAGAAGCCCTTCAGCAGCAATGGATGTTGCATTCAAAGTTGTGGAAATGCTTACATCAACAGCGAACTTAAAGCACATTAAAGAGGGTATGGGGTTTATCGAAAAGACAGATGTCTAGACGGTTAGGAATTTCAATTCCTAACCACTCTGACAGCAATACTTAAAAATCAATCAGTAACCGTCTTTCTTATGACTTAGCCTACTAATACAGGTTACTTTTGAGTATTTTCTATACTATTTTGGGTGTTTCCCCTGATTTAAGGTAGATCTTCCCTAATGGCTGTAACGGAGTCGCCGTTTTTCACGTGTTGTTGCTTTTCTCAAAGCAACTAACTCATGCCCTTTCAGCCCCATTCCATCTTCACAAAACACATGCGGCCACCACACAGAATACATTTGTACGGATCTATGCCTACCAGGTGGTGCATCATTTGTGCGTAATTCAATGTTTTTGGCTCTACTGGCTCTTCCTGATCCAGTAAGTCATAAACCAACGGTAAAGCTTCTCCCCGTTTTCTGTTTGACAGAAAACCATAATACCTAATTGCTCTAAAATTCTTTTCTGCAGGGATGTGTGAGACTAGCCGATCGATCATCTCTATTTGACTAAGGACCAATGTCTTATAGCAATTATCTCTATGATCTTTGTAGACAAAGTGAACATCACCGCCCTGATAATGACGTAGGCGAGAAGCCGCTATTGGCGGCCGCTTAAAATAGCGGCCTAGGTATCTAACTGTTGGACCGACATCTTCTGTCTTTTTGGCCAAGTGAATGCGCCATTTTCGACTGTATTGACTAGAGAGAAACTAACTCCATCCACGAAAGTCTCTAATATGTTGATAGTTATAATGTTTAGTATTCAAGTTATGATAGTGGTCCCGTAGGAACGAGACCACTTGCTGCTTCCAATGCTGCTCTACCATCGCGGCATTAAAGTAGATATTTCCCCATCGCTTAGTTTTGTGATTTATGCCTCCACGCGTGACTGATAGATGAAAATGGACATTCCAATTAAG
Organism: Photobacterium damselae; assembly: GCF_003026815.1. Classification (GTDB taxonomy): domain Bacteria; phylum Pseudomonadota; class Gammaproteobacteria; order Enterobacterales; family Vibrionaceae; genus Photobacterium; species Photobacterium damselae. Next base: position 22,673 of record NZ_PYOG01000038.1, on the reverse strand, counting down.
TTGACGACCAAATGTATGGACTACACAGAATAGGCCAATCTCGATTCCCCGTTTCTTTGCAAAACTCAAGATCGAAATATGGGCCATAGCTTATCGGGCATCGTTAAGGTCATGTGTTGATATTCACATTTGGGTAAGATGGATAGCTGCTTCGCTATCCATTTTTCTGTCAGCATGACTCCACAAGAACTACAAGCTTTACTCTTACAAGAGTTATAGATGACTTTGCGATGCTCACAAGCAGGGTTTTCACATTCGTAGTGCTTACTGCCCACTTTGCTGGTACCGCAAGCGAGCATTTTTCTATACACTCTATTTGATTGGTGGTGATGCTATCACCACAATGCGTGAGATATTTTTCCCAAGCCTCATCTTTATTAAAGATGAGTTTGGTGGCTCTAGGAACGTGCATGTCAGCTATTAGTAAGACGTTGCACCATCTCGCTCTGCGATATGAGCAAGCGAGATTAATACTTCATGTAATTTGAATGCAGTAGTCGATGTGTCACCAAACTTATCAATAAGATATTGATAAATTAATGCAATTTCTTCGTCGTGATCTTTTGGTGGAGCAATATCATACTGAGCATTTAGCAACTGAATGATATTATCCATGGTGGTCTCATATTGCTCATAGCTATCAAAAGCAGATGAAGCCTGAACCGGACGACATTTCTTTGTTGGTTTCTTCTTCTTTTTTCTAGGTTTGTTACTCATAGAATGTAGTCAATACAGTAATGATGATTTGTACTGATATAAAATAAGAATGCCCGCTAAATTAGCGAGCATTAAGGGGTAAAAGTGAGGCTCTAGACCTCTCTTTTCTATTTCAGGTTGAGATATCTGGCTCCAGCCGAAGGCTGGCTACTGTTCCAAAAATTAAGCATGTTTAAAACCAAGATTTAGCTTAAATCCACATGCTTGAGCATAACTCACTAAAGTTTTAAGACTAGGATTTGATCGTCCAGATTCTAAACGCGAAATATTCGGGGCTTTTGTTCCCATTTTTTCAGCAACTTCATCTTGAGTTAAGCCTGATTTTTCTCTCATTGAAATTAGAGAATTTATCAATTCAAATTCAACACTTAGATCGTCATAAGCTTCTTTTACTTCAGGATTCTGTAATGCTTTTCTTTTTAATGTAGATAAACTCATAACTTCACCTCTTTCATTCGCTCTCTAGCAAGTTCTATTTCTTTTTTTGGGGTCTTATTCGTCTTTTTCACAAAAGCTCTTAATACGTAAACATGCTGTCCTTTTAAATAGCAAAACAACCCTCTACCTATACCTTCTTGAGCTTTAGCTCTTATTTCAAAAAGCCCATCTCCCATTGAGTCTGTATGTAGTGGGCCTAAATTTGCTCCATGTAATTCAATTAATTCGAGTAACTTAATCATACGAGCCTGAATTTTAGGTGGCATTACTAATATTTCATCTTCAACACCAGAGTAAAAATCCACTTTCCAAGCCATTCTATAACTACTAAGCCTATCATATATGATAGGTTACTTTAACATTACTGGCCTATTAAGGTCAAAATATAGATTAAAATTGGTATAAGTAACAAGATACAAAAATACCGTCACGATGGACGGTATTTAACAAAAGATAACGAATGCTGCCCTACAGTCCAGATACACTGTAACGTCCAGAGACAACAAAGGTCGCATATTGCGACCTCAAGTTATTTAGTTACATAGATTTTATGTAATGTTTAGATAATACGATTTGAACTCGTAGTATTTGTGATACGACAGCATTTCTATCATTGTAGAATAAATCATCAGTTGTTAACTTTTTTAATTCTCTTAATTGTTCTTTTGGATTAACTGTCGTCTTATCTAGTTGATTTATTCTATCGCATATGTTTCTTATTTTCATGAACATAGCTAAAGCTTTTTGATAATCAGAGTTACAAAATTGCTTATCACCTAATTCTGATGCAAATTGTCCTAAATTGAATAAAGATTCATCTAATTGATCGATAGATTTATTGCGTTCTACTTTTCTATTCGACGATAATTCTAATCGATAAACAACAATCCAACCAATGACAGTAATAGCGAGGCTAATAAGGCTTATTATTGTTGGAACGTTATTACTACTAGATGCTTTTACTAGTTCAAAAGTACATCTAGCTAGCTCTGATGGCATCTTCTACGTATCCTTGAATTTCAAACACAAGGTCATCATCATCATCACTGATGATTTTGCTAACTATCTCTTTCATTATAGTGCCAGAGATGCCTTTTCTAACACATCCGCCAAAAATTTCTTCTAAAAATGATGAACCATATCCGAAAACACCATCTAAATTAATCACCAAATCTGCACCATGCTTTTGGATTTGAGGAAGGAGGATTTCATCTCTATATTCCTCTCCACTTGAAGGACCCAGTTTTTTATAACGTGCTCCTGGGTATTTAGTAAAATCTTTGATGTAAAGTATCATTTCTCTTCCGAATTTGTATAAGGTATTGTCCATTGAATTATAGTTCCTCCAACCGAAGTTGAGTTATCATACGCTTTCGATGGCCTGTTTTGACCTTCATACTTGTAAGTTCCTTTGTTGGAGAAAATCATCAATGAACTTTGTTCTGTTTCATCCACAAAAGTTTTTACGTCAGTGCCACCTTTCCCTCTGTAAATCTCTTTTGTCCTTGTTTCTTTTACCATAGTCGATGCGTGTATCAATGTACAATCCGTTGTAGGCTTAGATGGTAATTTTAGTTTTTTCCATAGGGTTGTAAGTATGTTTTCGTCTTGGGTAACTTCTAAAGTTTTTGGTATACCATGACCTAGATCACATATAATGACCGTTATTTTATCATTTAAGACTCCAACAAAGAACCACCATCGCTTCAAAATGAAAGGATTATCTCTCATTACCTTATCTGTGTACGCATGCTCACAAGCGTTTGCTACCGCTTCAAAACAACTGCGATATAGTTTATTCGTTTTGATCTTAAATTTACCTAGGTTTTGTATCAATTGTGCTGCAATTTCTCCGCTTGCATTATCACCGTGAGCATAGCTCCAGCATGTTACACTTTTAGCGTCACACCTACGCTTTATATGTTCATGGCCTATTAGCTTATAAAAGCCAATGTGAACTAATACACTATCAACAAGGTTACGATTTTCCATTTGTAACCCTATCCGTTGGTTTGGTGGACGAGTTACTTTAAACTCAAGTTTAGGGTATTTTGCCTTAATATAGTCGACAGTTGCGGTCATTAATAACCCTGCCGCTGCTGTTATATGAGTAGTATTTCTAAAACATATTCTTAAGTATATTTTTTTATGCCGTTTTGTGTTGAATTTATCTGAGGCTTGTTTTGCCTTAACCTCTAAATCTTTTTTGAAATGAATAAAGGCTGTATGATTTTTAGGCTTATAAATATCGATAAATGTTGGCGCTACGGCAATATATTCATTTAACTTACTTCGGCTGCCATTACTAGTTTTTAGTATTTTCCTTTGTTTACGCTTAATTTTTTTTGTGAATTTTTTGATAGATAGCTTTTTCCAAAAATACTATTTTTTCTTTGGTACTCTTTTCATTCATATACTCGTTAATAATAATTATATTTTTTCAATACTGCCAGATTAGGCAGTATAATTATTCTTAATTCAAATAAAATTAGTAATAATATAATCTGCTAACTTATTGTGTTCTTAGTTTTTCTGTGATGATATACATTATATCGATTTTGTATGGATATTCTATACGATGAGATCAATATACTATCTTTTAAATCTTAAAATTAATATCCTTTCCTTGTGTAAAATTATATTTTTCAATTAAAACATGATGTTAGCTTGATTTAATTCTAGATAGGTATTGATATTGGTATTTAGACCGAATTATGACCTGTATTGACTTATATTAATCGAATTAAGTATACGGTGAATGAATAACTAATTACTAGTATTCAAGTGGTATCAAATATTAGCTATTTAAAAAATCTATCTAAAGCGATCTGATATGTGGTAACGTCCAGATACAAAAAACCGCCTCAAAGGACGATTTTTTAACGTAATCAGATTTTATGCGTACTGAAGAGATGAGTTATTTGAAAAACTTACCTAAAGCTTTTTTTATTTCTTTTTTTGAATACTCGAGAACAAGTGCTCTTCCCTCTTCAGAAGCAACATCAATTACTGCATCATAATCATTAAACTCATGGCAACTCTGACATTCAATCATATCACCAGATGACAATTCTTTATCAGTATCCCCTTCAAGAACGCAATCACAAAAAAGGCATTTTAGCTCTACAGTAAAAGTTTTATCTTCCATATTAATTATTCCCCATAAATTTTAGAGTAAATGTCGCTAAAGCAAGCAAGAAACCAAGAACTAATAATAATCCTTTGTGATCATCAATATTATCTGAAAGTTTTTTTAAAAAACCTCTGGACGCCTTAATTTCTTCAAATCGTGTTTTTGAACGAGCAGCACCGATACCTTTAGGCGTTATCTGTAAATGACGATACCTATCACCCATGCAAGTATGCTTCAACCACTCATGTGCTAGGCATTTATCAGCAGCCTTTCTTACTTGTTCAATTGTAAGTTTATTTGTTTCTAACTTATTTATTTCATTAACAAGTTCTTCATCTATTGAAATTGAAACAACTTTATAATTCGCACCGTTTTCTTCCATGTAATGGATGATATTGTTTAGAATTTTAAACTCAGGCATCTTTTCCCCCCTCCACCATAAGCAATAATACGCTTATACTTTATAAGGCGATAATACCTATTTTTCAATATGTAACGTATGTAATTTGAGATCATATAACGTCAATATACAAAAAAACCGCCACGAATGGCGGCATCATATAAATTAATTAATCAAGAAAAGGCTTATCCGCAATCACAAACGGTTTAAATTCCGTATGTGTAAGAACAGTTTTCCCCAGCCCACTTTCGCTGTCCGTTGAGTATTTTCTCGTAAATAGCGGCGATTATCACTCGATTGTGATTTACCTACTAGACTCAAGTGATAATTCATTTCATGATCTTGACTAAAGTTTACATGTTCCCAATCATTCATAAATAAAACTTCCATATGACATATAAGTGCAATATTGCACATCGAAACACTGTCCAATTAATTTTCACCACACTAGTCCTCAAAATACACTCTTTTCTACCTCAAAACCGGTCACATTTTTTGTGAATAAGTTGTTATCAAAATCGACCGCTCCCTTTTCAGCCTAAAATCGATCTTAAGTCTCAAAAGATCATGTTTTCTATATGTTGATAGGGTGTGGCATTTGAATTTGTTGTTTTAATCATTAATAACAATTAATTGTTTTTTGTTATTGTTTGTTCGAAATTAACAGGTTTTAGCTTTAAAAAAATGGTGTGTTAGGATATATCTATTAAAAACCATCATTTAATAGTCTTTTTATCAATCCTTTAAATTTCCCACATAAATTGTGTTTTAAATATATGTACAATGATAGTGTTACATGTAAAAGTTCTAAATGATTTTTGCCCCATTTCTTCTCTGCGCGAAAGTTTACTCGCAATCTGCGACTGTACGTTTGCCTTACCTGTAGTTATCCGAGAAAGTGTCGAAGTAAGCTTTTTGAAAATTATGCGTCAGTTTATAATCTAATAATCACCGCTCTCTCATTAACCTATTGATTATCAATTGAACAGTGGTTGGAAAGGCTGCATGATAGGAATCTGAATGGTGGCTAAAAACCGTATAAAAAGCGTTATAATTTTTAGGGAGAGACTGTGGAGCTAGTTGAAATAAAAAAGAAGGTTAAACGAGAGCTATTGACCTCTGTTCCTATTCTGTTGCTTGCTTTTATTTTTCCAATTTTAGCGTGGTTTGGCATTTTCCAACTTGAAGATAACTCAGCAATTTGGTTTCAGCGTAGTGGCTCAATTACTGTTCTTTTTGCCGTATGGGTTGAATTTAAGTTGTTCAAGTTAGCAGGGCTTACTAATCCTATCAGTGAGAATGGTAAAACTTATGATGATATACGTAAGAGCGATTACCTCCAAACTCACAATTTAAAGAAGATCCAAATCATAAAGTATTTATCCGCAGTATTGGCTATTTCTGGCACAGTCATTTGGGGGTATGGGGACTTAATCTTCATAGCGTTGTCGTAATAAATTATAACAAACGACTATGGCGTCAATAACTAATTTTTAGCTATGTTCTCATCCCACATGACGCCATCTCTTAGTATTGTATTTAAAATCACGACTATCTTGCGAACTTCCATCTTGAATTACTCACTTGCCTTTGTAAGGCTCACTTTATCTCGTTATTGAGGCAACGCCAATGAGAGATGCAGCTTGTTTATTGGTAATGTAGCCTAACTCAGGAACATTACTGATTCGAGTCTTTGGATTGTTCTATCTATTGCTAGGTTACCCAAGTTTATCTGGTTTCTGTTCGTCAAAGCTATGTTTTGCCATTTACTTCCTTCAGATTCCACATCACGATGGACTCCCTTGCATAGGCTAACGCTTCCCGCTCGACAAGGCGTGTAGAAGAATTTCACCTCTTAGGTTGACACCATGCTCGGTGCATAAATAAGAATGCTCACTAAATTAGCGAGCATTAGGCAATAAAAGTGATGTCTGAATCCAGCCGAAGGCTGGCTACGGTTCTCCCGTTGCTTATCGCTTATCCAGCGATTATTACTAAATTAGTAACCTTTGTAGGACACTATGCCACTAAAGCAGAGCAAGAGATGAAAGCGCCTAACGCAAGTAGGCCTATTAGAAATCGTAGCGTGCGCCGAGCATACCTTGAGTATCTTTATTTACAAGATCGCGATTAACTGCTGCGTATGTTCGGAAATGACTATTCCATTTCGCAGTAATGTCAGCATTAACAGCGCGCGAGTCGTCGCCCTTATCGAAATGTAATTCGCCAAAACCGACAGTCGCTTTATATGTGGAGTTAATCTTGTAAGCTGTAACAACGTCGTAACCGTCACCCTCTTTGTCTCCGACTCTTCGAGCTGAGTAAAGAGCGCCTATATATAGCTTTTTGTATTGATACCCAATGGCATAATCAAGTTGCGATTTCTCTTTCTTATCGACTTTCTCTTGTTTCGCGTAACCAATACCAGCAATAAGTCCAGTGTCCCCAAAGCTCTGAGATGCGCCAATCGAGAAACCATTATCAAAATCGCCTATATCTTTACCCTCGGCTCCGGCATAGTTCGCCGCGAATGATGTCCCATTCTCGTTCATGTAGTCAAAAGCTAGACTATTGGCTATGCGTTTACCTACCTTGTATTTATCGGCTGCAATCGCACCGTAAGCTGCTTGAATATCTGTAATGTCAGTTACAAGGCTCATTGAACCATCAGTCTTACCATAAACGAGAGTCGCGGTTCCATTGCCTATAACTGACTTGATCCCGGCGTAAAGGTGGCGTGTCTTTTGTGAGTTGTCTTTGAACTCTTGTTCGAATTGAGCGATCCCGCTAACGCTATCCGTGATTTTTGTTTCGCCCTCGATCTTCAATCGTACACGACTTAGATCACTAATATTATCATCTCGATGTTCTGCTCTCGCCTCAATTCGTCCGCCAATATCTAGGGTCGAATCATCAGTCTTGTAAATATTAGCTGCGTTAGCTGCCCCGCTAACACTAGCCAAAGATAACAGACCTAAAGCTATTTTGTTCTTACTCATCAAATACCATCTTTATTGGGATTAATCTCTAATTGAGAATGATACCTATTTACATTGATGAGTCAATTTATATATCCCTTTTTGGTATGTTTAAGTACCGCTATTGCCCTGAAAGGACTTACATCATGCTTAAAATACAAACCGTATACCTGGCTTCATATCCTTCATCAGATAAAATAATGGTAATTAGTACTGACATAAAAATAAGAATACCCGCTAAATTAGCGAGCATTAGAGGCCAAAAGTGAGATTATAGGTCGCAGTTTTCTATTTTAGGTAGAGATATCTGGTCCGGCCGAAGGTTAGCAGCTGTTCCTATTTAAGACTTTTTGATAGATTTAAATTGCTTTTAAGTTTGATTATTTAGAGGAGCCAGTATTGGTTATTGAATCTTTATTACTTATTGCTTTTGTATGTTTTATTTATGTAAGTTTAGTATCTTTCGCTTGGGTTAACGCTAAAAGAAAAAATGCTCTTTATTGGAGTGATATTTGTTTACCAATAATCTCGCTGTTCTTTTGGTGTTTCTTAGCTTCTGTTGGATATGGTCCTCAAAGCTTGAGTAATCTAATTGAAATTCCTATCTTATTAATTGCTGGAATTATTTTATTATATGTCCGCGTATTCATCATTGATCGTTACCGAAAACAACCCAAACAAAATTCATATATTATCATCGGCTTGTGCATATTCTTTGTGCTATTGTTGCGAACTGTTATGCCATTGCTTCCGGAATAATTAAATATCTTGACCTAATATTATTTTGTCGCAAAGTGGGTAATAGGCACTATGAATATGAAAATTTTACTAGTGAGTATCGTAACGACGCTCTACCTAAGAATGCTAGATTTTTCGTTTCTGAGATTGAGTAATCTTATCCCATCTGCTAGTTGACACTCATTAGTGATGAACATATCGGTATAATGTCTGTCGCATTTAGAACCATCAAAAAAGTGAGGTAAATTCTTATTTAAACTGTCATCTGACCTACAGTGGTTGCTGATTATGATCATAATGTGTTGGGATAAGGTTTTATAAGCCTCACTTTCTTAGGTTAATAAGACATAAGACTCCAGTTTAAAGTTAGTTCTACCTAGTTATGGTCGCTAAACCATTAAACATTGTCGGTGGCATATCTTTTAAAATTAATGACCAAGAATTACCAACACCATCGCCGGTAAAATTGTTTTTATTGGTATCTTTAAACCAATAGTAAACAGGAAGACCTGAGTACGTTAGTTGTAATTTATTGAGCTCATTGTTATATACTGCACCGAATTTTGGATCTTGTAAGATTAAGGTTTTCATCTCTTCCATCGTAACGATTGCAGCAGGCCATCTCGCTAAACACGAACCTAAAAGACCTTTGTCCTTCATACTAGTGCATTTAGGAGGAATGGGTGAATTAACGTCTTTTTTGAATGTGTAAAGTGCCAAATTATCTTTACCAACAAGAAGGCTTCCTTTGGAGGTCATTTTAAATGTCGGTTCAGTTGGGTACTCTAAATCATAAGCAAAGGCACTATAAGATATTGATAATAAAAGTAATGATGTATGAATAAATGTTTTCTTCATGATAACTACCATTGTTAAAACTAAGTTACTATATGTGAAATTAATGGTCTAATTTGATGTTGTATCCTGGGCCAAACGTTCAGCACGTTTGATGTTTTATTCGCAACATCATCACAACCCTTTATGTCATAACGGTTTGGATCGTTATGTGATAGCCAGACTCTATTTATCGCATCTTTACTATTGCAGTATCTGGCTACATTGCATTAAACGGGAATCTATTTTAAGGTTACCGAAGATAATGAATTTTTGTCGGTCACAATTCTAAATTTATCTTATGCGCATTTTGTGAATGGCCGATCCTCGTAAAGATCGTCATTTCCTTTGTTGATGGCTGATTCTTCAAAACGATTGGCAATTTCCTCGACAGAGTATTTACTTTGATGTCTGGCTACATCATCAGATGCATTTGCAAAAAATAATGCGAATAGTAAAACCACGTCAGTAATGATAATTTTATTCTCTTTTAACCCTATCAAAATCATGTGGTTATGACGCATTCATGACAATGTCGCTTTATAAAAAAAGAACGATGAGCATCCTCCCCATATAACAATATTTACCATAAACGCTTTTATAATATTAATTGGTGTGACAGGAATTGTTTGAAAGAAAAAGAAGGTACATAAACTTGCGGTAAAGCCTACTATGGCTCCTTTGATAAACCACCTTTGTTTTAAAAAAGGCAAACAATAAAGCAATGCCCATAACCCGCCCCAAAAAACTTGTTTATAGATAAAAGTATGATCAGGTAAGGGCAGGCCTTGCAATGGATTGATGAGATAAATAGCGAATACGTTGGCGATACTGCCAATGAACCCTACTCCTAAAGCTATTGTAATATTTCTAAGCATATTGAGCCCTATGTGCCAATTCATGGAGTAATAGAACTTCGCTCTAAAAGAAAAATTGCAATCTTATGAAAATAATTTTTAAGGGAGCCTTTTTATGAGCGCCGTTCACCATCAATAACAAGCATTATTTACATGGCATCGCGGCGCTGTTTTGTAATCAAGAAAATCTTAATTACAGCAAAGATTCAAATCCAGAGTGAGTCACCCTTATTGCCTAAGCAAGCAGACTTTGAACAGAAAAATTGGACTACAACGCTACTTCAAATCTTTGTTATCTAAGCGTTCTACGCTGTAACATCTTGAGACTAAAAGTTCCAAGTACTATCGTTCCAGACCGCCTGCTTTTAATTCGATTAATACTCTAAACTATATTGTTGTACTACTGTTTGCTGTTTATCACCAAATGTAATAGCCATGGTGGCTGTAAAACTATCAGGGAGAAAATCTTCATTATCATCTTGATATACATAAGAAATAGAAATGGTTTTAGTTGGATCCGTTGTGACTATTTTCTGAATACGATGGAAAGAAAGCCCAAAGAAATCACGATCTACTTTCCACTCTTTAATAGGGTCTACGTAATAGAATGGATATACGTCATCGTTACTAGCGTAATAACTAATATCTACAGTTTTAATAATAGGTGGTTCATCAGTAGTGTTCCCCATCAATGGTTTCTTATGAACTGCTTTGATAATTTCTCCATCATCATTGTATGTCAGTAAGAGAACATCTCGATCAGTGATCTGATTACCAGTCTTCCGTTCTTCATTAATCTTTGATAATCGATCTTGGTCATTAAACGTATAGGTATATAATATTTTACTATTGTTCGCTTGGTTGATTTGTTCTCTCCGGGTGAGTTTATCATTAGCATCGTAGAAATAATTAATTTGATAAGTTACTTCTGGGGCACCATTGAGATCTGATGCTGAAGAACTAAACACTTGTCTTACTTCTCTCGTTACTTTCCCATTTTCATAGGTATAGTCAGAAATAAAATTCTCTTTGGTATGTTCAATGATAATACCTTCCCGGTTCATCGCTCTTAAAGCACTAGCTTTTTTTAGCGTTCCATCAATATTATATTCATAATCAAATGTGCTATCTAAATAGGCCCGTTGTATAATTTTTCCATCAGTATTGTATTTATAGTTACCAACCGTCAGATCTGAACTTTGACTAGCACCTTTTCTTACTAGTTTATCTAAACGTAAATCCGTACAAGCAGTTAATGCTGGATCAACTGCATCTGGGAAGACAGACTTTTGGGTTGCATTCGCGGCTGAACTTAATGCCAATAAGATAGCTACTGATAAAAACTTTTTCATAATATTTTCTCCTATACTGTTTTCGTAATCCACTATAAAGGTGTAGGAAGTGAGAATTAATATTATTTAAGTAATTTTCTGTCGTGATTCATAACGTTACATCATGATGTGGAGGAATATTTGATTTTTAACTAGTCAAAGGTTGTCGTGGTACATTAAATCTGGTCACCCATTAAGAGGTGATATCATCACCTCTTAATATGGATCGGTGACATCATGACAAAACGAACAAGACGATTATTTAGTGCTGAATTTAAATTAGAAGCAGCTCAAGCTATAAATATGGATAAATCTACGATGGATAAGTGGGTTCGCCAATTAAAAGAAGAACACCAAGGTAAATCCCCGAAATCTTCACCAATGGCACCAGAACAGATTGAAATACGAAATTTAAAGAAGAAACTAGCAACTCTTGAAGAGCATAATGAAATATTAAAAAAGGTCACCGCCCTCTTGATGTCAGACTCATTGAACAATTCTCATTAATCGAGAAACTCAAGAAGAGCCACAGTATAACAACATTATGCAAAGTATTTGATGTTCATCGTAGTAGTTATAAATATTGGCAAAGACGGCCAAAATCTATTTTTATTGAATTGATAAAACTTCGTAGTTGAATCAAAGAGGTACATGCTGCAAGTAATGGTTCTGTTGGAGCAAGAACTATTGTAGATATGGTTACTACTCAAGGTATCCCCTTGAGTAGATATCATGCATCCAAACAAATGAAAGCCTTTAATCTTGTTAGTTGCCAATCACAAAAACATAGATACCGAAAAGCAAATCAAGAGCATATTACGATTCCAAATCATCTATATCGTCAATTTGCGGTTACATCTCCGAATCAAGTTTGGGTTGGTGATGTGACTTATGTGTGGGTAGGACATCGCTGGATGTATCTTGCTGGGGTGATTGATTTATTTTCGAGAAAATCTGTTGGTTGGACGATGTCTCTATCGCCTGACAATCGATTAACAGGTAAAGCACTTATTATGGCCTATGAATCACGACATAAGCCCAGAGGGATTATGCATCACAGAGATGAAGATAGCCGTTATACAAGTCGTTACTATCACCAATTATTATGGAGAAACCAAATTAAACAAAGCTTATCTCGATGAGGAAATTGTTAGGATAGCGCACCAATGAAATGTTTATTTAGAAGTTTAAAAACAGAATGGATTCCAAATATTGGCTATCGTAGTTTTGCTGAAGCAAAACACGAAATCACTCGATATATTATTGGCTATTACAGCCAATTAAGGCCTCACCAATATAATGGCGGATTAACCCCAAATGAATCTGAACGATTATATCAGTTAACCTCTAAAACTGTGGCCAGTATTGGTTGACCACTGCACACTAAACTAGCTTGTTTTTCTGAACACAAGAAAGCACAAAATGTTATCTGGCTCCAGGCTTCGATTGATTATTGTTCTTTATAACTAATCAAATAATCGGAGAAGAGTAAAAATAATAAAGCCACACTTAAAAAGAGGCTTTGACAGACAATTACTATAGTGGCGTATTCAATTCTTAGTTTGGATGAAATCAAGAAAGCATAGTGATACGTATTTTTACTTTACTTATCTGTGAGCATTTTTATACGCTCATTGGTTCATTATATCTGTAATACGTCAAATTTATGACCATCGCAAAATTTTGCTAAAAATGCTCAAAAACTATAATAAATGTTGCATTGGCATCCCTTAAATGATAAATATTATCATTATCAACAACATTGATGATTACTAATTATATGGGACGTAAAAATATATTACCGCTTCTCTCCTTATCTTTTATCAGCTGTAATCTCCATGCCGAAGATGTTAGTCGATTTGCTGAAATCGTTGTTTCTGAAGCTAAAGAAGATGCTTTAAATAAAGCTGATATCACTATTGGTAATGAGGAAATAAATAATGAATTAATTCTAGATATTAACGATTTGGTTAAAAATGAACCTGGAGTTAGCGTTGTTCAAAAAGCCAATTCAGGAAGTAGTGGATTTAATATTCGAGGCGTTGATCAAGATAGAGTTGCAATTTTAGTCGACGGCATTCATCAAGGAGAAACGTTTGAGAATATCATCTACACAAATTATGGATATTTTGATGGCTCTATTAATGAAATTGAATTAGATTCAGTTAAGTCTGTTTCTATTAATAAAGGAACTGATTCATTATTTACGGGATCTGGTAGTTTAGGTGGGGCTGTTTCTTATACAACGAAAAGCGCATCAGATTTAATCTTAGGAAATAAAAAATATGGCCTGTATAACAAAACGATCTACGCTAGCAATAGTTCAGAAGTAAAAACAACTTCAGGGGTTGCTCTTAAGCAAGACTTCGGTGATTTGTTAGTATTATATACTTATACTACTGGACATGAGCAAAAAACGCGTGACAAAGGCAATGATACTTATGGACGAGCTCGCTCTCAAGTTGATCCATTAAATAAGAATTCTCATAATATATTAGTAAAATCAAATTTACTTCCTAATGATAGCAATAAGATTACGCTCACTTATGAAAATTATGATGTAGATAAGAATGTTGACGAACGTTCTTGGGAATTATTTGGCTCGAATTATCGAAAGACGCACAGTATAGGCCAAAGACAACGTTATTCCATTGATTGGAATTATAAAAATCAAGGTGAATATATTAATGAGATTGATACTAAGATATATCACCAAAAAATATCTCAAGTAAAAGATAGTGATGTTTATGAATTTAAGAATGATAAAAAAGAATATAACTACAATCGACGGTTAGATCAGTCTTCTGTGGGCTTTGATCAAAAAATTAGCTTAACGGATAATAATATCGGTTCTTTGTCGATATTGAATCAGTTAATGTATGGTTATAAAACAAAAAAAGTATCAAATGATAACGTGGATACGTTTTATTTTAGCGATAGAACATCCACTATATCTAATAGTATCATTGAGCCAGTGACAACAGAACATTATTATGTTGCTTTAACAAATGAAATAGATATTACGCCAAGTCAATTAGTTGCATTGGGTTTACGTTATGATGCTTATCATCATAACGTGAAAAGAAATGGTAAGTCTATCTCAGAGCATCTCTATAGTGATACCTTTGTTCTTCCGGAAGATACATCGTTTTCAGGGCTAACTTATTCTGCTTTATATGATTATCAATTTAATGAACAGTTTAATATAAAGTATAAAATTAGTACCGGATTTAGAGCTCCAAATGCAACAGAACTATACTTTACATATGGTGATGACTTTGCTGCTAATAGATTTGAACCTAATCAAAATCTAAAAGAAGAAACTGGATTAACAAATGAATTATACTTAGAGTATGTTGCTGATTCTTGGTATGTTTCTTTCAATCCATTTTATACTAAATATAATAATTTCATTGATTTGAAAGATGAATATAGATTAGTTAAAAATAAATACTATGATCCTATACGTTATCCAAAAGAGTTTGACGATCAAAAATACTTTCAATATAGAAATGTAGATTCAGCTTATATTTATGGATTCGATGCTAGATTTAAATTAAATGTATCGGAATTAGTGGATAGTTACTATCCTATTTGGTATCAATCCCGTGTTAGTTATAGTAAAGGTAAAGGAAGTGATGGCGACTCACTAATGACAATACAGCCATGGAAGTGGACAAATAATTTTAAATTCGACATTGAAGACTATAATTTTTCATTATACGCCACATATATCAGTAAAAAAGATCCCCAAGATACCATTCGTAATGGAAAACCGTGGAAATACACTAGTGATAGTGCTTTGGTTATGGATTTTATTGTCAACTATGAATTAAATAAAAATATCAAATTTAACGCAGGTATTTTTAATTTCTTAAATGAAAAATATAAGACTTGGGATTCTGTACGGAGTATTCCTACGTTTGGTTCAACGAATATGGTTGATGATGATGGTCTTGGTTTAAATCGTTTTACAGCTCCTGGTGTTAATTGGAAAGCTGGTGTTGAGATAAAAATTTAATAAGCTAACAGGATGTATTAATTATGAAATCTAAAAAGAAAGTTTTGCTTTGTGCTATGATTACCACGTTATCTGCTTGTAATGGAGGTGGTGATGATGCTCCATCTATCGAAGGAAAATTAACTAATAAAGATAAAGCGATCTCTACGTCTAAAACAATCTCCCCTTCTGTTGATGGCAAATTAGATGAAAAAGATAAGAAAATCATCCCATCTGATCTAACTAAATCTTTAACGAGTACTTTGATGCCTCAATTGGGCCTAACAAAAATTAGAAACCTAAAAATTAGTCCTAACAGCCAATTTCTAGCAGTATCTAATGATGATGAAGATACGAAAAATGGTAGAGTTAATATTTACCAACAACATCAAGGTCAATGGAAATTAATTAATAAGCTTACCCCATCAGCCGATAGTCGATCTTCATTATTTGGTAATTCGATGGCATTTAGCCGTGATGGTAAAACACTATCTATTGGGTCTTACTATGCTTCAGAAGGTGGATTAAGTAATATAGGTAAAGTTTATCTTTATAAATTTGATGGTGAAAATTTTAAAGTTGAACAAAATATTCAACCATTATCGCTTGTTGCGAACGCTAATTTTGGTCGACATGTAAATCTAAGTGCTGATGGTCAAACCCTATTAGTCTCTGCGCCGCAACAAAAATCGGTGCGATGTACTAATGAATATTCTCCGTGCGGTACTGTGTATGTATATAAATACGATCCGAATCAAGCACAATGGAATATGGCTTCAGAGTTTGATGGGCCTGATAACGATACATACTTTGGTTATGATATGGCGTTAAGTGGGGATGGCTCAACTGCAATCATTTCAAATTTAGGCTCAAAACTCTCTTGGTATTCACTTAAAAACAAACAGCATCCAGAAAGAGTACAAACATTAGATTTGCCTAAAATGGTATCGAGCGTAGCTCTTAATCAAAATGGTCTTGTTACTGCATTTTCTGACAACAATAGCACAGTTTATCTGTATACAAAAAAAGAGGGTACTTACAAACTAGAGACCACTATTGAAAAGCCTATTTCTGACGAACTTTATTACAAAGATTGGCAAAATTATAGCTCTAATGGGTATGACTTCGGTAGTGATATCGCACTTAATAGTGACGGTACAGTTCTTGTTGCTACTTCTTTTAATGACGATTTTAATCATTTTGGAGCGACATCTTTGTCTGATACGTTGTTAACTAATGTAGTATCAACTGACAACAAACAAGAATGTCCTGGTAAATATGGACCATCTCGTATTTTCACTGGCGCTTCATTTGTTTATTTACGTCAGAATCAAAAATGGAATTTAACCCAATATTTAAAGCCGCCTAAGATTGAAGATAACCAATTTTGTACTAAAGGTTATAATGGGCCAAATAGATTAGATAATGATAGAATTGTAGTGACCGTGAGTGACGATAATAAAATATTTCAATCAACGATTGGTAACCGAATCGTAGAGTATAAATAGTGGAAATCTAATGCTTTTTTAACTGCCAAATCACAACTGGTAATGAAAAATTTACGGTTATAATGGTATTGATCATTCGTAATACCATTTAGTGTTGGTATAAAGACTAACAAAACAGCCCTTTTCACTTCGAGTGAAAAGGGTTTTTATATGCAGCGAAAAAATGTGTACTTTGGGAGGATTGGAAATCAGAGTTAGAGGGTTTCACTATAAAGGCTGATTTCATATTTACATCATTACTTATATCTATCTTCATCAAATATTCATACTTAAATCACTCAAGAAGCCAAAACTCAAACGTCTTATGTTTATCTATCTTAATTCTTATCTGTTTGATTGATATGAATTTTAAACGCTTGATGAATATGGGTTAAAATTAATGACTTAGCCGTTATTTAAATAACCAAACAAGCTATTCAACGAAACTTAAGGAGTCTGATGTTTATGAGGATTTGGGCCTAATATAGCCTTATGAAAAACTTACGAAGTATCATGTTCTATACAATAAACTAAAATGTGTAACCGATGAATGGTCACCACCTATGAATGACGAACGCCATCAATTGATCGTTATACGAATTGACAAATGAATTGTGCAACATTTTCGGGTCGTAAGGGCTAAAGAAATTATCAAGGTCTTAGACATTTCTAACATAATGAAGCGATCTAAATAAAGAAAATCAAAGTCTAGTATCTCAAGTCATCTCCGGTCTTTCCCGTCCAGATATAATAAAATATGTAGCCGTAATAAAGAGTAACTACGATTAATCTGTAAAATTAGAGCTATCTACATCGCGTTAGTTACGTCTAACATCAGGAAGATTTCATACCGTCCCTACTCTATAATCCCATTTATACTAAGAGGAGATACCTTGAAAGAGAAATTTTATCGTAAATAGCATAAAGCTCGCTAAATAAGCGAGCTTTAGACTGTCATATTTCTTATTTTCCTAACTTCAGCCAGGTATCGATAATCGTGTCTGGGTTAAGTGAGACAGAGCTGATCCCTTGGTCCATTAACCATTCAGCAAAATCATCATGGTCTGATGGTCCCTGGCCACAAATACCCACGTATTTACCTGCTTTAGTTGCTGCGTCAATCGCCATTTTTAGCATAGCTTTTACTGCAGGGTTGCGTTCATCAAATAGTAGAGCAACATCACCAGAATCACGATCAAGGCCCAGAGTGAGCTGAGTCATGTCGTTTGAACCGATAGAGAAGCCATCAAAGTACTTTAAGAATTCATCGGCAAGTACTGCGTTTGATGGTAATTCACACATCATTATGATCTTTAGGCCTTGGTCTCCTCGACGTAGATCGTGCTTAGCCAGTAAGTCAATAACCGACGAGGCCTCACTTAGTGTACGAACGAATGGGATCATGATTTCAACGTTTTTCAGACCCATTTCATTACGAACTCGTTTAATCGCTTGCGTTTCTAGTTCGAAGCAGTCACTAAAAACTGGTGATATGTAACGAGCAGCACCGCGGAAGCCTAACATAGGGTTCTCTTCAACTGGTTCGTAGTCTTTACCTCCAACCAAATTTTTGTACTCGTTTGATTTGAAGTCAGACATACGAACAATGACGCGTTTTGGCCAAAATGCTGATGCGATAGTCGCAATACCTTCAGTTAATTTGCTGACATAGAAATCAATTGGATCCTTGTAACCACGAATACGTTTATTGATTTCTTCTTTTAAGTCATCGCTTTGCGTATCAAAATTGAGCAGTGCCTTCGGATGGATACCAATCATTTTATTGATGATAAATTCAAGGCGAGCAAGACCAACACCTTCATTTGGGATCTGCGCAAAATCAAATGCGCGATCGGGATTCCCAACGTTCATCATCACTTTAATTGGTAGTCGTGGAAGTTCATCGACGGACGAGCGTTTTACTTCAAATTCCAACTCGCCTTGATAGACATAACCAGTTTCGCCTTCGGAACACGAGACGGTAACATATCTGCCATCTGCGAGTTTAGTTGAAGCATCACCACAACCAACAATTGCTGGAATTCCAAGCTCTCGAGCAATGATTGCTGCGTGACAAGTTCGACCACCTCGATTCGTCACAATTGCAGAAGCTTTCTTCATCACCGGTTCCCAGTCTGGATCTGTCATGTCAGTAACAAGTACATCACCATCTTGTACCAATGGCATCTGGTCCAAAGAATGAATTAAACGCACAGGGCCTTTACCGATACGTTGACCAATGGCTCGACCTTCAGCCAGCACATCGGCTTTATTACTTAATTCATAACGTTCTATTATATTTTGCTTATTTTGAGAACATACTGTTTCTGGCCGTGCTTGTACGATGTAAAGTGTGCCGTCGATACCGTCTTTTGCCCACTCAATATCCATAGGGCGCAGGTAATGCTTCTCGATGATCATAGCCTGCTTAGCGAGATCCTCGATCTCTTTGTCGTTCAAAGAGAAGGAATTGCGTTCTTCAACTGATGTATCAATAATTTCAACTTGCTTACCAAGCTCTTGACGGCCTGAGTAGATCATCTTGATTTGTTTTGAGCCAAATGTCTTCTTAACAATAGAGTGTTGACCTGCATCTAACATAGGTTTGTGTACGTAAAATTCATCAGGGTTAACAGCCCCTTGAACCACCATTTCACCTAAACCCCATGAAGATGTAATGAATACAACTTGGTCGAAACCTGACTCAGTATCTAGGGTGAACATTACGCCAGAAGAGGCTTTGTCTGATCGTACCATACGTTGAATACCAGCCGATAACGAAATACCACGGTGGTTAAATCCTTGATGTACACGATATGAAATTGCACGGTCATTAAACAAAGATGCATAAACAAGTTTGGTTGCTTCAAGAACGGCATCAATACCTTTAACGTTTAAGAAGGTCTCTTGCTGACCAGCAAATGACGCATCCGGTAGGTCCTCTGCTGTTGCAGAAGATCGAACAGCAACAGAGATGCCTGGATGATTGTTTATTAGTTCCTGATAATTATCACGGATGTCTTGTTCAAGGTCCACTGGGAATGGAGCTTCTACTACCCATTGTCGAATGGTAGCACCTGTCTTGCGTAGAGCTTCAACATCCTCAACATCCAGCTCATCAAGTAGTTGATGAATACGCTCATCCAATCCTTCATAATCAAGGAATTGGTTAAATGCATACGATGTTGTTGCAAAGCCGTTTGGCACGGATACTCCAACATTAGTTAAATTAGAAACCATTTCACCAAGTGAAGCATTTTTACCGCCGACTTTGTCGACGTCATTCATGGATAGTTTATTAAACCAGAGAGTATTTTGTTGCATATATTCCTCCAAAAACATTGCAGTTTTATAGGGATCAATACTGACCTCGAACAGTGTGTATCTTCGCAAGACAAAATATGGGGTCCATAGCCATCATTGAAGATGAGGGAAGTTACAATGGTTTCCCAGCCAGAGCCTAACCAGATTTTCTGATGCAATACCTACCAACAACGTATCGTGGCTAACACAAAAGCAAACGATTACGCTCCACCTCAAAAAAATGCCGAAGAATTCTTTAAGCTGTAGGAAACGTAATTGCAAGCTAAACTCATTTATTAATATGATGTAAGCCATCCTACTCAAATTAATTTGAACAACTAAACTAAAATGAAAATAAAACCCCAAAGTCGTGATGTGTTCTATGTTTCTGACGGAACGGCCATAACATGTGAGACATTAGGACATGTTGTTTTGAGCCAGTTTCCCTTTGTTCCTAATGAAAAAACATTTCCTTTTGTTGAAAGTGAAGACAAAGTTACTGATGTCATCAAAGAAATCGAAATTTCATTCCAGAAAAATGGAGTACAACCTTTAGTTTTCTTTTCTATCGTGGTGCCAGAAATTCGTGAGATATTACTTAAAGCTCCCGCGTACAAGTACGATGTACTAGAAAGCATTGTTCAAAGGGTACAGGATGATATTCAGATGGATCCTCAACCCAAGATGCAGCGTTCTCGTAGCGTGAAGAAAAATTCAGATACTTATTTCGATCGTATAGCTGCAATTGAATACACTCTTGCCCACGATGATGGCCTTACACTCAAAGGTTTAAAAGAGGCAGACATTATCCTTCTTGGAGTATCTCGAAGTGGTAAAACACCAACCAGTCTTTATATGGCCATGCAGTTTGGTTTACGCGTAGTCAACTATCCATTTATCGCAGAAGATATCAATACGATGCGTTTATTGCCCGAATTTGAAATCTATCGACATAAGTTATTTGGCTTAACCATTAATCCTGATCGCCTAAATGAGATCCGCGAAAATCGCCTATCAGGTAGCGAATACGCGAGTACAGAGCAATGTAAGTTGGAGCTTGATACGGTAGAAGCCCTGTTTAGACGAGAGGCAATTCCTTATATCGATACGTCGTTTTTGTCAGTAGAAGAGATAACTACACGAATTCTTGAAAGAGCCGGAACGAAGCGTCGTCTATTTTGTTAGATATTTTTCCAATAAATCAAAGAGCTGGTTATGTCCTAAATTTAAATTGTCTGTGGTTCTTTTCTATGAACCACAGATAATTTAAATTTAATAATGCTTCATATTGAAATGATAGTTAATGTCAATGATTTATTTCATAAAAGAATACACTAAAATCCCAAATTATATATAGTGTGATTTGGGATGCATTATAGCTATTAAGTGTTTTATCACATTTTTTTCGGGTATAAATTATATGACGAGTTTCTGATTATGAAGGAACAATAAAGAAACTTATCAAACTACTGCCAGTAATCATTTTCTCTAGTGGTTATGCGGAACAAGCCTTAGAGTATAATGAACAACTTGGTATTGAGTACTTTTTAGAAAATACAGCAATCGGCAATGTATCTACCATAAATAAAGGAGACTTATACCTGTGTGGCGATTCAACATGCACATTAGATAAACGTAGTTATAATGTATTTTCAATATTTAGCTGCTCATACCCAAACCATCATAATGTAATTATTAACAGTCAACACTCATCAGAAATGGTTAACACTAAAAGCGGGGTTGCGACATCTTACATGAATGGCATCAACAAGATAAATGGTAAAAATTCGGCAGAGTATACATGATTAAATATCGGGCCAAGAATGAAAGGCATGATATGGAGCAAATAACGCTTACAATCTACTTTTCTGTACTTAGAACTTGAACGCTATGATGCAATATCAGGACAATATTGCATAGTATCAAGTATGCTATTGCGGCAAACAACTCAACAGTAACGATTGTCTAGTGTGATGGCCATACACTCATTATTGAGTTTTCGTCCCGAAGAATCGACTACACCTAATCAAAGGGCCAAGGATGGCTCTTTTCTTAGAAGTAAATGGAATCATTCATATGTAGTCTTCTTCAATTGATAATTGATTCTTACCTGAAGTCTTAGAAAGATACAGAAGTTCATCCGCTTTTTTATATACATCTTTACTATTATCTGATCTTGCGATACCTATACTAATGGTTACCTTATCTATACTATTCCATGATAAATTTTCAACATTAATTCTTATATGATTCATGATATCCACAATATTCTGAGGATGGCATCCCCTAAAAATAATCGCAAACTCTTCTCCACCAATTCGATAAATTTCAGAATTATTTGGTAATAAATGAGAAATAACGTTTGATAATTTCTTTAAAACATAATCACCAACATCATGCCCATATCTATCGTTTATTAGCTTAAAATTGTCAATATCAATTAGTACTAAATAGTAC
>NZ_PYOG01000037.1 GCF_003026815.1 Photobacterium damselae | reverse complement strand
CAGATTCTGTCTTAATTGACTTTGCGGCTTCACGAGCAAAAGCTTCGAGTGCTTTCTTATCCATATTGTCCATCCTTAACCTTTAAGGTTTAAGTTTAGACAGTTACACAGAATTCAGGACACTCTCTGTATGTATCTTCAAGCACCCGTACTTCTTAATCGAAAGGCATCATGTCATTGTTAATCATCGTTTCCTCTGTTTCTCTCAATGCTTGTTCAGTCTGGTCAATGGTTTCAAGTTGACGTTTCATTGCTTTATCCTCTTTCAGTTTCTGAGCGTCAAGCTCTTGATCATTGTTATGAGTTTTTGTCTCTTTTCCTTCTTCCAATTTCTCTCTTAATTCCTGCGCATCCTCTTTCATGCGTTCACGCTCATTATCAAAACTTTCTTGATCTTCATGTTGTGCGCGGTGAATACGAAGCAGGGCTTTTTTATCTTCATCAGGAAGGGCTAGAAGGGCGCCGATTTGATAATGAGCTATCTCACCATCTAAGCGGCGCATTGTCTTACTGGATTCATACTCACGTTTAATAAATGAGTGGGCGACAGCCTTCATATCATCATAAGCGAGATTTAAGCGGGTGATAGGGAAGCCCCCAAAGGTTCGATACCAGCACTGCAGATCATCAAGAGCCATGATTTCCGATGGCATCACAGCAGGGCGGGTGATGGTCTGGTGTCCAAGAGAAATACCATCACGAACCGTATTAGCACCATAGCTATACTGCTCTTTTGATATTTCGACCTCTTGCTCTCCAAGATCCTTACTGGCCCTCTCAGCCATTGGGGATGATGGATTACGGAAATAGAATCGAGTATTGAGTAGATCATACATTTCATCGGCGGCGTGTTGGCCGTAGACTTTGACAAATTGAGCGTAGGATTGGAATCCTACTAAATAACATCCACCATGCTTACGAACCTCAGCAAGTGTTGACGCTAAATCAGGGAGTTTGTGTAGGCTTGGTAATTCATCAATGATCACCCAGATACGGCGCGAAGCACTTTCATTCAACCCTAATATCGCAGTTGAGGCGGTAGATAACCACATTGATATTAAAGGACGAAGTGAGACATGTTGTTGAGCGTTTGAGGTTAAGAATAAAAAGCCTTTTTCGTTATCATCGAGCACCCAATCTTGAACCGAGAAGGCTTTTCGTGCTTTCCCGTCCTTATCTGGCTTATCAAGTCCTTCTAAGTAACGCAGGGACTTGATGTAAGTGGCTAGAATGGATTTCACTGAAACCGCGATCTTATCGGCTTTTTCATCCGTAATGGATGAGGCAGACGTTCCTTTTAAGAAATCCCTTAATACCGAAGTGGGTGTTTTTAGTATGTAATCCAGTAATCGTTCATTACTTAACTCTTTACCATCTTGCGTCATTTGATAGGCGGTGTTGGTAAATATAGTACGAGCTGCCTCGATCCAGAAGGGATCGCCGTGGCCGGTGTCTGCAATCAAAGCCGTCGCTAAGTTTTCAAAATCTGAGAACTCTTTGCCGTCATACCAGATTTTCCAATCAACCGAGCGTTCATCAAAGGGATTTAAAATGGTATCTAATTTGGGGTCATAGAATCGAGAGACAAAGGTACAACCTTTGTCATAGATGATGGCTTTGTCACCACGGGCACGAATTTCACGAATTAGTTTACGAATGGCGACCGATTTACCTGTACCTGTTGACCCACTAAAGGATAGGTGACGGATTTCAAAATCGTTCGGTAAGATTTGTAAGCCATCAATTTTGAATGTGGATGGTTTTTTCTGTTGTTTAATGCGTTTTTCAAGCTCTTTAGGTGTTGCTATTTCAACCCCTCGCACTAAGTAGTCTTGAGTTTGCTCTTTACCTTTAGAGGTGAAGTATCGACTCAGTAACGACAAAAACACGATCATAGCAACAAATGAGAAGGCAAAAGCCAGTGAAATAGTTCTAAAGGTACTATGAACATCATTCATGAATTTGGGTTTTGCCAAAAGCTCTTTAGCGACGTACTCAAATTGACGGCCATCATGAGTTAGCATGATGGTCGCTCCTGGATTCATGGAGACCATTTTCGCGTGAAAGTAGGCTTGGATAACGGCCCAATCGTTGGCTGAAATGAATAAGAAGCAGTAAGCGATAGTAAATATGAGGGAAACCCAGAGGCCCCAAGAGGCAATACGCTTGATGATTTGAAAGTACATGCGCCAGTTGTGAAAGAAAATTTGGCCGCCGCGAGTAAACGCTTGGGAGTCAGATTTTGGACGCTTTCGATGTTTAGATAACATGATCGATAATCTCCTTTAATTGATCGCAAAACGCACCTGCAATCGTTGATTGAGGTGATCGTTAAGGGTAAAATTGGTGAAAAGTTGAACGAAAAGGAGCGCAATAATGACAGACAAATTAGAAACATTGACCGGCAAAATAGATGCGCTCCGCGCTAAGGAATTTAGTGACGAAGAAATTAATGCTTTGCTAAACCACTCTCAAAGTGACCACCAAGACTCCCTAGGTGGGCTCTTTAATAATGGAGCGACTAAAGATGAGTGGAATGAGCAGGTTGATAATGCTGAAAAGCTCTACCTTAAACAAACAGGAGTAGGTGTAGCCTCCCTACTAGCTGGCTTGATAGCTTTTTCCCTTGGAAGTAATGATATTATCCCGATGGATTGGGGGGTGATAGGATTATTCTTAGGGATGGGAGGTATATGGATAACAATGGCCTATTATGCCCCCAAAAATCGAGAGCAATTTAAATTCTTCATCAAAAAGCGGCGCTAAAAAGCGCCATTTTTTTACTTCAATCCTCGTCCTTTTTTGATATCGGCAAGATCGTCTTGGACATATTGCCTTGAATGAGTTTGGGTATCACGGTTATCGGCATAGTCCTCGTGGTGATACAATTTGTCTTGTTCAACGTGAGTCTTGCTATCAAGCTCAGTTGATTTTATTTGCTCCTTCCTCGCCTCAGAGTCAATTTTCCCTGCCTGACTCTGGTAGAAACCTTGTAAGTCAGTGCCTTGCATTGCTTTAGCTTGATGCCCAATATGACTGTTATCGAGTGACTCTTTGAGCTCAGAGCGATAACTGGCGTACTTTTGTTCAAAGAAGGCTTGGACATAGGCATCACGTTCATCATTAATCGATGGTGATGTTCCCACCATTAATGCTTCTACATGGTCACAGCCTCTATCCACAAGGAACTGCTGGAACTCAGGGATTAAGTTCTTATTAAGAGCAAGGCTGCCGGTTTGGGTATCGTGTAGAGCCGAAGTGTAAGCCTGCTCACGAGAGTAATTAGCGTTATAGCTTTCAGCGTATTGCTTCGCTTCTTTTAACCCTTCATTGATGCTAGAAACCGCTTGGCGGTTCTCACCTCGTAAGTCCTCAGTCCTATTGGAGTTCGCAAACTGCTCAAATGCTGACATGGCATCATTAAACTGATTTTGACGTGAATTTGAAGTTCGACTGGTTCTATCGGTGCGATGAGAATCGGTTGAGCTATCAGAAACAGTTAACTTTTTCCCTCCATTTGCGCCAATACTTCCTGTCAGCTGAGCTTTACCCACAGGTAAAGAACCAGATAAGCCTCCCGATACATTGAATCCCAAATAGTCATCAACCATTTTTTTATAGGCCTCTTCATACGAAACCCCTTTCGATTTGGCTTCATCAGCAACGACACCATCCATTTTAGTGAGGGTATCTTGCAAAGATGAGTTCATGGTGTGTTGAGTACCACTGCCATAGCTCTGATTGCGACTGGCTGCATGAGTTAAACTCAGCATTTGGTCTGTCACACTTCCCATCGTTTGGTTGTATGAAGTGCTGGCTTGAGTGGCCGCTCTCTGCGCCTCCGTTATTCCCTGGCTTAACGCCCTCGTTTGAACATCGCCACTGGTGATATCAAATGTCGTCCTAGATACCGCCCCCTGGGTGTTATAGACCGCACCACCAGAAGGTAATAAGGTTGTACTAGAGCCATCAGCGCGTTGAGTAAGAGCGCCATAACTCTGATTGCTGTAGGTAGTATCAAACTTATTACTGTTTGCAGTGTTGGTCTGCCAAGTATCGGTCTGAACCACACCATAGCTGATGTCACCACTGGCCGCTGCACCGGATGCTCTTACTGCATTAGAGTTCAACATACTGGTAACTTGCTGTGTCGCCGCGCCAACCATAGCCATACCGCCAGAAAGGGATGCTTTGGCAATAAAAGGAACCAGCATCATTAAGCCCCCTGCAATAGCCGCATACTTCATATGAAGTGCCACAATCGGGTCAGAATAATCAAGAGACATTCCTTTCATCAAATTAGTCGTATTTGCCCCAGCCGCTTCTAGCTGGTAGGTCATGATCATATTGATAAAACTGAAATACATCGGCCAAAGGGCAATGAGGAAGAACCCCCCCCCCACAATACCCCTTTAGCATACGCGCTGTCATATTTGGAATGAAGGCCATTAAAAACACAGGGATGGATGAGCAGGCCAGCAGTAAAATTAATGCAGAGTGAATAATCGGCAACCACTCCATCGCATTAAGCCCCATCGTTGTTAACGCCGATTGGGTCTGCATTTGACTATGAGTTCGAGCATAATTAAACGCCGATGCCGAGGCATTAACACTGGCCGCCCCATCATAGAGTCCATCACGAATAGCATTGATAGCCAGATTCTGCCGGAGTGTTTCAGACGCCCCTTTGTTGATCCCAAAGAACGTATTATAGCTGTTGGCAACGGCGGTTTTTATCACCCCTTGCTCTTGTCCCACACGACCGACATTTGCCCAATTACTCAATAAGGGCCATTGTTTCTCAGCCTCTTCATTAAACCTCTTTTCCAGTTTGGGTAGTGCTTCTTTGCAGGTAATAAAATCCCCATCCATTAAAATACGGCGAACGGGAGAGGGACGATTATTACGCAAGAACTCAAAGATATCGGTAGCATTAGCAAATTGAGACCAGGTGTATTTATTGTTAATGGTCATGTCTTTTCGGATACAGTTTTGTAGATACTGGCTCCAATAGTTCTTTAATTTGGAATCTTGGATAGAAACTTGATTGGTAAGGCCAATGACCTTTGAACCGAATAACATCCCTGACTTACTGTAGGCTGCATCATTGGGGAGTCTAAAAACCGTATCAATCACATGAGCCATGCCATACATAAACATGGTGGCATAGCTGATAGGGGCAGCAACCCCTATCGGTACATTATCAACCAGGTAGGTTCTACCTAGCCCACTGGAATCATCAATACGAACGGTGACTTTGGGCGCGAGCAAAAGCGTTGTAATGAGTAAATAAGAGAAGAAATACATAAGTATTTGGTTAGGGTCGCGGGTGAAGAAGAACTGCACCGCTGTAATGAAAACGGCGATAGCCCCCACCATAAACATAAGGTCTACCCAGCTCGTGCCATTAAAAAAAGTGGCAAGGGCGTTAAACACCGCCCATGCGGTTTTACCGCCGGTAAAAGTGTAGACGTCCATCACATTTGTCGCCATAGCTTAATCCTTACTAAATAATAGGCTTGCCCGAGTTTGAGCTGAGAATTGTCCTTCGACTCGTTGCTCTAACTGCATGGTGGCTTGGATAATAGACTGCTCTGCCTCAAGACTCTGCAGGGCTTGAACTCGAATTAAACGCATTTGCTCACTGGCTTGGGTAATGACTGCATAGAGCTTATCAACATCCTCCGGAGCGCTTCCTTTTGAATCAATGGCCGTCTTAATAAGACGAAGGGCATCTTGTAAATAGGCGGTCACCAAATCGGTTGAGATCACGGTGGCATAGTCATTGACGGTGGCATCGAGGCTATAGCCAGATTCAAGGCTGACGGTCATCATTTTTAAGACAGGAAGAGAGATAGACTCTAAGAACTGCTTTTCACTGTCTGATAAGCCTTGGTCTTTTTTGTATTTCTCGATGATGCTGCGAAGGATTTTGCTGACCTTAAATTTAAGTGTGTCATGTTGTGAAAATGACATATCTTGAATTTTGGGTTTAAGACACTGGTTTTCACCGTAATTATTGCATCGGTATACTTGAGCCTTACCCCCGAGGGTGAGCAAATTGATTAAGTCATTACTGGTAGTAAGCAGGGAGGGATAACGGATAACATCTCCCTTTTCGTTATAAACGATGGTGCCCGACAGGGACATAAAGAACTCAGAGGTATTATCGTCACGGATTGTTGAGTATTTTTTCAACGAGTACCAGATAATATTACGATTGACCGGAATATGCTCTTTTAGATTGCGGTCTTTCGAGGCTTGTTTGATGCCATCATTAACGGCACTTTCATTATTACAGCCGTTTTTAGCGGCGGCCCAGTCAGCAAACTTGTTATTTTGGGTTCCCATTGTTGAGCAAATATATTGCTTGTTGCCCACACCGGCAAAGCCAGCTAGGGCAGCGACACCGGCTTGAGCGGTTTCACAAGAGTTAACTGATAGCGCATTAATTTCACGGGCGATGGCTTCAAGACGGTCTTTAATTTGTTTTAGTTGTGGCGCCCAAGTCTGCAGAGCAAGGTCTACGGCAAAAGGAATGGCATTAGAGACAATGGCCTTACCCATTTGTACTAATTGATCACTATTGATAAACGAAAATCCGCCCGAGAATAAATCAATACCGCCACAACCGGCTTTGATTTCAGGGACAGTAAACGCGGCCATCTGAGCCTGCTTAACCGGTGTTCGGATATAAGCGCCACCCCCTGAGTAGTAACTGGCCATTTGGCCTTTATAGGATTGAGGGGCGGTGATATTACCTTGGTAATTAAGCCCATCAAAAAAGCCCCCAAGATCCCCTGTGGTTCCAGCAAAAGAAGAGGCAGAGAAGGCCATTAATACGGCTAATGCCACGATTTTATTCATTGTAAGCGCTCCTTAATGTGAGGAAGCGTTAAGCTAGCCTTATAGGTTGTCTGCAGAGCACTCAGCGGTACGTTCCCCAAACCTAACGTGACATGTTTTTTATTGTTAAGGTTGACCAAAAAAAGGGCGGGGAAAGATATATTAGAGGTTGAGTGATAAAACTCCTGCACAATATCTTGGGTTGCAGTTAGGGGGTCGGGATACTGAGGTAGCCCCAATCCATCTACAGAAAAGGCGTAGACCGGTAAGCCTGTTTGTTTGGCGAAAATCTTAAGCGTGGGGGCGAACTTATGACAATACGGGCATTTGGAGCTAAAGAAAAAAGCGAGGCCATACTCGGTTTTGATAGGGGCAGTCACCGCCTGCGCCGGCTCTGGGCGATTCATGGCATCAGCAAGAGCTTCTTTAACGGGATTGGCTTGAGTCAAAAATGAGGCGAAGCAAAGTGCTGCTAAGCCCAAGGTTGGGAGCAGTTTCATAATAGGTTATTCCTTATGAGGCTTAATTAGCTAAACGTGTGAAGTCGGACAGGATGGTAGTTAGGTAGCATGAGATTTTAATTACTTACACTCCAACAAAATCCTCAATAGTCACCACGCTTAACGGGCGATCACAGGCAAGAAACACTCTGTCATCCTCATCAAAAAGGGTATCAATAAGACAGAGTGAGTGCCTTTGTAACTGATTGTATTGGTACGGGTTTGGCTTTTCTATCACACCGCGGACAGTCTCCGGTGGGGCACGCCAAAATAGGATATCACCACGCTCATTTTGACAGGCACATCGCGCACCTGACGGCCATTGTGCAAGGTGTTTTCTTAATAAAGAGCATAACGTGCTCGTTGATTTTTTCATTATCTATCCCTATTAAAAATCCGGTGCAAAGTTTGTCGCTGCATTTAAAAAGCGACCCAACAGCTCTTCTTGTGAAATAAAGCCATAAGCAAGCGGTTTAATGGTATTGGTATTTGGGTTCACCAACAGCAGAGCAGGCTCAGCCTCAACTTTGAGTTTTCCCTTGTTTAAGCGATTATGGCGAATACTGGGAAGTTTCTTTCCATCAAGGCTGACCCCAAGTAGTTCAATGCCGTATTCATCAGCAAAAGCCTGAATACTCGGTGCCAATTGCTTATTCAGTGGTTCATCACCTTTATAGACAAAAAAGAGACCATATCCATCATGAGCAAGCGTTCTCACCGCATTGGCTTTTATTGCGTTTACTTGAGCATTTTGAGTCTGACGAGCCAGTGATTCAGTCGGGTGCTTGAGTCGATAAGAAAGACTTGGATCAGTAACCAGGGCTTGCTTCCAGGTCATACCAAAATCGGTTGTCTTCCCATCTATGTAATGATTAAGCCTCATGATATCAAGAACATTAGCAAGACTTGGGTCTATCACTGCTTTGTTTTTGATTTCATTAAAGTAACCATGAAACCAATTCATTTGCTCAGTGGCCGACAGGGTTCTTGGTGGCGGTGTTGTCGTGACGGTCGCGGTGGGTCTCTTGGGTGTTATGGGTTTGGGTTTTATCACCGCAGGGCGGGGTTCGTTATACCAACGCCACCCTTGCGCTGTATTATCAGCATGAAGGTTTGTGCTGATAAGTAAAAGAGGAATAAGTAAAGTCGTTCTTATCATGACTATTTTTTCCCTAGGTCTTTGTATTTATCGGTAATCCGCTCTTGTATTGAGGCGGGGTTAGGGAGTTTCATGTTCTGCTCTAAGTCTTGATAAAACTCACTGAAATCTATCTGTGAAAAATCGATTTTCTGTAGTTGCTCAGGCGAAATTCCGCTGCAGTCTGGGTGCTTAGCGCTGCCAAAGTTAAGCCCTAAACGAGAGCGGCCTTGCTCTTGAACAATGCGCGCCATTTTAGAATCAAATTGGCAATAGCCTTTCTTCTTCCGAATACAGGCCCCAAGAACTTTCTCTGCGCAATACGTACCCAAATCAATTGTCAGTCCTTTCTCTTTTGCTTTGGCTAACCCCTTTTCTTCTTCTGAACACTTGGCAAGGCCAATGCCTTGTCCCCAGCCCTTATCTGCACAGCAGTCTGAAAAGCCAATCGGCTTTTTACTGCAAGATACCCCTTTACCGGTAAATATCTTCATACTGTCCACATTAAGGGCTTTACCCGCATCACCAATCGCTGCCAGTGCGGAAGCACTTTTTGAAAAGCCTTGATTCTGCTCCATCTTTTCATCATAACAATGACCATCTAAGCAAAAGAAGCGATCACCACAGGTCAGGTTTCTCTGCTTACAGGTACGTTTTGAGCAATCAAGGGCAATATCAAAAGCCATGCACTGACCAAGGAGTGATGATTTGCAGGTGCGTTTGGTTTCCTTACAGTCACCAAATGACGCCTTATCCTGATGGATAGGTCTACAGGTGTCTTCATACTGGCATTGATACGTTCTTTGTTTCTTCCAACAGGACATATGGACATCAATACCATTAATCTTTCGAGTGCCCGCCCCTTCCATGCAGGTCTCTTTTACCGCGCGACATTCGCGGGTAAAAGCTGGGCAGTTATCTCTCCATCCCATTTCTATTTTTTCCTTGTTGGTATGAACGACGATATTGCCGTGTCCTACCATGTTGAAATTATGCGCGCTGGAATAATCAATGAGAAGACTAGAGAGCTGGCGAGGCGGATTAAAAAGAATAGAAGTGGCAGGGGTTGCAAGACTTATCCTGCAGCCACCCCAGTAGCCTGATAAATCTAAAGAACCGCGGACAGACGAAACTTGCTGGCCGTTTATAAACACGGCGAGATCTCTTGGGCTCGTTGCTTCCTCGCAACCTATAGGCATCGTTTGAGGAACTTGTCGAAGCGCCGGTAAATCAATTTGAGAGACCATCATTGACTTTGGCAAAGAGAGGCGACCAAATTCGCCTCGAACAGGGATAAGGTGTTGGTCCTTAACTAAAGAGACGTTCTTGAGGTAAGCCTCACTATAGCAACTCGGTTGATTGCCGGTTGGGATTTGGCACTGTTTGGCAGACTGTTCGAATTTACATATGTTTCCGCCTTCACAATCGACATATTTATTGGAAATACCATGGCTGATTTCATAACTATGATCCATATAGTCCTTAGCGCTGGAAAAAGCGGGATCATTCGGGTTAACCTTGTATTTTGCATTAGGGCGCGAGTCCATAGAGCCCGCGATATTAGCGGCATAAGGGTCGTTAGCAAGACGTTGCTTTGCATTAGACTCTAGCTCTGTCTCATGACCAAAATATTGACCTTGAGTCGGATTGTGCATCTGTTGGCGACAGCTTTCATCCTTGCAGTAATCATCCCCTGTAAAGCCTCGTAAAGAAGGAGAGGCGAGCTTGTTATTGAGCATCGTCTTAGCATTACCTACCTCATTATAATAATTTTGACCAATAGCATTGGCATACACCCAAGAGCTACACGTTAACAGAGTAAAAATAAATAGGTTTTTCATTGAGCTATCACCCTATTGGCAATGTCAGCATATTGCCCCCTCTGACCTAGAGTAGTGAGCGCATCAAACACGGACACGTTGCCATACACCACGTCATAGTTATCGGGGTCACAGGGCGGCTTGCCCTGGCAAGCGCCTTCTTTCATCACCACAAATGCCGAAACCTGCTTAATATTAAATTGTTTAAACCAAATAGGATTGATGGACACACCGCCTAGTGGTTTCTTTGCATGATTTGGCGCGACAAGGCCTTGAACCATATTCACTGTTTGGGTAAATCCCCCAGGCAGTACGCCTCGGATGACCACAGGCAAGCGATACTGGTTTGCTTGATATAGCAGTTGCTTGAGAGAAGCACTCGGCATGTTAAGGGAGGCAAAAATAAGAACAGAAGGGGGCGCGGCATTAGGGTTTTGGGTTGAGATAATGCGATTGTTGGCCTCGTCATTAAGTGCTTGGGCCATTTTCTTGTATTGCTTGGCTTTTAATAGGCTCTCAATATTGAGCGTGTTGGTATCTGGTGTAAAAAAAGAAGCGGCTTGCGCTTCTTTCTGTCGTTGGAGCTCGTGGGTCTCTTGCTCTGTCCAGGCTTGGACGGGCAGGCCAACACTACACAGCAGGATTAGGGCTAATTTTGCGGGCTTCATATTCAATATATTCCTCGTAGGTGAGTCCAAGCGCTCGAAGTTCTTGCAGAAATTCTAAATGACGGCGGTTTTGTACCAGGCGTGGATAATCTGCTTTGTTGTACTTTTGGGTTGGGTATCGACTCTGAATATCGTCGAGTTCGACCTCTGGTGAGACGTTATTTGAATCCAGCATAAGAGACCTTAAAAATAAAATGGATAAATATGTTGTTAGGGTATGTATTTTTACTCGAAATGGGTGTTAAATGAACGCGTGTTTGTCACACAATTATTACTAGCTACCTCACGAGTAATAATGAATGTTTGGCTTTAGCCACATGATTTACTTTATTTTCTTTGTTTAAGCCTCGACCGCCAGATTCCCTCTTGGCGGTCTTTTTTTTTGCTTGTAGTGTATTAAAATTGGATAAATTATGTTTGCAGCGTATGAAATTCCTGCTATAAAGCGGTTATCCACCTTGTCCGTCATATGGATGTGACGCTATATCCCTTTTTTGACCTGTGGCAAGGTGGATACTCACACTGAAATAATAACGAGTTTTATTTATTACTCTTATGACCATCTTTTTTGTTAACCTGAAAGATGGTTTTTTTTGCG
Source organism: Photobacterium damselae (assembly GCF_003026815.1). Classification (GTDB taxonomy): domain Bacteria; phylum Pseudomonadota; class Gammaproteobacteria; order Enterobacterales; family Vibrionaceae; genus Photobacterium; species Photobacterium damselae. The sequence continues at coordinate 16,610 of NZ_PYOG01000037.1, read as the reverse complement.
CCTTATTTACGGTATTGGAATAAATAATAGGCAGATGGTATCGTTTATGGTAAAAGTGAGTGGTGTCTTCCGACACACCCTGTTGAATATGGTCAATAGAGGCTATTGACCAATGGTTTTCATTATTAGATTAACTGTTACACATTTGACCGCCATTATTGGCGGTCTTTTTTTATTCTCTCTTTTCTCAATGAGTTGCTTTGCCGTTGAGTCTTGCCGCCTCATATCGTGCGATGAACTGCGCTAATGCGATTATCTCCTGGGTTGCTCTCTGCCTTTATAAGAAAACGCAGTTGCGTTTTCGCCATTGAACAAAGCCAAAGTTATCACCCGTGACAGGGTTATCATGACCTGATTCCCAAATAGCGGTTGTTGTTCCATAGGGATAGCAGTTAAAAGGGTCAGGGATAACATTGGAGAGTTGATAGCGATAACGTGATTTAGGCAAAATTGGCATTGGGTGCTGAACACAAACAGCGCCATCCACCCCTAAACTCTCCCAAACAATCCCTTGTCGGTGTAACTTATAGTTTAATCGCTCAGCCATCAGTACCGCCGATTGCATCGGTGTATCTCGATAATCGGTTGTACCCGTTAAAGGGTAGGCTGAGCCTTGAGAGCCGAGGCACCAAAATAGCGCGTCAATGGGTAAAAAGAAACTGGTTGAAGTTTTAACTGCCTCTGCCACACAAGCCAGTTGTGCAATAGGGTTGCCAAATAAAATCGCTTCGGGATTTAAGATAAAAGAGAGTTCGTCATCATCCCAAAACGGGTCAATTTCAGTAAGATAGGAGACATCAAAGTTATCCGTCGCCATACATGCTGCTGATTGGAGGAGTTGCAACCAGTATATAAGCGGGTATTTATACCAATGAGCATGATAAAACCCACCGTTACTGCCTTTTCCTTGTCCCTTATTGGTGCTTTGCCCCCCAATTAACGCGGATGTTGCGCCGCCGGTAGATATTCCCATGTTGACCATGCAAAAGGGAACGCGGGTTACGTCCGTTATAGCATAAGGCTCCCAGTACCCAATATTCAGCCCAATTTGCATAAAAAGAGGGGGCGGTTTGGGACAAAATGAGATAGGAAGCGATGGGTTATGTGTGTCAGGGTGTCTAGATGGAACGAGTGGTACGCTGCCAAGAGTGATAGGGAAAAGACACTCCCAACAAACATCGGTAATGGGATTCATAAAACGGCCCCGACAGGCGGGGCCAGTAGCACTTGCGTAAAAGGACTGGGTTAATAGGCTCAGGCCAATTAACCAGGGGATTTTGTATTTCATTAACGCCTCAACATTGTAGATAGTTCGATATTCCAAGTAAGTGCGAACAACAAAACGTGTTACGGATGGTTTCTTGCAGCTATTTTGGCGAAATGCTTAGGTATTGAGTAAATGAGACAGCTGAGCCGTCTTTTTGTGTGAGTGTGTACGTTTGTTTATTTTTATCGAGCATTCCAGTGAACGAGCATCCACCTTGATGTTCACAAGGCAATACAACGGTGGCTTGATAAGCTGATGTTATTGCTGGTGTTTCGTCATCAATAAATAATCCAATAATACATGCTGCCATTATTATTCCCGCTATATAAGGGTAATATTCTGATTCTAACCAATTCATAAATCATTCCTAAATTAATGGTAAAACAGTAAGTTACATTCAAGCTTGGTTACTTCTGAATATGGCAGAGGGGATGCAAACATTGCCACAACGCCATTATCGTTATCTCCATTACTTCGCATGACACCAAGAGTTACGCCGCCCCCCTTCATAGGGACGAGCAAGCCCTGCTGATAGCATTTTGTTTGCATAAGAAATATTGCCATTGAGTGTAACCGTAGCAAGTAGGCGTCCGTATCGGTCACGACCTAACTGACTGAGCGTAATAGAACGAGAGCCAGTAAGAAGTTCCATCCCATATCCCCTTGCTTTTGCAGCAAGGTCTTTTTCATAGACGCATTGGCCTTTAATCTCTGGCGTATCTATGTGACGAATGCGAATACGGGTTGATTGCTTATCTTGAGGGGTAATGCCTGGTAAGTAAGCCCTGAACGTATCGCCATCATAAACGGATGTAATTTGCCTTGGAGATATCGTTATTAGGTTGGGTTGCGCAAAAGCACTAGAGACAAAAAACGTGCTAATAAGCACGTAAAGTAGAGTTCGAATTTTCATCATTGACCTTAATAGAATAAGAGCAGCCGGCTCATTTTTTTAAATCAGAACATTCGCATAGGCTCACTAACCTAATTTAAAAAAATCGAGCTCAGGAGAAGGTAAATAGTGAGCCAGTTAGTGTTTCTCAGTAGGACATCACTTTGCCTTTTCTAAGCAACCCCCATGCTCTTGGTTACAAGGATTGTTGCGAGTATTTTAAACGTTTTCATAAAATATCCTTATGATACAAAAAGAAACCGCCTTAACAGGTAAGGCGACATGGTAAGAGTAAGGTTAACGAGCGAGCGAGTGTTCTTGCTCTTGACAGGTTGCCTGACAAGCGCAGCGCGTCAGCATGACTTAGAAGTGACAGATAAAGTGGGTTACTTAATTGAAATGCTCGGGATAGCATCAGAGAGCTCGTCCCAAAATGATTTCACCCTCTCTAGGGTGTTTTGGTAAGCTGAGCAGCCAATATTCTTTTTTATCTTATCAAGCGCGGCATCATAAGCGCCCATATCGGTATTTCTAAGAAGTAAAAGGGTTGGGAAAAACCGTGGGCTCTGTACGATGTCCATTACACCATTAGGAAACTGAGTGGCAGGGCAAGTGATAGCCTGGAGTGATTCAACCTCTTTTGCCACTTCACCACAGTTGGGACAGGTTTTCATTAAAGCATCGTCAGCCTCATGGCTAAACGGCCATATATTCGCGCTTGATGTGAGCGAAAAAAGTACACAGACCATGAAAATAAACGTTCGAATGAGCATAATGTTAATATCCTTATTCGCTGATAACTAATGAGTCAGAGACTGAATGTGTCGCGCTTGAGCTTGGCTCCCCGCTTGCTTGGCAAATGCTATTTTGCCGCAGAGAAATTCAATTTGCTCTTCGGTAAATAAAGTAGGACTTGGCAAGAGTTGTTGTACATAGAGGCCAAATGACTCTTTATCCTTAAAAACAAGCTGAGGCATTTTTTCTCCTAACGTGCAGCGTCCCCCAAATACAACGGCGGAGCCCATCGTATCAATAGGAACACCGGTTAAAGACTCAAGGGCTTTCATGTGGCGGTAGTTCTGCCTAAACGGGTTTTGGAAAAAGAAGCGACTTCTTCCCCCTGCAAGAAACTGCATCCAGCGCTTATTATATTGACCACCGACGATAAGCCCCGACATTTGTTTGGCCTCAACCACGATAAAGGCCGAAGGTAGAATCAAAATTAAATCAATTTGGGTGGTTCCTCGCTCATCTTCGATGATAAGAGAATCAAACACCGCCCCCGATGAAGGTAAGATATTAGCCACAAAGTCATGCAGCTCTTGCTCAAATTCAGCGCCTGACTGATTGGAAGGGCTCTTTTTTTGAGAAGGCGGGGCGTTTGTTATCTCGCCTTGCTCATTTTCCTGAGATTTCCAAAAAACAATGAATACGGTAGTGAAAACAGCGCAAGCAATAACAATTATTAGCCCCACGACAAGCTCTCCGAAAAAAGAAGATGGCAATCATGCCATCTTAAGTCAATGTCTTTACTGCTCAGATAAAGCAGTGTCACCAAATCTAGATTGAGTGCAGGCTGTTAGCCGGCTTGCACTTTGACACCATTAATTTTCAGCCATCCATCAGGATGTTTCTTGCTTGGGTCTTTATACGTCCAATAAATCGTACCGCCATCATGATCCCACACAAATTCACCATAGAACTGAATGCTATCTCCTGGGATTAATTCAGGAAGGCGCGGTGTGATATCAAGATTTCGGGAAATCTGAATGTTATGACCACTAGGTAGCGTCACCCCGATACGCTGATAGGTTACACCGTCAATGGTTTCATCAGGAACATTGTACTGAAAAATTCCGCTACTCTGTACTTGATACCCACTTTTACGGGTAAATTTGGAATCAAGAATTTGCATTTCACCTTGATGGTCTAGCGTTTCATCCGGAATTTTCACAACAGAGGGGATAACATTATGAGGCGGTTTTGATCCTGGTTTAGGTTGACTGTCACCACCGCCACCTCCGCCGCCACAACCAATGAGGATGGCACTGGATAAGGCAAGAAGGGCGATAGTTGGGTAACGTTTGTTCATAAAAAACTCCTTTTTCTGGGTTGGATTAAATTTAATGACGCTCTATCTCTTCAATGGGTTTGTTGTTAATAAACTGCAGAGAGGGGGCATTGACCATGGCGTCAATTGGGGTGTCGTCTTCCTGGCTGACATCAAACTCCTTCACTTCCCAACGAGTGCCCGCTTGTTTTGCTGTGGTGGATATGTGTTTGATATCAAAGCGTTTGGTAATGTTACCGAGTTGGTCAAAATAGACTTTCTCTTTGAGAAAGTGTTGAACCTTTGCCGGCTCTCCCTTAACTAATATCCACTTAAATTTTAACGGATGTGCTTTAGCTTGCTCTTGTTGCTGCAGGGCTTTAGCAAAGCGAAGCTGGCGCATATCATCACCATCGAGAAACACTAATATCTTAGAGAGATATAAAGGCGGTAAGCCTTTTGCGTTGGGCCAGGTACTTGAATCAAACGGATTGATTTTAAGGCCCTTGTGAAAGAGCACTTTGCCATTGGCATCTTTGATGTCTTCTGCAAGAGTGAGTGTTGGGTCGATAGAGTACGTTGTCGGGGTGCTTGTTGTGGTAAGTCCCTCAACAGGGGTTGGCCGTATCGCCGATTGTTTGACTCTCTCAGTAAATTCATCCTGCATTTTTTCAAGCTCGCCCGTTGCTTCAAAATGGCGCAGGCGCGCCATTATCCAATCGAGCATGTCAATTTCTGCAATGGGGAACGTCTGGGCAATGGTCCCAAGATTTTTAGCATAGGCAGGAGAGAACGTAAGAGAGCAAAGCAGAAGTAGGGATAGCGGCCGTAGGCCATATCTCATATTCACTCCCTAATGGGTTTTTGCAGGTGTCTTTTTAGCTCTTGTACATCTTGATTGAGTATACGGCTTGAGCTGATGGCGTAGCTGACCTCATTGTATCGGTGCTCTTTGGGAATAGCATTAATCACTTCAGGGCAGACAAGGGTCAATAACAGCTCACCAAGCGCGAAGTAGATGTCATCAAAACGGTCATTCAACTCGATATAGACCAAACTGACATTAAACGCTTTTGAGAGTTTGGCAAGGTCAATAACGCTCTCTACTTTGTAGCGGTGAGTGTTGTAGTGGTTAGCTAGAACGGTCATTAAAAGGATCCTTTGTTTTGTTCGTCAAGTTGCTGTTTAACAGCTCGCTTGATTGCGTTGTCTATATTCATGGCGCCAGAAATTACCGCCCCTTGGGTGAATATCACCGCATTGTTCTCTCGGCTGTATCGAGCCAGAGTCCTATCTACCGCCTGGGTAAACGCGGTGATTTTTGAAGTCACTTCAGCCTCAGAAAGCGATTGGCTCGCAAGATGTTTAGAGTAATCTTGCACCATCTTTTTAAGGTCTAAACTCAGCATAAGGGGCGGCGGTGAGACAAGACGATGAATGATAAGTGTGGTTGGAACGCTGATAAATACAGCCAGTAGAACTGGGACGACATTACGAAGAAACATGCTTGTTTTTCTCCTTTTCATAGTGAGATTTGATCGCTTTAAATTGGGTCATTTCTTCAGGGGAAAAGTGCCAGGCTGTTTTATCAATGGCTTCAAGCAGGGGCATCCCTGTCAGAGTTAATTGCTCACAATACTCATAGTGTTGAGGATCCGTTGAGTAAAGGGCAACAGACCAAGGGTCAACAAAAAGCCGATGAAAGGTAATGGTAGAGCCGGCCTGTATCATGGCACAACTGAATCCGGCTCGTTTTGCTTCTGGAAACTTCTTGATAAGCTGAACATGAGCGGCATCAAAGGCCGTCGGGTTTTCTTTGATGTACTTATCAAAATCGGTACTCTGGCGCAGAATGATTTTGATGTCTGAGTTGTTGTAGGCGGCTTGAGATTCATCCGATTTGAAGAAATCGGTGATCCCCTGGGTCACGGTGGCAAAACTTCCACCAAATTTTCGGGCAGTACGGTAGCCTTGGTCGATAAACTCCCTAGATTGACGGTTACTGCCGGACATTAACTTCCAGGCCTATTCAATAATGCAGACTTTAGGGATACGCCGCTCGCCGGCAAGATACATCGCTTGGTTAATGGAAACCATGAGAGCGAAGATAACCGGACGAAGTACGTTATCAGTAAATCCTTCTAACTCAATGGTGGTAAGGTGTACATCAGGGTCAAGTTGAGAGGGCTTGTTAAAGATATCGCCATAAATTCCATCCGTGCAATACTTGTTTAACTGATGGCCCAAATCACTGATACGGCGATCATCATCACGCTCTTTGGCTAACTCAAACAGTGCCTCTTGCACATGATCGATTAAGGTATTTTGTTTGTGCCTGTCCCAAGCTCTTAAAATAGCGTCACTGAGCGCACTATCTAGGGTATCGTTTAGGTCAGTGTTAGGCGCGGCCATCGACGCGATAAGTCCAGTGATGTCACCCAATATGGAGGCTAACGGGTGAACATCATCATCGTCATGGCCTTCACTGGGTTTGAGATTGCTTGCTTCACTAAAAGAGATGCCCGCTTTCTGCTCTACCGTCGCAATATGAGTAAACGGGTTTAAGAAGACGCTACCGGCGGTCATGTAAACCCCGCTCATGGTTTGAGTAAATTTCTTATATGAGTCCCCTTTATCCAAAATCCACACTTTCCCCCCACGCTCAAAGACCGAGCGGGCGATATTTTGAGTAATAAACGATTTTCCAGAGCCCGATACCCCAGTTATCGCCATATTGTAGTTATCGGTACTCATATTAAAGGGGTCAAAGTAGCTGATTTGGTGGCGCATAGTCGGAAGTAACATGCCTCCCATGATGCGTTTATATTCAGCGACAATCGGGAAGAAGTTAACCAGATTGGAGGTTTTGATTTGACGAACACGGCCGGCTTTTCGACAATCATCGTAAAAGTCAATCATGTTAAAGGGCAAGGACGCCAGCAGCGTTTGCCCCTGTATCATATCGGCTTCAACGATAGGCAGCCCAGCTTCGGAAAAGACGCCTCGGGCAGAGGCCATATCTGCTTTCATGTTCTCTTTATTACTAAAGAGCGTAATAGTAAAGACCATCGAGGCAATCTTGCACTCTTCACGTAAGAACGCATCTTGTAACTCTTCTCGCTCCTGCAGCTCTTTTTTGGCCGTTGGAATGAAAATAGCCATCGGCGAGTGAGCCCACTTACTTAAATTTCGAATTTTTCCCTCATTTTTCACCTTCTCCTTGCCGGTTGGCTCTATCTGAAAGTTACAACTTATTCGAAATGGGCAGCGAAGGGCGTTGGCCGCATTTCTCAGTGAGGCCAGGCAGTTTGAGAAAGAGTAAAGACGAAACTCACTAGGAAGGCGGCGCAGAGTAAAGTTGATGACTCGGGTGTGGGCCACCTCGTCTTGGTGAGCAAAGCTGCAGCGACTTTCAATGTACTTTTTATGGATAAGAAACTCACTATCAAGCTCAAGCATTTGAGAATGAAGTAACTCATCTTCATTATAATGGGGTCTCTTGGGGGTATTTCGAGCGCTATTGAAGTTGAGCGCTTGGCTGACATTATCAATCAAATCATGAGGTTCAATCGGTTGATGGTCAATGCCCGTTTGTACGAAGGCATAATCGAGCGTTGTCTTTAAATCGCTTACCGTTTCTCTATCGGCTTTTGAGGTGCAGAAAAAAGAGGCGTTATAGTTCTTTAAGTCAAAGCGATATGAGGGACCAAGCTTGGTGTTATATCCATTACGGGCCGCATAGTGGGCATAAATGGCTTGGTTTTGAGCGATTTTTTCAACAATCCCCCCTCGAACGGAGGCTTGTTCATAGTTTGAATCAATGATGTGGCCAACTTGATTATCGCCCGTTAACACAAACTGAAAATCCCAGTTTTTCCCTTCAGGAAGTCGCATGACAAGCTCGTTCAGAGCGGCGACCAGTTCATCATTCGCCCCCCCAAGGACGTTGAGCTTCTTACCAAACCCCAAGGTGGACTGATTTTCAAATAACCCGGATTCATCATCATAGTATCGGTACGGTAATTCTTGATGCATATGAGAGGCAACAGGGTGAGCTCGTTTATAGAGGGTGTTAAGCCCCCCGCGAGCAATAACAGAAGACATAGTGAAACTCCAAAAGAAAACCCACACTAGGGTGGGTTAATTTTATGGGTGAGTGGGCAGACTTGGTGGCATGATTGGTCGAGTACGCCATGAGGTCGGGCTGACAATGGTGTAGATAACGGCGGTGTCGTGATAATTTCCCATTTCATCAATAAAAGGGAATATCGTTATTTGTCTGACATCTTCTTGGGCACGAAAAGGTTGCCCTGACATCGGCGGTGGATTGATGGCCGTAATGGACTGTGCGTTTGCCACCGCCGTTGTTGGCGCGGTCTTGTTGGCGATAAGATTGCCTTGGCTGTCGGTGTTAAATTGCCCATCATCAACCATGGAATTTAAGTCCGTCATGCTGACACAACCGGATATACCGTCAATGCCGCTGCATGAGAAATCTTCGTTCATCCCTGCAGCACAACCTGAGAGGAGAAGAACGGTAGCAATAGGAAGGAGAATTTTCATGGTTCACTCCATATTAGTAAGGTGATTGCTGGATTTGGTTGTAGTCTACGGCTTTTTGCTGCAAATCTGCGGGCAGTTGCTGCATAAGCGGATTATTCACCTGCGGCTTTGGGGCGCTGATAGGTAAGGGCATCGTACCCATTGGGTTGATGTAGTTACTCATCAGTTGGCCGGCCATTTGCATGATTTTGCCGTTACGCATCACAGGGGTTCCGCGCATTCCGTTGCGACCAAAGTTAAAGGCGGTGCCTTGCACTGGAATGTCTATGATTTCCTCCTTGCCTTTTTGTTTTTCAAAAATGCAGCTCATATTTTGTAGCCTTGCGATACCGCGATTGGAGGAGATTTCCCCGTAAACCGACGCGGTAAAGAAGCAGCCTTTTAAGTGCGAGCGCTTACCGTTGGGTAAAATCCCATTGTGGATAGCCCGAAACAAAATAGGAGCCGTATCTCCTTGGGCGTTAACGCCAGCATTGGCATCTGCCGCGCCAATAAGAACCGCGGTCACAAAACTCCCTGTTGGAACATAGTTCTCACTGCTTCGGCGATAGACCGTTTGGCTCCCCGCTCTCGGCCAGGAATAAGAGAACGTCTGAATGCCTTGTCTTTTGGAGACGGGGATATCTTTAAGGTCTGGTTTATCGTACTCACGAGGGTACGGTTTGGGGTAATACGGCTCTTGATCTGATAGCGTGCCGAAAGGGTCGGGATTGACTCGACCGTTAGGGTTATCCGAATGACCACTTGGGAACTCATTCATATCAGGAACAATCGGGGGCGGTTGATTGTTCATCCTCTCTTGCAGCGCATCCATATCATTGAGCCAATTACGCTGAGCTTCCTCAAAGGCTTTAGTAAAGCGAGTATCAAGCTGCTCCATTCCCGATTTAATTTGTTCTGAAAGGGAGTCGCGTTGGCGAACTAAGCCATTGATGGTGGTTTGCATTTTCTCAATGGTCTGTTGTTGTGCTTGCAGAGCCGAGAGCGAGTCTTTTTGGGTAAAATCAGAGGTAATGACTGGCTCATAATCCGGCTCTGGCTCAATCTCAACTTGAGGGGGGGCGGTGATCAATTTAAAGGCTAAGTAGCAGATGGCAAACATAGCAGAGACGGTGGCGGCAACGACCAGATTCTTTTTGTAGTTGGATGTGTTATCTCCTTCAAGAGCGGTGGGCTGTTCATCTAAGCTGTCACTCTCTTTGCGAGAAAATAGGGCTTTAATATCCACACATTATCTCCCTTGTATTTGATACATATAAATACTCCCATGAGGGGGAATGGACATTGAGGAGAAGGAAACCGCTTTGACGCCTGCCTTGTAAAACGACGTGGGCTCAACTTGGATATACTGCGCCGTTTTATTACTGATTTTGACGCTAATACCGGTTAAGTGCTCTCCCTGGTAAGACGCGATAGGCGTAAGGAGAAGCTTGGCTTGCTCAATGGGTTTTTTGACCGTAAGTCGTTGAAAAGCAAATCCCTCTGGGATGGTTTCTTTTATCATGTGCGAGATAAGGGCGGCGAGAGTTTGGGTATAAGGGCTCTGCTTTTCAAACTCTTGGGCTTTTTGAGTATCTCGCTCGGTAGATAAAAACACGGTGGTAATGGCCGGTACAGCAAGGGGGCGGACAAACACCCCAAAACTTCGGCCCTTCTCTGTGGTGATGTAGAGTGTAAAGGGCTCAAGGACATTCAATGAGATAAGACCCGCTCCTTGGGGATCAACGGGGGCTCCCGTGCCTGACTCGTCAACAGGATTGGCGGGCATAGTACAAAAGCCGGTTGGACACGTAACACTGGTGATTTTGTCATCTTTCACCACCAGGCGGTTAATATCGAGGCTAGATAAGTTCACTGAGACGGTTTCGTTATCAGAAAAAAGAACCGTGTTTGGGGCGGTGGCAAGGACTGTTGGCGCAAAGATAAGCGCACAGAGCCCAAGTACAGCAGGGTACTTTGACATAATCTCATTCCTTTTGGGTAAACAGAAGTGTGGTGTTACTTTTTGTTGCTCACACGAGAGAGGGCATCGAGTTCGATAATGCCGGATGGATAAGAGAATTTAACCAGATAGGTCACCTCTTCGGGATCAAGGGGTCTGGCTCCCACATACTTTTTGAGTAACCCACTGACTCTTACCGAGTAGTCAGTGGTGGACACTTCAATGCTATAAACAAAAAACACTGATGATATTTTTTGCTCCTTGATCTCGTTTGCTTCTACCAAGAGCTTAGGCTGCATAATGTGGTAGTTGGCACTACTGACATAATTGAGTAATTGTTGGTAATTACGGCCTACGTTCTCAGGCGTTACGGCTTCTTGAACAATGGTGGGCGGAACTAAAGTACGGGGCTGATTAAGAGCCATGTAAGTCATGCCCGCACTGATTAAGACGGTTGAAACGAGGAGCACAAAAAAACCAACTAAGAGTAGTTGGTTTAAAGATTGGGCCAGTTGCAAGGCGTCTTTTCGGTTATTGGCGCGCATTGCTATCTCCTAGTTGAGCCAATAGCGTTTATCCGATGACGGGGTGCGTTTAAATACACCGTATTTATTTGCCGTCGGTGGGGAGTACCAGTACACCATAAGGGGGATAAAGTTATCCCCTTTACCTTGTCTTAGGGTGCGCAAGATAAAAAAGATGACAGAGCCTATTACCAGGCCTGTCATCATATATCGCGCCAGCATGAATATGCCAAAGACAGTTATTGCTGGTAAAACCTCACTTAACGGCATCCCCATAAACAATCGACCTTGGTCGAGGTAATGTGGGATTTTGTAAAAAGTTCGGTTTTCATTCATTAACTTAGTCCAATAACACCGGCGGCCACGTTTAAGAAAATCATACCGGCAAAGAAACCACCGATAGCCGCGAACCAGTTTTTAGTAATAAAGCCGGTCACTGCAGAAACAGCAAGACCCGTTACAGTCATAGCAAACCAGAGGGTAGAGCTCGTGCCTGCTGATGATTTGATTTGTTCTTTTCCTGTTTTAAATAGGTCTTCTCCTGCTGCCCATGCTGAATCCGGCATGAAGAAAAGAGCGGCGGCAAAAAGAACAAAGAGGGCCATAATGCCCCATTTTTTTTGAGTCGGGGTCAGGGAAAATGAAGGCGCTAGCGCTAATGTTGACATGGATATATCCTTTTCATATTTCAAATGCGTGTTACAACGTAACGGTTATAATTGTCATAGTTATTTGTACGCTCTCTGGGTCAAAGAGTTTTAAGTGTAAACTTTGTTTTAGGGCGACTATGACAATGAGCAGAATGCTCACAGTTGGTTTTTCTTAAAAAAACAGGTGTGAACACTCTGGGTTGTTAACGCTTCATAAAATGAGCGATAACGTTTGCGTTTTGAGGTAAAAACGAGGTTTTCCTCTGGTATTCATATCGCCATGGGACGGCTTCTGCCGGCTCGCTTTTCACTTCCCCGTTTTCACTGAAATATCGAGTGTTGGGGGTCAGTCGTGTTGGTGGTGATATCAGGTGGAGCAGGAACCGTTCAAGCCGGGCTTGATGGGCGGCTTGAGGGTATTGAGATAAAGCGATGGCTTTATCGACCTTTTTAAAACAGGCGCGATTTATCATAGGGTGTCTCCTTCTTAACAAAACAAGCGTGATTGATTTGTGTTCATTCCTTGAAAAATAGCCGTTCACATACGTTGAACCCTCACGGCCAAAATAAAGGGGTTCGCCAGCCAAGCATTTAGCCCCAGGCGTACTGGTTCATTCCCACTCATAATAGAAACGCACCTAATAAAGCGTTTATGCCAAAGCAATAGTCCTTTATCGTCGATCTCCTCTGGCATGACCCAGAGCCCTCCTTCTATATGTCCATCACGGATGTATAGAACACGGCAAGATAACTGCAGTGAGGTCGATGTGTGAAAAAAGTGCCTCACTGAAATGGCTCAAGTTGTTAAAGAACGGGATTTTCTGATTGAAAAACGATGAAATATTAGAAAATAATCCCAGCGTTCAATCGGGAAAATCGATAGAGAGAAGCGTTAGCGACAAACCAAAAGTTGATATGCATCACAAAAAATGAAATTCAGTAAAAAAACTTTCAGCTCATTTATTGTGAATAATTCACTAAAACCACCTCTGATTAATCGAGGAAATCGATTAAAAATGAACCAAGCTGTCCTATAGAGCGTGATGTGGCTCACAAATGGAAATATGGCTAAAAATATTTTCAAGCCGGTGTTTCTACTTTTTTAGATAACTCAGAATGTTTTCCATCGGTTATTTCGATTACTCGATTCAGGTATGCGCAAAGTCGTTCTATCCCTATCATGGGAGAAGATATCGAGAGTGAAACAGAATAATTACCCAAAAAATTCGCTATTTAACATAAGAAACATAAAGCGATCTACCTTTAAAATGAATTAAAAACAAAGCATTAAAATCAACTTGTCTGAAAATGGTCGTAATGAGTATTTTATAATATTCTGTTTTGGGTGATCTTTATTGAAATGGATCTCATAGTTTTTGATCGGAAAATGGAATGACAATCATTTAGACGTTGGGTTAAAATAGACACAAATAGATTCAGTTTTGCGCTTTAAGAGAGAAAGTAAGCCATTGTTTTCTAAAGCAGAGGATGGTGGGATTTTTATTAATAGCAGGATAAAATACTGCAAAATAGCTGTATGTTCGCATAATGTTTCTTATGTTAAAGGAAGCCCAGATATAGGCCTTTTTTACCCCTCCCCTCTTGTATTGAAGAGGTGATCATCTATAATAAAAGGCAGGTAAAGAGTTACTAGAAAGTGCTCTACATGAGCCAGCTACATAAGGATTATGTAGTGTATTTTTAAGTAAATCTTATACTTACAAATGGTGTTGGACTACCAATCCGACTATATAGCCTTTGCGAAACAAGCCACCTCCTCAATCGGGTGGCTTTTTTTGTGCCTGAAATAACCCAAAATTATTAGGGGTCTTGATCCTTTTGAGATCCTAATATAGAGTGAGTCCATTAAATCGTTTGGCGTGGTAACCAAACGACCCCATAGATTGAGAATCAAAACATGACGTATTTACTCTATTGCCCTTGTTGGGCGCAAAGACAATCTGACCATCCAATCAACCCACCACAAAAGGATTGTGGGGATTTGGGATGCGAGGGATTGTCCAATGTCTGCTTATAACTTATATCCGGATGAACTGCGTTTTACGCCAGTTCGCGTTGTTCGTTGCCGTGTTGCCCATGCTCCTTCACTGAAAGTAGAAGTGCAACGATTGGTTACTGAGCCTGCTCGTTTTCCCAATCTCGCTTATGCTAATGCGTCAGCAATGTATCAACAGCGTGTGCGTCAGGTTATGGCGAACATTTTGAAAGTGCTGCTGGACGGCTTTGAGGGGCACGATTTTGAAGATATTTATCGTGAGCTTTGTCAGCGTTACGGTTGCCGAGCGCAGAGAGCCGCAGTAAAAGAGCATATTCATCGTATTCAGACTAAAGGCTATTTGACGCCAGATTTTTATCTGACTCGCCGCTTTGATGAAGATTTTAAAGTGGAGGCATACTATGTCCACTAAGACGGTCTCCATTGAGCAAAAAGCGATAGCACAGCGTATCAATGAATTAGGCAGCAGCAAGAACGAGCTGCGCAAGGCGCAGTTCCCGTACTGCACTCGACGTACGCTGTTGGCGTTTGCGAAATTCATCGACAACCCCCATGCGTATGAGAATCAGCTTCATGACCTACTTCATTGCCAAACCCGCGTCGGTGGTTTGCAAAAGCGTCAGCGCATGAATTGCGTAAAGGTAATGACCGTCTTAATGTCGAAGATGGACGTTGAGAACTATCAGATAGGCTTTGCGAAAAGTGAAGAGATGGAAACCATTACTCATGCCTGGTTTATGGCGCGTTATGAGCAGTATTGGGGTGAGAGCATCAGTCTAAAACGTTATTACCACACTATTCACTTATTGAAGATGGCTGACTATTTGATGGTCGATGCGGTTTTTGTCTATGACGAAGAAGTACCACCTGCGCTTGATGATAACGGCCAGATCAAAGAAGAGGACGCGCCACGTATTTATTCTAAGGCCGCGTATAAAACCATCACAGCTAAGTTCATGGGGATCTTTGGGTTAGAACACGACGAAGGTGTGGTGAAATCTAAACTGCAGGCGGTAAAAAACCGTGTAGCGAAGAGATTGTCTAACATCTGGTGGGTCTATGCACCATACAGTTATTCGTACACATGGACGAAGCGTCAACTCGCCAAAGTGACCAAACGTGACCGCGTAACGGGTAAAGAACGAGATCGTTATCCTCAAGGCAAGGTGATTGAACCTGATATCTTGGGTGGGAACTACCTGACCGAGCATTAACCCTCTGAAAAATGAGATTGGCCGCTTAACTGCGGCTTTTGTCGTACCTAAAGAAAAGTAAGGGTTAAATAATGAGCAAACTAAGCAATACAAAGTGTCGAGAAGAGATGGTTGTCTTCATTGGAGACCCTTTTTTAAGGGTAAACGGTGCAGGTTGTGGATAACTGTGTTGGTATAATAAAGAAACGATAGTCTGAAGTGAGGATCAGCAGTGACTATTAGAAGTGCCAGCGGTTTTATGTCTTTATTTATAAAGATAGGTGGGTATTAATACTTAATATTATTAAGAAAGAGTTCAAATGAACTCTTATTGGTAAGAAAAAGGGCTGCGCCCAAGAAGTACCTCCCATTGGATTTCAATCAGCATCCTACAACCGATAAGACCTTCCCCAACGATACTCTATTGCATTCTATAAGCATCTTTGAAATCCAACGGGCCCAAACTCTTTTACGCTTATTGTTCAACGAACAATACTACCCTTGTAAACGCTTTACTCTTGAGTCCTTCTGATTCCTTCCTTTTGTCATACGACAATGACCCTATTTACTTATATCAACCACAACAAAAAGAGCGCTTAGCAGGACGAAGGAAAAGAGTATGGGGTAAATATAGTGAAATAAGAGGCTATATCACGCGTTGGAAGGGTTGGTGATGATATCGCTACGCGAAAGCTTGGTATTCCTCGCACAGCTCGTCATGAGGCTATACAGGAATAAAGATTGATTTTGATTGTCTAAAATAAGATTGAATATACTCAAACCCACATCATAATTTTCTCTATATTTATGGTTAGGAATTTCAATTTCTAACCACTCTGACAATAACACTTAAAAATCAATCAATAGTCACCATTCTATGACTTAGCCGACTAAAACAGGTTACTTTTGAGTGTTTTCTATACTGTTTTTTGCGTTTTGCCATATTTCAGGCAGATCATCCCTAAAGACCGTAACGAAGTCGTCGTTTTTCTCGTATCGTTGCTTTTCTCAAAGCAACTAACTCATGCCCTTTCAGCCCTATTTCCATCTTCACAAAACACATGCGACCACCACATAGAATACATTTGTACGGATCTATGCGTACCAAGTGATGCATCATTTGCGCGTAATTCAATGGTTTTGGCTCTACCGGCTCTTCCTGATCCAGTAGATCATAAACTAACGGTAAGGCTTCTCCCCGTTTTCTGTTTGACAGAAAACCGTAATACCTAATTGCTCTAAAATTCTTTTCTGCAGGGATATGTGAGACTAACCGATCGATCATCTCTATCTGACTAAGAACCAATGTCTTATAGCAATTATCTCTATGATCTTTATAGACAAAGTGAACATCACCACCCTGGTAATGACGTAGGCGAGAAGCTGCTATTGGCGGCCGCTTAAAATAGCGGCCTAGGTATCTAACGGTTGGACCGACATCTTCTGTCTTTTTGGCCAAGTGAATACGCCACTTTCGACTGTATTGACTAGAGAGAAACTGACTCCATCCAC
>NZ_PYOG01000036.1 GCF_003026815.1 Photobacterium damselae | reverse complement strand
AGCTAGTTGCTTCGGATGAACTTGTTGGTCGTGTTGCAGCGCACTCTGTTATCCCTTACCCACCAGGCATCCCAATGCTAATGGGTGGTGAAAACTTCGGTGACGAAAACAGCCCACAAATCCAGTATCTAAAAGCGCTAGAAGCTTGGGATGAAGAGTTCCCTGGTTTCGAACACGAAACTGAAGGTGCTGAGATCGAGAACGGTAAATACCACGTTCTATGTATCAAAAAAGATGCGCTTAAGTAATTATTTACACCGCACTTGCTAAATAAAACTTAACGTAATAAAGAGGCTAATGTGAAAACATTAGCCTCTTTTTTCTGTTATCTCTAAAGTGGAAATTGCAAAAAAAATATGTTATTCCCCAATTAATGTAATGAACTGGTATGAGTTATAAGTTGATTCTGAAAGCATTTTCCAATAATGACATAACTGCAACATGCTAAAAATGAGGCATAAAGAGGAGCCTCTACCCAGCCAAGATCCCAATGTACAAACATAGCGGTTCCACTCAAAAAACCAACAACTAAAGAGCTTAACGCCGCATAGATATTGCCTGGAAACCAATGAGCAAGTAGTGTAGGGGCGACTAATGCAGCCATTAAAGTCCCAGACCCCAAGATTGCTAGCATAGATAACATTAGCGGGGGAGTAAAAAGCATAATGACAAAGCCAAGTAGCCCTAATAGTAGAACCGATACTCGATTAAACATAAGTAGCTGTTTTTTATTTAATTTACATTGAGGCCATAGCGCTTGACGAAGATCGTGCGATACGGCTCCTGAAATTGCATGAAGAACCGAATTGGCGGTCGACTTCATGGCAAATAAAATAAACAAGGTGACAATTGCTGAAAGTGTCGGGGAGAGATAATGGGTTAAGAACATTGGCATCGCACTATCTGGATTATCCAGTTCGGGCATTTTTACTCGCATATATAAGCCAACCATAGGAACAAGACTTAATAGACAAGCCATTGGAGTAATATATGCAGCAACATGATGTAATTTTGTTGTTTTAGCAAAAGCCATAAAGCGAACAGACATATAAGGGAGTGTTGCACTGTAGATAAATGCGTAAGGCAACACCATCAAAACATGCCATTGGCTTTCACCATATGGGCCTGAATTATCAGGAGCAAGTAGTTGAGGATCGATTTGATTAAGTTGATCAATAAAGTCAGTAGGTGAAATATCGGCAAAAATAGTTACTACAACAATTAAAGCCGATGCGCACATCCCAATCACCATAAAGGTATCCGTAAAAGCAACAGCAGCAAGTCCACCAACAGATGTATATAAGATGATAACTCCAACCATCATAAGAGAAGCTGTGATTGCATCAATACCTAGCCATTGTCCTGCCAGTAATCCTAACGCTTTAATTTGGCCAACTAAAAAAACGAGTAGTAGAACAATCGTAATAATAGCGGCAAAGGCTTGAGTGACTCGCTTAATACTATCGGGCCCAGAATGGCTATGGGCTATGTATTCTGGAATAGTTAGCGTCCCCATAGTTTGTGCTTTGTGGTGCAGAAAACGTGCACAAAAAAGAACGGCTAGGACAATTGCTGGGGCAAAGAAAAAATTGCCAAGCAACTCTATTGCGCCATATTTATAGGCAACACCTGGGGAACCCATAAATCCCCAGCCAGAAAACGCGGTTGCAACAATTGTTGAGGCCCCAATAAAAGGACCTAAACAGTTTGAGGCAAGGAGAAAACCTCCCTCTCCATTGCCTTTATGCATCACTTTATTACTGTAGGTGGCTAACCCGACCATAATGGATATGGTTCCTAAGAGTAGCCACCAATTTAGGGAGGTATTCATAACGCCCCCTTAGATTAGATTGCTGGTGCACTTTTTGTTGTTTGACGTTTTTTCGCTATGCTGATCACAATCTCACCCATACCGCCACCGATAACAAGAATGCCACCAATAGCTTGAAGCGTTGTAAGGGATTCATTAAACATCATGATACCGATACCTGCACCAACAACGGTTTCCAGATAGGACACACAGGCCAGTTCAGCAGCTTTTAAATGTTTTGCTGCAATAGTTAATAATGATAGAGCGCCAAAACCAATAAAGAAGCCCATTGCTAATAACCAAACCCACGAACTGGCATTCATTTCAGCCAATGATGGTGGATTAATCATAAAGCAAACGCCAATGGCAATGGCACCAAATAGGAAGTTAAAGAAAGAGCGAGAGTCTGAGCTGACATCGGTACGATAGCGACTAAAGAATAGATATAAACCATAGCCAATACCAGAGGTTAGACCTAGCATATCACCTAGCATAGTCTCTTTTGAAAAGGATAAAGACATGGTAAATCCAGACTCTGGCGTATAGCCGATAACACCAATAATCAGTAAACAGCCCACGAAAACAGCACTTAAAAATCCAGCAGTTAAAGCAGAAATTTTTTCTTTTAAGAAGATTGCAGCCAAAATGGTTGAAACAACTGGACCTGTGTAAATTAGAAAGACCGCATTGGCAAGAGTTGTGTATTGGGTTGCAGAAACATAGGCGGCAAGGCAGAGTCCTAAACAAGCGCCACTGGCAATGACCGTAGGGGAGAGCTTAGTGGATTTTATCTGTAAGGTTTTTCCTTGATAATACATCAGAGCAAAAATACAAACCGCACCTACAACCATACGTGTAAATGCAATAACATCACCACTGGTATTAATATTGCGAGCAAAAAGACCAACGCACCCCATTAAGGTGGCTGAAATGATCATGGTTGAATAACCGAGTGTTTTTGGATTCATCGTAACTACTCCTTAGATGAATGCTTTGAAGAGGTGTCATCTAAGGCTCCTCCACCGGTATATTGCTGATAACCAAAGACCACTGAGACACCTAAACAGAGTATCAAGTTTGCAATCAAAAAGGCATCAATAGACCAATAACCTGTTAGCATTATCCAGTCCTTTGTGAACAGAAATCGAAGGGGTACTCTCCTATGTTTTTGTGTTGGTACAAATAACAAATGAAGAGTGGTTGAGAGTGATATTGGTCGAGAATTAGAGTGATAACTAGCGAAAACCTGCTATAAAATTATTCATTGCTGCTAAAGGGAGTAAGTTGTGATAACGATATTCTCAAGTAGTGACAAAATGTAAGATTTGATGGAAGTGACTGGGTTTGTGGACAAGGTTGGCAAGGTTATGAATTTTGTGCTTTAAAGTCGTTTGGGTATAAAGCTAAATAAATTTTATTTTGTTATTTCGTCGTCTTTAGAATCGATTTGAATGTTAGATGCCCAATTGGTTTTTATGGATAAAAAAGTGCTTTACAAGATAAAAATCTGGCAGTATTATTCGCAGCACTTACGGAGGGATGGCTGAGTGGTTGAAAGCACCGGTCTTGAAAACCGGCATACGTTTGTAGCGTATCTAGGGTTCAAATCCCTATCCCTCCGCCACTTATTCTTTAAGTTTGGTTTTCCGAGCTTAAGTAAAGAATTGGAGCGGTAGTTCAGTTGGTTAGAATACCGGCCTGTCACGCCGGGGGTCGCGGGTTCGAGTCCCGTCCGCTCCGCCACTACAACGAAGCCTCAGCAGAAATGTTGAGGCTTTTTTGTATCTCTTTTTGTTCAAAACAGCTTTCTGTTTAATGATTTCCTCTAGAAAACAATCTTTTGCTATGTAATAGCGTTGTTTAAACTTGATTGAAAAGCTCTGTGATAACTTTTTCTATTGTGCAATAACGAGCACCTAATACTCGATGTTTTTTCTTTACTAGGTATAAGGTTTCGCTAACTGTTTGTGGGGTCTGGATAACCGTCAGTTTATCTTTGCTTGTAAATTGATCTACAGCACTTTTCGGCAGAACCGTAAAGCCAACTCCCATTGCAATAGGCAGTAATATTTGGCTTAGTTGATTGATATAACTTGATACTGGCAAAGTACTTGTATCCATTTCTGCTAATTTTTTATCACCACATTGAGTGAAAAACATTGATAAGTAGAGTTGGGCATCTGGATGATCAATTAAACCTAAAGATAATAAATCATCAGGAGTAATTGTTGTGTGTGCTCTGTGGGGGACGATCAAATAAAGGTTTTCAAATCCAACCGTTTTAAAATCAAACAAGCCAGAATTCGGTTGTTGAGTAACGATTCCAAGTTCAATATCTCCGGAGGTTATTTCGTGCAAAATCTTATGATTTGGAGCAGCTTCAATGTGTATATTTAACTGTGGATGTTGAGATTGAACATGAAGTAGAGCTGGATACAAACTTAAAGCGAGAGAGCCTGAGCAGGCAATAGAACAAGTACCGCAGAAAGGGTCATCGGAACCCAGTTGATCGAGTAATGTTTGCTCATTTTTTTCAAGTTGTTGGCTGTACTGATAAACCAATCTTCCTTGTTCGGTAAGCTCAAAACTTTTTTTCTCTCTAATTATCAGCGGGTAGCCACAATACTCTTCAAGTTTTTTTATATGCTGACTAACACCAGGTTGAGTCATAAATAACTTTTGAGCTGTTTTTGTGAAGTGACCTGTATCAATAAGAGTTGTAAATGTTTTTAGCCAAATAGGATTGAGCATCATAACTTTCATCATCGTAAATCATAAAAGGTAGAATAAACGATAATTTTGTTTCGAGCGAATAAAAAGGGAGAAGGGGACCTACTCCTTCTCCAAATAAAATAGCAATATTATTATAATAAATAGGGTTATTGCACTTCGAGCATACCGCGATCAACGATAAAATCGATGATCTTATCGAGGCCTTTACCTTCTTTTAAGTTAGTAAATACGTACGGTTTTTCTGGTCGCATTCTCGCGGTATCGGCTTCCATAACTTCTAGCGATGCCCCAACGTAAGGTGCCAGATCGATTTTATTGATCACTAAAAGATCTGAGCGCGTAATACCTGGACCACCTTTACGTGGAATTTTTTCACCTTCGGCAACATCAATAACATAAATTGTAAGATCAGCTAGCTCTGGACTAAATGTTGCACTAAGGTTGTCGCCACCACTTTCAACGAATACGACATCTAAGTTTTTATGGCGCATAGCCAACTCTTCAACTGCCGCTAAGTTCATTGATGCATCTTCACGAATTGCGGTGTGAGGACAACCTCCGGTTTCGACACCAATAATACGATCAGCATCTAATGCTTCTGCTCGTGTTAGAATTTTTGCATCTTCTTGCGTATAAATGTCATTTGTAACGACCGCAATCTGGAAGCGATCTCGCAGTGCTTTACACAGAACTTCTAACAGCGCAGTTTTGCCTGAACCGACTGGGCCACCAACCCCTATTCTTAAGGGCTGTTTATAATTTTGCATCAGTTTGAATCCTTATGAACGGAATAATCGAGTGTATTGAGTTTCATGTCGGCAACTCGCAATAACTTGAGCTGGAGTAAAACTGCCAATGTTATTGTCGGGCCACGTTAAACTTTTCTCTAACGCTATTGGAATCATCTCTGCTAATTCAAAAATTAACTGTTGCCCAGCCGTCTGACCAAGGGGGACTAGTTTGACTCCAGCCATAACGGCGTTTTCAAGCCAGGCCCACAGATAACCTTTAGCCAGTTGATGATTAGGAATTTTCCAGTGAATACCCGCTAAGGAAAAAGCAGCGATTTGTGTCTGCTTTACCATTGCTAACTCTTCTTCTGATAGTTCAATTCCTAATTTAGGCAATAGTTGAGCAAAGGCATATCCACGTTGACGCTCTTCAGCTCTCAGTTCTTTTGTTTCTCGACTTGCAACAATTAATTGGCTCCACTCTTGGGCTTGTTGAGTTTTCCCTTTTGTAAGAGCATCAATCATTTTATAGAGTACGGGTAACTCAAGCGTTGCAATACTGTCGAGTAACTGCTGAGTTAACCACTGCTTGAGTGTCTGAGGATCGGATATCCAACCACACTCTATAGCCCATTCTAATCCTTGTGAATAAGTGAAAGATCCCACTGGTAGAGAAGGGCTGATGAGTTGATATAACCGCAGATCTGCCAACATAAAAAACTCACAACAAAAATTCTAAATAGTTAATGGTGATGATGACCACCAGTAGTACCGCCATAAGCACCAGGTTCTGGTTGATATTTTTCTTGTTCAACAATAACCTGAGCGCCTAGGCCTCGAACCATATCATCAAGAACATGATCATGTTGGTAACGACACCAGCCTTGTTCTACTTGTAGCGGTACATGTCGATTACCTAAGTGATAACAGACGCGAGCAAGTAATAATGGGTCTTCAGTAATAACAGTTGAGACGGTTTCTTTCGCCGCAATAATAATGGCTGTTTCACCACTTTCTGCGGCAACCACATCACCTTCTTTTAAAATGGTTCCTCTTGGGAGAAAAAGACCAGCAGCCAGCCCATTGCTGAGTGTCACTTTAAGTCGGCTTTTGGTTCGTTCATCCATGGTTAAGCAAATCTGATAATCCGCCTGAGTATCAGCGCTATGATCCGGTTCGATCAGTGTAATAAATTGAAGCATCTTCTATTTACCTACCATTAAAACAAGAAGTAACGTTGTGCCATAGGCAGCTCTGTGGCTGGCTCACAAGTTAAAGGAATCCCATCTGCTTTGACTTCATAAGTTTGAGAGTCCAATTCAATACATGGGGTATAACTATTATGAATCATGTCTTTTTTCGAAATATTTCGACAACCATGAACTCGACCGATACGACTCTTTAAGTTCAATTGTTCTGGGACACCGTTATCTATTCCAGCTTGAGACATAAAAATCATGGATGAGCTATACATCGCTTTGCCATAACATGCGTACATAGGACGATAATGTACGGGTTGTGGCGTTGGAATTGCTGCATTGATATCACCCATAGGGGCATAGGCAACTAAACCACATTTCAAAATTAGAGCTGGTTTGACACCAAAGAAAGCAGGATCCCATAAAACGATATCTGCCAGTTTACCCACTTCTAGAGAACCCACTTCGTGAGAAATACCATGAGCAATAGCTGGATTGATCGTATATTTAGCAATGTAGCGTTTGATTCGGGTGTTATCATTAAATGGAGTATCACCTTCTAATGAACCTCGCTGAAGCTTCATCTTATTAGCACATTGCCAGGTACGAGTAATGACTTCTCCAACACGGCCCATTGCTTGAGAATCTGATGACATTACTGATATTGCACCAAGATCATGCAGAATATCTTCGGCTGCAATGGTTTCTCTACGAATACGAGATTCAGCAAAAGCTACATCTTCTGGTATTGATGGGTCCAAATGATGACAAACCATCAACATATCTAAATGCTCATCTACAGTATTGATGGTGTAAGGCATTGTTGGGTTTGTTGATGCTGGTAAGATATTATGTTCACCCACCGATTTGATCACATCTGGTGCATGTCCACCGCCAGCGCCTTCGGTATGGAATACGTGGATAACACGATCACCAATGGCTTTAACCGTTTCTTCGTAAAATCCGCCTTCATTTAAGGTGTCTGAGTGGATAGCAACTTGAATATCCATCTCATCTGCCACATTCATACAGTTATTAATAGCAGCGGGCGTTGCTCCCCAATCTTCATGCAGTTTTAAACCAACAGCTCCAGCTTCAATTTGCTCTCGTAATGCTTCTGGTTTACTGACACAACCTTTACCAAATAAACCCACATTAATAGGTAAGTCATCAACGGCTTCCAGCATTCGTGACATATTCCAGACCCCTGGTGTCACGGTTGTTGCATTGGAACCCGCCACTGGACCGGTTCCGCCACCGATAAAGGTTGTTAAGCCAGAACATAATCCTTCTTCGGCTTGTTGAGGACAGATAAAATGAATGTGAGTATCGATTCCTCCAGCTGTTACGATCTTGCCTTCGCCTGCCACAACTTCTGTACCGGGACCGATAACAATATCAACATTAGGCTGGACGTCTGGGTTACCCGCTTTACCTATTCCGGATATACGACCGTCTTTAATACCGATATCCGCTTTTACAATACCCCAGTGATCGATAATAAGAGCATTTGTAATGAGTACATCAACACAATGTTCACTGGTGACTTGGCTCTGGCCCATACCATCACGAATAACTTTACCGCCGCCAAATTTGACTTCTTCACCATATGTTGTGAAGTCGCGCTCAACTTCTAGTAGCAACTCAGTATCGGCTAAACGAACGCGGTCACCTACCGTTGGACCAAACATATCGGAATAAGCTTGACGAGAAATGTTTGCCATTGTTATTTTACCTCGCCCATGATTTCACCATGAAAGCCATATATTTCACGTTTTCCACCAAATTTCACCAACTCAACCGTACGGCGTTGGCCTGGTTCAAAACGAACAGCCATACCCGCGGGAATATTGAGTCGATAGCCTTTTGTTAGCTCTCGTTCAAAAATTAGAAACGGATTAACTTCATAAAAATGGTAATGAGAGCCAACTTGTACTGGACGGTCTCCACTATTAGAAACTCGAATTGTCATAACCATTCGACCGATATTAAGTGCAATATCACCTAATTCTTGGTTAATAATCACTTCGCCTGGAATCATTTTTCTTTCCTATATAATTGGCTCGTGAATTGAGACAAGTTTGGTTCCATCTGGAAACGTACATTCAACCTGAATATTTGGGATCATTTCAGGAATACCTTCCATAACATCATCTGCAGTCAATATTGTTCGGCCAAAGTTCATTAGCTCTGCAACCGTTTTTCCATCACGAGCACCTTCCATAATGGCGCAACTTATAAGGGCAATAGATTCAGGGTAATTTAATTTCAAGCCACGTTCTTTTCGACGCTCGGCGACAAGGCCTGCAGTGAACAGTAATAACTTATCTTTTTCTCTTGGTGTTAATTCCATAATATCTCCTAAGCAACGCTCTATTTAGGTTGCCCAAATTCTTGGCACTGTAGGCTCAACGCCAAACCAGTGGAGACGAGTTCTTTTCCATACTTCTACAAAGCAACCCATCATAGGTTCGGTATGTTTACCTAATAATCGAATGGCAATCAGTCCATCTATATCTGTCAATCCATACTCTAATGCTTCATTACATCGCTGCTGATAAAGAGACAAAGTGTTTTGAAGCTCGATTTTTAAATCTTCACTATATGGATAGATATAGAGCGTTCCTATCATTGGATACTGCCGCATACCTGCAGATTGTTTATCTGGGTCCAACTGTTCTAGATAAAGTGATTCAAGAGAGATAAGTTGATTATCTAACTCAATTCGGGTTGAGCACCTGATTTGACCTGATGAAAAAACTTCATTAAGTGTTGGCCGACCAAAGCATTGAATTTCCCAGCCAATAAATTTCGCTGCTGATGTTAATATAACGTGAGTATTTAAATCACAGTGGCTATTAGGAAAGAAAATATTCTCTTGAGGAAGCCACTCTAAAATACCATTGTCTTTAACTATAAGTGTCTGTTTTTGTGTCGCGGTAACTCCAGTGCTTCGATAAAACTTTGTTGCTCCAGGGGTTGTGAGTAGTGAGTGGCAATCGGGACCAACTTCGACATTGATATGTATCTGATCGCCACCCACTACACCACCAGGGGGATGCAGTAAATACGTATGAGAAATTCCATTTTCTGGATAAAATGGCCGTTGTACAGCTAATGGTCCTATTTGCTTCCTTTCGACAAGACGAGTCATTCCTCGACGTTGTTCATAGCGCAGAAAAAGTTCTGCAAGCCAACCCAAGTTTGAGTTGGAACTTTCAGGCATATAAACCTCTGCCTTTACGACATAATTAGTTTAATAAAGGAAATTATTGCAATAATTAATATTGCTAAAATAGAAATAAGCCAACAAAGATAAGTAATAGTTTTATAATAAAAAGTTAATAATAATTATATTTATAATCCTGTATTTGATGGCGCGATGATAGACCGAGTTTTATGGTTAGGCAATAAAGATTTTTACTATTGAATGTAAAAATACGCTCAAAATTTTCAGTGGTAATGATTTGTAATATTTAATTGTTTATGTGATTGTGGTATATTTTAGTTATTCGCTTAAATTTTAAGTTTTAATATTTTAAATTGAGCGTTAATTTAAAAACTTAAAAGAGTGATAAGAAATAATAGGAATATAAGAATGCGATGAAGTTTATTTTGTAAATTGTGGAAACATATATTTCATCAATTAAATATTATCTATAATGTAATGCTATTTGAAATTTAAGTTGCAGAAAAAATGGATTACGAATAGTGTATTTGCTCTCTAATAATAGTGAACATTATTTATGCAAAAAATATTAACATCTTGTTTTCTTTCGCTATCCTTATCGGTCTCTATTTCAGTTCATGCACAAGTACCAGATACCTTGTATGTTGCTTTAGGTGACGAACCTACCGCAGGGTTCGATCCTATAATGGGGTGGGGGAAATACGGTAATCCGCTATTCCAATCTACATTATTAAAACGAAATCAACAGCTTGAATTTGTAGGGGATTTAGCTAAGGTCTGGACGCTTTCACATGATAGAAAAACATGGTCGGTTGAGCTACGAAATGACGTTAAATTTTCTAACGGACAACCTCTAGCAGCAAAAGATGTCGCTTTTACATTTAATCAGGCTAAACAAGCGTTAAGCAGTCATGATTTGACAGATTTAGAATCGATCACGGTTCTTGACCCAACCCATATTGAATTTCATTTAACCAAGCCTAATATCACTTTTCTTGATCACTTTTCGGCTATTGGTATTGTCCCTGAAAAAGAATATGTTACTGATACTAAAGAATATACAAATGGCTATGGGCGTCATCCTGTCGGTTCTGGTCCTTATATTCTTCAATCTTGGCAACAAGGGCAGTTTGCTCGACTAGAAAAAAATCCATTTTATTATGGTAAGCAACCTCAATTTGAACACCTAGTGTTGGTGTTTGCTAGTGAAGAAACTCGCTATGGCTTACTTAAAACCAAGCAAGTTCAGTTAGCGGCCATTCCGCAACAGTTTGCTAAAGTACTTCCGGTCGATTATCGCTTATGGCAAGTTCCTAGTGTCGATAACCGTGGTGTTGTATGGCCAATGAATCAACCATCAAAAACTGAGAAGGGCAATCGGGTCTCTTCCTCTTTAGCTATTCGTGAAGCAGTTGATATGGTGATTGATAAACAACTTATCGTCGATACAGTTATGGATGGATTTGCCCGTCCGGCCTACTCTGTTGCTGATAATATGCCTTGGGGATTACCCGCTGCAGATAGAAAACAGCCTCTTGATAACTCCTTCGCAATAGCAGCAGCTCAATCCTTGCTAGATAAAGCTGGGTGGAAGGTGAACGCTAATTCTGGCCTTCGAGAAAAAGAGGGTGTTCCTGCTGTAATGACCTTATATTATAAAGCTGGTGACAGTGTACGAGAGCAGTTGGCATTAACCGTTGCTCAGATGGTCAAGCCGTTGGGGATTTCAATGTCAGTAAAAGGGTCTGATTGGGATACGATTGCTGGTAAGATGCTTGAAAACCCTGTATTAATGGGGTTTGGTAGCCATTCTGCTAATGAAGTTCGCTATTTGTATCATTCCGATTATGCTGCCGTTGATTTCTATAATTCTGGTCAGTATAAAAATTCAGTGGTTGATAACGATATTGATAAAGCGTTACAGGCAACGTCATGGCAGGCATCTCTACCATTTTGGCTTGCTGCTGAAAAACAAATTGTGAAAGATCAGCCATGGACATGGTTGGTTAACCTTCAACATCTTTATGCAGCATCAACGTGTTTAGATCTTGGTCAGCCGATCACTGAGCCTCATGGACACGGTTGGCCTATTACTGAAAATATTGAGCAATGGCGCTGGACGTGTCAGTAATGAACCAATGCTGGTGGAAACAAACTCTGCTTCATAGCATGGCCCAATTTGGTGCTGTGATTGCTCTGGTTTTTATTATTATCAAGTTCTCTCCATTAGATCCTGTTAATCAATTTCTTGGCGGGAACGTTGCTTCGGTCTCCGTTGAGCAAAAGCAATTAATTGCAGAGCATCTTGGCGCTAATCAAGGGTACTTTGAACGTCT
This sequence comes from Photobacterium damselae, assembly GCF_003026815.1. Classification (GTDB taxonomy): domain Bacteria; phylum Pseudomonadota; class Gammaproteobacteria; order Enterobacterales; family Vibrionaceae; genus Photobacterium; species Photobacterium damselae. Next base: position 16,824 of record NZ_PYOG01000036.1, on the reverse strand, counting down.
TCTTATCTGGGGGGAAGACGTTCTGCTTCATGGCGGCGGGTATTCAAACTTATATCAACAATCCGTTAGTGACGTGATTGGTCATTATTTACCTCACTCTTTAATATTAATGGGGGTAAGTTGGTTACTGATTTTGATATTAGGCTACAGTTTTGGCGTTGTAAGTGCCTATTATCAAGACTCAGTTGTGGATAAATGGTTATGTCGAATCGCTTGGTGTGTTAGTAGTATTCCAAGCTTTTGGTTAGGGCTGGTTTTTTTATCGTTATTCGCCATTAAGTTACAATGGCTACCTTTGGCTCGTCTTGAAGAGGGCTCAAACATAGTTAGTCTAAGCTTAGTGTTACCCTTGGTGACCTTGGTATTTACTTCTATACCCAATATTTATCTCCATACCAGAGAGAAAACCGTTGCGGTATTACAAAGTGATTATATTCAGTACGCTAAGGCCCACCAACTGCCCTTTGCCCATTTAGTTCGATTTTACATTTTCCCTAATAGCTTTACCCCTGCGCTATTACTGCAACTCACCTCTCTTGCTGAGTTGATCAGTGGATCGGTTATGATTGAAACGGTTTTTAACTACCCTGGGTTAGGGCATGTTTTCTTGCAAGCTTGTTTGGCTAGTGATGTCGCCTTATTAGCTGCATTAACCTGCTTTGCTGCTGGACTGGTGTTAATGGGGAATTTGCTTGCATGTTTTTTACAGTATCGATTGATGCCCAGCTGCAGAGCTAATTTATTATGAAGCTGCAATGGATCAAATTAATTGGGTTGATATTGGGTTTAATGGCCGGGGCGATCATTGTACCTTACTTTATTCCTAGTATTGATTTGCACTTAACTGAGCGTCTACAGTCGCCATCATTAACGTATTGGTTTGGAACTGATTGGTTGGGACGAGATGTCTTTTTAAGAAGTGTCCAAGCGCTAGCATGCAGTGTGCGAGTTGGCTTAAGCTCGGCGCTATTCACCGGGCTTTTTGCTCTGTTTTTGGCGGTGTTAGGAAATAGCTCACACGGTTTATATCAAACGGTGCGTTGGGCGATAGATACTTTTCTGGCTTTACCCCATATTTTACTTTTGATACTGCTTACTTTGTGTTTTGGCTCGGATGCAAATGCCATTATTTGGGCCGTTACTCTGAGCCACTGGCCGCGCTTAACTCAGCTACTTTTGCAAGAGATGAAAACCATTGGTCGCAGTCGTTACGTATTGCATGCAGAACAATTTGGTTCATCTCGTTTTATGGCACTTTGTAAACATGGCTTTCCCTATATCAGTGCGCAATGGGTTATTGGGCTGATTTTATTGTTTCCTCACATATTAATGCATATTGCAGCGCTGACTTTTCTCGGATTTGGATTAGAACCGTCTCAACCCACTTTGGGGGGAATGCTTTCTGAATCCAATCGCTATTTAATGCTTGGGTATTGGTGGCTTGGCTTATTACCTGGGGTTCTTCTCATCTTGATTGTTTTAATTCTGGCAAAAGCGGGTAGGGCAATGACCCAGCAGGTAACACATTATGCTAACGATTAAGAATTTATCGATAAAATCATCAGAACAGGTACTGCTTGATAATTTCAATTTGTCGGTGGATAAAGGAGAACTGGTTGGTTTAATTGGTGCTAGTGGTAGTGGGAAAAGTATTCTATTTCAAGCTATTCAGGGAACGCTACCAAGCAGTTTTGATCATACTGGTTCCATTGAGTTTATGGATGAAGCTCCCAAACAAACTGCGTTAATTGCTCAGCACAGTGGTGTACTTAATCCAAATTTAACCATAGGTAAGCAGTTACATTTATTTGCTGGTCATCAAGGTGATATCGATCGTTACTTAAAACAACTAAAATTGGATTTAAGTATTAAAGAACAGTATCCATATCAACTATCTGGAGGAATGCTAAAACGTATTCTGACGTGTTTAGCTCTGATTCAAGATACGCCATACTTATTAGCTGATGAACCTGCTTGTGGCCTTGATCATGATAATGCGGTGCTGTTGTATCAATGTTTACGTCAGCAAAATCATAAAGGCGTTATTGTAATCAGTCATGACTTAGAGCTGCTCGTCAATTATGTTGATCGCATCGTGGTTCTTAACAAAGGTCTACAGGTTGATAATACGACACCTTCAGCCATATTAACGGGTCAATGTCAGTCGTATACTTGTCAACTATGGCAAGCGTTACCGCAACACTGGGAGTCATGTTGTGACTGAAAGTATCTATTTGCAAAATGGGGTCATTAAGCTTGATAGCCGCGAGATAATTTTGCCTGATTTAGTATTAAACCGAGGTGATATTATTGGTATTTGTGGTGAGAGTGGCTGTGGAAAATCTACCTTAGCATCTGTACTTGCTGGTTATCAAAAACTGGATGCTGGCGAGTTAAACGTGCCATTACATCTCAAAGGTCAAGCAAATCCTGTGCAATGGATTGAGCAGCATCCAGAAAAAACCTTTGATCCACATTGGACAATCGCTCAATCGCTTAAAGAAGCGTATAGAAAGCAAGATACTATTTCTTTTCTAGTCGATTATCAGATTCACGCAGCATGGCTGGAACGTTACCCTAGGCAGTTATCGGGTGGCGAATTACAGAGAATTAATATCTTACGAGCCATGGTACCTTCCACTCAATTTCTGATTTGTGATGAAATCACCGCTCAGCTAGATAGCATTACTCAGCAACAGTTGTGGCAGACGGTTATGCAAGAAGTTAAAGCTCGTAATATTGGATTATTGATTATCTCTCACCAAGAGGCTTTGCTAAGGAAACTGTGCGATAGAATTATTGTTTGGTCGTAAAATATTTAGCTATAAAAAATGCCCCGATAATAATCTATCGGGGCATTTTTGTTTGATCTTAAAAAAGAAAGTTATGCGTTAGCTTCAGCTAGCTTCTTTTCTTTTTTCTCACGGTGAATCTTACGTTCTTCTAAGATGGCTACAACAGCCATAATTGAACAACAGATGATTGCCGCAGTATCTAGAGCAACGAAAGTACCAGACCAGCCTGTTTGACCGAAGATTGGAGTACCGTCGGCAATAAGACCAAGACCTAGTTTCGCGAAGCTATCACCGATAAGGTAAGCAAATGTACCTTTAATACCATCAGCTACCGCAATACCTTGTTTAGGAACGAAGCCAACCGCTGCCACACCAATTAGAAGTTGTGGACCAAATACCAAGAAACCAAGTGCAAATAGTGATGCTTGATAAGCAAAGATAGTATCTGCATGCTGGTAGAAACCAAGTGTTGCGATTACACCTAATAGAGCAACACAAGCAACTAGACCACGGCGACCATTAATAAGGTCAGAGAAGAAGCCCCATAAACATGTACCGATTAAGGCACCTGTTTCAAACATGGTAAAGCCAGAAATAGCGGTCTCTTTATCAAAGCCAAGAACTTCGTAACCGTACACTGTTGACCATTGGTCGATACCGATACGAACAACGTATAGGAATACGTTAGCAAAGCACAATAACCAGATTACTTTGTTAAATAGAACGTATTTCTTGAAGATTTCCAGTTTGCTCATCTTGTTTTCGCTAACTGCTTTATCTTCTTCTGATACAGGCTCTTCAAACAGTTCTTCGGCTGTACCTAGGCCGTAAGCTTCTGGGCTATCACTACCCATAAAGAAACCGATGAACGCAACAACGATTGCAATAATTGCTGGTACGATAAACATACCTGCAACGTTACCATCAAAGAAGTAGTTTGCACCAAATAGAGCTACACCAGCAGCACCTGCACCACCAATGTTGTGGGAAATGTTCCACATACCTAGGAACGTACCGCGGTTTTTCTTACTGGTCCACTTAGTGATGGTTGAATAAGAGTTTGAACCACCCACACTTTGGAATAGACCTGATAGCGCATATAGGCCGATCATCATGTAGAACGAACCCATTGAAGGACCCATTACAAGACCGAAGCCCAACATACAGAAACCCGATAGAAGAAGACCTAGAGGCAGAATGTTTTTCGAGTTTTTGCCGTCACACCAGTAGTTCAGTGCAGTTTTACCAATACCATAAGTAATAGAAAAACCTAAACCGATAGTACCTAGCTGAGTCATGGTCATACCATAATCAGAAATTAGGTCGTTCTGAGCAATATTGAAGTTTTTACGAATAAAGTACATCACCATGTAGCTAACAAAAACTACAAGGTAAGAACGGATAAATGGGCCAAACCACATTTTTTTACGTTCAGAAACAGGCAGATCAAGTGTTGGCTTACGCACTTGTTTGAGTATGGACAGTTCCATAAGTTCTCCTTTGGGATCTATTACTTGTTGTAGGACGAGCAACAAATTCCAGTTTCATACTCGTGGTACAACAATTATGCGAACGAAACATACCCTTTTGTCGTAGAAATGAAACTAGGAAAATTTCTTAGATTTGGCTTAATAGGAAGAAAAGTATCGATTGGATCACAATTTATGATTACGAATATGGAGCGAAATGGTGGGCAAAAATCATTTATCGTTAGATTTTCGTAATGAAAGGGCAAGTCTAATGCAGTCCCAGCTTTAAGGTATACCTGTAAAGCTGGGAGTATTTTATATTAAACTAATTGATTACTTTAAGTTGTATTTTTGCTTCATTCTTAAAGCTAGGTTAACCAAGCCAATGAGTACTGGAACTTCAATCAAGGGGCCAATAACACCTGCGAATGCTTGATCTGAGTTAAGACCAAATACAGCAATAGAAACAGCAATAGCGAGTTCAAAATTATTACCTGTCGCAGTAAAAGCGATAGAAGCATTTTTGTCGTAGCTGATCCCCATTTTTTTCCCAATAAAGAAGCTCACGAAAAACATAACCACAAAGTAAATAGCAAGAGGGATTGCAATACGCACTACATCCATTGGCAGTTCAAGGATCATTTCACCTTTTAGGCTAAACATTAAAATGATAGTTCCAAGTAAGGCAATAAGCGTAATCGGTGAAATTTTCGGAATAAATACTTGGTTATACCAATCTTGCCCTTTGAATTTGACTAAATATTTACGGCTTAAAAAACCTGCGACAAAAGGAACACCTAAATAGATCAAAACACTATGTGCAATATCAAGCATTGAAATGTCGATAGCAAATCCCTGATATCCAAAGTATGGCGGCAGTACTGAAATAAATAACCAAGCCATAAAGCTGTATGTAATGATCTGAAACGCACTGTTTAATGCAACTAAAGTGGCACCATACTCTTTATTACCACCACCAATATCATTCCAAACAAGCACCATTGCAATACATCGAGCTAAACCAATGAGAATGATGCCCACCATGTAACCTGGGTGATCACCTAAAAAGGTTAGAGCGAGTACAAACATTAAGATTGGCCCAACAATCCAGTTCATCACTAAAGACAGTGTCATTGCTTGACGATCTTTGGTGACACTTTTTAGCAGACTGTAGTCAACTTTAGCAAGAGGCGGGTACATCATTAAAATAAGGCCAATAGCTAAGGGAATATTGGTATTTCCAACTGACATGGCTTCGTTCCAATGGCTAACTTGTGGAAATACTGCACCAATAAGAACGCCAGTTGCCATAGCAGCAAAGATCCATACAGTAAGATAGCGGTCAAGAAAACTCATTTTTACTGGAGCTGATGCTTCTGTCGAAGTGGGAAGCGGCTGTGTACTCATAGTTAAAACCTTATTCGTTTATCGTCGAATTGCGATTAATTAAATTGAAAAATTGGATGATAGATAAAAGTGGACTGGCAAAATCCACTTCGTTATATATACCCAAGTAACCTCGCTTCTTGAGTATATTTAATTATCTTATTGATTAAACAGAGCTGAAAATAAACGCTTAAATTGTTCAACTTGCGTTAGATTGATGCGATAACAGACTTTAGGGGGATTTGGTTCTGCAATAATAAACCCCGCCTGTTTTAATATACGTAAGTGCTCAGATACCGTCGATTGTGCTAGCCCCAGTTCCGATACAAGGTCACTGTTTAGGCAGCCGTTTAAGCTATGCAGTTCTAATAAAATACTCAGGATTCGAACACGAGCTGGATGCGCTAGTGCCTTAGCTTGGAACGCAAAGTCTTGTTCTTTAGCCAATTGATCTTCTGTTGCGGTTAACTCTTTACAGGAATGTCGATTACAAGGATCTGTCATGGTCTTATTTATCGTTCATCGTCTAATGACGATTATTGTAAGCGGTCATCTAATCTTATGCAAGTATTGTGGCTAAAGCTGAAGGAGTACGGAGAAGAAAATGAAGAGATATTCTTTACTGTATATGCTGAAATTATCTAGAAATCATGAAGGTAAAAAGTGAGGAGGTACTCGCAAAAAATTTTTGATGACCTGACTTTTTTTAGTATTTTCAGTCTTTAATGCTAAGATTGTCACAATATGCAATAAGTATCGTCTTCATTATTAAGGATAATACATGAAAGGGACTCCATTAAAGCTCTCTACGCTTTCCATCGCTCTATTCTCTATATTAAGTCTTTCTGGCTGTGATCAAACGAAGAATACAGCGGTTAAAGAGTCAAAACCTCAAGCGGTAACTCAAACTGAAGCTGAAAAACAGCATGAGCCAGATGAGTCAGCGGTTTTTGCCGACACGATTTATGTGAATGGTGATATTGTCACGATCAACGATAAACAACCTCAGGTTGAAGCGGTTGCCGCTAAAGACGGTAAAATTATAGCTGTTGGTAATAAGCAAGATATTCTAAAACTTAAAGATGCTAATACAGAGTTCTTTGATCTGAATAGGCAGACACTGATCCCTGGCTTTGTTGATGCTCATGGTCATGTTTTTAATGTGGGTATGCAGGCGCTATCTGCCAATTTATTAGCTCCGCCTGATGGTGAGATCAAAGATATTGACTCTTTAATTACTACCTTAGATCAATGGCATAAAGAACATCCAGAGCGTACCGATAAAGTTGGGTGGATTGTTGGATTTGGTTATGATAATTCACAATTAGCAGAGCAACGACATCCAACTGCAGAGGATCTTGATAAGGTTTCGACTGAATTACCTGTTATTGCGATTCACCAGTCGGGCCACTTGGCCGCAGTAAATACCAAGGCTCTTGAACTTGCTGGGATTAATGCTGAAACCGTCGATCCTGAAGGTGGTGTATTTGTTCGTAAACCGGGCACTAATGAACCCAATGGAACATTAGAAGAAAATGCTTTCTATTTAGTACTTGGAAAGATGCTTGAGAACCTAACCGATCAAGATAACGAAAAGTTATTTATGGCCGGGATGGAGCTTTATTCACAATATGGCTATACCACAGGACAAGAAGGTCGAGCATTCCCTAATATTATGCCAGTGATGGAAGCCGTATCTGCTCGTGGTAGTAACCCCATCGATGTTGTGGTGTATCCTGATATAGTCATTGCTTCTGAAACCATTTCAGGTCCTTATTTGAGTAAAGACTACACGGATAATTTCCGTATTGGAGGAGCAAAGTTGACCATCGATGGTTCTCCGCAAGGAAAAACTGCTTGGTTGACTCAGCCATATCATGTCCCACCTAAAGGTCAAAATGAAGCTTATGTAGGCTATCCGGCAGTAAGTAATGCAAAAACCTTTGAATATGTTGAGCAAGCTTATAAAAATAATTGGCAGATTTTAGCTCATGCCAATGGTGATGCTGCGATTGATGTCTTTATTGCCGCAGTGAAACAAGCTGAAGCCAAATATGGGAAAAAAGATCGTCGTCCAGTTTTGATTCATGGTCAAACATTGCGTGAAGATCAAATTGTGCGCTTAAAGCAGCTTGATATTTTCCCATCACTATTTCCTATGCATACGTATTATTGGGGTGATTGGCATCGAGACTCAGTATTAGGTCCAGAACGAGCAGAATTTATCTCGCCAACCAATTCGGTTTATCAGCAAGGAATGAAGTTTTCTTCTCACCATGACGCACCTGTCGCATTACCTGATTCGATGCGAGTATTGTCTGCAACCGTGAATCGTCGCTCACGTTCAGGTGATATTATTGGCCCTACTGAGCGAGTATCTCCACTGGTGGCGTTAAAAGCCATGACCATTTGGCCCGCTTACCAACATTTTGAAGAAGACAGAAAAGGTTCGATTGAAGTTGGAAAAGAGGCTGACTTTGTCGTGTTATCGGAGAATCCGTTAAAGATTGATCCACTAAATATTGAAAATATACGAGTTCAAACCACAATCAATGATAATGCTGTTGTGTATCAGCGCGAGAATACTAATTTAAACTAATTGATTTAAATTGGAGTGTAATTGATATGATCTTAATAGGCTTGATTCATCCTAAATCAAGCTTATTGAGATTAATTTAGTTGTAGTGTCAATGGCTTAGATACCGTGATCGATTTGATGAATGAACTATCGTCCAATGGATAAGAAATATGCGAGCTAATAATTGCTGCGCTGTATAAGCAATATATTAAATCTAATTTGATCACATTGTTTTCTAATTCTTCTCCCGTCATAACACTATCACACTCAGTAACATCAGTTGCATTAATTGCTTTTTGTAATGAAACCTGTAACAAACGTGATTCTGCATCGTAACCAAATGCTTTAACAACAAAGTCATCAATAGATATGTCTGCACTATTATTATCACATGTCTCTAAAAAAACTGGAGTAATATTTTTTTTAAATCGTACAGAGATATGCCCGTGTAAATCAAATGGATATCTGATCTTTTTCATAAAATCAACCTAAAAAAGGAATAGAAGTGATAGGTTAACGCCTATAAGTAAATAATATAGCTTCGGTTGAATATGAAAATAGCATTTAATATTTTTGTTTTTATCGAATGCTAATTTTGTGCGCTTTAGATGCGAAATACTAAGTCCAGATACCAAGAAACATAACATCTGGGCTTAGTACTGATGTTTTATTAGCGAGAGCAGAAATTACAACCAGTTACATAGTATGATGCTTTTTGTAATTCTTTTCGGTTAGACGAGTGTTACCGTATGAATGATGACGACGTTTGCCTTTACCTGTACTCATATCACCTTTAGCCATTGATTACTCCTTAACTATTTATCAGACTTAAAAGATATTTGTATGATAAATAAGTGGGGAATCTTTGCAATAGTATGTAATGCTATTGATTTGGTGCTATGTGTACAGGTAAGTTGCCAGAATAACGTATAGATTAGCGGCTATTTACAAGGGTAATATGTCATACTGTACATTTCACCTGCTTCTTGTGGTGGGTTATACAATAGATAACATTGTTCTTGCTTCAAACTACTTTTTTGATTTTGCCCCGTTCCTGTGGTGGTCGCATTATTTTTATTGGTGAAAATAATTCCACCTTTTCCATAAAAAGTTACCCAATCACTTTTGTTTTCTGTTGGCTGAGAAATATTTTGTACTAACTGTTTGAAAGTGTTTAATTCACTCGCATAGCCATATTTAAAAACACAAAAGATATCATCATCATCCACAGGACATCCAATAGAAGACATATCAAGGGAAAACATACCGCTCCCACCATCCGTAGTTCTGTTTGTTGCATATGCCGAATTTTCAGCCCCTAAGATGACCATCTTCGCATAGCCAACACCAAGAGCTGATTTCAATGACCCTTCTAGTCCCTTCAGAGCAGCATTTCGGGCATCGACTTGTAGACCTAAGAATTTTGGTGCAGCAGTGACTGCTAAAATCCCTAAGATAACAATCACCACAACCAATTCAATTAGGGTAAAACCCACCATCTTTTTCATAATAAATGAGAACTAATAATAATCAGAATGAATATATTTTAGTGTATTTTATTGCTTAGGGATATCCATTGTGTCTAGAAATACTTTATTTGCTTGCTAAAATAGGTTCTTATGCTGTTGATAGCATTTATGAAGATGTTCAATGAAGAGCTTTATTTTTATAGCTTGTTGTTTTGTATAGGGGTATACAGCATATATGCCCAAATGTTTGGCTGCTTGTCCTGAGAAAATTTCTTGTAAATCACCATTAGCAAGATCTGCTGATACCAATATTTTAGGTACATAAATGATTCCCTGACCTAGCAGTGCTGCTTGACGAAGGGCTGAGGCATTATTTGTAGTGAAATTACCTTTGACTGTCATAGTATGAATGCCCTGATTGTCATTGATTAGCCATTCGCTAGCCCCTGTTTCTTGGTAACTGTATCCTAAACAATTATGGCTCGTGAGTTCAGATGTGTGTTGAGGAAGGCCATATTTACGCAAATAAGCAGGAGAGACACAGATAATCCAGTGCGCATTAATGAGTTTTCGCGCAATTAAGCTTGAATCAGGTAGAGCTCTTGTACGAATAGCAAGGTCAAATCCTTTATCTATTATATCAACAAAACGATTATCTAAATCCATTTCGATTTTTATATCTGGATATTGTTGCGAAAATTCAGAAATCGCTTGAGGTAATATCATTTCTCCAGAAATAGTTGGCACAGTGATTTTTATCGTCCCTGAGATACTTTCCCCTAACCCACTCATCGCATTCATAGCATTTTGAACCGAGTGGTACACATCTCTGGCATGAGAATAAAAAATAATACCCGCTTCTGTTGGAGTTAATTTTCGAGTCGTTCTATATATCAATTGCACACCAAGATCAGCCTCTAATTTACTGATTCTTTTGCTTATAACAGATTTCGTTATGCCAGCTTGTTCAGCGGCTTTACTAAATGACCCGTGTTCTATCAGGTGGTAAAACAAGATTAAATCGTCTGAAGTGCGCATTATTGATCAACTTTTTGCAACAGTTTTGTGAATTAACCGATATATATTAACTAAAAATGCACATATAGAATATTAATAAGTTACTTAGGTATATATCTATGTGATGAAGTTTATATATCTTTAGCAATAGAAATAATAATAAAAAAGCAATGGAGCAATGATGGACACATCTTACCAAGAATTATTAGAGATTCTTAATCAGCATATCGAAAGTACAAGAATTATTACCGATCCTACTCTAACGTTTGCCTATGGAACTGATGCCAGTTTTTATCGGCTGATTCCTAAAATTGTTTTGCAACTGGATTCTCTAGATGAAGTCATTTTCACGGTAAAACAGTGCTATCGTTTACACATTCCAGTCACATTTCGAGCTGCGGGCACCAGCCTTTCAGGGCAAGCCATTTCAGACTCGGTATTAATTACGCTTACAACCAATTGGCGTCATCATAAGATTCTTAATAATGGTGAGCAAATCTGGTTGCAGCCTGGCATTATTGGAGCCGATGCTAACCGATACTTATTACCTTACGGACGTAAAATAGGTCCTGATCCCGCCTCTATTAATACTTGTAAAATTGGAGGTATAGCAGCCAATAATGCCTCTGGTATGTGTTGTGGTACGGCTCAAAATAGTTATCAAACCTTAGCTGGGATGACGATTGTTTTTGTTGATGGAACATTGCTCAATACTCTTGATAAACATAGTGTTGAAGCTTTTAAACAGAGTCATAATGATTTGTTATTGGAGCTAAAACAGCTTGCAGCATCATGCAAAGAAAATCGATCTCTTAGTGATAAAATTCGTCATAAATATCGTTTAAAAAATACCACAGGATATAGTATTAATTCGCTGATTGATTTTGATGATCCCATTGAGATTTTACAGCACCTTATGATTGGCTCAGAAGGAACATTGGGGTTTATTGCCGATATTATTTATAACACTGTAATTGACCATCAGTTTAAAGCATCGGGCTTGTATGTTTTTGATAATATTGAATCAACGTGTTTAGCTGTTAGTGAGTTGGCAAAAACATCGGTTGCAGCGGTAGAGTTACTTGATAATCGTTCATTAGCATCGGTTGCCGATCAACCTGGTATGCCTGAGTTTATTGCAAAGTTGCAAGCTGATGGTAATACCGAAGCGGCGGCATTATTGATTGAAGTTCATGGTTTACATCGTGAAGATTTAAACGAGCAGATTGCTGTGTTAACTCAGATTATCGCTTCTTTCAAAACGATAGCGCAGATTGAATTTAGCCAAGATAAAGCCCTTTGTGATCAATTATGGGCAATCCGTAAAGGGGTTTTTCCTGCTGTTGGCGCAGTGCGAGAGGTAGGTACAACCGCTATTATTGAGGATGTTGCATTTCCTATTGAAAAGCTCGCTCCTGCGGTTCGTCAATTGCAGCAATTATTTATTCAGTTTGGTTACCATGAAGCGATTATTTATGGTCATGCTTTAGCGGGTAATCTGCATTTCGTTTTTAATCAGGCTTTTGATAGTGAAGCTGAGATTCAACGATATGCTGATTTTATGGAAGCTGTGGCTCAATTGGTTGCGGTTGAATATCAAGGTTCTTTAAAAGCTGAGCATGGTACAGGACGTAACATGGCACCTTATATCGAGCTTGAATGGGGTAGCGATGGCCTTCAGCTTATGCAGAGTATCAAGCGTATATTTGATACTCATGGTGTGCTAAACCCTGGGGTGATTATTAATTCTGATCACCAGTCGCATATTCGTCATTTAAAACAGATGCCAGCTGCAGACGAGCTAATTGATCGTTGTATTGAGTGTGGCTTTTGTGAGCCTGCGTGTCCATCTCGAAATCTGTCGCTTACCCCTCGTCAACGTAATGTGGTTTACCGTGAAATTTGTCGTTTACGTAAAACCAACGAATCGCCAGAAAGACTGCATCAAATGGAGCAGGCTTATCAGTACTTAGGATTAGATACTTGTGCGGCAACAGGGCTTTGTGCTGACCGTTGTCCTGTTGGGATCAATACAGGAGATCTTGTCCGTAAACTGCGTCAGAATCACAGTGAAAAAGCAAAATCGATTGCGAAATGGACAGGAGAACATTTCGCGGCAGTAACACGCGGTGCTAAATTAGGTCTGGCTGCGGCTGATGGTCTTCATAAGGTATTAGGGACCAAAAATATGTCCAGTATGATGCAACGGGTAAGAACCTTATCAGGACAGAGAGTGCCGTTGTGGACTTCTCACATGCCGATGCCTGCTCATAAAATGTTACCACCAACTATATTTTCCATCGAAAAAGAGAAAGTTGTGTATTTCCCGAGTTGCTCAACACGAAATATGGGCACTGAACGAGGAGCTAGTGATGAGCGTAGTTTGATGGATATTACAGTCTCACTACTTGAAAAAGCGGGGTTTCAAGTCATATTACCTGATGAGCTAAATAATCTATGTTGTGGTATGCCCTACAAAAGTAAAGGTTATGTTGACACAGCAAAAGATAAAGCTTACCAACTAGAGCAAGCATTACTTCATGTCTCACAGCAAGGTACGTTACCGATATTAATGGATACCAGTCCTTGTGCGAGTCTTAGTAAAGATGTAATGAGCAGTGAACTGACTATTTATGAACCGTTCAAATTTGTTGCAGATTTTGTCTTACCTCGACTAACCATTACTCCACAAAAAGAGCCTGTGATGCTTCATATCACTTGTACTTCACGACGCAAAGGCTTAGCTGGGGTTATGGAGCAAGTGACAAAACAATGCGCAGAGACGGTGATTATTCCTGAAGATGTAACCTGTTGCGGCTTTGCTGGTGATAAAGGTTTCACAACACCAGAGCTAAACGCATCTGCGCTCTCATCATTAAAAGTTCAGGTACCTGTAAACTGTAGTGAGGGATATTCAAATAGTCGGACATGTGAGATTGGCTTATCGGAGCATAGTGGTATTGAATATCGTTCAATATTGTATTTAATTGATAAGGTAAGTAATTAATATCTATTATTTTAAAGGAAAGGCTATATTTGTCTTTCCTTTTAATTATTTATTTGTTGAACATATTCTCGCTTATTCATATTCATTAGTTGGTATCACCAGGTTTTTAATGAATTTTATATTAAATAAAATTTAAGTTCTTTCTGTTATTGATAGAATTAAAATTGAAACGATAATTTAGCTATGTATCTCTATGTAATAGGTGTTAATTCTGGTTGATTATTCCTTATTGGCATCTTCTGCCTGTTGTTAATATAAACTTATAATCATTAGAGTTTCTTACATTGACAATTCGTACCTCTGTGTCAAAATCTCGACATTGTAATATCAGCAAGAAAGTATTTATTAAGCTACAGAATTTCTGGAATTTAATAATTGTGGTAGAATTTTAAATTCGGCATATTGAAACTTCTTATTATATGTTTGATTTTATTAATGTTTTTAAATATGTTAATTACGTTTAAGGATGGTTAATGACATTAATCAGTAAGATGGGTTTTACTCATTGGTCAACTCGTTTACTCTCTGAGTTTAATCGAAGCGATTTAAGTAAGATGTCATTAGTTGCATATTGCAAAGCAGTGTGTGATAGCGTAATAAAAGAAGAAAATATCTGTGGTGCATCTTTTGATTTATTCGAAGATGTGACGGGACAATTTGTTAATTTAACCCGTTCTGGCAATTATAGTAACGATTTTTCATTGCCTGTATCTCTTGTATTTAAACATTTTTCCATGGATTTTTCTCAATGTCAGAGAAAACCTTTCATTATGACGTTAGATCCAAATAGCCAAGATGATCTTAGTGTCTTTCCTTTAAGTACAAAATCTATAGCTCTATTTCCTATTATAAATACTGATCGAATTATCGGATATTTTTCAATTTGTGCATCAAATTTAAATGCGTTTCATCAAGTTGAGATGGAAGCTATCTATTCATTGATGTCTTATTTTGTACTGCTGTACACATTGAAAAGTACTTCTGTTAATCAAAGCCCTTCCATTACTTGGGATAAGTTATCCTTAGCGATTAATCAATGTTCTGAAACCATCGTTATTACGGATCTTCGTGGCAATATCGAGTATGTGAACGATGAGTTTGAGCGCTCGACTGGATATAAAGCTCAAGATGTTTTAGGTAAAAATCCTCGTGTACTGCAATCAGGTAAGACAACTCGGGATACTTATCGAGATTTATGGAAAACATTACGCAGTGGAGAGCGATGGCAAGGGGAGTTTATTAACCGAAAAAGTTGCGGCTCAGAATATGTTGAATTTGCACGTATAACGCCAATACGCCAAGAGAATGGTGATGGTTCTGTTACTCATTACATGGCGATAAAAAAAGACATTACTGAAACAAAAGCGACCCGAAACCAAGTTGAAAAGCTTGCTTATTATGACTCATTGACTGGGTTACCAAACCGAGCTCTTTTTCTAAAGCGTTTAAAGAAGTTACTCAATGATGATGCTGGATCCAGTCAGTTACCATTATCGTTAATGTTTATTGATTTAGACCATTTTAAAGAGATCAATGATACTCAAGGTCATGACCATGGGGATTGTTTATTACAAACGATAGGGCAAACAATACGCTCAATTTTAGAGTCTCACCACACATTAGCCCGTCTTGGTGGGGATGAGTTTGTTGTTATTGCTCCCGATACTGATGCAGAACAAGCTCAAACAATAGCTTATAAATTGCATCAAACGATTTCTCAACCCATTCCACTGAAAGGCCAAAATATTTCGGTTGGGGCAAGTATCGGCATTACCGTATGTGAAAAGCAAGGCCCCAGTGTTAGTACGTTATTAAAGCAGGCCGATATTGCGATGTATCGAGCCAAAGCTCAAGGAAATGGTTTTTGTTTATATCTACCAGAGATGGAATTAGCGTTAAATCGTAAAATAACATTAGCCAGAAAATTATTATCAGCCATCCGCCAAGATAAACTCGCACTTAACTTTCAACCTTTCATTGATTTAAATAGTCAGCAATGTGTAGGCGCTGAAGTATTGCTCCGTTGGTTTGATGATGATCTTGGCTGGATTTCGCCTGCTGAGTTTATCCCTTTGGCTGAAGAACGGCATTTAGTTAGTGAAATCAGTAATTGGGTGATTCGCCATACTTGTCGTCAAATGTTGTCGTGGCAAAATCAAGGTTATGTATTGAATGGGCGCCTATCCATTAATATATCTGCTCAAGAGATAGGCCAAGAATCCTGTGCGCAGCGTATTATTCAGTTAGTTGAAGAAGAAGGTATTTCTCCTTATTTGTTAGATATTGAGATTACAGAGTCAGCGGTTGTTGTTTGTCCTCATTTAGCCGAAGATGATATTAATCAATTGGCTAAAGCTGGTTTTACAGTTTCTATTGACGATTTTGGTACAGGTTATTCTTCTTTGAGTAAGCTAAAACATTTTTCTGTTAATAAGCTAAAGATTGATAGAAGTTTTATTAATGAATTATTAATTGATGATGCTAATCGAAAGATTGTGACTGCTATTATCGCTGTAGCAAAAAGCTTATGCCTCCAGCTCGTTGCTGAGGGGGTTGAAGATAAACAGCAAGAAGCGCTATTAAGTGAAATGGGGTGCGATTTTGCCCAAGGTTACTTATATACTAAACCTCTAGCCAATGATCAATTTGCTCGATATTGGCTGAAAACAAATTGCTGAAGATATTTTGATCTACATGGATGTAGTCAATTTATTTTATTGTGATCTCTTCTCTAAAATAAGATTAATTCTACATTAATTTATGTCATGTTTTTGTTAAATTTCCAATATTCCTTGCGAACATGCATCAAATAAAAAACACATGATTATTCATATCGTCAAAAATTTGACGATTTGGTGTTTCTTATCAATCTGAAATCTTTTCAAATGATATCTAACTAAGATGATATGTATCGGGCTCAATTTCAGAAAACTAAGAAATATTGCGTAGTATAATTAGAGAAAGTGAAGTAATGCTTGTAGTGGTACATTAAATTTGGCCACCTACTCAGAGGTGATATCATCACCTCTTAACATGAATAGGTGACATCATGACAAAACGAACAAGACGATTATTTAGTGCTGAATTTAAATTAGAAGCGGCA
>NZ_PYOG01000035.1 GCF_003026815.1 Photobacterium damselae | reverse complement strand
CCTTAATTATAATAAAAAGTAATATTGAATAAAAAAGAATAACCACATAATTAAAACTATCGATAATCTATTTACTCTTTATTCTTAAGATAGAGTTTATTTTATTGAACCGATGTACACAGGAGCTGGAGCATCACTGTAAGTACCTAAACTAGAACACCCTCCCTCACCAGCATAATAAAATATGGCCTTCTTATCATTATTCTGTGTACTTTGAAGCATTCCTACCCATAATGAGCACGTGACGGTATCAATTCCCTTCCACGTACCCTTTGTATTACAAATATATGTGTAATCATTTCTACCAGAATGAAAAACATTGACACTGCCATCACCGTAAACTAGGACTCTATTGACTGCAACTTCACAGGAAAAATCTGCAAATACATTTTTTGATACTACTAATAATATAAAAAACATTAGTTTTTTCATTGAACCTCCTTAAAACTTTGATTTACACATCAAAATTTAATTAAAAACATGACTATTATAATCAACTAGTAAAAAAAATAAACTTTAATCACATTTTTTCGATACTTTTATATAAATTGAATGCAAAATATATTTAATACCAGTAATTAATTTATTTATCTTGTATAGATTGTACTTAATAAAATATGCAATAAAAATTAATCAAAATCACATCACCATAAATATATGAGGAAAAGCAGTAAAAGGGTAAACTCTAGAGTTTTTAAGTTGTTACAATATTGTGCTATCACTATTAGTGCACATAAATAGATGCTCTGTTAAATAGATTAGACAATGCTCAGGCTAACCCCTAAGCATTTAACTAATTTTTAAGAAAAATCTTCTTCTCAATTTGGTTATTATCTTTTACTGATGAGGATAACGCTACGGCTGGACTTAACATATATTGTGCTATAAAGACAAAAACCAACGAAGGAATGATCAATACTAAAAAAAGATAATTTTTTACGCTGCTGATAACTCTAAACAGTACCTTATTAGTCTTTCTGGTATCAGTTTCGATAAGAGCAGAACTATTGCTCTATTTCCCTAAAACACTAGTTCTTCAGCATACAATTTCAATAATGTATCGACGAGCTAGGTTTGGTAATTAAAGAAAAGGTAATCATTGTTAGAAAACTTAAGCCTATAGTCCATTTTTAGCGAACTGCCTATTTTTATAGTATCGCTTGGTTCACCCTATTTTATAGTTTAACCGACTTCATCTAGATCAAATTCAGATACAGATTTCGTAGCTCCGCTAACCTAACACGAGCATTCTCTGGGTATTTATCGAAATGAACTTTAACTACCTGTTTTTTGGAATCTCCTATTCACGTAATGTCACCATCAACCCACGACGACAAGTACGCTTTTGGGACTAAACTGGCGCTTGGATAAAGCAAAAAAAAGCAACAGTAATAGGTCGTTGTTAAATTTTGATTAAAACACTACTTTGCAATTATTCGATGCAGTCTATGTGCTGCTTCAATACCACCCATTTTATTTTCTGCTTGATCATGACAGTGGATATCTGCTGTTTTTCCAGACGCGTATAAAGTCAAAATAAGTGAATGAACATTTTTCTCATCTGCCGGCACGTAACACCAAACGTTATCTGACCGTTTGAAATATAAGGGGTTTACGCTAGATCCTTCCCAAAGTGTTACAGCTGTAATTGTTACATTCGAACCAAAGGTCCAAGCCATAGCATTTATTGAAAGCAAAGCACATAAAACGAGTGGTACAATATTTCTTTTCACAACAATTCCTTTATGTATGTATAAAATTTAACAGTGCATCAACAATGCATTCTGTTCTGCACAACTACATCAGGACACTTCTCTGCAACCTGAAGGGCGCGAGTAATCTACTCTCTTTATAACATTAATTTATGCCCATGTATCGTAGGTATAAAAATGGCTTACTGTCCTGCAATAGCTTTTAGCGGCACATTTGGCAGCAATATTCTTTACTTCATCTTTGCTAGCTGTTCTTAATCCTGCCAACTCTTGATCTAAAGCTACAGGTAGTTGACTGTGTTTTTTTGTTTATGGGATCGTACTTAGACGTAAGGTCATCTTTCTCGCCAAACAAAACTTCTGTTTCCGAGTAGCGAAATATCAACAATTTGGTGCACAGACTTGTATTCCAAAAGACTCCTCACCTTCTAGGCCCTCAAGGCCAATCATAGCTTGAAGCAAAAAACTGAAGTTATCTGACTCTTCAGGCCAAAAAGCATTAAAGTCGATCTCTGGGGAGTGAATGCCTTTTAATTCTGCTTTCATTGTTGATCCACGATATCCAAGTGACCATTACCTTGCCATTGACCTTCGGGTTTAAACCGACACTCTAAATTGGCTTGAGCCGTTTATGATGGAGATGCTGGATACGGTGATCCAGCAAAAAATGCCTGCGAGTGTGGGCTGTTACTAAGACAAACTATTCGTAAAGCTTACAAAGTCCGATAGGCCAAAATCTTTCATATCTTCCAGAAACTGCCTTTTAGTTGATATTTGATTTTGAATATTAGGCAGATCTAATAACTTTGCTATAGCGATTGCATTCTTAGCCCTAGTTGCATGGAATGGGCAATGTATCTAGAGCCTGCAAGGTTATGGGGGTCTCACGAGACACTTTTTATCGCTATCAAGAATTGGTTGAAACGGGTGGTATCGATGCTCTGATTAATCAGAGTAGAAGAACACCAAACTTAAAGAACTGAGTCGATAGTGAAACCGAACAAGCGGTTCTAAAATACGCCATCGACTTCCCAGCTCATGGGCAAGTTCGAACAAGCAACGAGCTACGTAAACTCGGTAGATTTATCTCTCCAAGTGGCGTGCGCTCAATCTGGCTTCGTAATGACTTAGAGAACTTCAAAAATCGCCTTCTTGCATTAGAAAAACAAGTCAATGAGAACGGTATCATCTTAACGGACGAGCAAGTTGCTGCCCTTGAGCGCAAGAAGCATGATGATGAAGCGTGTGGCGAAATAGAAACAGCGCACCCAGGTTATCTCGGCTCTCAAGACACGTTCTATGTCGGCAATCTGAAAGGTGTTGAACGAATCTATCAGCAGACCTTCGTTGATACCTACAGCAAAGTCGCCTTCGCTAAGCTCTACACGACAAAAACACCGATCACCGCAGCAGATATGTTGAATGAGTTCTACCAAGTGACGTTCAGAAAGAAACTGTATGGTTCAATGGAAGAGTTACAGAAAGATCTGGACGAATGGATGGATTACTACAACAATCATCGTACTCATCAAGGAAAAATGTGCTGCGGCAGAACGCCAATAGAAACATTAGAGGATGGGAAATCAATCTGGGCTGAAAAGAATCTAGCCCAGATATAATCTGGCAGGCACCGAGTCGAAAAGTGGGTAACTGTCCGATCAGGTCTGAATTAGTACACATAATTATATTTGAAATTTGACTCGCCTGTACTTTATAAAACTTTGCGACAGAACCGAAATAAATAAAGCACATATTAATCGGGCTTAATTTATACTATTAACAGTTAAAACCACTGTTCTTTAGTACAGTAACATCAACCGTATCATCAGATGGCCACAAGATTATGTTGTAATAATCATCTCCCTCTAAGCCATCTTCACTAAGAGTAGTTAATCCTTTATATAAAACATAAGCAGCATAATTTCCAGGCTTTAACTTAACTCTTGTAGCATCCGGTAAATAATCACTCGGCCCTCGAACAACCAACAAGCCAGAAGCCAAAGTTATGCCGCAATATACAATGTGCTCCCATGACTTCTTGTCTATATCAGGTTTTTCATCACTTACCACAATTTCAACAGGTACATCCATATTCCTTGCCGTTGATAATGCAATATAGCCGTTATCCACAATAATTAATTTTTCATAAGCTTGATCATCCCATGCTACTGATAGGTCTGGCTCTATAGTTTCATCGTGTAGATAAACCTGATTATAATCAGCAAAAATTTCCAAAGAATAAGATTTCATTTAATACTCTCCACCAAAAAAAAACCCAGTTCAAACTGGGCTTTTTATCTATTCAATAATTTTAAATTCTATTTGCGCCCCATCAGGCAAATTAGCAATTTGACATGCTAGGTTTGCTCTCGTTCTCATACCACTAACGGCTTTAATGGCACTCAAGTTATCAAGCTCAAAGGCCCCCCCGCAAACAAACGGTACCTTAGGCATAAGGCGCATATCATTTGGCAAACTTCCATAAGCTTCTTGCCACTCATGAGCAAGAGAGTATCCAGTCCAAACATTGTAATCACTTAATATCTCTTGAACCCAACTTTCGAAGTTAGAGGCCATCTCCTCAAAAGATCCAGTTTCTGGGTCAAAAGAACATATCACATTGTTTTTAATGCAAAATTGACCGCCAAAAATATCTTCAGCGAAAAACAAAGCTCCATCAGTAAAACCAGAATAGTCTTTTCGCCATAAGCTATTTGCATTCCAGTCAACCAATCCAATAGAGCTCTCTGAAGTTAAACTAGGAAAAACGCGAAGTGCCGACTCAAATGCAAAAAACCCATTTTTAACATTTAATAAATCTTCGAGTTCATTACCTAACTCACCTGCTAATTCCAATATTTCCAGAGGAGGTGCAACTTTCCTCTGAGATAACTGGTCACTAGAAATTAATACTAATTTATCAATATAACTGCCCATACCTAATCCACAACATTAATTCTGACCCGAGTTCCATCCGGCAATCCACTACACTGCCCACCAATGCAAGAACCTGCCCCACGATTATCTCTCGGATTAATATGTCTGACACTTGCTCCTGACCCACCTTCTTTAAACATCGCCGGCGGATATTCGTCCCTGTCCAATCCTTTCTTAGTTGGTACTCCTTTCAACGATGCTTTTCGGTTAGCGAGGGCATTTGCTCTATCGATAGTTAAAGTTTTGGGATGACCAGCAGCCTGAGCATCTTGTATGTGCTTGGCTGCTTCAGGGTGACGACTGAGGCTTACTTCTACTCTCTTTGTAACATTACCTATTTCCTGTAATTTATCAAATGATTTGGCTTTTTTAGCAATAAATAGGCCTGCTAGTTGATAAATTCCTCCGGTAATAACGCTCAAAGAAGCACTATTTGGGTTAGAGTCTAAAGGATTGACTAATTCATCATAAAACTCATAAAAATCTCGGCCTAAACCTAAAGGCGACATATCGAGACCCAAACCCACCAGGGTTTCCGTTATGCGAGCTCTGCTCTCTAGTGATGATTGCTCATAAAAATGCTTATTGGCCCCATAAACATAATAAGTCTGTTTCGATGTTTCTGTTATTTGGTTTTCTCGCCGATCACTCTGTGTATTGTGACTTCCATAACTTCCATTATCATTTCGATCTGCGGTGATTGTGACAGTCTCATGAACATCCCTCCCTAAATTAACCTCTGTCGTTTGACCCGTTATATTGTCGGTTTCAGTAGCTGTGTAATAACCACTTGGATCTGTATACTTAAGTGGGTTATTCATCACATACGAATAACGGTTAAAACTATTTGTCATAAATGGCGCTTGAACCACCGGATCAGGACTAATAAAGCGACCGATATCCGCATCATAAACCCGCCCATTCATATGGATTAAGCCAACTTCCTCAAGATGTTCATGTCCGGTGAATCCTCTTGTCGTTAAGTTTAATTGCACTAATGTGGCCGGATCATGGGGATCTTGCCACAGCAATTTTCGGGCTTTACCCCAACTATCAAAACTGCGACGCTCGACAATATTACCGTATCCATCAGTAATTAAATCCACAGAAGAAAGCGCATCGTAATGTAAGTAACGAATCTGTTTATCTTTTAAGTTTCTTTGATTGTCATATTCGCTAACATGCAACGCAATAAGCTTTCCATCAGCATAAATATACTGTTTGTATTCAACATGCTTGGTTTTGGTATCTAGAATTTGTTCGTAGGTTTTACCTAAATACAAGATCTGTTTACCATTGCTGTCTTCCCGATAAAAACGGGCATGATTTGCATCATACTCAAACGAAGTAATATGCCCATTGCGTGTAATACGTTCGGGTTTGTTAAAACTGGTCCAAACAATACTACGCTCTTCTTTATCTTGTTTCGTAGCACGCACCATATTACCCGCAGCATCGTAATCATAGTGTGTATCACCAGCTTGGGTTACAGCATGCTTGTGCGATGAACGATACTCATAATGGCCGATTCCTGTTTTATAAGTAATATTACCTAACCTATCGTAATGGTACTCAAACCTACGATTGAAATCAGGATTTCCTGCCCCGTGCTGGTTCTGATCATCCAACATCGGTGTTGCACTGGTTACTCTATCGAGTAAGTCATAAGTAAAGCGTTCGTTTAACCCTAAACTTCTATCATAACGCTGAGTAACATTGCCCCAATTATCGTAATTGTAGTAAATCTGTCGGTAACCATTTTTGATAAATTGGTGATTCGACAATTGTAATTGACTGACAACATGACTGGCTTTATGCGTCGCAATGATTCTTGCTCGTCCTGTTTTTTCACTGTGGACATAGCTGTTTGCAAGACCATTACCCAAGACTTCACTGGTTGTGTGGTCATAAGCATCCGTATTGGTGCGTTGCCAATAATAAATAAAGGCATTTTTATCGGCCTTCGCTAACTCCGATTGATGCACAATCGTTTGCAAATGCGCTTTTTGCTTATTCGTGTTTTGCTCGTCTTGCTTATAAAGCCCACTTAACTTAGCGACTTGCTGCGATAACACCACCAACTTTGCCACCAATTGGCGGTAAGTTTGATAACGAGTATTGGCGATTTCACTTGCTAGCGTTAGCTCTTGCGCCGTGAAGTTAATTTCTTGTTTTGTTGATGCATCTTTGTATGCGCCATAGAGGTGCTTACCGGCAATCAGATCCAGTGAGCCGTTGTTATCATGATCCTTTAAGACCCAATCCTCTTGCTGCGTTGCACCACTGTTATTTAATTCATCACTCGATGCCGCATAAACAGTTGTGTCGAAGTAGCGATTACCATCTTGGGTACGGCTGTATCGTTGGGTCAACCGGTAATACTGATCAAGTGTGACATCCAGAGGGATAGACACCTCATCATGTAAAATAAGCCATGTTGCAGGTTGTAAATAGCAAGCGCCGGCATTATTACAGTATTTTCTAAATCGTTGAGCCCCATGAAGTAGATTTAAAGATTGAACATCAAGCTCATAGATATCAACACTGTTGCCTTTAATTTCATTAGCTTTGCGCTGATAAAAATCCCTTTGCTGCGCGTAACGATCCGCTAAATTCAGATATTTTTGAGCTTGCGATGCTGCTGCATTTATCAAAGCCCTTACATCTTGTTGGAAACTCAAACTCGTAAAGATACTGTCAGCGGCTGATTTAGGACTTCGCACAGCACTGTGATAACCAAACTCATTATAAATATATTGCAGTACAAGGTCATTCGGTCTAATTTCCTCAGCTATACGCTCAAAACTGTCATATTTATAACGCTGAATCAGGGTTTGTCCTTTCGCTACCATTTTTTCTTCTACTAGCAAGCCATT
Organism: Photobacterium damselae; assembly: GCF_003026815.1. Lineage (GTDB taxonomy): Bacteria > Pseudomonadota > Gammaproteobacteria > Enterobacterales > Vibrionaceae > Photobacterium > Photobacterium damselae. The sequence continues at coordinate 21,638 of NZ_PYOG01000035.1, read as the reverse complement.
ATTGTAGAAGAGCTCTTTTGTATTACCTGGACTTTGTTGTCGATAGAGAAGGCCTTTACCTCGACGGTCATATTCCCATGTCGATACGATACCAGAGATATTCTCATAGGTTTTACGGCCTAATTGATCATAAGTAATACGAGTTGTTTTATCATTCGCATCGCGCTTGTATACCAATTCACCAAACACATTGTGATCGTAATGCAATGTGCCCAAATCCGGATCGATCAGCAATTTACGGTAACCCAGATTATCGTATTGAACTGTCGTCGTATTATTGGCTGAATCGGTTGTTGTTTTTAACTTACCATCAGGATAATACGTGTAGGTTTGTGACGCGCCTAATGGCTCATCCACTTTGATTATCTGACCAAGTAAATTTTTTGTGATTGTCTTTGTATATATTCCTCCTACTTTGGATTCGGTATAAGTTTCTTTAAGGCCTTGATACACAATCTGACTTTCATGCCAACCATTTCCTGAATCTGACGGTACTTTGCTATAAACCTCACGACCTAAACTATCATAACGAAATTGACTATGAGGTACATTTGACATCGAAGGATCGGGTTTTTCAAAACTTGGACGACTGTGACGTAACTTTTGCCCAAGGCTATCCCAAGATTGATCCTCATAGACCCAACGACCATCAAAAGATTGATTGATATTACGCACTTCTCGACCCAACCGATCAAACTGTGTGATAGTCTTTCCGCGCCCATTTTTTTCAGTGAGAATACATGAGATAGCCTGATTGGCTTTAGCCTCACAATTATTGCCCAATCTATAGGAATATTTGACCCAATTGTTGCTTCCTGGTAACCAGGTTTGCTGTAAACGCCCATACACATCGTAGGCATTACGAGTCACACGATTATTGGGGTCGGTAACCATTGTTACGAGCCCAAATAGCTGATCGTACTCATAAGTCGTGGTATGCCCAAGGGCGTTAGACGTTGATACTGGAAATATCCCATAACTGTCATAGGTCGTGCGATCCGTTCTAGAAGCAGTATTTGTCCCTCCTGTTGTTTCAGAGATAACATTGCCATAATCATCATATTCAAATTGTTGTATAAGTGATTTTGCCCCCATTGATGTAGTGCCGTAATCACTTGATTGTGTTCTCTGAGCCAAAAGCCGTCCTCGAGTATCGTACGACATAGAGCCCATTGATTGTTGTGTTAGTCCATTAAAGGTAACGGTCGTAGTACGTTGCTTAATCGCATTGGTCTTCCAAAATTCCTTACCTGACTCTGAAACCAATGTGGTTAACGACCCTTTTTGGGAAACAAGATCTTGTAACCCATCACCGTTATAGTCATAAACATAATATTCACCGCATAATTGCGGCGATTTTGATGTAAATTCAGATTGACTGACAGCGGTAAATGAGGTGTTTTTTATTTGAGTATTACTGGTTGCATTCGATGAATGACTTTTCACATTTAAACGATAAAAATAAGGAAAATCACCAACCAGAATAGGGGTAACAATCTCACCATGGATCAGTATAAATTTATTACGCGGCTTAATATATTGTTGGCCGTCACTTCCACACCAAACATCTAGATGATCATAATGCGCTAAATTTTTTGCAATATGACTTGAAGCCGAATTTTGGGCTTGATTTATCACCTTATAAGTCGGCAGACCTGACGATAAATAGCTCGTTTCATCTACTTGAGTAAAGGTTGGCTGGCCTGATAGCGACTTAGAGGTTACCGTTTTGACGACTCGACCGACATCATTATAAGCATAGGTCTTTTGGATTAGGCCTAAATTGTACCCCATATCATCTTGATATTTAGCCGTATTTTCTGTTCGTCTTATTTGATATGAATACTTGCCATCATAACCAGTTTGAACTTTATGCGTATAGTGAGCCCATTCTTCACTCAGAATTTTATTATTTATTTTTTTAGTTTGATAAATAAGATTACCCGTCGGTAATTTTTTTACTTTCCCACCGACATCTCGATATTGTTCATATTTAGAGTAAACCTCTGTCGCTATGCCATCGTTAGAATAATGCCTTGACGTTATGGATTCAAAACCTAAAAACCCCCCACCATTAACATGGGACTTAGCGCCAACATATTCATAGCGTGTTGTTCCTGTTTTATTTTTTATTCGGTTAACCACAATGAGAAACGGTGTTGTATTGATGACTGGAAAATCAAAATGCACTTTCTGTTTGTGGACGTTTTTATTAGAAATAGGTGCATAACTAATGTCTATTTTATCTGCATAGGTTTCAATGGCGTCGACATGAAAGACATTCGGTGTAAAACGGACAATTGAGGTATATTTATTATCATTTACCGTTATTTTTTCATATATACCGTCTGAGTTAACATCAGCATAATAAGCATTACCATTATAATGTTTAACGGTTTTAACTTTATTAATTTCAGGAGTAAGATAAACAATTTGATGATCCCGTCCATGACGGTCTTTTAGTATAAGTTCATTGATCCCATCATGATTGATATCGAGAACCTGAGAAATAAGATTTGCCGTATTACTTAACTCAACGGGCGCTTCAAAACGGTTACCGTTATTTATCATTATTCGATAATTTGGGGAATCATAAAGTTTAAATAAAATGTCTTTGTATCCGTCATTATTCATATCATAAAATGCGACATCTTTAAATTTGGAAGAATGATATAAATAATCAGAATAACGACAATTACCACCACTAGTGGAGCAATAATAAAGTAGATTTAATTGGCTGTTTTGTAGGTTAACATTTAACGATGAATAATTAAGCCATTTCTGACATTCATGCTTACCACACCCCGTCCAATTCTCATGCCCGCTTAAATAAGTGTATGAATCCATTAGGCCATCATTATTGATGTCTAAAACATTCCCATAACCCGAACCATCTGTTTTGCCGTCTCCATTCATATCGTATAAACGAGACTTCGATAAGTTGTTTATGCCATCACCATTATTATCGGCGGCATAACATCCCGTACTTGAATCACAGTTCTTTAATGTTGTTAAACCCTCATTCCTCCAAATACCTAACGTCTGATGATTTGAGTGTGATACAGTTTCAAAAACACCGTCTCGCTCTTTATCGTATAAAATCGGGTTAGCAACATTTAAAATATGATTGACTGAAGGTCCTGTACTTGACGGCATATAGGACCAATGAATTTTAATCGGTGTGATTTCATAACCAGAAATACTTTTTGAAATGGCTGTGATTAATGATAGCCCTGATGTGTCAGCATACTTATAACTTAAAGTGTATTTATTTACTACTTGATTATAATTATTAGATATAGTTATATCATTTAACCTTTTTTTCCTAATCTGTTTATATCCAAGAAAGTACTTAGTCACATAATCTTTTCGGTCAACATAATTGAAATGTACTTTTCCGCCAACATAGTTAACCGCAGATAAGTATTTTATGTTGTTATCGGTAAGATACGTATAATTGATTAGATTATTTGAATTGTCTCTATCTTGGCTAATGTCCCAGGATAACACATTCCCAGCCAACACTAACTTAGAATCAGCCGTACCACCATAGGTATGCTCCTCACCATCAGGCGTCCAAGCTTTAAAGTATTCAGGTCCACTTCCTACTTTATTAAAAGATACGTATTTATTACCGTCATCAACTTCAGTTCGATATTCCGTAAGGTGTGCCCCATCTTTGCCCGTTATAGCAATAAGACGTTTACCGTTGACACAATATCTGTCGTTATCATCAAATTTGACCCCACCCCATTGTCCATCCGTTGACAATGTACGAGCACACCGCGCAATGGTGCTTTTACCTTCTATTTGCCATCCTAATCCGAGCTCATTATTTACACCATTACTGTTATACGCAATAGCTAATGATGGTGTATAACCGGCTCTTCCTTTAGGCAATTCCAAACTTACATTATAGTTAGCCTGGCCACCTGAAACAGTAAATTCACCATCAAGATACGGTGAATCGGCGTTTGACTGCACGCTAAAAAGAGTTAAAGAGAATAATAATCCATGTATTACTTTTTTCATGTTAATCCTTAGCGGCAATCTCTCTTAGTTTATTTATTTCTAACTGTAATCTTTTTATATCGCTATCATCCGATGCATCATCACTCTGATAATTCAGAGCTTCTAAGCCAACCTTAATATCTAAGGCTTCATCTGATGGCTCTTTAATATAAGAGTGCGTTAGTACTTGTTGTAACTGTTTCATGGGGGCTGGATATTCAGCCTCTAAGCCCAATTCTTTTTTAGTATGATCAGGAAACTCAATGGTTTTAATCTGTTGCTTTTTAAAAGCAATTGTAGAAAATAGAACAACAAGAGTAATCAAACCCAAAATTAACACGCATAACAAGGTTATTTTCTTATTTTTTATTATCATTTATACGTAATATCCTCTTATACATAGGCTTCTGACTATGATACACCCATTAATTAAAAGAAATCTTTATAAATTAAGAAGGTAAAAACCTCTCATTTTTAATCTTTACTCATATTAAAAAACAACTAAAGTTATTCCTTTATTACTATTTATAAAAACTAAACTATAATTAATGCTCACTTACAAATTAGCCTATACGGTGAACACGTATCCAATTTTCTGCACAATCCCCTTGACTATCAAAACCAATATTAATAGTTTCTTTCGTAGTATATGCAGCGAGCAAACGCGATAAGAATCGATTAATGATACTTTCTTTAGTATTTGCCGATATAGCAAAAAATGTAGGAGTACATTGCGGATGAGATTTAGGCTGAGTGTCTAAGCTAAATAATACCGAGCCACTACTATATGTCATTACACTTGTTATTTTTCCTACCATATTAGCATCATAACCAGCATGGGTATTTAGGGAAAAAACAAGTAAGCTAATCCCTACCAACTTTAATATAGTCATACCTATCCCGTTGTCCTTATAAATAATTAGTCTAGTATCACTATATAATTGATATCTTCTCCATCAGGCCAACGACTACAAGTATTTAGACCATTAATGAGCACTGTTTTATTAGCCATTTTGGCCGCTAATATTTGACTGAATTGACTCTTTCCCGTAGTACTATGCTCATCTTTTATTAACCAATAGGAATTTGTTGCACATGAAGGTTTATTTGACGGTTGGCTTCCAACTAAACTAACTAAATGTAGATTATCAGAAGCTCTAGCATAAAACGTTTCTATCTTCCCAGTCTGCTCACCAGCAAAAGTGATTTGTGTCATTACGCTTAAAGTAAATAGTATAAATTTTTTCATGACTTATTTCATCTTAACACTCATGTAATTAAATGTTGGAAAAGCACCATAACAGCTGTCAGAAATATAAAAATTAACCTTTTTCCCCGCTGCTGATGCAGCCATAAGCAAACTTAATGTTTCTTTACCTGAATCAGAATGTTCTTTATTCCAACGAACAGAACTACCATGGCAATTACTTGGGCCAACATTAATATCTAATGAAACATAACACGTACCATCATTTAGATGACAACCGATTTCACTAATTTCTCTCCACCCAGTACTACCTGTTGACGAATAACTAAAAGGGGAGATAAATATAACGAATAGCACACTGACGAGTCTCATAGCACTCATACTAATCCTTGTATGTCCGAACAATAATTGCATTTGTAGTATAATCAGTCTCATTACAATTAAAATTGTCATTATTGTAGCTAACCATAACTTTTTTACCCGCCATATGTGCAGCTAACAATGCAGAAAATCTTTCTTTAGTACCTATATCCGTTAAGGTACCTAATTTTCTCCATACTCCACGTTGAAAGTAAAGAACGCCAGCATTCTCAACTTGAATATTATCTATTACAGCGATGGGGCAATCCTTTCTCGCATAAGTGTTGGCACTAACCAAAAATAATAGACTAAAAATAACCCTAATACGCATACAAATACCACCAAATTTCCATTGAGGGATTGTATGCATCTACCTACATACATACAATACCTATGTGGAATTAATTGGACATTGCTCACGTTTTATATGGTTTATATCACATTAGAAAACATACTACTGAATTATTTAGAATAAATATTGATAAGTATATTTAATGAAAATTTTCATCATAACTCAACTCTAATACTGCAATATTCAAAAAGATAACAACAATTCTAAATATATATCAATATCATCATTCTTATTGTAGTTGTACATTAAATTTTGCCACCTACTCAGAGGTGATATCATCACCTCTTAACATGGATAGGTGACATTATGACAAAGCGGACAAGACGATTATTTAGTGTTGAATTTAAATTAGAAACAGCGCAATTGGTTCTCGACCAAAACTATTTAGTAACTGAAGCAGCTCAAGCCATGAATGTTGGTAAATCTACGATGGATAAGTAGGTTCGCCAATTAAAAGAAGAGCGCCAAGGCAAATCCCCGAAAGCTTCACCAATGACACCAGAGCAGATTGAAATACGAGAATTGAAGAAGAAACTAGCCACTCTTGAAGAGAATAATGAAATATTAAAAAAGCCACCGCTCTCTTGATATCAAACTCATTGAACAATTCTCGTTAATCGAGAAACTCAGGGAGAGCCACAGCATAACAACGTTATGTAAAGTATTTGATGTTCATCGCAGTAGCTATAAATATTGGCAAAGATGCCCAAAATCTATTTCTATTGAATTGATTAAACTTCGTTGTTTAATCAAAGAGGTACATCCTACGAGTAATAGTTCTGCTGGAGCAAGAAGCATTGCAGATATGGTTACTACTCAAGGTATTCCCTTGAGTAGGTATCGTGCATCCAAACAAATGAAAGCCCTTAATCTTGTTAGTTGCCAATCATAGAAATACAGATATCGAAAAGTAAATCAAGAGTATATTACGATTCCAAATCATCTAGATCATCAATTTACAGTTACAGCACCGAATCAAGTTTGGGTTGGTGATGTGACTTATGTGTGGGCTGGACATCAGTGGATGTATCTTGCTGTGGTTATCGATTTATTTTCGAGAAAGCCTGTTGGTTGGGCAACGTCTCTATCGCCTGATAGTCGATTAACAGATAAAGCACTTATGGTGGCCTATGAATCACGATATAAACTTAAAGAGGTTATGTTCCACAGCGATCAAGGTAGTCATTATACAAGTCGCTACTATCGACAATTATTATGGCGGATTAACCCCTAATGAATCTGAACGATTATATAGGTTAACCTCTAAAACTGTGGCCAGTTTTTGTTAACCACTTGTATGTTGAAGCTATGGGTGATTAACTATCCCCAAGCTCTAAAATCAGTGAAGATGCTTGACATTGATCTGTAGATTATCCTCTGATTTTACTTACTCAAATACTTAATGGTATCCGAGCGCGTAGTCGGATGACTAATGATACTGAATGTACAAGTGGAGTCGTTGGTTGATAAAGGTTTCAAAGTGCAAACCTAAAGATACTTTGATCACGATGGAGTCAACAGACGTTTACCATGAATCGATAGCACTGTACCTACATGCAGTTGGTTTTCGCGTTTTCATATCGAGCCCAGGCAAAGCACATAAATTTCCCCAATTACTAGGGCTCGTACATAAGACGGACCAATCGGACTCTTATATACCTGCCTTGTATGGTGACGCTCAGCGTGAACGTGCTCAAATATGGACACCTGACAATCTTAATACTCGAAACATCAGGCCATTGGTTCGACGGCTTTCAGCTATAAAAAAAGATCGATTAAGAGAGTCTAATCGCTTAGAAGCTAGCGGAATCAGTGATACAAATGAGCGAGTAAAAAGCTCAATTATGCGGATCGTCAGCGTAATCGATGAAGAAATTGCTTCAATCGAACAAGAGATCGAGTTAGCTATTAATTCAGATGCTGATATGGAGAGAAATCACAAACTTCTACAAAGTGTTGTAGACATTGATAAAGTCATGTCCCGTGAACTTGTTCAGCTCTAAGAAATTTGCCACCGCCAAGCAAGCAGCAGCATTTATTGATCTCATCCCTCAACTAAATGGATCTGAAAAGATAAAAGGTAAAACGACAATGAGCAAGAATGGACCGTTTAGGGTTCGGGCTAAGTTGTTTTTAGCAGCAATTAGCGCGAGCACCCATAACCCTGACATTAGAGTACAGAGAAGACGTTTGCTAGCAGCAGGTAAAACCAAAATGCAGGCACTTGGTGCGGCGATGAGAAAGTTGATTCAAATTTGCTTTAGTGTGCTGAAAACACAAACAAAATACCAGCCCCAAATGAGCTTAAACTAGGTTTGCGTACAAGGATGTGAGATGGTATCTACACACCTAGTAATTCTGCCGGATAGACGGCACCTATTATCAGGTACCAGTCCTAATGTTAAATTTTAACTTGCTGATTTTTCGAGTACTTATATGTAAATGTATCACCATATATTGACTCTATAACCAGCTCATAATCCAGCTTATTTTTTTGGTATTCCCTTAATAGAAGATAGTCCCTAGCGCAGGATTGTTTCGCTTTTTCATTTGATTCTATTAGAGATACTTCTTCTCCAACCTGAAAAGAGTCATTTGGCCTTGGGGCTCCCATAATAAAGCACATCGGATTCAGATCGAGATCAACAACAGCTTGATAAAATTTACCAAACTCATGGTCAGAAACGCTCTTCCCATTAACTTTGATATCTAAACTTTTAACAAATGCCGTACCCATGCCATTGTTAATTATATAAATACCCCACTTACCTTCTGGTCCATGATTTGAAAAATATGAAGTAACTCTTGGTTCAACTGATACATGATTATGCTCTATTTGACTATTTCCTTGCCAGATAGAAAACCCTAAAGCTATAGCAGCAATAGCCAATGTAACTATTTCATTCTTGGACATTTCCCTGAACTTCCTTGAAGAATTTAACGATTTATTTTGATAAACATTCCTACTTTCACGCGAAAGAATATCCTTAAAGCTCCATAATAATAATCAATTTAATTCAAAAAACATCATGACATTGATATCATTTTTGTTTTTCAAATTTTTTCTTATTATTGGTTATATACAGTAAATAATACTAATTAAAAATCACATTAATATGTTATGAATGAGCTTTTTTTCTGAATGACAATGGGACAAATAATTCGCGTAGCAATTTGTTTCCCAATACTGTAAGAACCTCTATCACCATTAAATTCTAGAGTTTATCCAAAAGTCAATTGCCAAATAAACATCACCTTTGGAAAGTGACTATTTTCTAGAAACTGGTATTCTAAAGACTCAGGTTTTAGGAAAATAACCTAAAAAACCTGTTTTTCTGCAAAAGGTTCATAAGTATTATCATTTCCAGATTTATTTCTAAATCAACCTGTGGTTGTAATCACACGCAGAAACCCAATAACTCTTAGCAACTTGTTGTTTGGTTATCGTGGAAGGAGCGAAGCGACGGAATGAACCGAGCGATGGCGAGAACGCCAAGTTCCATAATTGAGTCCCTATCCAAAGATTGAATACGACCACTAACAATGAAAATCTTTTAAGAGGCCCAACTAGCCAATCGAGTTAATGATATAAAACTCAGAAATGAAGCCTCGATCTCGTAATAGCAATATTTTTACGGAAATTTTTTAACTGAACTTTCTAGCAGTTGTAATGTGTTATCATTGCCCATCTAATTACAACAACTCATTTTTGGAACAGATATATGTCTGATGTATTTGCAATACTTTTGAATCTACGTTCATTACGCGCACAATCACGAGAACTAACTTTAGAACAACTACAGGAAGGTCTGGAAAAACTAACTCAAGTAACTAATGAGCGAGTGCAAGAAGAAGAACAACTTCGAGCAGAAAACAAAGAAAAAGAAGAAAAGCTGGCTATGTACCGCGAAATGCTGATTGCTGATGGTATAGATCCAGAAGAGTTATTGAATAATCTTGAAAGTAAATCGGCCACCAAGAAACGTCCGAGTCGTCCAGCTAAATATCGTTACACCGATGAGAATGGTGAAGAAAAGACTTGGACAGGCCAAGGCCGCACACCGAAGTTCCTACAAGATAAAAACCTAGACGATTACTTGATCTAAAAATCAGGTAGCTCATACACTCAAACTCTGTATGAGCTACTCTTGCCCGCCCTAGATCTGATCTAGGGCGCCTCTCACGGCAAGGCGTAGCATTAGAAAACTAACAAAAATCGAGCCACAGTACTACTCTATCCTATTGTATTGATACAAAATCCATCAAAGAAGTCTAAGTTTTACACAAAGTTTAACTTTCCTATCCTGCATATCCCCGTATTGCATTTTTTAAACTAAATCCAAACAGAACACAGATTCAGTAAAATGCTTATCGTTTCCTCTATGTGAACTCCATACCACATTCTTTTTAATTCACTAGCTTTCGACCAAAGAAAGACCGGTACTTTTTGCGATCACTTCTTTATCGAGACCGCCAATAGCCATTCTGTTACAATTTAGTGTTAGGCTTCTTGAACTCCCCTAACACATTATCCAACTTAAATCTTGAGTCTCACCGTATTCCATTAAAGAACGAATTTGTTAACCCCTTAAATAATAAGATGACCAGATTATCGAGGGTGTGTTTCGGAACTAACTCTTACAAAACGTAGCTTAATAGCCAAGTTGGGACTTTCTGCAGAAATGGGCACAAAACCCCAAACGATTTTTTCACGTCATTTTGGAGTAATGTTATTGGCTGATAGTAATAATAGAAATATGAACTATCGCACATCATTGTTTTATGAAATCACTTACTTTTGCCTATCTTTAAATCATTATATGGAAGCCGTGAGTGTCCGTTACTTTTGTTACTATTGACGGTATTGTTCGTCCTATTCAATCTTCACGAAAACCACCAACAGCGCATTCTGCATCGACTTATTATCAAGTAAAAGCCCCCCTAGAATTTAAAATGCATACAGTTCATCGCTAATCTTTTGGCAAATGATAGCGCGTACTGCGGCCGCCAGAATCTGATTTAACCAGGCATTTAAACTCAACTAACGCAGCTAAATGGCGTGTTGCTGTAGGTTTACTGACTTTCGCAACTTTATGGTAGCGGTCAGTATTAATGCCATCTTCAAAATCACCATCCAACATGCGATTAAGCACCTTAACTTGTTCTGCCGACAACTTGGTTTGATCGACATGACGCCAAAAGTTAGTTTTATAGACCGTTTGATCTATCTCCTTGAGCGCCTCAGCAAAGGTTTCTTCTAATGTGTTAAAAAACCATTCCAGCCAAGGAGTAATATCCATCCCACCTTTTTGGGTTTGCTCTAAGATCTCATAATAGCTTTTGCGGTTGGCTAAAATCCCTACTGACATAGCATAAAAACGTACCGATTGTTGCTCAGCTTGGGCCAAAGCTAAATCTGTTAGCAAACGGGTTATACGTCCATTTCCATCATCAAGAGGATGCAATGTCACAAACCATAAGTGAGTGATCGCTGCCCGCAATAGAGGGTCAAAAGAAGCATCTAGCTTAGAGGTGTTAAACCACTCGATAAATTGCGCTAACTCATCATCAAGGATTGCTCGTTGCGGCGCTTCAAAATGCACGACAGGGCGATCGATACGACCAGAGACCACTTGCATAGGAACATCCCCGCGAAGTTGGCCACCAATCACGGGATTAAACAGGGTATAACCAGCCGGAAATAACCTATCATGCCAATGCAAAATGCGTTCAAGCGTTAATGGTTCTTCGAGGTTTTCAACCGCATCAACCATGATTTCAGCTAAACCTTCTGTTTGCTCTGTCGTTGGGAATGGACGCTCTTCGCTGATACCCAATTTATTTGCTAAAGAAGAACGTACTGAAAAAGCATTGAGTTTTTCACCTTCGATAGCACTTGAATGGATGATATTGGCCAATAAGGTATCTAGCTTAGTTTTGGCAGTATCTTGTGATTGACTGGTCATTTTTCCCAGCAAAATCCCTTGCTTGAATCGAACCTCACGCAGCCGAGGTTCTATAACCGAGTTATCCCAAGTAAACATTGGCCAGTCTTGTTGTTGCCAGATCCACATACAAGCATCCTATTCTTACGACAATATGATTCGATAAAAACACTTATTCTAATCACATTATGATTTGAATAGACATATTAATCAAATCATCTTAGGTCCCTACGGTCCTAAAAGTACCAATATCAACACAAAAGTTCTTTCACCACCCTTGCTATTGTGGCCCAGCTACACCTCAACTTCTTCTGTATCTTGGAGTAACTACGTCCAAGGCTTAACTGGTCACGTATATCTTGATGCAGTGATTCATTTACACGACGACCACGATATTTACCGTCTGATTTTGCAATGCCTTGCGCTTGGTGTTTATGACGAGTTTCGTAATCATCACTGGCCATACCTGCGTACAAATCCAGCATAAGGGGTCAGTCGAGCAACGTATTTTAGACATAAAAAACAATGCTATAAGTGAGACTCAAACAAGCCATATCAGATAACAGTCCTTTTTAATATTTTAGGCAATTATGAGCTCCTACAGGAACTAAAGCCCTAAAAAATCGCTATCAAAATTAAATATTGATGGGTTCATTACATGATTTGTTATCTCGGTGTTTTATGTGGTTCAGCTGGAAAATCTTGCCTAAATAAATAGATACAATCATGAAATTGATATATTTAAGGTATTAATCATATCGAATAAGATATGTGTTATGTTTGGTGTTGGAACAAAAACAAAAAACAATTTGTTTAGTGATTAAAGGGAATGTAGATATTCATTCTTAATGGTTTAGTAGTTCGTTCTACTAAAGATAGCGCTATGTTCTATTTGCCAGAGTATTATTGACAAAAACATCTAATAGCAACGAATCTTTTAATATGAGTCACAATAAAAGTAAGTGCCTTATATGGTTATAAATAAACATTCTTATTTTTATACCTCAATTTTAATGATGATAAAAGAGATAATGTAATGAAATTACTTCCCTTATTACTGATGGTACTTCTTTCTGGTTGCAATCAATCAAATGAAAAGGAAAAGGAAAAACCAATTCCTTCCCCTTTACCTCAAGTAACTGAAATAATAAAAACCCCAGAGCTTGTCGAAGAATTAAAAGCTCAGCCCACGATTGATGACCAGTTTTCTATGTTATACGATAAATTTGACCACATATTAGATAGAAGTGAGTCACTCACAGGTCCAGATGAAAACAATGATGGTATCCGCGATGACATTGGTGCCTTTATTGATGCACTAGAAGTTACTGAGCCCGTTCGTAATGCCCTGAAACAAAATGCCCGTTATACACAAGAGAATCTTTATCACGACTGGAGTGAAAAGACCGAAGCCAACATAGTGAAAGCAATGAGAATGGGTGATAAATACAACAAAGTCATCGCTTGTAAGAAATTTGTAGGCATTGATGTAGATGATCGCATAAACACCTCGAACACAATCACCGCTCTCACCTACAACACCAAAGCCCGCACCATGGCTTACCTTAAGTACAATCATTTACAAGATGGCTCAGTAAGTACACTTCTTCCAGCAGAGGCAAAACATTGTGAATAAACTAACCATATCGCTCATAATAAGTGTATTACTGCCATTTAATGCTAGCGCTAACTCATGCAAAATCGAAGGTTATGCTGTCGGTTTTTTTAACGGAGTTGCCACGACAGAAGACCAAGCGTTACGGGGACAAAAGGAAATCGAATCCACCCTTGGTATCACTCAATACAACGGCGAGCCTGTCGAATATCAACTTTTCTATAACGATTTATTATCTCTGTATTTTATGTGGTTCAGTTAGCAAGCTATGTCTAAACAAATAGACATAATCACAAGATGGATATATAAGCTATTAATTATATCGAATAAGAATGTGTTATGTTTGGTGTTGGAACAGAAACAAAAAACAATTTGTTTAGTGATTAAAGGGAATGTAGATATTCATTCTTAATGGTTTAGTAGTTCGTTCTACTAAAGATAGCGCCATGCTCTATTTGCCAGAGTATTATTGACAAAAACATCTAATAGCAACGAATCTTTTAATATGAGTCACAATAAAAGTAAGTGCCTTATATAGTTATAAATAAACATTCTTATTTTTCACCTCAATTTTAATGATGATAATAGAGATAATATAATGAAATTACTTCCCTTATTACTTATGGTACTTCTTTCTGGTTGCAACCAATCAAATGAAAAGGAAAAACCAATTCCTCCCCCTTTACCTCAAGTAACTAAAATAATAAAAGCCCCAGAGCTTGTCGAAGAATTAAAAGCTCAGCCCACGATTGATGACCAGTTTTCCGTTTTATACGATAAATTTGACCACATACTAGATAGAAGTGAGTCTCTCACAGGTCCAGATGAAAACAATGACGGTATCCGCGATGATATTGGTGCCTTTATTGATGCACTAGAGGTCGAAGAGCCCGTTCGCAATGCTCTAAAGCAAGAGGCACGCTATTTTCAAAATAATTTGAAATATGATTGGAGTGAAAATACCGACGCCAATATTGATAAAGCAATGGCAATGGGAGGCGAATTCCTTAAAGTCATCGCTTGTCAAGACTTTGTTAGGATTCCAGTAAGAGATGCAACTAATACCTCCAAAACAATCACCGCTCTCACCTACAACACTAAAGCCCGCACTATGGCGTATCTCGCTTATAATCATTTAAAAGATGGCTCAGTAAGTACACTTCTTCCAGCAGAGGCGCAGTATTGTGAATAAACTAACCATATCGCTCATAATAAGTGTATTACTGCCATTTAATGCAATCGCTAACTCATGCAAAATCGAAGGTTATGCTGTCGGTTTTTTTAACGGAGTTGCCACGACAGAAGACCAAGCGTTACGGGGGACAAAAGGAAATCGAATCCACCCTTGGTATCACTCGATACAACGGCGAGCCTGTCGAATATCAACTTTTCTATAACGATTCTTACGTTGAAAGTAATGGCTTCAATGTGCTGGCTGATTTCGCTGAAACCTTCGACCAAAGAACTCAAGAGCTAGAGCAAAGACAATTTGACCGATGGGAAGCGTTTTGGGATATCGTTAACGGCAAGCAAGATAGCTCTATCATCAAAAAAATCAGTGCGGCATTTTCTTGGTTCGGTGGATTTGTTACTGACTTTATTAGTCAAAACACTAATGTTGTTATCCGAGAATTTTTAGAATTATTTTAGTGGCGGAAAATTTGAAGGTTTTTCACATGAAATTATTATGATGCCGGCGTGCTGATAGCGGGTTGTATACAATTAGTTCTGATCACAAATATAAGAACTCAGCCATCAAGAGTTATCAGTTGGTTACAACTACCTACATAAATGTAAAATCCTATTAATTGGTAAACATTTGTACCAAGCCGATTTCTACACACACATATAGATTTTTACACATACTCACGCAGGAAAATATCTATATGCCAACCATCAACGTACTATTAAACCTACGTACTAAGTCCCAAGAATTAATACTAGAACAACTACTCGCAGAAAACCGCGAAAAAGAAGAAAAGCTAGAAACTTATCAACAATTGCTTCTTGCTGATGGAATTGACCCAGAAGAATTGATCGCAACAATGTCGACATCTAAAACAAATAAATCGACAAGAGCTATCCGTCTAGCGAAATATCATTATACAAACGAAAACGGACAAGAGAATACTTGGACAGCTCAAGGTCGCACACTAAAATTCCTCGCTGATAATAACCTAGACGATTACCGAATTTAATGGTAAAACCCTTGCCCTCATCGTCTAGACGATAAGCTCTCATGGCAAGGACTTCTGGACGAACCTGATAATGCTCAAATCATCAGCAACCACCTAATATTAAAGTATTATACTGGAGCCTTATCTGAAATCACTTTGCCATCTTTAATGGTAATAATACGCTTAGTGCGCTTTGCTAAGGCATTATCGTGAGTAACAATGATCAATGTTCGACCTTCAGAGTGAAGTTGATTAAATAACGCTTCAATCTCTGCACCAGATTTAGAGTCCAATGCGCCAGTAGGTTCATCTGCTAAGATGATTTGAGGATCGTTTACCAAGGCTCTTGCGATGGCGACTCTCTGTTTTTGACCACCAGAAAGCTGGTTCGGTTTATGGTCTAGGCGATCCCCAAGCCCCACTTGCTCTAACAACCTTGTGGCTCGCTGACGGCGCTCTTTGGCTTTAATGTCAGAGTAAACCAACGGCAATGCTACGTTATCCAAAGCCGTTGCGTATTCCAATAAGTTAAAACTTTGGAATACAAACCCTATTCTCTGATTACGAATACTAGCTAGCTCATTCGCACTTAAACTTGCCACATTTTGGCCACCAAGTTGGTATTTCCCATGAGTTGGTTTATCTAAGCAACCAAGCATGTTCATTAAGGTTGATTTACCTGAGCCAGACGGGCCAAGAATCGACAAAAACTCACCTCGATTAATGGTTAAATCGACACCATCAAGCGCACGTACTTCCGCCTCTCCGCTTGCGTAGTATTTGCAAATATTAGTCAGCTTAACAAGTGGCTCGCTTAACATCTTCTCTCCAGGATTATTATTACTCACTTTGTAATGCCTCTAAAGGACTTACTTTTGCAGCTCGATTTGCAGGCAACCAAGCAGATATGACACCGATAATCACCAATGCGATAATCACAATCGCGACAACAACCCATGACAACTCTGGAACAGGCTTACCAAGGTACTCATAGAATATGTTGCCTTCTAAGTTGATGGCACTTATTAACGATACCAATGCGTAAGTCACACCTAATCCCAATATGCCACCTAACATCATGGTCATGAGCGACTGCACCAAATAATGCAAACGAATCGCGGTCGGTGTTGCTCCCACCGCCATGCGTACACCAATATCTCGTGTAGATCGCTTTACTGTCGCATACATAACATTAGCGATCCCTATGCCTGCCACAGCTAGCGTGACAAAGCCGATGATACCAAGGAAGCTTTGTAGGCCAATCAAGAACTGCTGCATGCTTTTCTGTCTGAGGAACATATCTTCTACTTGCACCACTTGCTCATCACTAACGCTAGCACCATGTTTACGAGTAATGACTTGACGAATACTCTCTGCAAGCTTTTTGCGATCAGTATTCGCTTGTGGTTCGACGTTGATACCACTAATATCACCATTAACATGAAAGCGTTGCCACGTAGCTAACGGTACAAAGCTAGAATAGTTTATTTGGTCATCCTGCTCGATCTCTGCACTACTCTTCTTCAATACGCCAATCACAGTGAACTCTTCACTTCCAATCTTGACCTTTTTCCCCACTGGATCAGTCTGTAATGTCACCGGGGCGAACCAGTTAAAATTATCCACTGGATTGAACAGGTCTGCCGCGAGCGAATAGCCCAACACAACCACCTTACGTGCCTGCTTTTGGTCAAGCGGATTCAACCAACGCCCACCGTCCATTGTTGTCAGGTTAGTCATCGAAGCAAAGTCTGGGATTACTGCCAGTGGGTCTTGCCATGAACCTCGATCGCCAACAGTCATACGCTCATTCCAAATCGCGGTTGATGCGACACTCTTCACCTCGGGAAGAGCTTTGATCACATCAGCATCGTCAACTTTTAAGGTCAAGAATTTACCTTGGTGAAAAGAACCATAATCAATGGTTGCCATACCTCCGGTTAGGTATATTAGGTTACCATTACCATTTTGCGCGGTCCTCAATACCCCTTGACGAATGCCCTCTCCCACCGACAACATTGCTGCAATACACATGGTCGCCCATGTAACGGCAAGTATTGTTAAACCTAAGCGAAGCTTTTCTGCCGCCATTTCTTGAAAGATTTGTCTCATTGGAAGTAACACGGTTAGGTCCTTGCACTCAAAGCGATTACTGGTGTCAGTCGTGATGCTCGTCTCGCAGGGAAGTAAGATGCCAACAACGCCAGTACTAGCGTTACTAATAATGACCAAGCGATAGAATCCAGAGTAATTTCAGGAATCCCTAACCAATCGGGTAAAGAGATAGACCCAAGTAACGCTACTATCATATACGCAGCCATTAAGCCAAGTGCCGTACCGACGACTACCAAGAACAGCCCTTCAAGAATGAACTGACTCCGAATGGATTTTTGTGTCGCGCCTATGGCTAAACGTACGCCAATTTCTCGCGTTCGCTCTGTCACAGAGAGGAACATGATGTTCGCGACACCCAACGCTCCAACTGCCATGGTCATTACACCGCTTGCTCCTAGGAAGATCTGAATACCTCGGAAGATACCTGTGATTAACGCAGTGCCCTCATTAAAATCTGGCAGGTTGATCGCTTCCCTATCGGTTGGATCGAAATGCAATTGCTTAGCATAAAAGTTCACGATAGCCTGCCGAAAAGCAGGCCCATCTATACCGTCGATGGGCTCAAGAAGTAGCATCCATGGTTTAGCATCCCACAAATCAAGATACGTCGTTTGTGGGATGAAAACTTTGCGGCTATCACCGAATGAAATACCTGCGTCTTCATCTTTTATGATGCCAATAACTAAGAAAGGGATACCATTCACCTTAATCATTTGCCCAATGCTAATTTCCCCCATCTTAGCAATTTGCTCTCCCAATACAGCGACGCGAGTGTGGTTAGTAATATCACTTGGTGAAAGGTTACGAGATCCAGACTTTAACTTGCGTTGAATAAGGGAGAAGTAAGATAGGTCGATCCCACTAACATTGTTCGTTAAACTCTGTCCTTTATCATTGGTGACACTCGCATCTTGTTTGACGTAAACACTCGATGCCACTTTGACAAAACCAGTCTTTTTGATCATGTCTACTTTATCTTGTGGGATCTGAATTTGACGCCTTAAAGGCAAACCTTGCCAAGGTTTACTGGTGCTAGACGGAAACACGATTTGCACATTGTTAACCATAAAAGACAGCTGTTGTGTTTGGTGACGATAAAAACCCTCCCCCAAAGCTATCAAGACCACCACAGATATAACACCCCACGCAATAGCAATGATAGCTAACATGCTTTTTATTCGGTGCGCTATCAACGTCAGCCATGTTTGCTGCAATAAACTGATCATGAATTAAAAGCTCGAGAGATCAGAGCTATGGCATCGTCATCTAATTTGCCTGCTGTTTGCAGTAGATCAATATGCTGACGCCAGTAATTATACAAGTTGTTTTGAAGATCGTTTTTCGCTATGAACAAGCTGTTGTGTGCACTGATAACTTCCGATATTTCTAACAAACCTGCATCATAAAGTTTCTCTTTATTACGTAATACTTTCTCTCTGGAGATAACAAGCTTATTTGTCATCAAAACTTGATTCCAGTTAATGACCACTTGAGTAAACTGCTGGATAACTCGCTTTTGAATATCGATTTCGACTTTACGTAAATCTTGCTTGGCGCTGAGGATATTCAGTGATGCTTCCTCAACTCTTGCCTGCGTTGCTCCATTTAAATCAATCGGCATATGCAAGGTAATACCTGCATTGAATTCACCATTTTTTCGCCGATCATCATTGTTGTAGCTTACATGACCTTTCACTGTTGGATAGTAGCCACCTCGCGCAGAGTCTTTGGCAAACTCGCTTGCTTTAATATTCTGTATAGCCTCTAACAGTTCAGGGCTACTGTCTTTAGCGAGCTTTAACCATTGTTCTTGAGTGTCCGCCATCATTATCGGTTGAATAAGCGAATCAATACGAATTTGGTTAACACTTAATGGAATTTGGTTAATTAGTGCAGCTAGAGTAGTACGTTTGACTTCCAAATCAGAGCGCGTACTCAAAATGCTTAACTTGTCTGCAACTTGAGTTGCTCGAATCTCTTCAACGTCTACTGATTTCACTTTTCCTGCAAGATAACGCTTTTCGATTATCTTAAGTAGTTTACCGTCTTCCTCTAATTTGGATTGTGCCAGTTGAAGGTCGCTCTGCGCACTGGCAACATCTAAGTAAGAAGAGAGTAATCTTCGTGCAAGTTCATTGCGAGACTGAACTAATAGAAGCTTAGTCTTGATATAGTTGCTATTGGCTTGATCCAAATCTGACCACAAACTGCTATCCCAAATAGTTTGAGAAAGCGATGCTCCGTAGCCGTTTGTGTTACTGAAAGATTCTCTCCAACTAGCTGATATTGTCGCACTCAAGCTTGGCTGAAATGAACGGCGGATCGCATCCACCTTGACTTCACTTCGTCGAACATCAATCTTGACTTTCTCATAATTTGGATCGCTTTGCTTTGCTTTTTGCCAAGCTTGTTCAATTGAAATCGCATAACTCGGAAAGCTGAATGTTGCAATCAATATCGTGCAACCTACTTTAACTAAATGAAGCTTAGTCATGTACAGCTCCCATCATCATACTGTTATCGATGATTTTTTCGTCAAGCTCAACACCATCCAATACTTCAACATTAATGCCGTCTGATAAACCAAGTTTCACTTTTTGTTTATGATAGCCTTGTTTCGAACTATCAGGGATCAATACGTTCGGCGTATCGCCATCAAATTGAAGCGCTCGCTCTGGTAATGTTAAAACATTCTCTAATTTTTTCAGTGAGATCTGCGCTGTTGATGAAAAACCTGAACGTAGCATCATTTCTTGTGGGATAACTAAATCACCTACTTCAACTCCAAATCCATTATCGAAGCTTTTTGCAGCTTTATTGCCTTCAGGCGAATTTAGATTCTCAGACTGAATCGCAACTTTAGTTAATACTCCTGATATTTCGACATCAGGATATGGTGCAAGCGTCAATAGTACAGGCATACCAGGAGAAAGCTGCGCAGCATCATGCTCACTCACACTGCCTTTGAAAATCAAGCTGTTCATATCAGCCAGAGACATCATCTCCGTTGCTGCCTGGCTTGCTTCCGTCGATATAATTGGCTCACCGACTTCCACTTTACGGTTCAAGACTGTGCCATCAACCGGCGCATAAATGGTTGAGGTTAACCTAGAGTTGCCAATTGATGCTTCACCGCTGCGGATCAATTCCAGATTCTGACGCTTTTGTAGTACATTGGCTTGAGCTGATTTCACCTCAGAGCGCACACTAACATATCCATCATAGTTCTTTGGAATGATGTTTTGTTTTACCAAGCTTTCGAGGTTTGCAAGCTTTTGTTTGGCTGATTCTAGATCTGCTTCGCTACGCATCAAATCTGTTGACGCATCTGTAAGCGCCTGTGGGGTTGGATTCGGACGAACCTTAATCAATGGCTGACCTTGCTTCACTTTCTCTCCAACCTTAACGTATATCTCGCCTACGATACCGTTGATTTGCGACTTAATAGAAATCGAGTGTGCAGGGACAATATTGCCAACAGCTACTGCTCGTTTTTCAATAGTTCTCTTTTCTACTATTAGAGTCGAAAACTCCCTTGGTTGAGCAGAAGATTGCAGATAGAAATATACACTGCCGCCAAGCAACGCAATACTTACAGTAGCGACAAGCCAAGTTTTTGCCATTATTGATTCCAATTATTATTTTGTAGTCTTGTGACCATTTCATAGACACTGAGCTCTGAAATAATATTAGTTTTAACGCCCTAAATTTGTCGCGTTTTGTATTATTGTGTAATGGTAATAGTATTTATCATAGAAAATTAATAACTGATTTTTATGGTTGTTAATCCTTTGGATAAAATTTTCATATTACAAAGTTGAGGAGGTAAGGACAAAAATTACGAATTATATATATC
>NZ_PYOG01000034.1 GCF_003026815.1 Photobacterium damselae | reverse complement strand
TCAAACAACCCTGCGCGCTCGTAGCTCAGCTGGATAGAGTACCTGGCTACGAACCAGGCGGTCGGAGGTTCGAATCCTCCCGAGCGCGCCATAATTTAAATAGTATTGATCTAACCGATTGATATTAGCCTGCGCGTCCGTAGCTCAGCTGGATAGAGTACCTGGCTACGAACCAGGCGGTCGGAGGTTCGAATCCTCCCGGACGCGCCATTCTTCAAGTTTGATGAAGATAAAATTATCAAACAACCCTGCGCGCTCGTAGCTCAGCTGGATAGAGTACCTGGCTACGAACCAGGCGGTCGGAGGTTCGAATCCTCCCGAGCGCGCCATTATTTAAAAGCTCAGCTTATTGCTGGGCTTTTTTTCTATCTGTTGTTTCTGCCTGTTATTTGATATTACACCCTCTGCTTTATCTATATCTATTACTTTCTTTTTTTACTCTAATTCTTTTTTCTATTTAAAATTAAATAGTTATCAATATATCTTGCTGTTTTTTGGTGCGGTGTTTACTCACGTTTTTACTATTACTCAGAGTGATACAAAATCAGTTGATAAGTTTTGTAACAATAATCTTGAAGGGCTAGGGCTTATTTGCTGCGGGTATTTTGTTGGCTCGAGTCGGAAGCTGATGTATGGTGAGGATAGCAACCTAACATATTGCTATTAAAAGAAAACGGGTTGCGTGAAGTGACCCGTTTTTTTATATCAAATAAGAGGTGACGCGATGAGTACATATCAGCAGGTCGTAATTTCACAATTTGGTGGCGTTGATGTGCTTCAGTGCCAGTTAACAGAGCTTCCAACTGTATTAGAGCCTCATCAAGTATTAGTCAAAGTGGATTACTGCGCAGTAAATCCTATTGATGCCAAAATTCGTCAAGGCAGTAACTTTGTCGCTCAGCAAATTCAAAATGCTTTACCGTGGGGCTTAGGCTATGACATCGCGGGTAAAGTGGTATCTGTAGGTTCAACGATTTCAGCTCTTAAAACGGGCCAACGAGTTGCGGGGTTAATAGGTTTTCCGCTACAAGGTGGCGGCTATTCCCAATATTGTGTAGTGGATTGGCAAGCGTTGTCGGTATTACCGGAACAGGTTGATTTACGCCAGGCCGCAGCCGTTCCATTAGCCGGACTTACTGCAATGCAGGCTATCGAGCTTGCAGATATTCAACCGCAAGAACGTGTTTTAGTGCTAGCGGGGTCCGGTGGGGTTGGCCATTTAGCATTACAACTTCTTAAGGTATTGCCGTGTCAGGTATTAGCAACTGGCTCCTCAACTAACCAAGCCTTTATTGCTTCTTTAGGTGCAAAAGCAATTGATTATGACAAAGTGGATTTTGTTTCACTTGAACCAGTAGATGTCATTATTGATTTGGTTGGCGGGAAAACAGGACTTGCGGCATTAGCTGCACTGAAGCCGTCTGGCCGTATCATTACGGTACCAACTGTGACTCAGGCTGAGATCATTGCTCAAGCTCAAGATCTTGGTTTTTATGCTCAAGGTATGGTGGTGCAGCCAAGTAAGATTCAGCAAGATATGTTATTACAGCTTATTGCAGAGAAGAAACTTCGAGTTCATATCGATCAACAGTTTGATTTTTCTTCTGTCGCTCAAGCTCATCAGCACATTGAGTCGGGACGTACGCGAGGAAAATTGGTTCTTGCAACCTTGAGTTAATGGTAGAAAAAGATAAATAAATGCTAGATTTAGTTAATGGGCAATCGGGTTTATGGGTATTATTTTCAACTGGTTTTTTAAGTGCCACACTGCTCCCTGGTGGTTCTGAAGCCAATCTGATTGCCAGTTTAAACTTAGGTGACAATGCACCTTGGCTGTTGGTGCTGGTTGCTACGTTAGGTAATAGTTTAGGCGGCATGACTAACTATTGGTTAGGTCGTCTAATACCTGATAAAACTTCTCAAGAAAAACATGGTCATAAAGCTATTAGATGGGTGAAAAAATATGGCTACTGGAGTCTCTTTTTTAGCTGGTTGCCCATCATCGGCGATCCTTTGTGTTTAGCTGCCGGTTGGCTTCGACTTCGCCCGTGGCTGAGCTTTGTTATTATTGTGGTTGGTAAGGCTGCGCGTTATAGCGTGTTGGCTGTGATCGTGTTAGGTCTTTTCCCAACGTTTTCTCACTAAAGGAATGTATTTGTGCAAAAGTGGATTCTCCCCCTTGCTCTATTGTCTGTAACTAATACAACATGGGCTGCAAAACAGAGCGATGTTCCCTTGCCGAAAGGTGTCTCTTTTATTGAACAAGTTAAGCCAGAGCCTGGAAAAGCGGTTATTCCTTTTCGCAAATATGAATTAAGCAATGGTTTAACCGTTATTCTGCATCAAGACAAGTCAGATCCTTTAGTTCATGTCGATATGACCTACCATGTAGGCTCGGCACGAGAAGAAGTCGGGAAATCAGGTTTTGCACATTTCTTTGAGCACATGATGTTTCAAGGTTCAAAACACGTTGGTGACCAAGAGCATTTTCGTTTAATTACAGAAGCAGGCGGTACTTTAAATGGCTCAACTAACCGAGATCGAACGAACTATTACGAAACCGTACCTGCCAATCAATTAGAAAAAGTACTGTGGCTTGAATCGGATCGAATGGGCTTTTTGCTTGATGCCGTGTCCCAGAAAAAATTTGAGATCCAGCGTTCAACGGTCAAAAATGAACGAGCAGAGCGCTATGAAAACCGACCTTATGGCTTAGTGTATGAGCGTATGGGAGAAGCGCTATTTCCTCGTGACCATCCATACTCATGGCAGACAATCGGATATGTTGCCGATCTAGATCGTGTTGATGTTAATGATCTTAAAGCTTTCTTCCTCCGCTGGTATGGCCCTAATAATGCCACGCTTACTATTGGTGGTGATATAGATATCGCGCAAACCTTAGACTGGGTAGAGAAATATTTTGGTTCTATTCCGCGAGGTCCAGAAGTTAATAATGCACCAAAACAGCCAGTAACACTTAAGGCTGATCGCTATATCACTCTAGAAGATAAAGTTCAGCAGCCAATGTTGATGATGGGGTGGCCAACCTCTTATCGTGGTGCAAAAGATGAAGCTTCATTAGATATGCTGGCTCAAATTATTGGTGATGGCACCAATAGCTTGTTGTATCAAAAACTGGTTAAGACTGGGCAAGTGGTTGATGCAGGTGCCTTTAATGATTGTGCAGAGCTTGCATGTACCATGTATGTCTACGCAATTGGTCCTAGCGGTGAAAAAGGCAACTTAAAGTCGATTCGTGGCAAAGTGATGGAGATAGTGAACAGTCTGGAAAAGCAGGGTGTGAAACAACAGGCCGTTGATGAAATTAAAGGTGTGGCAGAATCGAGTGCCATTTTTGGCTTACAGAGTGTCAGTGGTAAGGTTGCCCAGTTAGCGGCTTATCAAACATTTTATGGCGATCCAAATCATCTTGGGGTTGAGCTTGATAATATTCGCAAAGTCTCACCAAGTAGTATTGAAGCGGCATACAACCAATATATTTATCAGCATCCCAATGTCACTTTAAGTGTGGTGCCTCAAGGTAAGTTAGATTTGGTTGCTGCAAAAACGAACTTTACTCCCGAGCCGCGAAAGATCCCTGAACATCAAAAGATTAACGATGATCAACTGACGCTTCGCACAGCAAAAGATAATTTTGATCGTAGTATTATGCCTCAGCCATCAAAGCCCGTTGAAGCAATGATGCCAAGCTTGTATGACGTAACGTTGGCAAATGGCATTAAGATCCTTGGTACTCAGTATGATGAAACGCCTACTGTTGAGCTTCAACTTGTGGTTCCTGCTGGTCGTCGATATGAAGCTGAAGGTAAAGCAGGTCTAGCTCAGTTAACTGCTGCGATGATGAATGAAGCAACCACAAAAGCTTCTGCTGAACACATTGCTTCAGAATTGGATAAATTGGGTTCTAGTGTGAGTTTTGATGCTGGTCTATATGGCACAACCATCACCTTATCTTCTCTTGCGAAAAACCTTAAGCCAACGTTAGCAATACTAGAGCAGCGATTGTTCCATCCGGCATTTGCTCAAGCCGATTTTGATCGTTTAAAGAAATTGGCGTTAGAAGGTCTTGTGTATGAACATCAACGTCCTGAGTGGTTAGCAGGACAAGCTACTCGCGATGTGATGTTTAAAGGTACCGTATTTAGTCAGGCACCAGAAGGTACCAAGGCATCAATTGAGAGTATTACATTAGCGGATGTGAAAGATTTCTATCAGCGCTATTACACGCCTAATGGGGCTGATATGGTTGTTGTTGGTGATATTAAACCACAGACACTACAGCAAGATCTTGCATCTCTGGGTCAGTGGAAAGGACAAGCGGCTCCGACGTATCACACACCAAAATTACCAAGTATAGAGAAGCCGGCAATTTGGATGGTTGATAAGCCAGGAGCACCACAAACTATCATTCGCCTAGTTCGTCAAGGTCTACCTTATGATGCAACTGGTGAGCTCTACAAAACCCAATTAGCTAACTTTAATCTGGCGGGTAACTTTAACAGTCGCATTAACTTAAATTTGCGTGAAGATAAAGGCTATACCTATGGTGCTGGAGGCTACTTAACGGGAGGAAAAGAGCTTGGTTTAGCTACTTTCTATGCTCAGGTACGTGCTGATGCAAGTTTGGCTGCAACCAAAGAATTTCTCGCGGAACTGAAAAAAATGAGCCAAGGTGGATTAACTGATAAAGAAATGAAATTTATGCGCCTTGCCGTCGGTCAACAAGATGCATTGAAATATGAGACGCCAGCGAAAAAAGCTCAGTTATTGGGACAAATGTTAACCTACTCTTTGCCAAAAGATTTTGTTGAGCAGCGAAATAAGATTGCAGCGACAATTTCTAAGTCAGAATTAGATAAGCTTGCTAAGAAGTGGTTTAACCCACAAGATTATCAGGTTATTGTGGTAGGTGATGTGGCAAAATTAAAGCCACAATTTGCAACGTTAGGCTTACCGATCCATGTGATTAAGCCACAACAATAACGAGTGTTTATAGATTAAAGCCGACGTATCACAGCGTCGGTTTTTTCTGTCTCGTAAAAGTGTTTATCGATTTGATGCAATAATAAAACATGGTAATCAGAATCAATTATGATTACTCTATTTTCTAATTTTGATAATGACGAGAATGACCTTGATGGATTTTTCACAAAGGTTGCAGCAAGTTTCAGCCAATAAAGATGCTCTGAAAAAGTTTGGTCGTGGTCTGGAACGCGAAGCTCTGCGTATTACCACAGATCACCAATTGTCGGATCAGCCTCATCCCGTACAGCTCGGTTCTGCACTAACAAATAAGTGGATTACGACAGATTTTGCGGAATCCCTATTAGAGTTTATTACCCCAGTTTCGCGCTCTGTTGATGATCTTCTTGCGCAACTTAGTGATATCCACCAGTTTACCTACAGCAAGATGAATGGCGAGCGTCTATGGCCGATGTCGATGCCTTGTTTTGTCGGTGACCAGGACGATATTACTTTAGCGCAATATGGTTCATCGAATGTGGGCCGGATGAAAACCTTATATCGCGAAGGTTTGAAGCGTCGTTATGGTAGCGTGATGCAAATCATCTCTGGCGTGCATTTTAACTTTTCATTCCCTGATGAGTTTTGGGATCAATTGTTTGGCCCGCAAAACGAACAAGAGCGTCAAGAATCTCGTTCGGTGGCTTACTTTGGTTTGATCCGAAATTACTACCGTTTTGGCTGGTTGATCCCATATCTATTTGGATCTTCACCTGCTCTATGTGGTTCTTTCTTACAAGGGAAGCCAATTAAAGATAAGTTCAGCAAAATTGGCCAAGGTACCTATTATTTAGAGAAAGCAACGGCACTACGCTTGAGTGATTTAGGCTATACCAATAATGCCCAAAGTGGCCTTAAAATTGGTTTTAATAGCTTAGAGCAGTATCTTGATGGATTAAATAAAGCCATTCGTACGCCGTCAGCAGAATTTGCTGATATTGGTGTTAAGGTGGGGGATGAATACCGTCAGCTTAATAGCAATGTTTTACAGATCGAAAATGAGCTTTATGCTCCAATTCGTCCTAAACGTGTGGCTAATAGTGGTGAAAAACCATCAGAGGCATTGAAACGTGCAGGTGTTGAATATATTGAAGTTCGCTCACTTGATGTTAACCCATTTAGCCCAATCGGTGTGGTTGAAGATCAAATTCGTTTCTTAGATATGTTCTTAACTTGGGCGGTGCTGTCGCCATCGAGTGATATGACCGATTGTGAGCTTGGCTGCTGGCGTGAAAACTGGAGCAAAGTGATCTTAGATGGTCGTAACCCAGATTTAGTTCTGACTATTGGTTGTCATGGTGAGCAATTGACGCTTAAAGAGTGGGGCTCTCGTGTCTTTACTGACTTTGCCCAAGTTGCGAAAATGTTAGATGAAGCTAATGGTACCACGGCTTATCAAGAGACTTGTGAGCGTTTACTTGGTTGGATTGAACACCCTGAACGTACGCTATCGGCCCAACTGCTAGAGCAAATTAAGCAGTTTGATGGGATTGGTAAAGTGGGTGATGAGTTAGCAAAACAGCATGCTGAATTTATGGCTCATCGTCAGTATCAATTCTATAACGAAGCCCAGTTTGAAACTGAAGCGAAGGAATCAATTGCAAAACAGCAGCAAATTGAAGCCAATGATACGGTCTCTTTTGATGATTATTTAGCGGCGTACTTTGCTGATATCAAATAATTGATGATTGCTTGATCTTATTACGGAAGGTCATGTTAGAGTAGATAAGGTGATCTTAGGATCACCTTTTTTCGTATGTAGGGACACGGTTTTGCCCTGATGACCAGATGAGCAAGAGAGAAGATGATTTCACCACCGCGCTTGATTGTATTTATCGCACTAGCTTTAGCATTAACAGGTTGCGCCACTCCGCCACCTAAGAATCAGTCCAATATTTGCAGCATCTTCCGAGAAAATCCTGATTGGTACAAAGATGCCGTTAAGATGGAAAAGAAATGGGGAACGCCAATTCATGTCGCAATGGCTATTATTAAACAAGAAAGTAGCTTTCGTCATGATGCCCGCCCCCCTAAAGATTATGTTTTAGGCTTTATTCCATGGGGACGTGTGAGTAGCGCATACGGTTATGCTCAGGCTCAAGACCCCGCTTGGGAAGATTTCCAACGCGCGACCAATAATGGTGGCTCACGAACCGACTTTTACGATTCATTGCAATTTGTGGGTTGGTATACTTATGAAACTCAACGTCAATTGGGTATTTCAAAATGGGATGCTTATCGCCAGTATTTAGCCTATCACGAGGGGAGAGGTGGATATCAGCGTGGTACATATCGCCGTAAACCGAATTTGATGCAAGTGGCTCGTAAAGTTGATCGCTACTCAAAAGAGTACGGCTGGCAATTGAAGCAGTGTCGTCAGGAATTGGAATCTAAACGCAGCTGGTGGCCCTTTTAATTACCAGTGATAGGCTATTGAAATAACAAGGAGATGTTATGCCACTATTAGACAGTTTTACTGTAGATCATACTAAAATGCAGGCTCCCGCCGTTCGCGTGGCAAAAACCATGCAGACCCCAAAAGGCGATACGATTACTGTGTTTGATTTACGTTTTTGTCGCCCAAATAATGAGATTTTATCTGAGCGCGGAATTCATACTCTAGAGCACTTATTTGCAGGGTTTATGCGTCAGCACCTTAATTCAGATGCGGTTGAAATTATTGATATTTCACCGATGGGGTGTCGAACGGGTTTTTATATGAGCCTAATTGGTGAACCGCAAGAGACTGTTGTGGCACAGGCTTGGCTTGATGCTATGCAAGATGTGTTATTGGTGGACTCTCAAGATAAAATTCCAGAGCTTAATGAATATCAGTGTGGTACATATGCGATGCATTCACTTGCAGAGGCACAAGCTATTGCGCAAAGTATTATTACCGCTGGTGTGGGGGTAAATCAAAATGATGATTTGGCTCTGCCCGCTGAGATGTTAGTTCAGCTAAAAGTGTAGCTTGCGTGGGATCTCTAGATAAAACTCATTGAGAGTGCCAAAAATAAAGCCAGCGGTTATCGCTGGCTTTATTGTTCTGTTTGATAGTGATGATTACCGAACCTGTTATTTGTCGTTTTTACGGTTCATCGGCAACACTTTAACTAACTTAATCATGTTGTCTGAGACTTCAACCACTTCCATTTTTTTATTACCGATACGGAAACTGATTGGACTATCGGGGATGTACTCTAAGTATTCTAGAATAAGTCCATTTAGTGTTCGCGGACCATCGGTAGGTAGTTTCCATTTCAGGCTCTTGTTCAGATCTCGAATATTGGCACTGCCTTCTATCAATAAGCTACCGTCGCTTTGCGGAGTAATCTCTTCGGCTAACGTTGGAGCAATAGAAGTCGTAAATTCTCCTACAATCTCTTCAAGAATATCTTCTAAAGTAATCAACCCTTGAATATCACCATATTCGTCAACAATAAGACCAATGCGTTCTTTATTGCGTTGGAACTTGAGCAACTGGATATTAAGCGGAGTACCTTCGGGAATGAAATACACCTCATCGGCTGCGCGCAACAGGTTCTCTTTACTGAATTCGTTTTTATCTAGCATCATGCGATAAGCTTCACGGACTCGAAGCATACCAACGACTTCATCAATGGTATCGCGATATAAAACGATACGACCGTGAGCTGAGTGACTGAGTTGGCGAGCAATGGATTTCCAGTCATCATTGATGTTAATCGCCGCGATTTCATTTCGAGGGATCATTACATCAACTACGGTGACATTCTCTAAATCCAAAATGGACAACAGCATATCTTGGTGACGGCGCGGAATAAGACTTCCTGCTTCGTTAACCACTGTTCGTAACTCTTCTGAAGTAAGTGGATTACCACCGTCGTTTTTGTTACGAAGGCCAAATAAGAAGAGAAAAGATGCTGTAATGCCATTAACAATCCATACCAGAGGGTAGAGTATTTTCATTAATGCGTTAAGCAAGATACTACTGGCATAAGAGATACGTTCTGGATATTGAGCGGCTAAGGTTTTTGGTGTGACTTCAGAGCATACTAGTACCACTAAGGTTAAAGCACCTGTTGCAATAGCAACTCCAGCATCACCATAGAGTCGCATACCTAAAATGGTTGCAATGGCAGAGGCAAGAATATTAACCAGATTATTACCAATTAAAATTAGGCCAATAAGGCGTTCTGGGCGAGCTAATAGTTTTTCTACTCGCTGTGCTCCTTTATGTCCTTGGTTGGCTAAGTGGCGCAGTTTGTAGCGGTTGAGCGCCATCATACCTGTCTCAGAACCTGAGAAGTAGGCTGAGAGAACGAGCATTAAAATCAATAGCGCAAATAAGACGCCAGTCGATATATCTTCCAAAAATTGTTTCCTTTAAATGACAAGCTGTAAATGGCGAGCAAATTACCCACCAATAATAATTTCTTTTACAAATCGGCTGCCAAAGTAGGCTAGTGTTAATAAAAATGCACCTACAAGGCTGATCCAAATCACACGACGACCACGCCACCCTTGGCGATAATGGCCCCAAAGCAGCACACTATAAACCAGCCATGCCAGAATAGAGAGCACGGCTTTATGTGTTTTTCCTTGGGCAAACATATCCTGTAAAAACAGCAAGCCAGTAAGTAAAGTTACGGTTAATAAGCCATTACCGACTAAAATAAGCTTGAAAAGTTGCCTTTCCACCATCATTAATGGGGGAATGTTAGGATTGAGTTGTAGGCTTTTCTTACTTTTTAGTTTGTTATCTAGCCACGCCAGCTGAATTGCATATAAAGTAGCAATCATTAGGGTGGAATATGAGAACAACGCAAGAGAAATATGGAGCAATACTTGCGGATTGGCCTCTAAATGGGTAATAAAGACACCAGGTAACAGAGTTGCCGCTGCAAGATTGATGGCGGCAAAGCTATAAACCACAGGTAAGACAAACCATATTCTCATTTTTAACATCGCAAAAGTGGTGATAATCGCAATGATCACACTGATTAACGATGCGACGTTGAGAATACTTAAGTTTTGGCCGTGAACACCTAATATGAGATCTTTTAGCAATAAGATATGTAAGGCAATCGCTAGCAATGCCGAAATAAACACAGGTCGTGTTTTGATGCCATTACTGTTGCTCAGCCCCGGAATAATAAAGGCGAGGGCAGCGATATAGCAGCCAATAGCTGCAACAGCGATTAAGATATCCATAATTACTGAGAAGACTCCATAGCAAACATAGCTAGTTTTCGATGATCTGGAGTGGCAATTATACCTTGCAGACACCAGTGTCGCCAATGTAAAGCCAATAACATCCGGGATAACATGAAAGAAGACACAAAATTGCGGTATACTGTCTTCAATAATTCATATTCAATATAAAGATTTAGTTGCGTAACAAGCGAGTAGCACATGTTCGAAAATTTAACCGAGCGTCTATCGCGAACGCTGAAAAATGTCAGCGGTCGTGGTCGCCTAACAGACGATAACATCAAAGATACACTGCGCGAAGTCCGCATGGCGTTACTCGAAGCCGATGTTGCGCTTCCAGTTGTTCGTGAGTTCGTTAACCGCGTTAAAGAGCGCGCTGTTGGTACTGAAGTATCTAAAAGTTTAACCCCTGGCCAAGAGTTCATCAAAATTGTTCAAGCCGAACTTGAAGCGGTTATGGGTGAGCAAAATGAAGAGCTGAATCTTGCAAGTCAGCCGCCAGCTGTGATCTTAATGGCCGGTCTTCAAGGTGCAGGTAAAACCACCAGTGTTGGTAAGTTAAGTAAAGTATTAAAAGAGCGTAACAAGAAGAAAGTATTGGTTGTTTCTGCCGACGTTTATCGTCCAGCGGCAATCAAGCAGCTTGAAACGTTAGCGACTGATCTTGGAGTGGATTTCTTCCCTTCAACGCCAGATCAAAAGCCGGTCGATATTGCAAAAGCGGCTGTTGCTCACGCTAAGCTGAAGTTCTATGACGTTCTAATTGTCGATACAGCAGGTCGTCTGCATGTTGACAGTGAAATGATGGATGAGATCAAAGACGTTCATCAGGTACTAAACCCAGTTGAGACTCTGTTTGTTGTCGATGCAATGACAGGTCAAGATGCGGCAAATACGGCAAAAGCGTTCAACGATGCTCTACCTTTAACGGGTGTAATCCTGACTAAAGTTGATGGTGATGCTCGTGGTGGTGCGGCGCTATCTGTTCGTCATATCACAGGTAAGCCAATTAAATTCTTAGGTGTGGGTGAGAAAACCGACGCCCTAGAACCTTTCCATCCAGACCGTGTTGCTTCTCGTATCTTAGGTATGGGCGATGTTCTTTCATTAATTGAAGATATCGAACGTAACGTAGATAAAGATGAAGCAGAAAAGCTGGCTAAGAAGTTTAAAGAGAAAAAAGGTTTTGATCTTGAAGACTTCCGTTCTCAGCTGCAGCAGATGAAGAAAATGGGTGGCATGATGGGTATGCTTGATAAGCTACCTGGTATGTCACAACTTCCTGGTGATGTAAAAGATAAAGTTGATGATAAAATTTTTGTCCAAATGGAAGCTATCATTAACTCGATGACACCAGGTGAACGTGAGCGCCCAGATCTGATTAAGGGTTCACGTAAAAAGCGTATTGCTGCCGGTTCTGGTACTCAAGTACAAGATGTTAACCGCCTATTGAAGCAGTTCACTCAGATGCAGAAGATGATGAAAAAGATGCAAAAGGGTGGAATTAAGAATATGATGCGTCAGATGAAAGGCATGATGCCTGGTGGCGGTATGTTCCCAGGTCGTTAATACCTTAATAAATATAGATATTAAAGCTCAGATTTTATTTTATCGGCGAAAAATTAACTAAAGCAGTTGCATTCGTCGGTTTAAAGAGTAAAATTCTGGGGCTTTATTTTGGCACGGGCCCCGTTATTTTGGCGGGGCCAATTTAATTTACAGTAATGCAAAGAGGACGATATGGTAACCATTCGTTTGGCACGTCACGGCGCTAAAAAGCGTCCATTCTATCACATCGTTGTTGCTGACGCTCGCGTATCTCGCGAAGGTCGTAGCATCGAGAAACTAGGTTTCTTCAACCCACTAGCTAAGGGTCAAGAAGAAGCTCTACGTCTAGACCTAGACCGTGTTAATCACTGGGTTGGTCAAGGCGCAGCAGTATCTGACCGCGTAGCTAAGCTAATCAAAGACGCAGCTAAAGCAGCGGCTTAATTAGATTTGGGTTATAGAGAAAAGCGATGAGTACAGATAACCAAGACATTATTGTTGTCGGTAAACTGGGTGCCTCCTATGGTATCAAAGGTTGGCTCAAAGTTTTTTCCTACACCGAACAGTCGGAAAACATCTTTGCTTACTCTCCTTGGCTTATCAAAGTGAAAGGTGAGTGGCAGGCGTTCAACGTTGAATCGTGGAAACGTCATGGTCAGGGTATGGTTGTGAAGTTAGAAGGTTTGGATGTTCGTGAGGACGCTCAGATTTTTACTAACGCTGAAGTAGCCGTACAAGCCGAACAACTTCCAGCACTGTCAGATGACGAGTTCTACTGGCGTGAGCTGTATGGAATGTCTGTAGTGACTACTGAAGGTTACGACCTTGGTGTAGTTACTGAGATCCTGGAAACAGGTTCTAACGATGTTCTAGTTGTGAAAGCTAACCTGAAAGATGCTTTCGGGCAAAAGGAACGCTTAATCCCGTTCCTCGATGAGCAGGTCATCAAGTCGATTGATCGCACTGCTCAGCGGATCGAAGTTGACTGGGATCCTGGATTTTAACCTCCAGTAATCAAGTGAGGCGAACAATGTGGGTTGGTGTTATCAGCCTTTTTCCTGAGATGTTCGACTCCATTACTAACTTTGGGGTTACAGGTCAGGCAGTAAAAAAAGGCCTTTTGACTGTCGAAACATGGAATCCTCGTGATTTCACGCTCGACAAACATCGTACGGTAGATGATCGACCATATGGTGGCGGACCTGGCATGTTAATGATGGTACAGCCTTTGCGCGATGCTATTCATACAGCCAAACAGTCGGCAAAAGGTAAGGCTAAAGTGATTTATCTTTCTCCTCAGGGCCGTAAGCTCGATCAAGCGGGTGTTGAGGAACTAGCACAAAATGAGAATCTGATTCTTATTTGTGGTCGTTATGAAGGGGTAGATGAGCGCATTATCCAACAAGAGGTAGACGAAGAATGGTCTATCGGAGATTTTGTGCTAACGGGTGGTGAACTACCAGCCATGACGCTTGTTGATGCAGTTGTCCGGTTTGTTCCGGGCGTTCTGGGTGACTTTGCGTCGGCAGAAGAAGATTCTTTTGCCAATGGTTTGTTAGATTGTCCTCATTACACGCGTCCTGAAGTGTTAGACGGTCAAACAGTGCCACAAGTACTGTTGTCTGGAAATCATAAGGACATTAGTCGTTGGCGACTTAAGCAGTCGCTAGGCCGGACCTGGTTAAGAAGACCGGAGCTCCTGGAAAACCTAGCTCTGACTGACGATCAGGAATTCTTGCTCGCAGAATTTATTCGCGAATATAAAGCAAGCAATTAATTTATTTAGTATCAGTTTATTCTAGGGTATTAACCAATGAGTAATATCATCAAAGCTCTTGAGCAAGAGCAAATGAAACAAGACCTACCTGCATTCGCACCAGGTGACACTGTTGTTGTTCAGGTTAAGGTAAAAGAAGGTGACCGTGAGCGTCTACAGGCGTTCGAAGGCGTTGTAATCGCTAAGCGTAACCGTGGTCTACATTCTGCATTCACTGTTCGTAAGATCTCTAACGGTGAAGGCGTTGAGCGTGCATTCCAAACTCACTCTCCAGTTGTTAACAGCATTACTGTTAAACGTCGTGGTGCAGTACGTCGTGCCAAGCTGTACTACCTACGTGACCGTTCTGGTAAAGCTGCGCGTATTCGCGAGAAGCTTGCTAAGTAATAGCGTCATTAAGACGTTTATTGAAAAAGCCCACCGTTTGGTGGGCTTTTTTTGTGCTAAATAAAAGTGAATCTATGCTGAACAGATATAAAACAGTGTAGAAAATCATTGTAATTTAGTGCGTTGAATTTATACTCTAAGCATTATACTGATTAGTTGCTCATTGGAGGCTACTTTGAATAACAAAATGATTGCACCTCTACTTGTTGCTGCAACACTGGGGTTGGGATTAACTGGTTGTGCTCAAAACCCTTATGGTAATGCATACAGTGTGGGTGATGCTCGTCAAGTACAAACCGTTTTAACCGGTACTATTACTAAATTGGATGCGGTAACCATTCAAGGTGATGCAGGTAATACCATCGGTACATTAGCTGGTGGTGCAATTGGTGCACTATTGGGTTCTGAAATTGGTGGTGGTACAGGTTCTGATATTGCTGCAATTGGTGGCGGTGTTGTTGGTAGTATGGTGGGTAGTAAAGCTGGACAAGCAGCGGATACTCGTCAGGGCGTAAACATTGTTATTAAACTAGATAGTGGCCGTACTATTGCTGTTGTTCAGCAAGTTGATCCAAATGTGATCTTCCGAGTTGGTGAACGAGTTGATATTTATCAACAAGGTTCAACAACGCGAGTAGTCCCTGCAAGTTAATCGTTAGATTGATAACGAATAAATAAAAAGCCCCCCAATAATTGGTGTCCAACTATTGGGGGTCAGTTCATATGTGCTGGTTTTTTAGTTTATAACTCACTTACGTTTAGAGCGGTTATACGGTCTCAAAACTTTCTTGTTCTTCTTTTGCATCATCAGTATTTGCAGATGCTTTGGCTCGTTTAATCACCATAAACATGGCACCAATAGCACCGGCAACCCCAAGACCAGTTGAGATCCCCATCGGCAAACCAAAGCCTAATTGATGATTATTTAAGATAAAAGTAATACATACGGTCGTCATAAATAACGCTGGAACTGTTGTGATCCAATGCAGCTTATTATGACGCAGTAAATATGCCGATGCAGTCCATAACATCATTACGGCAGTTGCTTGGTTAGCAAAGCCAAAGTAGCGCCAGATAATACCAAAGTCTACTTGAGTTAAGATGCCACCTAGTACAAACAGTGGGGTGGCAATTAGTAGGCGATTGCGAAGCGTTTTCTGCTCCATATTAAAGTATTCAGCTAAGATCAAACGGCTTGAGCGGAACGCAGTATCACCAGAGGTTATCGGTAAGATAACTACGCCTAAGAACGCAATCACACCACCAAATACACCCAATAAGCCAAATGAAGCACTGTAAACGACATTACCAGGACCGCCATTGCTGACAGCATTTGACAACTCTTCAAGGGAACCAAAGAAAGAGAGCGCAATTGCACACCAAATAAGAGCAATAATACCTTCACCAATCATCGCTCCATAAAAAACAAAACGGCCATTCTTTTCATTTTCAAGACAGCGAGCCATAAGTGGTGACTGTGTTGCATGGAAACCTGAGATAGCACCACAAGCAATAGTAATAAATAGAGCAGGCCAGAGTGGCATGTCATTTGGGTTAAGATTAGAGAACATTTGGCTTACTTCAAAATTGCCAAGTAAAGTATGTTCACTAGAAAAAGCAATTGCGGTGATAAGACCAACTGACATGAAGATCAGTAATGCGCCAAATAATGGATAGAAACGACCAATGATGGTGTCAATTGGTACGATGGTCGCAAGTACGTAATAAGCAAAGATCACCACCACCATTGAGGTCATGGTAACGTTGAAGCTGGTTTGTTCATTGATCAGGTTAGTAATCATACCTGCAGGGGCAGAAACAAAGACCACACCAACAAGCAGCAACAGTACGATAGCAAAAATGTTCATAAAATGTTTTGCACCGTTGCCAAGATAGCGTCCAGTAATTGTTGGGACAGATGCACCACCATTACGGATAGAGAGCATTCCTGAGAAATAGTCGTGTACTGCACCTGCAAAAATACAACCTAAGACAATCCATAGCATTGCCGCTGGGCCATAAAGGGCACCCATGATTGGGCCAAAGATAGGACCCACGCCTGCAATATTGAGTAGTTGTACAAGATAGACACGTTTGTTTGACATTGGTACGTAATCAACACCATCTTGTTTTGTAAAAGCGGGTGTTTGACGTTTTTCATTAATGCCAAAGATTTTTTCAATAAATGTTCCGTAAATAAAATAGCCGCCAATCAATGCCGCTACGCAGAATAGAAACCAAGTCATTTTGTTTTCTCTCTTGTCCGTAAATAAAAAATGTAGGGAATTTCACTGCTACATCATAGATCTTTTAAGACAAGATTCAGTAACGGATAAGCTCAGTGGTTATATAGTGAGATAAGTGGTTTCTGGGGCGATTTTAGTGGTTTTAGTTTTTGTGCAGTAGCTTCAGTAAATTAGGAATTATCTAAGATATTGTCTATTAATCATTATAACTACACGATGTTTAAGGGAGATAACATGAAACTTAAGTCTTTTGCTGCGATATTAAGTGTTGGAATAGTAAGTGGTTGTGTGACACAAACCGATCTTATCAGCCAAGGTAATTATGAAAAGCTGGGCTATTATGATGGGCAAAATGGTAGTACTAGCTTAACTGAGCCACAGTTTAACCACTTGATTGATTCTGCAAAAGGAAAGCCAGTTGCGACAGCTTTTGCCGACTATCAAACCGGGTATGAGCAAGGACGAGACCAATATTGCACTACTGAGCATCTATTTGCCTTGGGAGAACAAGGTAAAGTGAATTGGGGAATCTGTGAATATCGTCGAGAACAAGATGGGCTCTATTTACTGAACTGGCAGCGCGGCTTTGAACGCTTTGGTAAAGAGCCCAATCTATAAGGTTTAATTGATCTGAAGACGCTCTTTGAGGGTTTTAAGGTAGCGGCGACTAACTGGTACTGAGTGGCCGCTAATGGTGATGATTTCAGCCAGATTATTTTCTAACAATCGAATTTCTCTTATAGCGGTTGGGTTGATCAGGTATTGTCGATGACAGCGCATCAGTAAACTTTTTTGCTCTAAAATTTTAAGCGAAAGCTGAGAGCTAGCCTTGGTCTCTTTCGTAACAATATGAACGCCAGATAAATCGGAAAAGGCGATCTCAATTTCTTTGATATTTAATAACAAAATACGGTTATGACCACAACACGGGATCAGTTCAAGCTGCTCTTGGATCAAAGGACTGTAATCTTTGGGCTCAAGCTCTCTGGTTAAACGGGTTAATGTTTTTGTTAGACGCTGAGGCTCAACGGGTTTTAGTAGATAGTCAAAGGCATTGTCTTCAAACGCTTGCAGAGCATATTCATCATAGGCAGTAACAAAAACGATCTTTGGCATGGTTTCAGGATCGAGCATAGTCAAAAGCTCAATGCCTGATATTTGTGGCATTTCAATATCAAGAAAAACGACATCAGGTTTTAAACTATGGATCTTCTTTAGTCCGTCAATGGCATTGTGACTGCTATCGAGTACCTGAACTTGCTGACTTTCTTCGAGTAGATCGATTAGCTCTTCGCGGGCAAAAAGTTCATCATCAATGACCAGGGCTTTAAGCATTTGTCTGCTCTCCATTGCGGGTTAACGGGGCTATTATATGAGGTAAGTGGATCGTTGCTCGGGTCCATTGCTGTGGCTGACACTGCATTATTAATCCAAATTCTTGACCAAATTTATTACGTAATCTCTTATCGACAATCTTCATGCCAAGCCCAGTAGACTCATGCGTAACTTGATAGTTTCCTGCATTATCTTCTACTACTAGCTCAATGTAGTCTTGGGTCTCTGTTGCATAAATAGTGATCTTACCATTTTCAAGCAAGTGAGCGGTGCCATGTTTGATCGCATTTTCAACCAGTGGCTGTAGGGTAAAAGTGGGTAATTTGAGACTGAGCAGGGTATCTGGGATATCTATCTCAACATTCAATCGATCTGAAAATCGTGCTAATTCAATTTCTAAGTAAGCCTTTACGTGGTTAAGTTCTTCTGCAAGCGTAACTTGTTCAATATCTTGCTTGAGATTAGAGCGAAAAAATTGAGATAGATGCAGTATTAACTGTCGGGCACGAGTTGGATCGCGACGAATAACTGAGCTGATGGTATTGAGGGCATTAAATAAAAAGTGTGGGTTAACTTGTGCTTGTAATAGACGGAGTTCTGCTTGGAGTAACAGTGCTTGTTGCTGGGCGTAACGGCCCGTTAGTATTTGGTTAGAAAGCAGTTTTGCGATCCCTTCACCGAGTGTGACATTTACGGTTGAAAAGAGTTTGTGCTTTGGCTCATAGAGTTTTATAGTGCCCAGCACTTCATTATTACCCCCCAATAACGGGATCACTAAAGCTGAACCCAATTTACACTTATCATGGATCGAACAACAATACGGAATATCATAACCATCGGCATAGACCAGCTCGCTGCGATTAATCGAACGTAAGGTATGAATAGATGAGATTGGTGTTCCAGGTAAATGATGATCATCTCCAATTCCAATAAAGGCTAAGATCTTTTCTCTATCAGTAATCGCAACGGCACCCACTTCAGTTTCTTCATAAACAATCCGAGCAATTTTCTTGGCACTTTGCTCATTAAAACCTTTACTCATGATGCCAACGGTTCGCTGAGCAATGGTAAGCGCCCGGCTAGAAAAAGCAGCTGAGTACTTTTCATAAATGGTTTTTCGGTCATGAATAATACTCATAAAAAGAGCTGCGCCTGCTGAATTGGCAATCACCATGGGAAGGGCGATGGCATTGACCAGTTCTAAAGCTTGATCAAAGGGTTTAGCAACTAACAAAATGATGGCCATTTGCAGCACTTCAGCAATTAAAGTAATGCCAAAAACAATACTGGGCCGATAAAGTTGGTCAATGTGATTACGCCGAACATAGTAACTATGAACTAAGCCACCTAAAATGCCTTCTGCGGTGGTAGAAATAGCACAGGCGAGATCAGTAAAACCCCCAATGGAGTAACGATGCAACCCGCCTGTTAAGCCAACTGCAAAACCTACAATAGGTCCACCCAAAACGCCGCCCATTACCGCGCCAATGGCTCTGGTATTTGCGATAGCATCATCAATGTTGAGACCAAAATAGGTGCCTAAAATACAAAATAAAGAGAACAGGATATAGCAGGAGAAGCGTTGAGAAAGTCGTCCTGAAATGGTGGTAATGGGCATAAACAGCGGGGTTTTACTCAGTAGATAAGCGATAACTAAGTAGACGCTGAGCTGTTGTAGCAATGAAAAAATCAATTCCATGATTTCGATTAGATCCTGTTGCGATGATGAATTCACCATTACCTTGTGTAAATATATTTTTACATATGGTGTTTTTTGTTTACATTGGCTTGATTTTGGTCAAATGAGATTGGTATGTTGAATTCATCGCTAAATTGTATTTATGGCTAAATTGCGTTGAAATAATAAACAAAAAGCCAGCTAGAGCACAGGGAAGTATTATGCATAAAGATCAACTTAATAATATACATATTCAAGATGAGTCGGTATTGATCACACCAACCCAGCTAAAAAGTAAGTTACCCGTTAGCGCATCAGCATTATCTTTTATTCAACAGTCCCGTCAAACCATTGCCAATATTATTCATAAAAAAGATCACCGTTTATTGGTTGTTTGTGGACCTTGTTCAATACACGATGTGGAAGCGGCAAAAGAGTATGGCAAAAAACTAAAAGCGTTAGCCGAGGAATTATCGGATCAACTGTATATTGTAATGCGAGTCTATTTTGAAAAGCCTCGAACAACAGTTGGCTGGAAAGGGCTAATCAATGATCCTTACTTAGATGGTTCGTTTGAAGTCGAAGAAGGGCTGCATATTGCGCGTCAGTTATTGATTGATTTAGTGGAAATGGGCATCCCATTAGCGACTGAAGCGTTAGATCCTATTAGTCCACAGTATTTAGGCGATCTGTTTAGTTGGGCTGCAATTGGTGCTCGTACCACCGAATCACAAACCCATCGTGAAATGGCCAGTGGCTTATCACTTCCTGTTGGATTTAAAAATGGGACCGACGGTAGCTTAGCAACGGCTATTAATGCGATGGAAGCTGCGGCATCTGGTCATAAGTTTATGGGGATCAACCCAGATGGTCAGGTTGCATTGCTGAGCACTCAGGGAAATCCTGATGGGCATATTATTTTGCGTGGTGGTAAGCAAACTAATTATGATTCAGTATCGGTTACGGAGTGTGAACAAGAGATGATTGCTTCGGGTCTTTCACCATCCTTAATGGTAGACTGCAGTCATGCCAACTCGCGTAAAGATTTTCGTCGTCAGCCTTTGGTTGCTGAAGATGTGATTCACCAAATTCGAGAGGGGAATCGTTCCATCATAGGTTTGATGATAGAAAGTCATCTGCAAGAAGGGAATCAGAGCGCAGACCTGCCACGAGCAGATATGGTGTATGGTCAATCCATAACGGATGCCTGTATCGGCTGGCAGACAACGGAACAGCTATTGCGTCATGCTAAACAAGAGTTAGTTCCGTTTTTACAAAATCGAATTTAATAGATGGAAATAGTAAAACCATGGTTGCTGAACTGAGCAAATTAAGAGATCAAATCGACGAGGTTGATCAGCAGATGGTGGCATTATTGGCGCGTCGTCTGGCTTTAGTTGAAGAAGTCGGTCACGTTAAAAGCCAACACGGTCTGCCTATTTATGCTCCTGATCGCGAAGCGGCAATGTTAGCCTCACGTCGAGCAGAAGCTGAAAGTCAGGGGGTTCCGCCAGATCTCATTGAAGATATTTTACGTCGCACAATGCGAGAGTCGTATTCTAGTGAAAATGACTCAGGGTTTAAGTGCCTAAAACCGACATTGCGTCCTATTGTGGTTGTGGGCGGTTATGGTCAGTTAGGTGGTTTATTCTGCCGTTTGTTTGAGTTATCAGGTTATCAAGTTCGTAAGCTTGGTTCACAAGATTGGGATCGGGCTGATGAGCTATTAAGTGATGCGGGTATGGTTGTGGTAACGGTGCCAATTAACCTAACTGTTGATGTTATTAGTAAATTAAACGCCTTGCCTGATGATTGTATTTTGGCTGATTTGACATCGATTAAAAGTGAACCGTTACAGGCAATGTTAGAGGTGCACTCCGGGCCTGTTTTAGGTTTACATCCGATGTTTGGTCCTGATATCTCAAGTTTAGCGAAACAGGTTATTGTGTATTGTGATGGTCGCAATCCTGAAGAGTATCAATGGTTACTGGAACAGTTTCAGATTTGGGGCGCGAGTTTAAATCGCATCAGTGCCATTGAACATGACCAAGGGATGACATTGATCCAGGCTCTACGCCACTTCACTTCATTTGTTTATGGGGTTCATTTGGCAGAAGAAGATCCAAACCTTGATCAACTGCTATCGTTAAGTTCACCGATTTATCGCCTTGAATTGGCCATGGTTGGGCGTTTGTTTGCTCAGGATGCGGAACTGTATGCCGATATTATTATGTCGTCACCGCAAAACTTAGCGATGATCCAACGTTTCCACCAACGCTTTGGTGAGGCGATTGCTATGTTAGAAAATAAAGACAAGGCAATGTTTACTCAGGCATTTACTCAAGTCGATAATTGGTTTGGTGATTACGCTGAACATTTTTTATTAGAGAGCCAAGGATTGCTGCGGCAGGCGAACGATTCTACTCATAGAAAAGCATAAAGAAAAACCCGCAAATTTCGTTGAGAAGTTGCGGGTTTGTTTTATGGGGCTTAGTCGATAGTCACTTCTGTTGGCTTCACGTTTTCTGTGGCGTAGCACCCCAGTACCTTAATAAATCGAGTGACCTGACTTAACTCTTCCATTGCTTGTTGCATCACCTCTGATTTTATATTTTCTTCTACATCAACATAGAACATCTCTTCCCATGGATTCCCCATCACTGGGCGAGATTCAAGTTTGGCCATATTGATATTATGATTTTTCAAGATCAGTAAGCATTCAACTAAAGAACCTGCGCTTTGACCTGTAGACATAATAAAAGTAGTTTTTGCAGGAATTAGCGGTGTCACATCAATGGCTTTACGAGCAACTACAATAAAGCGGGTAAAATTTTGTTCTTGATTGGCGATGTGTTCGGTTAATGAGTAAAGACCGTACATCTCACCACTGGTAGCGTTACCTATTGCGGCAATATTGGGCTGAGACAGTTCGGCGACAATTTTCATCGCATCGGCTGTACTTGAGCAATATTCTTGTTTGAT
Organism: Photobacterium damselae; assembly: GCF_003026815.1. Lineage (GTDB taxonomy): Bacteria > Pseudomonadota > Gammaproteobacteria > Enterobacterales > Vibrionaceae > Photobacterium > Photobacterium damselae. Next base: position 7,578 of record NZ_PYOG01000034.1, on the reverse strand, counting down.
CTCACCGAGCTGGTGGACAAATTCGCTGCACTGTTGATGGGGTTGCGGGTGAGAATAGAGCGTATCAATAGCCTCTAATTGAGTTTCGACGGCTGTTAATAAGCAATGTTCTATCGGTTGAGTAATTTCTCCAACAATCGATAAACTAGTATGTTGCAGGAGATCGTATACCTCGTTAATCGAACCTGAGCTAGTATTTTCAATTGGAAGAACACCGTAATCGGCATGACCCAACTCAACTTCATTAATCACATCTCGAAATGAGGAGCAGCTCATCTCTAATAGTTGAGTTTGCTTACGGCTAAAATAATTTAAGCTAGCCAAGTGTGAGTATGAGCCCTTACTGCCTAAGAAGGCTATTCGTGCCGATGGCTGTGCATTTTCTGGATTGATCAACTGCTGCAAAAAGGCTTGTTGGTATAAGACAGAATCTTCAATGATGGTATGAAACAGTTGAGTCACATATTGAGGATCTAGCTGTTTTTCTTTTCCTGTTTCGATCAGTTTAAGTAGTAAGTCATGCTCTCTCGCTTTGTCTCGCACAGGTTTTGCCGTGCTTATTTTGCTTTTCGCAACTTCTAAGCTGAGTTGACGTCGTTGAGCAAGTAATTCTAGCAACTGGTTATCGATCTGGCTGACACGCAAGCGAATTTCATCAAGAGAGTAGGTCGGTTCAGTCATGGTCATTGTTCCCTGTTTCCAATACAAACAACCCCGCTCAATGGCGGGGTCATTATTAAATTCCTTTATCTATATGATTATTCTTCGAACTCTTCAGTCAGATCTACTTCTTCTTCTGCTAGTTCTGGTTTCTCACTGTGGCTTGCGCGACGAGCTGTTGGTTTATGAGCTTGCTTTTTAAGCTGACGCTCTAGTTTTTGGTATACCTCGGTGATTGCACCAAATAGGTCTTCGTGTTCAGCTGAAGCTACAAGTTGGCCGCCTGGAATTGCAGTAGTCACTTCTACTTTAAATAGCTTGTTCGGCTCTTGTCCAATTACCACATGTTTCTTAATAAATGGCACTTGGAATTTTTCTAGTTTATTAAACTTGAACTCAAAGCGCTCACGGATAGCAGGGGTAACATCAATGTTTTTGCCAGTAATTTCTAGTGTCATAAGTAACTTCCTCTATTGCTACCCTCCGTTGGGTTGAGTTCAGATTACTAAAATCAGGCTTTAATAATGTGACGCAGATCGCATTTTGGTTTTTAATAAATTTAAACCGAAAATTCTGTGACTCATTCAATAATGTAGCAAAAAAGTTGATAAAAAGTTCTTGAGTTTAGATTTGATTTTGAGGCAGTATGGAGGAATCAAGATTGCTAGCGGCTGGTGCTGACTAGGGGTTTTATCCGATTTAAAACAAAAGCTTGTATGAAAAATATGCAGATTTTATTCAGGCTTAACTTTTGTTTTTTTAAATAAAAATCTCAATTTAATGAGAGATCTCATCTTTGATTGTTACAGATACAAAAATGGCAGTGAACTTATCACTGCCATTTTTATTTCTTGAGAACACTTATTTGACCGGGTTTAAGTCAATGGACTTTTGTGTACGCTCGACTTCTTTTTGCATTCCCAGTTTTTCGTAAGCTTTCTTTTCTAGTAGCAGTGATTTACGAGCCGCTTCTGTATCATCGTATAGACGTTGGACTTGTTCACAGCGATTAATCGCCGCAATCCATGCGCCACGACGAATGTAGAAATCGGCAACAGCAAGATCATAGTTTGCTAGACGGTTCTTCAAGAATACCATACGAGCTTTAGCATCGGCAGAATATTCGCTATTAGGGTAGCGCTGTAATAAGACTTGGAAGTCGCGGAATGCTTGGCGAGCTGCGGTTGGATCGCGATCACTACGGTCAACATTAAACAGATCATGCATAAAACTGCGATCTTGTGCCATATGAGTTAGGCCAAGCATGTATAATACCCAATCTGATTTTGGATTGATTGGGTTTAGGCGCATAAATCGATTTATGGTAGCCTCACTCATAGCAAGATCGTCATTTTTGTAGTATGCATAAATCAGATCCAATTGAACTTGGTCTGAATACGCACCGAATGGATAACGAGAGTCTAGAGTTTCTAGGCGTTCAATCGCTTGCGACCAGTTACCGCTTTGCAGTGATTCTTGCGCAGTAGCGTATAGTTCTGAAGGTGGTACATCCGGCACAACTTCTTCAGTGCTAGAACAGCCTGAAAGAATGGCTACGGCAAGAAGAGTCGTCAGTGTCAGGCGTTTCATTGCGGCGTCAGTTTCCTTGTTTGAAAATTTTATTTCTACGGATCCATTACGGTCTGACCCGTTAACAGATACAATACTACTATTAGGTTAACACCAAGCAGTCGTTTGGGTTGATATATTTTACGCAGCGTATGGCAATTAGTCTCACGCTTTTTGAAAAAGTTCTCTATGGCACAGCAAATAGAATTAACAAATACAGTAAATGATAGCCAACTAGGCAAGCGTCTCGATCAGGTTATCGCTGAATTATATCCAGATTATTCGCGAACGCGCATTAAAGATTGGATTTTAGCAGGCAAAGTTGCGGTCGATGGCGAAATCATCGATAAACCTCGTATCAAAATGATGGGTGGTGAGCAACTTGTTATTAACGCTGAAATCGAAGATGAAGTTCGTTGGGAAGCTCAGGATATCCCGCTTGATATTGTTTATGAAGATGACGATATCATTGTTATTAACAAACCTCGTGACTTCGTTGTGCACCCTGGTGCTGGTACGCCAGATGGTACGGTACTTAATGCTTTATTATGGCACTGTCCTTCTCTTGCAGAAGTGCCTCGTGCGGGTATCGTTCACCGTCTAGATAAAGATACTACGGGTCTGATGGTGGTTGCGAAAACCGTTCAGGCACAAACTCGTTTGGTTCGTGCACTACAAAAACGTAATATCACCCGTGAGTATGAAGCCATTGCAATGGGCAAGATGACAGGTGGTGGTACGGTTGAAAAGGCGATCGGTCGTCACTCAACCAAGCGTACTTGTATGGCAGTCCACGAGTTGGGTAAGCCTGCAATCACCCATTACCGTGTTGCAGAGCATTTCCGTGAGCACACTCGTATTGTTCTGCGTCTGGAAACAGGTCGTACGCACCAGATCCGTGTTCATATGTCGTATCTGACTCACCCGTTAGTTGGTGATGCTACCTATGGTGGTCGTCCACGTCCGCCGCGTAACGCTTCTGATGAGTTAATCCAAGCATTGCGCGCATTTGACCGACAGGCGCTTCATGCTCGTATGTTACGTCTAACTCACCCAATTACTGGTGAGTTAATGGAATGGCACGCTCCGTTACCAAATGATATGGTAGCGATGATTGATATTCTTCGTAAAGACAAAGAGCTCAACGATGAGGATGATTACTGATTATGTGGATTAAACCAAACTGGCCCGCGCCAACAAATGTCGCAGCAATAAGCACAACACGAGTTGGTGGTGTAAGTTTGGCACCATTTGATCAGTTAAATCTTGGTCTTCATGTTGATGATAACCCGTTAGCGGTTGAACAAAACCGTCAACGGGTAATGCAAAGTTGTCAATTAACACAAACACCAGCATGGTTAAATCAGATCCATAGCCCGACAGTGTTAAACTTATCTCAGCCTTTAACCGAGACGCCGGATGCTGATGGGAGTTTTACCCGAGTATCAGGACTTGCTTGTGTAGTAATGACTGCAGATTGTTTACCTGTTTTGTTGTGTAATAGCGAAGGGACTGAAGTCGCTGCGGTTCATGCTGGATGGCGAGGGCTTGCTGGTGGTGTGATTGATAATGCAATAGCGCAATTTAGTTCTGAACCAGAGCAGATAATGGCGTGGTTAGGCCCTGCTATTGGCCCTCAAGCTTTTGAAGTTGGAGGGGAGGTAAGAGAGCAATTTATGGCTGAAGATCCTCAAGCACATCTTGCTTTTGTAGCAAATCCTGCTGCTGAAGGTAAATGGTTTGCCGATCTTTACCAATTAGCTCGTCAACGTCTGGCTCGTCATGGTGTTACTCAGGTTTATGGTGGGGAATATTGTACTTACCAAGACCCGCAGTTCTTTTCTTATCGTAGGGCTGCAAGAACGGGTCGTCAGGCTTCCTTAATTTGGTTGCGTTAACCGCCCATAACATTGCGAAAATCTCAAAGGGTGTACCGGATTATGTACGCCCTTTTTTATTTTTAATTTCTATCGATTATTACGCTTGAAAAATACCTTCTCCGAATCCATATAAGAAATATAACGAAATTATTTCGATACAAGATTTCCAATACTGGAGGACATTTATGCGTCTAGATAGATTTACTAGCAAGTTTCAAACAGCGATCTCTGATGCGCAGTCGCTAGCTCTTGGCCGCGACCATCAGTATATCGAACCTGCTCACCTTATGGTGGCTCTTCTTAACCAAGATGGCAGCACGATTCGTCCATTGCTAACCATGTTGGGGGTAGATATTACCCAGCTTCGCTCTCGTCTTGCTGAAATGTTAGATCGCATGCCAAAAGTAACAGGCATTGGTGGTGAGGTTCAGCTATCTCGTGACTTGGGCGCACTGCTTAATATGTGCGATAAATTGGCACAAAAGCGACAAGATAAGTTTATCTCTTCTGAGTTGTTTATTTTAGCTGCAGTTGAAGATAAAGGGCCGCTTGGTCAATTGCTAAAAGAATTCCACCTTACTGCAAATACAGTAGAGCAGGCGATAGATAAAGTTCGTGGTGGTCAAAAAGTGGATGATGCTAATGCGGAAGAAAACCGCCAAGCGCTAGAGAAATACACTGTTGATTTAACTGCGCGTGCTGAACAAGGTAAGTTAGATCCTGTCATTGGTCGTGATGAAGAAATTCGTCGTACTATTCAGGTGTTGCAACGCCGTACTAAAAACAACCCGGTTCTTATTGGTGAACCTGGTGTGGGTAAAACAGCCATCGTTGAAGGTTTGGCTTTACGTATCGTCAATGGTGAAGTACCAGAAGGATTGCGTAATAAACGTGTTCTTTCCCTTGATATGGGTTCACTGATTGCTGGTGCTAAGTTCCGTGGTGAATTCGAAGAGCGTTTAAAAGCCGTGCTCAATGAACTATCGCAAGAAGACGGTAGTGTGATTCTCTTTATCGATGAGATCCATACTATGGTTGGTGCGGGTAAAGGCGAAGGTTCAATGGATGCAGGTAATATGTTAAAGCCTGCGCTAGCTCGTGGTGAACTTCACTGTGTCGGTGCTACAACGCTTGATGAATACCGTCAGTACGTAGAGAAAGACCCAGCTCTTGAGCGTCGTTTCCAAAAAGTGCTAGTGGAAGAGCCAAGTGTTGAAGATACCATTGCAATTTTACGTGGTTTGAAAGAGCGTTATGAGCTTCATCACCATGTTGAAATTACGGATCCTGCAATCGTTGCTGCGGCAACACTGTCTCATCGTTATATCTCAGATCGACAGTTACCTGATAAGGCGATTGATTTAATTGATGAGGCTGCATCAAGTATTCGTATGCAGATTGACTCTAAGCCTGAGTCTTTGGATCGTCTTGAGCGTCGTATTATTCAACTTAAGATAGAGCAACAGGCGTTAGAAAAAGAGAGTGATGAAGCAAGTCAAAAACGTTTGAGTGATCTGTTAGAAGAGTTGGATCTTAAAGAGCGTGAATATGCTGAGCTTGAAGAAGTGTGGAATGCTGAAAAAGCTGCACTATCTGGTACTCAACATATTAAGGCCGAACTTGAACAGGCTCGTACAGATGTTGAAATCGCACGACGTGCAGGCGATCTAAATCGTATGTCCGAACTACAATATGGACGTATTCCTGAATTAGAGAAGCAACTTGATTTAGCCGCTCAAGCAGAAATGCAGGAAATGACGTTACTGAAAAATAAAGTAACGGATACTGAAATTGCTGATGTGCTATCAAAAGCAACGGGTATTCCTGTAGCTAAAATGCTTGAAGGTGAACGTGATAAGTTACTTCGTATGGAAGAAGAGTTACACCGTCGAGTCATTGGTCAGAATGAAGCGGTAGAGGCGGTTGCCAATGCGATTCGCCGTAGTCGAGCGGGTCTTGCTGATCCAAATCGTCCAATTGGTTCTTTCTTATTCTTAGGTCCAACAGGGGTTGGTAAAACCGAACTTTGTAAGTCACTGGCTAACTTCTTATTTGATAGTGAAGATGCCATGGTTCGTATTGATATGTCTGAGTTTATGGAGAAACACTCTGTATCTCGTCTTGTTGGTGCGCCTCCAGGCTATGTGGGTTATGAAGAAGGGGGTTATTTAACCGAGGCGGTTCGTCGTCGTCCTTATTCTGTTGTTCTACTTGATGAAGTTGAAAAAGCACACCCTGATGTATTTAATATTTTACTTCAGGTATTAGATGATGGTCGTCTAACTGATGGTCAAGGTCGTACTGTTGATTTCCGCAATACGGTGATCATTATGACGTCAAACCTAGGTTCAGATCGTATCCAAGAGCATTTCGGTAGCTTGGATTATGAAGGCTTAAAAGCATTGGTTATGGATGTTGTTGGTCAACATTTCCGTCCAGAATTTATTAACCGTGTTGATGAGACTGTTGTATTCCACCCATTGGGTCAGGACAATATTAAGCATATTGCAAATATTCAGTTAGCACGTTTACAGAAACGTTTAGCGGAAAAAGATTACCGCCTTGATGTTGATGAAAGTGCTTTAGATTTGATCGCTGAAGCTGGTTTTGACCCTGTATACGGTGCTCGTCCACTTAAACGTGCGATTCAGCAGTATATTGAGAATGCATTAGCACAAGATATTCTTTCCGGTAAATTACTTCCTGGTAAAGTGATTGTGGTGAGTGCTGAAGACGGCCAGATTGTCGCTAAACAGTAATCTTTAATTAATGTCATCTGGAAAAGCGCCTTATTCATATGGAGTGGGGCGCTTTTTTATTACGGGTGAGAAATATTTAAAGTCGGTTTTGATGCTTTCATTTGAATGCTTCACTTGATAATTATCGTTGAATAGGGCGGATATTCTGCAAATTAGTGCAATCTTGGTTGCATCTTAATCGGTCGGTAAATTATTTGGTTTTTATGCTTGTCAGAAAAGAAAATCTCCCTATAATGCGACCTTACTGACACAGACAACGGCGCAAGCGGTTACCGAAAGTCAGTATTGTTCTTTAACAATTTGACCATGCAATCTGTGTGGGCACTCGTGAAATGATTTAGTCTAAAAGATTTAATCAATGAAACTGAGTGACCAAATTGATTCACTTCTTTATATAAAGAAGAGTATCAGCACAGTCAATTCATTCATCATTTATGATGAATTAACAGTATTCATTGAGCCGTATCGTTAGATACAACAAAACTTTAATTGAAGAGTTTGATCATGGCTCAGATTGAACGCTGGCGGCAGGCCTAACACATGCAAGTCGAGCGGCAGCGACTTAACTGAACCTTCGGGGAACGTTAAGGGCGGCGAGCGGCGGACGGGTGAGTAATGCCTGGGAATATGCCCTGATGTGGGGGATAACTATTGGAAACGATAGCTAATACCGCATAATCTCTTCGGAGCAAAGAGGGGGACCTTCGGGC
>NZ_PYOG01000033.1 GCF_003026815.1 Photobacterium damselae | reverse complement strand
GTATCACTTGGTCACTCAGTTTCATTGATTAAATCTTTTAGACTAAATCATTTTACGAGTGCCCACACAGATTGCATGGTCAAATTGTTAAAGAACAATACTGACTTTCGGTAACCGCTTGCGCCGTCGTCCGTGTCAGTGAGGTCGCATTATAGGGAGATTTTCTTTTCTGACAAGGGTAAATTTAAAAAAAAATCACAAGCGGATAAAAATAGAACAATTGATGTTGTTTTGCTTATTTTTCCATTAATACAATGAATATCGGCGTCTATTTTTCGACCTACATCACATTTATATCTTCTAAATTCCCATCGATTAAAACTGTAATTCTAACAAACCAGCCCATGCGACATGTTTTGGCATCATCTTTGCGAGTATTAATCCATATTGTCTAATAACGATAAAAGGAAGGATATATGAAAAAAAAGATAGCTTATGTGCTGCCATCCTTCCCAACCTTGTCTGAAACCTTTGTTGGTGTAGAAATGAGGGCAATGGAGAGACAAGGACATAGCATTCAGCCGTTTGCTTTTTCTAAAGCGCAAAAAGGACAGCAAGCAGATAGGGTTTTACAAAGAAAATGCATCTATCTTGATTCTTCTCCTTATATTTCACTTATGCCATTGTGCTTTAGTTATAGAGCTCATCGTTTTTTAATTCGTCAACAAGGATTTAGTTATTTAGGTCTTTTAAGGCAAGGGGGCCAACTAGCACAACGAGTTAAAATGACGCAATGCCAACATATTCATGCTCACTTTGCATGGCACAGTGCAGCCATTGCTATTACAGCAGCTAAGTTACTGAACATTTCAGTCTCTTTTGTTGGTCATGGTGCTGATATCTATGCTTCACCTCAAGATTTAGAGCATAAATTACAACACGTTGATTTTGCCTGTGCTGTTACTGCACAAATGGCAGATGAACTCAAAGCACAAACCCATAAGCCAATTCATCATATTGCTTGCGGTATTGAATACGAACTTTATCCTGCTTTGCTCGACACTTTCGCTCCTACCAAACAATTACTTTTCATCGGGCGACTTGTTGAGAAAAAAGGACTGCATATTTTAATTGAGGCATTAGATGGGACGGGTATTACCCTCGACATTGTAGGGGATGGACCATTACTGCCTGACCTACAAAATGAAATCCACCAGCGCCAATTAACTTCTCAAGTCCGTTTTTTAGGTTCTCAAGACGCCTCGTGGTTTCGCCATCATGCTAAAGATTACTCGGCACTTGCCGCCCCATTTCTTATTGCACAAAATGGAGACCAAGATACTGGCCCTCTCGTTATCAAAGAAGCGATGGCTTTAGGGCTGCCCGTTATTACATCAGACTTATCAGGTTGCAATGAGATCCTAACTGATCTTACTGGTGTACAGGTTAAGATGGGAGAACCTCGCCTATTTAGGCAAGCCATACTTAATCATTTCAAGCGCTCCCGTAATGAGTTAGAACAGCAACGACTATCTGCGTACCAGCATGTTATGACTCATTTTAATGCGGGCACCCAAGCACACAAACTCTCTCAGTTCATCGAGGCGCTATGAGTTATGCATCAGCAATACTCATTTATTCCTTTGGCTTAATCATCAGTAAGCTTATCGGATTATTAATGCAGCCTTTTGTCACATCACAACTCGGTATTGAGAATTATGCTCGACTCGATATTTTAATTGTTACCTCATCCATAGCTTCAATCATAGTAACCTTTGGGTTGATTGATGGGATCTGCCGCTTTGCTCATGATGAAAAGTATCGCCAAGATGATTGCCTTTCTACTGCTATGGGATTGGTATTTTGGGGAGGGGGGCTCTTTACCAGTATCGCACTCTTAAATGGCCATGTGATTCAACAATTACTCCCAGGGTCTCCCCCTTTATGGGCCCTCTATTTGACCTTTATTAATCTTTACTTAAATGCGTTAGCTGCCATACCACTAACTAAATTAAGAATGCAGCACCGCCCTATCAAATTTGCCATTGCACAAGCTGTATTTGCAATAACTCAAGCTATCGGCATTATTGTACTTATCCCTCGTTTTCAAGTAACCGGTATCTTTATTGCGGCAGTTGCTAGCCAACTATTACAACTCATCATCTTGTACCGCGACTTACCAAACTTAAAATTAATCTATTCCAGCATCTTTATACGCTATGGCAGCTCTATCATGCTATCTGGAGTATTAGGTTTTATTTGTTTAGGGGCTGAGCGCTGGGCAATAGCCTATTATCTTGGCTTAGAATTTTTAACGCCTTATGCCATTGCTATGCAGTGGGCAATTGCTGCATCTCTCTTACTAGAACCATTTTCTCTATGGTGGTTCCCTAAGCGGTTTAATTTATTAAAAAATGAAAAGCTATTAGCTGATATCACTATCTTAGGCTGCCAGATCTGTGTCTTAATTTGCGCGATAGTCACCATGCTTGGACCTCTCTTTTTGCGCTTCTGGTTATCGGCCAGCTTTTCGCAAAGTGCAAACCTTATTGGCCTGATAGCGATTATGATCATGCTCAAAGGGATCAGTACGCTTCTTAATATTGGTTGTTATTATCAAGCCTCAGGCCAGCGCATTATCCAAATCAACCTAGTGGCAACAGGACTATCTATTATCAATATTTTTATGATCCTGCCTCCGTTTGGGCTACTTGGAATTATTTGGGGAAGTATTGTTATTCAAGCGATTAAAGTTTTCGCTTTTTATTACTGGAGCCAAAAAGAGCTTCCTTTACCTTATCCTTTATCTCGGCTCTTTATTGCTCTGATGTTATTAGCCGGTATTTTTGCCTCATCGGCACTGATTCTTATTCAAGCTCTGTTACTAATACTGCTTATCGGTTTAATTATTACTCCTTTTTTTTTAACCAGAATCTCTTATTGGAGTAATACCGCATGACACGCGATCGCCAACTTATGATAGCAATATTGTTGTCACTGGCGATTACTATCGGCTGGTATTTCGAACCGTTACCAGCTATCGCTCTATGCTTACTCCCATTACTACCTTGGCTTTTAACTAACGCTTTTTATCTATGTGTTGGCTTTATCTTATTTTCTTACTTTCGAATACATGAAGCCTTTCCCGTATTAATACCCTTTAAGATTCCACAGCTATTGGCGCTACTCAGCCTGCTAGGGCTAGGTTGGCAACTCTGGCTCCAAAAAGCTCAGTTGCACTATCATCCTCTGTTAGCTAAATTTCTAGCTTTTGTATTTTGGATTGTATTATGCAGCATACTGGGAACTAATAGAGCCGAGTCCTTCACTACGCTCTCCGACAGCTTCAGCAAAATAATCATTATGGTTTTTGCCATTAGCTGGTTGCCTCAATCTATCAAGCAATTAAACAAAATTCCTATCTTATTAATTATTTCGGGCTTAGCCATTGCCACTATTGCTCTTGATAATAAATTCCACGGTATTGGCTTAGTCGAAGAAACCCGTGTCACCATAGGTCGAGATATTGGATCAATGCTTGGCGATCCTAATGATCTGTCTCTAATCCTCTTGTTTCCTTTCTCATTTTGTTTAGCGCGTTTTTTTTCTACTAGAGCTTGGCTCAAAATTATCTATTTAATTTCAGGCGGACTGTTATTAGCAGGAATTATGGTCACTGAAAGTCGAGGTGGCCTACTGGGAATTACCAGTGCAATTTTGACCATCAGCTATATCAAAAGCCGCTCAAAAGTTTTACCTCTGGTACTTAGTGGCGGAGGGCTGTTACTACTAGCTTTAATTGCAGGTATTTCAGAACGAGTATCTGGAGGCTCTCACGAATCTGGAATTGATGAATCAGCAATGGGAAGGCTATTTGCATGGGAAGCCGCCTTTAAAATGGCTTTAGCTAATCCAATTACAGGTGTTGGTTTAACAAACTACTACAACAACTATTTTTTCTACTCTAATTATTGGGATGGCAAAAATCATGCAGTACATAGCTCATGGTTTGAAATTCTGGCTGAGAATGGATTTATTGGTCTTTTCCTTTTTGTTGCTCTTATTACCGCAACCTTAAAAGTGACACACTATCTTCGACTTCATTATCAACAGACTCCTTACCAATCATTGGCTGAAGGACTTTGGATTGGGCTTATTTCGTTTTGTGTCAGTGGAACTTTTTTAACACAAGGCATGACTTGGCCTTTTTACATATTATTGGGACTTATTATGGCCTTAGATCGCTTAACGCCAAGCTCAAAACATCAGGAGAGCTAAATGGAATTTCTTGTTTTTGGTGAAGATTGGCAGAGACACCCTTCAAGCACTCAACATTTGTTTGCTTTATTTAACCAACAACACCTTGTGTATTGGATTAATTCCATTGGCTTGAGACAACCATCAATTTCATCGCAAGATATCATCCGAGTAGTAGAAAAAATTAAGGCATTTAAATCATTACAAGTAACAAAGCATAAGCAGCTCGCTCAACCAACAAAGACAATTAACCCCTTAGTTTGGCCGCTACCTCAAAACAAGCTTATAAAAAAAATCAACCAGCAATTGCTTAAATACCAGCTTCCTATCAAGCAAGAATTTCGTGTTATTTGGTGCAGCTTACCCAGTGCCGTAGATTATCTCGATACCTGCGATGGAGATATTGTGGTGTATTATTGCGGCGATGATTTTTTAGCGTTAGCTGGAGTCGATCATCGCAAGGTCGAAATATTAGAGCAACAATTGGTCCACAGAGCAGATGTTATTTTTGCAGCCAGTCCACCGTTACAGCAAAAATTCCCGCCAGAAAAAACACACCTTTTACCACATGGCGTCGATTTAGATCTGTTTACGCCACCAGCATTACCTACCAATAAAGATCAAATCAAAACTGTTGGGTTTTATGGTAGCTTAAATACTTGGCTCGACTATGACCTCATCATTAGACTTGCCCAGCAGTGTCCTGAGATCACCTTTCATTTTGTTGGCAAAAAAGAGTGTCCCGCCAGCCATACTTTAATTCAGCAAAATATTCAGCTTCATCCTCCTTGCTCTCACCCAGAACTCATCTCCCATCTGACCCACTGGGATTGTGCAATAATGCCTTTTATTAATAATCGACAAATTCAGCATTGCAATCCATTAAAGTTACGGGAATATTTAGCCTCTGCCCGCCACATTATCTGCTCTGATTTCCCTGCGGCACAACAGTATTCTTCTCATCTTACGATTGCTAACAATACTCAACAATGGCTCAATGCCCTCAAAAATCCAATCCCAATCACTGAACAAAAAATTACTATGAGACGCCAAATACTAAGTACTGAAAGCTGGCAAGCTCGTCAACAACAAGTCATCGCAGAGCTGCAATCATTGATATCCCCATAAACTCAATCGATTTCATTAAACAAAAAAACGTAACTAACAGACAAGGCATCGATATTGCAGAAATAAAGAAAAGGAAACAATTTCGGAGTGTTGCCATGAGAATTATTCTATTAATAATCGGTCTGACTCTGCTCAATGGCTGTCTATCTACTAGCATCAACCGTCATGAAACGATCCAACCACTGGAGTTATTTTTTAGCCCTGAACAGACCACATTAACCACCAAGCAACAACAAGCTCTTCAGCAATTTTTTACCACTTATTCTTATCATCAATTGGAAGTTTTGATTGGGCCTGCAAATTTATCGAACCGTTTTCAAGCTCTATTACAAGGTCAAAAAAGAATTGCAGCAATCGAGCAATTGTCTAAACAAAAGCAAATTCCACTACATTTTACTTTTGTGCCACAACAAACCGCCGATACCTTAATTATTAGGCAACGGTAATGCGTCAACTGATTCTGGCCAAGCTCTATGCCTTTTGCTGTGCATTATGGATGTATCGATATATTGTGCTTGTCCCTATGGTCACCTTGCCGATCTTATTACCTGTTGGCAGTCTATTTAAAACAAAAATGTATTACTCTCAAACCACCATATTGGTTCAAGAGGCTGCAATGCTAAACCCCTTCCTTGGTGATCTTTCTATTTCAATGAACCTACAGCAGCGAATGAAAGCGCTTACAATTTTGCTTCACAGTCAATCGACACTAGAACAAGTAGTGGTCGATTTAGAATTGGCCTCACAAGAAAATAAAGGACAAATTGCTGTTCGGGTTGGCGAGCTGAAACAACACCTCAATTTATCGTTACTCAGTGACGAATTAGTTTCGATTGGTTTAACCTGGAAATATCCGTCCGAAATTCCGGTTATCCTAAATACGGTATCCAATATTTTCTTAGATAAACTGCGTGCGCCTGGTCGAGCATCCATCGATAACTCTGAACAGTTTCTCCAACAACAATTAGCCATTACTCAAAAAGAGCTTGAACAAGCAGAAGCCGAATTAGCTTCATTTAAGACGCAAAATGCAAATGACCTTCCCCATTTGCGCGGCATGAATGAACAAGCCAATATCGAGCTTAATCGGCAACTCCATGAGACTGAATTAAATTTAATGGCAGCAAAAAGTAGCCGAGATAACCTCTATCAACGCCTTGCGAGAACGAATCCATTAATTGGCATGCTAGAACAGGAAATCGTTGATTCAGAAAGTCGATTAGCTCTTTTACGTGCTAGCTATACCGATAAACACTCAAAGATACGTTCAGAACTACGTAAGCTCTCACGTCTACAGCAAAAAAGAGCACAGCTGCTTGAATTACAGCAATCATTAACCCCTGATCAAATTAATCAATTATGGCAACGTATAGCTAATGAGACTCAGGCTCAAGCCTCTACAAGCCAACCCTTATTGCTGAGTCAGTTTGAAAAGTTGCAAGATGCCGATGAACAAATCGCAGCATTAAGTAACGAACTGAATTTACTAAAACAAAAGGCTAAGTATTTAAGTGAAAAAAGAAACGTATTTACTCGGTTAGAAAAACAACTCACCGCATTAGAGCGTAACTATAAGGTCAAAGCCAATATCTACGACCAGTTATTAGAGCGATTCGAGATGGCAAAAGTAACAGGTCAGCTTGGTCGATTTGAAGACCCAGATAAGCTTAAGATTATTGATAAACCCTCAATTCCAAATCAACCCCTTAACTGGCCATGGTGGCTTAATATGGTGATAGGCCTAATTCTTGGCATCATTCTTGGTTTATCTACTACAACCTGCTTAATGTTGCTTGATAGCCGGATCTATCAACTTGAGCAGCTAAAACAAACATCTAACAGTCCGATATTGGCTGAAATCCCAAACTTTCATACTATGAGGTAGTCAATGAATGGTGCTCAGATAGTACAACACCTTCAGCCTGGTGGTATCGAAAGGTTGGTTTTGAACCTCCTGCGTTTCTCTTCTTCACGCTTCAACCTTAAAGTAATCGCGTTAGAAGGCCATCGAGACCAAGCCCTACAACATTGGCCCGAACTGCGTCAATTTCAAAATAGGCTTATCTTTCTCAATAAACCTTCAGGCTTTAAACCTCACATATTTTTCCAACTCAAAGGGATTTTAAAACAGCACCAAGTTCATTTTATCCATAGTCATCACCTTGGTCCTCTATTCTATAGTCGACCAATCTCACAATTTATGGGGCTTCAACATGTCCATACTGAACACGATAGCTGGCACTTAGAAAACCCAAAAGCTCGAAAACAAACTCAGCTACTTGCCACCGGAAAACACCTTTCTCTGATCGCAGATGCCAATCATATTGCTAAAGATCTTCAGCGTTATTTAAAACGAAATGTTGATCACGTCATTTTAAATGGCATTGATAGCCAAATATTTACACTAGGCGATCCCATTAAGGCAAGAGCACAATTACGGTTACCACCAGACTGTTTTTTAATTGGCGCAGCAGGTCGTTTAGTTGCAGAAAAAGGGATGGGACTATTATTACAAGCTCTAGCTCAACTACCACTACACTACCATATTGCGATTGCTGGAATTGGCCCTCAACAGTCAATCCTAAAACAGCAAGCGAAACAGCTCGGTATCCAGAGCCGTGTTCATTGGCTCAACCTTGTTGATGATATGCCACTTTTTTATCAAGCCATCGACCTATTTTGTCTACCTTCAACCAACGAAGGCTTACCTCTTAGCCTCTTAGAAGCGCAATCATGTGGTAAATGGGTGGTAGCAACCGATGTTGGAGCAGTGAGAGAAGTGATTACTTCATACTCAGGCCATATTATTGCTGACCGTTCGGTGAAGGCATTAACCGATGCCATACTCAATGCCCCGCTTCAACCGTCAGATCCAATGATAAGAGAGCACATTATAAAAAATACAGATGTTCGAATTATGGTTGAGCAATATGAAAAAATCTGGAGTTCAGCCTTATGATAACACTCACGCTGCTGCTCACTTTTCTTATCATTTATCATCATATTATTTACAGTATTAGCTTACTCTGGCTTGCTAAAGATCGACCTCAGCCAAAAGATCCTGAGCATACTAGAGCGACGCTGCCCTCTATTGCATTTATTCTGCCGGTACATAATGAAGCTGATTATATTGAACAGAAGCTGGCGAATATTCTGATGCTCGATTATCCCGCCGATAAATTATCACTGTATATTTTTAATGATGGTAGTGATGATGCCACCCTTGCCAACATAGCGTATTGGGAAACCAAGTTTAAAGAACAAGGTATTGGATTATATCTAAATCATGAAGAACATAATTGTGGCAAAGTTATTCGTCTTAACAGTTTAATTCATCAAGCTCAACAAAGTGATTTTCTCGCTTTTACTGATGCTTCTGCCCTGCTTTCCATCGATGCTCTACAGCAAGCAGTTTTACAATTTCAATCCCCCAGCATTGGCGCTCTAACTGGAAATTACCTACTACAAAATGGAGGCTCAGGAGAAAAACAGTATTGGCAGTGGCAAAACCGATTACGTTTTGCTGAATCTGAACTCGGAAGTGTTATGGGCGGAAATGGTGCCTTTTATATAGTGCGCTCACACCTCGTTGAAACCCTACCCGAAGATACCATTAATGATGATTTTATTTTGCCGATGAATGTACTCAAACACGGATATAAAATTGTCTTTAGTGCCGATATTAATACCGTAGAGATAGCGCCCACCAGCCAAAGCCAAGACTATCGTCGTCGCCAGCGTATTGGCGCTGGTAACCTGCAACAGTTAATCCGATGCCGCTTTATATTAAGGCAAAAAAATTATGGCGCATTATGGTTATTCCTGTCAGGTAAAGGATTAAGAACCTTGATGCCCTTTATTTTAATTGGCTACTTTTTTCTCACATTAATACTCACGCTTACAGGATCCATTCTTGGTTTAATACTGTTTATGGGTCAATGCCTCGGTTACGGCTTAGCACTGCTACCCACTTTCGGACTTAAAAATAACTACCTGATAAAACTGCACTATTTTGTTGCTAGTTACTTTGCCTCTCTGATTGGAATGCTGCGTTACAGTGTTGGGCAATTTAAGCGAGGATGGCGGCATATTCCCCCTATTGATACCTATCAACCGCAAATTACATCCGGATGCAAACGTCTATGCGATATTGTATTAAGTCTACTTGGGCTTGGGCTAACGCTGCCTTTTTGGCCTCTCATTGCTTTAGCCATAAAACTCAACTCAAAGGGACCTATTTTTTATCGTCAATTACGGGTAGGAAAGATCGAGCAAGATACGGTTGATCTATTTGAGATCATAAAATTTCGGACTATGTACCATTCTGAAAAAAACCAAGCAGATTTGTCATGGGCAAAGAAAGAAGATCCTAGAGTGACCTCTATAGGTCGTTTTTTAAGAGATACTCGAATTGATGAAATTCCACAGTTTATTAATGTGCTTCGTGGTGAGATGTCATTCATTGGCCCAAGACCTGAGCGTCCTGAACTGTGTGGATCCTTGCAAAATGCATTGCCTTTTTATCTAGAGAGGACTGCCGGATTAAAGCCTGGACTCACAGGACTGGCTCAAGTCAATCATGGTTATGACAATACCATTGAAGATGTAAAAGAAAAAATTGGTTGGGATCATGCCTATGCCGTCACTCTCGGCTCACCATGGCAGTGGCTCAAAATGGACTGTTATATCTTAATTAAAACCATAAAAATTATGTTAACTCGTAAAGGGCAATAATTGGCACACCCTTTGAATTAGTTTACTTACCCTTTACTACTCAGGGATAAATAAACTATGACAACACAATCTTCCACCATACACAGCTTAACCAATGACTTTGATGCTCAATCTGCCCGCCAGTTAGAAATGGCATTTAGTGAGCTTAGTCTATGCGACAGTCATGAGCTCATTTTAGACATGACTCAAGTGACCTTCATTGATTCATGTGGTGTTGGCGCCATTGTTTTTCTCTATAAAAGATTAAAAGCCCGACAGCGCAACCTCAAACTGCTCAATGTTAATGGTCAAGTCAGAGAGCTATTATTAATGCTCCGTATAGATAAAGTTATCCCTTTCATCACATCAGCAGACTTACCATCATGACATCAGCTATCATGAAAACCCTATTCTCAACGGCATGGTGCTGTGTATTGACAGCTTGTACTCTTTGGCCAGAACCAAAACCATTATCGCCAATTACCAAAGAGCAACAACATCAGCTAGAGCACTACTCATGGGAACTTAAGCTGCTAGAAGCACGAGGGGTAAAACTCTGTTTACCGGCTCAATATCAAAAACTTGATTGGTTATATCAACAGGCCTATCAAGAGTTCGTTGCTGGTTTTCCTCATGATGCGGAGCTCACTCTCCAAAAATATCAATTTACAGCTGATATGATAGATCGCCAGATGGACTGGTTAGAATTTCATACCCATTGTTTTAATCACTATTCTGAGGTGGAGTTACGAGAACAACTCGAACTCTATTTTGCGGTCGATAATCAATTTGCCCTCAATCGCAGTGAACTTCTTCCCGCTTATCAACAAGCGTTAACTCAAGCTGCAGCAATCCTTAAACGTCATCGTCATTGGCACGTTAAACTGGTTGGGCACACTGATACTCAGGGACAAAAACACGATAACTATCACCTCGGACTTACCAGAGCAAATAATGTAAAACGTTTTTTGTTGGAGCATGGGGTTAATGGCCATCAAGTTTCGGTGCTAAGTACAGGAGAATCTCAAGCAGTTCCAGATACACACTCTCGCACAATGCAATTGGCTAACCGTCAAGTTGTTGCTGAGATTTTGGTATCTGCTCATGATAAATCACCTCATCGCCACTTTTCGTTAAAAGATTGGCCTGCAATGAGGACCACACCATGAAAATCGTGATCGCCTTATTTCTTTTCGCATTATCCTTTACATGTTGGGGAGAAATACTCACACCAGGCGATCGTATCTTTTTACAAATCCCCGGAGAAAGCGACTTTGAACAACCGTTTACAATTAACGATCAAGGGCTATTACTCTTACCTGAAATTGGCCCAATTAAAGTAGCGGGCCTTAAAGAACCAGAGGCTGAAGAGCTAATATTCCAAGCCCTTTCTGAGCTCTACCGAAATTTAGATGCATTTAAACTCAGTGTGATAGAACAGCTCATTCGAGTTCAAGTGCTTGGTTATGTTGAAAAGCCAAGTGCAATATCCCTGCAGCCTAACAGTAATGTGCAGATGGCTTTAACCAAAGTAGGAGGAGCTCGTCCAGGAGCGCAATTAGATCAATTTCAACTACAACGCCAAGGAAAAACCAAACTCTTTAACTACAAAAACTATCTCGATTCTGGCGATCCATCTTTACTCCCCATTTTGCAAGATGGCGATATTTTATTTATTCCAGCCTCCCCATTATTAGGCAATATCGAAGTCAATTTTGATGCAGCCTCATTAATTAATTCTGGCGATGCTGGAGAAAAACATGAAGCTTTAACGATTTTTGGTGAATTACGAAATCCAGGGCTTTTTAGCTATAAAAAAGGAATGACGGTAATCGATGCTTTAATGCGTGCTGATGGCGTTACCCGCTTTGCTGATGTGAGTAAAATCCGAGTAATTACTGACAATAAACCCTATATTTTTGATTTAAAATACTATTTAGACACCAGCGATGCCAGCAATCTACCACCAATCAAACCAGGAACAACGATCTTCGCCCCCATTGAAGTCGAAGATATTGGCACTTCAAAACGTTCTATTTATGTGATGGGAGAAGTCAAAGAGGCCGGCGTATTTGAAGCGACATCCGAGACCTCATTTATCGATGCTTTAGCCAACGCTGGCGGCCCCACTCGTTTTGCGGATACAACCCATATCAAGTTATTACGCACAACAAAGCCCCCGATTACCATAAATTTAGTTGCTTATACTAAAAATCCACAGAGTATCAATCTTCCTCCGCTAGAGTCAGGCGACGCTATCTTTGTACCTGAAAAACTCGATCTAAATGAAAAATCCTGGCTCAAAGTAACCGATGATCGAGCAATTAAAATTATTGGTGCAGTCAAAAAACCGGGGCGTTACGAATGGAGCCAAGATATGGACTTTATGGATCTATTGGCCCATGCCGGAGGGCCAAACCAGCAAGCGAACTTAAGTAGCATTCGAATCATCAAAGAAAGTAAAAACACCGGTCACCAAGTACTGTTTTTTGATTTTGATGGCTTTATCAAACGAGGGAGCCCTGCAAGTTTACTCCCAAACCTAGTCGCTGGTGATAGCGTAATTATTGATGAACTTCCTCACGATCCTTCAGATAATAAATCCAGTTGGGTTCGACAATCTGCTAAAGACTCTATTTATATTTTTGGCTCTGTTGGGGCTCCAGGGCGTTATGCTTTTAATCGCGAGCAAGGCTTTTTAGATATCTTATCCGCCGCCGATGGACCTGTTGCTCAAGCGGATTTAAAAGAAGTCTTGATCACTCATCGCAATGGACAACAACGAAAGATCACCCGGCTTGATCTCGCCAAATATTTTGAAACAGGCAATGAAAAGTTACTACCTAAAGTCTTACCTGGTGATGTTATTTATGTACCGCCAGTCAGCAGTGACGCCGATGATAAAGCGGTAAAAGTTATGGGAGCAGTTGAAAGCCCCGGCCGTTTTAAGTGGAACAGCAAAATGACATTTCTTGATTTGCTTGCCGTTGCAGGAGGGCCAACCCAAAAAGCCAATATCAGTAAAATACGCATCATTAAAGAGCGCAGTAGTCGAACTGGTGGCAACATTTTGTACTTTGATTTAGAACGCTTTATGGATGAAGGGGGAAACTTTAATGAACTCCCTAAATTACAAGCTGGGGACAGTATTATTATCGATGAACTTCCCCATGGCCCTACCGATAATAAATCAACATGGCTTCGACAATCAGCCCAAGATTCGATATATATATTCGGAGCCATTGGCGCTCCAGGACGTTACGCTTTTAATCAACAAATGGGCTTTCTCGATATCCTTTCTGCCGCCGATGGGCCAACTAATGATGCAGATCTACAGAATGTTCGAATCAGCCACCGCAATGGTAATCACAGCACCGTCACACAACTTAATCTCACTCAATATTTTGAAACTGGTGATGAAACTATTATTCCTAAAGTCGTACCTGGGGATGTGATTTATATCCCCCCACAAGATAGATTATGGCTTGATAAATCACCGCAGAAAATGGTGCGATTAATGGGATCTGTTCATAAGCCAGGTCGATATGATTTTAACCAACAGATGTCACTACTAGATTTATTAGCAGAAGCTGGAGGGCCAACAGATAAAGCTTATATCGAACGGATCATGATCGTGAATTCATCCTGTTGTGGAGATAAAACACAAGCCTTTAACTTACGTGATTATATTAATGACCCCCAAAAATACCCGCTTCCTCTATTACGTCCAGGAGATACGGTTTATGTGCCTGATGAGGGCGAGTCGACCAGCCAGCAGATCCGCCAAGCGTTTCAGGATGCTCTTGGGATCTTTAGCTTAATCGCATTGGGAGCGGCTTTATAATGACCAATCCGTGGCTCAGTCATGAGTATGAACAAATATTCCAACACATCTATCGTGCCCATGCACGGGTTATCATTTTGTGCAGCGCAACCAAGCAAAGTGGTTGCAGTACCATTGCACTATGGCTTGCCCAACGATGTGCCAATCAGCAAAGCACACTTTTGGTTGAATTGGATCTTTGTGGCGCGGGCTTAGGTTATTCCCCCATTGAATGGCAGAACACAACTGAACACCATATTGCCCATTCAGAGAATCTTTTTATCCTTCCTCAACCCCGTTCAGCTCAATCCATTTTACAACTACGCCAGCAAGATCAATTACAGTTGTATTTAAATTTATGGCAACAGTATTATGAATTCATCGTGATTGACTTAGGGGCTGTTAATAACAAACATTGGCGGCAACTATCAGCTTGTAATTTAAGTAAAATCAGTGATATTGCCATACTCTCAGTCGCTTTGGGAAAGACAACCCAAGAGGAACTTCTTGAAGCAATCGATGTGTTAAAAAAAGGACAACTGCCACTGTTAGGCTGTATCGCGAATCAATTTTATAACCCCTCTTTACAGCAAAAATTACTCAATAGCTTACAAAGTTATCAAAAAATTCTTCCCAGCAAGTTATTTCATTTTTTTGAACAGAAAATAAAACATAACCACTTTTTACGGGGGAATTAACAATGAACTATCCTTTGTATCAACAGCAATTTAAGCTCACTATCAACGAGTTAAAACAGATTCGAAACTGGATAAATGATAAACATCAGCGTCTTTCTTTTTGCCCAACCATTACGCAAAAACTACAACTCATTATTTCAGAATACGGAACAAATCTGTTAAATCATCAAGCGGTTCCTGCAAGTCACATTCAATTAATTGGTCATCAAACGGCAAACGAATATCAATTTACTATCTTGGATAATGGATCTCATTGGCTGGCTTTCGAGGAACAATTAAACCAAGCACAATTCCCAAAACAACCAAGCACAAATCATATGGGGCTTGCTCTACTCAAATCAATGTTCGATAACTATCAATATACGCTATCAGAGCAAGGCAATAACTTTTCATTCTCTATAGATAAAGACCAAGAAAAACCGCGATTATTGTTAATCGATGACAGCAGTAGCCAGCTGACCTATTTAGCATCTCTACTACAAGAAGATTATCAAATCACAATGTTTAGCTCTTCGACTGAAGGCCTAGACTGGCTTAAAGATCACTCTTGTGAACTGGTAATAACAGATATTCATATGCCTGAAATGGATGGATTTCATTTTCGACAACATGTAGCTAAACAACCTCGCCATAGCCTATTGCCGTTTATTTTTCTTACTGGAGATCTCAATCGTTCAACCCAATCAGCTGCCTCGCAGTTAGAAATTGATGATTATTTAAAAAAACCTATCGATAAAGAGACATTATTTTCAGTGATTGAACGGGTACTTAAACGACACCGAAGGCTACAAAGTCATTTAGAACACGCGTTATCGCAACATATTTCACCGCAAGTACGGCAAGAAAATGATCACAGACGCAGCCATAATCTACAGATAGAGTATCATCAAGATCCTCCAGACAGTGGTGACTTTCTTCTAACACATTATTGCCAAGATGAACGCGAATTGATCGTTGTTGGTGATCATATGGGATCTGGCTTGATCGCTAGAACAAATGGTTCTGGTTGGATTAGCTTTATACGAGGACTTTTCTGTGCTGGCATTGAATCTCCACAACAGTTGCTGACCTTACTCAATCAAGAAATCTATCAAACATCACATAGCCAATTGATCTGTTTAATGATCATAGAGATCCAGCAAAATAGCCAAATCACTATTTATAATTCCGCGATGCCAGCCCCTTTATTAGTGGGCTTAGAACACAGTGAGTATCAACAAGAACATATTTCACTCCTAGGACTCAATGAACAGATAACAATAGAGTGTAAACATTACGATTTATTATCAGAACAGAGCTTACATATTGCCAGTGATGGCATTTTTGAACAGAAATTATCACAGCAGCAACAAAAGCAAATACAGAGTAAAGATAAAACCATAAGAGGAGCCTATTTATGGGAGTCTTCACTACATATAGAAGATGACAAAACCTTAGTTACTATCTACCTAGCAGAACCCATAAGTGAGCTTTAGCTGTTTTATTGCTTGTTGTTCAGAGTAATCACGCTGAATTTTATAATAATTATCATCACAGATTTTTTTCCATTCAGAGGGTGATAACTTGTTGAGCGAATTAAGCAGAATACTAAGTTGCTGCCAATTTGAATTCGGTACCAAAAACTCTGGCGCCAGTAATTTAGCTAAATCTCCGACATTTGTGGCAATAACAATCACTTGATTTGCCATCGCTTCAATTGCAGCCATTGGCAGTCCTTCAGCACGAGAGGGAATTAATAGCACATCTAATTGTGACCAGTAACCATCCATCGCAGAAACCATACCATGATCATGAATATGTTCAGGTATGAGCTTATGTAGCAAACCATCCCCAAAAACATGAAATTGATATTGCGGTAGCGCGTTTGCTATCACACAGAAACGATCAAAGCCTTTTACTTTTTCTAACCGTCCCACAAAAGCAACATTCATTATCTTGTTTGGTTTCGCTAACTTTGATGGCAATTTGGGTAATGATATAAAATTATGCCAATAGTCATATTTAGCTGATATTTTCTGGCCTATAACTTGGCTAATAACAATATTTTTTGACAGGAAGGCACTCGAACGATTTAGCCATTCATAAAATGCCACTTTTCCCGTTGCTATTTCACCGGCGTGAAATGTTGTGATGACCTTAGCACGACTAAATAAGCCATAGATTCGGACAAACAAACTTGCTTTGTAGCCATGACCATGAAGAATATCACCTTGTTTTAAATGATAAAAACTAGGTAATTGAGCTGTAGTTAAAACTGGGATTTTTGCACTTTCTGCTTGTTGTCGCAGTGGATGTGCTGGACTGTAATGCCGCATAAAGACAATTGTCACAGGATAATTATATCTATGCAGAAGACAAGCTAATTGCAAAATGTGACTTTCTATCCCACCAAAGTTACGAGAATCAATCACTTGATAAATCATAAGCTACTCCCAGTTAACTCATGATTTAGATGCAAAAAAAAAGCCGAATCTTTTCAGACTCGGCTTCTTTTTGCTATTTCAAAACTATTGCTTATTCAGCAGTAGCTTCTTCTTTAGCTTCAGAACGATCTACAAGCTCAATGTAAGCCATTGGAGCTTTATCGCCAGCACGGAAACCACACTTGATAATACGAGTGTAACCACCTGGACGCTGAGCGAAACGTGGACCTAATTCATTAAATAGTTTCGCAACTACTTCGTTATCACGAGTACGAGCGAATGCAAGACGACGGTTAGCAACGCTGTCAGTCTTAGCTAGGGTAATCAAAGGCTCAATTACGCGACGTAGCTCTTTTGCTTTAGGCAGGGTAGTCTTGATTAATTCGTGACGTACCAGAGAGCTAGCCATGTTGCTGAACATCGCTTTACGATGGCTGCTGTTGCGGTTGAGTTGACGACCACTCTTACGATGGCGCATGACCTAATCCTTCTAACTAGATATCAGTAACTATTAATCTTCAGCGATAGACGCTGGCGGCCAGTTTTCTAGACGCATGCCTAGAGACAGACCACGAGAAGCAAGAACGTCTTTAATTTCAGTTAAAGACTTCTTACCAAGGTTTGGAGTCTTAAGAAGCTCAACCTCAGTACGCTGAACAAGATCACCGATGTAATGGATCGCTTCTGCTTTTAGACAGTTTGCAGAGCGAACAGTTAGTTCAAGATCGTCTACAGGACGCAGTAGGATCGGATCGAACTCCGGCTTCTCTTCTTTTTCTTCAGGAACACGTACATCACGAAGATCTACGAATGCATCTAGTTGTTCAGCAAGAATTGTTGCTGCACGACGGATAGCTTCCTCAGGATCAAGAGTACCATTAGTCTCCATATCAATTACAAGCTTGTCTAAGTCAGTACGTTGTTCAACGCGAGCTGCTTCAACAGCGTAAGAGATACGATCAACTGGGCTGAAAGTTGCATCAACTAGCAGACGGCCAATTGGACGCTCATCTTCTTCAGTGTGAATACGAGCAGATGCTGGTACATAGCCACGACCACGTTCTACCTTGATGCGCATGCTTAATTCAGCATTGTCATCAGTAATGTGGCAGATTACGTGTTCTGGGTTCGCAATCTCAACATCACCATCATGGGTGATGTCACCTGCAACAACAGGGCCTGCACCAGACTTGTTCAGAGTTAGAATTACTTCATCTTTACCCTCAACCTTAACAGCTAGGCCCTTAAGGTTTAGTAGGATTTCGAGGATATCTTCCTGAACTCCCTCTTTGGTGCTGTACTCATGTAACACACCGTCGATCTCTACTTCAGTAACAGCACAACCTGGCATTGAAGATAATAGAATGCGACGAAGAGCATTACCTAGAGTGTGGCCAAAACCACGCTCTAATGGCTCTAGAGTTACTTTTGCATGCGTTGAGTTAACTTGTTCGATGTCAACTAAACGTGGCTTAAGAAATTCTGTTACAGAACCCTGCATTGTGTCCTCTCTTAACTATAGCCTTACTTAGAGTAAAGCTCGACGATCAGGTGTTCGTTGATGTCGGCAGACAAATCAGAACGTTCTGGAAGACGCTTAAAAGTACCTTCCATTTTCTTGTTGTCTACTTCGACCCAAGTCGGTAGTTCACGCTGTGTAGCAACTTCTAGAGCTGCTTTGATGCGTGCTTGGTTCTTAGCTTTCTCGCGAATGCTAACAACGTCGTTAGCCGCTACCTTGTAAGAAGGAACGTTCACGACTTGACCGTTAACTAGGATCGCTTTGTGGCTTACCAACTGACGTGCTTCTGCGCGAGTTGCGCCAAAGCCCATGCGGTAAACTACGTTATCTAGACGACCTTCAAGAAGCTGAAGTAGGTTTTCACCAGTGTTGCCTTTTAGGCGAGCAGCTTCTTGGTAGTAGTTACGGAATTGTTTTTCTAGTACGCCGTAGATACGACGAACTTTTTGCTTCTCACGAAGCTGAACGCCGTAGTCAGATAGACGACCGCGACGCGCACCGTGTTGACCAGGTGCATTATCAATTTTACACTTGGTATCAATCGCGCGTACACCTGATTTAAGGAATAAATCAGTGCCTTCGCGACGGCTAAGCTTCAGCTTAGGACCCAAATATCTTGCCATGTTTCTTTCTCCAATATTCCTAGAAACGAAACGTTATACGCGACGTTTCTTAGGTGGACGACAACCGTTATGAGGGATCGGAGTCGCATCAACAATGTTAGTGATACGGTAACCCGCTGCGTTTAGAGCGCGGATAGTAGACTCACGACCAGGACCTGGGCCCTTAACCATAACTTCTAGGTTCTTAACGCCGTATTCTTTAGCCATTTCACCACAACGCTCAGCAGCAACCTGTGCAGCGAACGGAGTAGATTTACGAGAACCACGGAAACCAGAACCACCTGCTGTTGCCCAAGCAAGAGCATTACCTTGACGGTCAGTAATGGTTACGATTGTGTTGTTGAAAGAAGCGTGGATGTGCGCAACGCCATCAGCAACTTGCTTACGTACGCGCTTACGAGCGCGAGTTGGTTGTTTTGCCATTGTACTCTACCTTATCCGATTATTTTTTGATCGGCTTGCGCGGACCCTTACGGGTACGTGCGTTGGTCTTAGTACGCTGTCCACGTAGAGGTAGACTGCGACGGTGACGAAGACCACGGTAACAACCAAGGTCCATTAGACGCTTGATGTTCATGGAAACTTCACGACGTAGATCACCTTCTACAGTGTACTTAGCTACACCATCACGCAGTAGATCGATCTGCTCTTCAGTCAGTTCACTGATCTTAACATCTTCAGCAATACCAGTCTCAGCTAGGATAGCTTGAGAACGAGTTTTACCGATGCCGTAGATCGCAGTTAATGCGATAACAGCGTGTTTCTGATCAGGAATGTTAATGCCTGCAATACGGGCCACTATTCACTCCTAGTACTTTACAAGAATAACCGCTGCAGAGCCCGTTTAGGATACGCAGCGGTGGAACAATTCTTTTGCACACAACAAAAGATGGTTGGCTAATGTAGCCAACCTACCTTCAATTTGCAAGAAATATTTCTGCTAATTAGCCTTGGCGCTGTTTGTGCTTAGGCTCGCTGCAAATTACACGCACAACACCGTTGCGCTTGATAACTTTGCAGTTACGGCAGATTTTCTTAACGGAAGCACGAACTTTCATTGCTAAACTCCGTAAATGGATAACTGTTCTTAACGGCCGTAGCCCTTAAGGTTAGCCTTTTTCAAAACTGACTCATATTGTTGAGACATCAGGTGAGTCTGAACTTGAGCCATGAAGTCCATGATTACAACTACTACAATGAGTAGGGAAGTTCCACCGAAATAGAAGCGGACATTCCATGCAATCATCATGAACTCGGGGATCAGACAGATAAAGGTGATATACAACGCACCCGCAAGGGTTAGTCGAGTCATTACTTTATCAATGTATTTTGCGGTCTGTTCACCCGGGCGAATACCAGGTACGAATGCACCAGACTTCTTCAAGTTATCAGCTGTCTCGCGAGGGTTAAACACCAACGCGGTATAGAAGAAACAGAAGAAAATAATCGCAGCAGCATAAAGCATTACATATAGTGGCTGTCCAGGGCTTAGTGCAAGTGAAATATCACTTAACCAGCCTAGATTTTCACTCTGTCCAAACCACTGTGCTAGTGTACCTGGAAACAGAATAATACTCGATGCAAAAATTGCTGGGATAACACCCGCCATGTTTATTTTAAGCGGAAGGTGGGTGCTTTGCGCAGCAAAAACACGACGGCCTTGCTGACGTTTAGCATAGTTAACGACGATTCGACGTTGACCACGTTCCATAAACACTACGAAGTATATAACAGCAAAAGAGATTACTGCAATTAACAGTAGAAGAAGTACGTGCAATTCACCTTGACGTGCTTGCTCTACAGTCTGTCCAATAGCTGGCGGCAAACCTGCAACGATACCAGTGAAGATAATCAAAGATATACCGTTACCAATGCCACGTTCAGTAATTTGTTCACCTAACCACATCAAAAACATGGTACCGGTAACCAAACTAACTACTGCGACAAAGTAGAATCCTAGCCCTGGATTTACTACCAGTCCTGGAATCATACTTGGTAACCCCGTCGCAATACCAATTGCTTGGAAGGTTGCCAAAACAAGCGTGCCGTAACGAGTATACTGGCTTATCTTACGACGGCCAGCCTCCCCTTCTTTCTTAAGCTCTGCTAACGCTGGATGAACCACCGTTAGCAACTGGACAATAATGGACGCAGAAATATACGGCATTATGCCCAGAGCTAAGATCGAAGCACGCGAAAGTGCACCACCAGAGAACATGTTAAACAGTTCAATGATGGTACCCTTTTGCTGTTCGAACAGATCAGCAAGTACAGCAGCGTCAATACCAGGAATAGGCACAAAAGAGCCCGCACGGAAAATTAAGATCGCGCCTAATACAAAGAAAAGACGGGACTTTAGTTCTGCTAGGCCACCTTTGGCGCTACGAAAATCTTGTCCTGGTTGTTTAGCCATCTGTACCTCATCCTCGAGTTAATTATTCCTCGATTTTACCGCCGGCAGCTTCGATTGCAGCTTTAGCGCCTTTAGTAACGCGTAGGCCTTTAACTGTAACAGCGCGGTTGATCTCACCAGAAAGTACAACTTTCGCGAACTGGATGTTCGCAGAGATAAGATCTGCAGCTTTTAGAGTTTCTAAGCTTACTACGTCACCTTCAACTTTCGCTAGCTCTGCTAGACGAATTTCAGCTGATACTAGGCCTTTACGCGAAGTAAAACCGAATTTTGGTAGACGTTGTTTCAAAGGCATTTGACCGCCTTCGAAGCCTGGACGTACAGAACCACCTGAACGTGATTTCTGACCCTTGTGACCACGGCCACAAGTTTTACCCAGACCAGAACCGATACCACGACCTACGCGCTTAGCAGAAGGCTTAGAACCCGCAGCCGGTGATAGAGTATTCAAACGCATTCTGATTACTCCTCAACTTTAACCATGTAGTAAACTTTGTTGATCATGCCGCGTACGCAAGCAGTATCTTCAAGTTCAACTGTGTGGTTGATACGACGAAGGCCTAGGCCACGCAAAGTAGCTTTATGCTTCGGTAAACGACCGATAGAGCTCTTTGTCTGTGTTACTTTAATAGTCTTAGCCATGTCGATTACTCCAGAATTTCTTTAACAGAAAGACCACGCTTCGCAGCGATCATTTCTGGAGAGTTCATGCCACTCAAACCATCAATAGTCGCGCGAACGATGTTGATTGGGTTTGTAGAGCCGTATGCTTTTGCTAGAACGTTACGAACACCCGCAACTTCTAGAACTGCACGCATCGCACCACCTGCGATGATACCTGTACCTTCTGATGCAGGCTGCATGTACACTTTAGAACCAGTGTGGCGGCCTTTAACAGCGTGGTGAAGAGTACCTTCGTTTAGTGCAACATTAGTCATGTTACGGCGTGCTTTTTCCATCGCTTTCTGGATTGCAGCAGGAACTTCACGTGCCTTACCGTAACCGAAACCAACGCGACCGTTACCGTCACCAACTACTGTTAGTGCAGTAAAGCTGAAAATACGACCACCTTTAACCGTCTTAGATACACGGTTAACAGCGATCAGTTTTTCATGCAAATCTGATTGTGTTTTTTCGTTAGCCATCTTCCGCCTACCTTAGAATTTCAGACCAGCTTCACGAGCAGCTTCTGCTAGTGCAGCTACACGGCCGTGGTATTGGAAACCAGAACGATCGAATGCAACGCTAGAAACGCCTTTTTCAATCGCGCGCTCAGCAATAGCTTTACCTACAGCTGTAGCAGCGTCTTTGTTACCGGTATTCTTAACTTGCTCACGGATCGCTTTTTCTAGAGTAGAAGCGGCTGCGATAACCTCAGAGCCGTTTGCTGCGATTACTTGAGCGTACACGTGACGTGGCGTACGGTGTACAACAAGGCGAGTTGCGCCAAGTTCAGCAATCTTACGACGTGCTCGGGTCGCACGACGGATACGAGATGTTTTCTTATCCATAGTGTTACCTTACTTCTTCTTAGCTTCTTTAATACGCACAACTTCGTCTGCGTAACGAACACCCTTACCTTTATAAGGTTCTGGGCTACGGTAAGCACGGATATCCGCAGCTACCTGACCAACAACCTGCTTATCAGTACCAGTTAGTACGATTTCAGTTTGTGTTGGACACTCAGCTTTGATACCGGCTGGAAGTTCGTGCTCAACTGGGTGAGAGAAGCCAAGAGTAAGAGCTACAGCGTTGCCTTTAATAGCAGCACGGTAACCAACACCTTTAAGAGTTAGCTTCTTAGTGAAACCTTCAGTAACACCTACAACCATGTTGTTTACTAGTGCACGAGCAGTACCTGCTTGTGCCCAAGCTTTTTCGAAACCTTCACGAGGACCGAAAGTAATTGTGTTCTCTTCCTGGGAAAGAACAACTGCTTCGTTGATAACGCGAACTAGTTCGCCTTTACCACCTTTAACAGTGATTTCCTGACCGTTAAGTTTAACTTCTACGCCGGCAGGAATTACTACAGGTGCTTTTGCAACACGAGACATTTCCTACTCCTATTATGCTACGTAGCAGATAATCTCACCGCCAAGACCCGCTTTGCGAGCAGCGCGGTCGGTCATTAGACCCTTGGAAGTGGACACAACAGCAATACCTAGACCGCCCATCACTGATGGTAGAGCATCTTTTTTCTTGTAGATGCGTAGACCAGGACGTGATACACGTTGGATTTGCTCAATAACTGGGTTAGCTTCGAAGTACTTAAGAGTAACTTCTAGCTCTGGCTTAACTTCACCATTTACAGTGTAGTCAGCCACGTAACCTTCTTCTTTAAGCAGTGCAGCAATTGCAATTTTAAGCTTAGAAGATGGCATTTTAACAGCAACTTTTTTCGCTGCCTGACCGTTACGAATGCGGGTCAGCATATCCGAAATCGGATCTTGCATGCTCATAAGTCAATACTCCGTGATTCTATATTGGTACTAAATTACCAGCTAGCTTTACGCAGACCCGGAATCTCGCCTTTCATGCAAGCTTCACGAACCTTGATTCGGCTTAGACCGAATTTACGTAGGTAACCGTGTGGACGGCCAGTCTGGTTACAGCGGTTACGCTGACGAGACTTAGCGGAATCACGTGGTAGAGACTGAAGCTTAAGCACTGCATTCCAGCGATCTTCTTCAGAAGCATTCACGTTGCTAATTAGAGCTTTTAGCGCTGCACGCTTCTCAGCGTACTTAGCTACTAGCTTGGCACGTTTAGCTTCGCGTGCCTTCATTGATTCTTTAGCCATTTGTAACCCTTACTTTTACTTACGGAATGGGAAGTTAAAAGCAGATAGCAGAGCACGAGCTTCTTCGTCAGAATTAGCAGAAGTTGTGATAGTGATGTCAAGACCACGTACACGATCTACTTTATCGAAATCGATTTCTGGGAAGATAATCTGCTCTCGAACGCCCATGCTGTAGTTACCACGACCGTCGAATGACTTAGGGTTTAAACCGCGGAAGTCACGAACACGTGGAATAGCAATTGAAATTAGACGCTCGAAGAAGTCCCACATACGTTCGCCACGTAGAGTTACTTTACAGCCAATAGGGTAGCCCTCACGGATCTTAAAGCCAGCAACAGACTTACGAGCTACAGTGATTAGCGGCTTCTGACCTGCGATAGCAGTCATGTCAGCAGCTGCGTTTTCAAGAAGCTTCTTGTCGTTGATCGCCTCGCCCACACCCATGTTAAGTGTGATCTTCTCGATCTTTGGGACTTGCATGATACTCTTGTATTCGAACTTTTCAGCAAGCTCTTTTACAACAGTCTCTTTGTAGTAATCATGCAGTTTCGCCATAGTACTACTCCAAAATTACTTAATAGTTTCGCCAGTCGATTTGAAGAAACGAACTTTTTTGCCGTCTTCGAATCGGAAGCCTACACGGTCTGCTTTACCTTCACCGTTAACGATTGCAACGTTAGAAGCATCAATAGCTGCTTCTTTTTCAACGATGCCACCTTGGATGCCCATAGCCGGAACAGGCTTCTGGTGCTTCTTAACAAGGTTGATACCATCAACGATAACTTTACCGGTTGCTAGGACCTTAGATACTTTACCTTTCTTACCTTTATCTTTACCAGTAAGAACGATAACTTCGTCGTTGCGACGGATTTTAGCTGCCATTTGAATTACTCCTTACAGTACTTCTGGCGCTAGTGATACGATCTTCATGAACTTTTCAGTACGTAGTTCACGTGTCACTGGGCCGAAAATACGAGTACCGATTGGTTGCTCTGTATTGTTGTTAAGCAATACGCAAGCATTACGGTCAAAACGAATGACAGAGCCGTCTGGACGACGAACGCCTTTACGAGTGCGCACAACAACCGCTTTTAGTACATCACCTTTCTTAACTTTACCGCGAGGAATTGCTTCCTTAACAGTAATCTTAATGATGTCACCAATCTGTGCATAGCGGCGGTGTGAGCCACCCAGAACCTTAATACACATTACGCTACGTGCGCCGGAGTTATCCGCAGCATCAAGCATACTTTGCATTTGGATCATGTTAGTGCTCCGCTAATTAAATACATCTAGACCCATCGCGGGTCGATTCGCCTTTTCTTTCAAAGGCGGCGAATAATAACACTCTTTTCGCCCGATGGGTAGATAAAAAATAAACGGCCCGAAAAAAATTAAGGGCCGCTGACTTAACTAGTTGTTAAAACTTACGAATTAGATTCGAGCTTTTTCAACTAGGCGTACCAGAGTCCAAGACTTAGTCTTAGACATTGGACGGCACTCACGAATCTCAACAGTATCGCCTAGGCCACACTCGTTGTTTTCATCGTGTGCGTGAAGCTTAGTTGTACGCTTGATGAATTTACCGTAGATTGGGTGCTTCACCATACGTTCAATAGCAACAACGATTGTTTTGTCGCCTTTGTCGCTAACTACACGACCAAGCTGAGTACGGATTTGTTCGCTCATTATGCGCTCGCCTTCTCAGTCAGAACGGTTTTAACACGTGCGATGTCACGACGTACATTCTTCAGATTGTGAGTCTGCTGTAACTGACCAGTTGCAGCTTGCATACGCAAGTTGAACTGCTCACGAAGAAGATTCACAAGCTCTGCATTCAGTTCTTCAACGCTTTTAGCGCGTAGATCTTGTGCATTCATCACATTACCGCCTTAGTTACGAAAGTGGTCTTGATTGGTAGCTTACGTGCAGCAAGATCGAATGCTTCACGAGCTAGAGCTTCAGGAACACCACCCATTTCATATAGAACCTTACCTGGTTGAATCTGTGCAACCCAGTACTCTACGTTACCCTTACCTTTACCTTGACGAACTTCAAGAGGCTTAGATGTGATAGGTTTGTCTGGGAATACACGAATCCAGATTTGGCCCTGACGTTTGATATGACGAGTCATAGCACGACGTGCAGCTTCGATTTGGCGAGCAGTTAGTCGACCACGACCAACAGCTTTAAGACCAAATTCGCCAAAGCTTA
This sequence comes from Photobacterium damselae, assembly GCF_003026815.1. GTDB lineage: Bacteria > Pseudomonadota > Gammaproteobacteria > Enterobacterales > Vibrionaceae > Photobacterium > Photobacterium damselae. The sequence goes on along the minus strand of NZ_PYOG01000033.1, from coordinate 4,871 downwards.
CATCAGTACCGTTCGCTAGACCGCGGTTACGACCTTTAAAGGCCTTGCGGAATTTAGTGCGTTTTGGTTGCAGCATCAATAAACTCCTTATTTACGGCTTTTGCGCTGCTTCTTAGGCTTGTCAGCCTTTGGCTCTACTGCGTTAGCAGCTGGCATACCGCCTAGAACTTCACCTTTGAAGATCCAAACTTTAATACCAATCACACCATATTGAGTGTGAGCCGAAGAAGTTGCGTAATCAATGTCAGCACGAAGAGTGTGTAGAGGCACACGGCCTTCACGGTACCACTCAGTACGTGCAATTTCAGCGCCGCCTAAACGACCGCTTACTTCAACTTTGATACCTTTAGCGCCAAGACGCATAGCGTTCTGAACTGCACGCTTCATAGCGCGACGGAACATAACACGACGCTCTAGCTGAGATGCGATGCTATCTGCAACTAGTTGACCATCTAGTTCTGGCTTACGTACTTCAGCAATGTTGATCTGAGCTGGAACGCCCGCGATCTTTGCTACTGCTGCACGTAGTTTCTCTACGTCTTCACCTTTCTTACCGATAACAACGCCTGGACGAGCTGTGTGAATAGTCACACGGATGCTCTTTGCAGGACGCTCGATAACGATACGTGAAAGAGATGCTTTTGCTAGTTCCTTAGTAAGGAACTGACGTACCTTGAAGTCGCCGTCTAGGTTGTCAGCGAAATCTTGGCTGTTAGCAAACCAAGTGGTATTCCAAGGCTTAACGATGCCAAGACGAATACCATTAGGATGTACTTTTTGACCCATTGCTTTCTCTCCTAGTCTCTTAGCGGTCTGCTACAACAACAGTGATGTGGCTAGAACGCTTCAAGATGCGATCGGCACGGCCTTTAGCACGAGGCATAATACGCTTCATGGTAGGACCTTCATCAACGAAGATTTTTGCAACATTAAGATCATCAATGTCTGCGCCTTCATTGTGTTCTGCGTTAGCGATAGCTGACTCTAGAACTTTCTTGATTAAATCAGCAGCTTTTTTGTTGCTGAAGTTAAGAATTTCAAGAGCTTGAGCAACTGGCTTACCGCGCAGTTGATCTGCAACCAAACGAGCTTTCTGCGGTGAGATGCGAGCAAAGCGATGTTTAGCGATAGCTTCCATAACCTATACTCCTCTTAGCGCTTCTTAGCTTTCTTATCCGCAGCATGGCCACGGTAAGTGCGTGTTGGTGCAAATTCGCCTAGCTTGTGACCGATCATTTCTTCAGAAACGAAAACAGGAACGTGCTGACGACCATTATGGACAGCGATGGTCAAACCGATCATTTGAGGGATGATCATTGAGCGACGGGACCAAGTCTTAACAGGCTTTTTGTCACCGCTTTCCAACGCTTTCTCTACCTTCTTCAGCAAGTGTAGGTCAATAAATGGACCTTTCTTGAGAGAACGTGGCATGGCGTATCCTCTTTATAATTACTTGTTACGACGACGTACAATGTACTTGTCGGTACGTTTGTTCTTACGAGTCTTGTAACCCTTAGTTGGAACACCCCAAGGTGTAACCGGGTGACGACCGCCAGATGTACGACCTTCACCACCACCGTGTGGGTGATCTACTGGGTTCATTACAACACCACGAACTGTTGGACGAACACCGCGCCAACGTGAAGCACCAGCTTTACCTAGTTCACGTAGCATGTGCTCATGGTTACCAACTTCGCCTAGTGTCGCACGACAATCAGCAAGAACTTTACGCATTTCACCAGAACGTAGACGTAGAGTCACATAAGTGCCTGCACGTGCAATGATCTGAGCGTATGCACCAGCTGAACGAGCTATCTGAGCGCCTTTACCAGGCTTAAGCTCAACACAGTGTACAGTAGAACCTACTGGGATGTTGCGCATTGGTAGAGTGTTACCAACTTTGATTGCAGCATCTTCACCAGACTGGATCATATCACCAGCTTGTAGGCCTTTAGGTGCGATAATGTAGCGGCGCTCACCGTCTTTGTAAAGAACTAGAGCAATGTTTGCGCTACGGTTTGGATCGTATTCTAGACGCTCAACTTTCGCTGGGATGCCATCTTTAGTACGTTTAAAGTCGATTAGACGGTAATGTTGTTTATTACCACCACCGATGTGACGTACTGTGATACGACCGTTATTGTTACGACCACCAGTCTTAGAGTTTTTCTCTAGAAGTGGTGCGTACGGCTTACCCTTATGCAGGTCAGAGTTAACCACTTTAACTACGTGGCGACGACCTGGGGAAGTCGGCTTACATTTTACAATAGCCATTCTTCTTTGCTCCTAGCCTTACTCTGCACTACCAGCGAAGTCGATGTCTTGACCTTCTTTCAAGATAACATACGCTTTTTTCCAGTCGCTACGACGGCCTTGGCGCATACCTTGACGCTTGGTCTTACCCTTAGCAATAAGAGTATTTACAGACTTAACTTCAACCTCGAACAGTTTTTCAACTGCTGCTTTGATCTCTTTCTTAGTTGCTGTCATAGCTACTTTGAATACGATAGTGTTACCGTTTTCAGCAGCCATAGTTGCTTTTTCAGAGATGTGCGGAGCACGTAGAACTTTTAAGATACGCTCTTCAGTGATCATGCTAGCATCTCCTCAACTGCTTTAACTGCGTCTGCAGTCATAACAACTTTTTCGAAAGCGATTAAGCTAACTGGGTCGATTGCCTTAGCATCACGTACGTCTACTTTGTATAGGTTACGTGCAGCTAGGAATAGATTCTCATCTAGTTCGCCAGTTACGATCAGTGCATCAGTTAGCTCAAGCTCGTTTAGCTTAGCTACTAGTGCTTTTGTCTTTGGTGCTTCTACAGAGAAGTTCTCAACAACGATTAGACGCTCTTGACGAACTAGCTCAGAAAGAATGCTCTTCATCGCACCGCGGTACATTTTTTTGTTTACTTTCTGGCTGTGGTCCTGTGGACGAGCAGCGAATGATACGCCACCTTTACGCCAAATTGGACTACGCATAGTACCAGAACGTGCGCGACCTGTGCCTTTCTGGCGCCATGGCTTAGCACCGCCACCAGAAACATCAGAACGAGTTTTCTGAGCACGAGTACCCTGACGAGCACCTGCTGCGTATGCAACAACTACTTGGTGTACAAGCGCTTCATTGAAATCACGCCCAAAAGTAGTTTCGGAGACAGTTAGTGCGTTAGCACCTTTGACTACCAATTCCATTACTAACTCCTCGACGTTACGCTTTAACAGCTGGTTTAACGATCACGTTGCCACCTGTAGCACCTGGTACTGCACCTTTGATAAGAAGCAGATTGCGCTCAGCGTCAACACGTACGATCTCTAGGTTTTGAGTCGTTACACGCTCAGCACCCATGTGACCAGCCATTTTCTTGCCTTTAAATACGCGACCTGGAGTTTGACATTGGCCAATTGAACCAGGAGCACGGTGAGACAAGGAGTTACCGTGTGTCATATCTTGAGTACGGAAGTTCCAACGCTTAACAGCGCCCTGGAAACCTTTACCCTTAGATGTGCCAGTAACGTCTACTTTTTTAACTTCGTTGAACAGCTCAACAGTTAGCTCAGCGCCAACAGCGAACTCTTCATTGTTCTCTAGACGGAATTCCCAAAGACCGCGACCAGCTTCAACACCAGCTTTTGCAAAGTGACCTGCTTCTGGCTTAGTAACGCGGTTAGCTTTCTTAGAACCAGTAGTGATCTGGATTGCGTTGTAGCCGTCAGTTTCAACAGTTTTAACCTGAGAAACGCGGTTAGCTTCAACTTCAACCACTGTTACTGGAATAGAAACGCCTGCTTCGGTAAAGATGCGGGTCATGCCCACTTTACGACCGATTAGACCAATCATTCTCTTATCTCCCCTTAACCTAGGCTGATCTGTACATCAACGCCAGCAGCTAGGTCTAGACGCATAAGAGCATCAACAGTTTTGTCTGTTGGCTCAACGATGTCGATAAGACGCTTGTGAGTACGGATTTCGTACTGGTCACGTGCTGTCTTATTAACGTGAGGAGAAATAAGAACAGTGAAACGCTCTTTACGAGTAGGTAGTGGGATTGGACCCTTAACCTGCGCGCCTGTACGCTTAGCTGTTTCAACGATTTCCGCAGTAGACTGGTCGATCAAACGGTGATCGAACGCCTTAAGGCGGATACGAATACGTTGGTTCTGCATGAGACAGAGCTCCAATAAAAAAATTACACAAACAATATCGCCACTCACACTCGTTAAGACGAGGGAATGTACGATTGATTTATGTGAACGTAGCATCCTAGTTGGATACATTGTCAGCCAATTAAATTGACTGCGAACATAAGTCAGAGTATACATTAAACAGATCGCTTAGCGATCTCTTCCTCAACGCTCATTGGTTCACAACTGCGCTTACGAGGCATATCCTCGGGCAGTGCGGTGCATTATACAGATCACAATATTGAAAGCAAGCCCTGATCGATAAATAATCAGAAACACTCTCCTACCTTACTTTTTAGCTATAAATAAAAAAATAGATAACAAGCTGATAGTACTAAAAGATGAACCTAAAATTTATTAACGAAGATGGGTAAAGTTTAGTGCAGCGGGGGGCAATACAGGAAAGTAAAATTGTATAGAATATAAAATTAATTAGCTTTAGATGCAAAAAAGGGAGCCGAAGCTCCCTTTTTCTGTACGTGAGTACTAGATGTTATTAAGCAATGATAGTTGCAACAACACCAGCACCAACTGTACGGCCACCTTCACGGATAGCAAAACGTAGACCTTCGTCCATCGCGATAGGAGCGATTAGAGTAACAGTCATAGAGATGTTATCACCAGGCATTACCATTTCAACGCCTTCTGGTAGCTCGATAGTACCAGTTACGTCAGTTGTACGGAAGT
>NZ_PYOG01000032.1 GCF_003026815.1 Photobacterium damselae | reverse complement strand
ACGAACAACAGGGGTGTAGCTCCAATTGGCAGAGCAGCGGATTCCAAATCCGCGTGTTGGGAGTTCGAATCTCTCCACCCCTGCCATATTTAAGAAGGCTCATATCGAAAGATATGAGCCTTTTTGCCATTTGTTAAAAATAAATTGAAGATCTTGAGTTGGTCGGTAAAAACGCACATCCTTGTTTATAGCTCATACTACTACTGTGATTGGCACAACTGCATTAAAGCGGCTAATAAAGGCTCGTGAGCTCGGCTTTTTTTACAACATAGTCCAAGAGCCAGTGGCTTGATATTTTGATCGTTGTGTTTAAATACGCGATCTTTCATTGGGCTATTATCAATCACAACATCAGGGGCAATACCCACCCCACATCCCAAAGCAACCATACTTACAATCGCCTCATGACCTGCAACTTGAGCATAAATTGTTGGGTTTATTTGGTTATCTCTGAGCCAATCATTACTATGATCTCGTGCGGTTCCTGATTCTGGAAGAATAAAAGGTAGCGTTTGCCATTGAGCAGATATTTGATGGGTTGGTTGCAATGACTGTCCCACTAGTAATGGACTGATAACCGTTAAGGTTACTTGATCAAACTCGATAAAGGTTAATTTGTTTGAGAGGTGTTTAGGTTTTGCAGCGATTGCAATATCGGCCTCATCATTGAGAACTTTTTCTATCGCTTGGGCTGGATCGCCAGTTAATAGCTGAATCTCTATTTGTGGGTGAGTTTGGCGTAATTCCGTGACAAGTTGCGGTAAATGACTATAGCTTGCGGTAACAGAACAAAAAAGAGTGAGTTTTCCTCTTAACAAGTGCTGGTCGGTTGAAAGCTGAGTTTTAAGTTGGTGCCATTGTTCAACGATACCTATTGCAACTGGTAATAGCTCTTTCCCTGCAGCGGTAAGTTCAACGCTGCGATTGTCGCGAATGAATAAGCTTTGCTCCAGCTCTTGTTCTAAACGCTGAATAACACGACTTAAGGCCGAGAGGCTGATATGAGTCTTTTGTGCTGTGACGGTAAAGCTTTTCGATTCTGCTAGGTGAATAAAGTGTTGCAAATTTTTTAGGTTCATCATCCATGTTGCATTTTTTGCAATTCGTTGTTGTGAATATAGCACTTTTCGCAACAAAAAGACTGATCTAGTATCAAAGCTATCGACAGGTACGTCACTTTTATTATTTAGTCATGGAGTTGGTTATATGGCAAATTACTTTAATACCCTAAATCTACGTGAGCAGTTAGATCAACTTGGTCGTTGCCGTTTTATGGCGCGTGAGGAGTTTACTGCAGAAGCGGATTATCTAAAGGGTAAGCAAGTTGTTATTGTCGGGTGTGGTGCTCAGGGTCTTAACCAGGGTCTTAATATGCGTGATTCGGGGCTGAACGTCGCATATGCGCTTCGTCAGGTAGCAATTGACGAGCAGCGTCAATCCTATCGTAATGCTAAAGATAATGGTTTTGAGGTTGGCAGTTACGAGCAACTAATCCCTCAAGCTGATCTTGTCATTAACTTAACTCCAGATAAGCAGCATACAAACGTTGTTAATGCGGTAATGCCTCTGATGAAGCAGGGAGCGACATTAGGTTATTCTCACGGTTTTAATATCGTTGAAGAAGGCATGCAAGTTCGTTCAGATCTAACTGTGGTTATGGTTGCCCCTAAATGTCCAGGTACAGAAGTGCGTGAAGAGTATAAGCGTGGTTTTGGCGTACCAACATTAATTGCGGTTCATCCTGAAAATGATCCCAATGGTGAGGGTTTAGCGATTGCAAAAGCGTGGGCGGCGGCAACGGGAGGCCATCGCGCAGGAGTGCTAGAATCATCTTTTGTTGCAGAAGTGAAATCAGATCTTATGGGTGAGCAAACGATACTTTGTGGCATGCTACAAGCGGGCTCTATTGTTTGTTATGAAAAAATGATTGCTGATGGTATTGAGCCAGATTATGCGGGTAAGTTGCTGCAATATGGATGGGAAACCATTACTGAAGCTCTAAAATTTGGCGGTATTACCCATATGATGGATCGCCTATCAAATCCTGCAAAAGTGCGTGCTTTTGAATTATCTGAAGAGTTAAAAGATTTGATGCGTCCTCTCTATAATAAGCATATGGACGATATTATTTCTGGTCATTTTTCAGCAACCATGATGGCCGACTGGGCTAATGATGATATCAATCTACTGACTTGGCGTAATGAAACGGGCGAGACTGCATTTGAAAATTACCCAAGTTCTAATCTTCATATTGAAGAGCAAGAATATTTTGATAACGGTATCTTAATGGTCGCGATGGTGCGTGCTGGCGTTGAATTGGCATTTGAAGCCATGACAGCATCTGGCATTATTGATGAGTCTGCTTACTATGAATCACTTCATGAATTACCGCTGATTGCTAATACGATCGCTCGTAAGCGCCTATATGAAATGAATGTTGTTATTTCTGATACTGCTGAATACGGTAATTATCTTTTTGCTAATGTTGCTGTTCCTTTGCTTCGTGAAAAATTCATGGCAAAAGTATCGACAGAAGATATTGGCCGTGGTTTAAGCTCCCATTCTCAGTGGGCAGATAATCAAACTTTAATTGAGGTAAACCAAACTATTCGTCAGCATCCTGTTGAGGTTATTGGTCATACGCTACGCGGTTATATGACAGACATGAAACGCATTGCTGTCGGCGGCGAGTAAATTTAACAATAGATATTAAAAAAGGGTCTGCATCAAACGTGCAGACCCTTTTTATTTATCTGTGCGCTAAGTGATTAAGCGTCTTTATTGTTATTTAACTTTGCTTCAAGCTCCGCCATTTTTTGCTCAAGCTCAGTTAGCTTTTGACGAGTACGCAGTAAAACTTGAGTTTGCACATCAAATTCTTCACGGTTAACAACATCCAGTTTGCCTAGTTGAGATTGGATCACTTGGCGAACTTTTTGCTCAACGTCGTTACCGAGATCTTTTACCGGCTGTGGCATTGACTCATGGATCTGCTTGGCTACTTGCTCAAGTTTTTTAGGATCGAACATGGTTTGGGTTTACTCCATAACGGCTTTTTCATAACTACTTTCATTCTATGTAAAGGTTCACTATTTGTCGCTTACTATTGCGAAAAATAAAAGAGGCCGCACATTGCGACCTCTTTATTTACTATTTTGATGAAAGTATTTTATTGATCATCTCGGTTTTTTAGTGCGTTGCGTGCTTCATCTACTCGCTTAAGTTTTTCCAGATCTTTATCTTCTACAAAGACTGGTAGTGGTTTATGAATACTAGCCAAATATGTATAGATAACTGGCAGTACAAAGAGAGTAAACAAGGTACCCACAGAAAGACCTGCAACGATAACAATACCAATACTAAAGCGCGATGCAGCACCTGCACCAGATGCATAAAGTAGCGGGATTAGACCTGCAATCATTGCCGCTGTTGTCATTAAGATTGGACGAAGACGAATTCGAGCCGCTTCAATAACAGCATCCATACGGGATTTTTTATTGTTAAGTTGTTCTTCTTTGGCAACTTCACAAATCAAAATACCGTGTTTACTGATCAAGCCGATTAAGGTGATAAGTCCGACTTGCGAGTAGATGTTCATGGTTGCGGCTCCCCATGCAAGGGAAATTAATGCACCACAAATTGCAAGAGGAACAGTAATCAGAATAACCAACGGATCGCGTAGTGATTCAAATTGGATTGCTAACACTAAGAAGATGATCGCCAAAGCCAATAAGAACGTAAAGTAAAGTGCATTACCTTCAGTTACAAACTGACGAGCTTCACCCATGAAGTTATATTGGTAACCTGATGGAAGAACGGTTTGAGCTGTACTTTCAAACCAATTAATCGCATCACCCATTGCAACCCCTGGAGCTAACGCAGCACTGATAGTTGCTGAGTTTAACTGGTTAAAGGTTGGTAATGAGCGTGGTTCTGAAATAACGCTTATTGTTACTAGGCTACTTAGTGGAATAGAGTCTCCGTTAGCAGCTCGAACATAGTAGTTCTTTAGATTCTCTGGGTTTAAACGGTATTTACGTTCAACCTGTGGGATCACTTCATAAGAGCGACCATTTAAGTCGATACGGTTGACATAACCATCAGCCATCATGGTACTAAGTGTTTGACCAATGTTTTGCATGGTGATGCCATAAGCGCCCGCTTTATCCTTATCAATCTTAATCTTCATCGTTGCTGAATCAAAATTAAGGTCGAGGTCGGAATAAACAATTTGTGGATTCTCTTTCACCTTAGTTAAGAAAGTACTCGCTACTTGGAATAAACTTTCAAAGTTATTTGGTGTAGTGATAACAAACTGCATTGGAAGGCCAGAACCTGCACCTGGCAATGGTGGCATCTGGAATGCCGTTACTGCCATTTGTGGAACATCTTTTACTAAGCCTGTTACACGTTTTGCAATTTGAGCCTGACTCGCTTTACGTTCACTCCATGGTACTAAAGAAGCAATACCAAAAGCTTGGTTCGATGTCATTACCCCAGAGAAGATCATGGAGAAAGCCACTTCAGGTTGATCCGTTAATACATGGTTAACCTGATCCATGGTGTTTTGAATGTAATCTAAGTTCACATTCGATGGTGCGTTTGCCATTAGTACAACCACACCGTTATCTTCTGCTGGAGCGAGTTCACTTGGGATGAACTTAAACATTAACGGTAAGCTAACGAAAACTAAAACCGCAAAGCCAATGACTACAGGACGCATAGTCATTAAGCCGTGCAGAATCTTTTCATAACGAACAGTAATACGCTCTAGAGTGTTATGGACAACTTGTTCAAACTTGCTTGGCGTTTTATCTGCTTTAAGCATTTTTGAACACATCATTGGTGATAGGGTCAGAGCCACAATACCAGAGATGAATACAGTACCCGCTAGGGTAAGAGCAAACTCTTTAAATAGGGTACCAGTTAAGCCACCCATTAGTGCGATCGGAGCGTATACCGCACCTAAGGTTAGAGTCATAGCAATAACCGGAACGGCAATTTCTCGAGTACCAATGATCGCAGCTCGGAACGGCGATTCGCCTTCTTTTATATGACGGTCAACGTTTTCGAGTACAACGATGGCGTCATCCACCACCAGACCGATGGCGAGAACCATGGCTAGTAAGGTTAACAAGTTCCATGAAAAACCTAGCGCTTGCATCACCATCGCCACACCAATCAGTGATAGCGGGATGGTCACAACAGGGATCACTACGGCACGGATTGAACCCAAGAATAAAGTAATAACAACCAGTACGATTACGGCCGCTTCAACAATAGTTTTAATAACTTCGTGAATTGACTCATTAATAGCAATAGTGGAGTCATACATGATGTTCATCTTAATCGTACTTGGCATGTTGCGTTCAAGTTCGGGTAAGATTTGGTATATACCTTTAGCAATGTTGATTGGGTTGGCTGTTGGTGCTGCGTTGATCGCGGCTACAACGGCTTCCTGACCATTGGCTGTTGCACGGTACTGGTCATGACTTTTCGCTAGCGTTACTTTGGCTATATCACCTAAACGAATCACTTGGCCTTTTTGAGTTGATACGACCAGTTTCTTCAGTTCATCGGTGTTTTTCACCTGAGTATCTGCAGAACCGTTATACAACACAAACTCGCCAGTTGCTTGACCTGTTGCTGATTGATAGTTGTTGCTGTTAAGCACATTCATCACATCAGCAGCAGATAAGTTATAAGCCCCCATTTTGGCAGGATCTAGCCATACACGAAGGGCGTATTTCATGCCACCGTATAGGTCAACTTTTGATACACCATTTACGGTGAACAACTGCGGGGTGACCACTCGTTGTAAGTAGTCAGTGATTTGGCTTGAAGATAATTCGTCACTGGTAAAACCGATATACATTACCGCTGTACCAGAGCCAGTAGACATGGTTACGGTTGGGTCTTCAGCTTCTTTTGGTAGCTGGGAACGAACCGAGTTAGTCTTAGCTAGAATATCAGCAAGTGCCGCATTGGGATCGGTATTAAGCTTCATGTTAACGGTAATGGTAGAAGAACCCAATACCGATGATGAAGTCATATAATCGATATTATCTGCCTGTGCAATGGCCTGTTCCAATGGCTGAGTAATAAAGCCTTGGATTAGATCTGCACTGGCACCGTAGTAGCCGGTACTCACCGTTACTACAGTGTTTGTCATGTCTGGGTATTCTCGGACCTGCATTTTAAAAACGGCTTGCAGGCCGAGTAGAGCGATCAGAAAGCTGATCGATACCGCAAGAACAGGACGTTTAATAAAAACATCTGTAAAGCGCATTGTTCCTCCAGATTACAGCATTGGGGTTTCTGCTGGGCTCTTAAGTGCATCACTTTCAACTACGTGCACTTTCGCATTGTTGCTTAGACGAACTTGACCTGAAGTAACAACAACATCACCAGGTTTCACACCATCAAGAACATGAACGATATCGCCTTTGTGTTCACCAGTTTTAACTACAGACTGCTTAACGCGTAGCGTGCCTTTGTCATCTTTTGCTGCAATATAAACATTGTCACCATATAGGGTGTAGGTGATGGAGGTTTGCGGCAGAATAATCTGATCTTTTAACGTAGGTAAGATGATGTGAGCACGGGCAAACATACCACTACGTAACTGACCATCATTATTTGGGATGTTGGCTTGAACCTGGATTAAACCACTTTGGTAATTAACTGCTGGCTCAATTGCACTGATCTTGCCGCTAAATGGCGTTTCTGGGTATGCATCAACAAAGATCTCAACATTTTGACCTAAGTGAATATCAGAAATGTCGGTCTGCGGCACAGTAAAGCGCAATTTCATAACAGAAGTATCTTCAAGGCGAACCACATCAGTACTAGGCTGAATGTATTGGCCAAGGAACACGTTACGTAGACCTACCTGACCGCTAAATGGGGCTTTGATAGTGCGACGGTCGAGCTGTGCGCGTTGACTTTCAATATCCGCTTTTAAGGAGAAGTAAGACGCTTGAGCATCTTCATAAGCTTCTTTTGAAATAGAATTTTTCTTATACAGCTCTTGGTAACGGATGTATTTTGCTTTCGCCGCAGGTAGACGAGCTACGTTACTCTGCAATTGTGCTTTTTCTACATCAGAATCTAGCGTAACTAAAGGCTGATCTTTTTTCACCTTCATGCCAGAGTCAAAATCAATTTTATCGATAATGCCTGAAACCTGAGAAGTAATAGTTACCCCTTGGTTTGGTTCGATAAAGCCGATAGCTTCAATGGATGGCACCCAATTGGTATTTTGCGCCGTTGTGACTGTCACCGGATAGTCAGGTTCAGGCATATTGGCCATATACTCGGCTATCTTCTTTTCTTTAAATAGATTGAAACCAATCACGCTCCCAAATAGCAGGAGGGCGAGAAGTAGCATCACTATCCATTTTTTCATCGTTGGGTGTGCTCCAATTATTATTAATGCTGAACAATGGCATCCCATGCCGCTTCAATCGCTGCTTCCAGCTGTTGAGGACTGACATCAAGCATGCCATTCATTTTCTTACGAGCGAGACAAGCACTTGGTTCTAGGCTTAGTACGCTCAAAATATCGTTATCAAGTCGTTTAAAAAGACCGACTTCTTTGCCTTGATCGAACATTTGATCGATTTTAGCAAACAGCTTTTTCTCACGAAGACGTTGTTCTGATGAATTTCGTCGAGGTAGGTGTTCAAACTGACCTTGATTGATTAACAGAACTTCTCCATTTATCGCCATATTCCAAATGTTGAGCCATATGGTGCGAAATTGCTGTTTCAAACTCATGTCATCATTGAGGTCTTGCACTATTTTTTGTGCCACATAACCTAAAATATGATCATGAAGTTGATAGAGCAGATCATCTTTATCGGCAAAATAACGATAGATTGTTCCTGCTGCAACGCCTGCTTCTTGCGCAACTTTTTGCATCGAGAGGCCATGAAACCCGTGCTTTGCAAGCAGCATTTCTGTTGCTTGTAAAATACGTTCTTTTTTATCATTCATGGTGATATCTGATCGCTGATTTATTGATGAGTGAACGTTCATTCACCAATTTTAGTTGGCTCTCAAATTTGTGCAAGTTTTAATTAAAATGAAAAAAAATACTGCAGTGTCATGGGCAAAATAGACAATCATACTATTCTGGTTACAATGCGACGCTGACAGAGAAAATCGTGACGATAAGGTAGAAAGATGAAACTGAATCCAAGGCAAAATGAGGCGGTAAAATTCGTTTCTGGTCCTTGCTTAGTGCTAGCAGGAGCTGGTTCTGGTAAGACGCGAGTGATCACTAACAAAATTGCGTATTTGGTTCAGCATTGTGACTATAAAGCACGTAATATTGCTGCCTTAACCTTTACCAATAAAGCGGCACGTGAGATGAAAGAGCGTGTCGGTCAAACTTTAGGTAAGCAAGAGTCTAAAGGTTTAATGGTATCGACCTTCCACACCTTAGGTCTCAATATTATTCGTCGTGAATACAAAGCTCTGGGTCTTAAGGCGAACTTTTCTCTGTTTGATGACCAAGATCAGATGGCGTTACTAAAAGAGCTGACAGAAGATGAATTGGAAGGTGATAAAGATCTTTTGAAACAGCTATTGTCGTCTATTTCAAATTGGAAAAATGACATGCTGTCTCCAGTAGATGCAGCAGCACGCGCGCGTTCAGAGCGAGATCAGCTATTTGCTCACTGCTACCATCTCTATCAGCGTCAAATGAAGGCTTATAATGCGTTAGATTTTGATGATCTGATTTTAATGCCTGTATTACTACTGCGAGACAATGAAGAAGTGCGCAGTCGCTGGCAAAATAAAATTCGTTATTTGCTGGTGGATGAGTATCAAGATACCAACACCAGCCAATATATTTTTGTAAAACTTCTGGTTGGGGAACGTGCTCGATTTACCGTGGTGGGTGATGATGATCAGTCTATTTACTCATGGCGTGGTGCACAGCCAGAAAACTTAGCCTTGCTAAATAAAGATTTCCCAAGCCTTAAGGTGATCAAACTTGAGCAAAACTACCGCTCAACCAGTCGTATTTTACGTACGGCGAATATCTTGATTGCCAATAATCCACACGTCTTTGAGAAAACGCTATTTTCAGAGCTGGAAGAAGGGGCATTACTCAAGGTTATCACGGCTAAAAATGAAGAGCATGAGGCTGAAAAAGTGGTTGGTGAGTTGATTGCCCATCGCTTTTTAAATAACACAGCTTATAAAGATTATGCCATTTTGTATCGAGGCAACCATCAGTCCCGCTTGTTTGAAAAAGCATTAATGCAAAACCGTATTCCATATAAGATCTCAGGTGGTACATCGTTTTTCTCGCGCGCAGAAATTAAAGATATCATGGCGTATCTGCGGTTACTCACTAACCAAGATGATGACAACGCCTTTTTACGTATTGTGAATACACCTCGTCGTGAAATTGGTCCGGTAACGTTAGAAAAGTTGGGTAATTACGCCAATATGCGTGGCAAGAGTTTATTTGCTGCAAGCTTCGAGCTGGGTCTTGAACAGCATCTGTCTGGTCGAGGTTTAGAGTCTTTGCAGCGATTTACGCGTTGGGTGGTTGAGTTAGCAGATAATGCTGAGCGTGGCGATACGGTTGCAGCAGTGCGTCAGTTAGTGCGGGATATTCATTATGAAGATTGGTTGTATGAGACATCAGCCAGTCCGAAAGCTGCTGAGATGCGCATGAAAAATGTCTCTGATCTGTATAGTTGGATCACAGCTGATCTTGAAGGTGATAATTATGACCAGCAAGAGCGCAGTTTAAAAGAGGTGGTTCAGCGTATGACCTTGCGCGATATGATGGAGCGTGGGGAAGATGATGATAATGCAGATCAGGTGCAGCTAATGACATTGCACGCCTCAAAGGGATTGGAGTTCCCTTATGTTTATCTTGTTGGCTCTGAAGAGGGAATTTTGCCGCATCAAACCAGTATTGATGAAGACAATATTGAAGAAGAGCGCCGTCTCGCTTATGTGGGCATCACCCGAGCACAACGAGAACTGACTTTCACCATGTGTAAAGAGCGCCGTCAATATGGTGAGTTGATTAAGCCTGAGCCAAGTCGCTTCTTGTATGAATTGCCACAAGATGATCTGGAGTGGGATACAGAAAAGAAACCTGTTACTGCTCAAGAGCGTATGCAGCGCGGTCAGGCGCATATTGCCAATATTCGAGCCATGTTTAATAAAGACTAAATTAACAACACGGGTAAACCGCGTTAACTTTGTTATTTCTAAAACCACCGCCAATAGTGCGGTGGTTTTTTTGTTTATTACTGCGTTAATCCTTCGGTCATATAGTTAATAGCAGCAATGATCTCTTCGTCACTACAGTCCATACAAGATCCTTTCGCTGGCATAGCATTGAAACCTTCAATGGCATGTTTTGCGAGAATTTCTTGGCCTTGTGCTAGACGATCTTTCCAATCTGCAGCATCACCCTTTTTCGGTGCATTCATTACCCCACTAGTATGGCAAGCAGAACAATAGGTGTTGTAAACCTGCTCTCCGCCACGAGGACTTGCCGCAACTTTTACGATAGGGGCATCTCCCTCTAGATACAGAGAGCCAACGGGTTTGATTCGTTGTTCTATTGCTTCATTAGACATATCTGCTGCAATAACGGATCCGACAGTAAAAAGGATGGTTAGGGCAGAGAATAAAGAAAATCGCTTTAAGCTCATGGTTTACTTCCTTGTAATCGTTTTGCTTTTAGATGGCATTTAACCAACTTGGATTATTCTTAGAATTGACTATTTATATGAGTTTAAATAAATGTTTAAATTGTAAACATAAAGTAATTATAAGAAATTTGCCAATGAGATGAAATAACTGGGCTGTATTTGTATGATACGAATCAATCAGTTTTTGTTTATAAATACACCGAACGCAAAAAAAAATGAAAAAAAGACTAGACGAAGAGGGGGCTAATCCGTAATATTCGTCTCCGCCGACAGGGCATGCGCCCGTAGCTCAGTTGGATAGAGCGTTGGCCTCCGGAGCCAAAGGTCGAAGGTTCGAATCCTTTCGGGCGCGCCATCCGGAATATAAAAGTTGGCAAAAAACATTGGTGGCTATAGCTCAGTTGGTAGAGTCCCGGATTGTGATTCCGGTTGTCGCGAGTTCAAGCCTCGTTAGCCACCCCATATTACGAAGAGTTGATATTATTGACTTTTCAGAGCGAAAGCTCAAAAACAGTTTTCGGTGAATAGCGCAGTTTGGTAGCGCATCTGGTTTGGGACCAGAGGGTCGGGGGTTCGAATCCCTCTTCACCGACCACTTACATTGGTGACCATAGCTCAGTTGGTAGAGTCCCGGATTGTGATTCCGGTTGTCGCGAGTTCGATCCTCGTTGGTCACCCCATTATTTAGGTTCTTAGCAGTTCTAAGCACCTTGGCTTAAAGCCTAAAACATTGTCGGTGAATAGCGCAGTTTGGTAGCGCATCTGGTTTGGGACCAGAGGGTCGGGGGTTCGAATCCCTCTTCACCGACCACTATTAAGAAAGCCTCGTTGAAAAACGAGGCTTTTTTACATCTAAAAACCAAGCAAAGAAGTACACTTTGTATTTCGAGCAATGTCATGGTTTTGGTTGGTGTTCACAGATCGTCAGAATCTGGTTCTTTACCAACCACGATAAAGAAACCTCGCTTAATGCGAGGTTTTTTTTCGCCTAAAACCGAGTAAAGCCAATTTTTAGCTCCATTTTTACCCCATTGAGTAGATACAAAAACGCCCCGCAATGGCGAGGCGTTTTGCTAACTCGTAATGATAAGTTTAGCTCTTCATCATTAATTGGTAGCCAACATAACAAGCGGTGATACTTAACACTACGTTGAGGATAATGTTAAGTCCGGCTTTAACAAACTCACCTTGCTGAATCATAACGACGTTATCCATTGAGAAGGTTGAGAAAGTTGTTAAAGCTCCAAGGAAACCAAGGCCTATGATTGGACGCCATGGCGCAGCTTCAATCATTCCTTGATTTAATGCCGACATCAGCAAACCCATAATTAGGGAGCCGACGATGTTTACAGTTAATGTTCCATATGGGAAGCCACGGCCAAACAGTACCACGCACAGCTCAGATACTAAGTAACGGGAGCAGGCGCCAAACGCACCGCCAAGAGCGATAAAACCGAGTAAAACAAATTGGCTCATGGGGATCTCATTTTTTATAAATTGGAAAACGCATACTATAACCATGATCACGTTTTGATGGTTGTAGTTTGTCGTGCTATTTTTGCAATCATTGATTGTATGCCACTTTGTTTAGTCGTTAGCGGCATAATTGTTACATACTTAGGTTTCTTGAGTATAAACTAGTTATAGCACTTAAATATAACCATAACATTTACATTCCCCATTTGGAGGCTGATATGTCGCTATATCCAACCATTTTGCTTGCGGTAAATCCTGATGATAAAGAAGCTCATAAGCTGATGATTAAGGCGGCGGTAATCGCAGAGCAAAATAATGCCGAGCTTCATTTAGCCTATGTTGAGCCGGGTATTGGCAATGTGAGCTATATGGATGTGGAGCTAGAGCTTGATGAAGTTCATAACGCATTAGAAATTAAACGAATGCAGCAGCTAGCTGATCTTGCTAAGCAATCTCCATATCCGGTAGGGGAAATGTATCTTGCCGATGGTGATGTGGCGAAACATTTGGTTGAACTGGCAAAGAAAGTGGATGCAAAACTGGTTATTGTAGGCTATCACAAAACGTTTCTTCATCTTTTTGGTGATGTGGCTGACGAGCTTTCTAAGCATCTTGAGTGTGATGTACTGACGTGTCGTTAATGAACACGTAGTCTTTTTGTTGTTTAGCGCTACCTTTAGGTGGCGTTTTTATTTTGTTAAATAAACGTAACACAAACCTTGCACCATGAGTTGGGCTTTTTTATACTGATGCTCAACTTGTCGGAGTGCCATGTGGCTGAGACCGTGTAAACGGGATCCGTTGAACCTGATCAGGCTAATACCTGCGAAGGGAACAAGAGAAGATAATTTGTTGTGCGCTATTGAAACTGGCAGTTGTGGCTGGTGGTTAATGGGGCGCTGTATCTCTTGTTGCATTTGTCCGATAAGCATTTCTTTATTCATTAGGAAAGAGTGCTATGTCGAATCGAAAGCAAGCTAGGCAACATGCCAAACATTTCATTGATACCTTATCGGTATCACCTTATCCCAACTCCCAAAAAATCTATGTTTCAGCTGATCACCGCCCTGATATTCGGGTCGCAATGCGTGAAATCGCGTTAGCAGATAGTTTAATCGGTGGCAGTAGAGAACATCCAGAATATCAAGACAACCAACCGATCCGGGTTTACGATACCTCAGGTGTTTATACCGATCCCAACCATATTATTGATCTCTATTCTGGCTTACCTAAGTTGCGAGCAAGCTGGATTGCTGAGCGCCAAGACTGTGAAGTATTGACTGAACGAAGTTCCGCTTTTGCTCAACAACGAGCAGAGGATCCCCTGTTAGACGATTTAAGATTTAATCACACAACTCCTATCTTTCGTGCCAAAACCAATCGTTGCGTTACTCAACTGCATTATGCCAGGCAAGGTGTGATTACGCCGGAGATGGAATATATTGCCTTACGCGAGAATATGGGACGGGCTCAATATCGCGATCAAGTTTTAAATCAGCAACATGATGGTCAGTCATTTGGGGCTTCACTTCCAACCGAAATCAGTGCCGAATTTGTGCGACAGGAGGTGGCTCAAGGGCGAGCAATCATTCCGGCAAATATTAATCACCCTGAAGCTGAACCTATGATTATTGGGCGAAATTTTCTGGTGAAAGTAAATGCCAATATTGGTAACTCTTCGGTCACTTCATCAATTGAAGAAGAAGTCGAGAAGCTGGTTTGGGCGACGCGATGGGGCGCGGATACCGTAATGGATCTTTCTACTGGCCGCTATATTCATGAAACCCGGGAATGGATTTTACGCAATAGCCCTGTTCCAATTGGGACGGTTCCTATGTATCAGGCTTTAGAAAAAGTAAATGGTATTGCAGAAAACCTTACCTGGGAAATTATGCGCGATACCTTGATTGAACAGGCTGAGCAAGGCGTTGATTATTTTACTATCCACGCTGGCGTATTATTGCGTTATGTCCCACTAACGGCACAACGCGTAACTGGAATCGTATCAAGAGGCGGCTCCATTATTGCTAAATGGTGTCTTGCTCATCATCAAGAAAATTTTCTCTACACCCATTTTTCGGAAATTTGTCAGATTTGTGCTCAATACGATGTGTCTCTGTCGCTTGGTGATGGGTTACGGCCAGGTTCGGTAGCTGATGCTAATGACGAAGCGCAATTTTCAGAGCTGAGAACACTGGGTGAACTGACCAAGATTGCTTGGCAATACGATGTGCAAGTGATGGTTGAAGGGCCCGGTCATGTGCCGATGCAGATGATCAAAGCCAATATGGATGAACAACTGACGCATTGCCATCAAGCACCATTTTATACCTTAGGGCCGTTAACCACAGATATTGCTCCTGGCTATGATCATATAACTTCAGGCGTTGGTGCGGCGATGATTGGTTGGTACGGATGTGCCATGCTCTGTTATGTCACACCTAAAGAGCATTTAGGTTTACCGAATAAAGAAGATGTTAAAACCGGATTGATCACTTATAAACTATGCGCCCATGCTGCTGATTTGGCGAAAGGGCATCCAGGGGCTCAAATTCGTGACAATGCGTTATCTAAAGCACGTTTTGAGTTCCGCTGGCAGGATCAATTTAATTTAAGTCTTGACCCCGATACCGCAAAGGCTTATCACGATGAGACGTTACCGCAAGAATCGGGCAAAGTTGCTCACTTTTGTTCGATGTGCGGACCGAAATTCTGTTCGATGAAGATCTCGCAAGAAGTTCGCGACTACGCCTCAAACTTAACTCAAGAGCAAGATATCACTGTTGCTGTATTGGACGATCCTCTTGAGGGCATGCAACAAAAAGCCGATGAATTCCGTGCGAGAGGAAGTGAGTTATATCACCCTGTCAAAAAGGAAAATATATGAGTGCTTTACGTCTATCTGAAAATTTAATGCCACTATTAATGCATATCGACCCAATTTTAGCGACTGCTGAACAGTTTGGTTTGGGTGAAAAAGTGGATATTTCGCTAGTTGATCATGAAGCCGTTTTTATTCGTTCAGCCCAGCAGAATTGGCAAGTTGTATTTAATGCTCACCATCAAGATCAATCCAGTGATGTTTTGTTACGGGTATTGGATCAATGGTTAGCACCATACCCATCGTTAGATGAGATTAAACAAAAAGTCTTGAATGAACCTCAACTGGTTGTATCTGGCTTGCCTGTAGCAGATGGCTTTGTTGATCTCTGGTATCACAATGGCAAAGTGGAAATGACCTTTTGTCATCACCTTGGGGCTAATGAACCGCATCGGGCAATGCTGCTTGCTGCTCTAGCTCTGGATTATCCATTACAAGATGCTTGTGTACTCGCCCGAGCTTATGCGCGTCGCTATTTAG
The DNA here is from genome assembly GCF_003026815.1 of Photobacterium damselae. GTDB lineage: Bacteria > Pseudomonadota > Gammaproteobacteria > Enterobacterales > Vibrionaceae > Photobacterium > Photobacterium damselae. The sequence goes on along the minus strand of NZ_PYOG01000032.1, from coordinate 18,312 downwards.
ACCAAAATAGAGATCGCCTACTGCATTGGCCCGATTGCTTAACACTATTTCCTCGGGTGGTGACTCGTACTCATGAGCAAGCTTTAACGCTATTAGGTGAGCAATCATCTCCGGTCTGTTTTGAGCCTGTGAATCGAGAAGATTTTACCCTTTACGCTGTGGTCGATAGTGCGACTTGGATAGATAAGGTGCTTTCGTGCGGGGTGACAACGGCTCAATTGCGAATTAAAGAGTCTGCTACGACCGATTTAACCGCACAAATATCGCAAGCGGTTAATAGTGGTCATACTTATCACAGCCAAGTATTTATTAATGACTATTGGCAACAAGCTATTGAGGCTGAAGCGTTTGGAGTGCATTTAGGTCAAGAAGATTTAGATACCGCAGATCTGACTATGATCGCTCAAGCACAACTGCGATTAGGTATTTCAACGCATGGTTATTATGAGATTTTACGAGCGATTGAGCTGAAACCTAGTTATATCGCGCTGGGTCATGTTTTTGCAACGACCACCAAAGAGATGGAATCAAGTCCCCAAGGTGTTGTGCGTTTGGCTTTGTATCAGAAACTACTTACGGGTGTGGTTCCAACCGTTGCTATTGGTGGTATTGATTTAACCAATATTGAACAGGTTCTGCGTTGTGAGGTGGATAGCGTTGCTGTAGTACGTGCCATCACTCAGGCAGAGAATGTTGAAGAGGCGATTAAGCGCTTAAAAGAGAAGATAGATCAGTATCGAGGAGGGTTGGATGACGCCATCGTTAACTGACCACCAATTTCTGCGTTATAGCCGCCAACTGATGGTGCCTGAGATCTCAGAACAAGGGCAGTCTCAGTTGGCGCAGGCAAAAGTACTGTTCATCGGTGCTGGTGGCTTAGGATCCATTGCTGCTCTTTATCTGGCTGGCGCAGGTATTGGCGCGCTTTGGCTTGCCGATGGTGATAAGGTCGAATTGTCTAATTTAGCAAGACAAATCCTGTATCGTGAAAGCGATCTCGGCCGAAATAAGGCCGTACAAGCCAGCACTCAACTGAGCCAACTTAACCCAACGGTTAGTATTGTCCCACTCACTTCTCATTTACACGATAACGGCTTAGTCGATGCAATTAGTCGTGTCGATCTCGTACTTGATTGCAGTGATAACTTTACCACCCGATATGCCGTCAATAAAGCCTGTATGGAGTGTCAAATCCCATTAATTTCCGGAGCTGCAATTGGCTGGCAAGGTCAAGTAATTAGCTTTGGTTTTCATCAATCTAGCTCGCCTTGTTACCACTGTTTGTATCCTCAAATGGCTAAGACTCAAACGAAACAAAATTGTCAGACTATGGGAGTTGTTGGCCCATTGGTTGGCGTTATAGGTGCTTTTCAAGCATTAGAAGCTATTAAGTACTTCACAGTGCCCCAGTCTATAACATGGGGCGAGTTACATCAGTTCAATGGACTGAACAATCAGTGGCAAAGCGTACAGTGTGGTAGCGATGTGAGTTGCCTAGTGTGTCAGCAGGAGAATGAAAATGAAGCTGTGGTTTAATGGCGAAGTGATTGAGATGGTTGATGCTGTCTCTCTTGAGCAACTCATTACTTACTATCAATTAGTTCCACATACGATTGCAGTGGCATTAAATCAGCAGATTATTCCTCGTTCGGTATGGTCGCAACAGCCCCTCAATGATGGCGATCATATTGATGTCTTTCAAGCGATAGCAGGAGGTTAAGATGTTAACGATTGCTAATAAATGCTTTTCCTCTCGTCTTTTCACTGGCACAGGTAAGTTTGCCAATGGCGATATTATGGCTGCGGCGATTGCTGAAAGTGGCTCTCAGTTAGTTACGATGGCACTCAAGCGGGTAGAGTTGGGGAAAAAATACGACGATATTCTCTCACCACTTAAGCAGTTAGGAGTTGCATTATTACCCAATACATCAGGAGCAAAAACGGCAGAAGAAGCGATCTTTGCTGCTCGTTTAGCTCGCGAGGTTCTCGGTACTAACTGGTTAAAATTAGAGATTCACCCCGACCCCAAATATTTATTGCCCGATCCAATCGAAACCTTAAAAGCGGCCAAAGCGTTGGTGAAAGAGGGGTTTGTGGTACTGCCGTATTGTCATGCCGATCCGGTGTTGGCTAAACGTTTGGAAGAGGTGGGTTGCGCAGCTGTTATGCCGTTAGGTGCGCCAATTGGCTCGAATAAAGGATTAGTGTGTTGCGATTTTCTCGACATCATTATTGAACAAGCTCGGGTCCCAGTGGTGGTTGATGCTGGTATTGGTGCACCATCTCATGCAGCTCTTGCAATGGAAATGGGCGCAGATGCAGTGTTGGTCAATACTGCTATTGCTACAGCGCAAGACCCATTGCTAATGGCTCAAGCTTTTCGTTTAGCGGTCAGTAGTGGTCGATTAGGTTATCAAGCAGGGCTTGCTCAAGCTTATCAAACGGCCCAAGCTTCTAGCCCTCTAACTGGGTTTCTTGATGGGGTCTAAGATGAGTTTTAGTTCGATTTGGCAGCAACTCAATTGGGATGATCTTCGGCTCAATATATACAGCAAAACAGCGCAAGATGTTGAACGAGCATTGAGTAAAACGCGGTGTGATCTAAGTGATTTTCAAGCGTTAATTTCTCCAGCCGCTGAATCTTATTTGGAGCAACTTGCCATCAAAGCTCAAGAGCGAACTCGGCAACGATTTGGTCATACCATGGGGCTTTATGTCCCGCTTTATCTCTCTAATTTATGCGCTAACTCATGCACCTATTGTGGTTTTTCCATGGAGAATAAGCTTAAACGCAAAGTGCTTAATACCGCTGAAATAGAACAAGAGTGCCAAGCGCTCAAACGTAAAGGGTTTGATAGTATTTTGCTGGTTACTGGTGAACATGAAACCAAAGTGGGAATGACATATTTGGCCCAAGCGGTTGAGCAGATCAAGCCATACTTTAGTTATTTAGCACTAGAAGTTCAGCCGTTAGAACAAGAAGAGTACGTACAACTGCGAGCTCTGGGTTTAAATGGAGTGATGGTGTATCAAGAGACTTACCATCAGCGAGAATACGCCAAACATCACTTGCGCGGTAAAAAACAAGACTTTCATTATCGCTTAGAAACCGCAGATAGGTTGGCTCAAGCTGGGATAGATAAAATTGGTTTGGGCGCTTTAATTGGACTTGAAGACTGGCGAGTGGATAGCTTTTTTGTTGCTCGTCATTTGCAATACTTAGAGCAGCGCTACTGGCAAAGTCGTTACTCAATTTCCTTTCCTCGCTTGCGTCCTTGTACTGGTGGGGTTGAGCCAAAATCGGTGATGACAGATCGCCAGTTGGTGCAACTTATCTGTGCTTATCGCCTCTTTAATGGGGAAGTTGAGCTTTCGTTATCGACCCGAGAATCGGCTTTTTTCCGTGATAACGTGGCGTCTTTGGGGATTACGACTATGTCGGCCGAATCTAAAACTCAGCCGGGCGGATACGCAGAGCAAGCTTTAAGTGAATTAGAGCAATTTACGATTGACGATGCCCGCTCAGTTCAAGATGTAGCTGCTCGTTTACAACAGCAAGGGTTAACTCCGGTCTGGAAAGATTGGCAGCATCAATATCACTAAGTTGTGGTTAAATTAGCATAAAAAAGAACCGCTGCAATGAGCGGTTCTTTTATTGGTGCAAGCTTTTATCTAAGGCGGTGAAGCCTAAAGCGAGTGGTTAGCCGCGAGTTAATGGGGCTGTGGCTTGCTCAAGCCAAGTCAGATCTTCGCCTGTTAACGCAGGGCTCACATCTTGCCAAACTTTCTGGTGATATTGGTTTAGCCACTCAATTTCATTGTCGGTCATCAGGGCAGTATCAATCACTCGTTTATCGATAGGTGCACGAGTTAATGACTCAAAGCCAAGTACTGTCATATCACCTTGGGTTGGGATTTCGACTACGATCTCTAAGTTCTCAATACGGATACCAAACGCATCTGCACGGTAATAACCTGGCTCATTGGAAAGCACCATACCTGGTTGCAGAGCCGTTGGGTTGTAGACTTTAGCAATGCGTTGAGGCCCTTCATGCACACTTAAGAAGTGACCAACACCGTGGCCTGTGCCGTGATCATAATCAAAACCATGAGCCCATAAGTGCTGACGGGCTAGGGCATCAAGCTGTGAGCCTGTAGTACCTTTCGGGAAGCGGGCACTGGCTAAAGCAATATGGCCTTTAAGAACGAGTGTAAAGGCGTGCTTTTGCTCTGCACTTGGAGTGCCAATGGCTACAGTACGCGTGATATCAGTGGTGCCATCTGGGTACTGACCACCTGAATCCACAAGATACAAACTGTTGAGCTCAAGAGCACTCGGCTGGGGCTGATTTTGATGGTTGTAGTGACACATTGCTGCATTACTTGCCGCCGCAGAAATTGTATCAAAGCTCATATCACTGCAACTTGGGTCTTGTGCTCTAAATGCCCATAGTTGATCTGCAAGTTGGCCTTCATCAAGTAGAATTCCTTGCGCAACTTGAGCATCGAGCCAAGCTAGGAATTTTGCCATTGCCACACCATCACGAATATGACACGCCTTCATACCTGCCGCTTCAGTTGGGTTTTTCATCGCTTTTGGTAGGGCACAAGGATCCGCCGCAGGCAAAATATTTGCTTGGGCTTGCTGTAATTCTTGTACTGTCCATGCGTTACAACTGTTTGGATCAACCATTACGGTTTGTTTGGTAAAGGCTGCGAGATCGGCCTGTAATTGCTCAGGAGCTTTCACCGTAACACCGGCACCAACATGAGCTGCAAATTCGGCAGGAAGTCGGTTAGCATCAATATAGAAGCTTACATCGCCATTGGCATCAATGATCAGATTGGAAAGGAGTACTGGGAGACGAGGCACATCATTACCTCGAATATTAAGTAACCAAGCGATGGCATCGATTTGACTGATAACCGCAGCATCAGCTTTATTTTTCTTTAAAACCGCAGCTATTTGGTTTCGTTTCTCACTTGAGCTTACGCCAGCATATTGCTCACTCATTAAGATGGCATCAGAAAGCGTTGCAGCAGGGCGATCGATCCACAGACTGTCAATTGGGTTGGCGTCGATGCTAATAAGAGCGAGCTCTTCTCCTACTTGTTGCTGAGTACGCTCAAACCAAGCTTGGCTATGTAAGCGTGGATCAAGAACGACTTTACTACCTGATGCTAAGGTTTCTAACACCCACTGCATTGGTGGTTCTTCGATAAGGTGACGGTATTGATAAACATCGCCTGGAACTTGCTTGCGTACCTGTACCACATAACGACCATCAACAAAGATAGCGGCTTGGTCTCGGGTGATAATTGCCATTCCCGCAGAACCGGTAAAACCTGTTGCCCACTCTAAACGTTCATTATGAACTGGAATGTATTCGCCTAAGTATTCATCTTCATGAGGGATCAGCAGTGCGTCATAATCATTAGCGATAAGCCATTGACGCAGCTGCTCGACACGTTGTGCGATAACTGCTTGCATGATTTGAGATTCCTTTACCTGTAATGCCGTTATGTTGTTCATATTCCGACGTAATTACTGTGAGATCCGCGCGTTTAGCAGCGCTTATTCTGTTATTGATTACGTTAGCGTGTTTAGCGTGCGGCTGCAAATAGAGTCGAGGGTTAATCTATGGTATTCCAAAATGGAAAATCGCTATTGAATATAAACCATTTCAATTCATATCGTGAAAACCGTAGACTTGGCGCCGAAACACAGTTAGGGAACCTTCATGAGCCAACCATCTTCTTTAAAAAACACTCGTTTAGTCGCGCTTATGGTATTGCTAGTGCTATTTAGCCCACTGGCAATCGATATTTATTTACCTGCTTTGCCTGCGATGGCAGAGACATTTTCGGTCACTGGAACTCAAGTTCAAGATACGGTGACTTGGTTTATGGTTAGTTTGGGGTTAGGCCAGTTGCTGGCAGGCCCTCTTGCCGATCGTTTTGGTCGCCGTCCTATCGCTTTAGGTGGCGTTGTTATTTATGCCATAAGTGCGTTAGTGGCTTATGGTGCGCAAACACTTGATTTACTGTTATTGGCTCGTCTGTGCCAAGGTTTTGGTGCATGTGCCACATCGGTCGCAGCATTTGCCGCTGTACGCGATAGCTTTGGTGCTGAAAAAAGTGGGCGTATGATCAGCTACTTAAATGGGGCGATCTGCTTTATTCCCGCGCTTGCACCACTGTTGGGCACTTGGTTGACTCACCATTTTGGTTGGCGTTCAAATTTCAGTTTTATGGCCGGTTTTGCGGTTATCGCTGGCACATTATTGTGGGTGTTATTTAAAGAAACCCGTCCAGCAGAAACTCAAACATCGGGTGCATTAATTAGTTGGAGTCGTTACTTTTCGGTATTGCGTGAGCCAGTATTTTTGTTCCATGCCATCTTATGTATGTTGGCTATGGCGGTGATTTTGGCTTATGTCACTTCAGCCCCGGTATGGTTGATGATGAAGCAAGGCCAAACCATGAATCAATTTACCTTCTGGTTTGGTTTAAATGCCGCGCTCAATATCGCCGCTTGTATGCTAGCACCAAAAGTGATGGATAAATTGGGCTCACGAGCAACGTTACAAATCGGTTTGATCATTTTATTGCTCGCTGGTGGCGCAATGCTGGTGATGGCTAACATTATGCAACCATGGGCGTTTATGGTGCCGATTTTTGTCTCTTCATTTGGTTTTGCATTTGTTTTAGGTTCAGCGGCGGGTAAAGCGTTGGCACCATTTGGTGATAGAGCCGGTACGGCTGCAGCATTGTTGGGGTTATTCCAAATGAGTGGTGCTGGTGCCATGGTGAGTTTAACTCAACGTCTTGATTTAACCCCACCGTATTTGATGACGTTACAAATGTGGCTATTGATCCCAGGTTTACTGATTTTGGTCTCCAAACTTGGTCGCCGCTGGCATGCTGCGCCAAGTCTGAATTAGTACCAATTTGAATTAATAGATGCTCGATTAAGAGCACCGGGTCTCGACAACCCACTTGCCTGTTAGCCTGTCAGTTGTGACAGGCTTTTTTTTGCTTGGAGCTTTTGAGTTGTTGAATCATCAATCCCACGATAATTAAGCCAAGGCCAATAATGGTTGAAGGTGCAATAGTTTCACCAATGATGGTCGCCAGCAGTAATAGTGAGATAAACGGAGAAATAAAAATAAGGTTGCTGATTTTGGCTGTATTGGTCGTGAGCTTTAGGGCGCTTAGCCACAATACAAATGTAATTCCCATTTCAAATAATCCGACATAACTTACCGCTAGCCAACCTTGCCAAGGAACGGCATGCCAAGTATCGATGGCAAAACTTAGCCCCAAAGAAAACGGCAGTGATAATAAAAATCCAAGTAACACTCCAAGTACTGGATCGGCACTGTTTTTGGTGTTTATGATCCAATACAGCGCCCAAAGTAATGTCGATAATAGTGCCAAAGCGACCCCGGTTGGGCTATCAAATTGCAGTGCGGTGATATCACCTTTCGTGGCAATAACAATCACCCCAAGATAACCAAATAAGCAAGCAATCCAATCTTGGCGACGAATTTTCTGGCCTAAAAATAGGGCCGCCATCAGTGTTAAGGTGATGGCCCAACTGTAATTTAGCGGTTGAGCTTGCGATGCAGGTAGCAGTTCATACGCTTTAAATAGCACTAAGTAATAGGCGAGTGGGTTTATCAAACCTAGAGCGAGGTAGTACCAAGGTCGTAGTAATAATGTGCGCTTTAGTTGGGATAAGGTACCCTGATAGAAGCTTATTCCAGTTAAAGCAATTGCTGATACGGCACTGGCTACCACCAACATTTGCACTGGCGAAAAATAGTTAAGAGTAATTTTAAATGCGGTGGCAACGGTTGACCACAACAGGACTGCGCTCAATCCGTAGAGAAGAGCCTTACGTTCGTTCATACTAATTCACATCCTTGCATTGAATCGGTTAAGCGGCGCTAGTGTAGATAGCTTTGGCTTAATCGGCAGTAAACAATGCCATGAGCTGTGATAATAACCACAGAAAAGTGTCCTATTATTGAGCGATTTAACCGTAACATTGCTGGACATTTATCCAGTATCCACTTAGCCTTAACCTATTCATCTTTAACGTATAAGTAGTTGAGACCTTATCATGACCGAATGGCTAAGTGGCGGAGGATTGGCCACTCTGGCAGCCCTATCTGGCGCAACGATTGCAAGCATTATTACCGCAATGTGGCTGCGAGGTCGCTATGAACAAGAGTTGGCGCTGGTAGAGCAACAAGCCGACAATGAACTCAAATTGAGTCAAGCTCGTGAAGCACAATTGCAACAGCAACTCCAACAGAGTAACGAAGAGTTGGATGAGATGGATGTCGAGCGGGATCGATTGACTGCTGAATTGCGACAAATGCATGGTCGTTTGGCGGCGGCCGTTGAAAAAATGCGTTATTTCGAAGCGTTAAAAACCGAAAAGCAGTATGTGACTGAGCAGCTAGAGAATGCGCGAGCTGCCAATGCGAATTTAGAAGCTGATCTACGTGAGCAATACGCTCGCCATTTTGAAGAGCAGAAAGCGGCAGAAGAAAAAATCAAGCTACTAGAAAATGCTGAAGAGCGGTTACGCATTCAATTTGAAAGCTTAGCCAATCGCTTGTTTGAGCAAAAAAGTCGCAGTGTGGATGAGCAAAACCGCATCAGTCTTGAAGGCTTGTTAATGCCATTAAAAGAGCAGTTGGAAGGGTTTAAAAAGCAAGTTAACGACAGTTTTAGTTATGAAGCTCGTGAACGTCACACCTTGATTCATCAGATCAACAGCTTAAAACAACTTAATGAACAAATGGCAAAAGAAGCCGTAAACCTAACTCAAGCGCTCAAAGGCGATAACAAAGCTCAAGGTAATTGGGGTGAGGTGATCTTAGCTCGAGTATTGTCTGAATCAGGCTTGCGCGAAGGCCATGAATATCAAACACAGGTGAGCTTAGAAAATGATGAAGGGAAGCGTTATCAGCCAGATGTTGTCGTTCGTCTTCCAGAAAATAAAGATGTGGTCATTGATGCCAAGATGTCGCTGGTAGCTTATGAGCGTTTTTATCATGCTGAATTGGCGGCAGAGCGTGAACTGGCGCTCAGTGAGCACGTTGCATCGGTTCGGGGCCATATGCGAGGGCTTAGTCGTAAAGACTACCATCAGCTTCATGGCGTTCGAAGCCTAGATTATGTGCTGATGTTTATCCCGGTTGAACCTGCATTTCAAGCCGCAATTGAGGCCGATCCTGCGCTAATCCGTGATGCCATGGACTTAAATATTATGTTGGTTAGTCCAACAACGCTATTAGTGGCTCTACGTACGATTAATAATTTATGGCGCAATGAGCGACAGAACCAAAATGCCAAAGAGATTGCAGAGCGAGCAAGCCGTCTTTATGACAAATTGCGCTTGTTTGTAACCGATATGGAAGCAATGGGGGCGTCATTAGAGAAAGCCAATCAGAGCTATCAAGGTGCGATGAATAAGTTGGTTTCTGGCCGAGGAAATGTGTTGCGTCAAGCTGAAAGCTTCAAACAACTTGGGGTTGAAGTGAAGCGCGATATTAACCCTCAACTGACTGAAAGAGCGATGTTTGAAGGGGGATTTGCCGAGCAAGTTGACGCTTTGACCCATCAAGACGATAAATGAATGACGCTAGTGCTTTGAGCAATTCGCAAGCATCAAGTACACTAGGGTCACCGAAGTATATGATGATAGGCCTATCGGTTCAGCTAAGGATAACCAGATAGGTTTTATAGAACGGATTTAACATGACGGACACCACTCAAGAAACGACCCACTTTGGCTTTCGTACAGTAGCGAAAGACGATAAAGCTGCCATGGTTGCTGAGGTATTTCACTCGGTTGCAGCAAAATACGACATGATGAACGATGTTATGTCTTTTGGTATTCACCGCGCGTGGAAGCGTTTCACCATTGATTGCAGTGGCGCACGCCGTGGCCAGCGCATCTTGGATTTGGGTGGTGGTACTGGTGACCTAACCGCTAAATTCTCTCGCATTGTGGGTGAGGATGGTCAAGTTATTTTGGCTGATATCAATAACTCGATGCTAAAAGTTGGTCGCAGTAAGTTGCGTGATATCGGTGTAGTTGGGAACGTAGGTTATGTTCAAGCTAACGCAGAAGAATTGCCATTTCCTGATAATTACTTTGACTGTATTACTATCAGCTTCTGTCTACGTAATGTGACCGACAAAGATAAAGCTTTGCGCTCGATGTTTCGTGTTTTGAAGCCAGGTGGTCGCTTATTGGTATTGGAGTTCTCAAAACCTATTGTTGAGCCGCTATCAAAGATTTATGACGCATACTCTTTCCATATTTTGCCAAAAATGGGTGAGTTAGTAGCGAATGACAGCGAAAGTTACCGCTATTTGGCTGAATCTATTCGTATGCACCCAGATCAAGAAACCTTAAAAGGTATGATGGAAGATGCTGGGTTTGAACAAACAACTTACTACAATTTAACGGGGGGAATTGTTGCCCTACACCGTGGTTATAAGTTTTAAGGACCATTATGCCAATTGATGTTTTTATCACTGGAACGGTAGAAACGGCACTGAATCAACTGCTAAAAGAAGATGCAGACAGTGGTCGTCGCCTTAATCGCCTACGCGGTAAAGTAATCAGTGTGACTTTTAATGAGCTAAATAAGACGTTGTTTTTTGTCTTTAGTCAGCAAATTGATGTCCTTGCCGCGTTTGAAGGTGAGGTCGATTGTCAATTGGCATTGAATTTGGCGGTACTGCCTCAGCTGCGTCAATCTAGCCAGCTGACTCAGTTGATTAAAGCCGATAAATTAATGCTATCGGGTGATATTCAATTGGCACAACAGTTTGCTACGCTGCTTGGTGGGTTAAAGCCCGATGTGGAAGAAAAACTATCTCACTATACTGGAGATATTGTGGCTCATACGCTCGTGTCATCAGTTAAAGGTGGTGCTGAGCAAGTAAAACGCATTTTAACCCGCCGTCAGCAGCAGTTGGCTGAAACCTTAACTGAAGAGTGGAAAGTCGTACCATCACCACTTGAGATCGCCTATTTTGCTGATCAGGTGGATGATGTTAAGTCGGCAACCGCTCGGTTAGAAGCTCGTTTAAATCGACTATTGGAATCTTAAAAGGCCATGATGACCTTTTCCGAATTACGTCGTCTTTACCATATTACCGCAGTACAGTTGCGTTATGGTTTAGACGAATTGCTCCCTGACGATCCTCGGGTGCAACTACCGAAAAAATTACGCAAAAGCCTTTTCTGGCTCAAGAACGAACATCAAGATAAGCCATTAGGTCAGCGATTACGTTTGGCTCTGCAAGAGTTAGGTCCGGTGTGGATCAAATTTGGGCAGATGCTATCAACTCGCCGCGATCTGTTTCCGCCTCATATCGCCGATCAGCTTGCTCTACTGCAAGACCAAGTAGAGCCTTTTGATGGTGAGTTGGCAAAAGCACAGATGGAGCAAGCTCTTGGTGGTGCGCTTGAACAGTGGTTCGATGATTTCTCTATTGAGCCGTTAGCATCAGCCTCTATTGCTCAGGTTCATACCGCCGTCTTAAAAGAAAATGGGCGCGAAGTGGTTCTTAAGGTGATTCGCCCAGATATCTTGCCTGTGATCCAAGCCGATATTAAATTGATGTATCGTATGGCGCGTTTATTGGCAAAACTGGTACCTGAAGCGCGTCGGCTGCGTCCAGTTGAAGTAGTCCGTGAGTACGAAAAGACGCTGATCGATGAATTAGACTTGATGCGAGAAGCGGCAAACAGCATTCAGCTGCGCCGTAACTTTGCTGGTGATGAGACATTATACGTACCTGAAGTCTTTAGTGACTACTGTCGAACCAACTTATTGGTGATGGAACGCATCTATGGGATTCAGGTTTCCAATATTGAGGCTCTGAAAGCAAACGGAACCAATTTAAAATTATTATCGGAAAATGCAGTGAATATCTTCTTTACGCAGGTATTCCGTGATAGTTTCTTCCACGCAGACATGCACCCAGGGAATATTTTCGTTTCTTACGAGCACCCTGAGACACCACAATGGATCGCACTTGACTGTGGTATTGTGGGAACGCTTAATCGAGAAGATAAGCGCTACTTAGCAGAAAACTTGCTGGCTTTTTTCCATCGAGACTACCGCAAAGTGGCTGAATTACATGTCGATTCCGGTTGGGTTCCGCACGATACTAATATTGATGAGTTTGAGTTTGCGATTCGTACTGTGTGTGAGCCGATATTTGAGAAGCCTCTGTGTGAGATCTCATTTGGCCATGTGTTGCTGAATTTATTTAATACCGCGCGCCGCTTTAATATGGAAGTGCAACCACAGCTGGTTTTACTGCAAAAAACCTTGTTGTATGTTGAAGGGTTGGGGCGTCAGTTGTATCCGCAACTTGATTTGTGGGCTACAGCAAAACCATTTTTAGAAGACTGGATGTCACGTCAGGTCGGGACTCAAGCCATTATGGATGCGGTGAAAAATAAAGCGCCATTTTGGGCTGAGAAGCTGCCCGAGTTACCTGAATTACTGTATGACAGTTTGCGCCAAGGCAAGGCAATGAATCAACGTGTCGATAAACTCTATGAGCATTTCATGACAAATCGACGCTACCAGAACCAAGCTCGGTTCTATTTTGGTATCGGTGCAACGCTTATTATATGTTCTGCCATACTTTTTAGTAATCACGTGGCAACGTATCCGGCAATTTCTGCGGGTGTTGGCGTCACATTTTGGTTTTTAGGTTGGCGAAATTGCCGCCGATAGACGGTAAAGTAAACAACCTTTACAATAGCAACAACCTTTCGTTATTAACCACAAAGAGCTGAGGTAAAACAAGCATGGGTGGTATCAGTATCTGGCAATTGTTAATCATTGCTTTAATCATCGTTCTTCTATTCGGTACGAAGAAGCTTCGCACACTAGGTGGTGACCTAGGCTCTGCAGTGAAAGGCTTCAAGAAGGCGATCAGCGACGAAGACGACACTACTGCTAAGAAAACAGCAGCAGATGACGCAGACTTTGAACAGAAGAAACTTACTGAAGAAAAGCAGCAAGCTGAAAACGTTCAAAAAGACCAAAAAGACAAAGAGCAGGTTTAAGACGTGTTTGAGATCGGGTTCTGGGAGTTAGTACTTATCTCGGTGGTGGGATTAGTAGTACTGGGGCCGGAACGTCTACCCGTTGCGATTCGTACCGTTTCGCAGTGGATAGGTGCTGTTCGTAATATGGCAAATTCAGTTAAAGATGAGTTATCACAAGAACTGAAAATTCAGGAATTGCAGGAAAACCTTCGTAAAGCTGAACAGATGAATATGAAAGATTTGTCTCCTGATCTACAAAAATCAGTAGATGAATTGAAAAAAGCGGCCGATGAGGTGCAGCGTCCATATTCTCCTGAAGCCAAAAAAAGCGAGCAAACCTCAGCAACGACTTCTGACAAGCAGGAATAAAATACATCACTATGTCGACAGTTGAAGAAACGCAGCCGTTATTTAGCCATTTACTTGAGCTACGTAATCGCATTTTGCGTTCCCTATTAAGTGTCCTAGTGGTTTTCTTGTGCTTAGTTTGGTTTTCGAATGACATCTATACTTTCTTGTCAGCACCTCTAGTCGAGCGTATGCCTGCTGGTGCGACAATGATTGCGACTGATGTTGCGTCACCTTTCTTTGCTCCAATTAAACTAACCTTGGTCACATCAGTTTTCATTGCTGTACCAATGATCTTATATCAAGTATGGGCTTTTGTAGCGCCAGGCTTGTATAAGCACGAACGTAAAATGATCGTGCCACTGCTGGTATCGAGTTCGGTTCTGTTTTATGTCGGTGTAGCGTTTGCGTACTTTGTGGTTTTCCCTTTAGTATTCAAATTCTTCACCAGTACAGCGCCTGCTGGGGTACAAGTTGCCACAGATATTATGAGCTATTTGGACTTTGTTCTCGCTCTGTTTATGGCGTTTGGTATTGCGTTTGAAGTGCCTGTAGCAATTATTTTGCTATGCTGGACTGGCGCAACCGACCCACAAAGTTTACGTGAAAAACGTCCATATATTATTGTGGCTGCATTTGTCGTTGGTATGCTACTGACACCGCCAGATATCATTTCACAGACCTTATTGGCTGTGCCTATGTGTCTGCTGTTTGAAGTAGGCTTATTCTTCTCTCGTTACTATGTTCGTGATAATGACGAAGCAGAAGAAGAACAATATGATGACTAAACGCATTTATGTGTAATAGTAAAAAACCGGCGCTGTTTGCCGGTTTTTTTGTATCACAGAGGAAGTAAAGGATGATTGATATCGGGGTAAACCTGACCAACGATCGGTTTGATAAAGACCGCCCAGAGCTGATTGAACGAGCTCAACAAGCGGGTGTTACTGGCATCGTGATAACAGGCACCAACATTGAAGAGAGCCAGCATGCCGCCGAACTTGCAACTATGTGGCCTGATTACTGTTTTAGCACCGCTGGAGTTCATCCCCACGATGCCAAGTCGGTGACTGATTTAAGCCTAGCGCCTTTGCGTCAATTAGCTCTGCTTCCTCAAGTGGTAGCAATTGGCGAATGTGGTTTGGATTTCAATCGTGATTTCTCGCCACGTCCTATACAAGAGGCTGTGTTTGAAGCGCAACTGGCTTTAGCTGCTGAGCTGAACATGCCTGTGTTTATGCATTGTCGTGATGCGCATGAGCGTTTTATGGCAATACTGGCACCGTGGCGCGATAAATTACCCGCTGCAGTATTGCACTGTTTTACAGGTACAGAGCAAGAACTCAAACAGTGTTTAGCTCTTGATCTACATATTGGTATCACAGGTTGGGTATGTGATGAACGCCGTGGCTTAGAGCTACGAGATGTGGTGAAACATATCCCTGATGAGCGTTTGATGGTTGAAACTGATTGTCCTTATCTCTTACCTCGCGATTTGCGTCCAAAGCCAAAATCAAGTCGTAATGAGCCACAATATTTGCCTCATATAGCTCAGGTGATCGCCCAGTGTCGAGGTCAAAATCCAGAGCAGTTAATTGCGCAAACTCGAATTAATAGCGAGCGTTTTTTTAATATTCGCGGTCGCTAAACTAGGGTGTTATTATCATACGAAATATATGGCTGTGGAGTATTGATTAGACAAAATAGCGTCTTAAGTTATTTAGCTTAATCAATCGCACAGTCGGTCAGCCTATTAATTTTCCTAAGGAGTATGCTGTGGCTGTTTCTATTCAGGGTTCTTTTCCTGCTCGCCGTATGCGTCGTATTCGTAAACACGATTTTAGTCGTCGTTTGATGGCTGAAAACCAGATCTCTGTGAATGACCTTATCTATCCAATGTTCATCCTTGAAGGTGAGAATCGTCGTCAAAGCGTTGATTCTATGCCAGGCATTGAGCGTTTATCGATTGATTTAATGGTTGAAGAAGTTAAATACTTAGCAGATCTTGGTATTCCTGCTATCGCTCTATTCCCTGTTGTTTCGGCTGAGTTTAAGTCGTTAATGGCAGAAGAAGCATACAATACAAATGGTTTGGTTCAACAAGCTGTTCGTGCGATTAAAGCTGCAGCACCACAGATGGGTGTGATCACAGACGTAGCGCTTGACCCATTTACGGTGCATGGTCAAGACGGCATCATTGATGAAGAAGGCTATGTGATCAATGACATCACAACTGAAATACTGATCAAACAAGCGTTGTCTCATGCTGAAGCGGGCGCTGATGTCGTTGCTCCTTCTGATATGATGGACGGTCGTATCGGTGCGATTCGTGAAGCATTAGAAGAAGCAGGTCATATTCATACCCAGATTATGGCGTACTCAGCTAAATATGCTTCAAACTACTACGGTCCTTTCCGTGATGCGGTAGGCTCTTCTGGTAACCTAAAAGGTGGTGATAAGAAGACTTATCAAATGGATCCAGCAAACAGCGATGAAGCTTTACATGAAGTTGCAATGGATCTAAATGAAGGCGCAGATATGGTGATGGTGAAGCCTGGTATGCCATATCTTGATGTAGTACGTCGCGTGAAGACTGAACTGCAAGTACCAACCTTTGCTTACCAAGTATCGGGTGAGTATGCGATGCACATGGCTGCGATTCAAAATGGTTGGTTAAAAGAGCGTGAAACCATTATGGAATCACTCCTTTGCTTCAAGCGTGCCGGTGCAGATGGTGTATTAACGTATTTTGCCAAGCGTGTCGCTGAGTGGTTAGCAGAAGAAGGCCGCGAGCGCGGTAATGTATTGAAATAATCGGTATTGGATTATTTTATTATCAAGTCAAAGGCGAGGAGAGAACCTCGCCTTTGTTGCTTTTATTGAGTAGGCCTACCCAAATTAAGTTAAATATCTCAATGCCATAAGCCCCTCATTGACCCTTAAAAATTACCGTTTATTTGGTAATAATGTTTTGATATTTACCTGTATTATCATTTAATCGGTAAATATACATAATAGCTGCATCCAAACGAGAGGTTATTATGACAATGAAATTTACATCTACCGCACTTATCCTTGCAGCACTAACGACCAGCACGATGGTAATGGCTCATGACCGTGATGAAAGTTATGGTATGGAGTCTGCGACTCAGTTACGAGTTCAGGCTTTAGTTGCTAAACATCAGCAGCCTATTAAGCTGCAACCCCAAGCCACAGTAAGAAAAGATCGTGAAGAGAGCTATGGTATGGCAAAAGCAACAGAGCTGCGCATACAGGCTTTAGTGACTAAACATGAGCAACCTATCTCGGTACAGTCACAAGGCAAGAAAAAAGATCGAGAGGAGAGTTACGGAATGAATTATGCGACTCAGCTTCGAGTACAAGCATTAAGCTAATTTTATCGATTTTTATACTCTATCTATGCTGTTATTATTCATGATGACAGCACTTACTATTTAATAATCTTGAGTGTTAAAGTTAATTGTCATTATTTTTTGTCATATATTACAGCGCGTTAAACTAGATTTGTTTTATGTATAAATAAAGCAAATTATTTTGACATGGTTTTTGTATCTATATATACAAATTATATGTAGACTGGCTTCAGTTCAGACAATAACTCTTAATCAGATATTTAATCTAAAAGCTTCCCAGTTTCCTTTCGATTTACATCGTTATCTTCACTCTGTGTTATCTTTTCATCATTACTTATTTATGCAATTGTCTTTTGTCTTTGCTCTAAAATCACAAGATATATGACGAGATTATCATGCGTAAACCAACTAAAAAAATCAAAAAAAATACTTTTGAAGAGCGATTTTCACTTATTGTAGAAGACTATCATAAGGCTAAAGAGGTATTAAGTACCTTGCCTGTTGGTACCGTTGAACACGAGAAGCAGCAAAGAAAATGCGACACTCTTTTTGCAAAAGCAGAGCGCTGCGTAAATGCAGAATCATAAGTAAGCTTTGTGTTAGTTGCTGGCTCTGAAGATTTTTAGAGGAAGAAGCTCTTTGTTATCGAGTCTCTATAATTTGCAATATTACAATTAACACCCATTAAAAAAGGCTAACGCTTTCACGTTAGCCTTTTTTCATTTAATCAATAAGTTATTGATTATTTTAGTGCATCTTTTTTGATACATAGAACGTGGTATTTACCGTTCTCGATCTCAGCACCTTCAGTTTCGTGTTCGAAACCAGGGAACTCTTCATCCCAAGCTTCTAGCGCTTTTAGGTACTGGATTTGTGGGCTGTTTTCGTCACCGAAGTTTTCACCACCCATTAGCATTGGGATGCCTGGTGGGTAAGGGATAACAGAGTGCGCTGCAACACGACCAACAAGTTCATCCGAAGCAACTAGCTCAACGTCGTTAGACACGATCATCTGGTAAGCATCACGTGGTTTAAGCTCCATTTCTGGTAGGCTTGAGTACGCGTTGTTTAGCACCTGACCTGGGTTGTGACGAACTAGGTATTCAAACATCTTGTTACCTAGATCTTTCAGACCAAGACCTTTGTAAGCTGCAGGGTTGCTTGCAACTAGCTCAGGTAGAATCACTTCTAGATCTGCGTTTGCATCGTAGTGACGCTTAAATGATAACAAGGTGTTGATTAGTGTGTCACGTTTACCTTTAGTAATACCCATTGAGAATAGGAACATTACTTGGAAGTCAGTTGTACGAGTTGGTACGATACCGAAACGACCTAGGTATGCGCTAACAAGTGCTGCTGGAACACCTTTATCTAGGAATTGACCTTTGTCATCAAGTCCTGGAGTTAGTAGGCTCACCTTGATTGGGTCAAGCATACACCAGTCATCATCGATGTCATCGAAACCGTGCCATTGATCGCCTGGGT
>NZ_PYOG01000031.1 GCF_003026815.1 Photobacterium damselae | reverse complement strand
GCATTATTTCGTTGTTAGCCTCATATACTTATTTAGAATTTAATTTAGATTAAGTTTTCATTTGTCAATATTTCACCATGTTGAATAATAAATATATTGATAATGATTTAAACCATGTAATACTTCACGCAATAAAAAAAACACCCATTTATTAAGACACTTTCCTAATATCTTATTGGATAAATAATATGACAAAAATGTCGGCCTTCAAATTAAACGCACTTGCTCTTGCTCTATCTGGTTTTAGCTTTGCAGCAAATGCATCTGATGCCATGGTAAACCCTCAAGGTAACGTTGTTGTTGGTTACTGGCACAACTGGTGTGATGGTGCAGGTTATCAAGGCGGTAATGCGCCCTGTATTACATTAGAAGAAACTAACCCTATGTACAATATCGTTGATGTTTCTTTTATGAAAGTCTATAGCCTTGCTGATGGTCGTATTCCAACCTTTAAACTAGATCCAACTATTGGCCTTTCAGAAGCAGAATTTATTGATCAAATTAAAATACTGAATGAGCAAGGCCGCTCGGTGCTGATCGCGCTCGGGGGAGCCGATGCCCATGTTGAATTACGTATGGGTGATGAGCAAGCATTTGCCGATGAAATCATTCGCCTAACAGATATCTATGGTTTTGATGGTTTAGATATCGATCTTGAGCAAACCGCGATTGATGCCGCTGATAACCAGATCGTTATTCCTGCAGCATTGCGTTTAGTGAAAGACCACTATCGTGCACAAGGTAAGAACTTCTTAATTACCATGGCTCCAGAATTTCCATACTTAAAACAAAATGGAAAATATATCCCATATATTACAGGGCTTGAAGAATATTATGATTGGATTAATCCTCAGTTTTATAATCAAGGTGGTGATGGACTGTGGGTTGATGAAGAAAATGCATGGATCACACAAAATAATGACGCTATGAAAGAGAAGTTCATTTACTACATCTCTGATTCATTAGCGAATGGTACTCGTGGTTTCCATAAGATCCCACACGATAAACTTATCTTTGGTATTCCAACTAATAACGACGCCGCAGCATCTGGTTTTGTGAAAAATCCACAAGACTTATTTAATGCATTCGACCGTCTAAAAGCACAAGCTCAACCATTACGAGGGGTAATGACTTGGTCGATCAACTGGGATATTGGTACTAATAGTGCAGGCCAAAACTACAACAGCAGCTTTATTAATGCTTATGGCCCATACATCCATAACCAAACACCACCACCGCCAGTTGAAGGTAAACCTGTTTTCTCAGGCTTGATTGATGCTCGAGTTCAACATAAAGCATCATTTGACCCACTTTCTGGAGTCAGTGCTACAGATAAAGAAGATGGCAATTTAACCTCTTCTATCGTGGTCGAAGGTAGTGCTAATACTCAAGTCGTAGGTGACTATGTACTCACTTATTCAGTAACAGATTCTGATAACCACGAAACCAAATCACCACGTAAAGTAACTGTATTTAGCTTAATGCCAACTATCACAGGCATCGATAATTCAACGGTCAAACTTGGTGACACTTTCGATCCATTAGCTGGCGTGAGTGCTACAGATGCTGAAGATGGTGATCTAACCGATTCAATTCAAGTAGAAGGCCAAGTGGATACAGCAAAGGTAGGTCAGTATACACTTACTTATTCCATAACCGATAGTGCTGATCAAACAGTAACCGCAAAACGTATTATTACCGTTAATGATGGCTCAATTGTGTGTACCCCAGCGTGGGATGCAAGCAAAACCTATATTGAAGGTGATGTTGTTAGCCATAACGGTAAAAATTGGCGTGCAGGTTGGTGGACTCAAGGTGAAGAACCAGGAACAACTGGACAGTGGGGTGTTTGGCGTGAAGTAGGAAATAGCGATTGTGATGGCGAGCAACCCGATCCTACACTTTCAGTATCCATCGCAGGATTAAGTACCCATTATACTTTGGTTGACGGCAGTGCAAGTCTTCGAATGACCATTAATAGTAATATCAGTAGTTCTGTTACTATCAAAGTAAAAGATCTCTTAGGAAATACCGTTTCTGGTGGTCATTTTGATGGTACGGTGTTAGGAGATAAAACGATTACGTTAGCACTATCTCATGCTAAAACAGGTGCTCATCAAGTTCTTCTAACAGCACAAACAGAACAAAAAACTGTTGAGAAAAATTACACTATTAACTTAGTTGAAAAAGATAAACCAACACCGCCTCCAACTGATGTACCAAACTATGAAGCAGGTTTTGCGTATCAAGAAGGTGATAAGGTACTAGGTTCAGATGGTAACGTTTATCAATGTAAACCTTGGCCATACTCAGGCTGGTGTGCAAGTGCTTCTTATGCTCCTGCAACCAGTCAATACTGGCCTGATGCATGGGACAAACTGTAATTCAAATTAGAGTTTAATAAATAGTAAAAGAGTCGAAGGGACAACTTCGACTCTTTTTATAAGCAGAGTAATCTATTAACGAAAACTCATTGAGCAATAGTTATTCGTGATGACCAGTTTTATGGTGCTCACGAGAATGTTCTTTATGATCATGCTCTTTAGTTTTGTGATGGCGATGTTCGTCATGCTCATGACGTTCATGGTGTGTCTGTTCTGGATGCTTATGGCCTTTAGGATCACCACCATGTTGAGTATGTGGATGACTTTCTTCATGATCACGCATCTGATGATGATCACGATTATGTTTATGCTCTACCCCATCGTCATAACGGCGTTCCATTTTTTCATGTTCAAACTCAGCGCCGTGTTGATGACCACCTTGAGAACCTTTATGTTCTTGGCTGTTAAAATGACTCATTTTAAAATCCTTAATAAACAGTGCTATAAACCAAATGTGTCTGTCTATGGGATTTAATGTACGCCTCTCGGAAATATTCTCAATAGGCATTAAAAGCAATAATAAATACCACTTTTGAACATTGCTCAATAAATCGAAGAAGCGTAGTTATATTTCTCTTTTACTTCCTATTCGCATAGTTTTTTAAGCAGTTGATAAAACTTCGCAATATTCTCATCTTGCATATTTTCATAACTGCTTACTAAATAGTATGACGGCACTTTATCTGGATCGATATTGACTTGTATTGCTTCTACCAATTGACCTTGAACTAATAACTCTTCAACAAGACGGCGATTAATAAACGCAACACCACAGCCTAATACTGCAGCATCAATGGCCTGAATTGAGTTCTGAAAAATGAGCTTACGTTGCCATTTAAGCGGCTTCATACCGTAATGGTGCAATACCAAATCCCACTGAACTAAGCGGTTTGTGGTATAAATTAAAGTTGACGATTCTAAGAACGACTGTGATAGCTTATCAAAATGCTGCTCATGATAATGCGGCGCACAAACGGCAATCATGTCTTCTTTAAATAACAAATCTGAATATAACCCGTCCGGTTTTTCAAATCCGTAACGAATGGATATATCAATTTCATCTCGCTGTAGATCGAGATAATCCAACGTATCGATAAAAGTCACATTGACCCCTTCAAGCTCATTCGCAATAAGATGAAATTTGGGTAATAGCCATTTATTTAGTAACGCCGGTGGTAAAGCCATTTTTAATTGTTTTTGTTTATGGATTCGACCAAGATCAGTTGTTGCCTGTTCAAGATCACTTAAAATTGATGACGTACGCTCATAGTAACGCAAGCCTGCATTAGTGAGCTTAATAGATCGATTCTGACGCTGAAATAATTTTTGTCCAATAAACTCTTCTAACGTACTAATTTGATGGCTAACCGCGCCAGGAGTAACACACAACTCTTCCGCAGCTAACTTAAAACTTTGTAATCGAGCTGCAGCTTCAAAATTAATCACCGCTTTAATAGGTGGTATTACTCTCATCGGGTCCCCTTTTGGGTTGAGTTGAATTTTATTCACTTTACAACCCAATTTATTTGAGTTGTCAATTCAAGGTGTTAGCAGCACAATGCAGGTTATCGATTATAGCCTATACTCAATAAGAAATACTCGTGGGCCATACAATTATTTTATTATTCTGAACACAATTAGATGAGGCAGAACATGAAATTAAAACACCTAGCTGCTGGGATCCTTCTTGCTGTACCCGCTTTCATGACCCAAGCAATGACATTAAAAAGTGCTGATGTAACTAATGATAAAACACTAAGCAGTGCACAAGTTTTTAACCAATGGGGTTGTACTGGTAGCAATGAATCACCACAACTTACTTGGTCTGATGTTCCTGCTGGCACTAAGAGCTTTGCTGTAACTATGTATGATCCAGATGCACCAACAGGCAGTGGTTGGTGGCACTGGGTGGCGATTAATATCCCTGCTGATGTACATTCATTAAAAGAAGGTGCTGGTAATGTTGATGGTAAAAACCTACCTGCTGGCGCAAGTATGGTAACTAACGACTTTGGCTTTAAGGGCTTTGGCGGCGCATGTCCTCCACCAAAAGCAAAACCACACAACTACACTATCACAGTTTATGCGCTAAATACCGCGAAAATTGATCTGCCAGCAAATGCATCACCAGCACTTGCAGGTTATAACATTCTAGGTCACGTGATTGGTAAAGCAGAGCTTATTGCTCCAACTAATACACGTAAATAGTTATATATACACACGGTAGTGATGATAATGCTTCGAATCCGGCATTTTGATATCACTGAGATGTAATGTATCAATCTAACGTAACCGCTGTAATCTTGTATTACAGCGGTTTTTTTATTGATCTTACTATCTTTTAGTTATCACTTACTCATTGAAACAATAGTAGATTAATCGCTAGTATAGAGATCACTTTTGATTTTATGGATAGTGGTAATGGATTTTTTCCCAGTTTTTCTTCGTTTAGATGATCGCCAAGTCTTAGTCGTTGGCGGCGGTGAAGTGGCATGCCGTAAAGTCGATTTATTACTTAAAGCACAAGCCAATATCACGCTGGTTTCACCACAACTGCACCCTTATTTACAGCAGTTAGTAGCCAATGGCCGACTCACTTATAGACAAAAATGCTATCAAACCGAAGATCTCATTGGATTCGATCAAGTTTGGGCTACAACCAATCAACAAGCACTCAATCAGCAAATTCATAGTGATGCGACCCAACGAAGTCTTTGGGTCAATGTGATTGATAACCCTCCCCTTTGCCATTTTATAACACCTTCAATGGTCGACCGTAGTCCTATTCAAATTGCAATTTCCAGCGGTGGCGCATCGCCAGTTTTAGTACGTTATTTACGAGAGAAAATTGAAACAGTTCTTCCTCAAAATCTGTCCTTAATTGCCAACTATGCAGGTATGCAACGCACACGAATTAAACAACATTTTGCAACCGTAGATGAACGTCGTAAATTCTGGGAAAAATTTTTTAATCTGACGGCTGTCGATATAGCAACAACAGAAGAGGAATTAGAATCCGCTTTTGTTAATTTATTACAAAATAACACTCAGCAAGAACAACATATTACTGTCGTTCATGTAGGCCAAGATCCTGAACTCTTAACCCTTAAAGCTCTAAGGCTTATGCAGCAAGCTGAATTGGTTCTTTTTGCTACCACTACTCCCGATATTTTTATTGATTTATGTCGTCGAGATGCTGATCGTCAATCCTTTATTGATGGTCATGATCTGGTTAAATTACTGGATAACCGAGAAAAATCTCAACGTATTTGTCTCTTAACTCCAGATAAAACCGTTATAGAACAATTACAGCACAATCCAACATACTCAACTCGTTTACTGCTTGTTTCTGCTATAGATAACCAATAAACCTCCGAAGTATAGGGCAGAACACAGATTATGAAGAAATGTGACAAATAATCTTCATATACCCCTTTAGGATAGTATTAACTTGTAATTGATTTACATCATATATTAACTTTTCTACACAATCGAAAATCCAGACAGTTATTTTATCAGTGTCAGGATTCGCTATGAGTAGCAAGATCAAGTTGGTCATCATCGGTAATGGAATGGTTGGGCATCGTTTTATTGAAGATTTAGTCGATAAAACAGATCCTCAACTTTTCGATATCACCGTTTTCTGTGAAGAACCTCGCGTTGCCTACGACCGAGTTCACCTCTCCTCCTATTTCTCTCACCATACCGCAGCAGAACTTTCATTAGTTAAAGAAGGCTTCTACCAACAACACGGAATTAATGTCCTTATCGGTGAGCGTGCCATTAACATTAACCGTGAAAATCGAGTGGTTTACTCAAGCTCTGGTCGAGAAGTGGTGTATGACAAACTGATCTTGGCAACAGGCTCCTATCCTTGGGTACCACCGATTCAGGGCAATGAAAATAAAGATTGCTTTGTATACCGCACAATTGAAGATCTTAAAGCAATTGAGGCATGTGCGAAGAAAAGTAAAAGTGGTGTCGTTGTTGGAGGAGGCCTACTTGGTTTAGAAGCTGCTGGCGCTCTCAAGGCGTTAGGTATGGAAACCCATGTTATCGAATTTGCACCTGTACTAATGGCAGAGCAGCTAGATCTTCAAGGAGGTCTACAACTTCGCAATAAAATCGAGCGAATGGGAGTGCAAGTTCATACCAGCAAAAATACCAAAGAAATTGTTGCTCAAGGCCAAGATGCACGAAATACCTTAAACTTTGCTGATGGTACCTCCCTCGAAGTGGATTTCATCGTATTTTCAACCGGTATTCGCCCTCAAGATAAGTTAGCTCGTCAAGCAAAACTGGATATTGCACCTCGTGGTGGTATCGCAATTAATGATGTTTGCCAGAGCTCAGATCCTAATATCTATGCAATTGGTGAGTGTGCTTCTTGGAATGAAAGTTTCTTTGGTTTAGTCGCTCCTGGCTACAAAATGGCGACAGTTGCTGTCGATCATCTGCTTAATCGAGAGAGTGTTTTTGAAGGCGCTGATATGAGTGCTAAGCTTAAACTTCTTGGTGTTAACGTTGGCAGTATAGGTGATGCCAATGGTCGTACACCAAATTGTCGAAGCTATGTTTATCTTAATGAAGCAGAAGAAGTTTATAAGCGTCTGATCGTTTCTGAAGACGGCAAAAAACTCTTAGGTGCTGTATTGGTCGGTGATACATCAGATTATGGTGACTTACTGCAATTAACCTTAAATGATATTGAACTTCCTGAACATCCTGATAGCTTGATCCTTCCGGCCCACGCAGGTGCAGAAAAACCCGCACTAGGCGCAGATGCTCTTCCAGACTCAGCCGTTATTTGTTCTTGTTTTGATGTCACCAAAGGCAAGATTGCTCAAGCAGTTGCAGAAGGGAATCATACCCTAGCAGATATCAAGGCAGTCACTGGCGCTGGTACTGGATGTGGCGGTTGCATTCCTCTTGTGACTTCAGTGCTCAATGCGGAACTTGCAAAATCAGGGATTGAAGTTAACCATAATCTGTGTGAACACTTCCCTTATTCTCGCCAAGAAATGTTTCATCTTATTCGTATCGAAAGCATTAAAAGCTTTGAAGAAATGTTGGAAAAGCATGGCAAAGGCTACGGGTGTGAAACCTGTAAACCAGCTATCGGCTCTATTCTTGCCTCATGCTGGGGCGATCATGTTCTAAAACCACAGAATGTTCCACTGCAAGATACCAATGACAATTTCTTAGGTAACCTACAAAAAGACGGTACTTATTCTGTTATTCCGCGTATGGCAGGAGGCGAAGTGACGCCTTTAGCACTGGCTGAACTGGCAAATGTTGCTCGTGACTATAATTTATATACCAAAATCACAGGTGCGCAGCGTATCGGTTTATTTGGAGCCCAAAAAGATGACCTTCCAGCTATTTGGCAGCGCTTAATTGATGCGGGATTCGAAACAGGACAAGCCTATGCAAAAGCGTTGCGTATGGCGAAAACTTGTGTCGGTAGCACATGGTGTCGTTTCGGTGTGCAAGACAGTGTCGGACTGGGTTCTCTGCTAGAAAATCGCTATAAAGGCATTCGTACACCTCATAAGATGAAATTTGGTGTATCCGGCTGTACTCGAGAGTGTGCAGAAGCGCAAGGCAAGGACCTTGGTATTATTGCAACTGATGCCGGCTGGAATATGTATGTATGCGGTAATGGAGGTATGAAACCTCGCCATGCAGACCTTCTCGCAGCCGATCTGGATCAAACAACACTACTGCAATACATCGATCGCTTCATGATGTTTTATATCCGTACCGCCGATAAGCTACAACGTACATCGGTGTGGTTAGAGAATATGGAAGGCGGTATCGATTATCTTCGTGAAGTGATAGTCAATGACAGCTTAGGCATCAATAAACAGCTTGAAGCCGATGTTGCCCGTTTGGTTGAAAACTATCGCTGTGAATGGACCGAAACTCTACAAAACCCACAACAACTAAAACGTTTTAGTCACTTTATTAACAGTGATCAACGTGATGATAACGTGGTCTTTGTTCCTGAACGCGACCAGCACCGCCCTGCCACTTACCAAGAAAAGCATCCTCAACAGCAAGGCGATATTCTACATGTTAGCTTGGAGAACAAATAATGAGTAATTGGCAATTAGTCTGTTCTGTAGACGATATTATTCCAGGTACAGGTGTCTGCGCACTAGTCAATAACGTGCAAATCGCCCTTTTTAGACCGCGCCATGATGAGCAGGTTTTTGCGATCAGTAATCGAGATCCATTTGCTCAAGCCAATGTACTATCTCGCGGTTTAATCTGTGAACATCAAGATGAACTATGGGTTGCCAGTCCATTGAAAAAGCAGCGTTTTAATCTAGTTGATGGTCGTTGTTTAGAAGATGAACGTTTTAATGTGAAATCCTATCCTGTTCGCATAAATCAAAACTCGGTTGAAGTTCAAGTGAGTTAACTCATCCATAAAATCAGATGAGTTGAGATATCTATAGCGGTTTATAGGTTTTGTATCGTTCACAACATCTATCGAGCCGCTATTAGTGTCTTAATTTATGAAAGGAAACAATCATGTTCGCAGAACCGATCAAAAAATGTGGCGATAACGCGGCTCGTATCAAACGTTTAGCCAGTGAAAATCCATTTGGCTTTTGGCTAAGTTCAGCCATGGCAGGGGCGTATGTTGGACTGGGTATCATTTTAATTTTCACTTTTGGTAACCTTGTTGACCCTGCTATTCGTCCAATTGTAATGGGCGCAACATTTGGGGTGGCGTTAACTTTAGTGATTATTGCTGGCTCTGAGCTATTTACTGGTCATACGATGTTCCTTGCATTGGGAGCTAAAACCAAACAAATTTCATGGCGCGATAATGCTATTATTTTGCCTCAAACTTGGTTGGGTAACTTATTAGGATCCATTTTTGTTGCAGCTCTCTTTATGTATGCAGGTGGAGGTAAATTACTGCCTGATGCTACGAGCCTAGTTCACAAAGTAGCTTTAGCTAAAACAATGGCTCCTGCTTCGGTTCTGTTTTTTAAAGGCATTTTATGTAACTGGCTGGTGTGTTTAGCCATTTGGATGTGTCAACGTACCGATGGTGCAAGTAAGTTTATTGCTATTTGGTGGTGTTTATTGGCTTTTATTGGTTCAGGTTATGAGCACTCTATCGCCAATATGACAATTTTTGCCCTCTCTTGGTTTGGCCAATCTGCCGCAGATTTCACTCTAGCAGGTATAGGTCATAATCTGCTTTGGGTGTCACTTGGCAATATGGTTTCTGGCGCTATCTTTATGGGTCTTGGCTACTGGTATGTGACGCCAAAAAATGAGCGTCCTGTTACGGTAAGTGATGCTCAAGCCTGTACATCTAATCCAGCTAAAGCGTAACCATAAAGAGTATCTAACCCTATGACAAATGCTTCTGATATCACAACAACAACTGGTTTTGTCTCTTTAGTGGGCGCAGGGCCTGGCGATCCCGATCTTTTAACTGTAAAAGCATTGCGCTTAATTCAACAAGCGGATGTTGTGGTCTATGACCGATTAGTATCTAAAGAAATCATGGGGTTAGTAAACTTAACGGCCGAGCTTATCTATGTTGGTAAACAACTTGATTATCATTGTGTCCCGCAGCATATGATCAATCAGATCTTGTGCGATCAAGCAAAACAGGGCAAACAGGTTGTTCGTCTTAAGGGCGGTGACCCATTTATGTTTGGACGCGGAGGCGAAGAATTGGAGTTGCTAGCCTCTGAGCAAATTCCATATCAAGTTGTACCGGGAATTACGGCAGCAACAGGATGCAGCGCTTACTCTGGTATTCCATTAACACACAGAGATCATGCGCAAAGCGTGCAGTTTATTACAGGTCATTTGCAGCCAAATGGACAAGAACATAATTGGCCTGCATTAGCCCAGAAAAATCAGACTTTGGTATTCTATATGGGCCTTAAACAGTGTGGTTATATTACTGAGAAATTGCTGCAGCAGGGGTTATTACCAACCACATCATGTGCCATTGTTGAACGAGGAACGACTCCAAATCAAAGAGTCTTAATTTGTCAGCTTAATGAGTTACCCAGCCTTGCAGATCAAGCCGAAAGCCCAGCCTTACTGATTATTGGTAGTGTTACTTCACTTCACCATCAGTTGAAGTGGTTTAATTGCTAACAAAAACGGCCAATTCAATACAAATTGGCCGTTTCTCTGTATCTATTTAATTCAATTACATATTTGCACTCATAGCCTGAGACTTATCTGCTGTCATCACAAAGTGTAGAGAACCACCTGCTTTAATTTCACTGTGTTCAAACGTATTAAATTTATTCAATGGTTGCCCATTAATCAGTACCGATTTCACATACTTATTTTCGGCACTATTGTTATCAGCCGTAATAGTAAAATCACCATCAGGTAGTGTAATCACAACTTTATCAAAAATAGGACGGCCAATGGTATAAGTTGGATCCGTTGGAGTCACTTGATAAAAGCCCATTGCAGACATAATGTACCAAGCAGACATTTGGCCAACATCCTCATTTCCAATGATGCCATCAGGCGTTGGTTTATAGAACTCTTTGTAAACCTTATCCAAATATTCTTGTGCTTTCCAAGGTGTCGCGGTTCTGTTGTATAAATAAATTACGTGGTGTGACGGCTCATTACCATGGATATATTGACCAATAAAACCTGTCATATCTTGATGGTTATGACCACCATTTGGATCTGCTGCAAAAAGAGCATCAAGCTTTTGTTGGAATCCTACAGGCCCCCCCATCACTTCTGTCAGTTTGTCCATATCCTGCATAAAGGTCCATTGCCACTGCCAAGCATTACCTTCGGTATACCAATAAGCATCAGATGTATATGGATCAAATTTTGCTGATTCAAACTCTTTTTCACAGCTGTTTAATTGCACAGGGACAAAGAAACCAGCATCAGTATCCCAATGATTTAACGACCAATAAGCACGATCATTAAACTCTTGATATGCATCTTCATCACCTGCGGCTTTCGCCATTTGACCAATAGTCCAATCGTAATATGAAAACTCGAGAGCATAAGAAACTGAGTTCCAGTTAGGTAAACCAACACATTTATCACGCTCGTAATAGCTTAATTGGCCCGCCATTACCGCTTGTAAAGTATGATCCGGGATTTGAGGGAAATCATAAGGTCGATAATAGGCTGATTTTTTCGCCGCCTCTAACGCAGCTTTAGGATCAACATCAAGACCTTTTACTACCGCATCGCCAATAATTGCTGTTGCAGGATAACCAATCATGGTACCCGTTTCTTCGCCGTAACCTTCCCATTTTGGTAGTAGACCAGTCTCCTGAGATTTACGGATTAAATCATTTGCAAGAGCAGTAGCATGTTCTGGATTTACAATCGTTAGCAGTGGGTGAACCGCACGGAAGCTATCCCATGTTGAATACACTGAGTAGTTCTTATACCCATCTGCCGTATGAATACCACCAAGCAAATCACGATAACGTCCATCAACATCTTGGTACTCAACAGGAGCAATCATGGCGTGATACATTGCAGTATAGAAGTTTGTCTTCTCGGTATCAGTGCCACCTTCAACTCGGACGCTTGCTAATTCTTGAGCCCAAGCAAGCTCTGCCTTGGCTTTTACGTCGGCAAAATTATAGCTTGGTGTTTCTACTTCTAAGTTCTTTTGCGCCCCTTCCCAGTCAACTGGAGATAAAGCCACTCGCATTTCAATTGGTGTATCACCTTGGCCAAAATCTAAATAAGTGATCTGTTCTTTATTCGGACTATTAATTGAGCCATATACCGCCCCCATCTTCATTTCAGTCGGCTGACCACCATCACGAGCAATAAGCGCTTCAACAATTGGCTGATTAAATTTAGCGTAGAAGAAGATATCTTGTCCTTGGAACCACCCTGTCGAGACGCGGCGACCACGAATTGTGTATTCATCAACCATTTCAATACGGTTTTGTAGCGATTCACCGTTATTTGTTGCGAGAGTATGGGCTAAATCTAACTTAATTTTACGTTCTGCCCCCTTCTCATATGTATAGCGATGGACCCCAACACGTGTTGTTGTTGTCAATTCAGCTTTTATCTTGCCCTCATTTAAAATGACGGAATAATAACCTGGTGATGCTATTTCATTTTTCTTATCAAAGCAGTTATTTTCACGGAAATTATCATCTGAATATGGTAGGACTAAAATATCACCAAGGTCGGTTGCACCAGTTCCTGATAGATGGGTATGAGAAAAGCCATAAATATTTAAATCAGTCGTGAAAACGTCACCTTTAGCATAGTCACTGGCATCCCAATATCCAGAAGCTGAGTGCCATGGATTTTGTCCCGCTTCTGTATCTTGATTTGTTCCTTTAAAAGTATCGGGTGATAATTGCACCATGCCACGAGGAACAACAGAGCCAGGGAAGGTATGGCCTGATGCCGCGGTTCCGATCATAGGATCAATAAATTTTAACACCGACATATCAACAATGGGTGTCGATGGAATACTGGTTTCTGGTGTAGGTTTAAATACAGAGTCAGACGAATCGCTGTTACAGCCAATAAGTCCAAAAGATAACACGATCGACAGCGCCACAGGGGTTAATTTAAAACTCATCTTGTTTCACCTAATTTATTGTTATTTAAAATCCGTTTTGTCATTAGGCCAATAAAGCAAAACGTTTTGATCAGCAAAGCACACAACAGCTGTGCAAGAACTTTGCAGCATCTTAGAGAGGTTCAATGAGATGAGTAAGACGAGATTAGGCACATTTACTGGACTTTTGTAACCAATAAAAGAGAACGTGATTTTGAGTCAAAGATTGACTCCTACCTTTATTGGTAGGAATCAATCTATTAATATTTACTTTTAAAATATTCTTTATGCTTATACATATTAGCGTCAGCTTCTACTATTGCATTTTGAGCACTTTCGAACACCACGGAAATACCAAAAGAGAAAGACAGCTTCAGGCCTTGTTGTGAAAATGTGTCAACAATCAACTGGTTGATTTCATTTAAGCGGCGATTAATAAGCTCTTCATCATACATCATGGTCAACACCACAAATTCATCACCACCATGTCGAATAATTAAATCATCTTGACGTAGGTTTTCAGATAAGATTTCAGAGACCTGTCTTAAACTTAGATCGCCAATACCATGCCCATATTTATCATTAATGGCTTTAAACCCATTTAAATCTATGAAAATCAATCTATTATAATTATTAGCATAAGGTGTAGATAGAATTTCTCGACTATAAAGTCCCGTCAATGCATCTCTTCGCATCGTTAGCGTATTATTATCTCGATAAACGGTACAAATAATGAATGTTTGATCAAAATACTGAATTTTCTGACGAAACGTTTGGAAACACTCAATATTATGATCAACACAAACAGATTCATTTGAGATCAAAAAGTTAGAGTCTGAGCATAACAGCTTGTTATCTAACTCAATACAGTATTGATAATCGGGATATTGTTCATAGATCTCACTGACTGGTATGCCAACAAAATCTTTTCGCATATAGCTCACATGATTTTCATTATTGTATATAGCAGTACCTTTAATATCTCGGATAATAATAAAACATTCGCAATCTTTAATAAGAGAAGATAACAGTAAAAGTGTTGGCTCTTTTAAACGGGCAATCATACTTTGTGCATTATCTAAAATAACGGCATTCTCTTTATGCAAAAAAATATTATTAAAGCTATTGTGATCAATAACTTGATTCTTATTCAAAGTGAGATCATAAATCAGTTTGTCTAACTTTTGCATAAAGTCGACATGATGTTCAGGCTCAAATTCAATACTTTTGGATTCATGACAAAAAGCGACATCGCGCTCAAGAGGTGTAGAGTAATAGAAGCCTTGAATACAGCAGTCTCCAATTAAGTTAATCAGGTCTAGTTGAGTTTGTGTTTCAATCCCTTCAACAATAACCGTCTTCTCTAAAATATTAAGGATTTTGCCAATCTTAGTCTTGAGTACAGCATAACTAATGTAACTATCAGTAATGTTTGTTACTAAAGAACGATCTACCTTAATAATATCAACTGGTAAACACATTAAAGATTCTGTATTTGAATATCCTCGACCAAAATCGTCTAACGCAAACTTAACACCCGTTTCACTCTTAAGTAACTGAATATTATAAGCAATTAAATCAAGATTGTTCGCTTTGTCATGCTCGGTAATCTCTAAGATTATATTTTTGTTTTTCAGAATGTTAAGAGCTTTTCTGATGAAAAAATCAGACTCCAAACTTAAGATTGAGATATTAATTGAAATTGTAAATGTATTATTAAGGTCTTGAATATCAAAGAGAACAGCTCTTATAACATCAAGATCAAACTGAGGCTTATTCTTTATTGATTGAATGAAGGTCTCTATATTGATGTTTTTATCATTTAATCGCAGTAATGCTTCATAAGACTTAATACGATTATTTGCGTATATGGGTTGATAGTTAAAGCTAAAATCTCTTCTTTCTGGCGACATATATTTACCTATTATAATTTTTATTATGCATAATATTTTTTTTATAAAACTATACAAGAAAAATAGAGCGGTAAAGAAAGGTTAACCTGATAAAACGTAGAAGAAATGATAGTTTAAATACTATTTATGCCAATAAGGACAAAAAATTCATACCACATAGTCATTAAAACGAAATCAATACCCAATTATCATCGGATGAAAATCAATTTATAATCCCATTTGGATATAAGATGTTGAATAGCAAGCAATTAATTCATAAATTTTTAAAACAATAAATGCCATAATACCTTTTCAGGCTATATGGCATTTATAAAGATCAAATTTATACGCTAGCTGCATGATTTTATAGCATATAAAAATAACTAACGACCATGCATCCATACTATTTTATAAATTATTTTTGTGGAGGAGTCCCTTCTCCATTTGATACAACAGCATCAATTTGTACCATAGCACCTTGAGCTATATCATTAACACCTACAACAGTTCTTGCTGGTAATTCTCCAGTAAAGAATGTGCTGTATACATCATCGATTGCTGCTAAATCAGCCATATCTTTAACCTGAATGTTAATCTTGACGATATCATCCATCACATGATCAATACTTTCGACAATCGCTTTAATATTTTCTAAACATTGCCTTGCTTGATCATGAGCACCACCGGTTACTATCTTATTTGATTTAGCATCAATAGGTAACTGAGCTGCAATATGATTGTAATGAGAGAAAGCTACTGTCTGAGTGTATAGCGGATTAATTGGAGCAAGATCAGTGTTATTTGTACGAATAACAATACCATGGCGATCTTCAATTTCTTGAGGAGGAGTACCATCCCCATGAGAAACAACCACATCCATTTGAACTAATGCATTCATTGGTAAGCTTGCCGCTGAAATAACGGTTCTTGCAGGCATATAAGCAACTGCACGTGCAATAGCTGAATCAGGGAAGAAGGTCATATACACTTCGTTTACTGCATCAATGTCAGCCAAATCTTTTAAGTAAATTCGAACATTAACAATATCATCAAACGGTACATCAATGCTCTCTAGTACATTTTTGATATTACGTAGACATTGCGTTGCTTGCTCTTTAATTCCACCAGCAACCATCACACCTGTTTGAGGATCTACAGGCAACTGAGCTGATAAGTTATTGTAATGAGAGAAAGCAACAGTTTGAGTAGATAAAGCATCTAATGGTGCACGCTCTGTATTACGAGACAGCTTAATTAGATCACATGGTGCTTGAGGGGCTGTACCTTCTCCATTAGAGATAAGCGCATCCATTTGAACCAATGCACCTGTTAATGGTAATGCAGCCACACCAACTACTGTGCGAGTTGGGTAGTAATCATTAAAGAATCCTGCATAAACTTCATTAATCGCGTCAATATCAGCCATGTCTTTAACAAACACGTTAATCTTAACCACATCATCCATTACGTGATCGATACTTTCGACTACCGCTTTAATATTTGCTAAACATTGAGCAGCTTGCTCTTTTACGCCACCCTTAACCATTTCACCAGTTACAAGATCCAATCCTAACTGAGCTGAAATATTATTGTAATGAGAAAAAGCAACAGTTTGTGTTGCAGTCATAGCTAAAGGCGCAGTTTGAGTATTTCTTGAAACCTTAATGATAGAACCGCTCATGTTG
Organism: Photobacterium damselae; assembly: GCF_003026815.1. Taxonomy (GTDB): domain Bacteria; phylum Pseudomonadota; class Gammaproteobacteria; order Enterobacterales; family Vibrionaceae; genus Photobacterium; species Photobacterium damselae. The sequence goes on along the minus strand of NZ_PYOG01000031.1, from coordinate 22,769 downwards.
ATCGTTATCCTTATTGTAGAGTACTAAATTCCGTATTTATCTTTATTGGTCGGAATGATGAAAGAGCGGTCATAGTAAAAAAAGTTACTAGGTAGAAATGTGAAATGACTCATAAATAATTAGCACTAACTTTAGCAAATCATTGGCATAATTAATCAATAAATGACTAATTATCCAGCGAATTTACCATGTTAAACCAATCAACTGACTTAATAGGTAAATTCATTCACCATTAAGGAATAGAATGTCATCGCAAAAATTCTATTTTTTATCTGTTTAATTTTAATTTTGCTGTTCTCTTCACAGAAAAAGAACGACTAATGATTATTAACGCGATCTCTATTGCGTGAGATTGCGTTATTTGTGAATAAACTTCCCCAAATATTAATTTTAAAAAATATGAGTTTTTAAGATGCAAAAAGGCCGCTGAGCAAAACTCAGCGGCCTTCTTTAAGATGGCGGAGAGATAGGGATTTGAACCCTAGATACGCTACAAACGCATGCCGGTTTTCAAGACCGGTGCTTTCAACCACTCAGCCATCTCTCCATGCGGCGAATAATACGGGCATAATTATCGCTTGTAAACCCCTACAAAGCTTAAGTGATCAATAAACACTCACAACAAACATAACCGAACAAAACGCAACCAAAAATGGTGAATAAAACACTACTTTTCAAGGATATATAAGATTTAATCGCAAAACATACATAACGAAATTATATATACAACTAACAAAGAATTTAGGATGGCAATAAGATGAAAAAATATTGACGTTGATCGGATTATTTTCTTTCGCTAGAATCTCCTAAACTACGCAAAAAATGTGGCACTGGCTAGCCTTTTTCTACGGTATTTTTTCAATCTTACACCTTTATCACAATCTTAGATTTATCGTCTTAACTCGCTGCAAAAGCTCTGCTAAAGATATCTCAACTGATGACGCATGGTTGCTTTAGGAGGTTTACTGTGTCTATCAATTCTATTGATCATTCTGAAATGGCTTCTGTATCTTCAAAGTGGGATTACAAAGACGAAAGTGCTTCTCGCATTGCAGACAGTAAGAAACAACAAGCTAAGGCTCGTCGCCGTATCGAACTACTAAGGGATATAAGAGAAAGTGGTTTAACATTAGAAGAAGCTCGCGAGCTAGGGCTACTTCACTAAGACAGAGAGAATGAGGATTCAAAGTTAAGTCGGTTACGCATAATATCTAAAGTAACTTTACTGACTATTAAATAAGAATTATAAGATGCTGTTATCTACTGAGCCCGACCCAGTTCAGTGATAACGGCATTTTGTTGTTACCCTTGTCATCATAATCATAGCTATTTACTTCATAGGTTTAGCCTATCAAATTAAGATGTAAAATCTGCTTCCAAATTTTGACTAAAAGCGTAAATTAACAATCAATATAATAAAGATTGGAAAGCAGCTATGACTATGATTACAACACGTTGCCCTCACTGTAAGGCACTAAACCAACTTCCTGCTGAGCGCATTAATGAAGCTGCGACTTGTGGCTCATGTAAAGAACAACTTCTAGATGGACACCCAGTAGAAGGTACAGCAGACAACTTAGCAACACTTATCTCTGGTGAGAAGCCAGTTGTTGTTGATTTCTGGGCACCGTGGTGCGGGCCTTGTGTTGGTTTCGCTCCTGTATTTAAAGATGTAGCAGAAGAGCGTGAAGGTGACGTACGTTTTGTTAAAGTGGATACTGAAGCTCAACAAGAGCTTGCCATGCAGTACCGTATCCGCAGTATTCCTACTATTATGGTCTTTAAAAATGGCCAAATGGTCGATGTGATTAATGGTGCATTACCAAAAACACATTTCAATGAATGGTTAGATCAAGCTTTAGAGAAATAATTCTTCATAGCTAATGAATATGCAAAAGGCTCTGCAATCTATGTTGTAGGGCCTTGTTACTATTCAACGTCTAAATATAGTTATGGTTATTTTTGCTCAACCGTAAACCACTCTAATAATTCATTATTATCGTAGAAGATACTATTAATTGTTGTTTTATCTCCTGATTTAGTCGAGAAAACAATCGCATTTAATTTCACATCTTCCTGCTTAGGATCTTTGTATGCAGGACAAGTACGAATAACAGAGCCGGAGAAGTAAACAGTATCTGTTGCCGCTTTTACGGTTCCTTCAAATGTACAATTATCTGCTTTTGTTACTTTAAGATAGCCACTTGGCTGAATATTCCAACTGCTACCTAACTGATTGTTTTGATACACACCTGAAAGTTGATCAAGTGATTCAGATTTTGGCTGCTTTGAGAATGCATAAGTAAAAGGAACGCCATAAACAGAACCAAACGTTGATGCTTGATTATTATTATCTTGGAAAGTTACTGCAAACTTTTGCTCTGAATTATGGGCATAATTGATCTCTTGATGCCATTGATGGCCACCATCAAATGGAGTAAGTGTCTGATCAACTAGCCATGCTTTGACATTTCCACTATCAATCTTAGTGATTTCATTTTTAAATGAAGCAAACTGAAGATTGGTCTCTTTCTTTCCTTGTTGCTCACTGACATGAGCAAAAACGCCACCTTTTAGCGTCGAATCAACCAGCATAACAGCATCATCTACTCCATAAATTCCAACTTTTGCTGAAACCTTAGGTGTTGGTTTTGGCGAATCGCTGCCACCACCGCCGCAACCAAATAACGTCAATGCTGATAAAGTGAAAATAACTCGGCTAATATTTGCCATCATTCTTACCATAGGTAGTTAATATCGCATCAATTTATCATCGACATTCTTTGACAAATATCCTCAATTTGTATGGATGCGTATTCATTCGTCCACTATGTATCTCGACAAACAAATTTCATCTTCTGACAAAATCATTACCTTGGGTTTATATAAAAAACCGCTATAATGCCAATTAGATGAGAATTTAAGGAAGTATTTCGTTTGGGGGATTTAATGCAACGTACCACGACCCATCGCTTAGCCATTGCGGTTACAGTTGTAGCACTCGCTGGCTGTAGCTCAACACCAAAACAGCAACAGCCAGAGACCAATCAGCTTCCAGTTTATAAATTCACTGATGTGGCACACAATTTTATTGCTGAAAACGCTGAACGTAGCAGTGGCACTGTGGTTGATAAAGGCTTTTTTAACCCAAAGAAAAATAACTCTTTTGGTTATCGTTACTGCGCTTCAAGCCCAGATGCAGCAAGTACCGATATGGAAGCATTTAAACTGCTAGCTCAATCAACCTGTGATACCAATCTTGGAACAATGGTTGACCTGCCACATGGAACATGGTGTGTTTATAATCCTAATACACCAGAAGAAGCCCCTATTTTCTCAGCTTATATTTCAGATAGTGACTTATGGACAGACCTTTGTCCAACAGGGCCTTTTGTGACCATGAAGGTTAATGAAAACCGAGAATACACAAAAGACCAATGGTTTAAAGAAGCCCAAGTCTTAGGTTATGAACCTTACTCTATTCACCGTAAAGTTGAACCAGTAAAAAGTGGTGTACGCTCAGAATCATTCCGAACGACCCCTGCAACAGACAAAAACCTTGATACCTGGGCAGACGAAAGCTACTACATCTATAAAAATGTTGGCGCTACCGTTTGTTTGGTCGATAAGCAAAAAAGTGTCCCTTATGATGTGACGTATCGAGGAAAAGTCGTAAGTGCAAAAGATGGACGAGTACGTGTTTTGGCCACACAGAAATTTAAAGGTGATGTGCGTACAGCGCCTAAATATGAGGTGTTACCTTGGCATAAGAAAGCCTATATCAATGCCGATGTAAACTCTTGGTTCTTATGTGAGTAAATCATAACGACCATAAATAGCCACCGGATTTAATAGAATAATTTCATTAAATCCGGTGGCTATTTTTATTCTGAGTAATTCTCAATATTAATGGTTGTGATGCTCAAAAAAACGTAACGTATCAGCAAGAACCTGTTCGCGCAATCCATCTCTTTCCATTAATAGCTCATGCTTAGCACCTGGTATCACGTGAATTCGGCAACACGGTGTTTTCGAATTAAATCGTTCATGAGCATGGTTATCCACAATAGAATCACTGCCTGCTTGCAATAATAAAATCGGTGTTGATATCTGATTTGCATGCAAAACACATTGGTTCGCAGCTTCTATCGCTTGCCAGATCCAGCGAGGACTTGGGCCGCCGACCCTAAGCTCAGGATGCTCCTTGTATAAGTGTCGATACCAATAGTAACGCACAACACTTTGACTCTGTTCATTCTTTTCAAATGGGATATCTTGATACGGCTTTTGTCCCCAAAAGAAAGAAGGAACAGGTTGTAACAGTTCGGAGAATCTCGCCACTTTAGATGCTACTTTGGTTAAGGGAAAACGAAGGGAAATCCCAAACATTGGAGCATTGAGTACCGCTGCATTAAAAACTCGTTTTGCTTTACGCTCTAGGTACAATGTAGCCACTGCACCTCCCATCGAATGCGCCAACAAATACCGATTTTTATACCGTTCTGGTTTCACGACATCATAAATAAAGGTATCAAGATCATCGACATAATAATCAAACTCAGCGACATACCCCACTTGAGGATCTTTTAATATCCGGCCTGACTCCCCTTGTCCTCGATGATCATAAGCATAAACATCATAGCCATGACTATAGAGTTCATAAAAGAGCTCTTGATACTTCCAATAGCTCTCATTGCGACCATTAACAATCACAACACAGCGGTCATGCTCAGGCTTTGTGATACTAATCCATCGAATAGGAATATTACGAACCCCTAAAAATTCTCCATTGGTTCGCTGTTGCCACATTTTTCTTACTTCACATCCCATTAAATCAGAAAAATTCGACTCCTTGGTTAAAATTGCTGATGTATTCATGATTGACTACAACCTTACGTTTGCCATTGGGATGCAATTTAATTGATCGTTTGCTGCAGGTTGATCAAATTGATGATGCATATGTTTACCCATCGTATTTAGGAAATACACTCCCGTTTGATAACCCAAATGGTAATCGGTATTTAACATCGAAATATCGCTACCAATTAATTTTGAGACCAATGGCTTTTGTGGATGTATTTCATAAATAGTGACATCATCAGGTGGATTACTTAAAAACTGCTGTGTTTTACGGTAGTTATCTTCGTGCTCTAACAGCATTTCAATTACACCAGCCGCGCGAGATTTCCCCAAGGCCTGCTGCACACTGGTCATCCAACAATGATCATATTGCACATCAAGAGGTACGGTTCGAACAACAACAATATGACGATATCCTCGCTCGTAAGCTTCTTGAACTGGGATTGGCGCACACAACCCACCGTCAACCCAATACTCGTTCTGAGAAAAAATAGGCTGTCGATTTAAAATAGGAATAGCACAAGAGGCTTTAAGCGCTAAGGTTCGATTATCAGTATCTAAGTCAAAATAGGATGCCCGATGGCTCATAATCCCGCTCGCACTGGCAAGAACAGTGCGATAACGCATATTTTCATGGCCTTGCTTCCAATTTAGCTGTAGGCGTGCATCCAAACTTTCATTTGTTTGCCCAACCAGCCAGTCAAGGTTCAAACCTTCCCGACCAAAGATAAAACGATAAACATCAAAAAACTGATGATTGGTTGTAGCCTCGGTGATCACCCGGTAGGCATGCTTATATTGACCACAAATATAAGAAGCCAAATTTAGAGAACCTGCCGATGTACCGACCAACAATGAAAAAGGATTAAAATTTGCTTCGAGAAAAGCATCTAAAACACCTGCGGTAAAGATTCCTCGTTGCCCACCGCCTTCTGTCACTAATGCAACTTTTGTAACTTCAGTACCTATATGTGATAGAGCATCAGTATTGTGTACTGCGTATGAAACGTGAGTTCCTGTCATACGCCCATTCTCCACGTTATTCTTGATTTGAATGATTTCTAGAGAATACATCCAAATTACTATTATTTATATTTAATAATCCTTTTCTTTGCTTTAAAGGGATATTAACCATTAAAAGCGCCCAATCGAAATCAAATTAACTAATAATCTGGTTTCATTCCTAAATAAAAACGCCTAACTAAATTCTAGCTAGGCGTTCTATTATGTTTATCTATCTTAATGTTATTTAAGCAAATACCCTTAAACAGCTTTATGACGATTTTTGAAATCAACCAATAAGCCAAGAACAAGAACGGCAACAGTCACAAATAAAATAGACTGGAACACATGGTGATATTGAGCAGCAGATGCAATTAAATCAGTCGCATCAGCATTAACTGGTGTGTTGCTTGCCGTAAATTCTGCAATATTTGCAGCAATATAGTTAGCAACCGACCCCCCCATCAACATGTAGATACCAGCTAACGTACTGGTTGCTCCTTGCGGATTTAAACGAGTAATTGCAGCTAAAGCAACAGGGTCAATAAAGAGCTCTGCAACGCCGATTAAGAATAAGCCAATGAACAACCATAAAAACGTTGTATGGCCTGTATTCATAGCTAATTTTGATGAAATAGTAATGAGTGTAAAGCCTGCAGTTAGCAGTAACAGACCCATATTTAGCTTAGTTAAGGTGCGAACAGAGATACTCTTTGATGCCAGCACCTTCCATAACCATGCAACAGCACCACCACCAACAATAACCGCAACTGGGTTAACAGACTGGAAGAAAGCCGTTGGGATATGGAAGCCAAAAATATCCGTATTAATATTACGTTCAATAAATAGGCTGATTGAGCTACCGCCTTGCTGATCAAAGGCCCAAAACACAGTACCAAAGATCATAAAATAGAGAATTGAATTTAACTTTGAACGATCACTTGGTGAGCTTCGACGGTATAAAGCGACAATTTGATAAAAAGAAACTGCACAGATAACCGCTAAAATATAACCAGCAAGAAGATCTTTTAGTACAAAAACAAGACCGAATGCAGTAAGAGCAAGAAGCACAATAATAATCAACCAGTGTGGAACACCCGCTGACTTTTGAATCAAAGCGTCTTTATTGCACTTTTTCACATGAGTAAAGTTGCGACGACCCGTACTAAAGATAATAAGGCCAACAAGCATACCAATACCTGCAAGAGCAAAACCGACATGCCAACCCCATTTCATTGCAGCATAGCCACAAAAAATTGGTGCAAGAGCAGAACCTACGTTACTGCCAATATAAGAGATGGAAAAACCCGACTCTCGTGATTTCTCATGCTCTTTTGTATACAGTTCACCAAGTAAGCAGCTAGAGTTGGTCTTAAAGAAGCCATAACCGCAGATAATTAAAGAGAGCGCAATATACATACTGATATTGCCAACGGATGGGATACTTAATACTGCGTGTCCTGCAACCATCAATAAAGCGCCAATGACTACCGACCAGTAGTTACCAAAGTATCGGTCTGCTAGGTAGCCACCAATAATTGGAGTGACATAAACAAGTGAGGTATAAGCCCCATAGAGTGCGTATGCATGATGATCTGTCATTAAAAGTTTTTGAGTTAAAAACAGGATTAACAGAGATCGCATACCGTAGTAGCTAAAAAATTCCCACATCTGTATGGCGATGAGGTGAAAGAGGCCTTTGGGCTGGGAGGCTAAACGCATGATATTACCTACAAAGTTCAAGCTGTGTTGCTATACATAATTATTGTTATATAGGGTTAAGGTATTTTTGTGATTATGATCACTATTAATACTCCCATACCAGCTCAGTACAAGTAGATTTTCCTCTCATTTTTAATATCTAACATTGCAGAGAAGATCGATACTACCTTTTGCAATACCACCTCAAGTATTTACTAAATAATTTATATTCATTTATCTTTAAAAATTAACATCTTCACCCGCGCAAAATAAAAGACAAAAATATATTTAAAAGACATATGTTGAGTTAATCAAATCCCGCTGTAATATATACACAAGCATTAAATCATAATATTTTCAAAGTAACTTACATTTCAAACTATTTATTTTACAGATTAAAATAAGGCATTATTTTTACTATATTTACTTATTGATAATATAATTTTAGTTAATTTTTTACTTTCGAATTAACCAATTAATCATGATTACCATCACATTATTTTTAATATTCATCATTGTTTTTGTGATATTCAGTCCTATATTCATTTTCGTTTCGTGACAATAAAATTGAAAATAGTAACTTCTTGCCGAAATTATTATTCCCATAAAAATAAATACGGACGTGACAAATGAAGACAAAACTATCTCTTCTGGCATTATGTGTAGGTACATCAATGCTAACTGGCTGTTTTGATTCTGATAATTCAGGCATTTTCAACAAAGTAAACCCTCAACCTACTCTGGCAAGTCAATATAAAAACGTACTTGATCGTACAGGTACACCAAACCATTTAATTGAAGTGGGCAATGGTAACCATATGGCTTATACACCATTACATGATAATGGCGCATGGCATGGTCACTTATTACCAAATCTAAAAGCAGCGCCAGAAACAGCAGGCGGCTTTGGTACTACTCTTATTGCTGAAGAATATAATGTTTCTCTAGCACAATATTTAGATAAAATTTCAGTTTCTATCGATGGTAAAAAAGTAAACTTTACTACCGAAGCTTATAGTATTGCTGGTGCATTAATTCAAAAGATGACATCTTCTGAAGGTATTAGCATCGAAATGACCATGCGTTTTGTTTCTGGCCGATCTTCTTTATTAGAAACCAAAATAACAAACCCAACAGGTAAAGAATTAACCATTGAGCTTGACGGTAAGCTGGTAACGGATTATTACGCTAAGAATGGTAACGCAGCAAAAGAGACCATAAACGAAAAACTACCAAACTATACTCGCGAAGTATCATCTGATGATAATGGCGATATTACTATAGATTTTGGTCGCGAGCGTGCTTCGTGGTATGTGCGTACAACCGGAGAATCTGAATTCCATATCACTCGTAACCTTGCAACAACCACAAAATTTACTGATGACAATTATCAGTCTGTTGCCAAAATTGATGGTAACCAAACTATTTACACTGTCTTTACTCACACAATGACCGCAGATGAGTGGAATACAGAACAAGGTGTTGTTGAAGATATTTTAAATCACCCAGATAACTACATCGCGAAAAACGTGACTCGTTGGGAAGATTACCTCGCAAAAGGTCTGAGTAATCCAAATGCTAGCAAAGAACAAGAACGTGTCGCAGTAAAAGCCATTGAGACACTAAACGGTAACTGGCGTAGCCCAGCTGGTGTACTATCTCATGATACAGTGACCCCTTCCGTTACCGCTCGTTGGTTCTCTGGTAACCTAACTTGGCCATGGGATACTTGGAAACAAGCTTATGCTATGGCGCACTTCAATCCAAACATTGCCATGGAAAACATTCGAGCAGTGTTCCAATACCAGATCCAAGATAACGACACACTTCGTCCATATGACAAAGGCTTCTTACTTGATGTAGTTGGCATGAATATGAGCGATATTCGTGGTGAAGCCGAAGGTCGCACTGAATTTAACGATGCGCAAACTTGGAATGAACGTAATACCAAGCCATCTCTTGCATCATGGGCGGTATGGGAAGTTTATACTGCACTTAAGAATGAACATAACCGCGAAGCAGATGCGCAAGCTTGGCTAGAAGAGATGTATCCAAAGCTAAAAGCCTATCATGACTGGTGGTTAGCGGCTCGTGATACCAATAATAATGGTATTCCAGAATACGGCGCAACCGTTGATCCTGAACATACTACAAAAGATGGTCAGCTAATCTATTTCTATAAGCCTAATGCGCAAAGTGATTGGATTGAGGCAAGTGGTATTGATAACTACAATGATCTTCTAGAGTCAGGAAATTATGTAGATATCAGCAGCCCAGCACAGACTGCTGCATCTTGGGAATCTGGTCGTGACGATGCGGCAGTATTTGGCTTTATCGATACCATTGCTGATGCTAACGGCTACGACAGTTTGAGTGAAACAGAAGCTCAAAAAATTGATCAGCTAGGTCGCTACGCAAAAGACAAATATGGTTTTGATAATAAATTAAACATGGGTACAGATGGAGAAGGTAAAACTCTTGTTACTTACTCTAATACCAGCGCAGAGAATACTGCAAAACTCAACCAAGCGAAGAAAGATTGGCAGGTTAAGTTTAGTGAAAACAAAGATGAGAAAGGCGAAGTTATTGGTTACTCCCTATATCAAGAGTCGATTGATCAGGCATCTTACTGGTACAGCGATAATAATTACCTAGCTAAAATTGCAACTGAATTAGGCTTAGGTAACGAAGCAACAGAGTTCACTAAGAAAGCGAACGAAACTAAAGACTACATAAACAAATGTATGTTTGATAAAGAGACTGGCTTCTTCTACGACATCAGTATCGACAATACACAAGCGCAGGAACTGAATAATGGCTGTGCTGGTAAACCTCTTGTTAATCGAGGAATGGGTGCTGAAGGTTGGTCGCCACTATTTAATGAGGCTGCCACACAAGAACACGCAGATGCTGTTGTAGATAACATGCTAAATGAGAAGAAGTTCAATACTAAAGTGCCACTAGGTACAGCGGCTAAAGATAACCCTGCGTATGGTGCTGATATTTACTGGCGTGGCCGTGTATGGGTTGATCAGTTCTACTTCGGCGTGAAAGGTCTAGATAACTACGGTTATAACAAAGAGGCTGTTGAGCTTACCAATAAGCTATTTGCTAATGCGGAAGGATTAACTCAAGACAAACCAATTCAGGAAAACTACAACCCTGAAACTGGTGCAGTACAAGGTGCAAATAACTTCTCATGGAGTTCTGCTCACCTTTACATGCTTTATAACAAGTTTTTCAAAGCTCAATAATTAAAAATACAATAATTCATTAGCTGCTCTTGTTCCCCCAAGAGCTGTTAATAACAAAGCACCGAACTATATGTTTGGTGCTTTTTTCATTTTTACCATTTACGACTAAAATTTATCAAAAGACAGTTTTTTTGTTGGTGGTTAACTCTAGGTAAACTCAATCGTATAAATAAAATAATAAAGCAAATACTGATAGAAGGGGTCGCATATGAATAACACCTTTCTTATAGAAGCTTTTCAAACACCGCCGAGTGTGGCAGAAAACCTGATTCCCTATTTTGAAGATTTGCCACAAGATCAGTATGTTACCCAACATAATCGTTATCGAACCTATGCGCGATTTTCCTACAATGCCCACGATTTTTCGCGACTCGCCCACCACAATTTTTGTCAATCATCTGAAATCAATCGCGCTGTTGGTGATATTGAACGCAATTTTGCACCAATGTCTGAGGAGCTTATAAATACTCCAGAATTTCAGCACTTACTCTCTTCATTTGCGCATTATATTGATGTGGATTTAACGCATCGCATTATCGATGTCCATCAAATCCGTGTTACCTGTAACGATCACACCACCAGCAGTGCTGCCCCTGAGGGTATCCATCAAGATGGCTTCGAGTTTGTTGGTATTTATTGTGTCCAAAGAAAGAATATTTGCGGCGGTTTTACGCAACTTTTTACTTCCCCCGTTGATCAACATCCTCACTTAAATACAGTATTAGAAGAAAATCAGTTCATTATTATCAATGATCGTCATTTCTATCATTTTATATCGGAAACGTTAGCCAGTACCCATGACGAGCAAGGAGTGAGAGATGTCTTCGTATTTACCGCTTAATCACCACAATATCGATCACACCCGTCGGCAGTTTCCCGCTCTAACACACGGCGAACAGACTCGATTGTTTTTTGATGGCCCTGGTGGCTCTCAACAGCCAGAGAGTGTCATTAATGCCTATCGCAATTTTTTCATTAATGGCAATTCAAATTTAGGTGGACGCTTTGCAACCAGCACCCAAACACATCAAATCGTTGATGAAACCAGAGAGAAAGTTGCCACATTAATCGGAGCCTCATCAGGAAAAGAGATTATTTTTGGTGCCAATATGACGTCTCTAACCTTTTCCTTGAGTCGAGCCATCAGCCAAGATTGGCAAGCAGGAGATGAGATCATCCTGACTGATATTGATCATGCAGCAAATCGTTCACCATGGGTACTTGCAGCGAAAGAGAAAGGCGTTACGGTCCATTATTTACCCATACAAGATGATCGTTGCCATCTGGATTTTTCTTCTTTCATGTCATTATTAAGCCCAAAAACTAAGTTATTGGCTTTAAGCGCAGCAAGTAACCTAACCGGGACGTACACCGACTTGGCTCCATTTATTGAACTCGCTAAAGCAAATGGCACCTTAACTTATATTGATGCTGTTCATTACTTACCCCATCAACAAATCGATGTCACCCAGCTAGATGCCGATTTTGTTGCAGGTTCAGCCTATAAATTTTTCGGCCCTCATTTAGGTTTTGTCTATGGCCGAGAAGAGCAGTTAGAAAATTACCAACCATTTAAAGTTGCTCCTGCTACCAACAACATTCCAAACTGTTGGGAGACGGGAACACTAAACTTTGAAGCAATTACGGCTCTTTCTGCCACCATTGATTACCTAGCTTCTTTAGGTACTGGATCGAATCTTACTGAACAAATCACCAGTGCCTATCGCAATATCTATCAATATGAACAAGAACTTAGTCAATACTTTCTTGCAACACTAAATCAGTTTCCCGAATTAACGTTAATTGGCGAAACAGATAAAGACAAAAGAACACCAACTTTTGCTTTAAGTTTTCAACATCACGATCCTAACGATATTGCGGCAATGCTAGGAAAACACCATATTTTCACTTGGAGTGGGCATCTCTATGCTGAGAGGTTAACGGCCAGTCTTAATTTAGATACGAAGGGCGGAGTTCTGCGTGTGGGAATGATGCACTATAATACCAAGCAAGAAATTGATACTTTCTTTCGTGTATTCGCTCGCTGTTTAAAGCAGTAAACACAAGGCAGAGTGTATTCTGCCTTGTTGTTGTTCGAATCGAACTTTATGCGTGACCCAATAGACGGAAATTCCAATTTTCCAACTCATTGCTTTCTAAACGGCGTGTAATGGTCGTTTGCCAATTATGAGAAAGGGCTGTTTGCTGTTGTAATGCCTCAAGGCCTAAATGATTAAGCGGATCGCCAAAATAAATATCACAAACTTGTTTAATTGTTAGCGCATTCTCAGGACGAGAAAGTAATACCAACGGTTCCGAAACACTCACTAGACCCGGTTTTACCACACGATATAACCAACCACAACGGCTCAACTTCTGCATTTGTACCGAGAACTCGGCAACATTCCAGCGGGTGTTTAGCTTATAGCACGGTGAACGAGGTTGGCTCACTTCAATGATGGCCTCACCCCATTGGTATTGATCGCCAATACAGACGTTTTCTTCTGTCATCCCTTGGCTACTGATATTTTCACCCATACCAGGCGCACACCATTCTTTATCCACGCCATACTGCTGTTGCCAAAAAGCATAGTGCTCTACAGGGTATTGATGCAATGCTCGCTCAGTGCCACCATGATGCTTAGTTGAAGCACAGCTATCACCTTCGAGTCCGGTCTCTGAAAGGTAAATACGACCAGATACTGACTGCTTAAACATGGCCGTTTCAATTCTGTCCATATCTGAAACAGAACCACAATATACGCCAATTACGTTATTTTTTTGCATCACGCTTCTCCCTCTAAGAGCAAAAATACTAACACTGATCGACCTAAGCTATCTATAGGAATATACCGATATGATTTATACCTAACGAAAGAGATAGGGCTTACTATGACAACATTTTGTGAGCCCTTAATTTAGTCATAACTTAAGCGTTTTGCAGCTACTTAGATATAGACAAAAAAAAGCCAGCACAAAAGCACTGGCTTCGAGGTACGAAACTGGAAAGTAAAAATTAGATACCTGCGCGCTTAAATAGGCCGTTCATCAGGTTAGAACTTGCTTTTACTTGCTTTGATTTGTTCTTGTAGAAACGAGACAGCTCAGTGTCACCAACTTTGTTAGCAATATAGATCATTGATTGATACATATCTTTTGGTGTTTTCACACGCTCTTTATCATTCAATGGCTTAATTAGCTCAACAACATCAGAGCCTTTCAGTTTATTCTCGTTTGCGTACTCAAGGATCGAATCCAGAAGCTTATCAAGATCAACCATGAATTCAGAGTTCTGAACACCATGCTTCTTCATTTCTTTTTGATTACGCTTGCGAACTTGTTTAATCAAAAAAGCAGGTGTGTTGATCTTACGATAACCATAAATACCAGCAAGAATCAGCAGAATCGCGCCACCTGCAACATAGCCCCATACTGAACCTGAAGATTCAGCGGCAGGAAGAACATCAGCTGCTTTAGTTACTACAGTAACTGGTACATCAGACATATTTGTAACCTTAAAATTCTTTTTCAAACACGGAACAAGCAGACAGTATGCAAATATTGCCAAAAGCGCAATGCGATCAGTCAACTTTTACCACTTTCAGCCAGTAAAATTGAAATTTATATCAACTTTTAACCAGATCACTCTACTTGTATTAAATTATACAACCTATCTCGCTATTTCACCTCTCCATATTCGGAGAATGTTCGACGCTGGATCAAAGTCAGGGTGGTTGCAACGGATAGTATACCTGAGATAAATATCGCAACCATTATTGCTAACTGATATTTAACTGCAATCAAAGGAGCAGTACCCCCCAAAATTTGCCCCGTCATCATACCCGGTAAACTGACAATTCCCAATGTTGTCATTGCAGCAATTTGAGGTAAAACTGCCGCACCCATCGCAGTTTTGATAAAAGGTTGGCTAGGATTCGGTGCACCCATCGCAACATAAAACTGATATTCTTGATGTTTTTCTTTCAATTGACTTTGCCAGCGCTCTAATGCCAAAACATTCGCAGACAAGCTATTCCCCAGCAGCATCCCTGCAATAGGAATCATATATTGGGCATCCCACCATGGTGTCGCCTGAATCACCCCAGCAAGCATCGCAGGCAACGCTATCACTAAGGCTACCACCAAACCTATCAAAACCGCGGGTAATACGGTCTTAAGCTCTACCCCTGCCCTCTTACAGACAGTATAGCCAGCAACAGAAATCATCACACTTAACCACAAAACATTAAGACCGATATGATTTAGGCTAAATAAGGTATGCAAGTACAAACCAACAACCGCTAATTGGATTGTCATACGCAGTACTGCCGTAATGAGTGATCGCGTTAATTTAAGCTGCCAACGGAAAAAGAAATAGATAGGAATCAAAAGTAAGCCGTAGAATCCCGCTAACGCCCATACTGAGATATTAACTGCACCGTTCATAGCAGTTCCTTATGTTGAGGAGAAACGGTCATAGCGTACTGCATATCTGCAGCGTTGTACCAAATCGGATCATGAGAGACCGAAATGCAAATGGCAGAACTCTCCTTAACCAAAGCAATAAGATGATCTCGTGAAGACATATCTAACGCCGATGTCGGCTCATCAAGCAACCAAACCGGGCGCTGCATTAATAATAATCGAGCTAATGCTAACCGTTGTTTTTCCCCACCTGAAAGTAAATTCACCTCTTTTGAGAGCGCAACAGAAAGGTTGGCTTGGTTAAGTGCTTGTTCACATTGCGATGGTGTTGCTAAAGGGATTGATTTATCCATGGCTTGCATCTGCCATGGTAGAAGTAACACTTGCTCTACGGTATCTCCGCCCATTATTGGTTGTTGAGGTAAATAACCAATTTGTTGACGCCACCAAGGAAAAGAAAGAGGTGTAATGGCGCGGTCCTGATAATAGAACTCACCTTGCTGGGCTGGTTTTAAAGAAGCGATAACTTGAATTAAGCTCGTCTTTCCACAACCTGAGTCACCCCATATTGCCAAATGTTGACCAGAGCAAACTTCATCGGTAAAAGCTAAAGAAGGATCTTCAAAGCCTGAGCGCAAAGACTGAAAACGTAAAGAGTGATGAGAAGCAGGAAGCATAGGCCACCTTTATAAAAGCAAACATGAGAATAGCAACTAATTCACTGAGTTTACGTTTTATTGCTTACAGATACCAATTAATAGAAAGGGTATATAAGATTACTAAAATTCATATATAAAAAATGCCGACCCTAGGGATCGGCATTTTAGAAACTTTAAACGTTAAAAGCTAAATTATGCTTTTTCAACGTTAGCAGCTTGAGGACCTTTTTGACCTTGCTCGATGTCAAAAGTAACTTTTTGACCTTCAGCAAGAGTTTTGAAACCTTCACCAGTGATAGCACGGAAGTGTACGAATACGTCTGCACCGCCGTTATCTTGAGTGATGAAACCAAAACCTTTCTCTTCGTTGAACCACTTAACTGTACCAGTTGCTTTAGACATAAAGCCTCCAAAATATAAATAAATAATTCGCAATATTGCGGATGTAGCCAGTAACAAGAATTATCTATGTCATTAACAGCTTATGAATTTGGAAAGCTTCAAGAACGGTATAGCGTTGTAGCGAAGGTTTTCTAAAACATAATCTTAACGAGGTCTATAACTCATAGGCCGAGGTCAATAATAGAGTAATTCCTAGGTTTGTATAGCTTTATTTTAGTTTTTATAACCAAGATCACACACAAAACAACTAACACCATGATTATAAAGAATTATTTATTTACCTCCTATTTTATCAAGAATAAGAAAATTAGCAGATTTATAAAATTATTGGCGATCTCGCTATTGCTGACCGACACTTGAACTATAGAATTTTAGGTAAAAATTAAACAGAGAAGATGATTATGTTTGAATGGCTTAAAAAATTATTCGGTGACAATCGTACAGAAAACGAGATCATTGACCAACAAGACACCTCAGCTGAAGAGTTAGAAAGACAACAGAAGTATGCGCAAGGTGCGCCATCTGATGATGGAGATGGCGGTGAGTAATCCCGTTTCAAAATAGAGCCAGTTTTAACTGGCTTTCGTAAAATTGCAGTACACCGTTATGTAAACTGTTAAGCCCAATACAGCTAAGTTAAATACTACTGATATTTTGCATTTGGATCGACACAATGATAAATCTGACCTATAGACAAACTATCCATCAATAATTGATGACTTAGGCGCGCTACTTCAGTTCGAGAGATACAGCCATGAACTTCCTGCCCTTGGCTAAGCTCCCCTGTATGAGTCAACTCACCATCAATAAGTCCTCCTGGTCGTACAATGGTGTAATCCAATGCGCTTGTCTGCAGCCACATTTCAGCCAACGACTTTTCCCTAACTGCTCGACCGAAAACAGCTTTTGCCCTTGGCGGTAAATATTGCCAAGAGTCGCCACAACCTAATGACGTAATCAATAAAAATCGCAGCCCGCCTCTCTCTTCAAGACAATCAATGATATGACGATTTCCTTGATAATCCACGTATTGCTCGGCGTTAAAACTGCCCATAGTTGAAATAACCCAACAGCTATTAGGGAGCATCTGAACGGCGGTTTGCACTTGCATTAAATCAAGAGCATCACACTGTATCCACTGACCACTAAGAAGAGAAAACTCAGGGCTTGGCTTATCACCTCGTCCTAAACCAATAACAGAGAACCCTTGTTGGCTATAATACTTAGCCATGGCTAAACCTAGTCCATGGCTTGCACCAAAAATCGCCACATTTTCCATAATAACATCCAATTTAAGTGATAATGACATCTATTATCACTTAAATTGAGTGCAAAAAAAATCCCCAATAATTGGCGTCCAACTATTGGGGATCAGTTCAGGGATTTTCTATATCAATCGTACTGATTAATCATCAATGTGATCAAACAATACTATTTCGCGCGATTAAATGTCACGACTTCGTAGCTTAAAGGCGTTACGGTTTGGCGATCATTAGCAATATAATCAATCACTGACTGGGCGTCGGTATTGCAACGTACATTTTCAGCTTTGCAGTTTGGCGCTTTGCCACCAACGTAGTTTACTTTGTATTTATCGCCATTTTTCGCGATATTTTTCACTTTGTACCCGGTCAACTTGCCATTTACGTACACAAGATCAACTCGGCCTGAATGATCTTTTTGCGATGTGTACAGCGGAGTCCAACCATCATTACCTGTTGCATTGTAGTTGTTAATCGCAACATTGTAGGTCTTATTATCGTCAAGTGGGGTCCAAACTGGGTGCTTCTCTGTACCCGTCATAACTTCAACAGAATTTAGTTTGCCCGCTTTATGTGCAGAGGTTTCAGTGAAGGTGTAACGAATATGACCACCGTATGGGAATTTACCGGCATGTGAGCCTTCAGGTAACGTTGCGGATACAGCATTTTGCAATAACTCACGAATAGCACGACCTTTTACAGGTACGACCGACATAAAGTTAGAAAATGGCAGCAACTCAAGAGAAACGTTACCTTCTCGATATTCACCCGCTTCGATATTGGTACGAATACCACCAGCGCCAATCAATGAAAAATCAACTTTCATCCCCGTTACTTTGCGAACCGCAGGTGTATTAGTCCAGTAATACTGACCTTCTGCCACAATAGGCGCAACATCTGAGCCGTGATCGTCAGTACCACGATCTCCTGGACGACGTTCGTGTTTTAACTCAACAGGTACTTGACCGATTGTCTTACCATAAGCTTTATCGACAGCTGGCTTATATTGAGTATCAATTTCAGAGCGCATTGCACTGTCTTCAGGTGCTATAACAATGTTCTCTTGCTCATCAATAAACTGCTCAACTTTTGCAGTATCTTTTGCTGAGAATTTTTCATTGGCAAGGCGATCTGCACTGTGGAAGAACTCATCATTTGATAGCAGAGTGTTATGGCCTTTACAGCTCACCACATCACCTTGAGCATCAAACGTTACATTAACACGACCAATCGCTTGAGCATACTCACCCGCTTGAACAACACACGTCTCACCAACACCATTTGGATTTTTTACCATTTGAGCGTAAGTGCCGTTGTTACTTAAACCTAGGTTCGTAAAATCACCTAATAACGTATGCGAGTGACCACCAACAATAAGGTCAATACCATTTACTTTAGAAGCCAGATTTAGATCGACAGAATTACCAATGTGCGTTAGTGCAATAATGTTATCAACACCTTTAGACTGAAGGTAGTCTACCGTTGCTTGTGCTGATTTCACCATATTATTGAACTTCACTTTTCCTGTATGCGGTGCAATATTTGGCATATCATCGAGAGCCAAACCGAAAACAGCGACTAAGTTCTTATCTTTTGGTAAGTGATTAAGATCGGTAACGACGGTTTTTTTATTGCCATCAAAAGCGAAAACACGGAAAGGGTGCAAGTTCTTCTGATCTTTTAAATCAGGATCTTGGCTAACATCAACGTTAGCCGCCAAAATTGGGAAGTTTACGCTATCGATAAATTGATTCAGTTTCTTATTACTTAAATCAAACTCGTGGTTACCAAGCGCCATACCATCAAGACCCATTTGGCTTAATAGGGCAGCATTCATGGCACCTTGGTTAATCTTAAAGTAAGCACTTCCCTGCCATGCGTCGCCACCATGCAAAAACAGGAAGCTCTGATTATCATTCAAAGCTTCCTGTTTATATTCTTTTGCCATCTGTTGTAGGCGAGGATATCCACCAAACTCGTTATAGACAGAAGTCCCATTGGCTTTAAAACTCGACTTAACCGGGTCAAAGTTGGAGTGCGTATCATTAATATGCGCAACGGTTAACGTAAAGTCCTCATGATTTGATGTGGTTTGAGGATCTTGTGAGCATCCAGCTAAAGCAATGGCAATAGCGATCACAGAAAGCGACTTCTGAAACATTCTAACCTACCTTATTTTTGATACAAAAAAACCCCAGCAAAACTGCTGAGGCTTCAATGACTACGGAGCGTATGGTTAAACCACACAGATATTCGCTCCAATTCTTTGTTTAAGCTCGGTAATACCCAACTTAAAGAATAAGTGGCGGAGGGATAGGGATTTGAACCCTAGATACGCTACAAACGTATGCCGGTTTTCAAGACCGGTGCTTTCAACCACTCAGCCATCCCTCCGCAGTGCGATGAATATTACTCTGACTATAATTCCCTGTAAAGCATTAATTTATACAAAGTATTCGTCAGAACAATAGTTATTCAATTCGCACCAATTGCATGCAATATTCTACATTTAGCACAATGAGCTAAAAACGATTAGCTTCCTAGCGAGTCTTCTAAGCGAGCTTTCCAAATCGCCATCGCTAATGCAGGCTTGCGTAAAATTTCTGGTGTTGGGATCCAACCATGTTTAATTCGCGCAAACACATCAAAACGTTCTGCCGTACCAGACATCGCTTCAGCGACCACACGGCCAGCGATATTCGTTAGGCCTACCCCATGACCGGTATAACCGTGAGAAACGTAAATATCGTTACCTAGATGATCAATTTGAGGCATGTAAGAACGAGTTACCGCAAATAAACCGCCCCAATGGTATTCCATCTTCACATCAGATAGCTGTGGGAACACTTTTAGCATACGTTGACGCAAGCGCTCTTTTGAATCAGAGTATTCACCATTAAATGGATGATTTACACCACCAAATAAAATACGACCATCAGGTGTTGGGCGATAATAATCTAGGCTGTTATTTAAATCAGACATCGCCATCATATTGGAAATCGGTTGACGATCGCCCAACTGTTCAGTCACTGCAATATAAGAAGCAACAGGCAATACCACACTTTGTGCTTTTCGATTCAAACCGTCTAAATAGGCATTACAAGCTAATAGAACTTGCTTGGCTTTTACCTGACCTTTTGGAGTACTAATAGTATGAGGCTTGCCCTGCTCAATCTTAATCGCTGGCGTGTTTTCAAACACAGAAGCACCTAAAGAAATAGCCGCTTCAGCCAAACCTAATGTGTAATTTAGCGGGTGCATATGGGCACTATTTGAATCGAACAATCCACCAAGATAACGCTCGGTATTAGCGACTTGCTGAATTTGATCTTTTTCCCACCAACTTGCACTTGGATACTCATAACGAGTTTGTTTTAAGTCATACCAAGATTTTAATTCTTTCTCTTGGCTTTTTTTCAATGCAAGTTCGATATAACCGTGCTGGAAATCACAGTCAATATTAAACTCTTCAATACGTTCACGAGCAATATCAATCGCTTCGCTAGATAAATCCCAAAGTTGCTTGCCCCATTGTGGTCCGTATGTTTCATCAACTTCACGTAGGCCCAGGCAGTAACCTACAAGGCATTGCCCACCATTACGACCAGAACCACCCCACGCTAAGCGCTGTGATTCTAATACTACAACCGAGTATCCTTTTTTACGCAGTTCAATCGCCGCGTTAAGACCGGTCATACCACCACCAATAACACAAACATCAGCTTCAATGCTTTGATCTAATTGAGGTTGTTCTGGAATTGCATTAATGGTTGCTTGATAGTAACTATCGATATATTGACTGTCGTTCGACATTCCATTTGCTCACAAAAAATATATGCGGGATAAAAAACGCGCGCATATTGTCACGACAAATAAGAACTGACAAGTAATATATTATCGTGATGTGTATCAAATTTATAAGATAACTTTTTTGACAGTTTAGAAACTCTAAATAATATGCGCGCTTCAAATACCATAACCATTTTGGTTTATTAGGATATAAACGTAATGAAAAAAATTCTTAAAGGGGTGACTACACTAACATTCGCACTTTCAGCATTTAATGTTTCGGCGGCAAATGATGTGCTTAACGTATATAACTGGGCAGAATATATGCCAGATAGCGTACTTAAAGCATTTGAAAAAGAATATGATGTCACTATTAACTATTCTACTTTCGATAATAACGAAGCCATGTACACCAAGCTAAAATTGCTTGACAACAAAGGCTACGATGTTGTTTTTGCTTCTACATATTTCATTGAAAAAATGGCTCGTGAAGGCATGCTTGCTAAGATTGATCATAGTAAGATCCCGAACCTTGCGAATGTATACCCTGGGTTGCTAAACCAAGAATTTGATCCTAAAAATGATTACTCTGCACCTTATGTGTGGGGGGTTACGGGTATTTCTTACAATTCAGAGTTGGTAACAACACCAATTACTGGCTGGAAAGATTTGTGGAATGCAGATTTTGCCCGTCAGGTTATGTTACTTGATGATGTTCGTGATGTATTTGGTATGGCGCTAAAAGCACAAGGCCACAGCATCAATACCACCAACGAAGCGGAAATTAAGCAAGCCTATGAGTCACTACAGAAGCTACGTCCGAATGTCGTAGTGTACAACTCAGACGCACCACATGTTCCTTATGTTACTGGTGAAGCTAGCATTGGTATGCAGTGGAATGGTAATGCTTATATGGCTAAGCAAGAGATGAAAGAGCTTGAGTTTGTGTATCCTAAAGAAGGCTCAATTCTTTGGATGGATAACTTTATCATCCCAGCAGGCAGCGCTAACAAAGAGCTAGCAGAGAAGTTTATTAACTTTATCTACCGCCCTGAAAACCAAGCAAAAATCGTTGAAGAGTTTGGCTTCCCGCCAGCAACTAAAGATGCGAAAAGCCATTTACCAAAAGAAATTCAAGATAACCCAATTATCTTCCCATCAGAAGAAGATATTAATAAGGGTGAATTTACCAATGACGTGGGTAAAGCGGTAAATATTTATCAAAAATACTGGCAGCTACTAAAAAGCTAATCGCCGTTAAATTGTGTTAGAAAAAGCGTCCGTCATCGGGTAATGCCGTTCACTTAAGAGTGAACGGCATTCTTTTTCTTGGGATACCGTTGGGGTCTTGGCTTAACTGCCCTTGGAAAAGATCTTTCCCTTCGCCCTTCAAGAATTAAACTTTCAGCCATAGC
>NZ_PYOG01000030.1 GCF_003026815.1 Photobacterium damselae | reverse complement strand
TATATTATTGGTTATTACAGCCAATTACGACCACATCAATATAATGGCGGATTAACACCGAATGAATCCGAACGATTATATTGGTTAACCTCTAATACTGTGGCCAGTATTTGTTGACCACTACATTAACACCTTTACAGTTAGTTGATTAGGTTAATCATAATTAACTCCGTGATTATCAATATCATAGTGTTAATATGTACTCATTCTACTAATTTTTATGGTTACTAACTATGAGATATACCTACATCTTCTCCCTTTTAGCTTGTTTTCTTCTTACTCCATTAGAGACTAAGGCCCTACCAACCGAAAAAGGAATGAAACTCAAAACTACCAATATAGGGCAATGGAATCTCATTACCAGAACTGATTACGAGTATGATCCTTTTGATGATGAGACCACTAGAACATCTTTTACCGTATGGCTAAAACCAAATGATAAATCTACCACGTCATTTTCTGTGGATTTCATGTGCGATAAATTTGACAACATGATAGGCCTGTATGCTCAAGACTCTTTCTTCTTCAGTATTATAAATGGTGCCACTATTGATTTCAAAAATGAACATGATCAAAGCTATTCTTTTTCTGTTGAACGTAGTTTAAACAAGGCTTATCAAAAATCAATATTTGTACCAGAAGAAGATGAAGATAGCCTACTAGAGATACTAAAAGACTCACATAAAGGATACTTTAGATTTAATGGTCAATCTGGGAAAAATATTGAGAAGGTGGACTTTCATAATTTTAGCAAAAGTTATGATATGTACACTAAACAGTGTAAAAAATTGGCTCTATCACCTGAAATTATTAAAGGTAGAGTTCAAGGTATATGTCCAAATGGATGTGACAAGTATTTTAACTAAAGTTCATCAGGTTCTTTCTTAGACTTACAACTCGATTTCTCGTTAAATTAATCTAATTCAATGACTATCATCAGTAGCACAAAAAACAGATATAGTAATATTTGGCTACGTAACACCTAGATGCGATAAAATTTGTTTTGCTAAACCAACTATCCTGTTGAGACAATGACAACCTGTTTTATATATAGGAGTTTTTCGATGGAACATCAAGCCCACTTTTGTATCGAGGTTAACTATAAAAAAGGAAATGATGAAGAACCATTTTTCTTTAATCTTAATGTTGATGATTCAAGCTTTAAGCATATGACCCCTTTGGTTGTTTACGAAGTTATCAAAGATAATGGGTACCAAAGGGAGTTTGATTCGGCAGATCTAGATTTATTTATCCAAGAGGCAAAAAAACTCGGTGTATCAGAGATTAAGTTTGAATCAGGTGGCGTTGAAAAAGACATCCCAATCAAATGATTTAACTAGATTTAACGTAATACCTATTCTATTCACCGTGACAAAAGGTCTACATTAGCAGGCCTTTTATTGTATCTTGCGAAAGACCAGAAATTAGCATTAGTAGACTCTGAATGAGCCTTTACACTAACAAGAAACTGGGTATTTCAGTATTAGAAATACTATATCCAACACTAGTTAAGCCAAAAAAATCACTTCAAATAACTATCCAGCTTCTCAGCATATAGCTCATACCCTTCTAACTGCTCTTTCAACCAATCATGCTTGTTATAAACAGATAATACCCCACCAAGTTCATGGCCAAGCATCTTTTCAACTACATGCGGCATGACTCCCAATTCTGATGCTCCGGTGGATAGCGAACGTCTAAAATCATGGGTACGCCAATCTTCAATAGGTAAACCATCTCTAATACGGCGGATATAACGGTTAGCTGCTGAGATAGTTATCGGCTTATCCAGATCGCCACCGGGAAAAAGTACATCATCATAAGTAGCCATTACCCGTTCTAATATTGCCCTTGCTTTAGTTGGGATTGGCCGTCTTATTGGCGTATTTGTTTTACTAAGCTCTTTTGGTACCGTCCATATACCTGCTTCCATATCAAAGTGACTACGACGCGCAAGGCGTAATTCTGATAAACGATTGCCCCACAACATAGTCAGCTGATGCAATGCTTTATTGGATGAGCTGGCCCGACTACGCTCGATGGCCAACCAAATCATGCTAAGTTCTGAAAACGTTGGAACACGGGTACCAACCTCAGGAGCTTTACCCACATGCTGCCTTTTAATACGATCTAAGTCTGTTTTTTCTATGATGAACTTACTCTTACAAAAGTTTAAGCAGGATCTTAACTTAGTAAATAATGAATTAGCGGTTTTGGGCTTATCAAGACTAATGGTATCTAACCACTGCATCCATTCTCTAGCAGGAATAGTTTCGACATTACGTTCTGGGAAAGCGCCAATAAGGTAATTATTAGCAAATGAGCGATAAAGCGCCTGAGTACCCTCTTTTAATTGAGGAACATAATGTTTCAACCAGTACGCCACACAATCATCCAAAGTGATAAATTCAAGCTCACCTGTTATAGCAATGTTGGGATTTCGACCGGACTCTCTCAATTCCATCATTAATTTATGCATTCGTCTTGCCTCTTTGAGGCTAGTTACGGGATACTTACCTATACGGATTCTTAAGCTTTTTTTATTAAAGCGACAACGGTAGTGAAAGTAGATTTTAGCTTGAGGTGTTATACGGACAACGAGTCCTTCACCATCACTAATTTCAGCTTTACCATCATAAGTGTCTTGCTTTGAGATAAGATTAAGTTGTCGGTCTGTTAGGCTCATTATGCTATTCCTTTAAATTAGGACACAGGCTTGGATTTTAGGACGCACATTCGGACATTAATGCGAATCCCACGCTGAATTCAAGTGGAATTAACTACTGTATATAAAAACAGTATATCACAAAAAGCCATATTTATAACAATCACTTAATACAAGACACATGGCTTCCGGAAAATACTATGATCAAGAAAAACGAACCAAGCTTATACTGGATTGATTACGAAACTTTCGGCGCAAGCCCTGCGACCGATCGTCCATGTCAGTTTGCCGGTATTCGTACAGATATGGATCTCAATATCATCGGTGAACCTCTCGTTATCTACTGCAAACCGCCTCACGATTACCTGCCATCTCCAGAGGCTTGTTTAATCACAGGGATCACTCCACAAGAAGCCAATGAAAAAGGTCTCTCAGAGCCTGAATTTATTGCTCGTATTCACGAAGAACTCTCAAAACCTAATACTTGTGTAGTAGGATACAATAACGTCCGTTTTGATGACGAAGTCACTCGTTATACTTTATACCGTAACTTTTATGACCCATACGGTTGGAGTTGGCAGCAAGGTAATTCGCGTTGGGACTTACTGGATATTATGCGTACTTGTTACGCGCTGCGCCCTGACGGTATCAACTGGCCAACCGATGATGAAGGCCTACCAAGCTTCAAGCTAGAAAAACTCTCCGTAGCAAATGGCATTGAACACAGTAATGCCCACGATGCGATGGCTGATGTGTATGCAACCATTGAAATGGCAAAGTTAGTTAAACAAAATCAACCTAAGCTGTTTGATTACCTATTCAATAATCGCCATAAAAACAAACTGCAGCAACTTATTGATGTGGTTAATCTTACCCCGCTAGTCCACGTTACAGGTATGTTTGGTACCGTATGTGGCAATACTAGCTGGATTGTGCCGATTGCATGGCATCCAGATAATAAAAATGCCGTGATTACCATTAATCTAGCGCAAGACCCAACACCACTAATTGAATTAGATAGCGAAACTATTCGAACTCGTCTATATACAAAACGTGCCGATCTAGCAGCCGATGAATTGCCGATCCCGCTAAAAGAAGTTCATCTCAATAAATGCCCTATTT
The DNA here is from genome assembly GCF_003026815.1 of Photobacterium damselae. GTDB lineage: Bacteria > Pseudomonadota > Gammaproteobacteria > Enterobacterales > Vibrionaceae > Photobacterium > Photobacterium damselae. The sequence continues at coordinate 43,888 of NZ_PYOG01000030.1, read as the reverse complement.
TAGCTCCAGCAAAAACGCTAACAGCAAATGATGCAGACCGTTTAGATATTGATCGTGAGCAGTGCTTAAAAAATCTGGCTCTTATTAAGCAACACCCAGAAATTCGCGAAAAAGTTTTAGAGGTATTTAGCGTTAAACGTGAGTTTGATAATCACGATAACGTAGATGCCATGTTATATGATGGTTTCTTCTCTCATGCCGATCGTGTAGCGATGGATATCATTCGGGAAACGGCACCGGAAGAGTTAGCAAACTTACAGTTAGAAGTGGCCGATAAACGTATTAAACCACTGCTTTTCCGCTATCGCGCTCGTAACTTCCCAATGACCTTAAGTTACGAAGAACAAACACGCTGGAAGCACCACTGCCAAGATTATTTTGAAGCGAATATTCCACGTTATATGGAAAACTTTGAACAGGTTGCATTAGATAATCAAAGTGATGAGAACAAAATGGCAATACTGCACAAACTTGGCCAGTATATTTCTACTCTCTGCTGATATCAGTAGTCTATTATCTTGATTCTAAGACAGATCTGTATTCTCTAATGCAGATCTGTTTTTTTATTAATATTAAACAAGATATGTCATTTATTTTGCATACAAAAACATGGTCAGTTCTCAAATTTTACTGAGGTGTTCATGGTTGCGAAAATTAAAACAAAGTCATTCTGCTTTGGTGGCGTTAGGTTTATACCAGAAAACCGACAAATCACTTGGGACAAAGACAAAAGTTGCTTTTTATCTGAACATGAAAACCGCCTACTCTGCACTCTCTGTTCCTGTGCAGGAGAAGTCGTCAGCATTCAAACGTTATATCAAAAAACATTTATCGAAATAGACCCATTTGAAGATTGTGATCAACAGTATGATCTGAATCTTTTATTGATGGCGTTATCTAAAAAGCTCAATTATCGTGGGCAAATGCTCATCCCAATCCATGTGATACCCAGCTTTGGTTATCGCGTCCCGCTACCGCATAGAAAACCACAATCCACACATAACCCCATATTACAAAAAGCATTTCCATTAACTCAAAATGAATCAGATACAGTAAGTTGTATCAATTTGGTTAAATTTTGTCAGCAGCATAAAAAACCAGTTCTAATTTCGGTATTTTTACTAATACTTTTTGTACTATTTACGAAGATAATTTAGAAGAGTTTCAAATATTTCAGTCAATTAACAAAAAATATAAATTTTCTGCTATCGTTTCTTATACGGTAATAGTTTTGATCTTTTTATCAGTAAACAACGCAAAAAGTGTGGCAAAGCTCACATTTTATTTGTATGATGAATTAAAATTTTGTTGATTCCCAATTTGAACTTAAATGAACTACTTACGATCTTTCGCTATTGTGATGATCTGCTATTTCTTAGGACAAGGAATACAGTATCTAACCCATCTACCAATACCAGGTAGCATTATTGGTCTATTTATTCTCTTTACCGCTTTATGTTTAGGCGTGTGTCCGACTTCTTGGGTAGAAAGCACGTGTAATTTATTAATCAAACACATGGCACTACTGTTTGTTCCAGTTGGTGTTGGCTTAATGAATTATCTGGATCTGATTTCCAACAACGTTGCGGTTATTGCAGCAAGTACTTTCGGTAGCACATTCATTGTTCTCGTTGTTTTAGGTCTTGCCGTGCACCATAAGGAGAAAGACAAATGATCTGGTTAGTTGCAACTTTGGTCTGCTTCTATGTAGCACGATACATTTCAGGCAAAATTAAAAACCCGCTGTTAAACCCTTTATTGATCACGTTAATTGTTCTTATCGTGCTGCTTAAATGGTTACAGGTACCTTACGAGGTTTATTTTGCCGATAACAAAATCATCAACTTCTTGTTGGGTCCTGCTGTTGTTGCTCTTGCCTTACCGCTGTACCAGCAATTGGCACATATTCGTAGTAAATGGAAAACCATTATGACCGCATGTTTTGTCGGTAGTGTGTTATCCATGACATTTGGTACGGCTATTGCGTTTTGGATGGGAGCAGATGCCCAACTCGCCGCCAGTATTTTGCCAAAATCCATTACGACCCCATTAGCTATGGCTGCATCTCAACAGATCGGTGGTATTCCTTCGATCACTGCCGCAATGGTTATTTTGGTTGGTATCTTTGGCGCTGTGTTGGGTTATCCGATTATGAAGCTGCTTAAAATTGAACATCCTCTCGCAAAAGGATTATCAATGGGTACCGTATCGCACGCATTAGGGACTGCAAAAGCGGCTGAAGAAGATTACCAAGAAGGGGCATTTAGCTCATTGGCATTGGTTATCTGCGGCATTATGACAACAATTTTAGCGCCTATATTGTTCCCTATACTGGTTCATTTATTTAGCTAATAAACTTGTGAATGAAATCGAATTCATAAGTTATTTCTCTGCATTTTTGGGAGAGAAGTCAAAAAACCTGTGTGACGCCTCTCTCAGAAATGCAAATCATGAAACACTCTAAATACATACGTGATCTAGATCACAAATCGATTTAGCAAGCTTGTCTACAATGTTTCTCCATCAACTATACGGAGTGACAACTCATGCACGCTAAAGTAATGGATGCTTTAGGTAATCTTCCGACCGAGTTAAAAACGGTTTTACTGCCTATTATTGAAGATCCTCAATTTGACGCAACCATCAGTCCTGATCAGTTTGACTATTTGTTATCTCAAACTCAAATGTCCGATTCCGATCTTCGCGTTGCCCTCCTTCCTATTGCTGCTGCTTATTCTGTTGCTCCTATTTCTAATTTCTATGTTGGTGCCATTGTTCGTGGTCTTTCTGGCCGCCTATACTTTGGGGCAAATATGGAAATTACTGGCGCATCTCTTTCTCAAACTGTTCATGCAGAGCAATCAGCAATTAGCCATGCATGGGTAAAAGGTGAAACAGGTATTTCTGATATCACCATCAACTACAGCCCTTGTGGTCACTGCCGCCAGTTTATGAATGAACTAACAACGGCTAAAGAACTTGAAGTGCAACTGCCGCAACGTGCCGCTAAAACACTGCAAGAATATCTTCCTGAATCATTTGGTCCTGCCGATCTACAAATTACTGATGCTCTATTGGCTGAAGTTAATAACGGTTTGGTTATTGAAGAGTCGGCAGAACTGGCACAGCAAGCGTGTAAAGCCGCTAACCGAGCGCATGCGCCTTACACCAAAAACTTCAGTGGTGTAGCACTTAAAGCCGATGATGGTCGTATTTTTACGGGTATGTATGCTGAAAATGCTGCATTCAACCCTAGCCTACCACCACTTCAAGTAGCATTGATTGGCATGAACATGGCTGGCTACACATTTGATAAGATTGTTGAGGCTGCTCTGGTTGAAAAGCAAGACAGTACCATTACCCACGTTAATGATACTCAAGCTCTACTAGAAGCTATTAACCCAGACATTCCTCTACTTTACGTTGCCGCTTAATCGCCAACGTTGATGATCAATTCTAGGCCGCAGATCTATTTTTCAGCGGCCTTTTTGTTTTTAAAATTCAACTCTTGGCTACTTTTAATGCCGTTAGCCTGATTTCTCACACTTAATATATTAATCTCTGACATCTCAGCGTATTATCTAGCACATTTCCTAATGAACTTGATAATGGCTTAGTCTTCATGCCTCAATCACACAACCCAATTCAAGGTGCAAGTTGGATGTTAACCGCAGGACTTGCTTTTGCGATTGTTAACAGTTTAGCTCAGTACCTCAGTATCAAACTTGGTCTTCCTTCAACGACTGTGGCACTTATTCAGTATTTTATTGCACTGATTGCTATGCTCCCTTGGCTACATAGTTTAGGTTTACGACAAGCTCTACGCACTCAACATTTTGCAACCCACTGTTTCCGTGTATTCCTCTCTGTTATTGGCATTCAATTGTGGTTGTGGGCTCTAGCCTACCCAGTACCGATTTGGCAAGGTATTGCACTTCTGATGACTTCGCCGCTATTTGCCACTATTGGCTCAGGCTTATTTTTAAAAGAAAAAGTCGGTGCCGCGCGATGGATTGCAACTATTGCCGGTTTTATTGGTGCAATGATCATCTTAGAACCGTGGAGCGATAGCTTTAACTGGGCAACACTACTACCTGTTGGTGCAGCTTTCTTCTGGGCCTGTTATTCACTCATGGTTAAGAAGCAATCAAAACACGACTCACCAACAACCATTGTGGTTTATCTGCTAATTTTGATCACCCCATTTAATATCTTCTTAGCTGCGCCTGATTTTACTATGCCATCTTCAGGTCTAACATGGGCTTTATTAGTGGCAGCAGGACTTTTAACCGGGCTTGCACAATGGGCTATCGCCAAAGCCTATGCGGTTGCTGATGCCTCTTTTGTTCAACCATTCGACCATGCCAAATTGCCTCTTAATGTGTTAGCTGGTTGGCTTGTCTTTGGTTGGGTTCCACCCGGTCGTTTATGGCTAGGTGCTGCGATCATTATTTTTTCCGTTGCGTTTATTACTCAATGGGAAAAAAGAAAATAATCCCTTTCTGACCTATATAAGAGCGGCTTAGTCAGTCGCTCTTTTTTTATTCAATTAACAGGATAAATCCATAGAAACAAGCAAAACCACCAAAGCAAACGTTTGCGCTAGGTAAATAATTCGGTATGATGCCAACCAACAACCATATTGATTAGCTCAAAAAAGGATTCATCATGCTTGGAACAGCCTTAACAAATAGTGCAACCCGTGTACTTTTACTGGGTTCTGGTGAGTTAGGAAAAGAAGTGGCTATTGAGTGTCAGCGCCTTGGGGTTGAAGTTATTGCAGTCGATCGCTATCCCAATGCACCAGCTATGCATGTTGCTCACCGTTCTCATGTTATTGATATGCTCGATGGCGAAGCGTTGCAGCAAATTATTGCAACGGAAAAGCCACACTATATTGTTCCAGAAATTGAAGCGATTGCGACAGACACGCTTGTTGAATTAGAAAAACAAGGTCTAAATGTAGTACCAACGGCGAATGCGACCAAACTAACAATGAATCGTGAAGGTATTCGTCGTTTAGCGGCTGAAACCTTATCAATACCCACTTCACCTTATCGTTTTGCCGATACTTATCAAGATTTTGTCGATGCCATTGAATTTGTTGGTACGCCTTGTGTGGTAAAACCAATTATGAGCTCTTCAGGTAAAGGACAAAGTGTCATAAAATCGGAAGCTGATTACGCAACGGCATGGCAATATGCTCAAGAAGGTGGTCGAGCGGGACAAGGTCGAGTTATTGTTGAAGGCTTTGTTGAGTTCGATTATGAAATCACCTTACTGACTATTAGAGCCGTTGATGGGATTCATTTCTGTGCTCCAATTGGACATCGTCAAGAAGATGGTGATTACCGTGAATCTTGGCAGCCACAAGCAATGACCGAGCAAGCTCTTATTGCCGCACAAGATGTGGCCGCTAAAGTGGTTGATGCTCTTGGCGGTTATGGACTCTTTGGGGTTGAGTTATTTGTTAAAGGCGATCAAGTTCTGTTTAGTGAAGTCTCCCCTCGCCCACACGATACAGGAATGGTGACCCTGATTTCTCAAGACCAATCCGAATTTGCCTTACATGTTCGCGCTTTCTTGGGCCTACCTATTCGTCATATCTGCCAATATGGGCCATCAGCGTCTGCGGTCGTACTTGCCGAAGGTACTTCAAATGCCATTCAATTTAGTGGATTAGACCAAGCCTTAATCGAACCTAATACTCAAGTTCGTTTATTTGGTAAACCAGAAATCCATGGTCGTCGTCGTTTAGGCGTAGTTCTAACAAGAAGAACCTCAACGGAAGATGCCATCACAGATGCAATTACCGCAAGCAAACAGATTAAAGTGCACTTCTGATTACAACTAAGATCGGATAAATAACAAAAAAGAGCTTCAATGAGAGACAATTCTCCGTTGAAGCTCTTTTTCTCATTTATCTTTCTCTGTTCTCTTTTCTCTTAGTCTATCGCTCAATTAACCACACTTCTTCAGCAAAGCGAGAGACCCCTTGCTTAATACGAGGATGATTCTCATCGCCTTCGTCACGAGCTAGACGAGAAACTTTACAACCTGAGAATAATTGTTCAATTTCTTGCTGATCAACGCTAAATGGAGGCCCTGCCATTTCTGCTTGAGGATAATCAAGAGAAACTAAAAGAATACGACCATTTTCAGCTGTAAGGCTCAAAAGATGGTTCACATAGGCTTGGCGTAGTTCTTGCGGCATTGCGACCAAAGCCGCTCGATCGTAGACCAATTCAACTGGCTCAATCTGAGTAGCAAAAAAATCACCGCAGTGGATAGTAATTTCATCAAATTCATAAGTGAGTTGATGACCCACCCCAGTCACTAACGGGGTATAAAGGTTCTCAGCAAAGAAAGCTTTAACGGCAATATCACTCAGTTCGATACCAACGACTTGATTATGGCGTTCTGCCAGCCATACGAGATCATTACTCTTACCACACATAGGTACTAAGACTCGCTCATTTCGCTGAGGCTTAAGTGTTGGCCAGTACTCCACCAGCAAAGGATTGATATCGGTTAAATGAAAGCCAATACGATTTTCAGCCCAACGGCTATGCCAAAATTCAGGATTCATGTTGCTGACTACTCTCTTTTTCGTTGTTATTCGCTTTTGCATTTCAGTGGTGCTTAGCAGGTAGCAGTATAACAAAGGGGTGAGATAGGTTCGAGGGAAAGGCAAGGAATGCAAACAGAAAGGCTATACCCAAGTAACCCTAACATACATAGATATATTGGATACTTAGGTATAGATGCGCAAAAGGAGAGCCTCATGCTCTCCTTTTGCAATTCAAGCTTAATTAGTGGATTAAACTCGAAAAATTTGTTCTTCAATCTTCTTCTTAATGAGAGTCATTGAATCAACGATTTAAACATCCTGGTTTAAGATTAAGAAATACGGAATAACTTAATCGAGTCGCGACGTACAGTTACGCCACGAAAAGTTACAGGCTCTAATAGAGTCATTAACTGTTTAGATACGAAGAATTTACCGCCGTACGCGCGGTCACCGCCACGGTTAACCCAATCTGCAAATTGATCAGCAAGGCTGAACATTGAGTTACCCACAAGCAGTACTAATACTTTAGCGACTTCGCTGTCATTTTGACGATTGAACTCTGAGTCACGAACTTTCTTACGATATTCCTCAACAATTCTTTCTAGACACTCAAATCTGCTCATATTCACCACCATCATAAAAGAGGCGAGGATACTACTGCTCATAAGCGGTGAAATCAAGGGATAGCCGGGTTATTCTGTCGATAAATTGCAGTTTTTTAGTTAACTGGCAATATGTTAACCAAAAACTTATATCTAAATCACATTTTTAGAACATAGATTGTGCATATTTTATTAAGTTTCATTCTTAATGCATCTTTGCTATCCTATTTTTAAGACAAAAAACGAGAAAGGTATAAGAATGAATCCAGTTTCGGACATTATCTTGCTTGGAAGCCTTCAAACTGAGTTTAAGACAATAAAAGCTATGGTGGAGATCTATTGTAAAGACCATCATCACCCTAAAGAACCAGAAGATACGATATGTGAAAACTGTCAAGCCTTCTTAGATTACGCAGAAATGCGCTTAGATCGCTGCCCGTATGGAGATGAAAAACCGACGTGTCGCGTCTGCCCTATTCACTGCTATAAAAAAGAACAGCGAGAACTTTCTAGAACAATCATGCGTTATTCTGGGCCAAAGATGCTATTAAAACATCCTATTTTGGCAATTAGACACTTACTTTCGGAAAAAAGACCCATTCCAGAGCAAATTCCTGAAAACAATACCAATCGTTTTAAACGAAAACAGCAAGAAAAGAGTAATACCATGAATAAAAGAGCAGATTAAAATCACTTAACCTATTGTTAGTTAAATGCAAATAAATGTATGGCTATTCACTAACATCCTAGGTTTTCACTATCTTTATTCATATATCCATATATAAACACTCATACTGTAAAAATTTTTACATAAAAAAACACTCGCTGTAATGGCGAGTGTTTTTTGTTCAATAAGAAAATCAGTTGCGGTAATAATCGACAACTTGAATTTGTGCTTTTTGATCTGTTTTCTCTAAATTCAGTGTAAATTGGTGTTGATTCAAAACATGGACAGAACCACCAATTTCTCCAATTACATTAACCCCTTCGATTTTCTTAAAAGGCTTATCTTTTTGGTAATTCATCGTCACTGTTAATTCGGTTGGAGCTGTCGTTTCTACTGAGAATTTGCAAATACCCGATGGGCAATAAACATCCATGCCCGTGGCAGATGCTCGTTCAATTTGCTCTACGCCTTTATCTGGTGTCACACTGATTTTGGCATCTTGGCCACATCCAGTTAATAAGGAACTCACGATAATTGCAGTTAGACCTAATATTTTTTTCACTGTCGTTTCCTTATGTCCTAACAAATCATTATTTAATATCGATGATTCGACTCGCTTTACGGTATTTGACTCGCCAGCCATTCCATCGTGGTAATTCCCAACGTTTTGGATCCTGTTTACGCTTTCCGTCACAATGAACAGCGGTAACCATTTTACTAGCGACATGATACTCAATTGTCATTTTGAGATCGTTTAATGCCACTACAGCAGGATAACGCTCATCAAAATCACTACGCTCCCACTCTGGAATTCCATTAAACGTAAAATCGTCACAAGTAAACATCTCAAGATCATCAACGGTTTCAACACCAAGATCTTCAATTTGTTGCGCTAGCCAATCTTTCGTAACAACGGTTTTTGCGGGCAGCTGGCATTGGGTTTCATCATATAATCCCAAAGCCAAATATAGATTCCATTGGTGAATATCAAACTCTAGTTTTGTATACAGACCATCTAAGATTTGATTCGAAATAATGAGATCAACCAAAGCCTCTTGAGCAATATCCCCTTCTGGTTGTCGCCATTCCGATTTAATCACTCGCCCTGCATACACATAATCAATAGATGTTCTAACGCCGTCATCGGTTTGAATTGTCTCTCCAACTTGCTCTGTCGCTAAATGATGAGCCTTAATTAGTGACAACGTCACAGGAGCCATGCATGTTGCTAACACTAGATTTTGTTTAACACCCCGCCCAGGTAACGCATACTGATCAAACACAATTGCAGCTTCAGCATCGTCTAATAACAAGCAATCTCGACCGACAGTCAGTTCATAGAACCCATTAGTTAGAGCTTGGCGGCGTCTTTCCCTGCGCACAAAAACCAGTTCAGGCGTTGCGACCATCACAGCATCAAGCCATTCAGCTCGCTTAAATCGACTCGCGACACTTAATTCGGGTAATTCAAGGGCATCTCGAATCTGCACCGACAGTTGTTGAGCTTCTTGATGAACAAGAGGATCGACATTCAGCCAATCGGGCAATTCATCAAATGGCGTACGAACAATCGCAATCAACCCAGTGGCATCACAACCTTCGATTTTTAACCACTGCTTGAGTAACGCTAGCTGCTCTTCACCACTAGGGCTCTGCCACAACTTTTGCGGGACAGATAAAGCGGCAGATAGATCCACCATAGCCTCTTTTAACCCGCGAGTTGGCATCGCGGTAATTAAGTGGGCAAATAAGGTATCAATCGGTAATGGGTAAAGCACTCTACCGTGATCAGTTATTGCCCCCTTGTCATCAATCGCCTTCATCTTAGTTAAAACACTGCGTGCTTGTTCTAGGGTTTTCTCAGGCAAAACATCAATAAAAGGTAAAGATTCTAAAGAATAGCCACAACAAAGAGCAGCAAGATACGGTTCAACTAACTCTTCTCGTAGTAATTCAGGAGGCGTGAGTCGCTCAAGTGGCGCCGCTTTGCCATATAGTCGAATGCAAGTACCTGAACGCACTCGTCCAGCACGTCCCTTCCTCTGTTCGGCACTGGCATTTGAAATGGCATGCAAACTTAATACAGTTCGTCCATTACGCTGGTGGGTCCGTCGTTCCAAACCAGAATCAATAATAAGAGTGATCCCCGGAATGGTTAGCGACGTTTCAGCAACATTCGTCGCTAAGATGATGCGTTGTTTTTCTGATTCGGTTAATGCTCGCTGTTTTTCTTGTTCACTGACAGAAGCGTGCAAAGAGATAACATCCAGTTTGCCACCCTCAATATCATCTCGATATTTCTGTTGTAAGCTCTGTTTAACCGATGAGATCTCTTTACGGCCAGGTAAAAAGACTAATATATCTTGATGATGTTCTCTGTGTACTTCTAATGCTTGGCCAATTTTGCGTTCAATATGTTGAATTTCAGGCATCGACCGAGCATCACTGGCTTGATGAATCACCTCAACATCGAACATTCGACCATTGGCAGTTAGCCTTTTTGCTGCCATATACTCAGCAAGACGCTGGCTATCTAAAGTGGCCGATGTGACAACGAGGCGGTGAGATTGTGTTTGTAATAGTAAAGATAGTAATAAATCGGTATCCCAACGACGTTCATGAAATTCATCAATAATAATGGTTTTAAAATCGGCTAATCCATTCTCACTTAACCAACGAAGAGCAACACCTGGAGTGACAAAAACAATATCAGTATCTTGATCAAATTGGTTATCGAAACGAATCGCATACCCAATTTTACTGCCCCATATTCGATTTTCATCATCGGGAGTTACTGCGATAAATTCGGCTAATGATGTACAAGCGACACGCCTTGGCTCTACCACGAGTACTTTACCGTCTTTTGCAGCCCAAATCGGAAGCCTAGTCGATTTACCCGACCCTGTTTCAGCCTCAACAACCAAATGGTGAGATGACAGCTGTTGTAAGAACTCTTTTTTGACAGCATCTATCGGTAAAGAAAAAGACATACGCCTAACCAACCCAAATAAAACGAATAACGACAAAGAATTACCGTATTGTGACAATTTAGTCTACCATTGTCATGATAGGGTTCCATCCATAGCGATAAATCGATAAGAAAAACGCAATTTCAGTTCGTAACTGGTTATTTCTCAATCCATTACTGTTTATCGGTTTAAATATCCTTAGTTTTTATCAGACAAAAATTGACTTTTTTACACCTGAGCTTATAGCCTAGTAACTATTGATGATAAACCAAGGTGTCAACATGACCGATAAAACCATTTTTAACCCTGAGCTATGGGATGAAGTAGCTGGCTTTGATTTCGAAGATATCACCTACCACCGCGCAAAAGATCAAGGTACGGTACGCATTGCTATCAACCGCCCTGATTGCCTTAATGCATTTCGCCCAAAAACAGTTGATGAGTTATTTACGGCACTCGATCATGCTCGTCAGTGGTCTGATGTAGGTTGCGTTTTATTAACCGGTAATGGCCCATCTCATAAAGGTCAATGGTCGTTCTCATCAGGTGGCGATCAGCGTATTCGTGGTAAAGACGGCTACAAGTACGAGGGCGAAGAAGCAGGTACAGCAGACGTTGCACGCATGGGCCGTCTTCATATTCTTGAAGTACAACGCATGATTCGCTTTATGCCTAAAGTTGTGATTGCGGTTGTTCCTGGTTGGGCTGTTGGTGGCGGTCATAGCCTTCATGTTGTATGTGACCTAACATTAGCATCGAAAGAGCATGCGGTCTTTAAACAAACTGACCCAGATGTAGCCTCTTTTGACTCTGGCTATGGTTCTGCTTATCTAGCAAAAATGATTGGTCAAAAACGTGCTCGTGAAATCTTCTTCTGTGGTTTCAACTACAGCGCTCAAGAAGCTTACGAAATGGGTATGGTCAATAAAGTTGTACCACATTATGAACTCGATGAAGAGGCACTTCGTTGGGCAAAAGAGATCAACAGTAAGTCTCCTACTGCTATGCGAATGCTAAAATATGGCTTTAACCTACCAGATGATGGCCTAGTGGGTCAGCAGCTGTTTGCAGGTGAAGCAACTCGTTTAGCATACGGTACAGATGAAGCTCAAGAAGGTCGTGATGCATTCCTAGAAAAGCGCGATCAGGACTTCAGCAAGTTCCCTTGGCATTACTAATTCTAGATTAGAAAAATCGATATTATCTAGCCTCAGGGTATTATGACCTGGGGCTTTTTCTTGCTTAAACTAATAACAATATATCGATAAATTAAACATTAATAAAACAAACACAACACAATAAAAACAGTTATAAATAGACATAATTTTTCATTTGCCAATTGCGTTACTAAATCGTATCAGCAAGTAAAATTACGCAACATTCTAGCCACCACTCACCAAATAGCCACCAACAGATAAAACAAATAAGCTCAAAAAATTAAAATTTACTCCTGCCAAATGTTACAGAGTGCAAATAAAAGACAAGAAACATGATCTATTTCTCGAAAAATGTGCGCTTAGACTTTGAAATATAAGCATAGTAGGTCTAGGATTACTCCCCAAAGAAAACCATGCCGTGTTTTCATCTCTACTTTACGCCAAAAACAGAGTTAATTGCATGAACTACAATAAAAGACCTTTATATATCCCTTATGCAGGCCCTGCACTGCTTGAAACACCACTTCTAAACAAAGGTAGTGCATTCTCTGTCGAAGAACGCATGTTTTTCAACTTGGAAGGTCTTCTTCCTGAAGCCATCGAAACGATTGAAGAGCAAGAAGAACGTGCTTATCAGCAATACATGATGTTTGATAACGATCTCGATAAGCATATCTATCTTCGCAATATCCAAGATACTAACGAAACACTGTTCTATCGTTTAGTGCAGAACCACATCAGCGAAATGATGCCAATTATCTATACCCCAACAGTTGGTGCTGCATGTGAAAACTTCTCAAATATCTATCGCCGTGGTCGTGGTCTGTTTATCTCATACCCTAACCGTGATCGTATCGAAGAGATGCTAAACAATGCGTCACGCCAGAACGTAAAAGTAATTGTTGTGACCGATGGCGAACGTATCTTAGGTCTTGGTGACCAAGGTATCGGCGGTATGGGTATTCCTATTGGTAAACTGTCGCTATATACAGCTTGTGGTGGCATCAGCCCAGCTTACACACTACCAGTTGTTCTTGATGTAGGTACAAACAACCCTCAACGTCTGTCTGATCCAATGTACATGGGTTGGCGTCATACTCGTGTTACTGGCCCTGAATATGAAAAGTTTGTTGATGAGTTTATCCAAGCCGTCAAACTTCGCTGGCCTGATGCATTAATTCAGTTTGAAGACTTTGCACAGAAAAATGCAATGCCTCTACTTGAGCGCTATAAAGACAAAGTATGCTGCTTTAATGATGATATTCAAGGTACTGCCGCTGTAACCGTGGGCTCTTTATTAGCTGCATGTAAAGCTGCTGGAAGCAAACTGTCCGAACAACGTGTAACCTTCTTAGGTGCTGGTTCTGCAGGTTGTGGTATTGCAGAAGCGATCATTGCTCAAATGGTTTCAGAAGGTATTTCTGATGAGCAAGCGCGAAGCCAAGTATTCATGGTTGACCGTTGGGGCTTACTGCTTGATGGCATGCCTAACCTACTTAACTTCCAACAGGCTTTGGTTCAAAAACATCATAATATTTCAGACTGGGATGTTGCTGATAACAATATTTCACTGTTAGATGTAATGCGTAACGCTAAACCAACTGTATTGATTGGCGTATCTGGTGTTCCAGGTCTATTTAGTGAAGAAGTGATCAAAGAGATGCATGCACACTGCCCTCGCCCAATCATCTTCCCACTATCAAACCCAACCAGTCGTGTTGAAGCAACACCATTTGATCTGATTCGTTGGACAGATGGTAACGCTCTAGTTGCAACAGGTTCACCATTTGAGCCAGTAGTATACAACGGTAAAACTTACCCAATTGCGCAGTGTAATAACAGTTACATCTTCCCGGGTATCGGTTTAGGCGTATTAGCGGTTAATGCTCGTCGTGTTACCGATCAAATGCTGCAAGAAAGTAGCCGAGCGCTAGCTGAATGCTCGCCACTTGCAATTCACGGTCATGGCGCTCTACTGCCACCTCTTGAAGAAATTCAAAATGTGTCACGTAAAATCGCTTTTGCTGTTGCTAAAAAAGCTGTTGAGCAGCACAAAGCGCCGAAGAAGTCTGACGAACGCATTCGTGAAAAGATTGAAGACAATTACTGGACATCAGAGTACCGTCGTTACAAACGTACGTCATTCTAATTACTCTTTCATGTCATAGTATACTCATCGAAATCCGAGCATTGTCTCGGATTTCTTTTTTCTATCAATTAATTGAATTAAATATCAGCAAATAGCCCCATTTATTGATAAACTGACATTTTATGGACAATCTACTGCATTTTTTTTCGCAAATTATTAATCTTAATTATGATTTGCCCTTTTATACGGTTCAAAACGACTGAATCTGTATAAAAGTATGTTTAATTTAGCTTTGGATGCTTATGAAACTGCGTAATATATTCCCGGCTTTTGCAGTTCTCTGTATCATTTTTGTCGGTTCGTTATTGTTGGTTAACCGTTGGGTGTCTGCCGAAACATCCAACCAGATCTATCGCGATATCTCTCAAATCCCATCGCGTTCTGTCGGCTTAGTACTTGGGACAAGCAAATATATTGCTAAGACATTAAACCCCTATTACGAGTATCGGATTCAAGCCGCTTTAGAGTTGTACAAGCAAGATAAGATCAATGTGTTCTTATTGAGTGGTGACAATCGCCATCGTTCATACAATGAGCCATGGACGATGAAGCGTGATTTATTAAAAGCAGGCGTTCCAGACAACGAGATCGTACTCGATTATGCAGGCTTTAGGACTTTAGATTCGATTGTAAGAGCAAAAAAGGTCTTTGAAGCCAACCACTTTGTTATTATTACTCAAAAGTTTCACTGTGAACGTGCTTTATTTATCGCTCAGAATAAAAATATTGATGCGATCTGTTTAGCAGTGCCAGAACCGAAAGGAATGGCAGGACTTAAACTGAGGATACGGGAAGTTCTTGCTCGTGTTAAAGCTGTTATTGATATCTATGTCTTGCATGAGCAACCAAAATTCTTAGGCCCTAAAGAACCGATTGAGGATCCTGTTTATCCGTCACAAGATAGCAACGTAACATGATAAAAATAGCCAGCAATGATGCTGGCTGTTTTTTAACTTTTCTTTTCAACCATTTTTAAGACATTCGCTCGAACTTTTCGCATATGAGCCTGAGCATCTCTCGTTATCTTCAATCTCTGCCTTTTTCTATCTCTCTGAGTCATAACCAAGCCTATTGTGTTTGTTTTTTATGTTAATAACTCATAGTAATGATTTATATTTCGTTGCAAACCAATTGAGCTAACAAGTTTTTTCAATACGAGAAAGATCACACTTCTATCCCTCTTCTTTTGTAAGTTTCATTTAGAATTTTTAGTCTAAAATCACAAATCTTATTAATCCCCGCGCAGTAAGTGATTTTTATGATCACCACCCATTAACAGATATGAAACCTTGTGTACCCTATTAGCCAACAAAATCATTGTGGGTATATGATTTACTTCATATAACTCAACAAGATAATAAGAAAAATCGTCAACCCTATGGAAGGAAATACACGTTTATGACGACTCTTGCTCTCTCAATTAAAAACTGGCTGATCAATAGAAATAGTTTAATTTTTATTGCTGATGTCATTTTATTTGTTGTACTTCTCAACACCTTACCGTTTGAGAAAAATGTGGTAATTGGTTTATCTATCTTAGCTTTCGTTGCCGTTCTTTGGTTAACAGAAGCGATTCACGTTAGTATTACCGCGGTTCTCGTCCCCCTACTTGCCGTTGGATTTGGGATATTCCAAACCCCACAAGCGTTAAGTAATTTCGCCAACCCTATTATTTTCTTATTTTTAGGCGGTTTTGCTCTTGCTGCCGCTCTTCATCGACAAGAACTCGACAAAGCCATTGCCGATAAGGTGTTAATGCTAGCCAAAGGAAGAATGTCTGTTGCGGTCTTTATGTTGTTTGGTGTTACCGCAGTGCTTTCTATGTGGATCAGTAACACAGCAACGGCAGCAATGATGCTTCCTTTAGTTTTGGGCGTACTAAATAAAGTAGACGCTAAACAAGAGCGCAATACTTATGTTTTCGTGCTACTGGGGATCGCTTACTGCGCCAGTATCGGAGGTATCGCAACCGTTGTAGGTAGCCCGCCTAATGCCATTGCAGCTGCTGAAGTTGGCTTAAGCTTTACTGGTTGGATGGCATTTGGTTTACCTGTCACTATGGTTCTTCTTCCAATTACCGTTGCGATTCTCTATTTCATGTTAAAGCCGAACCTCAATCATATGTTCGAACTTGACCATAAACCAGTTGAGTGGAACCACGGTAAATGCATGACGTTAGCCATTTTTGCTCTAACGGTATTCTTATGGATATTCAGCAAACCAATCAACGCTATGCTAGGTGGCTTTAGTAAGTTTGATACACTTGTGGCTTTAACTGCGATCGTCCTATTAGGTGTATCGCGTGTGGTTCGCTGGAAAGATATTGAAAAATCAACCGACTGGGGAGTCTTACTACTATTTGGTGGTGGTATCTGTCTAAGTAACATTTTAAAGGCAACAGGCACCAGTGTCTTTTTGGCTCACAGTTTAAGTGAGTTTCTAGCTCAAGCGGGCTTGTTCTTTACGATATTAGTAGTTGCGACCTTTGTTGTATTTTTGACCGAGTTTGCAAGTAATACCGCTAGTGCTGCGTTATTAGTTCCTGTTTTTGCAACCATTGCAGAAGCTCTAGGCGTATCTCCAGTTGTACTTTCTGCCTTGATTGCTGTTGCAGCATCGTGTGCCTTCATGCTCCCTGTTGCAACACCACCAAATGCCATTGTCTTTGGCTCTGGGCACATAAAACAGTCTGAGATGATGAAGGTCGGTATCTATCTTAACCTCGCCTGTATCATCGCTCTAACCTTCTTTGCTTGGTTCTTCTGGTAAGAGCTTTCAGGGATAATTCTTCTCCTTTAAAGACAACAAAGCCGCTATCAATTCAAATAGCGGCTTTCTTTTACCTATTAGGCTCTCTTTTATCTGTTAGCTGTGGCGATTAAACTAATCCCATGCAATTTCTACACGGTTTCGTCCACGTTCTTTCGCTTTATATAAGGCTTCATCAGCACGTTCCATTAAGCGATTAAACTCTTCATTTTCTAGTTGCGCGACACCTAAACTACAAGTAACAGAGAATTCATTTCCCCATTGATACTCGGCAATCGCTTCTCGTAATAGTTCAGCTTTCTCCGCCACCACACCAAGTGAGGTGCTAGGACAAAAAACAACAAACTCTTCACCGCCCCAACGAACCAACATATCACTTTTATCGATATTTCTACGCAATAAATCAGCAAACTTTGCTAGGACTTCATCACCTCGACCATGACCGTATTTATCATTAATCTTTTTAAAGAAGTCGATATCAATGTAGATAACTGAAAACGGCTGAGCCATATCTTTTGAATGCTCGACCACCTGTCGCACCCAGTCACTAACAGCATTTCGGTTTTTCGCTTTAGTTAAAGGGTCGATGTAAGCTAATTCTTCAAAACGTAAGCTTTTTTCAAACAACACCTTATTCATTGTTTTTAATCGAGCTGCTTTTTGTTCTGCATTTTGGATCTGCTTATACAAACGAATACGTTCAGTTGTTAAAAACACCAACGCAGTTAAAATCCAAATCACCAGTAAAATTTTGACTAAGTTTTCTTCAGAGATCCACGTACCATAAAGAACCAGTTTGTTTAATGTAATGCCGTAGTGAGTCGGTTTTACATAACTGCCGGTTGCGATTTCAATTATGGAAACATTATCAAACTGAGGCCCAGCTTTTTCTATCGGTAACTCATACTCAGCTATCCACCAAGAGAGAACTTGAAACGACTTAAGTGGAATAACTTGCAGTCCTTGATCTTTGCCAGGCGCATATTCAATCGCGTTAAACTTAAGAGAGACAGGATCTGTTTCATTGGAATAAGACTCATCATAATTACGTAAATAAATACGAACGCGCTCGCCTTCTACAGGACTATCGTAATCAATATCTAAACCAATAGCGTGATACTTGCTAAGATCGAATCCTTTAGCCACACTGTCAGAAAGCGATATAGCCATCTCACAAAATGGCCATTGTGATTTTTTAACTAATTCACAATTTAAAATGGCGCCGTCTGGATTAATATCAAGTTCTGCGGTTGATGCTCCACCTTGATGTGAATCATCGATTAAACGAAATGTAGAGTTCTTTGGGGTGATGACCAGCTCTTTTTCAGCACCGCCAAAATAAAACCAGCCATAAACAATAATGGTTATCGATACCAACCAATAAGCGGTATAGCGTAGGCGTTGTCTTAAATCTGCCATCGCAAGTTCCTAAAAAGACAGAGCAAATCTGTATTAAAACACAATCTGCCGAAAACTTATTTCATATGTTAAAGTATGTCTAGATATTAATTAACATTTCAATCAATATGAGATCTAAGTTAGCCTTTTAAAGACGAATGGACCGTGATTTGTGCCATGAATGGCGCTCTTTTTCTAAATACTGCGAGCGCCTTCAATAATTTATATGAAGTAAGTTAAAATCGATATTATCGACGACGATTATTTTTACCGCGATTTTGATGAATTTTTGCTTTCGCTTTTGCGCGACGTTTTTCAGCAGAGCGCTTTGGCATTGTGGTTTCAACTGTTGCTAAAGGATCTGGCTCAAACCCTTCTAACCACTGCTGAGGTAAACGAGTATCCAGCAGTTCTTCAATGCCTTTTAAAATCCACTCTTCGTCTAAGCTCATCAGTGTAATGGCATGTCCAGCACTGCCCGCTCGACCAGTACGGCCAATACGGTGAACATAGTCTTCAGGTTTAAATGGCATATCAAAATTCACAACATATTCTAGCTGCTCGATATCAATACCTCGCGCCGCCACATCGGTTGCAACTAATGCTCGAACTTTACCCGATTTAAAATCATCCAATGCACGCTGACGAGCACCTTGACTCTTATCACCATTAATCGAAGCGGCTTTAATACCATCTAACCCAAGTTCTTTTACTAATTCATCAGAGCCTTGCTTGGTTTTAGTAAAGACAAGCACTTGCTGCCAGTTACGAGAGCCAATCAAGTATGAAAGCAATTCACGTTTACGATGCTTATCAACCGGATAAACCATTTGTTGAACCGTTTCGGCTGCCGTATTCGCAGGTGTTACCTCAACCATTTTTGGCTCTGTCATAATATCAAACGCTAATTTCTTAACTTGCTTTGAGAACGTAGCAGAGAAAAACAGAGTCTGACGTTCAGCAGCCATGCGTTTCATAATACGCTTAATATCAATGATAAAGCCCATATCTAGCATACGGTCCGCTTCATCAAGCACAAAACATTCAAGATATTTTAGTGATAGCGTACCAACATGCATGTGATCGATTAATCGTCCCGGTGTAGCAATCACGATATCAGCACCTTGTTGAAGTGCTTTAACCTGAACATTCATGCTAGTACCACCATAGGCAACAACCACTTTTAAATCGGTATGTTTACAGTAAGTCATAACATTATCGTAAACCTGCTGAGCAAGCTCACGAGTCGGTGTTAACACCAAACCACGAATCAATGCCGGTTGCTTACGCTGTTCGGTTTGTTCTGCTTCATCTGCATGTAATTCACTCGCAGCCGGATAACTCATTAAACGATGCAGCATCGGCAGTGCAAATGCAGCTGTTTTACCAGTACCAGTTTGGGCTCCAGCCATTACATCAACGCCCGTTAACGCGAGAGGAATTGCTTGTTCTTGCACTGGGGTTGGCTGCTCAAATCCAAGTTCATGGATAGCTTGAAGTAATTTCGGATGAAGACCTAGGGAGTCAAACGACATAACCGATTCCTATTAGAGGTAAAACAGAGTCAGCTTATTAATATAGAACTGATAATAGGGGGCGGATTTTAACAGGCAATGTAAGATAAACAAATCAGGAAGATAAAAAAATCGAGATGATAAAAATCGATAAACAAAAACGGCACACTCAAAGTATGCCGTTTCATCAAATAATCACGAATGATTTAACTCAACATGATATAACCAAAAACCTTGGGGATCCGTTCTTAACGCTGAATGTTTAAGAAAGCAGCACCACGAACACCACCAGCATCGCCGTGTTTAGCTTTTACGATTTTTGGTGGTTGAGCAACAGACAGTAGATGTTTGCCAATACGCTTTGGCACTTCATCATAAATAAGGTCGAAGTTAGACAAACCACCGCCTAGCACAACGACGTTTGGATCAAGTCCGGTGAAGATATTAGCAAAGCAGATTGCCAGTAGTTCCATAAAACGATCAACATGTTCAACCGCTTTTGGTTCCCCTTCTGCATTACGCTTTATGATTTCAATCGCTTTAAGTTCTTCACCATAATAATGAGCGTATAACAACTCAAAACCACGACCAGATAAATAGTTATCAATACAACCTTTATTACCACAGCCACAGCTTAGTAACGGTGCATTTTCACCAAGATGGAACCATGCATCTAGAGGTAAACGCGCATGACCTAACTCACCCGCGACATGGTTCATACCAGAAAACGCTTTACCATCAATAACAATACCACCGCCAAAACCGGTACCAAGAATCAAGCCTAACACCGACTTTTCATCTTGTAGCGCCTCATCCCACGCTTCAGATAACGCAAAGCAGTTTGCATCATTATCAATAGTGACAGAACGTCCTAATTTTGCTTCTAAATCTTTGCGCAGAGGCTTGCCTTTAGCTGCTGCAATATTAGAGGTCAGTACCGTACCATCACGAGCATCTTCCATTCCTGGAATACCAATACCGACATGACCTTCACAACCAAACTCTTGATCGGCTTTTTGGATAATAGCCACAATAGTATCAATTAATTGCTGGTAATCATCACTTGGCGTAGGTACGCGCTCCGTTGCTACACGTTCAAGTTTCTCATTAAACGCGCCAAATTCTATTTTAGTTCCGCCTACATCAAAGCCGTAGTACATTGTTCTCTCCCAGAAAAAATCTGTATCCTAAAAAGTATTGCAATCAAAGAATTATCCACACTTCTACGCCTACAGACTGTGATCAAAACCCAAGATTACTTGGCAAAATTGTCAGGTTGATCGAAAAATTAATCGCAATGGGCTAAACGAGATTTCAAAGCGGTCATCGCCGTATCATCTGCAAGCTCTCTGTTCATTTTGCCAGCAATGTAATGATCGCGGAAAACATCGAACCATAAATCCAACACTTCAGCATTTCGAGTCTCACCAAATTGCTCAATAATTTTTGCAGCAACTTCAGCTGTACCTAATTGGTTCTCTTTGGATGCTTCACGCACTTTATAGCGAGATGGTTGTTCAGGATCGATAGATAAAACGGGGAATTGAGCTAAATATGGACTCTTACGGAACATCTTTTTCGCTTCAGCCCAACTACCATCTAACATAATAAACAGTGGACGTTTACCTTGAGCGAGTTCAACTTTTTCAGCGACACGCTCAGGCTCGGCATATTCAGCGGGAAAAACAACATAAGGCTGCCATTGAGGATCATTAAGCAACGCCATCATTTCGGTATTTTCTTCGGTGCGAGACCAAATATAAGCAAACGTATCTTCAAATAGATCGGCGATTAAACGACCAGTATTACTTGGTTTCAGCACTTCAGTATCGTACATCACCAGAAGAAATGCCGCGTTAGAATTAACCGTAGGTCGATGCTCACAAATACATAAGTGCGGTCTGAGCATACATTGGCGACAGCGCTCTACTTTGCAGCCACGAGCTCGAAATGGTCGAGTTGAGCGAGCTAAACGTTCTTCGTATAGTGTGTGAACTGCATGAATGCGCATGGGGTATTACCTGAATTAGAAAAAACCGCAGCATTCTACAGAAACCTATGCTGTACCGCCAATAAATTCTAAAAGCGGTATCCATACAGTTAAATCACCTAGGTATCTATTATTATATGTATCTGCTCTTATAGGTATCTGTTATTAGTAGCTTGAAATTGCCGTATCAAATAAGTTTTTAACTAGGCCAATATACTCTTCTAAGAAACGAATCTGTTGATTGGTGGGATAATAGCGCCACACACCTGCCAGCACTTCATTAAGATCGGCCACAACGGCATCTGCGTCTTTTAATAATTGAAACCGAACATCAGACTCTAATTCTGGGTTTTGTTCAAACACAGCCATGATATGTGTTGCAATAAGATCCATCACAATATCTTCAATAGTTTGTTCACCACTGTGTTCTTTTTGTGCCGATTCAAATAATGCCAAATTCTCGGCCAAAAACTCTATCAGAGCATGATATCCCGATGATTCTACAACCATTATACTATTAACTCATATATTAATTATTGTTTAGCATGATAATGATGCGGATAATAAATGCAATGATAATGCCCACTATTTTAGCGATATATATTTCACCTTATGCTCTCCCTATTTAAGGGTGAGATGATGTAACATAGTGTTGATACTTAAATAACAAAAAGGCTCAACATATGAAATTAATTCGCGCAATTCTTGGCAAGCTGATTCTGATATTAAATGCCGTTTTCTCACCAAAGTCCGTTCAACGAACTGCAGAACAGCAAGCTGACGTCAATCAACAAGTGGAAGCATTAACACTTTATCAATTTGATGCCTGCCCTTTTTGCGTTAAAGTGCGTCGAGCAGCTAAGCGATTAAACCTGCCTCTCAAAACTCTAGATGCGAAACAACCCATTTATGAGCAAGAATTGATTAATGGTGGAGGTAAACGTAAAGTACCTTGTCTTCGCATTGAAGAAGATGGCAAAACAGAGTGGATGTATGAATCCAATGACATTATTGCCTACCTTGAACAACGTTTTAACTAAAAATCATTAACCGATAAAAATCTAAGTTGACCCTATTCAGCTTAGATTTTATGCAACTTGCAGAATTTTTCTATTTCGTTATTCAATCAATTCATTTATAAAATATTAGTATTCTAAAAACACAGTGAATCCAATTTGAAATATAAATACCACAAGGTCATATTAACAATTGTATTTATAACTTTCGAACCACTTTGGAACTGTCTGTGTTTAACCGTTATCTTCTACCTGTATTTTTTGCGCTAACCACCACTTATTCATCTTTTGTTTTTGCTGATACAACTCAACACAACAGCTTTGAAGCAATTCCAGATAAAAATGAAATCGTTACTCACACCGATTTTGGTGTTCAGACTTATATTTTTCATTTCAATGGCGGTGGCCAACACCTTTCAAGTATCGACTTTATTAATCGTATGGATACTGAATCTCATACGTGCGATAGCTGGAAATACGTTTCTGCGCTCGATAACTACAATATTTACAAGCAAACGATTTTAAAAGTCAGTACAGATTATAACTCTGCTGAGAAATACTGTGTTGCTCACGCCTATGCCAGTAATAACGGTGATGCTATGGGACAAATCCTTCATATGATGGAAACCAAAAGCCATGTTGATATTGCTGGCTTCAATATTTCTGCAGATGGGTTTTCAACTGCCCTTAATAAACTGTAAAAAGATCATAATGATTTCTATCGAAACGATCCTACGAGAATAGCTTGGCGATAAAGCATTAAGTAGCAAATAAATGCTAAGATACGGTTAGAACATATAATTAGCTTGGAGAGTGTTTTGAGCAAGCAAATACGGCAGGCCGTTGCAGAAGGCATGTCCAAATTAGGGATAAATATCCAACCTCACGATAATTTTTCGACTATCGTAATTCTTATTTTATGTACCATGGTCGCATTTGGTACCTACGTTATTGTCCGTTGGGGGGTGTTGAAGATACTCAACGCGATGATAAAACGGACCAAATCACAATGGGGAACTATATTGGTTCATCATCAGGTATTAGAAAAGCTGTGCTTAATCATACCTGCGGTTGTGATGAATTTATTGATCCCCTTAGTGCTAGATCAATATGTCCTACTCAGTGATTTAATTGATCGAGTCTTAGGTATTTGGCTTATTTTTGCGCTAATTAGAAGCAGTTACGCTTTCTTAGATGCTTCAAATGATATCTTCAACATGAATCATCTAAGTAAAAACCTCCCAGTAAAGAGTTTCGTTCAACTCTTTAAGTTAACCATATTCTTTATTGGTTTCTTTGTGGGAATTTCGATTTTAGCTGACCGCTCTCCTGTTTACTTTCTAAGTGGCTTAGGTGTTGCAACCGGTTTAGTGTTATTGATGTTTAAAGACACAATTCTTGGTTTTGTTGCAGGGATTCAATTAGCTGCAAACCAAATGATTCAGGTCGGCGACTGGATTCAAATGGATAAATACGGTGCCAACGGTAGTGTTGATGAGGTATCGTTAACAACCATAAAAGTAAAAAACTTTGATAATACGGTAACGAATATTCCCGCCTATGCCCTAGTACAAGACTCCTTTATTAACTGGCGTCAGATGCAAGAATCGGGCGGACGACGTATTAAACGCTCTATTTTAATCAATATTGATACCATCCGCTTTTTAACCGAAGATGATGAGCAAAAGCTTGCTACTATTCCCTTTGTTGGTCAGTACATCAAAGAGAAAAAAGATGAGCTGAACCGTTCTGGCAATCCTTATCTGGTTAACTCGCTGACAAATATCACGGTGTTCCGAGCTTATCTAGAGGCGTTCTTACAGCAAAATACCCATTTGCGTAAAGATATGACGTTTTTGGTGCGTGAATTAGAGCCAACAGCACAAGGGCTACCCATCCAGATTTATGTGTTTGCTAACGATACGCGTTGGGCTTACTACGAAGGTATTCAAGCCGACATTTTTGACCATGTATTTGCAGTATTACCTCAATTTGGTTTAGCGGCATTCCAAAGCCCTGCGGCGTCAGATATCAGAGAGATCAAGATCTAACTTATCTTTCAAATGGCACCATAACAAAAAGCCCCTTCTCATTATGTTTGAGTAAGGGGCTTTTTCATAAAACAAACTTTAAAATTAAAGCAGCTTTAAATATTCAGAATATGTTAGGCGGTTATTTCTGCAGTTTTAGCACAAGTCATTCGATAAGCTGCAAGCGGTCCACTGACTAAGGTAAAGGCAACCAAGATAGACACAGGCACTGCTGTAATAACAATAAATGATTGCAGCGCATTTAAGCCACCATCACCCGCTAGTAACAGAACAGCGGCAACACAGCCCATAGTAATCGCCCAGAACAAACGGTGCTTTGAACTTGGCTCATTATCACCAGAAACAACCATCGCAATGGAGTACGCCATAGAATCACCGGTGGTTACAACGAATGTCGTTGTTAGAACCAAAAATGCCGGTAATAAAATAGAACTTAAAGGTAATTGAGCCAGTGACGCTAACAACACAGCAGGTAGACCAGCATCATTTAATGGACCAGAAATGACACCAGGATCGTTAAGCTCAAGGAAAATACCCGTACCACCCAAAACAGAGAACCAGAAGTTGGTCGCTATCGGCGCACCAATTGCAACCGCGAAGACTAAGCCTCGGATACTACGACCTTCAGAGATACGAGCAATAAAGATAGCCATCATTGGAGCAAAACCAATAAACCATCCCCAGAAGAACCATGTCCACCATACATTCCACGCGGGTTTGCTATCGGCCAAACTCAAAGAAGAAATATGACCAAGGTAATCACCAAAGGCATAACCAAACTCTTTTAAAATAAATTGAGTTGGACCAAGCAGCAACATGGCTAATAGTAGACCAAAAGCCCCTACTACATTAAGGCGAGATAACCACTGTAATCCTTTATCCATTCCAGATGCCGCAGACAGTGAATACACAGCAACAACAATAGCAAGAATCACCAACTGAGACTGAACGTTATTTTCAAGCCCGGTTAATACTTCTAAGCTGTAACCAAGTTGTGAAGCAAGGAAACCAATAGGACCAATAGTACCTGCAGCAACAGCAATGATTGAACATGCATCAATAACGCTGCCTAACCAATGGTTTTCTAAGCGCTTACCAAAGATAGGGAAAAGCAATGCACGAGGGCGTAACTTAACCCCATGCTCGTGGTGTGCGTACATAAGAATGATGGTTGAAAGTGTTCCAAGTACCGCCCATGCTAAGAATCCCCAGTGTAGGAATGCCTGACTTAGTGCTGGCTCAACAGCCGCTTGTGTTGCACCTTCGATTCCGCCAAAACTTGGAGGAGGTGTAATGAAGTGGTAAATAGGTTCTGCTGCTGACCAAAATACTCCACCACCAGCAAGCAGTGTGCACATGATCATCGCAAGCCAACGGAAAGTACCGATGGTTGGTTTGGCTTGGTCACCCATTACTTTTTTCCCCATCGGGCTTAGAGCAACCAAAATAGCAATAATGAAGTTAATCAGCATCAGCCATTGCCAGCTGGTGCCAAATTCGTTCGCCGCAGATTCAAAGCCTGATTGAATTAAGGCTGTGAAACTCGATAGATCAACGAGTGCCGCGATTAGAAATAGAGCTATGAATCCAATCGTTAGAATTGGAACTAATTTTGTATCAACTTGAGGTGCTTTTTTAATGCCAGCACGGCAAGCAGTAGAATGCATAATAATCTCACTTGGTGTGTGAGGGGCAGCACATTATCAGCAAAAACCTAAGAAAACCAGTTAAATTTTTCTTTATATTTCAACATTTTTTACAATATACGTTAATTTAATGAGCATTTTTCTCAACATTTCAGTAAGTTATAAAAAACAGTATCAAAAACCATCACCGTATAAAAAAACATCATTTTTGAGGATGTTTTCTCGATTCTATTCCCGTGTGTTAGTTATTAATCAAGATTACAACTCTAAACATTTTATGTAATAAAAGATCGAACGCTATAAAAGCTTTCAACCAGAAGGTCCGACTTATTTTATATAAGAGTTCTCTTTTTTGACTCAAGATCAAATTCTTAATATTGCTAATCCTATCAATAAGTTGCTATTTTCCTCATCCGCTATTTCCGTATCGGATGCACGGATTAATTGGCAAATTAAAAATATGCATCTAATTTTATAAAAAATAATAAATTTAGCTTAGGTTATCTCTATGTCAGTACATTCATTGTATTTAAGTAAAAGTCAAAATGTCGCGTTTCTCTATCGCGCAACATTTGGTTCAACTCTTGATGATGTGACGCATCTACAAACCATTGGAGTCCAGCAATGGTTTGAGGAACAAAGTCAACGCCCCCCTTCTTATCATCTTCCAGTTATACAGCAAGCAACAGCTCTAGCTAATTTAGATAAACCCAATAGTACAATCCGTACTGGAGCTTGGTACCAACATGCACTTACGGCGCCCGATCAACTTCGCCAAAGAATGGCTTATGCTCTAAGTCAAATATTGGTGATATCACAACAAGGTCTTGGTAATCGCCATGATGAAATCGCCGCTTATTATGATCTTCTTGTTCAGCACAGCTTAGGCAATTTCAAAGATCTGTTAAGGGATGTTACGACAAATCCAATGATGGGCAGATATCTCACACTAAGGGGAAGTCGAAAGGCAAACCCAAAGAAAAATAGCTTCCCTGATGAGAATTATGCTCGAGAGGTTATGCAGCTGTTTACTCTTGGTTTATGGCGTTTAAACAATCGCGGTGAAGCTCTGCTTGATAGTAATGGGCAAAAAATACCAACCTATCAACAAGATGATGTACAAGAATTAGCCAGAGTATTAACTGGCTGGACTGGTGGTAGTTTACATGTTCCGATGTATGGAAAAGAAAAATTCCATGACTACGATGAAAAAGTCGTTTTAGGGCAAACATTCCCTGCTGGGCAAAATACGCAGCAAGATCTTGAGCAGGCCATTGAAGTACTATTCAACCACCCAAATACCCCTCCTTTTATCGCTAATTTATTAATTAAACGTTTTGTAACCAGTAACCCACGTCCAGAATATATTGAACGCGTGGCACAAACCTTTATAAATAACGGTATGGGTGTTCGGGGCGATTTAAAAGCAACGCTCTTCGCTATATTAACCGACGAAGATGCTCTCAATAGCATTGGCTCTCAAGGCAACCAATCAACCCTGCAGCAACATAATCATTTTGGGTTAATTAAAGAACCTATATTAATGATTACTAATCAAGCAAAAGCACTGGGTATGTCAACGATTGGTGATTATTGGCGAGATTTTATGTCCTCATCTCGAACCTTAGGCCAATCTCCTTTAAATTCAGAAACCGTATTTAATTTCTATTTGCCCGATTTTGCGCCGCAAGGAATTCTAGAAGAACGTGGATTAACATCACCAGAGGCTAGTTTATTAACGACATATCAAATGCAGATGATCCATAACAAAATCGTACAAAATATTGAGTCACACAAAAATAAGAAGAGTACTCAATGGCGTTATGACATCACTCCATTTTTAGCCGTACATCAAGATCCTGATGCTTATACTCAACTTATCAATGAACGCATCTTTTTAGGCTTGATGCCTGCTCGTGTACATCAGCAAATAGTAGAGGCACTCACTTTGCACATCCCTCTAAAGCAAGACCTACGTCGAGTAAAAACAACCTTATATATTGCCTTTACAGCACCAGAATTCTTTACTCAGGAGGCTTTAGCATGAAGATTTCTCGCCGTCGATTTTTGCAAAGTGCCGCCGCCGTATCCGCAACATCAGCATCGGTATTACCAAATATTGCCTTAGCAAGCTCTAGTATCTCCGACTATAAAGCACTTGTTGTGGTGTTTTTATATGGCGGTAATGATGCCTATAATATGATTGTGCCAACATCTCCTGATGCGTATCAGAGCTATTTATCAGCTCGACCTGCTCTTGGTTTAACTCAATCAGAAATTTTACCTTTATCATTACACAGTGAAAATCAAATTAGCTTGGGTATTCACAGTGCGATGTCCGATTTACTCCCTTTATTTGAATCTGGCCAAGCTTCAGTATTGCTCAATACAGGTCAGTTACTAACACCTGCAACCCGCTCAACGATTGCTGCTGGATTATCACCGCTTCCAGAATTTTTGATGGCGCATAATATGCAGCAAGATATGTGGCAAACAGGGGCGACAAATTACAATAATTCACTCGGGTGGGCTGGTAGAATGATGGATATGCTAGCTAACAATACCTCAATTTCTCCCCTTATCTCGCTTAACTCTCAAAGACGTTTTAATAGCGCAAAAAATCTGAGTCAAACCGTTATAAGTAGCCAAGGTGTTGGACAATACAGTTCATGGCATGACTCAGTAAGATTGGATGAGTATTTTGCTCATTTTAAAGCAGACTATGACAATGTTTATACACAACACTTTGCCAATACAATGAAAAAAAGTGTGAGTGAAAACACTGAACTTAAAAATGTGCTTGATGCGCACCCTTCTAGCATAGTGTATCCAGATTCTAAACTTGCAACGCAATTACAAATGGTTGCAAGGATGATTAGCGCAAGACAAAGTTTGGGCCACCAGCGTCAAGTCTTCTTTGTGGGGATCGGTGGATTTGATACTCATTTTAATCAAAAGCCAACACATCACGCTTTGTTACAGCAACTAGCTCAAGCTCTCGCACTATTTCAGCAAGATTTAGAGCAACAAGGTGTCACACAAAATGTTACTACTGTCACCATGTCTGATTTTGGTCGTCGCGTAATGGCAAATGAGTCAGGTACAGATCATGGATGGGCTGGACATCAGCTGATTCTCGGAGGGGCAATTAAGGGGCAGAAAGCTTATGGTACCTGGCCTGATTTAACACCTGGTAGTGAAAATGATTACAATAATGGTCGCATGATACCAACCATAGCGGCAGATCAGGTCCATGCAACTTTGTGCCGCTGGTTTGGCTTATCGGATCAACAAATACTAGAGTTGTTTCCTAATTTAATTAACTTCAGATCTCCTTATATTGACTGTTTATAAAACCAAGATCAGATTCAATTAAATGATAAAGGTTCGTTATTGTACGAGCCTTTGTTTTCAATAAGCACCAAAAATAACTGCACTTTGATTATAAGATATTCCAACTTGCCTTTCCTATTAATGAAAGATTTTTTCTCATCTCTTGGTCTTGGTTATCAAATATTATTAATGGAGAAAAAACATGGAATTGAAATCACAACAAGCAAGACCGACAGAATCGATTGGTTACTACATAGGTTTATTTGGCATTGTACTGGTGCTTTTCTGGATAGGAATTTACAAGTTCACACCAACAGAAGCCAAATTGATTGAACCTTTAGTCAAAAACCACTTTTTAATGAGCTGGTTATATCAAGTCTTTTCCATTCAAACAGTTTCTAACTTAGTTGGCAGTGCTGAAATTATTGTGGCTGCAGGTCTTATTTATGGCATCAAAAACGCAAAAGTTGGATTTATTTCAGGTATAGCAGCTAGCCTAATTTTTGTCGTTACATTAAGTTTTCTACTCACGACTCCCAATACATGGAAAGTCTCTGATGGTATCTTAGTGACTAACTTTTTCTTAGTGAAAGATGTTGTCTTTTTAGCTATCGCAGTTATGGTGGTTGAACGCAGTTGGAGTCGTTTAGATCTTCAAAACACAAGCCTTCAAAATAAATAGATCTTAGCTGTACTCCCATAAAACCAGTATATCCCCTAGCACTCAGCTTTTAGTTCAAATCGCTGGGGGATATATAATTTCTTGCCAATTACTAATACCTGATTAAAATACTCAGCTTCTACTATGGAGGCTTGATGTGAATAGCTTAACCCAACCGATTGAGGCAAAGTTCTCTCCCTTTTCCTTATTTACCCTGTATTTGATCATATTTTTAGGCTCTGCTGGATTTTTTATCACAATTCCTGCTTATGTCAGCCTCTTTCTTACCGATCACTCCTTAGCTATTGCGCAAAATATGCCAATAGAACAGCGCCGAGAATTATTCGGAACGGTTATGTCTGCGGCCCCTTTTATCTCGATGTTTTTCACCCCGCTACTGGCCAGATTGGCAGACCACTTTGGTCGAAAAATAATGATGGCAATCTGTCTGCTTATCGCTGGAGTCGGCTTTATTCTTCCCGTTTACGCCATTGCACTAGGTTCCGTTGTTTTGCTCTTTGCTGGTAATATGATCAATAGCTTAGGTTCGGCCAGTCAACCAATGGCGCAAGCGGTTCTCAGTGATAACAGCGAAGGAAAAAATAAAGCGGCACTGATGAGCTTGGTCGCTGTCGTTATGACCGCTGCTATGTCGTTTGGCCCCGCACTTGGCAGTAAACTTACCGCTATGTATGGCGCAGAAGGCCCTTTTTATGCGTGTCTATTTATTGCGCTGATTTGCTTGGCGTTATTGCAGAACGTAAGGCTACCTAAGCAACATAAAGCCGATTCTGATAATCCACTCTCCTTTGTGGCGCCATTACAACGTAGTCAATCGGGTCTGATTAAGAGCCTTGCTATCGTCTTTCTTGGTCAATTTAGCTGGAGTCTGTATTTCCAAAATATCTCCTTTATCTTTCCCCAAAAATGGCAGTTGGAAGTCAGTGGCAGTTTCTATCAAAATTACATGATTGCGATTGGTATTGTTATGATCATCGCGCTCTTAGTCCTTCCTAAATGGATACTCAGCCGTTGGAGTGTGACTAAAGCATTACGTATAACTCTCTTATTTTCCGCTTTGGGTATGGCTACATTAGCACTGACCCCAACACCGTTAACTCATACTATTGCTATGGTGGTTACAGCAACGTTTGTGGCAATTTCATTTCCTCTCTATATCACCAGCCTATCTAACCGCGCTAGTGATATCGATCAAGGATGGGCAATGGCGATGTCGAGTGCTATGGTAGGCTTAGCTTGGACTTTGACCGGATATTTAACCGCAGTATTGGTTAATATAAGTCTAATGTTACCCACTTGGATTGCAGTTATCGGTTATATTGCGGCCAGTTTCTTAGTGCCAAAAATGCTGAATAAGGAGATGGTTGATGCTCAATGATCTATTAAAAAATCACCGTTTTCACCCTGTTGTTCCTAAAGAACGGCAATTTGGTCGAGCGCTGATTGTTGACCTCTCGCCAAGTAGTGAGATTTGGCAACATGTCACCGAACAACACAGCTTTTCTGATGAAATGGCACAACGGGCCGTGGCAATAGAAGCTCAAGTGGTGATCGGGCGCTACAATGAGCAACGTTTGATCTACCAAGATACCGATAATTTTGCCGGACAAGAGCACCGTACGGTTCATATAGGGATTGATCTTGGTCTGCCTGCGCTCACACCAATCTATGCGCCCTACACTGCTCAAGTTCACAGCGTTGCAAATCATAATAATGACGGTGATTATGGCCCTACGGTTATTTTATGCCACCAGCTTGAAGGCCAGAAATTTTATACTTTATATGGTCACCTTCACTGGGAAAGTGTAAAAGCGTTATCGGTCGGACAAACAATTAAAACCGGTGAAGCCTTTGCCAGTATCGGAACACCAGAAGAGAACGGTGGTTGGGCGCCTCACCTACATTTACAAGTAATAAAAGATATGGGTAAACACCATAGTGACTATCCTGGTGTAGTTGATCCCAAGCAGCTCGACTTTTACCTCGATAATTGCCCCGACCCCAATCTGATTTTAGGACGCGAAGATCTTTAGTCTCGGCACTAAAATCTAGCTATCAAATATCACACCTAATAAAAAAACCGCCAATATTGAATCATCAACATTGGCGGTTTTATTTTCTAGAATAGAAGGCTATTTATCGCCTAACACTCATTAATTGCATTGCGAATACGCTTATCTGAGATCGGATATGGCGTACCTAATTGCTGCGCAAAATATGAAACACGCAACTCTTCAATCATCCAACGGATCTCTTTCACATTCTCTGGAATTGGCTGTCCTTTCGGGATCTTATTGAGCAACTCTTTGTACTCATTAACCATAGATTCCACTTTAAGAATATGAACACGGTCTTTATTCGGATCGATTGGCAGTTTTTCTAAACGACGCTCAATCGCACGCATATAACGTAAGATATCAGGCAGACGTTTCCAACCACATTCAGTTGCAAAGCCTTTAAAGATCAACCCTTCAAGCTGCGCTTTAATATCAGATAATGCAAATGCCATAGTCAGATCGACTCGGCCTTTCAAACGCTTATTAATGTTAAAGGCTGTTGTGAGGATCTCTTCTACTTGCTTAGCAATTTCTACTACAGTATCGCCAAGCTCTGCACGTACGTAATCTTTTAGCGCCTCAAACGCCTCAGGTTGCCATACAATACCGCCCTTTTGTTCAATCAGCTTATCGATACCACAAGCAATACAGTCATCAATCAGATCCAATACGCGGCCATAAGGGTTAAAGTACAAACCTAACTTCGATTTGTTTGGTAAGTTATCGTGCAAGTACTTAATTGGTGATGGAATATTTAACAAAATCAAACGGCGTTGACCTTGTTGCATAGCACGATGCTGCTCTTCTTCGGTTTCAAATAACTTGATACCAACCGAATCGTTATTATCAACAATCGCTGGATAAGCGCGAACCTCAAAGCCACCTCGTTTTTGCTGGTAACGCTCAGGCAACGTACCAAAACTCCACGTCTTTAAGCCTTCTTGTTCGATATCATCATCAGCCACTTGAGACAACGTCTGCTGCACTTTCTCTTTTAAGCTGTCTTTTAGCTCGTACAGATCTTTGTTCTCACGGAGCTTACGATTACGATGATCAACGGCTCTAAAAGTAATTTTTAGGTGATCTGGGATCTGATCGAGGTTCCAGTCTTCACGTAAAATCGTCACACCAGTAATGCGTTTTAGCTCTTTTTCCATACTGTCGAGTAATGGCGCTTCCATCACTTTAGTGCGAGACAAGAAAGCATCGGCATAGTTTGGCGCAGGCACAAAGTTACGGCGTAATGTTTTTGGTAGTGATTTAATCAAAGCAACCACCAACTCATGACGAAGACCTGGGATCTGCCAATCAAAACCATCAGGCTCAACTTGGTTTAAAATCGCCAACGGCACATGTACGGTCACACCATCGTTATCTTCACCTGGCTCAAACTGATAGCTCAATTTCAGTTTTAAGTTACCTTGATGCCAGAAGTTTGGATAATCGAGATCGGTAACGTGGCTTGCATCATTACGGAACAGCATTTCACGTTCAAAGTTCAATAACTCAGGGTTCTCTTTCGAGGCTTTTTTCCACCAAGTATCGAAGTGACGACCCGACACAACCGAAAGATCAATACGCTGATCGTAGAACTCAAACAACTGCTCATCATCGATCAAAATATCACGACGACGAGATTTGTGTTCCAACTCTTCCACTTCACGTAACAGCTTACGGTTTTGTTGGAAGAACTTATGTTTGGTATCCCAATCCCCTTCCACCAGTGCAGAACGGATGAAGATCTCACGGGAAATTGTAGGATCAATACGGCCGTAGTTAACTTTGCGTTTAGCAACAACCGGAATTCCGTATAACGTCACTTTTTCAAACGCATGAACAGCAGCAGATTTTTTCTCCCAATGCGGTTCACTATAACTGCGTTTTAATAGGTGTTGTGCTAATGGCTCGACCCACTCAGGCTGAATTTTAGCGGCAATTCGACCCCATAAACGAGAGGTTTCAACCAGCTCAGCCACCATAACCCACTTAGGCTGTTTTTTGAAAATACCAGAACCAGGGAAGATATTGAAACGGGCATTACGAGCGCCTTGGTATTCGTTCTTCTCTTGATCTTTCATACCAATATGCGACAACAAGCCCGATAGCAACGACATGTGCACAGCATCATAACCAGCTTCAGTGTCATTAATACGCAGTTCCAGTTCACGTACCACTTGGCGCACTTGGAAGTGAATATCTTGCCACTCACGGATGCGTAAGTAGTTAAGGTAATCTTTCTTACACTGCTTACGGAATTGATTACCCGACAATGCCTTTTGCTGCTCTTGAACGTAATCCCAAAGGTTCACAAACGTCATAAAGTCAGATTCTTTATCGTAGAATCGACGATGCTTTTCATCCGACGCTTGCTGTTTCTCCATCGGACGTTCACGAGGGTCTTGAATCGACAACGCAGAGGCAATGATCATTACTTCACGTAAGGCATTATTTTTCGGTGCTTCTAACACCATACGAGCCAAACGCGGGTCAATAGGTAAACGGGCTAATTGGCGACCAACCGACGTTAAGCGCTTACGTGGATCTTTGGCATTTGCATTAATTGCACCTAGCTCTTCCAATAAGCGTACACCGTCTTGAATATTGCGGTTATCTGGCGCTTCAACAAATGGGAAAGCCTGGATATCACCCAAACCAATTGCGGTCATTTGCAAAATAACAGACGCTAGGTTGGTACGCAGAATTTCTGGATCGGTAAACTCTGGGCGAGATAGGAAATCTTCTTCAGAGTAAAGACGAATACAGATACCCTCTTGCACACGACCACAACGACCTTTACGCTGATTGGCACTGGCCTGAGAAATCGGCTCAATTGGCAGACGCTGAACTTTAGTACGGTAGCTGTAACGGCTAATACGTGCTGTACCTGGGTCGATAACATACTTAATGCCCGGTACTGTTAGCGAGGTTTCTGCAACGTTGGTTGAGAGAACGATACGACGACCCGTATGAGGCTGGAATACGCGGTTTTGCTCACCAGCCGACAAACGGGCAAACAGCGGAACAATTTCGGTATCACGCAGTTTTCGTTTCTCTAACGCATCGGCAGTATCACGGATCTCACGCTCACCATTCATAAAGATCAGAATATCGCCCTGACCTTCATCACACAGCTCATCAACCGCATCAAAAATGGCTTCAAGTTGATCGCGATCGGTATCGTCACTGTCTTCAACAATCGGACGGTAACGTACATCTACCGGATAAGTACGACCAGATACTTCAATAATTGGCGCATTATTAAAATGCTTTGAGAAACGTTCTGGGTCGATAGTTGCCGACGTAATGATAACTTTTAAATCAGGACGCTTTGGTAATAACTCGCGTAAGTAACCCAAAATAAAATCAATGTTTAAGCTACGTTCGTGCGCTTCATCGATAATAATGGTGTCGTACTGATTAAGGTAACGGTCGTGCTGAATTTCAGCCAGCAAGATACCGTCTGTCATCAACTTAATTTGGCTACGGTCAGAAACTTGATCGTTAAAACGAACCTTATAACCCACATAAGAGCCCATTTCACATTCAAGTTCTTCGGCAATACGCGAAGCAACAGAACGGGCAGCAAGACGACGAGGCTGAGTATGACCAATCATACCTTTCACACCACGGCCTAACTCTAAGCAAATTTTAGGAAGCTGAGTGGTTTTACCTGAACCTGTTTCACCCGCCACAATCACAACTTGGTTATGTTTGATCGCTTCTGCAATATCGTCTTTTTTCTGACTAACAGGCAATAATTCAGGGTACGTTACGGTTGGACGCTGAGTACGACGCAGCTCAACCACACTCATCGATTTTGCAATATCGGTTGCAATTTCATCGAAAACAGCGTGTTTGGCTTGGTCATTTTTGATTCGTGCTGCGCCTTGCAAACGTCTGTGCAAGCGGAACTGATCGCGCATCATGCAATCTTTTATCGCAGCCTTTAGCGTCTTTTCATTATTCAAAGCGCTAGATTGAGAGTGATTAGACTGGCTCAATGGAATTCCTGATATCAATTTTCGGAGAACTGACTCGCCAAAACTGAGTATGCTCTATCCCCTAAATTTAGGGCGCAAATAGCGAGTCATTTAAATTCTAAATTTTGCCAATTCTATCACAGATTTACTTCTTGGAGAGATGAGAAAGCATTTCGTTTAGAAAAAGACTGTTACCAAAACGACAACGGTGATTTATTCAGCAATATATAACTTAATTTCATATTTCACTGGATGATAATTCATGAGATACGTTAAGCTTAGGTCATGATAATTAAGCATATCCTCTCGCTATTTTGGATAAATTAACTGTAACGCTTATGGATATCGATGGAGTGTGTCATGGCCAATTGCTTTGTATATAGCTACGTTTTAAACGGCAAATTAAAATACAGTCAGCTCACCTTAGAACAGATCAATGATTGGGATGATGAAGATGGCTTATTGTGGCTGCATCTAAACTACAACTCACCCGATGCTCAAGAGTGGATCAAAAATAGCGACTTGCCTGATATTGAGAAGGACTCTTTGCTTGCATCTCGTATTCGTCCCCGAGCCAACCGTTCTAAAGATGGGTTGTTCCTCGCTCTTCGTGCCATCAATTTAAATGACAGCCCAAAAGAAGATGATATGACATCGGTGCGAGGCTATTTTACTAAGCATCTTATTGTAACAACCTCAAACCACGACATTGATTCTCTACAAAGCATTGCTAATCATATCCGCGATGGTTTTGGTCCGAAAAATACCGGCAGCTTTATTGTTTCTCTTTGTGATCATCTTGCTAGTCATAAAATGAACCTTATCGATGTCTTAGATGATCAAGTCACCGACCTTGAAGATCGTATTCTTGCTAAAGCAGATCCTGATTTGCGCAGTGATGTTGCCGTAATCCGTCGTCAAACTGTATACACCCGCCGTTATGTTGCCCCTCAACGTGATGCTCTTGCTAAATTGATGACAACAGAAACGCCATTATTGAGCTTAACGGATCGTCAAAAACTGCACGAAGTTAACGATAAGCTTAGCCATGTTCTCGATGATCTTAACTCGATCCGCGAGCGTGCGAATGTGACTCAAGAAGAGTTAATGAGTTTACAGTCGGAGTCTTTAAACCAGCGTGTTTATTTCCTCTCTTTGGTCACCACCATATTCTTACCATTAGGATTTCTAACTGGTTTGCTTGGCGTAAACTTAGGAGGTATTCCGGGCGCACAAGATGGTCGAGCCTTTACCATTTTCTGCATTTTACTCGCGTTTGTGTTTATGCTGCAGTTGCTGTTTTTCTATCGTAGAAAATGGATATAGTGTCTAACTATAAAGAATAAATAGGAACTTTTGATTGTATAACCGTTCTAATTAACTAGAGATAAGTAACAGAGAGCAAATATGTTTACAAAGCTACGCACCCTACTTCGCCAAGTCATGAACGATGGCACCGATGCTGGGACAATGGATAGTCTCTCTATGAATTTAGCAATGGCCTCTTTACTGTGTGAAGTTGCTAATGCTGACCATGCTAAAGATCCACGTGAAGAACAAGCAAAAGTACAACTATTAACGAAACTGCTGGAAGTGGACGAGCAGCAAGCACAACATCTACTCAATGAAGGTGAGCTGCGCAGTGAAAATGCGGTTTCTTTGTATGAGTTTACTAATAAGTTACGCGCATTAGAGCAAGAAGCCCGTTATGAATTGGTTGAAGCTATGTGGCAAGTCGCCTATGCAGACGGTGTAATTGATCCTATGGAAGAAGCGGTGATCCGCCAAGTAGCAGAATTGATTTATCTGGATCACTCAGAGTTTATTCGAGCAAAATTAAGCGCACAAAAACTGGCTCAGTAATGCCTCTCCTGCCATTTTACTTAAAGCGGAAATCGTCTTGGTTTTCGCTTTACCCTCAAGCGATATCTTACTCATTGAGTTATATTTAGTTAAACCGATCACATTTTCTTTCCCTTAGGCTAAAATACCGCTTCAATTTTAGTTATTAGGATTTTGTGGTGCAGACTCTCGCTCAGCTTAAAGCCGGTGAATTACGCGGTATTACTCATTTAAAGATTTCAGAACAACTGACTGAGTTTCCAATGGAGATTTTAGATCTTGCCGAAACGTTAGAAGTGTTGGATCTATCAGGCAATCAACTGAATGCTTTTCCTGCTGAGTTTGCTCAATTAACAAAATTAAAGATTGTCTTTGCATCGAATAATCCATTTACCACCTTGCCAGAGGTTCTTGGTCGCTGCCCTAACCTTGAGATGATTGGGTTTAAAAGCTGTGCCATTAAAGAAGTGCCAGCAAACTCGCTTCCTCCTAAATTACGTTGGTTGATTTTAACCGACAATAATATTGAGCAGTTGCCTGACACGTTAGGCCAATGCGTTCATCTGAAAAAGCTCGCGCTAGCTGGCAACCAACTCACTTCATTACCACAGAGCATGTTACACTGTCACGAATTAGAATTGGTTCGCATCTCTGCAAATCAGTTAACTGAGTGTCCTGATCAGTTATTAAACTTACCTAAGCTGGCTTGGTTTGCGTTCTCGGGCAACCCGTTTTCACAGCATAACCTAGAGTTAGATACTGTACCTTGTGTTGATTTTTCGCAATTAGAACTGCATCACGTGTTGGGTCAAGGCGCATCTGGAGTGATCTCGAAAGCGACCTGGACTCATAATGAACATCAGTTACCCGATGAAGTTGCAGTGAAAGTGTTTAAAGGTGAAGTCACCAGTGACGGTTATCCAAATGATGAACTGCAAGCGTGCTTAAAGGCGGGTTCTCATCCCAACTTGGTAAAATCTCTGGCTCAAGTGCAGCAGCCTGATAATCTGGCTCTAATTATGGATTTAATCCCGAGCCATTATCAAAATCTGGGCTTGCCTCCTACTCTAGTAACTTGCACCCGAGATACTTTTCCAGCCGATTTCTCACTAGAGCAAACGCAAATAGATAAAATCGTGCAGCAGATGCGAGATGTCTTTACTCATCTTCATCAAAATAAGGTGTGTCATGGTGATCTGTATGCGCACAATACGCTATTTGATCGTGATGCGAATATTTTGGTGGGTGATTTTGGTGCCGCTTCGATGTACCACATGCTATCAGAGTCGCAACAGCAACAAATTCGTCAGATTGAACAACGAGCGTTAGAGCATTTTATTGATGATCTTGCCTCTATTTGTGTTCAAACTCCTGATAAGATTGTGGCTTAATATAACAATGAGAACTCAGTATGAAACGTGTCGTTCTATATACAAAAAGTCAGTGTCCACACTGTAAAGATGCTCAACGCTATCTTGATGCGAAGAAGATCCCATATCGTTTAACCGATGCCATGCAACCAAGAGGCCGCAAAGAATTGCAAGCGCTTGGTGCCCGAAGTATTCCGGTATTAAAGATTGGTGATCAGGTGATGGTTGGTTGGAACCAAAAGAATTTTGATAAGATCTTTAATTCAAAAGATTAATCAGCAAAAGGATCTTTTATAAGATCCTTTTTTGTATCTATTAAATTTAGGGATCGCTTTGGGTGAGTTAGCTGAATAGCTTACTCGCTTGTGGACAAAAATAAGTTACACATTCCTAAAGGTTGTAAAAGCAACACATGGCTGCGTATCGAAACAACATGCATTCGTAGGTTATTAACACATTCAGTTAAACTACTAGGGCTGGCAATAATGAACCAACATTTACACAATGCTGCTGTGCAAAGTGTTTAATAGCATAAGGATTTACTTTGATATTCTGATTCATGACCCTTGCGACAAACATATTATATGGGCGGTTAAGACCTAAAAATCCTGTTGCTATCCTGTAACACAAAGAACCGACCTTAGAATCTAACTCATCTGCGAAGTTTAAGTTGATAACATTATGATTTCTATATTCGCTGCGCAACTTTCTGTATGCATCAAACCACTCTTCACTCGTAAAAATATCCCTAATAGCATCCCAATGAGCTTTACGCGCTAATACATAATCCGAACTATTCAAAAAGTGCGTAGTCGTCTGGGCTTTAAGCACAGTATTTCCCCTCTCTGTTACAACAGATTCAGATGTAAACGGGTCAAATGTGATAAATTGATCTACTTGTGCTCTTGTAGGATCTAACAACAAAATATCGATAACTTTATTATGATCGGTCGTATCAAGCTCTTTATACGTATGCCTCTTCTTTTTTTGATTACATTCTTTGCATGATTGGTGCAAATTTTCCCAGTCGTAAGCCCGCTCTGGAAAATGTTTACTCCAGGGTAATAAGTGCTCTACATCATAGTTATCTTTCACACTCTTCTGACATAGGAAGCAAACGTCTTTATAAAGAGTCTCTAAAGCCAGTTTTACACTGTCATGCCGATATAAACCCTTTCTTATGTCTGTACCATTCGCTATTGCTTGCTTTGCATTATCAAACTCAGCTTGATTTGCATATAAAGTTGCTAGCTTTTGAGGAACTTGAATCGAGTTTCGATTAATGTATCTCACTGCAATCCCCCAATAAACTCTTCATCAGCAACCGTCATGACAATTTTATTTAACTCACGATCTAATGACTCTGATTTAGTAATCAGTTGGTCGTAAATAGCACGAGCAACTACATTATTGCTTTCGTTAAGTGCTCGCTTTAACTCAACTAGCTTATCTTTTACTATCGGTGAAAAGCCTTGATCTTGTCCGAAGACTTTAAGAGCTACCTCATTTATATCGTAATAACTGAAGTCATCGTCCAATACCTCACCTGACGGCAATTTCACTACAAGAGAGTTTTCCCCTAACGAACGAATGAGATATGGACTGTGAGTAGTAATGATAAACTGGATATTAGGAAAGAAATCTAAGAACCAAGGCAGTACTCTTTCTTGAAATGATGGGTGGTAATTCATGTCCATCTCGTCAATAAAAACAATCCCGCCCACATTTCTTATCAGCTCTGGTGCAATGTTTCTAGCAAGTTCTTTCATCTGTATCAATATATTGATAGCCGTTACAAACCAATCGCTTTGACCAGCAGATAATGACGCTAATTCAGGTACATTTGGGAATGAGATACATTTGTTTGGGAACTCTTGCACAACAAAAGTACCATTAGCAGCTGGCTCAATGGTGCTCAGTATTTCCCTGAAATTATTGAATAGCGAATAGGTAGTGTCACTATTATTCGAAGAGTCTATCAGATGATCTAATACAACATCTAAAAAATAGGAGTTTGTTTTTTCAATTCCAGAAGCAACACGCATAGGGAATTTTCGTTTACCTATAATATTATGACCCGTTGCTACAACATCCTGATTTTCAGACAGACTTTCTCTTTCCCAAGTAGGCGTTTCTGTTCTATTAAACGGTCTAAATAGTACAACGTTTTGACGAACAAGGTCTGGGTTATAAGAATCTAAATTACGAAAATTACTCTGCCCTAATAAGAATTTAATATCTTCGCTATAGAAGATATTAAATGTAGTTCTCAGTAATTGCTTATTTTCTTCAGATAAGTCCTCTAGTGAAGGTACTATAGCCCTATCTGACTTTATTACAGCATCATTTTCTGATAAAGATAACGAAAGCAATGAGAATCGCTCATCAGCACTAACTGATGTAGAAACATGGTTTAAGTTATCAACATAACGATCTTGCCCATCACTCGGAGAAGTGACACCGCTTGTTTGACGTAAGTTTGCATATAACGCCGATAATAGAGATGATTTATTCGCTCCGTTCTCTCCGACAAAACAGATCACGCGGTTATCTGCGGGAATATCCAAGTCTAGATTACGTATCTTCTTAAAATTTTTGACGTTGATTTTTGAAATTTTCATTTAATTGCTTCTTTAGTTATTTAAAATTACCTAGTGTGCAGCTCTTCAAGATAGCCATCATTATTCAAACGATTATTGGGCAGTTTATTTCTCTGGATTCAAGTGAATCTAATCAACAGGTTCACAGTTCCTAATATGATATACCGATGTTCTATGTATCGCTTTCTTGCTACCGATAATACATCAACGCGATCTTAATAAAGAGTTTCTTTAGTATACTTTTTCTTCTTATGATACATACTAAAAACATTGCGATAAAATGACTCACTTCTCAACCGCTAACACATTTCGGGGCAAAACTGAGCTAACTGTATTAGCTAGCTCGATGATACCAATGCCTCTATATCTTCAAATACACTCGGCAAATTCAGGCTGCTTTGTCTTAGTTATATCTGTGATAGCACCAAGTTCCATTGCTTCTTTTAACTCAGCTTGTTTACGCATTGCTTTAGTTTCATTAAAGTCCTGCGCGACAGCAGTTTCAATGAATTCAGCATCATCAATATCGAATTTTTTAACAGCTTGCTTGATATCAGACAACGCTACTTGGAAAAACTCTTTACGGCGATTCACCATGTTCAGACGATTATTATCGAATATACGGTGCAACTCTTTCTCAAGAGAAGGTGCGTCATTAGTGTGAATCATAGCGTGAACATCAAAACTGAATGGTACAGAAGCGTCTCCTAACTCCTTCACTCTATCCATTGGTTCGAGTCGACGGGTCATACCAATCTTATAAACATTTTCTCCAAACGAGCCAATATTACTAATAATATAAACGTAACCTTGCTTAGTTTGCTCTGCCATACTCTGTGCTCGTTGATGTTTTTGCTCTGCAGCCTCAAGATCTGCCTGTAGTTGTGTAATCTGCTCTTCCAGTTTACTACGAGCTTCATCATTCGCTGACTCAAGCTGTTTTCTGGCGATCACAAGAGCTTTAGAAAAACGAGCTTCTTCTTTGATGGCTTCTTGTTCCGCTTTCTTAATCTCAGCTTCAACCTTCGCTTCTTCACGCATTTGAGCTTTAATTTCAGCCTGCTCTTCTTTCTCTCGTTGTTTCTTCTCTTTGTACTCGTGAGTCAGGCGAAGTTCCTCAATTTTAAATTGCAGATACTTATTTGAAATGATAATCATGTTGGACTCATTCAGCTTATTAATTGCTTCAAAGGCCTTATTGATTCGCTCCTCCATCTTGGTAGCATTTTTCCATGTACAGTTGGCGATGGCAGCTTCACATTCATTATTGAATGCACGAGCTGTGAGCCTAATGCCTCGTTCAGTCATCTTCTTACCTTCGACTTTTGAGTTACCTACCGTCCACTCTGTAGTGCAGTAAATGGCTCCAGAGGTATTCTTCAGACGCAGAAGGTCTTTTTGTAGTGGTACATTAAATTTGGCCACCTACTCAGAGGTGATATCATCACCTCTTAACATGAATAGGTGACATCATGACAAAACGAACAAGACGATTATTTAGTGCTGAATTTAAATTAGAAGCGGC
>NZ_PYOG01000003.1 GCF_003026815.1 Photobacterium damselae | reverse complement strand
AAATATCTCTATGATGAATAAAATAAAAAATAAGAGATGAATTATATTTAGTATGTATTTCCGTGATGGAATATTTTCAATAAAATTGAAATTTTGATATATATGCTAAACAGGTCAATGGCATATTTTTTTGTTAAGAATGTCTTTTATATGTTTGATAGTAGATATATCCCCAAGTGACTTGATATATTGTCATCACTTGGGGATATAAGAGAAAAGCTAGTGATTTGAGTAAGATTTTACAAGAGAGAGTCCGGCATTGCGTCCTTGCTGATAACCTGCATCGAGTTTATCTAAGTTTTTGGTTAATCGCTTAATTTGAAAATTCTTATCAGGGATGATTGCATTAATCTTACAGTCTGCTGGTGGATTTTTTATGAAATATAGTGCTTTGTTATATCGACTTTCTTTGGTTAAAAATTCTTGGGCAAAAACGGGTTGGGTTTTA
The DNA here is from genome assembly GCF_003026815.1 of Photobacterium damselae. Taxonomy (GTDB): domain Bacteria; phylum Pseudomonadota; class Gammaproteobacteria; order Enterobacterales; family Vibrionaceae; genus Photobacterium; species Photobacterium damselae. The sequence goes on along the minus strand of NZ_PYOG01000003.1, from coordinate 292,031 downwards.
AATATTCGACGAGTTAGCCAAGGAACTTGACGGTTGTGAGCAAAGAGAGCTTGTGGGTGTGATAAGACTACAGTAATTTCTCGTGCTCCTTTATTGTATGCTTCTATTACAGGAATAGGATCTGCGATACCACCATCGCTCATAGCAATACCGTTAACTTGTGGAAAATTCTTATACACAATTGGAAGGGCACAGGTTGCTGTCATCACCTCCGTAAGATTCTCTCTTGTAACTTCTATATAAGATGGATCGCCTGTTACTACATTTGTTGTTGTTGCGAATAAAGGAACACCTTGCTTTTCATATTCGTGTAAGCCTAGTGGCAGATGTTCAACGCTGGCTTTCCACAGCCAATCAATATCAATGAGATTGCCACCCTCAACGAAACGTTTATAGCTGATGAAATCTTTACTACGAGCATATTCAGTGATCACTTTATAGTTGCGTTGATAGTCTTTACATAAATAGCCCATCAAGACAACAGAGCCTGCCGATACACCAATTGTGAAGTCAAAAGGATTAAAATCATGCTCTAAAAAAGCATCGAGGACACCTGTTGCAAATATGCCTCGCATTGCCCCACCTTCAACCACAAGCGCATGTTTTGTCATACCAAAATCCTTTATTGTTAATGAGTTTTTCTTGCTGATTTTTAAGAGGAATATTTTACTTATCATAGCGAATAATCTTTAAAGAAATAGTACTAAAAGTCACGTTTTTCAAGCTGTTCATATCAATAAAGTAAATTGTTTTCTTCATTCTAATTTTACGTTTTTATTCAACATGATGTTTATTGTTGGCGGTATGATAGACGTAGATAAATTAAAATAGGGTTGAGTGATGAAAATTTTAGCAATACCGGGAAAAATGCCAGCAACAAAAGCGTGGTTAGAAAGAATTATTGTGCAAACGCCTTGGAAACATGAAGAAATTACACTTCATGACTTTAGTGCATGGGGTAGTGATGATGAGTTCAATGTGGCTACTGAAGTGCAGTCCTTACCTTCAGGACATTTTGATGTAGTGATCACAAAATCTATTGGTACTCTTATAACATTAAAAGCTCAGCGTAAGATCAGTTGGGATAAGTTGGTTTTTATTGGTGTTGCTTGGAGTTTATATTCTGAACAGGATAAAGCGTTACTTCCTGCTCTTGATAACCAGGGAAAACCTGTCCTTATTATTCAAGAAAATCATGACTCTTTTGGCTCGTTTCAGGAAATCAATCAAGTCGTCAGTGGAAAAAAATGTATCAAATGTATTGAAGTGAGCGGTGAACGCCATCAATATGCCGATGTAGAGCAAATAGGCAGTATTATCTCTAATTGGCTGGAAAGTTTATAACTCAGTGATAGAGGATAAACGGGAGGTATTAGGTTTCTCCCGTTTACCCTATTAATTAGTTTTTTAACAAAGCAATGGGTTATTTTTTGAGGCCTGTAAAACACCAAGTTTGTACAATAACGCCTTTTCATTACGGGTCGGATTTCGTCGAAAATAGAACAGGTATTCCATCATAACCGTCAGCTCTGTTTTTTCTTCGTTGGTTAATGCGTTAACCGATATTAGTAGTAGATCAACCGACTCTAGATCGTTCAACTGGTATTGTTTACTTTTATAAAGCTGATCATAGAAATATTCTAAATTCACGTCACATTCTTGTTTATAGCTCTGTCTAACCGCAATTAAACGAAGTAGGGCAGTAACATAAGCTTGACTCATATCTTTTGCTTCTAACTCGGCTAATTGGTTAAGTACATATACTCGAGCTGATATTCTCAAACGTACTTCACTGAGAGCTTTTTGCTGTACCCATGCATCCCAAAATCCAGTGATCAACGTGGAGACTAAAGGGATGTACACGCGAACACTGCTACGCGAAATTGATTTTTGTAAAATAGCTTTAATGACAAAGTTACTCAAAATATCTTTGCCTGTGTATAAAGCGACTTTGATATAACGGAATTTACTGTACTGTTTATAAGGTTTAATACCATGGATATTGTCTGTAGGTTCTGATAATTCCATAACAGCTCGTACCAAAGAAGCCTTCATTTTGTCACAAAATTGATATTGGGCACTGGCTCTGTTGATTAAAATTGCAGTGGTAATAAAGCCAACTTCAAACAATAAGAATAATTCTAACCCAATGAAAAATAAGTTAATTAATCCAAGTTTGATTAGGTTTTCTAATGCTAGCCAGTTTTCACCCAGTAGTTCTAAATAGATTTCAAAAGCCACAATAAAAAAAGTGGTAATAAATCCAATAAAAAAAGATAACGCGACACATGCTTGGCAGAGTCGTTTGTCATTGATGGTTTGAAAGAGGTTTTGAGTGATGGGTAAATAACGTTCAACACGCTTAAGCCCTCAACTTTCGATTTTTGCTTCAATCATGTACTAATAAAGGTCAAAGAGTAATAGAATAAAATACTGTTTTTATAATGGCGTATTTTAATCGGCAAGCAGGAAATTACATAGTAGTTTTCTTATTATCGAAGTAAAAATAATCAACTTGGAAGGATGTTGAATATTACTGAAAAAGTAATGAGTTAAAAGTGACTCGTTATTTATTTCGCATTATGTGAAAGGGCATAAAAAAGAAAAAGGATGAAACCATACACCTTCAGTAACCTCGACTTTGAGGTAACTTAGACATAGGTCTCATCCTTTATTATATCGATATGAATCGGTTTAGAACGCTGCTTTCATTGCTTCGTTTTTATCACCTGTCATAACAAAATGTAAAATACCGCCTGCTTTAATTTCGCTATGTTCAAAACCAAACGTATTGTCTAATGGTTTGCCATTGATTGTGACTGATTTAACGTATTTGTTCACAGGACTATTGTTATCAGCAATGATCTTAAATTCTCCACCTTTGACCTCGATACTCACTTCATCAAATAGTGGACGACCAATGGTATAAGTTGGATCTGCTGGTGTTACTTGGTAAAAGCCTAATGCGCTTAAAATATACCAAGATGACATCTGTCCCACATCTTCATTACCGATCAAACCGGTAGGCTCTGTGGTATAAAACTCATTCATTATGCGATCGAGATATTCTTGTGCTTTCCATGGTTCATCAGTTTGGCTGTATAAATATGGAATATGATGAGAGGGCTCATTGCCGTGCATATACTGACCGATATAACCTGTTAGATCTGGCAATTCTTCTCCCGTATTTGACGAGCGTGCTGTAAATAGTTCATCAAGATCTTCTCGGAATGCTTTTTCTGGTGTGGTCTCTTTTCCTTTAGCGAGATCGGCCTGATAGATCTCTTGCTTTAGTCGATCAAAATCGTGCATTGGTTGAAATTTCCATTGCCACGCATTTCCTTCTGTAAAAGCAAATTCATCAACGTAGTAGGGATCAAATGGCAGCAGTGGACATTGTTGCTTCATATCTCCTGAGCCTTGAGGCCATTCAACATCCACACATTCATCCATACGAGTTTCATCAACAGGTTGGTTAAACGCAAGTGGTGGTTTATTTGGTGAAGAGCTATTTGGATGGTTTTTAGGGCGCAAGAAGCCCGTTTCTGCATCCCAATGATTTAGCCAGTTATCCGAACGTGCGAGAAATTCATCTTGAAGACGAACATCGCCAGCCATTCGTGCAATTTCAGCCATAGCCCAGTCACCATACGCAAATTCTAAGGTATAAGAGGCTGAGTTCCAGTAACCATGATGCACAAAACCATTTTCTTCATACACTTTAACTTGAACGACATTCGCTGCACCGATATTTTGGTCTTCAGTCCAATCAGGGAACATCTCTTTTTCGTGATAGCGCACAGTGAACTCAGAAGCTTCTTTCGCATCTTGAGGGTCAATATCTAATCCCTTTACCATCGCATCGGCAATGATAGAAACTGCAGGGAAACCGATCATCGTGCCAGTATAGTGCCCGTGCAGTTCCCATTTTGGTAAAATGCCACCATCTTGGTATTTACGAATCAGATCGTTAGCATATTGCTGTGCCTTTTCTGGATTAATAATGGTTTGAAGTGGATGAAATGCGCGGAAAGTATCCCACATTGAATAAATGGAGTAGTTTGGTGTATCACCTGCTTCTTTTAGTTCTTGGGTTCGCATTGCACGATAGGTACCATCAACATCTTGGAAGATCATTGGTGCAATTTGAGCGTGGTACATAGCGGTATAGAAAATCTCTTTTTGATCTTCGGTACCACCTTTTACTTCTACTTTTGCTAATTCATCATGCCAAGCTTGTTGAGCTTTATTTTTGGTGTTTGCAAAACTCCATTCAGGTACTTCAGTGGTTAAGTTATTTTGAGCCCCTTCGGTACTGGTTGGAGAAATACCGACTTTAATTTCAATAGGTTGTTCTGTTTTTGCAAATTCAAGATAGGCAATAGATTTGACCGCTTCAAATGCATCATCTTGAAGTTTTATTTCAGTTTCTACACCGTCAATCATGGCTGTTGCTTTCACAATAGGTTGATTGAATTTGGCATAGAAATAGATGTGTTGATTATTTGCCCAGCCATCTGAACTGCGCATACCACGAATAGTGTAAGGGTCAATAAATTCAATATTGCCAATCGTGGTTCGATTTCCCCAACTCTTGTTTAATGTATGGTCAAGATCAAATTTAATAAAAGGTGTTTGATCAGCAGCAAAGGTATATTTGTGATAACCCACTCGAGGAGAGGTTGTAAGTTCCGCTTTAATCTCTCCTCGATTTAGTTCAACGGCGTAATAACCTGCTTCTGCAACTTCATTTTGTTTATCAAATGTATTGTACGTTGCATTACTTTTATCGGTGAATGGCAGAACTAAAATATCACCTAAGTCAGTAATACCAGTACCACTTAGATGAGTATGAGAGAAACCGTACACAGGAATATCTTCTTGCTTACCATGATCAAAATAACCTGCAGCAGATCCCCAGCCATCCATTTCTGTATCTGGAGAGAGTTGGACCATCCCCGCTGGGTACACTGCGCCAGGGAAAGTATGCCCATCTGCTCCTGTTCCGATAAATGGATTAACATATTGAATTAATTCCGTCGGTACAGGAGGAGAGACTTTACCGATGGAGTTGTTATCGCTATCAGAGTTACAACCAACAAGACCAAGTCCAATAGCAATTGCCAGAGATAGAGGTGTTATTTTATTTTTATACATACAAAACCTTCACAGAATACAGAGTGTTATTAGTGTTATAACTGCGACTGTAAAGTGATTTATTGCTCAGTATAAGTAGGAATGTGCGCCATTTACTGGACAATTAATACACGTAAATGGAAGTGTGATTTTGTGGCAATATTATGCATGAAGATTAATTTTTCTAAACTTTGCGTTCTATTTCACACTTTGGTGAATTTCACAGATATGCTAACTCTTATCTAACTTTTGACTAGTATTCTTTTATGAGATTGAGAAAATAGAGATGAGATTATGAGCTACAATTCTTTTATACTGCATTCTGATTATTCACCGTCAGGGGATCAAGTTGAGGCAATAGCAAAGTTGGTTGATGGGGTCGAATCTGGAGCTAGTCATCAAGTGCTTCAAGGTATAACAGGATCTGGAAAGACATTTACAATGGCAAATGTCATTCATCGTCTCAAGCGGCCCACTTTAATTTTAGCTCATAATAAAACATTAGCAGCGCAGCTCTATAGTGAGATGAAGCGCTTTTTCCCTGAAAACCATGTTGAATATTTCGTATCTTATTATGATTTTTATCAGCCTGAGGTTTATATTCCTGCTAGTGATCGTTTTATTCGTAAAGATTCGGCAATTAATGAACAATTAGAACGGTTGCGTCTCTCAACAACGAAAGCTTTAATTGAACAACGGGATGTTATCGTTGTTGCTTCAGTGTCTGCAATTTATGGATTGGGAGAGCCTGAATTATATCGAGCAGCTCAAATTCCTTTATATATAGGGCGGAAAATTAACCGTTCTCAATTTATTGAGCAACTAACATCCCTTCAATACCAACGAACTGAAAAGAGACTTGAAAGAGCAACGTTTCGAAGCCATGGTGATATTGTAGATATTTTCCCTGCAGAATCAGAGAAAGTCGCTATTCGAGTTGAAATGCTTGATGATGAAATAGAGCAGTTATATTGGTTAGATCCTTTTTCAGGAAAAACTCTCGGCGCTTTAGAACGTTATCGCGTTTCACCGAAGACTTTGTATGCAGCATCAAAAGACAAAATAACAAAAGCGAGCTTGCTAATTCAAAAAGATTTAGAACAAAGAGTCGCACAACTCAATCAAGAGAATAGAATAACTGAAGCGGCAAGGCTTTATGAACGTACAATGTATGACATTGAGATGATGCAACAATTAGGTTATTGCTCTGGTTTAGAAAATTATTCATGTTATTTAAATGATAGAGATCCAACTTTACCACCAACAACATTGCTCGATTATTTACCAAAAGATGGTTTACTGTTTATTGATGAATCACACGTGATGATTCCGCAAATATCAGCCATGTTCAAGGGGGATCAAAGCCGTAAAGAGACGCTCATTGAATATGGATTTCGTCTACCTTCTGCTAAGAATAATCGTCCGCTAGATTTTAATGAATTTGAAAAAATAAAACCTCAGACTTTATTTGTGTCAGCAACACCGGGTAATTATGAATTATCTAAAGCTAAAACACCTGTTGTAGAACAAATAATTCGACCCACAGGACTGTTAGATCCTACGATTGAAGTGCGAAGTTCCTCTAATCAAATTAGTAATTTACTTGATGAAATAAAGATTCGCATAGAGAAGGGCGAACGTACATTAGTGAATACTCTAACTAAGAAAAGCGCTGAATCCCTTTATGAATATATGCAAGAACAATCTTTTAAAGTTAGCTATTTACATTCAGACGTTAAAACAGAGGATCGTGTACGAATTATTGAGCAGTTACGAGCAGGAGAGTTAGATATTTTAATTGGTATAAATCTATTAAGAGAAGGGCTTGATATCCCTGAAGCATCGTTAGTCGCGATATTAGATGCTGATCATGCCGGTTTTTTGCGGTCAAAGGCAGCTCTTATTCAGATTATTGGTCGAGCAGCCAGAAATAAGAATGGAATGGCGATTTTGTATGGTAACAAGGTAACTCCAGCAATGCAGCAAGCAATCGATGAATCACTTGACCGCCGTTCTAGACAAATTCAATATAATCATCTTCATCAAATCAATCCAATAACATCTATTCGTCAAGAACTTGTTACTTCTTCAAGTTCAGCCAATCCAGAGTTTTGTACTAACTTAGCTCAATTATGTCAGCAAATAACTGATACTGAGAAGTTGCTACTAAGTTTACCTGAAGGAGAAAATTCAGAATCGATCAGAACAAAACTGGATGGCCTTTATCGTCAGTTTATTTATATGTAATTTATGTCTAAATAACTTCAATTAATATATAGACAAGCATTACAGAATCGAGCAAATTAATACCCTAAACAAATAAAAGGAGTCAATAATGTTCAGTCATGTAATGCTAGGTTCAAATGATATTGAGCGCTCTAAACGTTTTTATGATGCGATTTTAAGAACATTAGGTTATAACGAAGGTGTTATCGATGAAAAGGGACGCTGTTTATATATAACAGAAACAGGTATTTTAGCTCTTACTCATCCCATTAATGGTGAGCCTGCATCTATTGGTAATGGCATGACGATAGGCCTTAGCGTATCAAGCCCTGAATTAGTGAACGCATGGCATGCCGTAGGTATTGAAGCTGGTGGTACACCATGTGAAGAACCACCTGGAGTTCGAGGTAGTGGCAGTCGTCGTTTATATTTAGCATACCTACGAGATCCTGACGGCAATAAATTATGTGCAACGCATTTTTTGCCTGCAGAATAGTTTTAGTTATATTAAGCCGCTTCGTAGAGGTTACCAATCTTATGGAGCTCTTCCAAGAGCGGCTCTTCTATCTTCTGCATTGTGGTAACCGTTACCAATCAGAATATGTTTACCGTTTTCATGAGCGACATGATCTATCGACTTAATTAAGCTACCAAAGAAGGGATCGGAGACATCCCCACAACAACACCCATAGTATTGGTGCTTTGGCTTACTAATGTACGAGCTGCGGCATTGGGACGATAACCAAGCTTCTTCATGGCTTAAGTAACGGAATCAATAGATGCTTGATTCGCTTTAGGGGATTTATTGATGACTCGGGAGACAGTAGCTACTTATCAAATTCCCCATTCTTTATCCCATTCTTGCTGCTCTCTTATTTGTTCAATTCGAATACGAGCACTAATTTTCTTTTCTTCGTTACTGTTTGTTTTTGTTTCTGATTTCTTTTTTGACTTGGACGGTGTTACTGTTTTTTTCTTAGTATCTGTAAGTGCATTCATGCAGCAGTATTTCCTTTTAGAGCAATAGCGTTAAGTGAAAGAAGCTCAAACATGGTTTTATGAGAGAGTTTTTCTGAAGTCACGGTTACGGATTCAGATCAAGATAGGACTTAATCTCGTATATTTAGATTAGAGACAAGGGTAGTGATTTGAGATGTGAAATGAGTTGGCTATTTCAACTGATGACAACATTAAAATCTATCTATAATGGGTAATTAAAAATCTGAATAGCGTGCATTATATGGTAAAAAAAATGTTAACACTATTTATTTTTTCTTTTATCGAATAATAAACAGCCTGCTACTTCCCGTTCCTCTCGGCTGTTTATTATTTTGAATGGTATTACTTGCTTGATTTTAGTGCTTATCTACCGAATTTCTACGAACCAATGTTGGGCTAAATACAATGGTTTCATCTTCAGGCTGCTCGCCACGAGATAGCGCTAAGGCAAGCTGAGCAGCTCGATCTGCCATCATCTCGATAGGGTAGCGAATAGTCGTTAAGCTTGGGCTGACAAAGCGTGCAATCAAGCCATCATCAAAGCCAATAATCGATGCTTTTTCCGGTACATCGATTCCATTTTGATCCAGTACTGCCATCGCACCTGCAGCCATATAATCGTTATAAGCCACAATAGCGGTGATATCTAACGACTTGGTGAGTAAATTTGTCATCGCATGTTCACCACCGTCGCTGTTTGGCTCACCACATTCAATATAGCGTTTTGACAATTCGATATGATTATCTTTGAGGGCATCTAGATAACCTTGCAATCGTTGGTCTGTATCTTCAATTTCGTGAGATGAAGCGATGCAAGCAATTTTAGTGTGGCCATGTCGGATTAAGAATTCCGTAGCGAGGTATGCTCCGCGATGATTATCAAGAGAGATACAGCGGTGAGATAACTCTGGAATATTACGGTTGATAAACACCATTCCAGGTACTTCATTTGCGTAGGCGATCAATTCTTTATCTGTTAAGCCTTTTGCATGAACAACCATGGCTTCACAGCGATTATCGATCATCAGTTCAATCGCTTGGCGTTCGTCTCCTGCATTGTGGTAACCGTTACCAATCAGAATATGTTTACCGTTTTCATGAGCGACATGATCTATCGACTTAATTAAACTACCAAAGAAGGGATCGGAGACATCCCCCACAACAACACCCATAGTATTGGTGCTTTGGCTAACTAATGCACGAGCTGCGGCATTGGGACGATAACCAAGCTTCTTCATGGCTTGAGTAACGGAATCAATAGATGCTTGACTCGCTTTAGGGGATTTATTGATGACTCGGGAGACAGTCGCTACTGATACTCCTGCTTCTTTTGCGACATCCTTGATTGTAGCCATAAGACTCTTTACCTAATTTAAATTATTTTTAGTATTAAACACCCTTTGTGTAAGTAGTTCAATTTTCATAGCAAGACTATAGAGAATTGTCACATCTTACTAGTTGTATTTATTAATATTATTAATAATGTAAACGTTATCTTTTTTATGAGGTCATTACGGCCTGAATCTTTAATAATCTATCTCATAGGCTATTTTTAGTTACGATTTGAAGAAAATAATTATCGATAAACAATAAAATATTATTGATTATAATCTCTAGTGTTATTATTATCAGCTCATAAAACAACACAAGAGAGATACCCAATGACTAATATTCAAAAACAGAGTCGTCGAGTGCGGCTGTTCTTCCAATGTCTACTTTTTTTAACTCCTATTGGTGTGTGTTATTACTGGTTAACTGTTCAAACTCCGAACGATTTTTTAACCATGATGGGATTTGTTCAAACAAGTATTGATATTGGGAGTTATACCCAACAACCACTAACAATGATGACTCGGATTCTTGCGATGATTTCCAGCCTATTGTTATCTGGTGTCATTCTTTATGCCCTACGTGTTTTGATTCATCTCTTTAAAAATTATGAACAAAATGAAATTTTCACTCTAGATAACGCGAAGTGTTATCGCAAGCTGGGATACAGTATTTTTTATTGGGTTGGTGGCTCCGTGGTATACGGTACAGCGATGTCGGTTATTTTATCGTTTAACAATCCACCAGGTGAGCGATTATTAACAGTAACCTTTGCTGGTATAGACTTTTTAACGCTGATTTTTGGTATGATTATCTTAATCATTTCATGGGTAATGCAGGAAGGATTCCGTATTGCAGATGAGAACAACCATACGATTTAAGAGGCCATAATGACAATACGAATTAACCTTGATGTTATGATGGCTAAACGTAAGATGCGGTTAAAAACTTTGGCAAAAGAGGTTGAGATTACAGAAGCAAACTTATCGGTTTTGAAAAACGGTAAGGCAAAAGCGATTCGATTTTCAACACTAGAGAAGTTATGTGCAGTTCTCGATTGTCAGCCAGGAGATATTCTGGAATTTGATCCTAGTGATGATGGATCTGATAACCACTAAAGCAGTATGTTAGAAAGGTGAGTCGTGAACTCGCCTTTTTTATTGGTAGTTATTTCCACTTTTATCGAAATGAAAGATTGACTAGATGATAGTATTAAGACTAATATTTCGATAATTATGGAAATAACTATATTCTAGGTGAAATGTTCCCTAGAAGTAGGATGTTCTCTATTGTATAAATGCTGAGAGAGGCACATATGCATAATGATAAATTTACAGTAAAAGCCGTTAATGATGCAGTTGAGTGGGCTATGACTCATGCAATGATGCTAAAAGACAGTCCATTTAGTGCTTCTCATGCTGCTTTTGTGGCTACACCAACTCAGATCTCCGCCCAACGATATCAAACCTTAATCGATACTGCGCCGTTATTGGGCAAGATGGTTGATGCGGTATCGGAAGATGCTTTGTTTATTCAACAAGCAATTAAGCCATTAGTAAGTGGTGATACCTTTTTTTCCGCTTTACTTACCATGCATCAAAAGATCCATTTCTCTGAATCGCCAGTTAGACGTGTTCCTATGTTGATTATGCGTAGTGACTTTATGGATGATGCGGTTTTGGGTCCTAAACTTATTGAATTTAATGCCATTGCAGCCGGTATGTGGCCTTTTGGTCAGCGAGCCCATGAACTCCATCATTACCTACAGAACCAGTGGCCAACAACGTTTACTCCTTGGCAGGGTGAAGGCGCTGCAACATTAATTGAAAATAAAGCGATTGAACAACTAGGTGAAGGGATCGCAAAAGCGACATTTCAAATCAAACAAGAGTTTAATGATTCTACGCCAGCTACTTTCCTGATGGTGGTTCAAGCAAATGAAGATAATGTATTTGATCAACATTTATTAGAATTGGAGCTGCAACGTCGAGGAATTCGTACTATTCGTCGTACGTTTAGTGAACTCTATGGCAATCTTTCAACAGGAGACAATCACCGCTTATTGTTAGAAGGGATTGGATCTATTGATACTGTTTATCTTCGTGCAGGCTATCAGTTCTCGGATTATTGTTCGGATAATATTGTTGAAGAAGTGTGTTGTGAAGCGTTAATGAATACGCGTATGTTTATGGAACAACACCGTATTGCGATGAATGCTACAGTTGGACAACAGTTGGCAAGCAGTAAGCGGGTTCAGATGTTGCTATCATCAATGCCTGTCTCGGAACTATCGAGCTTTGGGTTAACAATTACTGAAGCCGAACAAGTTAAATCTGTGCTGGGGGAAATGCTTCCCGTAACCGACCAGTCAGTTAGTTGGTTTGCAACACAATCAGAGCAAGATTGGGTACTTAAAAATCAAGGTGAGGGTGGTGGTCATTGCATTTTTGGCCAAGATATTGCCCCAAAACTCAGTGTATTACGAACCGAAGATTTCCATGCTTGGTCTTTAATGCGCCGATTGCAGCTTCAACCAAGAACAACCCCTGCACTTGCTGTTCGCAAAGGACAAACAGAGATTATTGATGATCTGATTAGTGAAATTGGAATTTTTACAGTTCATTTAGCGGGAAAGCCTATTACTCAAAATAAAGGGTATGCAGGATATTTAATTCGTAGTAAATCGACACGCACCACTGAAGGCGGCATTCATAGTGGTCAAGGGGTTTTAGATTCTTTAGCATTAAGTGAGTTGTAATACCCACTATAAGTAATTCTAATACCATCAAGCATTTGATATCTAGTGGCTTAGAGTACAATGACTCAATGCACTCAACACACTAGGTATCACTATGAAACTAAAAAGAATTATTTATGGTGAGATGGACCTTGGAATACCATTTGTTCTTTTGTTTCTTGTTGTATCGGGTTATTTAATCGCTATTGCATCGTTTGGTCTTTTTTCAATTCTAAACTATCTCGATATTCCGGGAAGCCAGGAATTTACTTTATATGCTTGTCTGTTTGTTTCTATTTCTGGTGCCTTGAGAATGCCAAGGGTAAATGGCTTTAAGGTAGCGTTTGATGTAGAAGTTTTTCTGTTGAACGCAGTTAAATTGTTAGCGAGTGTCTTTGTTTTTTTCCTAACAACGTATATAGCGGTTAAATGAGATTGTTTAATCTGTAACAAACACAAAAAAACCTTGCCATTTCTGACAAGGTTTCGTTGTAGTGGCGGAGCGGACGGGACTCGAACCCGCGACCCCCGGCGTGACAGGCCGGTATTCTAACCAACTGAACTACCGCTCCAATTCATTACTTAAGCTCGGTAAAACCCAACTCAAAGAATAAGTGGCGGAGGGATAGGGATTTGAACCCTAGATACGCTACAAACGTATGCCGGTTTTCAAGACCGGTGCTTTCAACCACTCAGCCATCCCTCCGCGGATGAAGCGAATAATAGAGATTTCTTGTGTGGCTGTAAACACATTTTTTAAAATAAATTATCGACAGGTCTCTTTTTAATCTAAAATATTCAAGTTGTTATAAGTTTAACCGTTGGTTTTCGTGATTATCCAACGTTTGTTGTTGGTTGTAGGTATTGTTGCCAAGCATCTTGGTACATTTGCTGAGAAATACTACGTAATTTTTTAATTTTCGTCTGCTCAATATCGTTGAATGGACGAGCTTCTGCTTGAGCGGTACGTTCAATTTTCTGGATTTGCTCGTAGATTTTATGTTCTTCGCCATTTTTAATTGTTGCGATTTCATCTAAGTGTAATTGAACTTCCGCAATCAATTGTGTCTTTGGTAGTTCTACCAGTACTTTTAAGTCACGGTAGCCTGAAGGTGCTGGATTTTTGAAACGATTTTTCACTGCAACAATGCGTGCTTCTTTATTCAATAACTCAAATGCTTGCATTAAAGAGGGAATATCATCGGCAATCAGTGTGGCACGTGATAAATCGGTAATTCGATCAACTTGTCCATTCAATTCTTGAGCAATTTTGACTTTGGCTCGTTGCTCAGATTTTACGGTTGGAATAATAGGGTGGGCATTGGATGCAAGAGCAATTTCATGCATCATAACGCTCAATTCATGCTGTGCTAATTCTGCATTTTGATACAAGGTTGCAAAATCGCTATAAGGTTGCTGAATGCTGTCGGCTTGCCAACTAGGTACGTTATAAAGACCGCTAAGACTCTTTTGGAAGAACTTTTGGCTTTTTAATGAGTACTTCTGCTGTAAATCAAAATCTGGTTCTACATAGTTATTTGCTGAAGAATCAGCATTTGCAACCGATGTTCTGCCTAACATAAACAGTAGGATCACACCCGTGCGTAGAATCGATTTCATATCCATTATTAAACTCCTTGATACTTCGACTACCTTTTACTTTAGGTAAGGGGAATATCTCGACACACAAAAATGATAACTAAAGGTGCGTATGTCTTAAGTTTGAAACTTGCGGCGCTTAATGATCTCTTTATCGCTTACAGGATTTCATCGTACCTGATAAAGCTGAACGGAATATGAATCTCTCAACTCATATCAATTTTAGTGATGGGTAGTGTATAAAGATGTGATGTGAGTCAAAGTATTCTGATTATCTATGTTCTTGTGTGGAATGCCTATGGGGGATGTATGGCCGATAGCAATTGTAGCGCACGGCCAAATATAAGATAGTAGTTAGGCGTTTACAGCATTTTTTTGCGGAGATAAATAGTGCTGCCAGCTCTCTTGGTATAATCTTTGCGATGTAGCACGAAGACGATCAATAGTGGCTTGCTCAATATCGTTTAATGCTCGGTTTTGTTGTTGGGCTAAACGCTCGATGCCTTGTACTTCTTCATATATTTTATGCTCAGGCCCACTTTTGACTTCTGCTATAGCCGATAGATGAAGCTGGATCTCGGCGATGTGCTTGGATTCAGGAAGGCGAACAAGCAGTTTTAGATCGCGATAGCCTGATTTTGCTGGAGTTGCAAAGCGGTTATTTACTTCAAGAAGAGTCGAGTGTTGAGTGATTTCATCATAAGCTTTGACTAAATCAGGGATACTATCTGCAACGATAGAAGCACGAACGATATCGGTTAGTTTATCGGCCTGTCCTCCCAACTCAGATTCAATTTTTTCTTGCGCTCTTAGCTTACCTTTTAAACCCGGTAAAATAATTTGTGTCTCTGTTATTTTTTGTGTTTTTGATAACAGTGAAATCATTTCATGTTGAGCTACTTCTGCATGTTGGTACAGCTCATCAAACTGAGCAAAAGGCTGCTGAATTTGATGTTGACGCCATGAGGGTATTGAAAATAAGCCCCGAATAGATTGTTGTAATTCAGGCTGGGCATTACGCTCAAGAGCTGAAAGTTTTAGTGGTGCATCATCTACTTGCATCACGGGTGCTGCACTTGCAATTGGCATCCTGCCAAATACTGCGACTAAAACAAAACAGGTGCGAGCAATGGTTTTTACAGTCATTTTTTCTCCCTAATGAGCCACTAAAAAATTAGCCAGTGACTCCAACGCAGGCAAAGATAGCATGTGTAATAAAAGCTGCAATGTTTGACTCCACAGTTTTCAGACCCGTTTTTTATATCGCGTGACATAGCTCATGGATTTTACTTCTTGTTGCAAAAGTGGTTGTTTTATAAACAAAATAAACGAGTCAGAATAGTATAAATTAATAGCGATATTGGTAATAATGAAGGCAGAATAGAGGAGAGAGTAGATGCAACAGAATTTATTGATCATCTTAGTGGTGATCTGGCTTAGCTTATCGGTAGGTAGTGCATTGCTGTTTCAACGTAAAGGCGATGTTACGCGAAAGAAAAAGCTTTGGCCGATATATAATATCTTTGGCAATGTGGTACTTGGGATCTTTTTGATCATTATGCAACCCCCACTACCAATGTTAATCAGCTTATTGGTGTTAATGGTGCCGCTAACTTATATGACCATTCGCTCTACGCGTTTTTGTGATGCATGTGGTAGTCCAAGCCGAAAGCCATTCTTTATGAAGCCACCAACTGAGTGTGGTCATTGTGGTAAGAAACTCAATTACTGATTGATGGTATTGAGCCTGTACTCCATCTAGAGCCCTGAGATTTGTATGAACCTCAGGGCTTTGTTTTTGCTTAATAAACCAATGTTAAGTGGTTATTTTGCATTGTGTTGGTCGACAATGATATTGAGCATACGACGTAGTGGCTCTGCGGCCCCCCATAGCAGTTGATCGCCAACGGTAAATACATTTAAGTAATCTTCGCCCATTGCGAGTTTACGAATTCGACCAACAGGAATTGATAGTGTCCCTGTTACTTTGGCTGGGGTAAGTTCGGATAACGTTGCCTCTTTGGTATTAGGGATCACTTTTACCCAAGGATTATGACTTGCGATAATCTGTTCAATTTCATCTAACGGTACAGGACGAGTAAGCTTAATCGTTAACGCTTGACTGTGACAACGCATTGCACCAATTCGAACACAAGTTCCATCTATAGCGATAGGTTTAGCGGCAGTACCGAGAATTTTATTGGTTTCAACGCCACCTTTCCATTCTTCTTTTGTCTGGCCATTTTCAAGAGCACAGTCTATCCAAGGGATCAGAGAACCTGCTAACGGTGCCCCAAATGCTGCAGTAGGAAACTCTGCCTCACGTAGTCTTGTTGCTACCATACGATCAATGTCTAAAATAGAAGTCGCAGCTTGAAGCTCAGTATTGACGGAGGAATAAATTGATCCCATTTGTTCAATAAGCTCTCGCATGTTTTGTGCCCCTGCACCAGAAGCCGCCTGGTAGGTTTGCGATGTCATCCATTCAACAAGACCTGCTTGATATAAACCGCCAATTGCCATAAGCATCAAACTGACTGTACAGTTACCCCCAACATAGGTTTTTATACCTTGCTGAATGCCATTATGGATCTGATCTTGGTTAATTGGATCAAGTACAATGATGCTGTCATCGGCCATACGCAATGAAGATGCCGCATCGATCCAATAGCCGTTCCATCCTAATTGGCGTAAGGGCTGGTAAGTTTTATTAGTATAGTCACCACCTTGGCATGTCACTATGATATCTAATTGTCTTAGTTGCTCTAAATCATAGGCATCAGCTAAGTTAGATTCTGTCTTTGTGATCGTTTTTATCCAAGATGGAATCTGTTGGCCGACCTGTGAGGTAGAGAAGAATACGGTCTCAATATTTGCAAAATCTTGTTCTTCCAACATTCGCTGTATTAATACGGAGCCGACCATTCCGCGCCAACCAATAAAACCTACTTTTAATTTCATGGTGTTCTCTTCCATACGATGAGAGTTATTTTAGATATAACTCATCCTCGATAAATATAACGATATTAAAAATCAATTATCTTGAGATAATAGAAATCCCTTCCCTAAAATTAATTAGAGAATATTATTTAAACTTATTTTGATGACTATTTTTTACTATTCAAAAATACGCCTATGGAGCGTTTGAACGATTTCACTCGAACTATTTTCGTCGGCAAGAAAACATAAACTATGTTCACTAGCACCATAGCAGATCATTTGTAAGTTATATGGCTCAAGGGAAGAGAATATCTGAGAACATGTTCCATGTTTTTCATCCATTTTATTTCCTATAAGCGCAATCAAGCTTAGATTATTTTCTATTTTTACCTGGCAAAGTAGTGATAATTCTTGTTCAACTTCAAAAGGTAATTGAGGTAGACCACCACGGGTTGTGGCTTGGTTTAAGGTTAAAGATAGGCAACCATCAGAGGTTGTCATGAGATCAACAGAGACATTATGTTTTGCTAAAATAGCAAATACTTGAGCTAAAAATCCGCTGTTATGTACAGAATGTATATTATTTAGAGTGACAAGAGCTTGATTACTGCGTAGGGCAATCGCTCGAAAAATTGGTTCGGTATTGGCTGCTTGACGAATCCATGTTCCACCGCGATGAGGTTCTTTAGATGATCCAACAAAAACAGGAACTTGCTTGCGCATTGCAGGAATTAATGTCGCTGGATGAAGAATTTTTGCACCAAAATTCGCCATTTCAGAGGCTTCTTTAAAACTGATTTCAGCAATTGGCATCGCATTCGGCGCTACACGAGGATCGGTGCTGTAAATCCCTGGAACATCTGTCCAGATCTCAAGCGTTTCCGCATCAATAGCTTCTGCAAGTAGGGCCGCACTATAATCACTGCCACCACGACCTAATGTTGTCGTATAGTTATGGTTATCTGCCCCAATAAATCCTTGAGTAACAACAACATGATCTTTTAGTAGCGGTAATAGATATTGAGCCGATAATGTTTGAATCGCTTCCAGGTTTGGTTCTGCTTGACCAAAATGGCTATTTGTACACATCACATCACGAACGTCAAAACGCACGGCAGGCATGCCAAGATCTTTCATCAGATGAGTGAAGACGAAAGTGGATAGTAACTCTCCACACGCCACCATCTGATCACTAAGTTGATCATGGGTATGCTGAGCCGCGGATTCTGATAAAAATGCAATGTTATCAATCAGTTCAGAAACTTTTATTGCAGTTTCTGTACATGGCGACAATTGCTCAAAAATAGCAAAATGAATGTGAGTTAATTGTTTAATAAGAGCGCTGCGGCGATCAACATCTGCCACACCGTTAGCTAGCTCAACAAGAATATTTGTTACGCCAGAACAAGCACTTATAACAACTAATCGAGTATCTGGATTGTTGCGAACTATGGTTGCTGAATTCATCATTGCGGCAAAATCTGCCACACTGGTGCCGCCAAATTTAGCGACAGTTACCTTCTTCATTTTCGGTACACCCCCTTGGTAAGAGAAAACATGGTTTCACCTGGGGCGGGGAGGGGTTTGAGTTGAGGGCGAGGACCAACGGTCTCTACCAGAAGCTCTCCACCTGTGCCGCACAGGTGACGGCCCGAAAGAATCAACTTTCTAGGCCGACAATCGCGTCCCAAAACGCGTTTTGTCTCAGCGTTAACCCCCTGGTCAAGGTACATTGGAGTTTAGGGCTCCGCACATTGACTACCTGGTTAACGCTCCTCTTCTGATTCGCTCTGATCGAAATGATCGCGGCATCTTCAGTTGCTATATATTGGATATTGTTATCATCGTGCTGTCAACGATATTTTTTGATTTAATTTCAAAATTTGATTTAAGTTAATTTTCAAAAGTAGTTGTTATATTAAGTGTACGATGTTTTATATTGGTAAGTGCATTGATTTTATTAGCGAGAATGTAAAATTAAGCATTCAGCCTAATAGATAGAGTCTACACTCTATTTTTTGCGTGGTTGTTTATTCTGTTAATTAATATCTTGGTTTTTTATAAGTAAGAGCTAAATTACTTGTAAATATATAAAGCATACTTTTTGGGTATTGCTGGTTTTATTATGATTTAACGTGAATATAAAATTCAAAAAAAATAAAAAATATATTTACATTAAAATTTTTTACTGTATGTTTTCGACCCCGTTAGGTTCTGAACACATTAACGGAACTAAATTTAATTAGATTCAATAATAATTACCTTTATTGATTTTAGTATTTAAATATCGAAGAAGCGTTATTAAGTTTACTCTTTTTGATATTAGTAACGTGGAGATCGGTAAGCGGCACCGACTGGTTCGGGCACGGGGGCTGATGACCAGCATTGCGGGGTCAACTTCCCTCCCACTGGGGGTAAAACAGAGTTTGTTTTGCCTTATTGTGCGCTTTCCTTAAAAAAGAATGCGCGGTTCTTACACTTGGATTTATGTAAGGAATCGTCTATGAACAACGAAAAAATCCTTGATTCTGAAAGCCAGATTTTCGGCGTCCCGTCATCAACTGTTTTACGTGATTTAGGGCCGGACGCCGTTCTGTCCCGTCAATCACAACAAGAGTCTGAAGTCCGATCTTATCCGCGTCGTATTCCTATTGCGATTGAGCGTGCGGATGGCGTTATTGTAACTGATACTCGTGGTCAACAATATCTTGACTGTCTAGCGGGTGCTGGCACGTTGGCTTTGGGATATAACCATCCAGAGATCAATAAAGCGATCACAGATGCTCTAGCATCGGGTGTTCCTTATCAAACCTTAGATCTTACTACCCCAACAAAAGACAAATTTGTTCAAACGCTGCTAGGTTTTTTACCAAAGTCATTTGCTGATAACGCAAAAATTCAATTTTGTGGTCCATCTGGAGCAGATGGTGTAGAGGCGGCGATTAAACTGGCGAAGCAAACGACAGGTCGTAATACTATTTTCGCTTTTCATGGCGGATACCATGGTATGACAAATGGTGCGATGGCTATGACGGGTAATTTAGGTGCGAAAGAGCGCCGTACTGGTCTAATGGCTGACGTACATTTTCTTCCTTTCCCATACGGTTACCGTTGTCCCTTTGGTTTAGGTGGTGATGCTGGTGCGTGGCAAAGTATTCGTTATATCGAACATGTTCTTAATGATGTTGAAAGTGGTATTCAAAAGCCAGCTGCAATCATTGTGGAGCCAATTCAAGGCGAAGGCGGTGTTATTCCCGCTCCAGCATTTTGGTTACAAGAGCTACGTCGTATAACAAAAGAATTAGATATCCTGTTAATTTTTGATGAGATCCAATGTGGCATTGGTAAATCGGGTTCTCATTTTGCCTACGAATATTCAGGTATTCATCCCGATATTCTTGTGATGTCAAAAGCCGTTGGTGGTGGTTTACCTCTGTCTGTATTGGCGTTCGATAAATCCATCGATTCATGGCGTCCTGGTGAGCACACAGGTACTTTCCGCGGAAATCAGTTAGCTATGGCAACTGGGGCAAAGGCTCTTGAAATTATTCAGCGTGATAACCTCGTTGCAAATGCTCAAGCTATGGGTGATCGTCTAACTGGTCATCTGTTAGATCTGCAGAAAAAGCACCCTTGCATCGGTGAAGTTCGTGGTCGTGGATTGATGCTGGGTATTGAAATTGTTCACCCAGAGCAAAAGAACCGTTTTGGACAATATTTAGCAAACGGTGAACGTGCAATTGCGATTCAACGTGCAGCATTAGAGCGTGGATTAATTATCGAGAAAGGTGGACGCAGTGGTTGTGTACTTCGCTTCCTACCACCAATGATTATCAACAGTGCGCAAATTGATTTTGTTGCCGATGTGATTGATCAAGCCATTCTAGCTACAGCATAAAAGAGCAAAGCTGACATGACATACTCAGACTGGAAATCACAGTTTATTAGCTGTGGCCCGGGCGGGGCTGACGCATATCAAGAAAAATTATCGTTTGCATTAAAGCAGATGGTTACCGTATTTTCTGATGCCGACAAACCGTATTCTGGCATGGCTCCAGAGCAATTAGAAACGCTGATTAATCAGATGGTTATTCCAAAAGATGGCAATGGTGATATAACTCAATCTACCTTAGATGCTGTTAATACGGTAGCCAAAAATGCGGTGATGGTGCAACACCCAAATTGTATTGCTCATTTGCATACACCACCGTTGCTACCTGCATTGGTTGCAGAATTGATTTTATCAGCACTTAATCAGTCTATGGACTCTTGGGATCAAGCGTCCAGTGCAACTTATCTTGAGCAACATATGTGCAATTGGGTTGCTCAAGTATTTGGTTTCTCTGAGCAAGGTGATGCAACGTTTACTAGCGGTGGTACGCAAAGTAATCAGATGGGGCTCTTACTTGCTCGTGATGCGATGATTGAGCGTTTCTCTGGTCATCATGTCCAAAAACAGGGATTGCCAGATTATTTTACAAAGCTACGAATTGTTTGTTCCCAAACTAGCCACTTTACTGTGAAAAAAGCGGCAGGCCAGATGGGGCTTGGTGAAAATGCAGTTGTAACGGTAAGCAGTAATCGTAATGGTGTTATTGAGCCAGCTGCACTTGAGCAAACGCTTTCTGATTTGAAAGCACAAGGACTTATGCCATTTGCTGTAGTTGCAACGGCTGGAACAACCGATCATGGTGCAATTGATCCAATTGAAACGATTGCTGATATCGCGAAGAAGTTTGAGTTATGGCTTCATGTTGATGCTGCATACGGTTCAGCTTTGCAGTTATCACCATATAAGTCCCGTTTGAGCGGTATTGAGAAAGCAGATTCTGTTACGGTCGATTTCCATAAGTTGTTCTATCAACCAATCAGTTGTGGCGCTTTGTTAGTTAAAGATAAAGCTAACTTCCGTTTCTTGCTTCATCGCGCAGACTATCTCAACCGTGAGACTGACACCCTACCTAACTTGGTCGATAAATCGTTATCAACGACACGACGTTTTGATGCGTTAAAGTTGTTTATGACTTTGCGTACTCTTGGTGAAAATGGGCTTGGTAATATGGTCGGTAAAACCGTTGATTTAGCACAAGTTGCAGCAGCGCTAATTACTGAAACATCTGCGCTTAATTTGGTTGCTACACCACAATTATCAACGGTTCTATTTCGCGTGAATTTACCAGATATGGATCAAGGTCAACGCGATCAATTACATCGAACTTTACGCCATCAACTGTTGGTAAAAGGGGTTGCTGTATTGGGTGAAACCGTTATTGATGGGGAGGTAACATTAAAAATTACCATCTTAAACCCGTTATTAACGCAAGATGACTTTACTAAGTTATTTGCCCAAATCGTTGCTGAAAGTCGATTGCTTCGTTGCGAATTAACCGAATTGTCGGTGTGATTTCGAGAACAAATAAGTCGTAGTGTTCTGCTTGAAGTTTTGGCTATGCACTGCGGATTAATTTTAATCTAGAGCGATAATTATGCCGCTCTAAGAGAGATTTTAAGGAAAAAATAATGGCTGTATTACAGATTGGTGCTGGTGGTGTTGGTTGGGTTGTTGCCCATAAATTGGCGCAATATAATGATGTCTTTGGTGATATCACTCTTGCATCACGTACCGTAGCGAAATGTGACACTATTATTGAAAGCATCTTACGTAAGAACAATTTAAAAGATACAACTAAACGCTTAACTTCTGCAGCCGTTGATGCTGACAGTGTTGAGGCGTTAATCGCTTTGATTAACCAAGTAAAACCAGATCTTGTTGTTAACGCCGGTCCTCCTTGGGTGAATGTCACTATCATGGAAGCGTGTGTACAAACAAAAACGGCTTATTTAGATACTTCGGTTGCAACCGACTTATGCTCTGAAGGTCAGCAGGTACCAGAAGCTTATGATCCACAATGGGCTTTCCGCGAGCGTTTTGAACAAGCTGGTATTACTGGATTACTTGGTTGTGGTTTTGATCCCGGTGTTGTAAGCGTATTTGCTGCTTATGCTTGGAAACATATGTTTGATGAGATTGATACCATCGATGTAATGGACGTCAATGCCGGTAATCACGGTCGTAAGTTTGCAACTAACTTTGATCCTGAAACTAACATGCTAGAGATCCAAGGCGACTCTTTCTACTGGGAACAAGGTGAGTGGAAACGTGTTCCTTGCCATACACGTATGATGGAATTTGATTTCCCTGTAGTCGGCGATCAGAAAGTGTACTCAATGGCTCACGATGAAGTACGTTCAATGGCTGAATATATTCCAGTTAAAAAGCGTATCGAATTTTGGATGGGGTTTGGTGATAACTATCTAAAATATTTCAATGTGATGCGTGATATTGGCCTACTTTCGCCAGATCCAGTAACCACTGTGGATGGTGTTACTATCTCACCTCTAAAAGTATTAAAGGCTATTTTGCCGGAGCCAACATCATTGGCTAAAGATTACACGGGTAATACGTGTATCGGTACTATGGTTGCAGGTCAAAAAGACGGTAAAGAGCGCAAAGTCTTTATTTATAATATTTGTAATCATAAAGCATGTTATGAAGAGGTGGAGTCTCAAGCGATCTCTTACACAACAGGTGTTCCTGCAATTACTGCCGCTCTACTCTACTTTAAAGGTCAATGGAATCAAAAAGGCCTGTTTAATGTTGAGCAATTAGACCCAGATCCATATCTAGAGTTAATGCCATCAATTGGTTTATCTTGGGATGTGGTTGAACTGGATCCTGCGCAAGATCAGACTATTAATTGGCTAGGCGATAACTAATCGTTATTGATCTTTTATCGATAAAGCAGATCTCTTTGGGATCTGCTTTTTAATTTGAGAGAAAGTAGAGATGAAACAATTAGCAACGCCTTACTTTATGATTGATGAAGCGGCACTGTTAAAAAATTTAGAACGTATTGCCCAATTAAAAGCACTATCTGGAGCCAAAATGGTATTGGCTCTAAAGTGCTTTTCTACTTGGGGCGTGTTTGACACCATGAAACCTTATCTGGACGGTACAACCAGTAGTGGTCCGCTAGAGGTCCGTTTGGGTGCGGAAACCTTTGGTGGCGAAACACATGGTTACAGTGTGGGATATTCACAACAAGATATTGAGGCTATTAATCCATTTGTAAATAAATTGATTTTTAACTCATTGTCTCAGCTTGAAAATTTACGAAAATATGCTGCTGATGGGATATCAATTGGGGTACGTTTTAATCCTGGTATCAGCTATGCAAATCAAGATCTAGCTAACCCTGCTCGTCAATATTCTCGTCTTGGTGTTAGCGTAGATAAGCTCTCATCCCAAGCTCTTGTTGGTGTTGAAGGCGGAATGTTTCATATGAATTGTGAAAACAGCAATTTTCCTGCTTACAAACGGATTTTAGAGACTATTTCCCAGCAATTTGGTCCTTATTTAGATAATTTGAACTGGGTGAGCTTAGGTGGTGGAGTCTCGTTTACTTCTGATGGTTATCCGCTTGAAGAGTTAGCCAGCTTGCTAAAATGGTTTAGTGACAAACATGGGGTTCAAATATATTTAGAACCCGGTGAAGCGGTTATTACTAAAACAACGGATCTTGTGGTTACCGTGGTTGATATTGTTGAAAATGGCATGAAAACCGCCATCGTTGATAGTGCTACAGAAGCTCATCGTCTAGATACCTTGATTTATAATGAATCAGGAACTATTCGTGAAGCGTCACTGGATGGAGATTATGAATACATTATTGGTAGCTGCTCATGTTTAGCTGGTGACGTATTCTGCGTTGCAAAATTTGATCAGCCATTGCAAATTGGTGACCGCTTGCATGTGATGGATTCAGGTGGCTATACCATGGTGAAACTAAATTGGTTTAATGGCTTGAAAATGCCATCAATCTACTGTCGAAGAGTTGATGGTGAAATTATCCAGTTAAATCAGTTTGGTTACGATGATTTCAAAGCGACGTTATCTCGAGCATCTCTGTAATATTGCCCAATAAAAAATTGTCATAGATCTTGCATGAACATAAGGGCATTGAAGGCTTATTGTTTGTACAAGTAAGTAGCTAGCGAGGTCTTTATGGTAGAGAAGATATTGGATTTGTTTTTTAAAGCTCGACGTATAGAAAAAAGAAAGGCGGGCTTAAAAGCAAAGTTGCACTATGCGATGAATCAGAATCGTTTAGACCCTTAATGAAAACGCCATCTTTATATTGATGGCGTTTTAAATATTTAGCGCTGTTTTTTTACTTGTTGTTTTAGCTCAAAATCCAGTTCATCAGGGAAAACAACAAGACCATCTTCATCTTGATTTGGGAAGATAACAACAGCTAATTCATCATCTTCAAGACCATGAGTCCAACGGCTGTGCCATTTATTTAGAGAGATAGATTCGGCCTTACATTCAGCCCAATCGCCTGTTGCCCATGCTTCTGCAAATTCTTTATTTGGCCATACAGGAACACAATCTTCATCTTCTGTGTTGAGCATAACACAACCATGTTCATCAATTAGAATCCAGATTTCACGGTTGGCAACAACCTCTTTTACCAAGTACTTGTATCGTTTTTCTGCATCAAATGCTTGGATTTCCGCAATTTTAGCGTCATCTAGAGGCGTAGTCATAATTCATTCCTAATTAAATAATTACCAGTAAATAATACATCAATTACCAATTATTTATTAGCAATTTAAATCATATTCTTACCCTAAGTTAGCCTCATAGTCTCATCTTTAATAATTCTCTTTCTCTCGATTCAAATAGACTTTAGGGGTGATCTCATAACTTTGTGCTGATCAATAAAATCTATGACTTTTTTTGTTTGCTTAGGAATGGACAAATTCTTGCATAACAATTTTGAGTTCATCGAATCAAACTAATGCCACCGAGGTGAGATAATGGGAAAGTTTGTACCAGTATCTTCATGCTATAAAGCTGTTTTTTCCACGGCTTTGTTATTTTCATCACTTTTGTTCTCTCAAAATACAGAGGCTCAGCAGTGTTCGCAAAGTTATGCTTCTCCAACCACGTCGGGTGGGCAATATTATTTTGATGGTGATGGTGATGGTGGTAATGGGTGGGGAACCAGAAATATTGGTGTCTACAATACCAACCTTGTCGGTGGTACGGGCTCTGGTGGGCGGATAGTTATTAGTGCCAATTGGGGCTGGAACAATGGTAATCAGTGGACTGGCCGAGGCGATTATACTGAGTCTATCACAATAAGATTGAAGGTGAATGGAACAACAGTTGCACAATTAGTTACGCCAAATGATAGCCAAAATACAGCCAATATTAGCACTCAAAATGGCGCCAGTTTTCAAAGTGGTGGTGGTAATGTTGGTGTTAACTCTTTTGATGCTTATCCTCACGGCACTCAGATTCTTCTACCTTCATGGATGACATCAATAACTAGTATTCAGATTGAAGGTACCCAGACACCGGCGACAGGGGGAAGCTCTGGTGGTGCAGGTGATGATGGTGGTATTCGTGTTAATACATCGGGGTATGCCTGTAGCTTTGAAGCGACCGATGCACCAAGCAGCTATGGCGTTGCTCGACACAATGTTGATTTAACGGGAACAAACTTACGTTTTGGCTCTAATGTTAGTTTTGAAACGAATAACAGAAACAGCACGTTAGCTAATAACGATACCTTTGATGACGGTATTACTGGTTTCCCTCAAACTGAAATTGATCCAGCAACAGGAGAGGTTACGGTAACAGCCAGTGTGTTTAATAATACTGGAGCAAGCCGCTCGTTCGTTGGTTGGATTGACTGGGATCAAGATAACTCTTTCCAAGCCGATGAAGGGATTACGATAAGTGTTCCAGCTGCGGGTTCTTCCAATTCAGACTGTACCAATACTTCAGGCTCTAATTTTACTTGTAGTGTGACTTTTACGGTTGATCCTGCCGATCGAAGTAACACCGGGTATTTCTTTTCGCGGTTTAGGATAGCTAATACCGCACTGACCACTTCAAATATTTCCACCACCGTTGATAGCGGTGAAGTGGAAGATTATCGTTTCTGTATTGGTTGCTTTGATATCAGTGGTACGGTTTATTTAGATGAAAATGGTGATAGCGATATTTCGGGCGACGGTGTTACACCAAACGAAGTGGTCGTAAGGCTTTATCGAGATGATGATGGCGATGGGGTACCAAGTGCAGGCGATACCTATTTGCAGCAAATGACAACAGCTTCTGGCGCATACTCTTTTACTGAACTACCCATTGATACCTATTTTGTTGCCACTGCTCCGCCATCAACGGGATCAGCAGTTTCTGAGCAGACTTATGCCGCCAGCGATACCTACTACAGTGCTTTTTGTGACAGTAATGGTGATGGTGCAACAGGAGATACGCCTTTAACTGCATCGGGCGCCTGTTATGGTGGTATTGATGGTGATAGAGCTGATGCAACGACAAATTCAACCACCCGAGAACATATCACCAAAGTCGAACTCTCTTTTGATTCTGAAAATCAAACTAATGTCGATTTTGGTTTTTCTTATAATGTTGTAACTAACACTAATACTTCGGCACAAGGTTCACTTCAGCAGTTTATTACCAATGCTAATACGCTTAGCGGTGCTAATGAGATGCGTTTTGTCCCTAGTGTGCCAGCTAATGATACGGATCCTGGTGCTGATTGGTGGGTCATTTCTCCAACCTCTTCTTTAACGACCATTACAGGTACAAATGGTGCGAATACAACCATTGATGGTACGGCATACAGCAATACTGATGGGGTAACCGTTGTTGATTCAAACCCGGGTAATTACAGTGAATCGCAAACAGTTGGCAGTGCTGATGGTTGTACGGTTGAGACTATTGTTGCTCTTGCTAAACCAGAATTACAAATAGATATGCCAACAGTATCAAGCCCTTACGCCTCTGAATTGCTGATTATTAATGCTGATAATACCACCGTAAGAAATCTCTCTTTAACTGGAGGATCTCTTGGTATTAATATTTATTCTGCGGGCATTACGGATACTTTAATTGAACAAAACTTAATTGGTATTGATCCTGCGGGTAATGATGATGTTATTGGTCAGGAAACCTGTGGCACTTCATCTGGTTGTGCGGGTATTGCGATTGCTAATTCAGGCAATGGTGCGTTAACGGGTGATAACGGTATTATTCGTAATAACGCCATTAAAACCGCGCATCACAATATATCTCTCAATAATTTAACAAATCAATCAAGTACGGTTAATTGGCAAGTCATTCATAACCAGTTATTAGGAAGCACATCAACAACTGCGACGCCTTATCATAATGTATATATTCGTTACGGTATTCCATCAAATCTAAATGTGCTTGGTAATCTTATGCGGGATGCGACAGGCGATGGTATTTATCAAGGTAATACCTCTAATGTCGATTTATTCCAAACCTTTACCAGCAATGATATTCAAAATGCTGATGGCGATGCAATTCACTTCCAGAGTGGTCAGTTATCCATCGTTGAATGTAATGTCCTACACAATAACGGTGATTCAGGGGTTTCGGTCGATGGTAATACCAATATTGAAGGCTACCTAATTACCAAAAATAGCTTTGATGCCAATGCGGATAACGCCATTGATTTGCACAATGCCACAACAGGCAGTGGCGTTTCGTTAAATACCGATTTATGTAACAACGATACCGGTACAGGCGCTAATAATGATTTAGCTCGACCTCAAGTTAACTATGCATTCTTAGAAGGATCAAACTTACGCCTTATCGGTGATATGTGTGCTACAGGTGACTTTACTTTTGAAATATATAAAGCCAGTGCAGGAACCGGAGATACTGGCAGTGATTCGTTAGATGCGGGTGAAGGCTTGACCTATTTAGGTTCTATAACAGCACTCTCTGGGGCCACATTTGATAGCTCTCTTGCGGTAACGGGCATAAACGTAGGTGATGAAATTACTGTTATTGCTCAGCGTACAACAACGGGTGGGTTAGGCGAACTGCAAGATACCTCCGAATTTAGCGCTAACGTATCGGTTGATATTGATAATAAAGACTGGGGTGATGCTCCTGACACCACGGTTGGTACCGGACAAGGTGATTATCAAACCTATCGGGCTAATGGTGGTGCTAACCATGTGGTGATCGATAATGATACCGATAATAATCCCGATCTGTTCTTAGGTTTGCTGGTTGATACTGATATTGATGGTCAACCAACAACGATGGCTGATGGGGATAATCTTGTTAATCTGGCTGACGAAGATGGGGTGACTGCTAATGGTACTTATGTTTTAAATCGACCAAGAGATATTGATATTACCATTGGTAAAGATCCTGATTTTGCCACCAGCAGTTTCCATTTATACGGTTGGATTGATTGGAACCAAGATGGTGATTTTGATGATGTTAACGAGCAAGTTGTCAGTGAAACTTCAGTTGCTATCGGTACTAACACCTACACAGTAACACCTCCAAGTGATGCTG
This sequence comes from Photobacterium damselae, assembly GCF_003026815.1. Lineage (GTDB taxonomy): Bacteria > Pseudomonadota > Gammaproteobacteria > Enterobacterales > Vibrionaceae > Photobacterium > Photobacterium damselae. The sequence goes on along the minus strand of NZ_PYOG01000003.1, from coordinate 262,623 downwards.
TACTTGGAACGACATTTGCTCGATTCCGTCTCTGTTCTACGGGAGATTGTAACACTCCTAATGGTGCCAGTATTGATGGTGAGGTTGAAGATTATGGTGAACTGATTGTTAGTATCGATTTTGGTGATGCCCCAGATACAGGGGTAGGTATAGGAACAGGAAACTACCGTACAACCCTTGCTGATGATGGCCCAAGACACTCGACAGATAGCGATCTCTTCTTAGGAACAAATGCGACCGATACTGAAGTTGATGGACTGCAGAATACAACGGCATCTGGTGATAATGTAGATGGTGTCAATGATGAAGATGGTTTGTTAGTTCTGCCATTAACCAGTGGAGCAACTTCTTATACAACCCAAGCGACGGTTACTAATAATTCAGGAGCGGATGCATATCTTTATGCTTGGCTCGATGTGAATCGTGATGGTGAGTTTGATCGAGATGAATTTATCTCAAATGGTGCTGGCGCTGGGGGAGAAATTATTATCCCAGATGGCTCAACGGCGATTACTTCTGCTCTCATTTGGGGGACCATTACCCCGCTAACCAATAACACAACAGTTTATCTACGTACTCGTTTATCTCCAGTACAACTTACCGATGCAGTTGCTGGTGCTGTTGAAGACCCGCGCTCTTATGGTTTTGTTGATGGGGGTGAAGTAGAAGATTATGCATTGCAGGTGGCAGATCAAGATTTTGGTGATTTACCCGATACCTTTGATACGTTAGGAACAAGTGGCGGTCCTTATCACGGTTTGAGTAATGCGACAAATATCCATATTGGTAGCGCGACAATTGATACCGAAGGCGATGGTCAGCCAACTTCTGGCGCTGATGGTGATGATACAACAGGCAGTGCCGATGAAAATGCATTCTCAACCCCAACGCCAATTCTTCCTTTAGACGCAACCAGTTACTCTGTATTTGTTCCTGTTCGTAATAATACGGGAGGGGATGCTTATCTTTATGGTTGGCTAGATTGGAACCAAAATAATCAATTTGAAGCGACAGAATATGCTGTGGTTACGGTTCCAACTGGGACAACTACAACCTCGCCAATAACTTTAACATTTACTGGAATTTCAGGACAAACAGACGGCCAAGCAGCGCTTCGTTTACGTTATACCACAGCAGGTCTTGCTAATACTGATTGGGGTGGGGCTGCACCTGATGGTGAAGTAGAAGATCATTTTGTTTTAGTTGGTAGTTTTGATTTTGGTGATGCACCCGATACTGGTATAGGTGTCGCTGCAAATAATCAACGAACTTTATTGAATGATGATGGTGCACGCCACGGTGTTAACCCTCAACTCTACTTAGGTGCAGGTGTCGATGCTGAGCAGGATGCTAATACACCTGCTGTAACTAGTGATGGTGATGATCTTGCTGGTACCGATGATGAAGATGGTGTGTTATTGATTCCGCTTCACTCTAGTGCAACCTCTTATACGCTCCCTGTTACCGTTACCAATAATACTGGTAGTGATGCTTACATCTATGCTTGGATTGATTTTGACCGAACAACTGGTTTTGATCGTGATGAATTTGCAGGTGGCGGAGCAGGTACACCGATTACGATTCCAACAGGAACAACGGATGGAACCTTTAACGTCACATGGGACAGTTTCCCTGGCATTGCCGTTAATACCGATGTTTACGTTCGCATTCGCTTAACCACGGATCTGTTAACCGATTCTGTTACCGGTACAGTCGAAGATCCTCGTTCATATGGTGTTGCAACCGATGGTGAAGTGGAAGATTACTATTTACGAGTGGACACTTACGATGGTGGTGATGCGCCTGATAGTTATGACACTCTTTATACCAGTAATGGCCCTTCACACTTCCATGCTATAGCTAACTTGTATATTCGCAGCGCCACTCATGATAATAACCATGATACTGATGGGCAGCCAACAACAAATGCTGATGGCGATGATTTAGACGGTACTGATGATGAAGATGCCGATTCTTTAACTAAGATTCCACTATTGGGTGTTTCAGATACGACTTATACCTTAGGAGTGCCACTTTATAACGCAACAGGCAGCGATGCTAACTTATATGGTTGGATCGACCTTAACCAAGATGGTGATTTTGCTGATGCCGGTGAGTTTGCCGCTCTTGAAAATATTGTTAATGGTACTAATACCTTATCACAAACCGCACCAACGACGGCGTTAACATGGTCTGGAATATCAGGATTAACTCAAGGTCGTACCTTTGTTCGTATTCGTATTACTAACGATACATTGACTGCTAGCGACTGGGGTGGGATAGCGCGCAATGGTGAAGTAGAGGATCACCAAGTCTTTATTGGTGATTTTGACTTTGGTGATGCGCCTGATACTGGAAATGGTGTATCGGTTAATAACTATCGAACGACGTTTAATGATGCTGGTGCGTATCATGGTTTAAGTCCAAATCTGTATCTTGGTGTATCCGCTCCAGATACTGAAAATGATGCGAACAGTCCTGCTGTATTAGCTCTTGGTGATGATGAAGATCTCGGTGGCGATGATGAAGATGGTGCTTTTGTTGGACCTCTGCATAACTCAGTGACGACCTATACAGTACCAACAACGGTTACCAATAATACGGGAAGTGATGCCTATCTTTATGCGTGGATCGATTTAGATCGCAATGGACGATTTGACCGTGATGAATTCGCAGGTGGTGCCTCAGGAACTCCTGTGACGATTGCAACTGGGGCGACAGAAGCTGCGACTGACATTATTTGGGACAGCTTCCCTGGTATCGCAAATAACACCGATGTTTACGTTCGTATTCGTTTAACGACAGATTTGTTGACCGATTCAGCAACGGGAACCGCAGAAGATCCACGTTCATATGGCGGTGTAAGTGATGGTGAAGTAGAAGATTACTATCTTCGTGTTGATACCTATGATGGCGGTGACTTACCTGAATCGTATCAAACCAGTTATGCTAATGGCGGTCCTGCTCATTATCATACCAACGTGAATCTGTATATTCGAGATGCAACCCATGATAATGCACACGATGTCGATGGTCAGCCGAGTGCGGTAGCAAATGGTGATGATAATGATGGCGTTGATGATGAAAATGCCGATGCTCTTGTACCGTTGCCAATTCTAACCTTAACCGACACTTCTTATACCCTTGGTGTACCGCTTTATAATGGTACTGGTGTTAACGCTAATCTTTACGGTTGGTTGGATCTAAACCAAGATGGTGATTTTAATGATGCTGGTGAATTCGCTTTACTAGAAGGCATTGTTAACGGTACTAATACTTCAGCACAAACTACTCCAACTACAGAATTAACGTGGAGTGGGTTCAGTGGTCAAACAACAGGTAATATGGCGCTGCGTTTACGTTTAACCTCTGATACGTTAACGGCTAATGACTGGGGCGGTATTGCTCTAAATGGTGAAGTCGAAGATCACTATATCTATGTTGGTGATCCAGACTTTGGTGATGCACCCGATACCTCATCGGGTACAGCGGCTAATAATTATCAAACCCTGTATAACTATTTTGGTCCATACCACTTATTTGTGAGTGGATTATATATTGGATCTACGGCCCCAGATATTGATGATGGATCATTACAAGATGCGACCGCTACTGCTGATGACTTAGATGCCACAGATGATGAAGGCCCAGTAACCTTACCGCCACTATTTAATGGTATGAGTTCCTACAAGATTACAGTGCCAGTAACCAATACAACAGGCAGCGTAGCAACATTAGTGGCATGGATTGATTTTAACCGTAATGGTCAATTTGAAGATAGTGAAGGGCAAATTGCCGTAGTTCCAACAGGTTCTAGTAATACACCAGTTGAATTAGAGTGGGCATCCGTACCTGCCGTAACTAACAACACGACTTCATTTGTTCGTTTACGTTTAACGAATCGTTTAGTTGGACAAATCAGTGATATCTCCTCTCTTGGTGGTGAAGCAGGTGGTGAGGTTGAAGATCACAGTATCTTCTTTGGCTTACAAGACTTAGGTGATGCGCCAGCCAGTTATTTGGTTGATCCTCTGCTTGGTGGACCTCACCATATTATTACCAACAATACCAATCTCTATTTAGGTACCTCAACCATTGATGGCGATAGTATTGTCCTCGCGTCCAGTGATGCATTAGGTGATGACAACAATGGTAGCGATGACGAAAATGGCACCAGTCAGCCATTAACCTCCATTCCTGTTAACGGTTCAAGTCACAGTTTAGAACTCACAGTGCGTAATACTACGGGTAGTGATGCGTATCTTGCTGGTTGGATCGACAGTAACCGTAATGGCGTCTTTGATGAGATTGAAGGTCGAGTGGATGTGATACCTAGCGGCCAAAATGGAGCTTATACCTATTCCTTTGACTCCAATCAGATGCAGAATCTTTCGGTTGGCAATACCTTTATTCGTTTCCGTTTAACAACAGATCCATTAACCGTAACTGATGTGGGTGGCGGAGCATCCAATGGTGAAGTCGAAGATTTTATGATCCAAGTTGGTGGTCAAGACTTAGGTGATTTACCTGATACTTCGTCAGGCACAGCAGCTAACAATTATCAAACCAATTTAACCTTTGGTGGGCCATATCATAATGTTGCGGCTGAACCAAATCTGTATTTGGGAACCGTAGCGCCAGATATTGATGGGGCTACACCACAAAGCAGTGATGCTACTGGTGATAACACCACGGACATTAATGATGAAAATGCATTAGAAGATATCCCTCTACCCGATCTGGATGCGGGAGATACTTATGATACTCAGATTACAGTAACCAATGATTCAACTGCTACTGCGTATCTCTATGCATGGATTGATTGGGATCGTGATGGCAGCTTTGAAAGTGATGAAATCGCTCAAGCATCAATTAATAGCGGTGGACTGACTCAGGCGGTGAATAATGGGGTGATTACTATTCCAGCCAGTACGGGTACTGAAACTTATACCGTTACTTTCACTACAGATACTGCATTGGTTGATGCAAGAACTTACGGTGTACGTTTACGTTTAACTACTGAGTTATTAACGGATGGGGATGCAACAACAACCATTGATGAGCGTTCATTAGGTGCGGCGCAAGACGGTGAAGTAGAAGACTTCTTTGTTACGGCTGAAAATACCGATTTTGGTGACTTACCAGATAGTTATCTCACTTTACCAACAAGTGGTGGCCCGGCTCATTACTATGTGAGTAACCTCTACATGGGGGCGAATAATATTGATGACGATGATGAAGCTATTCCAGATGCCGCAGCACTTGGTGATGATAATACTGGTGTTGATGATGAAACTGGCCTAGTTGAGCCATTGTTGACCGTTGCAACCAGTATTACCAGCTATAGTGTTGATTTAGCAGTTTATAATTTATCGGGATCTGATGCGACATTAGTAGCTTGGTTAGACACCAACCAAGATGGCACATTCAGTGCTGATGAAGTGGTAGATGAGCTGAATGTAGTTGCGACAGGCGTACCATTTAGTAATTCAACTTTTACTTCCGATAATTTACCTACAGGTAGTAATAATCTCACCAATAAAGTAACGCTAACATGGAATGGAATCTCTGGTTTAACTCAAGGCTCTATGGGACTTCGTATCCGAGTTGCCAATACTAGCTTAACCGCCAACGATTGGGGCGGAATTGCTCAAGGTGGTGAAGTAGAAGATTACGTGGTTTTCGTTGGGCAGTTTGACTTTGGTGATGCAAGAGATACTGGTGTTGGTGTTGCTGCCAATAACTATCGTACAACCCTGAGTGATAATGGTGCGTATCATGGTATTGATAATACGATTTTGATGGGCACACTGCTTGATAGTGAAAATGATGCCAATGACCCAACAACGGCATTTGCTCAAGGCGATAATATTACAGGCAGTAACGATGAAGATGGCGCCTTTATTCCGCCACTCAATAATACCAATACCACTTACAATATCCCGGTAACTGTTAGCAATAATAGTGGCCGTACTGGATATTTGTATGCATGGATCGACTTTGACCGTAATGGCCGTTTTGATCGCGATGAATTTTTTGGTGGTAATACTGGAGAGCCTCGTGAAATCAATACAGGCAATACTAATACTACAACCAATCTAGGCTGGAACTCTTTCCCTGGCATTGCAACAGGAACGGATGTTTATATTCGTATTCGTTTCACTTCAGATTTATTGGCAGATACCCAAGTAGGCACGGCAAATGAAGATCCCCGCTCGTTTGGTGGGGCCAGTGATGGTGAAGTTGAAGATTACTATATTCGTGTTGAAACCTATGATGCAGGTGATGCGCCTGACTCTTATGACACCTTATATACCAGTGGCGGTCCTTACCATATTCACAATAATGCTAATCTCTATATTCGTGATGCTACCCACGACAATGCTCATGATGATGATGGGCAACCAACAGATGGGGCAACAGGCGATGATGCAGATGGTGTTGATGATGAAAATGCTGATGATTTAACGCCATTCCCAATCTTAGCCGTTGCTGATACCTCTTATACAGTAGGTATTCCGCTCTATAACCTAACGGGTAGTGACGCTAATTTATATGGTTGGATTGATTTTAACCAAGATGGTGATTTTGCTGATGCTGGTGAGTTTGCTGAGCTAACTGCGATTGCAACATCAACCAATACCAGTGCGCAAACGACACCCACAACAGAATTGACGTGGACAGGTATCAGTGGCTTAACCGCAGGCAGCACTTATATGCGTTTGCGTTTAACCAACTCAACGTTAACGGCAAATGACTGGGGTGGCCCGGCAGACAATGGGGAAGTAGAAGATCATGTGATCTATATCGGTGATTTAGATTTTGGTGACGCCGAAGATGGTGCCGCAGGTACTGCTACGGGGGCTGGTGATTACCGTTCTCGTATTGAAGATGATGGTCCATATCATGTGATTAACAACAATTTATATATTGGTGCAGGTGTGCCAGACAGTGAAGCCAATGCCAATCTAAGTAGCGCAATAACAACTTCTGATGGTGACGATACTACCGGTAGCGATGATGAAGATGGAGTAACGCTTCGAGCGCTTGATAATTCACCCGTACCAACTAGTTATACGGTTGCGGTAGATGTAACCAACAATACGGGGCAAGATGCTACTTTATACGGTTGGATTGATTGGGATCGTAATGGCCAGTTTGGTAGTGATGAGGTTGCTGAGCTGGTAGTACCGACAGGCACGAATGGGTCTGTTGACTTAACTTGGGATAGCTTTACCGGTATTGCAGCAGGCTTTACGTTAACCCGTTTCCGTTTGACGACCGATGAATTGGTTAATCTCAATACTGGTGCTGCCGAAGACACTCGTTCTCTATTTGGTGCCAGTGATGGTGAAGTCGAAGATCATCGAATTTATATTGGCGATCAAGACATGGGTGATGCACCTGATACCTATCAAACCTTGAGCAGTAGTGATGGTCCATTCCATGGTCGTAGTAATAGTGCTACCGTCTATTTAGGAACGGCAACTATAGATGCCGATACAGATGGTCAACCAAGCAGTGATGCTTCAGGCGATGACTTAAACGGTAGCGATGATGAAAATGGTCTACCACAACCTCTTGCTAATATTGCAACAACGGCAACCTCTTACAGTGTGACCTTGACTCTACGTAATTCTGAGCTGGCAAGTAATCCAGCCACTTTAGTTGCATGGTTGGATACCAATCAAGATGGGCAATTTAGCGCTTCAGAAGTGGTATCTGCAATTAACTATGACGGTACAGGTGATACGCCATTTAGTGTTGATAACATTCCATACTTTAATGGAAATAAGACTGCAGTATTAACTTGGAACGGTTTATCTGGTCTTACTAACGGCTCTATGGCATTGCGTATCCGTTTAAGTTATCTCACCGACCTCACGGCAAATGATTGGGCAGGGCAAGCGCTCGATGGTGAAGTAGAAGACTATATGGTCTTTGTTGGTGAGTTTGATTATGGTGATGCGCCAGATGAGGCGGCTAATGTGGGAGCGAATAATTATCGTACAACACAGTCCGATTCTGGCCCATTCCATGGTATTGATACCGATCTCTTTATAGGCACATTGCCTGATGCTGATAATGATGCTCAATCCCCAACTATTGTATTGCAAGCAACGGGTGACGATATCACTGCAACCGATGATGAAGATGGTTTAGTTTTACCGCCATTAACAACAACCCAAGGTAGTTACAGTGCCAATGCCATGGTAACTAACAATACGGGTAGTGATGCTTACATTTATGCTTGGGTCGATTTCGATGGTAATGGTCGATTTGATCGCGACGAGTTCGTTGGTAATGGTACAGCAACAGGAGGCGCGGTTATTGTTCCTACGGGGCTAACGAATAGTCCAATTGAGTTAGATTGGCTTGCAACCACAGGACTATCCGCGGGTCAGAATCGATATATGCGTGTTCGTATCACCTCTGAACTGTTAGCTGATACGGTAACTGGAACGAATGAAGATCCGCGTTCATTTGGTGGTGTATCTAATGGTGAAGTCGAAGATCATTATTTACTCAGTGATAGTGTGAGATACGATGGTGGTGATGCACCAGATTCCTATTTAGTTCGTTTTGCTGACGGTGGTCCAATTCATCCAATCAGTACAACATTGCGTCTAGGTACCGCAACCACCGACGGCGAAGATGCTGATGGTAGTTTAGATGCACAATTGGATGATATTACAGCGACTGCAGATGAAGATGGAATTACTCTTCCTATACTGGCATTAGGTGCAACCAGTTACACCTTAGATGCTGATGTGCTCAATAACACAGGAGCCGATGCAGATCTGATTGTTTGGATTGATTGGGATCGTAACGGCACATTTGATACATCTGAAGCACAAATTATTACTGCAACATCTAATGGGGTGAATACTGTTTATAACCCATCTTGGAGTGGTTTAACTCCAACGGCAGGATATTATTTCGGTCGTGCTCGTTTGATGCCGACAACTGATGGCTTAACTGGAGCAAATCCAGGCGGTGTGGCAACTACAGGTGAAGTGGAAGACTTTAGAATCGCTGTATTAACCAGTCAAGATTGGGGTGATGCACCAGATAATTACTTCACGCTAAGTACAAATAATGGTGCAAATCATGTTCCATCAACAGATCTCTATATTGGAGCCGTAGCACCAGATGCAGATGTTGATGGACAGCCAAATACAGCTGCAGACGGTGATGATAATAATGGTACGGCAGATGAAGCAACACCTGCATTCCCAGTCTTATCACCATCAATGATCAATTGGTCATACACCACAACGGTAACCAATACTTCTGGTAGTGCGGCGACGTTACATGCTTGGGTGGATCATGACTTAGATGGTGAATTCCAAGTCGATGAGTATACCAGTGTGGCCGTACCGGATGGGGTTTCCGATTTACCGATTGCGGTAGAGTGGACCAACTTATCTAACGGTGAAGGTGGTAATGTTGGTGATACTTATGTGCGTATGCGTCTAACTACTGATACGCTAACCGATAATGGCGCTACTACTGTGGATGAGCGCTCACAAGGTGGAGCAACAGATGGTGAGATAGAAGACCATTATCATAAAGTCACCTTCCATATGTTAATCCAACAAGACTCAGGAGCCATTGAATATACTCTGCCTAATGTAGCCAATAACACGGTTGCCTTGATGGAGAATAATTATGGTGCTGGTTATGTAACTTACGATATTTTGGTTCCAACCGATAATATTACGACCGATTTCACGTTACGTGATTACCAGTTTATTCTTTATCAATCAGATTTAGCAGGTGGTACAAGTCCAGATACGACTGCTGAAATTGATGCCTTACTGGATTATCGTAATCAAGGTGGTGTATTACTTTCTCTTGTTGAGGGTGACACCTTTGTCGATGCCACTACCACTCGCATTAATGCTTATATGGGGCAGCAGGTTGGCTTCCCTGGTACTTCTGCTACAGGTTTTGCCGGCTACAGTGGCCCAACAACCTTACCGCGTTTCCATCCATCTGATGGTCCAGGTGCACTGTCAACTCAAGCGACAGTTTCAACCACAGGAACCTTATCAACCATTACTGGTATTGATCATCGAAGCGTAATTTATACTCTACCAACGGTAACGGGTTCTTGTAACAACGTGGATGCTATGGCCTGGTTAATTCCATATGAGCCAACAACTACAGGAGGGTATGAGTATCCTCGTTCTCATACCGGCCCTTGGGTTGGTTCCGGTGAGCGTCAATTTTATTTCACACCAAACTATGTATCAGGCAACTTAACGCCTTACCAAGATCTGATGGATTTCGTTTATGACTACTATGAAGATCAAACCGCTTTCTTAGCTCGTAACAATTGGTTAGCTGATGATGCGAATGTAAACGGCAGTTGTTCAAATGTAGAATTAGATTTTGGTGATTTACCAGATACTGGTACAGGAATTGGTACAGGCAACTACATTACAGCTTTCCAGTTTGATGGTCCTCGTCACCAACTGGGTGCCACTATCTATATGGGAACGGCACCGGATGGTGAAACCGATGCCTATGCGACCGTTGCTGCTAATGGCGATACGGATGATGGTGTTGAAGTATTACCGCTATCTAGTACAGCAACTCAATACTCAATGCGTGTCACCACAACCAATACTACAGGCTCTGACGGTAATTTGTATGCTTGGGCTGATTGGAATCAAAATGGCGATTTAGAAGCCTCTGAAATGCAAACTGTTACGGTACCTGATGGCGAAACGGATACCGTTAAAGTTCTCACGTGGCCAATTACTTCAAGTATTACTAATGGCGATACTATTTATGTTCGCTTTAGAATCTGTAATTCAGTCACTGACTGTAGTTCGCCAATTGGTGAAGCGGCCAATGGTGAGGTTGAAGGCTATGCCATTACGGTTTCCGATAATGTCGATTTTGCCGATGCTCCAGATACCTATTTGACCCTAGCGGGCAGTGGTGGTCCGTTCCACTATGGCGATGCGACTCTATTTGTGGGTGATCAAGCCAGTGATGGTGAACCTGATGGCTTACCAAGTGCGACAGCTAATGGTGATGATGAGAATGCCTCGCCTGATGATGAAGATGGTGTCAACGTTATTTCGCCAATTAATATTAATGCGACCGATTACAGCCTAACGGTGGAAGCATCAAATACAACGGGTTCAATTGCGAACTTAATTGTGTGGATTGACTTTGATAAGAGCGGCACATTTGAAACCAGTGAAGCACAAGTGACGACAGTTCCTGATGCTACCAGTGAAGGGCAGTTTGTCTTCAACTGGACTGGGTTAAGTGGTTTAACTGCAGGGGTAACTTATGCCCGTATTCGTATCACAACAGATGCGATCACTGCCGCTTCAATTGGAGGTGTTGCTAACAATGGTGAGGTTGAAGATCACCTTATTGTGATGGGAACCTTTGACCTTGGTGATGCGCCTGATACTTATGGTACAGATAGAACCGATGCCAGTGGAGAAGGTGTAGGACCTATGCACACACCAAGTGCGACTATTTTCTTAGGTGCCGTTGCAACCGATGCTGAAGCCAATGGTTTTGTGGATGGGGTTGATGATAATGGTTTAGCGCAAGATGATGATCTAGCAGGTGTTGAAGATGAAGATGGCGTGACTATTCCTGCTTCTATCATGGCGGAACCAGGTAGTACTGAGTCGTTAACGATTCGCGTTAATACGGATGTGGATGCCACTGTATATGGTTGGTTGGACTTCAATCGTGATGGTGTCTTTGATGTAGCGACAGAAGCTGCAACGCCAGTGAGCATTACCAGTACTGATAATGGTACCGATATTTCTCTTGATTTCACCACGCCTGATAATGTTCTTGATGGTGGTAGCTACTTACGAGTTCGAATTTGTTCAACTGCGACAACTTGTTCAACTCCGCATGATGTAGCAACCGATGGTGAAGTTGAAGATCACCGTATCATTTTGGATGTGGCATATGACTATGGCGATGCACCTGAAGCTTTAGGTTACAACACACTGTTTACCAGTAATGGAGCTCGTCATCGCTTAGGCAATACGACGTTAAGCTTGGGAGCAACTATTGGTGATGGTGATACGGATGGTTTCGGAGATGGTACCGATGATAATGGCGATGCAACCGATGACGATACAACAGGGAGTGATGATGAGGATGGTATATCCGCTCCCGGCTTCTTATCTCAGGGTGCAACCGATTTCTCTCAAGATGTAATTTGTAACGATCATGATGGAACTACAGATCTTGGTGCTAACGTATATGCTTGGGTCGATTTCAATGCTGATGGTGATTTTGCTGATAGCGGTGAATTTGCGCAAGCGTCTTGTACCGATGCTGATGCAGGAACAGATGGTTCGGCATTACTCAGCTTCTCATTGATCAATACCAGTACGATTGCAACAGAAACCTATATGCGCTTGAGAATCACAACTGAAACGTTAACAGCAAGTGACTATAACGGCACCGCGGTTAATGGAGAGGTTGAAGATCATCAAATTCCTATTTTAAAAGGGCCGATTCAGCCAATTACTCCTGCTGTTGTGATTGCCCAGTGTCTCAATACAGGCAACATTGAAGGTACATCGGGTACGCCAATTGATATTACAGGAACGGTAAATACTTACTATCCAGCCACGGCAAATGCTCTAGCCGGTACCAATGTACTGACCTTAGGTACGGCGACTGGTAATACTACAGAGACTTTAAATCCTGGTGATCGAGTGATGATCATTCAGATGCAAAATGCCTCGATCGATACAACCAATACAGATAGCTATGGTAGCGGTGTCGCGGGGGGCTATGGCAGTGGTTGGATTGATTACGGTACTACAGGTCAATACGAATTTGCCACTGTTGCTAGTTTTGCTGACCCAACATTGACGCTTAGTGAAAATCTCACCAATAGCTTTACTTCTGATGGTAATAGTTCCTTCCAAGTTGTTCGTGTGCCTATGTATGAAGATGCTCGTTTAACTGGAACCATTACCGCTTCAGATTGGGATGGCTCTAGTGGTGGTATTGTCTCGATTTATGTTAATGGCACCTTAGATCTCAATGGCAATACGATCGATGTTAACGGTAAGGGCTTCCGCGGCGGTACACTCAACACAGGTAATGGTATAGCGACTGGCCTTAATTATGTAATGTCAGCGACCAATATTGATGGTGGTAAAGGTGAAGGTGTTGCCGGAACGCCAGTTAGTCTTGGTGGTCTTGGTTATAGCGATGGTGACTACGGTATCGGTGCTCCTGCTAACGCCGGCGGTGGTGGTAACTATAACTCTGGCGGTGGTGGTGGTGCCAACGTTGGACCTGGTGGTCGAGGTGGTTACTATGCTAATTCAACCAGTTTTTATCCAGGTGAGCCTGGAACGGGTATTGGACTGGCTGATCCAACACGCTTAACTCTTGGTGGCGGAGGTGGCGCAGGTCAAGAAAATAATGCAGTTGGCCGAGATGGTGCTGATGGTGGTGGTATTGTCTACATCACAGCCAATACAGTAACAGGTACTGGTACGATTAACGCTAATGGTAATACTTCGCCAAATGCGGGGGGGGATAGCCCGGGTGGTGGTGGTGCCGGTGGTTCAGTGCTTGTTTATAACAAAGATGGGGCTTCATTATCGTCGTTAACAGTGAATACGGTTGGTGGTAATGGTGCGACATCATCGGGCGGTCATGGACAGTCTGCTGGTGGTGGTGGTGGTGCTGCAATCTTTAATAGCTCAGGCGCCTCAGCCAATGTTAGTGGGGGTAATGCAAGTTGTACAGGGTCGTTACTTTGTGGTGATGCTGGTGGTGATGGGCAAGTGATTAACTCTTCAACGCTACCAACAGAACCTGCAGTATGTAGTTTCGAACTATCTGGTTTTGTCTTTGATGACAGCAGCACAGCTCCAACTGTAAATGGAATTAAAGATGTTGGTGAAGCTGGATTAGGTATTGCGGTTCCAGTGATTGCTTATAACGCCACGACTAATGAGTGTTTTGTGGCAACCGCAGATGCAACAACCGGTGCATATTCAATGACAATACCAGGCGGCAGTTATGAGGTATATGAAGCAGCCCTTGAGACTGATCTTGTTAACCCAACATGCCCTCCAACAATTGGTACATTAGATCCGAGTTCTGGCGGTTATGTGGGGGCTACGATTGGCGATCCTGCTAATGTTCATTCAAGTTCACCAAATGTACAGACTGTTTCGTTAACCGCTGATGTTAGTGATGTGAATTTTGCTGACTTTACTATTACAACATTCCCTACCTGTAGTAGTGACGGGTATTTGTTACGAAATTCTCCAACTGATATTACGAGTATCAATCTTGCTATGGGTACAGTGACACCGCTATATGATGATGTCCTTCCAAGTGCAACTGGCGTGTTTGGTGGTACAGGTTATAACTTCATTACTAACACCTTGATTGGCGATAATATTCGAAACAAAGATACTGTTTTGATGGTTGATGGTGCTGGTTCAGCGTTCGTGCTGCCAATTACAGGTAGCACAATGACAATTGATAATTATAACAGCGGTGATATTGATGATAACGGTGTTCTACTGCTAATTAACAGTGGTGGTACAAGTATGTATCGTATTGATGTTAATCCAAATAGCAGTACGTATTTACAGCAAATAGGTGAAGTAACTGTTTCTGCTCCAACCATGGCTGATATGGCCATTAACCCAATAGATAATATGCTATATACCTTAACGCCAACGGGATCATTGGTTAAGTTTGATCCTGTAACCGGAGCTCGAACTAACTTAGGGTACGTTGGTATTAATGGTGAAACAGGAACAGGATGGGGGGCTGTATACTTTGATGATCAAGGTTTCTTCTATGCATCTCAAAATCCAAATCCAGGCCGCATAGTTCGAATTGATATTTCAGATCCAAGCTTGCCATCAGGTAGTTATAGTGCGGTGAATTTCACTCAAATGAATGCGTCTACCAGTCAAAATGATGGTGCTCGCTGTCGCTTTGCGCCATTACCATTAGATTTTGGTGACGCGCCAGAAACAGCTGGTTATCCAACAACATTGGTAAATAATGGTCCTCGTCATTTGACTGAAGAAACTGGACTATATATAGGTGCAGTTGCGGCGGATAATGAAAACGATGGTCAGCCCGATGCCGATTATGCTGGTGATGATAATGTGGGTACAGCCCCTGATGATGAAGATGTATTAAGTGCTCTTATTACTGCCGATGTATCAAGCTCAACAGTGACGCAAACTGTGCCAGTGGTAAACACTACAGGCAGTGATGCATACTTATCTGGTTGGATCGACTTTGATAACAGTGGTTCATTTGATACTGATGAAAGTGCATGGGTAATAGTACCAAATGGTGCAACATCAGCGACATTAACTTGGAATAATGTAGGAACAACAGGACCAAATATTAGTAATAGTGTGGTTGGTTATCGTCTGCGCCTAAGTTCTGAGTTTAATACGGGAACTAGTACGCCTCTTGATTCAGATGGGGATGGGGCTCCAGATCCAATTGGCCCTGCTCCTGATGGGGAAATCGAAGATTATCGTGTGCTTGTTTCGAGCCTAAATGGTGATAATACCTGTGATATTGTTATCGAAACCAAAGGCGATAATGTCAGTGGTTATGATTTTGCCGAATTTGATCCAACCACAAATCCAGCTCAGCTCAATAATATTGTGAGTCCAATTACGGTAAACGGTTATCCAAATGCAGAAAACTATAATGCTGTTGGCTTTAACCGTCTCAATGGTCTGTTCTATGGATTGTTTATTGATGGTAGTAGTGCCGATGACAATATTATGCTGTTTGTTACAGATCGCGATGGTACTGAGTTTGTCTCTCTTGGCACAATTAGAGCCGATGGTTCACAAACGTTGACTCATTCTGCTAATGGATCAGCAACCTTCAATAATAATCAAATATTCTCTCGTACAGGCAGTGGCACTAATATTGCGTTTCCTGTTAGAGGTGATGTATCTCCTGATGGTCAATATCTCTATGTGATGAATGGTAATTGGGACTCACTTGTTCGTATTGATTTAAATACCCAGACCTTTACCACGATTACATTATCTTCAACTCCAACTATTGGTGGCGACTTCTCCTTCAGCTCGAATGATGGCATGTTATATGGCATTGACTTGCCTGGAGGTAACTTTGTCCAGATTAACCCAACAACTGGCGCTGTAACAACAAATCCTGTTAACTTTAATGGTTTGTTACCTGTTGCCAATACTGGTGTAGCAGGCTCAGGTGGTACCGTTATGGATGATGGCATTATGCTTTATGCCTTTGCGAATGGTGGTGATCACGACACTGATGGTGATAATGCACATGATCTGATTGATAAGACTGCAGTGTATCAACTTAATGTGATTACTGGCGAGTTGATGTTTGTAACCGAAGGTATTGATGTGTCGATTCAAGGCAATGATGCCGCTGGTTGTTACTACGCACGAGACTACGGTGATGCTCCTGTCTCTTACGGTGATGCTTTCCATAATTATTCTGATACCGGTAATGATGGAGATCCAGCCCTAGATGGTGACCAAGACCTCACATTAGGTGCTAATTGGGATAGCGAGTTTGTTAGCCAGTTCTCTGCCGATGCTACAGGTGATGACATTCAAGCCTCTGATGATGAAGATGGCGTGACGTTACCAGCAAGCATTACGGTTGCAACGTCAACACCAGTTACCGTTTCGGTTCCACAAGCAACGGGCTTCTTGAATGTATTTATTGATCTCAATGGTGATGGTGATTTTGCTGATGTGGGTGAATTGATTATTGAAGACCAAGTGATCAGTGCCACTTCAACCAACCTTGATTTTAATTTGGATGCAGGCCTGACCGCAGGTTACAACGGTGATACCTTTGCTCGCTTCCGCCTATGTAGTACGGCAACAACCTGTAATACACCAACAGGTGAAGCGCAGGATGGTGAGGTTGAAGATTATCAATTTGAACTTATTAATCAAATTGTACTAAGTGGCTTTGTCTTTGAAGATAATGGAGTGGGAGGTGCAACAGCAGCCCATGATGGCGTCTTTGATGGCAGTGAAGAAGGTATTGGTAATGTGGTGGTTCGAGCTATCTATAATGGAACGGGGGCTGGTGGGTATGCTACTGGTGATGTAGTTGCGACAACAATAACATCTGGTGATGGTGGTTACTTGCTTGTTGTTCCAGTTTCACTTGCTGATGAAGATCTTATCTTGGAAGTGGTGAAACAAGCAGACTGGATTGATATTAGTGAATCAGATGTTTCGGCACTTACTCAAATAACCAACAGCAGTGTTGTTGATAGTCAAATGTTGGTTAACGCCGCTGCTGGTGATTATTTGACTGGCTTGAACTTTGGTAAGGTTAAAGAGCCTCGCATGGAGCCAGATAACTTTACTGAGACTGAGCCTGGTAAAGGGGTTTTCTTTAGCCATAAATTCACCTCTGAAACTGCCGGTAGCGTTAACTTTACTGTGATGAATATTTCCGCAGAGCCTGCTAATGATGGTTGGAGTGCCATACTCTACCAAGACAATGATTGTAATGGTGTTATAGATGGTGCTGATAGCCAGATTGTTAATCCAGTTGCGGTAAGTGGTGACAGCAGTATTTGTCTTATCAGCAAAGTCTTTGTACCAGCTGATGCGCCATTAAATGCTCTATATCACTATGATATTCAAGCGGATATGACGTTTGATGATAGTGCTGCTACGGGTCACGGAATTACTCGACAGGTAGTAGATACAGATACTGTTCGTGCCACCTTTGCTGGTGCGGGTGAGTTGAAACTCAATAAGACAGTTGAAAATATCACTCAAGGTACGGGAGTAACGACCAGCAACCAAGGCCGTCCAGGTGAAGTGCTTGAGTATACTGTTGAATTTACCAATGTGGGTAGTGGGCCAATCACTGAAGTGACGGTATTTGATACTACACCTGAATACACAGAGTTGAACCAAGCAATTGATTGTACGTCAGGTAGTTTGCCAGCTAGTTTAACCTGTAGTGAGCAAACACCACATGGTACCAATGGAGCTGGTTATCAAGGCGAAGTTCGTTGGGAAATGACAGGAGCACTTAATCCTGGCGAAAGCGGAACCGTCGTGTATCAAGTGATCATTAAATAAAAAAAATATATAAATTATGGTGAGGTAATACTCGCCATAATTTTATCTGAAATATAAAAATCTTTAAATTGTCGTTTTTATTTTCATGTTATTTTAAATCTCATAAATAGGATAATTTTATCTGAGGTAAACATTAAAATATTAATAGTGATGTTTCTATTTTTATTTTGAGGTGCCAATGTTTAATATAAATAAGATAATAAATATTATCGTTTTATTACTTGTTTTTATTAGTAATAGTGCATTAGCAGCCTCGGTATCAGGTACCGTATTTGAGGACATTACTGGTGATGGTTTAATCGATGGTGATTTTACTTTTAATGATAATTTGGGAGATCAACGAGGTTTACCTGGTGTTACTGTAACTATCTATCTTGATGATGGTGATAATTTACCCGATAGTGGAGATACCGTTGTTGCAACCGATGTTACTGATGCCAATGGTGAATATTCTTTTACCGGGTTAGCGAATGCTGTGTATTGGGTTGCTTCTGATGCTCCGACAACGGCAAGTAATGGTAGTGGTGGCTTGGTTGCAGAACAAACCATTGGTATGGAGGCTCTAAGCACAATTCCCACTCCTTTTGCTGTTCAATCGTATTGTGCTGATGGTGCTGGTGGCAGTGTTTTAACCACGAATACCACTCATAATTTTGATGTTTGTTATGGAGGTAAAACAGCAACAGGGGCAGATGTTACAACAGATGCAGGTACTCGTGAACATATTACGGGACTGTATCTTGACTATGATCTTGGCAACTTGAGTTTTGGTTTTAGCTTTAATATTGTAGTAAACACAGAATTTGATGGTGTTGGTTCTTATCAGCAATTTTTGTTGAACGCTAATGCTTATAGTGGTGCAAATACAATGCGTTTTGTACCCGTAGTCCCTCCTAATCGGGCATCATGGTGGGAAGTTGAAAACCAAGACTTCGATTTCGTCATGCTTGTCTTCCCTACTATTACAGAAGGCAATATCACCATAGATGGTACAGCACATGATTTTTCTGATGCCACATTACTGCGTGATTTAGATTCAACTCTTCTTGGGACAACTACTACGGTTGGTGCTGATTGGAATAGTCGTTCAATTAGTCAAGTGGATGCACCTGATTTTGCGATTAATCATATCGCGGATAATTGTTTACGAAGTTATTATGGTCAGACTCAAGCTGAAAGTTCAACGTGGTCTGGATGTTCTGGTATTGAATTAGCTGCGAATGTTCATAATGTCACGATCCGTGATATAGCTATTTATGCTGATGACAGCGATGGTACGGTTGCAGGCCCTGCTTTTTTTGCTCCCGATAGTATTCAAAATTTTGATTTTACCAATAACGTAATTGGTGTTTTGCCTACAGGAGCTGATGCTAATAACCAAATTTATCGTGGTGTAATAATCAATAACGGCATTAATTGGGGGGCAGAGCAAGATTATGATGCATCGGGTCAAATAGATAATAACTATTTTAATAACACTTGGGATACAGCAATTATTATTTGGTATTTGACCAGTCCTACAGATTCTCGAACTAAGTTTGTTATCACTGATAATTATATTATTAATGTTGATGGTTCAGGCATGGTATTTGAGCGAGGTATGAATGCGCTGACTGTTCAGGGTAATTATATCGATAATGCAGGGTTTGCTGGTATTGATAATACATCGGGAGCTTCATACTTAGATATTTTACAAAATACGGTGACTAACACTCGTGGTTTTTATATTAAAAGTGATAATAACTATGACAATTCAACGAACTCTGAATGGTTTCCAAGTGCTGGCATTTCATTAGGCTATACTGCTCACACTAATGCTGAATTTAATAAAGTTATTAATGGTGCCGCTGGTGTTAATGGTATTGATTATGCTGCTGGTTCAAGTCGAGCCATAAAAGTCAGTCAAAACCAGTTTGGTGGCAATGGTGGTATTGCTATTGATATCGGTGAAAATAACGGTATTGAAACAAACTCTCATCAGGGCGACGGCACAGGATGTTATTTAGCGACCTATCATGGATCTCCAACGGTAACTGGGCCAAGCATTCCTATTATTACAACAGCAACTATTGATGGTAATACATTAACTGTTGAAGGAACAATGTGTAATGGGGCCGCAATTCAAGAGACCAGTTATGAATTACAGTTTTATGTCATTACCTCGGGCGCTGGAGACACTAGTACTGCATCAACAACAGCAGAGCCAGTTGGTGGTTGGAGTTTTATGACCAATATTGGTAATGAGATTACGGGGTTAACTTATGGCGAAGGTACCACTTATCTTGGTCGTTTAACCAATCAAACTAATGGCACGTTTAGTGGAACGATAACTGTATCAGGGATTTCTGCTGGGGCTCAGATTGGTGCGATTTCATTATCAGATAGTAATTCATCTGGCAGTTTTTATGCTGGGCAAACTTCAGAGTTTTCCGCAACTCAAGCGGTAACATCTACGGTTGCAGATTATGGTGATGCTCCTGATTCTGGTGCTGGCATTGGAACAGGAAACTACCGTACGCTATTAGCTGATAATGGCCCATCTCATACTAGCTCAACTTCATTGTTAATCGGTACAAATGCCACCGATGAAGAATCAGATGCTCTCGGAACGGGAGTGACAACTGCTGATGGCGATAATAATGATGCAACAAATGATGAAGATAGTGTATCGAATTTAACTATAGAAGATACCGCAACAACATTTTCTGAGACTATTGATGTTACAAACACGACAGGTTCAACGGCCTATTTGTACGCATGGATTGACTGGGATGATAGCGGTACTTTTGACGTTGATGAATTTGTTTCAAATGGAACGGGTACGGATGAACAAATCGATATTGCAGATAGTGCGATATCAGCTTCAATTGATTGGAGCAGCATTAGTGGATTGAGTTCTGGTGATCAGCATTATATGCGTATTCGTATTTCTGATACTGAATTAGCCCTTGGTGGGGCTAGTGGAAATACAGAAGATCCTCGCTCGTTTGGTGTAGGAGGTAGTGGCGAAGTAGAAGATCATATTATTTCTGTCATTGCAACGCCTCCTCCACCTGCTATTGATACCGACAATGATGGTGTTACTGACGATATTGATATCGATGATGATAATGATGGTATTTTAGACATTGTTGAACTTGAAAGCTGTAAAGATCCGACTGAAGTATCTATTAATTGGGATATAGAGACAGAGAGAACGATAGCTTCAGTCCTTTCAAAAATCACTAAAGGAGAACAATTTGTTACATCAGGACCGGGTGGTAATATCAGTCCTGCGGGAGGCGCATGGAATTTTAATGCAACTAGTACCGTGAGTAATATCTCTGACGCGGTATCATCTGACGCTTATCAGCAAGGTTCGTTTACTGTTGGTTCCGATCCTCTATATGTTACCAGTTCATTGTATTACGCCATCAGTGTCAGCTCTTTTGCAGTTTATATTGATGATGATCCTGCATTTGGTAGTCCTGATATATTAAGTGATGGTACGACTTATACAACAGCTAATAGTTACCTCACAACAGGTGGGCCATCTAATGAAAGCAGCTGGCGCAGAATACCGTTATCTTATGGTGATAGCTATGTTCTTCAACCGAATACAACCTATTATGTTCGCTTTTATATGCCAACGACCAACTCATCACATGATTTATTGGGTATTGGTGTTAATTTAGGTTTAACTGGATGTTCTCTTGACCCTGACGGTGATGGCATTTCGAATCATTTGGATCTCGATTCTGATGGCGATGGTATTCCTGATAATATTGAAGCACAAACAACACTGGGTTACATCCCTTCCAACTCTGATTCTGCCGCAACCTATACAACAAATAGTGGTTTAAACTCAGCTTATACTGCAACAAATGGCTTGACCCCAGAGAATACAGATACAACAGATGATCCTGACTATCTGGACCTCGACTCTGATAATCAAGGTGGAAATGATACTGCCGAAGCGGGGTTAACCTTATCGGGTACGGTAGGGACAAATGGTCTCGATAATAATTACGATAATGGCGATGATTTTGCTGATGTAAATGGTAGCTTTGATAATACCCAAGCTGACAATTTCCCTGATTTTGATGGGGATGTGAGCTCTGGAGGGGATGTAGATTGGCGGGATACTTCAGTATTAGCTGATTATGGCGATGCTCCGGATGTTGGTGTTGGCGTGGGGGGCGGTGATTATCGGACTATCGCTGCTGATAACGGTCCATTCCATAGCGTAGTTTCGGCCACGATTTTTATCGGTACGACAGCACCTGATGGTGAATTGGATGGAGCACAATCAACCAATGCCGATGGCGATGATCTAGATGGTACGGATGATGAAGATTCTTTAGGTATCACTCAACTCTATGAAACCAGTACAACTTTTTCTTATAACCAGTTAGTGAATAATTCATCAGGCTCTGATGCCTATTTATATGCATGGGTGGATTGGGACAATAGCGGTACGTTTGATAAAGATGAGTTTGTTGAAGGTGGTGTAAGTACAGGTGATCCAATCGTTATTTCGACTGGAAGTTCCAATGTTGGAACCTCGATGTTGTGGAGTACCTTACCTGCATTATCCTCAATGGATGAATATTATTTACGCGTTCGAATTAGTGATCAAATCTTAACAGACAGTGCCACAGGAAGTGATGAGGATCCTCGTTCACTTGGTAATGGTGGTTCAGGAGAAGTAGAAGATCAGATCCTAACGGTCGAAATAGAACCAACACTTCCACAAGTCTATTGTGCGGTATCAAGTAATGCAGAAACGGGTGAGCAAATAACTCAGCTAGATGGTTATAACGATAATCCAGCCGATGGGTTTTCTGGAACCAGTATCGTTGGCGATGAACTGTATTCGCAAGCCGGTAGCGGTCAACCATCGAAACGATTTGAATTAGAAATTTTAGCGCCTAATCAACAAATTACTTATCCCATTGGTATTGAGATAGAAATGCGGTTAAGAAATTTAAATGCCGGTGATGGCGATGCACTATTCTGGATTACAGATCACACCAATATGAACGGAATATTGATCGGTGATAATGCGGTTTATTTAGGTGTAGATGCTCTCTGGAATGGAACAAATTCAACGGTTGCCAGTTACAGTCAATCTCCTGTGACCATTATGGGTAATGCCGCCGGCTATATGACAACATCTTATAAACGTTATCGCTTAAAGATGTTTGTTCAAAGTGATAATAGTGTCACCATGCAAGCCATTACGATGAATGATGATGGTTCGATTATTGAAACCTCTCCTGTAGTTGCGGGTGATCAAACCTTTAATCCGAATAATGGTATTTATTTTGCGCATACCGGACACAATAATGATCCTGCTGCTCAGCGACATATTTTTGGTGAAATCACTGTTGTTGCAACTAATGGATTAGCTTGTGACTATGGTGATGCACCAGATGCCAATGTGGGTACAACGTTAGGCGATTATAAAACACGAGCAGCATCAAATGGCCCATCTCACGCTATTGATGGCACAATTTATTTAGGAAGTACGGGTCCTGATAGTGAATCTGATGCCTTTGGTGATGGGACCGATACCAGCTTTGATGGCTCTGGCGATGATACCAAAGGGGCTGTACCTGATGATGAAGATGCCATAACGGGAACATTGAGTTTATCGGGTAGTGATTTGAGTTTTAATGTTGCTTGTAATGATTTTAGTAGTGGTAGTGGTGATTTAGGCGCAACGGTTCATGCATGGGTTGATGCTAACAGTAATGGTGATTTTGAAGTTTCTGAATATACCTCAAGCACTTGTAATGATACATCCGCGACTGCAAATGGTACAGCATCACTCAGTTGGACTGGATTACAGCGGGCTGCAGGTGATAGCTATATTCGTTTGAGAATTACTAATCACACCTTAACTGATGCCGATAATTTAGGCAGTGATGATCGCGCTTATGATTCGGTATCTAATGGTGAAGTAGAAGACCATCCAATTACGATTAATCCATTTATCTCTGGTTTTGTCTTTAATGATGATGGTAGTGGTGGCGGCACTATTACTAATGGTATACGTGATGGGACGGAAACGGGGTTAGGAGTTGCGGTTCCAATCATTGCATATAATACGGCAACGACTGCTTGTTATGTGACGACATCAGATCCTACAACAGGCGCATATCTTATTGATTTACCCTCAGTTGGTACTTATAAAGTCTATGAAGCCGCAAATGAAACAGATTTGATCTCTCCAACTTGTCCACCAACTGCGGGTACATTAGATTCTGCGACCGGTACTTATCTTAACGCCACTATCGGAGATCCTGCAACTTATGCATCAAGTTCAGCTAATATCGTAGAAGTTGTTGTTACAGGAGGATCGTCATCAACGGTCGATTTTGGTGATTTTGTTGTTAACTCTTTTGATGTGTGCGCTACTCCTGCTTATTTAACGCAATCGAATGGGCCTGGTACAACTGCTTTAAATGCTGTGAACTTAGCGACTGGAGATGTGACACTTTTAGACCCATCAATTACGATGGGGGCTGCTTTAGGGTATTCAATGCATACCAATACCTTAACTGCGGTGCAAGGAACCAGTACCTTAACCCTTTTAGATGGTAGTTATACCACTTTTTCTCTTCCGATAACCAATTCAACGTTACCGAGTGGTTCTAATAATGGTGATATTGATGACAATGGTATTTTGTATACTCACTACAGTGGTAATTTTTATCTCTATGATACAAATCCAAACAGTGAAACCTATTTAACTCAAATTGGAATATTACCTACAACAAGTTTGAATTACGCTGATATTGCTTTTAACCCAATCGATGGACAAATATATGCAATATCTACCGCTGATAATACTCTATACCGTTTTGATCCAACTACGGGTACAAGGGCGTCTTTAGGGGCTCTTGTTGGACTTCCTATTGGCCCATTTGGTGCAGCTTATTTTGATGACCAAGGTTATTTTTACATCTCTGAAAATCCATCCCCAGGCCGAATCTATCGTATAGATGTGTTAGATGGCTCAAAACCCGCTGGCAGCTATACCGCGACACTGTTCTCTCAAACCAATGCTTCTGCTTCAGGTAATGATGGTGCCCGTTGTCGTTATGCACCAGTACCCTTAGATTGGGCCGATGCACCAACTGTTGATGGTTATGCGACTGAATTAACAGCAGATGGACCTCGTCACCAAACAGATGTTGGCTTGCCATATTTAGGGGGCAATACGCCAGATAATGAAAATGATGGTCAACCAACCGCTACTGCTGATGGTGATGATACTAACGGTCTTACTCCTGATGATGAAGATGGATTTTCACAACCGACGATCAGTGGCATCTTAGTCGCAGGAGATACATTATCACTCACTGTACCTGTAATAACTTCAAGCAATGATAATCTTTATGCTTGGATTGACTTTGATGCTAGCGGTACCTTTGATGCCGATGAAAGACAAACGGTGAATGTGACTGCTTCTGGAAATGAACAGCTAGATTTTACAGTTCCAGCCGATGTTCAACTTGTTGATACGTTTGTCCGTTTACGTATCTGTTCTAGCGGTGAAGTGTGTGCTCAACCAACAGGTAGCGCGGGGGATGGTGAGGTAGAAGATCACCTTATTTCTCTTAAACCAGTAGGTGATTTAGAGTTAATGCTTGCTATGGATCCTGGCGTTAATGTTACGTTAGGCATTCCGTTTAATGTGGTGGTCAGTGTTGAGAATAAAGGAGCAACCACCGCAAGCGATACTAAAGTGACGTTACCTATTCCAACTGGGTACAGCTTTGTTAAGGCGTATGCCGGTGACGGGGTTACTGAAATTACCACTTATGATCCTGTTACAGGAGAGCTTGATTTAGGTGTAATAGGATTTGGCTTTAATGATTATGCGGTGATCCGTTTAGCACCACAAGATCTCTCTGCTCCTGCTATTAATGCGGAAATTATAGAGACGGGTATCAATGATATTGATTCCACGCCAAACAATGGTTTTGGTAATGGTGAAGATGATACCGACACAGTAACTCCTGCGATATCCAATATTATTCAACCCAATGTTTGTGATGCTCCTGTTGTTTTTGAAGGGGGTGATGCGTACTTAGCAGCAAATGGTGAATATATTGTGACGCCAAATACAACCAATCAACAAGGTTATTTATGGAGTTACGGTTATATCGATCTCAATCGACCTATGTATGCCGAACTTGCAGTATATCTGGGAGATAGAAGCTGTAATACAGGATGTCCAAACGGTATTGAAAGTGGTGCGGATGGAATGACATTTGTACTGTCTTCTGATCCAAGAGATCTCAATGCTTTTGGAGCCTTTGGTGGAGGACTTGGTGTTGGTGATATTTTTGGCGCAACACCTGTCGCACCATCGGTTGTATTCGAATTCGATACCTTTGATAACACTTATATTGGTGCAACTGATGATGCTGTTGGTGGGCAATATATAGATCATACGGCAGTTTATCTTAACGGTGATGTGTATACGCCTGATGTTGCCAATACCTTGATTCCTGCCACTTCTGTTGCCGGAGGGGAGTTAGAAGATGGGCGTTATCATATCGCCCAATTTGAATGGGATCCTACAACTAACCAGTTTACCTATTATATGGATGGAGTCATGGTTGGTCAGTTTACTCGTGATATTCGTAATGATATTGGTAATAACATGGTTCGATTCGGATTTACAGGTAGTACGGGTGATGGTTATAACCTCCAAAAAGGGTGTTTTACTAAAGCGCCGAACGTCTTAGGTTCCGATCTCGGTGATGCGCCTGATACTACTGTTGGAACTGGTATTAATAACTACACCACCACATATGAAAATGATGGAGCTCAACACGTTCAGGCCGATACTGATGATAATGGCTTTATCGATTTGCGAATGGGTAATTTGTGGGATGCCGATTTAGGCAACTTACAAGATATTGGTGCCATTGCGGATGATAATAACAATTTTGATGATGAAGATGGTGTGACACTTGTACAGTCTGCGACCAAAGGGGAAAACTTTGATATTACAGTCAACGTGGTTGAAGACAGTGGCAGAGCAAGTACCGGACAACGTCTCTATGCGTGGTTAGACTTTAACCTCGACGGTGATTGGGATGATGCGGGCGAGCAGGTGGTAGCCGATACTTCTGCCGCTATTGGTAACAACAGTTACAGTGTCCCGATCCCAGCTGGTGCCGTCGTAGGTTACAGTTACTTGCGGGTTCGTCTGTGCAGTGATGTGGGGTGTGATAGCCCAATTGGTTTGGCCAATGATGGAGAAGTGGAAGATTATCGAGTGCTTATCTCAGATCTTGTCGGTAATAATCAGTGTGATTTGATTGTACAAACCCGTTTACCTATAGCGGCAACAGACTATAGCTATAACTCATTAGATGTAACCGTTGATCCGATTACTTTCACCGATATCGTAAACCCAATTAGCATTACGAATCAAAGTAATATCGCCAATATTAATGCATTAGGCTTTAACCGTATCAGTGGGTTGATTTATGGTACTTTTACCGATATGTCACAAGCCGATCGTATTCATCATCTGTTTGTGACTGATAAAACGGGGACCAGTTTCATCGATTTAGGGGAGATCCG
The DNA here is from genome assembly GCF_003026815.1 of Photobacterium damselae. Lineage (GTDB taxonomy): Bacteria > Pseudomonadota > Gammaproteobacteria > Enterobacterales > Vibrionaceae > Photobacterium > Photobacterium damselae. The sequence goes on along the minus strand of NZ_PYOG01000003.1, from coordinate 234,904 downwards.
AGCGGAATCTGCCACCACTATTCGTCGTCTGCAAGATGGGGAAAGTTTTGATTTTGCAGCCGGAGATTCATTGCGTCATACCGGATACAGCTCAACGTCAACCGTTTTAAGCTCCCCAACTGCGGGGGATGTTACCGCTGATGGTAACCATTTAATTGTATGGCGTACTTCTTGGGATTCTCTAGTTAAAATTGATCTCAATACTCAAACTTTCACGACCGTACCCTTAGATATTGCAACCATGGGGGGATCTTATGGTGGTGGCTCTATTGAAGTGGGCGCAGATTTAGCCATCAGTAGTCAGTCGGGATTGGGTTATTTGGTCGATCTCAATGGCGATAATCTTTATACCGTGAATCTATCGACGGGGGCTGTTACAGCACAAGCGTTGACGTACTTTGGTGCAGAGCCGACGTTAGACACTAATGGTAAATTGCAAGCCGGTGCGTTAGTGATGGATAACGCGGTGAGTCTCTACGCTTTAACTAATGGTGGTAATCATGATACTAACCAAGATGGAACCATCGATCTTAATGAGCGAGCGGTGGTCTATCGTATCAATGTGATGACACAAGAGGTTGAGTATGTGACGGCTTCAGATCAGGGCAGTTTACAAGGTAACGATGGAGCAGGTTGTTATGATTCGACAGATTATGGCGATGCTGCAGCCAGTTATGGCCAAGCCAGTCACGCTTATTTGGATGCGGCGTTAGATGGTATCGCAGATCTGGCCCTAGGCTCTCGTTGGGATCCTGAGTTTACTCAATGGCTCAGTGTTGATGCATCAGGTGATGACACCCATGGTCAAGATGATGAAGACCTGAATATTCCAGCTCAAATTATTGTTGAGACCAGCACCACGCTACCAATTCAAGTTGTCGGTGATGGCTTTGTCAATATCTGGGTTGATTTAAACAATGATGGTGATTTTGCCGATAGCAATGAGCAGTTAATTAACGATCAAGCGGTCACAACGGGCAACAACAGTATCTCGGTCATATTAGATGCCGCCAGTGCCGAAGGGTTTAATGGTAATACTGTGATGCGAGTGCGTCTGTGCTCTAGTGCTAACAGCTGTAATACCTTTGATGGCGCTGCAAATGATGGTGAAGTGGAAGATCACTGGTTTGAACTGCTGAACCGAATTGTACTCAGTGGCGTCGTGTTTGAAGATAATGGCGTTGGTGGGGCAACAGCTGCGCATGATGGGTTACAAGAGGGCTCAGAAGTAGGTTTGGGTAACTTTACGGTAACGGTAACCTTTAATGATACTGGAGTGACAGGCTTTACATCCGGTGATGTTATAGCCACAGACCTTACCTCCGGTGATGGCTCTTACCAGTTTGTGATAGGGGTGGATTTCTCAGGTAAAGATCTGCTGTTAGACGTAGTCAAGCAGGCGGATTGGATCGATATCAGTGAAGCCGATGTGACGGGCATTACGCAAGTTACCAGTAGTAGTGTGACCGACAGTCAAATGAGCGTGAATGCTAATGCGGGGGATGACATCTCTGGATTAGATTTTGGTAAAGTGCAAGAGCCCCGTATGGAGCCAGATAATTTCAGTGAAGCAGAGCCGGGTAAATCGGTACTATTCCCTCATAAATTTACCGCCGCGACAGCAGGGAGTGTGAATTTCTCAATCATTAATACAGAAGTTGAACCTGCTAATGATGGTTGGAATGCGGTGCTCTACCAAGATAATGATTGTAATGGGGTAATAGATGGGACGGATGCTCAAATTGTCAATCCAGTTGCAGTAAGTGGCAATACCGCTGTATGTCTACTTAGTAAGGTATTTGTGCCAGCAGATGCGCCACTTAATGCTTTATATCACTATGATATTGCTGCAGACATGACGTTTGCTGACAGTGCCGCCACTGGTCATGGAGTGACTCGTCAAGTACTTGATAAAGATACGGTTCGAGCGACGTTTAGTGGCGCTGGTGAACTAAAATTAGAGAAAACGGTGCGTAATATTACACAGGGCACTGCGGTTGGGATGAGTAACCAAGGCCGTCCGGGTGATGTGTTGGAATACACGATTACCTTTACCAATGTAGGTAGTGGTGATTTAACCGAAGTGAGTATTTTTGATAGTACGCCAAGTTATACCGAGCTTTCTCAAGCGATTGATTGCACCTCAGGCTCTGTACCCGCTTCACTGACCTGTATTCCTGTGACTGCAAATGGCACCAATGCAGTAGGTTATGAGGGGGAAGTGCGTTGGGATATGACGGGGAGTTTATTAGCCGGAGAGCAGGGAACCGTTGTTTATTTGGTAGTTATAAAGTAGGTGTTATTTTACATTGTATTTTGCAAAAAAATGCTACTTAAGATAAGTTAAAATAGTAACAATATACCTTTACTTTTTGATTATTAAAGAAAATTAGTAGTGGCACTATTTGTGCTATATCACTTTTATGCTCCTAGAATGGGTAGATGGATAAGTGATATGAGAATACATACAAGTGCGCTACTAATTATTTTGGGTTTTATTTTATTCGCGGACTTGTTCACAGAAAGAGTCATCTCTGAAAGAGTTATTGTGGTTGATCAGCAATTAATGTCTGATGAATTTTTTCATAATGAATTAAATGTCCATTACTCTATCTCAAGTATTTCTGATTTTATTATTTATCTAAATACACATTCAAAATTCGATTCAGTTGATTATTTTTCCCATGGCCGTTCTGGTGAAATTCGTTTTGGTCGAGACACCATCACGTTAAATAATATCTATTCTTACCAGACTGAGATACAGCAGTTAGGCAAAGTGTTAGGTGTCGATAGTACATTGAATCTTCTAGCTTGTGATTTAGGTAAAACGGAAGATGGTAAAAAATTGCTGGCTATATTTGCACAATTAGCCGGGATAACGGTATATGCCTCTGATGATAAGACTGGTAGCTTAGAACTCAATGGTGATTGGGATCTTGAACTGGTCTATGGTGAGCCGGATGAAAAATTTATACCGCTAGATCTATATGTTGATTATTCCGGAATTCTTGCTGATACCGATGGTGATGGAGTTGATGATGCAATTGATATTGATGATGACAATGACGGTATATTAGATACTGATGAAATAGTGTGTGAGGTTGATGTACCTCTTGATTTATCCGGTATTACAGCAGGCTCGCCAGATGAATCAAATACGCCGCTGTTAACAACAATGTTTGATGGTGTCTTAAGTGGTACAAGTACAGGTTCACCAGCAGGAACAAATACAGGCCAAATAAGACTATCCGTAGCTGGCGGGGTTGGTGAACAGATGGTTTATACCATTACTTTTGCTGATCCAGTGAAGCTAATTTTATCTCAATCGGATAGCTTTTCTTGGTTTGATAGTTCAGATGAGTGGTCGGTTAGTGTTACTGGTGCAATTTTGTCGGTTTATAATCCAGCTATTACCCATGCCCGATTAGGTGGGACTTCACCAGAATTACAAAACATTGTTGGTGATAATACAAGCTCTGTTAGTTTCCAACCTTTAGCTACAGGCGGACACATTCCTGCGGTTGATTCTCAATGGTCTATTACGTCTAGTGATTTTGTTTCTAGTGTGACATTAACCTATTCAAATTCAACCGCACCAACAAACAGCTCTCCGATCAAATTACGTACAACTTGTGTATCTGATGATGTTGATAATGACGGCATTTATAATCATATCGATTTGGACGCTGATGGCGATGGTATCCCTGATAATATTGAAGCTCAAACTACGATAGGTTATGTGGCCTCTAATACGGATAGTATTGCAACTTATACTGCAAATAATGGTATTAACAGTGCCTATCTTGGTGGCTTAACGCCTGTAAATACTGATGGTACGGATGAACCAGATTTTAGAGACTTAAATTCAGATAACCAAGGGGCTAATGATACTACCGAAGCTGGATTAACGTTATTGGGTCTTGTTGGCGTCAATGGTTTGCATGGCAATTTAGAATCATCCGATGATTATTTAGATGCCAATGGTATTTTCGATAACACGCAAACCGATAATTTCCCGGATCCAGACAATGATGTAACAGGTTATGGTGATATTGAATTTCGTGATGTTGTTGTCAGTTGTGATATTTCAGGATTAGCAGGAGCAACAACAAAAACTGCTACCGAATTCGTCACTATCAGTGGCACACCACTTCGTATTGATCATATTGCATCTGGCGGTAATGGAGTCGGTTATAACGGGGGACGGCAATCATATCAATATACGTCGTATTCATGTGGTGGAACATTTCCTTTTATGCATGTTAATGACGGTAGTAATGGAGAATATTGTAATTATAAAGACTACCTAGTTAGTAATGTAACGGGTAGTGGTTCAACGGTAGATCCTTATGTTATATGGTCATCACGCTATTGGGATCGTGATGGTAATAACTTGTTTGATAATAGCGACATTCGGATTGTGACGAAAATTACTTACACTAATGGCGATGAGTTTTTCGATCAACAATATTGTGTCGACTCAGCAGATGGTTTGAATAGCTCTAGTATTGGTTTAGCGCAAGGATTTGATACCTATTTAAATGGGGGTGATCAAGGCGCGGCATTTACGATTCCTTATAACACAGCTAACTATCAACCAGCTTCTCCACCTTATTCATTGGTAGGGGTAACTAAAAATTACACAATTAATGACCAGTTTATGGGATACCTTGAGCTTGATAGATCTTGGGACCGTTATTTTTCTGGACAATATTCCACCATGATAGGAACGAATTTAAATAGTTCTCCCTTTTTACTGGACAATACACTTGATACCAATACTGGAACCGATAATGGTATCGGTGTGCAATGGGGACTTGGCGTAATTAATGATGCTTCGATTCATTCTGTTCGTTTATTATTTAGTTCATTAGGTGGAGCAATTTTTCAGGCCAATGATTATGACCTAGGTGATGCTCCTGATACTTCAACAGGTACGGCTTCTGGCGATTATCAAACGCTTTATGATAATGGTGGAGCCGGACATGCATTTAATGATACTGATGGGGATAGCCAAAATGATATTGTCTTAGGTCTCTTATGGGATAATGATGACGGCAATTTACATAATATTGCGGCAACGGCTGATGACCTAGATAGTTCTGATGATGAGGATGGCGTAATATGGACGGATAGCTTCATACGTGGAGGATCTGCCGATACCTCAATTACGATAACTAAAGATCCTGAATCAACGCTGGTTGGCTTAAGGTTATATGCATGGGCTGATTGGAACCAAGATGGCGATTGGGACGATGCCAACGAACAAGCAATCATTGATACATCCGCTAATACGGGAACACAAAATTATACAATTACTATTCCGGCAGCAGCATCTTTAGGCAATACTTATTTAAGGGTTCGAGTCTGATCTGATATTGATTGTAACACTCCATTAGATTTAGTTGATGATGGAGAAGTGGAAGATTATTTAATTACAGTTGTTGCTGCTCAAATATCAGGCTTTGTCTTTAATGATGATGGTAGCGGCGGTGGGGCGGCAACTAACGGGATTAAAGATGGCTCAGAAACAGGTCTTGGTGTAGCAGTTCCTATTGTAGCTTACAACACAATAACAGGGCTGTGTTATGCGGCTATATCTGATGCGACAACAGGAGCTTATACGATTACAGCAGGTATTGCTGGTACTTATAAAGTCTATGAAGCCGTAAATGAAACTAATATAGCCTCACCAACCTGTCCACCAACGGCTCCAACATTAGATACGAATACGGGCAGTTATGTCGGAGGAACGATAGGTGATCCCTCAACTTTCCAATCCAGTAGTGCAAATATTGTCACCGTTAGCGCAGGAGTAGTCACAAACGTTAATTTTGGTGACTTTGCAGTAAGTTCGTTTGATATCTGTTCGTCAGCGGCATATTTAACTCAAAGTAGTGGTGGTGTTACTCAGCTTAATGCAGTGAATTTAGCGACAGGAAGTATTGATCTGTTAACTTCTCCTGTTACAGCCGGTAGTGCTGTTGGGTACTCAATGGTGACCAATACATTAGCAGGAATGCAAGGGACAAGTACGCTTAATTTATTTGATAGTGCTTATAACACTTACTCATTATCTATAACTAACTCAACCATGCCAAGCGGTTCTAATAATGGTGATATCGATGATAATGGGATTTTGTATGCTCATAATGGTGGCACCTTCTATCTATTTGATACTAACCCCAATAGTGAGACCTATTTAACTCAAGTGGGTACACTACCTACCACAAGTTTGAATTACGCTGATATCGCTTTTAATCCAATTGATGGTTTTATTTATTCTGTACCAAGCGATGGTTCTAGAATTCTATATCGCTTTAACCCGACAACAGGGGTTAGGACATCTTTAGGTCTTTTATCAGGTATCGCCACGGGTCCTTATGGAGCGATGTACTTTGATGACCAAGGGTATATGTATATCTCTGAAAATCCATCCCCAGGCCGAATCTACCGTATCGATGTATTAGATGGCTCAAAACCTGCTGGCAGCTATACCGCGACACTGTTCTCTCAAACCAATGCTTCTGCTGCAGGCAATGATGGTGCCCGTTGTCGATATGCACCAGTACCACTAGATTGGGCCGATGCGCCAACTGTTGATGGTTATGCGACTGAATTAACAGCAGATGGACCTCGTCACCAAACAGATGTTGGTTTGCCATATTTAGGGGGCAATACGGCAGATAATGAAAATGATGGTCAACCAACTGCTACTGCTAATGGTGACGATACCAATGGTGTAACCCCTGATGATGAAGATGGCTTTACTCAGCCATTCATTCCAACCATTCTTGTGGCTGGAGATACACTCTCTTTGACTGTTCCTGTGGTGACATCGGGTAGTGACAATTTATATGGTTGGATTGATTTTGATTTGGATGGTGTTTTCGATAACGATGAAACAGCAACTGTTACAGTTAATGCATCAGGTAATAGCACCTTAAATTTTACGGTTCCTGCCGATGTTCAAATTATGGATACATTTGCTCGCTTACGTATCTGTTCTAGTGGAGAAGTGTGTGCTCAACCAACAGGTAGTGCGGGGGATGGTGAAGTAGAAGATCACCTTATTTCTCTTAAACCACCCGGCGATTTAGCCTTAATGTTAGCCCTTGACCCTAGTGCGAATGTCACTTTAGGTATTCCTTTTAATGTGGTGGTCAGTGTCGAAAATATGGGAGCAACAGTAGCACTTAATACCAAAGTAACCTTGCCGATCCCTGCTGGATACAGTTTTGTGAAAGCTTACGCAGGAGATGGGGTCACTGAAATTACCACCTATGATCCCGTTACGGGCGAGTTGGATTTAGGCGCAGTTGGCCTTGGCTTTAATGATTATGCGGTGATCCGATTGGCGCCTCAATCTCTTACTGCGCCAGCGATTAGCGCAGAGATTATAGAGACCAGCATCAATGATATTGATTCTACCCCTAATAATGGGTTTGGTAATGGTGAAGATGACACCGATACCGTTACGCCAATTATCTCCAATACGGTACAGCCTGGAACCTGTGATGCACCGCGTGCCTTTGCAGCGGGAAATGCCTACCTTGATACCAATGGTGAGTATGTTGTAACCCCTAATGCAACCAATCAATACGGTTTCTTATGGAGTTACGGTTTTATCGATTTAAATCAACCGTTTTACATTGAGCTTGCAGTGTATCTAGGTGATCGCAGTGCTAATGTTGTGCCTCCTTTTAATATTGAAGCTGGTGGTGACGGTATGACCTTTGTGTTATCTAACGACCCGCGCGGATTGAACGCACAAGGTGGCTTAGGGGGTTATTTAGGCGTTGATGGGATCGGTAATGCCAATATCTTTGGTTCAACCGAAACGCGAATTGCCCCTTCTATGGTGGTGGAATTTGATACCTTCGATAATACCTATATCGGGGCTACCGATGATTTAGATGATGGCCTTGGCAAATTGGATCATACTGCGGTGTATCTACATGGTGATGTTTATACGCCAAGTGCAGGTAACACCTTGATTGCCGCAAATCCAGTGAATGGGGGTGAGTTAGAAGATGGGCGCTATCACATTACTCAGTTTGAGTGGGACCCAAGTACTAACACCATGATGTATTACATGGATGGGGTCTTAGTTGGCTCTTTTACTCGTGATTTAATTGCAGATTTAGGTGGGAATTTAGTTCGGTTTGGCTTTACGGGCAGTACGGGAGATGCGTACAACTTACAAAAAGGGTGTTTCACTGCCGCTCCGAATGTACTGGGTACTGATTTAGGTGATGCACCGGATACCACTGTTGGTACTGGCATTAATAACTACACCACCACATATGAAAATGATGGTGCAATGCATGTGCAGGCCGATACTGATGATAATGGCTTTATCGATTTGCGAATGGGTAATTTGTGGGATGCCGATTTAGGCAACTTACAAGATATTGGTGCCATTGCGGATGATAATAACAATTTTGATGATGAAGACGGTGTGACACTTGTACAGTCTGCGACCAAAGGGGAAAACTTTGATATTACAGTCAACGTGGTTGAAGACAGTGACAGAGCAAGTACCGGACAACGTCTCTATGCGTGGTTAGATTTTAACCTCGACGGTGATTGGGATGATGCGGGAGAGCAGATCGTAGCCGATACCTCTGCCGCTATTGGTAATAACAGTTACAGTGTCCCGATCCCTGCCGGGGCCGTCGTAGGTTACAGCTACTTGCGGGTTCGTCTGTGTAGTGATGTGGGGTGTGATAGCCCAATTGGGTTGGCCAATGATGGAGAAGTGGAAGATTATCGAGTACTTATCTCAGATCTTGTCGGTAATAATCAGTGTGATTTGATCATGCAAACTCGCCTTCCCGTTTCTGCCACTGACTATACCTATACTTCACTGGATGTGCCGAGTAATCCAATTACCTTTACTGATATCGTGAATCCAATCACTATTGTGAATCAAAGTAATATCGCCAATATTAATGCATTGGGCTTTAACCGTATCAGTGGGTTGATTTACGGTACTTTTACCGATATGTCACAAGCCGATCGCATTCATCACTTGTTTGTGACTGATAAAACGGGGACCAGTTTTATCGATTTGGGGGAGATCCGCGCGGAATCTACCACCACTATTCGTCGTCTGCAAGATGGGGAAAGTTTTGATTTTGCAGCCGGAGATTCATTACGTCATACCGGATACAGCTCAACGTCAACCGTTTTAAGCTCCCCAACTGCGGGGGATGTTACCGCTGATGGTAACCATTTAATTGTGTGGCGTACTTCTTGGGATTCCCTAGTTAAAATTGATCTCAATACTCAAACTTTCACGACCGTACCTTTAGATATTGCAACCATGGGGGGATCTTATGGTGGTGGCTCTATTGAAGTGGGCGCAGATTTAGCCATCAGTAGTCAGTCGGGATTGGGTTATTTGGTCGATCTCAATGGCGATAATCTTTATACCGTGAATCTATCGACGGGGGCTGTTACAGCACAAGCGTTGGCGTATTTTGGTGCAGAGCCGACGTTAGACACTAATGGCAAATTGCAAGCTGGTGCGTTAGTGATGGATAACGCGGTGAGTCTCTACGCCTTAACTAATGGTGGTAATCACGATACTGATAATAACGGTGTGATTGATCTTAATGAGCGGGCGGTGGTCTATCGTATCAATGTGATGACACAAGAGGTTGAGTATGTGACGGCTTCAGATCAAGGCAGTTTACAAGGTAATGATGGAGCAGGTTGTTATGATTCGACAGATTATGGGGATGCAGCAGCCAGTTATGGCCAAGCTAGCCATGCCTATTTTGATGTGGCTGTTGATGGTACGGCCGACTTATATCTTGGTGCTCGTTGGGATCCTGAGTTTGGTCCATGGCTCAGCGTTGATGCTTCAGGCGATGATAATTACGGGCAAGATGATGAAGATTTAGTGATCCCGACTCAAATTATTGTTGAGACCAGCACCACGCTACCAATTCAAGTTGTCGGTGATGGTTTTGTCAGTATCTGGGTTGATCTAAATAATGATGGTGATTTTGCCGATAGCAATGAGCAGTTAATTAACGATCAAGCGGTCACAACGGGCAACAACAGTATTTCGGTCATATTAGATGCCGCCAGTGCCGAAGGGTTTAATGGCAATACTGTGATGCGAGTACGTCTGTGCTCTAGTGCTAACAGCTGTAATACCTTTGATGGTGCTGCAAATGATGGTGAAGTGGAAGATCACTGGTTTGAACTGCTGAATCGAATTGTACTCAGTGGCGTCGTGTTTGAAGACAATGGCGTTGGAGGGGCAACAGCTGCGCATGATGGGTTACAAGAGGGCTCAGAAGTAGGTTTGGGTAACTTTACGGTAACGGTAACCTTTAATGATACTGGAGTGACAGGCTTTACACCCGGTGATGTTATAGCCACAGACCTTACCTCCGGCGATGGCTCTTACCAATTTGTGATAGGGGTGGATTTCTCAGGTAAAGATCTGCTGTTAGACGTAGTCAAGCAAGCAGATTGGATCGACATCAGTGAGGCCGATGTGACGGGCATTACGCAAGTTACCAGTAGCAGTGTGACCGACAGTCAAATGAGCGTGAATGCTAATGCGGGGGATGACATCTCTGGATTAGATTTTGGTAAAGTGCAAGAGCCTCGTATGGAGCCAGATAATTTCAGTGAAGCAGAGCCGGGTAAATCGGTGCTGTTCTCTCATAAATTTACCGCTGCGACAGCAGGGAGTGTGAATTTCTCAATCATTAATACAGAAGTTGAACCTGTTAATGATGGTTGGAATGCGGTGCTCTATCAAGATAATGATTGTAATGGGGTAATAGATGGGGCGGATACTCAAATTGTCAACCCAGTTGCAGTAAGTGGCAATACCGCTGTATGTCTACTTAGCAAAGTATTTGTGCCAGCAGATGCGCCACTTAACGCTTTATATCACTACGATATTGCTGCAGACATGACGTTTGCTGACAGTGCCGCCACTGGCCATGGAGTGACTCGTCAAGTACTTGATAAAGATACGGTTCGAGCGACGTTTAGTGGCGCAGGTGAACTTAAATTAGAGAAAACAGTACGTAATATTACACAGGGTACTGCGGTTGGAGTGAGTAACCAAGGGCGTCCAGGTGATGTGTTGGAATACACGATTACCTTTACCAATGTGGGTAGTGGTGATTTAACCGAAGTGAGTATTTTTGATAGTACGCCAAGTTATACCGAGCTTTCTCAAGCGATTGATTGTACCTCAGGCTCTGTACCCACTTCACTGATCTGTATTCCTGTGACCGCTAACGGTACAAACACGGTAGGTTATGAGGGGGAAGTACGTTGGGATATGACTGGTAGTTTATTAGCTGGTGAGCAAGGTACAGTGATTTATCGAGTCGTGATTGACTGATATTAAAAATCATTTTAGCTATATGACAAAAAGCTACCACAAAGATATATGTGGTAGCTTTTTGCGTTTATTGAGAAGGCCTCGGTAATTTTATCTTGAATTCAGCCTATTGAGGTCTTGTTAACATGTTGGAATAAAGATTGCTTTGCTTTCAAAGTAGTCTTTTTTTTGCAACAAGAAAATCATAAAGACTGCTTAGACGAAGTTTCACCTACGAGAGGTTTTTATGGTTATCATCAATCGGTTGACAAAGATCACCTTTCTATTCTTCCTGCTGTTTTCTTCCTTTGTATGGGGTGAAGCCAACATACAAGGCATGACCATTAGTGCGAATCAATGCGGTCAGCAGATGACGGGAAGTATCTGGGTTGTTGATTGGTCTGATGGTAACGGAAATGTTGATAAAGACTTTGATTTTAATCTTAATTTACCGCCAGGTGTATCTTTAACAAACGTTGTTGGCGATGTGTGTGGCAGTTGCGGATTCCAATCTTTAAACTGGTCAGGAAATCGAATTTGGGGACGTATTCAGTCTGGACATATAAACGCTGGAATGAATATTTGGTTATCGGGACCAACTCAAACCATTGTGAATTATACTATCAGTGCCTATAACATTGGCGGTAATACCTCATCTAATACGATTTCTGTTTATTGTGACGACCATGGTGATGCGCCGAGTAGTTATGGCTTAGCTGGGCATACTTATACTAGTACGACAAAAACAATGCGTATTGGTAATGTTGATATTGATTATGAAAACAGTAACTTAAGTAATAGTACCGCAACCGGTGACGATAATTCGGGTACTAATGATGAGGGGACTGGTGTTGTCATTACGCCTTGGGAATTAGGGGCAACGTGTTCTGGGCTAGTTCAAGATACAACGACAGGTATTGTGGCGTTATCTACGATCACAATGGATGAAAATACCTATTGTATTGAAGTCCCTGCTCGCAATGTTTCTGGTTCAGGAGCTATGTTAGCTGGATGGTTGGATTGGAATAATAACGGTGTTTTTGATAATCCGACTGAGCGATCTCAACTTATGCCTGGAATGGCTAATGTTCCTTCTGGTACGAATGGTGATGTCTATGTTATTTGGTGGGATAACATTATAGCAACAGAGATTAATACTTTTATTCGTCTTCGTATTACTAATCAGTCCTCTTTTATTACCAATCCATTTCCAACAGGGAGTGTGAGTTGGGGCGAAGTTGAAGATCATTTTATTGAGTTTGCCGACTTTGGTGATGCTCCTGATCCATCATCAGGAACCAGCCTTAATAATTATAATACCCGAGAAAATGATAATGGGGCCAAGCATTTAGATCCTTTCATAGACATTGTTTTCTTGGGATCACAGCAACCTGATTATGATTCTGGCTTATTGCAAAATGCAAATGCAGATGCAGATGAGCTAGATAATATGGCAGATGAAGATGGGCTTTCTTCTGATCCTTGGACTGTTGTTGGTGCAACGAATTATGACTTAGCTGTACTTTGTAACGATTTTGATAGCTCAAGTGGGGGGGATTTAGGTGCGACGGTTTATGGCTGGATTGACTTTGATCAGGATGGAATATTTGAAACCAATGCTCAAGCTGACTGTATTGATACCAACGATGGAAGCGGATCCTTAAATGATGGTATAGCTAACCTGACCTTCAGTGGTTTTATTACGCCGACAACGACTTCTACAACGTATTTACGTTTACGAACTTGTTCTACTGGAGATTGTGCAACGCCAACAGGTACGGCAAGTGATGGCGAAGTTGAAGATTATCTATTTGATATCCGTCAAATTGACTTTGGTGACGCTCCTGATGACGGTTCAGACAATACTTACCATACTTTACTATCCTCTGATGGCGCATCTCATAGTAATGCTTCTACTCCAAGTATTTATCTTGGATCGATTGCTCCTGATAGTGACTTAGGTTTGAATCAGAGCGTTACTGCAGACTTAGACGATACAACAGATACCTCAATATTATCAGTAGGCAATGATGAAGATGCTGTTGCTGGTGTTGTTTTTGATTCGGCAAAAAATATTTTTACCCTAACGATTCCTTGTAATGATAACGATACTGGGGTTGATCTTGGTGCTACTGTTTATGGCTGGATTGATTTTAACCAAAATAACCGGTTTGAAGAGTCTGAATTTACCTCAAGAGAATGCATTGATACCGATCCGAGTAATCCGGGTTCAGCTCTGTTGCGCTGGATTGATATTGATAATGTGCAAGAGGGAACAACGTATTTACGATTAAGAATTACCGATAGTGTTCTGCCTTTTGATGATATTGCAACAAATTGGGATGAGCGAAGTGCAGGCTCAGTAGTAAATGGTGAAATTGAAGATCACGTCATTACATTTAGTCAAGAAAGTGATTTTGGTGATGCTCCTGATTCTTATCAAACTCTGGCAAGCAGTGGCGGGGCTGAGCACGGTTTGGGCGGGAACCGTTACACAATATATCTTGGTAATACGGCTCCTGATGCTGATAGTGATGGTTTTTCTGATGGTATAGAAGATTTTCCCAATACGGCGCTTGATGATGATAGTAATGATACATCAGGTATTGCGAGTGGTAATGATGAAGATGCTGTTACAGGCATGGAAGGACTTTTTCTTGACAGTACGACTTACCAAATTAATGCTATCTGTAACGATCATAATGGTACAACAGATCTAGCGGCAACCGTTTATGGTTGGGTTGATTTTAATGCTGACGGAGATTTTTCTGATAGCGGTGAGTTTGCACAGATCAGTTGTAATGATATAGACAGCAATAGTGACGGCTCTGCTTTATTAGCATTTTCCGGCTTTACGGTATCGGCCACACCAACCACTTCTTTTGCTCGATTAAGAATTACAACCGATAGTTTAACCGCCAATGATTATGCTGGAGTTGCCAGTGATGGTGAAGTGGAAGATTTCACCGTTATTATTGGTCGTCGTATTAGTGGTAAGGTTTTTAATGATTTAGGTACTGATACCAGTTTTTCAACGGCTTATCCTTTTTATAATGGCTCACTTGATATTGGTGAGGTTGGAATCGCTGGAGTGGTCATAACACTATTTGATCAAACATCTGGTACTTGTCAATCGACCCTGACAGACAGTAATGGTGATTACTCTTTGGCTGCACTTGATGGCCATAGCTACCAACTGTTTGAAACCGCAAATGAAACATTACCCGCACCCTCAATATGTCCTCCTCAAGTTGGTGCCGTAAATACTGATGGCTTACTGATCAATAATACTATTGCAGATCCTGATGGCTATGGCTCGAGTTCAGCCAATATCATTTCGTTAGGCGTTATTACAGGTGACAGCAGCAATAATAACTTTGCCGACTTTTTAGCGCCTGAGTTTGCTTCTTGTGATGCTGATGGCTATTTAACATTAAGAACCCCAGCAGATCTATTTGCGGTGGATTTATTTTCTGGTGCAACAGAAGAACTCGCCCCTGACACCACCGCTGACTATAACAATAATGGTTTACAAGTTGGTTATGCCATGCAAACCAATCATATTATTGGTGATATAAGTGGCACAAACCTGCGAGTGATCGCTTTAGTTGACGGTGATTACAATGTCCATTTATTACCGATTACTTTAACTGGATCCAATATCAACATTAATTTTAATAATGCCACCATTTCTGATGACGGTATTTTATATATGACAGGGGGGGGGACTGGTTATATTTTGATGGTTGATGTCAATCCGGCTAATGAAACATATTTACAAGAAATTGGTCGTCCTTCTATTTCCGCATTTTCTACCGCTGATTTTGCAATCAATCCAGTTGATGGAAAAATCTATGGTTTGAGAGCAAATGGCGTTATCGCAATTTACGATCCTGTGACTCAGACTCGTGATAATAGTAAATCCGTTACGCAAGTTATAGAAAATGGCACAACACGTACTTATAGCGGGAGCCATTTCTCATCCAGTTATGGTGCGATCTATTTTGATCAAGCGGGCAATATGTATGCAGTCAATAATGGTAATTACTCGCCCCCAACACCAAGTATTGCTGCGCCAGTACTACAAATTCCGATAGGTAATGGGGCATCTGCAAATTATACCGCAACGATAGTATCCAATTTAGGCTTTACTATGTCGACCAATGATGGTGCACGTTGTCGCTACGCTCCTTTAGGCCTCGATTTTGGTGATGCTCCAGATAGTTTTATTACCTCTTATGCTGATGTGGGTCCTCATCATATTACTCGCGGCAATTCTATCTGGTTAGGTATTGAAAATACTGATAATGATGTCGATGGATACGGCTCAACAGATGCAGATAGTGATGATTTGTCAGGTACAACACCTGATGATGAAGATGCTTTTGGTAATCAAGTACGAGTTTTTATTAACAGTGGGGCTGGCAGCTTAGATGTGCCATTTACCAATAACTCAGCTAAAGCCGCGACAGTGTATGTTTGGGTTGACTTCGATCAAAATGGAACCTTTGAAGCAGTAGAACGTGCGTCTGGTGCAATTTTAGCATCGCAGACTGTTGGAACGGTTACCGTTACTTGGTCTGGATTGGCATCAGTTGTAACAGGGGATACTTATATTCGTCTAAGAATCTGTACTGACGATGCCGCTTCAGGTTGTAGCTCTCCAACGGGTCTTGCAAGTAACGGTGAAATAGAAGATCACACAGCAAAAGTCATTGAAGGTGTATTTCCAGATACGACCTGTGATGGCATTTATCAAACGAGTTCAACAACTGGGACAAATTATCAGTTCGATCGTATAGATCTTTCTACCGTCCCTTTTAGTCCCGTAAGTGTATTCACCAATCAAGCGGGGTACGATTCGCTAAATGGTATTGCTTTTGATTTGGCCGGTGGAGCATTTTATGGTGCCTTTTTTGATGGTAGTAACACCTTACATATCGCTTTGTTTGATAAGCAGGGCAATATTGTTGATTTAGGTATGCCAACGGCGGCAGAAAATTTCAATATTGTTGATGTACGGACTGGTGTAATAACGTCTATTACGTCGGGGGATCCCATCATAGTGAGTAGTGATATTGTTGGTGATCAGGGTGCTATTAGTGATGATGGCCAATATCTGTATTTGGGTCATCCAAATAGCGGTCAAATATTACAGGTAGACTTAAATAGCTTTACGGTACAGGCCATCAATATTCTTTTACCTGATCTTGGTATGACTGTTGGTGGAGGAATTTCATTACCATTTGATGGTGATTGGGTTTATGACTCTCAATCGCAAGAATTATGTTCGGCTGAAATATCTACTCAGACGCTTTATTCCGTCAACCCGCAAACTGGTGCTATCAGTGCAATGGCTCTCAATTTTGACTCTACGCCACCAATAGCAAGCTCATATGGCATGGTAAAGGGCGAAGATGGCCATTTATACGTGGTCATTGATGGAGATTATGATAGTGATGGAAATGGCTCTTTAGATAGTACAGGTCAAGCACTCTATCAAATTAACACTAAATCAAAACAAGCGATTTTTATTGAGTCTATATCCAGTATAACAAGCACGTATGCTGATGCTGCTGGTTGTATTACAACTGCTACTGATTATAGTGATGCGGCAAGTAGTTATGGTGTTGCCAGTCATTTATATACAGACAGCAATAACAACGGAATAACGGATTTTTATCTAGGCAATTTGTGGGATAGTGAGTTTATTGCTCATCAAAGTGTGACGGCTCGCGACGATAATCTACATTCATTAATTGATGAAGATGGCGTTATTTTCCCAGCGGTTATGACATCAGGTAATAATGAGATTACTGTTATTACCAATCAAGCAGGAGTGATTAACTTGTGGCTGGATTATCAAAAAGGTGGGTCATTTGAATCATCAGAGCAGTTATTAATTAATTACCCTGTCACTTCTGGCTCGCAAACGCTTTCCATTTTATTAGATTCTGCTGCAATGGGGTCCTATAGTGGAGCCACAATAGCTCGAGTAAGATTTTGTTCTACCGTGAATCTTTGTGACAAAGCTAACGATGTTGAACAAGGTCAACAAGCTGGCGATGGAGAGGTTGAAGATTATCAAGTATGGACATCTACCAACACTCTAGTATCTGAAACCTGTGATAGCGCGATTTTATCCCATGGAGCATCGGGAGTGTTCACATTAGAAGCACTCGATCCTACTACAACACCGCCATTTTCAACCAACATATTACAAAACCCAGTCACGATTAATGATCTGACTAATTTTAATAGTCTCAATGCATTGGGTATTCATCCTGAAACCTATTTGATCTACGGCATTGCCATGGATACCTCTACGCCTGAAAGAGATATTCATTTATTAATTACCGATCAAAGTGCTTCAGAGGTGATTGATCTTGGAACTGTAGCATCATCGCAAAATCAAACACTAACCCACAATACTGTCGGTACCGTTAGTTTTTCTAAAGGCCAAATTTTAACGAGAGATGTTGGTGGTCAGATTATTCAATCTGCGGCAAGAGGTGCGGTGGATCCTACCGGAACCTATCTTTATATCCACCATCAAGAATGGCACCAAATGATTCGAATTCATCTTGTTGAAAGAATATTTGATG
This sequence comes from Photobacterium damselae, assembly GCF_003026815.1. Taxonomy (GTDB): domain Bacteria; phylum Pseudomonadota; class Gammaproteobacteria; order Enterobacterales; family Vibrionaceae; genus Photobacterium; species Photobacterium damselae. The sequence continues at coordinate 216,937 of NZ_PYOG01000003.1, read as the reverse complement.
TGGTTTCTTTTTCTTCTCCTGTTAATGGAATGGGAGGAGATATGGCATTTGCATCAGATGGTTATCTCTATAACCCTGATGTCTCTAATAGTTTAATTTATCAATTGGATGTAACTACAGGGACTATTTCTTCACAGGCTATGGTATGGAATGGCGTGAGTCCGCCTCAAAATGGCGGTGGGTTTGGCGCAGTATTTATGGACAATGGCATTTTTATGTATGCAATCAGTAATACTGGAGATCATGACCTTAATCGGGATGGTAGCATTGATTTCACAGGTTCTGCGATGTATCGAATAAATTTACATAGTGGAGATATTGTACCGATTGGTGCAATGGCGAATGCATATCCTAATAGTTTTGATGCTGCCGGCTGTTTTGAATCGGTTGATCACGGTGATACAAATCTTATAACTGATGGTACAGCACGACATTATTTTTATGATAATAACGGCGATGGCGAAGCTGATTACCGATTAGGTTTGCTTATTGACCCTGAGCTGGCCCAGCCCGATGATCCGAATGCAACAGGGGATGATCTATTAGACATTGATGATGAAGATGGCGTAGTTATGCCCGCATCTATTGTTGTTAATAGTCTGGTAAACGTTGATGTAAATGTTACCAGCCAAGATTTGAGTTCTTTAAAGCTCAATGTGTGGGCTGATTTAAATGGTAATGGCAGTTATCGTGATAGTGGTGAGCAAGTTGTTAATGAATTAGATGTTATAGATGGAACCAATTCTGTTCAACTTCTATTGCCTGCCGCATTTACATCTGGCTATAACGGTAATACAACGATGCGCTTTCGTTTATGTGCTAATGCCGATGAATGTAACCAACCTGATGATACCTCTTTAGGTGAAATTGCCATAAATGGTGAGATAGAAGATTATCAATTTGAGCTTATCAATCAGATTCTCATCAGAGGCATTATTTTTGAAGATAATGCTGCTGGTGGTGGCGTTGCACATGATGGTATTCAGTCAGGAGCAGAAACGGGTTTAAGTGGATTTATTGTACAAGCTATTTATCAAGGAATCACTCAAGGTAGCTATACATCAGGTGATATATTGGCAACAACGAGAAGTCGGGGTGATGGCAGCTATGAATTGCTTCTTCCCGTTGAAGTTGCGAGTCAGCCAGTGTTGCTTAATGTGATACCACAAGCTACGTGGATTGATATTAGTGAAAGCGATGTTAGTGCGATTAGCCAAGTCCAAAGCAGTAATGTCACTGATAATCAGATGGTCATTACTGCTAATGCAGGAGATACAATAGAGTCATTAGATTTCGGTAAAGTACGTTCTCCGAGGTTAGAGGCTGATAATTTCACTGAAATTGAGCCTGGGCAGTTTGTGAACTTCTCACATAAGTTAATAACGTATACCTCAAGTGACGTTTTACTCTCTATTGCTAATATGGTTGCTGATCCTAATATCAGTGAATGGAGTGCTCAAATTTATCAAGATGCAAATTGCAATGGTCGAGTAGATAGTGGTGATAATGCGATTACTTCAGTAATTTCAGCAGTAGGTAGCATAGAAGTCTGTATTTTATCCAAGGTATACGCCCCCATATCAGCGCCTCTGAACGCAATTTTTCATTATAATTTAACCGCATTAGCTACGTTTACTGATCCCGCGATTACCAATCATGGGGTAACAAGGTCATTATCAAACACGGATACGGTTAAAGTTTCCTTCCAAGGCGCTGGTCAATTAAAACTAGAAAAAAAGGTCACAAATATAACTCAGGGAACCGAGAAAGGAGTCAGCAATCAGGGAAGGCCTGGAGATATATTAGAATATGAAATCATTTTTTCTAATGTTGGTACAGGGAATATTACTGATATTTCCATTTCAGATGACACACCCTCATATACAGAATTAGAGTCAGTAGTTGACTGTAATAATGGAGTGATTCCATCTTCGATTTCATTGTGCAATATAGAAACAGAACATGGTGTTAATAATTCTGGATATCAAGGTAATATAAAATGGATATTATCAGGGGTATTAGAACCAAATTCATCAGGTGTTTTAATATATCGAGTAAAAATAATATAAATATTCTCGTTTTTAATTATTGAAACTTTGAATTAATAAACTATATGGATGTTTCTAATTATACCTGTTAAATCTTAAATCTAAGATGGTTATTAACAGTGTTTCTCATATTATTAAATAGATCGTAAGTGTACAAATAATATAAATCTCATACTGATATGCAATGCGATAATAAAAAATTGCAAATTGAATAAATTGAGGTGTCTATGGGGAGTTCTTTTGTTGAATATTTTAATGCTTTGAATTTACTTATTTTTATCGTGTTCAGTCTTGGCATGTTAATCGCATTTAGATTAGTGCTTTGTATAAATATGATGAGGTGTAATGTGAAAAGTTTACTATTTTTGTTCCTACTAAGTTTAACAACATCTTTCTCTGCATTCGCTGATGATAAAGAGCCACTGGTTAGTCAAATGGATGCTTATTTAATTGAGGTAAATAAAGATGGAGACGAAGTTTTAAAACCTGCGGATACAGTTTATCCCAAAGATAAGATCGAATATAAGCTAACTTACACTAATAATAGTAAGGGAGCGCTTGATGGATTAGTGATTACCGGTCCTATTCCACAAAATACAGTTTATGTTGGTGACACGGATAAAACGAAAGTGAAATCCAAGTTTGTTGTAAGTATTGATGGAGGAAAAACATTTGAACCAGAGCCGGTAAAACGAGAAGTAATGAAAGATGGAAAAAAGGTTGAAGTTATTATTCCACCTGAAAAATACACAGCTGTTCGTTGGATTCCTGAAGTTCCAATTAATTCTAAGGAAAAACAAATTTTCACCTATCGTATCGAAGTTAAATAAACGTTAGGAGAAAGCCATACCCATGCGTCAGAGCAAGGGATTAGCGACATCTAAATGAAATTAATCTTAAACCTTATAAAGGTAACCACTTTATGAATACGCATTTAAAACCTATATCAAAATGGGTTGCAGCGGGACTCATAACGGTAGGTGCGGGTACTTTATCTAGCCAAGCCCTTGCTGCTACTGCCGCTGGAACAGACATTAAAAACTTAGCAACAGTTACTTATGAAGACTCATCGGGCAACTCTTATCAAGCGACATCTAATGAGGCCGTTGTAACCGTAGCTCAAATTTATAGTGCAACTATAGAGCAGGATATCAATACAACGGGATCTCCTGGTCAGACAGTATATCTACCACACGTTCTTACTAATACAGGTAACGGTTCTGATACTTATACATTAACCTTTGCTCAGAACTTACCTGGTACAGATACTCGTGGTGCAGATACTATTGATGCTACAACCATTAAGCTTTTCAATGATGAAAATAATAATGGTCAGCCAGATGCTGGTGAAGCAGAGTTTAGCTCTGGCGATACAGTCACCTTGGCTGGTGGTGAGCAAATGAACTTGATTGTTGCCGCTGCCGTACCAACAACAGCAGTACCTGGCGATACTCTCGGTGTCACACTTGAAGCTGAAGCTAATAATGGTACAGGATCTGCGGTTGATGGTTCTGTGACCGATATTGGTGATAACAATGATAGTGCTGACGATACCAATGCAAGTTTAATTACAGTAACAAATGATGCTGTAATTAATATGACAAAATCAGCTACGCATCTGGAAAATATCGGAACAGAGAGTTCTTTAGGCATTGACCTTGATGGTGATGGTGCTACAGATCGAGCATTAAGCTTAATTCGTTATACAGTAACAGTTTCTAATACCGGTAATACTGATGCAAAAGATGTTGTTATCTTTGATGGTATACCTGATGGAACAGTATTTGTAACGGGCAGTACTGGTGCTGCATATGATGCAACCAGTAGTGGTTTATTGACTGTAAATGGCGATACCCCAATTGCTTATGCCGCAAATTTGGTGGATGAAGCCTCTCATGGTGTTGATTTGGATCAGGACAGTACAAACGATACTGCTGAAAGTCAAATTGATGGTGGCTTAGACCTTAATGGTAATGGTGTCACTACTGATACTACGGTGCCAGGTGTGTATGCAGTAGACGATCAACTCGCTTCTAATACTACTGTTTCAATGACATTCTACGTAGCTTATTCACCAGAAACAATGCAAGGTGATACTGAAATTGGTAACGTAGCATATTCATGTTCGGATCTTAATGGTGATGGTGATTATGTAGATGCTGGAGAGTGTAATGATCCAGATCCAACAACAGCAGGTCCTGATCCTTCAAACCCAACCACAACCACAACCACGACGACTACCGGTGTAGGTATCATTGATACTGGTACTGAAACGGGTACATCTGGTGGTGGTGACTCTGATGGTACTGACAACAATACCCAGACTGTTGATTCTGCAGCAGCAGGTAGTGATGTCTTCTTCTACAACAAGATTATCAACAACGGTAACACTGTTGATAGTTTCGATTTAACAACGGTCAATACAAGCTTCCCAGCGGGTACAACATTTGAGTATTGGAATGCAGATGGTAGCGCGCAGTTAGTTGATACTAACGGTAATGTTACTCCTGATACTGGACCAGTTAACCCATCTACATGTACAGATGCAGCAACAACAATTGATGGAATTACCGTTAACTGTAATGAAACGCTGTTCCGCGTAGTGGCTAAACTACCATCTGATGCAGCTGACTCAACAACACCGTTTGATGCTGTAACAACGGCTACTTCGTACAATGATGCAACGCAAAGTGATACTAAGACTGAACGCTTAGATAATATCACTGGACCAACTGTAGATATTGCGAATACGCCAATTACAGCGATTGATCCAGCAGTAGATGTTGATCCTGTTGATACTGGTGATGGCTTTACAAGTGCGGATGTTGCAACTGTATTTAATGATGAGCCTCTAGGTTCAACAGTTACAGCTCCTATCTATATTGCTAACGAAGGTGGTAGCTCTGATTCGTTCTTACTAGGTGCTGAAGGTAGCTATAACGGTGCAAGTTGGGAAACGGCTCTTCCAGCGGGTTGGACTGTTGTGTTTAAGCACAATGGTATTGATACAAATGCCGATGGTACAGTAGATATTGCAGCAACAGGTGCTGTTATCACATCAACACCAACAATCCCTGCAGGCGCTGTGCTATGGGTAACTGCAGAAATTACGATTCCATCTGATCCAACTCAAGCTTTAGCTGATAGTGATCAAGCATCTGCAATCGATGCGAATACTGATGGCGATCTGGATTACATCATCTCGCTAACTGTTCAATCAACTGCCTCTGGTGCAATTGATCGTAAGGTTGAAGCATTTGATGTTGCAACCAGTGCAAGTATCGATATTACACCTACTTCACTAAGTAATCAGATTGAACCAGGTGGTAGTGTGACTTATGAGCACACGCTAGGTAATACTGGTAATACAACTGAAACGGTAGATTTAAGCTCTGGTAATAACACTACTGGCTTTAATAACACAATTTCGATTGATACCAATGGTGATGGCACACCAGATACTGAAGTCGGTAACTTGTGTGATGCTCCTGTAACATCGCCAATTACTGTTCAACAAGCTGACGGTTCAACGGCTGATGTCGAGGTGACGTGTGATGCAACGGATGGTTCAGATACCGTTCCTTCATTAACACTAGAACCAGGTGAAACAATTCCAATGGAAGTGACAGTGTTTGCCCCAACGGATGCAACTTCTGGTACTAATAACATCACGACTATTACTGCAGTATCAACAACTGATCCAACAGTAACAGCGGAAGGTCAAGATAATTCTGAAGTGATTAAAGGTCAGGTTCGTCTTTATAAGTATGCTGATTTAGATACTGATTGTGATGGAGCAGCTGATACTGATAAAACTTTCTTGAAGCAGCATACAACCACTGTAGAGCCTGGACAGTGTATTGTATGGAAACTGATTGCTGTTAACGAAGGTACTTCAGATGCACTAAATACCGTAATTACTGACCAACTAACCGAGTACACTCAGTTTGAAGCTGGTGGTAGCTTAGTAAGTTGTCGTAATACAACGGATGCCGGTACTGTTGTTGCTCTAGCTGATGCGACTTACCCTCTACAATCGGATGATTTAGGTCCTCTATGTCTACCTGATGGTACAACTGGTGCTGATGTTACAGGTGCGGTAAGTGGTAATACTGTTACCTTCACTGTTGGAACGTTGGTTCCAGGTGATAAAGCTGTTGGCCACTTTGTTGTGAAAGTTGACTAAATAATAAACTTCAGTCCTCCCTACTTAGTAGGGAGGCTTATTGAACTTATTTATCCATATTATTAATTAAATTTACGTAAAAGTAAGTTCAATAAGCCTACATCCATATCTTTGAATTATTAGCCTGTGGAGAGTGCTTATGGCCCTCTTAAATGTAATAACTAAAATGAAGTACCTAGTTATTTTCATTTTACTGAGCGTGAGCTCAACTGCACTTGGATTAACTAGCGCTGGAACGAAAATATCGAACCAGGCCATCATGACTTATTTTGACTCTGGCTCTGGAGAAACTATTCGTGTTTTATCGAATATTTCCTATGTTAAAGTCGAAAACGTTTATGATGTAGAATTAACACCGGATACTGCTGGTGGTGCTGCAACTGAGAAAAACGTTGCACCAGGTTCTATTGTTAGTATTCCTCATACAGTAACAAATACAGGTAATATAAAAGATAGTTATATTATTACCGTAGACAATAAAGACGGCGATAATGGTAATTTAACATCACCAGACACAAATGAAATTAAAATATATTTTGATACTAATGGTAATGGTATTCATGATCCGGGTGAGCCTGAATTAAATAAGAATGATGCTGGTGATTATATTATTCCTCAACTAAAACCTGGTGAGTCTATTAATCTTGTCTATCAAGTTGAAATACCAACTACTGATAAAGATGATGACTTTTATGATTTAACAACAGCAGTAACATCACAAGCTAAGCCATCTGTTGTGAAAACCAGTGATACAAGGTTGACCGTATTTGATGGGCCAATTGTCAATCTTACCATTGAAAATTCTCCTGTTTGCCAACAAACAGTTACCTCATTTAATGAGATTGATTTTAGAGTAAATTATACTAGTATCGGCTTAACAAAACCGGAAGATTCAGCTCAACCATATAATATTTTTGTTAAATCTGAATCGTCTGGTGATATTGTACAAGTTAGCCATACAGGGGTTCTTATCTCTGTTAATTTACCTGCGAATATTACATTATTACAAGATAAAATTATTAATGGAAATCCAGCTAAAGATCATTCACCTATTACACTAGTCTCTCCAGAAAATAACTTTGATGGTGGAGTGGTATTAGTTGGTATCAATAATAACTTTTTATTTGAGCAAGCTGATCATGATTTAGATTGGTACGTATACAGTTCTTGGGATGGAACTGGGAATGTTGAAAAAGTTGGTTTTCTAGTTAAGTCTGATTATATGAAACCAAACAGTTCAGGTCACTTTACGTACTATACACAAGTAAATAATGTTAGAGGTCAGCAGCCATTTAAAATCTATAGTGAAGCGGAAGTTAATTTATCAAGTACTGATCAAAACATCTCAAGAAGTGGTGAGGTTTGTAATACTCTCATTGGTGAAGATGAAGCTAATTTAATTGATTTTGAATTATTAGATGATCAAGTTCTTACTCCTGATAGTGACTTTACCATTGAATATAGCAACCACGATCATTTTATTCCTACTAACTTTTACTATCATGCCGATACAACAGGATTTGATGAAAAATTTGATGGTATCCATGCACAAATTATTTTGCCTCAAGGTAATGAGCATGCATCAACCATTGATATTATTGGCCCCGCTTCTTCTAATTACCCTGTAACATTACGCTCTACTTATGGTGATTCATTCCACTGGGTCTTTGCAGAAACTGGCCCTAATACAGGTATTTTCCGAAGTGTTATTCCAGCGCATGCTGTAGCGCCGAAAGATAATTATACCCGAACTGGTACAAACCATTGTCTAGAAGATGTAGTAACACCATGGCGTACGGGTTCTGCAATCAGACCTGAGTTATTAGCAAATATTGATCAAACTATTAACTTTAGTGGCTTCAATTTAAATGGTTCAACGGCGTTTGATTGTGAAATTCAGTCTAACCCAGATGATGAATTAGTGATTGAGGTATTTGATCCTCGGAATGGTAATAAGATTATTCTGACCGATCTAGCTTACATTAGCCCTCAATTTGTTGTATTTGATGCAACAAACTTTAACGGTATTGAGAATGCAATTGTTAAGTTTTATCAAACCGAAAACAATGTAGCCCCTGCAGCTAAAATCAGAGTGCCGAATGTGGATGGGTTAACTCCTGTTGCAGAAGCGACCTCTGATGCAGAAGGCCGAGTCTTTTTCCCTAAATTAGCACCTATTGATGGCAACCAATACTATATCTCAGTCGTTCCACCTGAAACCCATGTATGGCCTTCATCTTATACGGTTCTAGATAACTTTAATCTTCATAATGTTGTTCCTGCATCGTATGGCCCATTTGGTAATCAGGATGTTGAAAACTCAGGTCTATTTCCTATTGCGGTAAGGGATCGGGTTAATACCTTTGATATTCCTATAGATCCTAAGAATTTGGACCGTCGTTTAACCATACAGAAGGATGCAGATAAAGACAGTGCAGAGATAGGTAGTTTTGTTAAGTACACCATTACTATTAAAAATAACTTACCAGACAGTCAGTTGTTTAATGCACAAGTTTACGATTCGATGCCTTATGGTTTTAAGTATATGGAAGGCAGTACTCGTCTAAATGACCAGCCATATCAGGATCCTATTCGTATTGATACTTACACTTATCGTTTCGATATTGGTACATTAAATGGTAGCTCTCAGCCTCCAGAAAATGGTACCTATAAGCTGACTTACGTTCTTCAACTGACAGCCGGTGCCGTAGATTCTGATGGTATTAACTCTGTTTATGCCGATGCTGCAACATTTGGTGGAAGTAGTGGCTCCCGAATTACTTCAAATGTTGACAAATATCAGGTGAAAGTTACTCAAACAGGAGTCATGTCTGATCGAGGTATCATTTTCGGTAAGGTATTCATTGATGCTCAGTGTAATGACATTATGAAAAACCAGATGTGGCCAATTGGCGGCGTGAAGCTTTACTTAGAAACCGGCGACTATGTTATTACTGATGAGAACGGTCAATACTCAATGTTTGGTATTAAGCCGGGTAATCATGTCATTAAAGTCGATAAGCAGACACTTCCTGTTGGTATTGAACTGCAACCGATAGATACACGAAATGCAGGAAAAGGTGACTCCCGATTTGTGGATATGCGCCGAGGTGAGATGCATCGAGCTGATTTTGTTGCGCCATGTCCAACAGAAAATCAAGAAGCCATTTATCAAGAACTATTAGAGCGTAATACCAATATTAACGGTGAATGGTTATTTAAAACGGCAGAGAGCTTTAAAGGACTTCAATACGATGCTAAGCCTAAAGCCCTCAAGTCTGAAGAGTTGCAATCAGGAGTAATTAGTGGTCCATCAACATCATCAACCAATAAAGTAGAAAAAGCATCAAGTTCATCTTCTGCTCTGAGTGTTTTTAAAGGCTTTGCTTTAGAATCTCGAAAAGGCAGTAAGAAGGATTTAGAAAGTATTATTTCTATCTATCCGAAAGAAGTTCAGGATGAGGCTTATGTTTATCCAGGCGCTGAGAATCAATCATCCATTCGTTTTGGTTTTAGTGACTCTCAAGATAAATTGAAAGCTCTTAGAACAGCGCTATCACACTATAAAATTGAAACCACTATTGTTCCAACGGCTTACAGTAGTATTCCGCAAGAAGCTAAATTCCGTATCGATAATGTACTGCAAGAAGCCATTCCTTTACCTGAAAAAGAAGCGAAAAATATCACACGTGCTGAAGCAGAAAAAGGAACTTGGTACTGGCCAACAAATGAGTATAGCTATGACGGACGCTTTATTGCTGTAATTCGAGGCGATGTTGAACCAACGTTATACGTTAATGGCCAAGCGATTAGTGTGGATCAGTTAGGTGAGCGCATTATTAATAAACGTGAAAATGCGCAAATTGTTGGTTGGTATGGTGTTCCTCTTGAAGACGGCGAGAATGTCGTTGAAATTAAAACAGTTGATCCATTCGGTAATGAGCGTTTAGTCCTTGGTAAGAATTTCTCTCACCCTAAATCGGCAAAACGTATCAGTGTCGTTGCTGATGGTGATGTACTGCGTGCAGACGGTGGACGTTCTGTCATTCCCGTTATTATTAAACTCTATGATGAAAACAATAACCTTGCTCGTGGTACTTACTTTGTCACGTTAAATACTGATCATGGTGATTCATGGCTAGATCCAGATATTCAGGAAAATGAAACAGGTCACCAAGTTCGTGTAATTAATGGTGAGAAAACAGTTTATCTACGTAGTACTGAAAATACAGGGCAGATAAATGTACAAGCCTCGGTTGAAGATTTTTCTGACAGTATCAAGGTGTACCAAGTAGCAGCTAAAAGACCACTATTTGTTTCGGGTATTTTAAATTATACCGGTCGATATGGTCGCTTTAGTGGAGAAGAGCCGCCAGCTCAAGCCGACGGTTATGAAGATAAAAATTACAGTCATGATGAAAGAGCTGCAGCCTTTATGAAAGGTAATATAAAAGGCGGTATGCATTTAACATTAAGTTATGACAGTAATAAATCAGATGAAGACTTCTATCGTGAAATCTCACCAGATAGCTATTACCCAATGCCAGGTGATGCCAGCATCAAAGGATATGATGCTCGTAGTACAAGCAAGCTTTATGTAAAACTTGAAAAAGAACGTCACTTTGCAATGTGGGGTGATTATAACACCGCAGATGGTGCTGATGAGTCAGATATTGGTCGCACCAGCCAAGTTTTAAACGGCTTTAATAGTATGTATAACGATGGTCGAGTGATGGCTCAGTTATACGGTGCTCGCCCAGAAGATTTACATAAAGTGGTTGAGTTTAGTGGTAACGGCACCGCTATGTTCTACAGCATTGGTGATACACGTATCGTCCGTCATTCTGATACGGTTAATTTGGTCACCTATGACAGAGATAATCAGGGACTGGTATTAAGACAACAACCATTAACTCGTTATATTGATTACACCATTGATTATTTCACAGGAGATATGCGCTTTAATCGAGTAGTTCCAACCTATGATCCTGATTTAAATCCGATTAAAGTTCGTGTTTCTTATGATGTAGAAGGCGATGGTGATGCTTATACCGTAGCAGGAGCAAGACTCTCTTATTTATTCACCCCATATTTACTTGCTGGTGCGAGCTACGAATATAACGATAATGATGTTGAAGGTTATAACATAGGCAGTGTTTGGGTTAACTATGATTTTGATAGTAAAACGCAAATAACCGCAGCCGTGGCTCATATGTCTCATGAAGGTAGTGAGAGTGCTAATAATCTGACTTCTTCAACTGGGACCGATAGTAAACTTAAAGATGGCATGGCTTATAAACTCCGAATTAAGCGTGATTGGAGTGCACAAGCGGTAACTGAATTAGAGTATGTTTATGCCGAGGAAGGGTATACCAATACCACTGGTGGGGTAACGCCTGCTCGCCAAGAGTTTCGTTTACGCCATCGTCAGAAGTTAACTGGCTTGATGAATTTAAATATCGAAGCTAATCACTCAGAATCTCTTATTCATACCGAGAAGCAACAATCGATTGGGGCCACTGTTGATACGAAGATCCTTGGCTCTCAATGGACAACGCGTTTAGGTTCTCGTTACATCAAAAATGAAACCGAAACAGATTCAGAAGAGTACACCACTGCAATTGTGGGTGTCGGTCGTACCTTCAGCGTATGGGGGCGTCCAGGTCGCTTTGATACTGAATATGAGCAAAGCTTTGGTCATGATAGTAAGCGTCGTTTCAATATTAAAGCTGATTTAAAAGTTCACAAACAAGCCAGTATTTACACTCAATATGAATACATTGATTCACTCAGCGGTATTACTAACTTAGGTAGCGGTACAACCAGTCTGTTTACTGCTGGTATTGATGTTGACTGGTTACATGGTGGTAGTACGTTCAGTGAGTTTAGACAGCGTGGCGCTTCTGATGGACGTAGTTTAGAACTTGCAAATGGTTATCGCGGCCGCTTTGAAATGGTGTCAGGAATCAGTATTGACCCATCTATTGAATATGTAGAAGTACTTGAAGGTGATGGTACCTCTGGGTTAGCACTATCGCTTGGTTTAGCGGATATCCGAAATCCTAATTACAAAACAACAGGTCGTATTGAGTACCGCCATGGTGATTCAGAAGATTACTACGGTATTTTAGGTGCTTGGGTTACACGTCTAAGTCAGGATTGGAGCGGGTTAGTTCGTGAAGAATATCGTTATATCGATAAAGATGGTGCTCAAAATACATGGAGTAATCACTTCAGTTTAGGCTTTGCATATCGTCCAAGATTGACCAATCGTTATCACATGCTAGGAGCATACGAATGGAAGACGGAACGTAATGATGCAACGCGTAATGCTCATATTTTATCAACCCACCAAAATTACCAATTATCTCCTCAATGGACAATCTCTGGTCGAGTAGGTCTAAAGTGGGAAGATTTTACCGAGTATGAGCAAGACTATGATTCGGTAGCAACAATTATTGATGGTCGTGTTATCTACTACATCAACCGTCGTTGGGACTTAGATCTTCATGCGGGGATGTTAGGAACAGACTGGTTTGATAGTCGTCGTTACTCTTTTGGCGCAGGAGTAAACTATCTTGTGATGGAAAATCTACGCGCAGGTATTGGTTATAACGTGATTGGTTTTGATGATGATGACCTCGACCCACAAGGTTATAACTTACAAGGCTTTTACTTCGACATTATGTTTAAGCTTGATGAAGACTTGTTTGGTTGGTTAAGCGAATAGTGGTGAGGAAAATAATCATGAAACTTCTATCTACATCTGTATTTCTAGTCAGCATCGGGTTAGCTGGTTGTGTCTCAAATGAAGCAATTTATGCTGATTATGGTGAGCTTGCCTGCGGTGGTTCCACAACAGTGATTGAAGGACATTTTTGGCCATCAGTTGTCAATTTTGGATTTGATAAAAAGCAATTAGATTTACAACAACAGAATGCTATCAAACAAGCGGCACAATTATTGAAAGCTAATCCTAATCTAAACGTTGCAGTTATTGGTTCAGCCGATTCAGCGGGTAAAGATAGCTATAATGATATGCTAGCCAAAGAGCGAGCAGATGTTGTTGCCAATTATTTACAACAGCACGGCATTTTACCTCACCGAATTGTCACATTGGGAACCGGATCTCGAGAACCTTTTGTCGTCACTAACAACGAAGCTGAAAATCGGGTCAATCGTAGAACACAGCTGATTTTGTTAGGCGCTGATTATAATCCAGTTAGCATGCAATACAGTCCAGCTGCTAGTCATTCTAGTGCGCAATAGTGCAAGGGGAGCTTCATATGAATGTCTTCAAGGGTATCGCCAAAGTGGGTATAACCGCTGTTGCCAGTATCAGTTTTGCTGCAATGGCTTTAACTGAATCAGGTACAGTGATTAAAAACCAAGCAGGTGCTACTTATCGAGATAGTGCCAATATCTTACGTAGTACAACATCCAATTTGGTTGAAACCCTTGTTCAACCTGTTGCAGCTTTAACGTTGATCAATGATCAATCGAAATTAGGGGCACCAGGTAGAACTGTGACATTTAACCACGTGCTAACCAACACAGGTAATAGCACCGATTCTTTTGCCCTAGATATGGTTCTTCCTGCCTCTGTCATTAGTTCTGCGACCATCTATCCAGATACAAATAATGATGGGGTAGCAGACCCTGGTTCAACCCCCATTGCTTCAGGAGATGTGGTTGGACCGCTTGCACCAGGTGAGAGTTTTGAATTTGTTATCGTAGCGGATATTGATCCTGCTGCAACAATAAACTCATCTAATGCTTTAACGATTACAGCAACCAGTCAGGCTGTTGTTGTTGATGGTGTTGCTGTGGCCAATGGTGGGGTTAGTGCTCAAACCAATACTGATACGGTAACAGCGACCAATCTTCCGATTGTTGAGATAACTAAAGCCCTTAGCTCAAGTGAAGGAGCATCACCAAGCGGACCTTATACCGTAACCTTTACCTACACCAATGTGGGTTTGACCGATATGGATCCGTTACAAACGAATGGGGTTATCTTAAATGATGTTCTGCCTGAGGGGATGCGTTTCAATGGTGCAGTCTCTTGGAGTATATCTGGCACGACCATTACGGCCTCAGGAACAACAACAGGGGGGAGTGAGACATCAGGAGATCAAGATCTGGCTTTTACAACCTGTATTGCTCCAGATGCATCATGTCCAAATAATGATGAAATTCAGTTTGTGATGGATGGTTTAGCGTCAGATGAATCGGCAACAATAAGTTTTGAAGTTAATATTGATTCGGGATTATCAGCAACAACGTTATATAACCAAGGTACTTACGGTTTTGATGAAGACAACAGTGGTACTGTGGATGTCGGTGAACAAGACAGTACGAATACAAACCGAGTGCCTTTTTTGATTACTTCTAATTATGCGGTTATTGCCAATAATGGTGGTTGCGATGTAGGAACCGACAATAATTGTGATGGCTCTGATGATACTAATCACGAGATAGTTGATATTGCTTCTGCGTCACAAGGGGCACGAGTTAGCTTTACCAACTACATATGGAATACGGGTAATGATGAAGATATCTTTAATATTTCCATAGAGTCATCAACATTCCCAAGTGGAACGAGTTTCTTTTTATATAAGAGTGATGGAGTTACACCTTTAATTGATACAGATAATGATAGCAATCCTGATACGGGGGTTATCCCAGCGGCTGGTGAAACGTGTCCTTCTTATTTAGTAACCGATGGAAATCTATGTGGTTATAAAGTTGTTTTAGTTGCTACATTACCAGCCTCTGCGTTGGGTGGACCATATCAAATTACCAAACGAGCAACGTCATCAAGTGATACATCGAAAACTAATACGGTTATTGATCGATTAGGAACAATTACGGCTAGCACAGTTGATTTAACGAATAATTTTAGAGCAGAAACCAGCTTAACGGTTGAGGATAGCTGTGATGCTGCTGATGATAACTGTGGTATTGGTGCCGGACCTGAAGCAACGCCAGTAACTACAAATACCACAGCTCCTGGAACAACAACTCGTTTTACTCTTTATGTCACCAATACATCGGGAGCCGCCGACAGTTATGAGCTGCAGTATAGTAGTACTAATTTTGCAGAAAATACGATGCCCGCAGATTGGAGTGTTGTATTTAAGAATGCCGCAGGAGAGGTTATTACGAATATACCAGTACTTGGGCCTGATGATGCGATGCTCGTCTATGCAGATGTAACAGTACCAGAGAATGCAACAACAGCAACTCAAGATGTGTACTTTAAGGTTGTATCACCAACGACAGGTGCATCTGATATTAAACGTGACGCGGTGACAATAGACAATAGTTCTCAGTGTTTAGCATTTGGCCCACCTAACGCAAATGGTGTTACCTATGCTGGTGGTAGTATTGTCTATAAACATATCTTAAATAACACCAGTAATGATGCTTATACCAATATCGCTTTAACCGTAACTAACTCTGATTCAGATTTCTCTGCTGTAATTTATGAAGATACCAATGGCGATGACGTACTTACTGGTGCTGATAATTCCATTACTTCGATTGCTTCTTTAGCGGGAGGGGCTCAGAAAGTTCTGTTTGTTAAAGTACTTGCTCCTGCCAATGCATCTCAAGGTCAAGATAATATTACAACAGTAGAAACAACCGTTGCTTGTGGTACGTTACAGATTATTGATACTACCACTATTGCTAATACCAATATGAAAGTGACAAAAGAACAAACACCAGATTTAGATTGTAATGGTACATCAGATACGGGTAATTTCGTCACTACAAATTTTGCCGTCGCTCCTGGAGAGTGCATTATCTATCGTTTGACTACTGAGAATATTGCGATTGAAGATGCGCATAATGTGACGTTAACAGATGCAACTCCTGCTTACACAACATTTAATGTCACAGGAGGTATCCCAAGTATTACAGAGGGGACTATTAATACTGTTATTAATGGAACAACAGGGTCAATTATCGGTACCGTAGGAACGGTAGCTCCTGGTGAATCCGAGACCTTGATATTTGGTATTCGCATTGATAATTAGAGTTTCGTTAAATCTTTGACGGGAACAGCTTGCTTAGTTGATATGCTAAGCAAGTTTTTTTTGCTCGGGTGGTAGACAAAATAAAAAGACTTTTCAATTTAGGGTGAAAAGTCTTTTTATTTTTGGGGTATTGATTTAAGCCAGTTTAAGATTGAGTGCAGATGATTTTTCTGTAGCAAGGTAACTATTTTAATAACTCAATAGCTCGTTGGTTACCATATTGAGCAGATTGCTTTAACCAAAATTCAGCATCACTCATTGATACAGAAACACCATCTCCATTAGCGTACATACTGGCTAAATTATACATGGCCCGATTATTTCCTTTTTCAGCAGATTTCTTATACCAATAAATTGCTTTTTCGTAGTTTTGTTTCACTATATTTCCTTGGTCATATAATTTTGCAATTTCAAAACTGGCGAACTTATTTCCATATTTATCGGCATGGATCAGCTTTTCAATCGACGCATTATAATCATTGTCAATAAATTCAGGGTTTTCTAGTGTTAGCATCGCTAAGTCATACAAAGCATTGGGGTCATTGTCTTGTACGGCTTGCTTTAAATAAAAAAAACTCTTTTTTGGATCTTTTAATTGTCCGTGTTTGCCGTGAGCGTAGATTTTTCCGAGAGCATGACTGGCATAAATATTTTTCTCTGTCGATGATTGCGTTAATAATTCAATAGCTTTATCAATATTTTGATTTTGCTCTAACAAAGAGATACCTAATAAATATTTTGATGATGGAGAATCGATTGATTTCTTTGTACTGAGAATGTTAATAGTCTTTTGATAGTCTTTATCAATAAAGTGTAAATAGGCTAGAGCGTATGTTGACTGTTCATGATTGTCTTTTATATTTGTTTGTAATAGCTCTTTTGCTTCTTTATGATTTGTCTCTCCACCTCTGCCATCTATTAACATGAGAGCATAATAATATCTCGCAAGTGTATTATTTTTTTGAGACGACTTGCTGTAATATGATCTTGCAAGGGCTAAATTTTTACTAATGATATCACCTTCTTCGTAAAGAGATGCAAGATAAAGCATCGCCTCTGAATTCTCATTAGCCATATAGGCTAATTTCTCTAACTGTTTTTTTAATTCCGTATCTGAAGTTTTCTCATCTTCAATTGTTGAAATTATCTGGTCTAATTCCGTGAGTTTATCGATATTTTGCTGAATATTAGTAATAGTGTTATCTGTTGTATTTTGCATCTCATTATTAGAATCTAAA
This sequence comes from Photobacterium damselae, assembly GCF_003026815.1. GTDB lineage: Bacteria > Pseudomonadota > Gammaproteobacteria > Enterobacterales > Vibrionaceae > Photobacterium > Photobacterium damselae. The sequence goes on along the minus strand of NZ_PYOG01000003.1, from coordinate 199,422 downwards.
GTGCAACCTGATAATATGACTAAACTACTCAATAATAATTTTTTCATAATTGATTTCTCGCTTCCTTGTACTATTTTTAATTTTAGAACATAGAGAAAAGGTATGCCTTATGTATCGTATTATTATTTCAAGTTTGTTTGCTGTGTTTTTAGTTGCTTGTGCCCAAAGTACATTAACCTCAGCATGGGTTGATCGTACTTACACGAAAACACCAATAAAGAGTATGTTAGTGATTGCTATGTCTGATAATCTTCGAGTGAGGCGTATTTTCGAAGATGGTATGGTACAAAAGCTAAAAGCTCAAGGTGTTAATGCAATAGCAAGTTCTCAGGTCTATCCTGATAAATTGCCGTCAAAAGAGATTATTGGTAATTATGTTAAGAAAAATAATATTCAAACTGTTTTTGTCGGACAATTGATTAATATTGAAGATAAAAATATTCGTTATCCAGGAAATGGATTCTCAAATTCAGTTACATTTACTAATTACTACAGTTCATCATACAGTTACATTTATGATGATAGCTATACAGTATCTTATGAGTTTGTAAATATTGAGTTTACCTTGTTTGATACCGCATCACATAAGCCTATTTGGTCAACATCATCTGAATCTGTAGATCCAACGAATATTAATAATATTAGTGATGAGTTAGCTGGAATTCTTGTTTCAAATATGAAAGACAGTCGTCTTATAAATTAAGATATGACTTGTATGAAAAAAGTCACACTAGTGTGGCTTTTTTATTTTTATTTCTATTCTATTTCTCTTAAATTGGTAAATTATTTTTATTTTGAAAATAGATGTAAATTTTCATATCTTAAAATTAGGAATTAATTATTCTTCTGTCTTCAAAATAAGATGAATCATAAATTTGCGCTATATTTATTATGTAATATGAAACTTTTTATGGAAATTCCTTATGATTGTAAATCACCAAGCTAATGTTAAGAAAGTGAATAAAAAAGTTGTTATTTTAAGCAGTAGTAATGACTCTTGGGTTTTGCTACTAGAAAGGAATAATTATGATGTTGTTCGATGTAAAGATATTAGAGAACTAGATGCTATACTTGAAGACGAAACAAACTGCATTTGTATAGCTGATCTAACTAATTGTGTCTTTAGTCTCGCATGTATTACGACAAAAGCTATGAATAATCAACATGTAAGATGGGTTACAATTTTAAATAAAGAGCAACTTGACGTAGATGTCGTTCGTAGCTTCATCGGTAAATTCTGTTCAGATTATTTTCTATCTCCCATTGTCGATGGTCAATTCATGCCATTCATTAAACATCAAATGGGAATGACCAAAATTACTAACAATAAAAATCCAAAAGATGTGTTAATAAAATTATTACTCTCAGGGGAAAGCAAAAAAGTCAAGCGGCTAAAAGATTTAGTAAGAAGAGTAAGTTCTTCGGATGTGAATATTTTTATTACTGGAGAAAATGGGACCAAAAAACAATCATTAGCACGTTATTTATGGCATTCCAGTGGTAGAAAGTACGGACGTTTTTTTACCATTGATTGTGATTTGTTATTGACGTCATCGACCCAGAGAGACATTTTTTATCACTACTTTTCTAATTCGGCAAAAAATATTGAAAATTTTAAAAATGAAACAGTATATTTAAAGAATCTTCAATCATTGCCTCAAGATTTTCAACTGAAATTATTAGAGTTTTTCAATTTAGACTTAAAATCCAGATTACGTTTAGAGACTCAAAATGATATTAAAATTATCTCTTCTTCTTCGATACAACCGGACACACTACTTAATGAATATCAATTTAATAAAGAGCTGTTTTATAAGTTAAATATATTCCATTTGGATGTTCCAAGTTTACGAGAAAGAAGTGAAGATATACGTAAATTTGCTCAGTATTTTCTTGATATTCATCTTAATAAAATTAATACGATGGCAGTTAAATTTTCAGAAGATATTGATAAATTATTGCTTAGTTATCCGTGGCCAAATAATTTAATTGAATTGGAAAACCAGGTCAAACAAGCCGTTATTTCTTCTGAAGGCCCTGTGATTACATCTGATGCGTTTTTGTTACCATCTACAAAATGCGCAAAAAGAAGCTTAAAAAGCATCAAAGATGAGGCTGAAAAAGACATCTTACTTTCCGCTTTGCATTTGCATCATGGTCAAGTGATGTCTGCTGCAAAAGATTTAGGCATCTCCCGAGCAACTATGTATCGCTTATTAAGCAAACACCAAATTCTTCCAGATGGAGATAGAATCAGAGCTTAATGATTACGGTATTGAAAAATAAAGGGGGCAGTGATCAGATAACTGGTTGCTGCTCATTTCTTTGTTTGTGTATTGATAAGTTTCTAGTTTTGAAATATTGATCTTATCTGAGATAACGTGGTCGATTGGTTGGGTATAAGTGATAAGCCGACTCTTTTTATGGTGGATTTTAATTTGACAGGAAAAAGAGGTTTTATGTTGTTTTAAGGCTGTGGTCGGTATTCCTAATTGTTTGAAAAACCAGTGGTTATGTTGTTTTTCTTTCTTATTGTTTAAACTGGTATATAGAGGATAATTAAAATCACCGAGAAGAATATAAGAGTGATTATTTTCAATCCGAGTTTTTAACCACAATGATAGAAGCTTTAGCTGTTTTTTGAGTTGGCGACATGCTTTTGATCTCTTGCTCTGTTTACATCCTGCTTTTAAATGAATATTGAGTAAATGTATTTGCTGATCTTGCCACCAGATCTTGAGATTCTTGCCATATCGTAAGCCTTTTTTATTCAGATTGATCTTAGTAAAGTCAGGGAGTTCTCGATACCGAATATTTTTTCTAATGGCAAAGCCTGTAAATTGATTGGTGTTAGGGAATGTATATCTTGGATGATCAGCACGGGATGAAAGTAAAATATCGTATTGTTTAAGTGGTAAAACCATAGTCATGGCTTTTAAGCTTCCTACCTCTTGGAAAGCCAAAATATCAGGATCGACCTGTTCGATTATGCTTCTTATCTGCGAAAAATCATCGGTATCTCGCAAAACGGGCGAAGAAGCATGATGATTTAACCATTGCATATTCCAAGACATAATACGCAATTCTTCAGCTGTAGTAACATTAGGACTTAACGCTATATAAGCGAGTATTAGCTTAAGCGGCTTTATATTGCGCACGACCAAGTTCTTTTGCTTGATATAAGTGATTATCCGCTTCTTTTATTAGCTGAGTTGGACCTCTGTGATTCTTCCATGCCGCAATACCTTGGCTTAAAGTAACGACATTACTAATCTCTGAGTCAGGGTGAGGGATGACCATTTTAGCCATATTGGACTGTATCCGCTCCGCAACCAGTATGGCACCATCAATATCAGTATTGGGCAAGATCACGACAAATTCTTCACCACCATAGCGAGAAACAGAATCAGCCCCACGGAGCAAGCTTGCATTGAGCACTTTTGCTACGATTTTTAAACACTCGTCACCTTGTAAATGACCCAGAGCGTCGTTATAGCGTTTGAAATAATCAATATCGATTAAAATAACGGAGAAAGGAATGTTGTAACGCTTTGCTTGTACAGTTTGCTTATCAAGTTCATATTCAAAGAAACGACGATTATATAAATTGGTCAGCTGATCTCTGGAAGCGAGCTGAGTGAGTTCACTAAGTAGGCGTTTATTCTCAACATCGCGTTCTACACTTCTTGTAAACCATCGAGAAAGAATTCTACGACCGGTTTCGATAATTAATATAGTCGCTGTGGTTTCTTGTAGTGCGATTAGGATAGCGTAGTCATCACGAACAAAATAGCTCCAACTACTGATAAGAAAGATCGGTGTAACGGCAAGATAGAGTGTTTGAGTACGGGAATATAAGGCTAATAGTGCTGCCATCATGAGTAGATTGGCAAAGATACTTGCACTTAAGAAAGACTGATAAATGATTGCAATATGATAAATGGCAATAGACCAGCTAAGACCAAACAAGATTGCGTATGTATCACACTCATAACGCCAGTATCGATGAGGTGTTGTAGAAAAACTAAAGAGTCCTGCCACATAAATGACTAGCTGAAAGCTATATTGGTAACTAGAGGGCTCCCAATCAAATAGCTCTTTATCAATAGACATGGTTTTTAGTGTAAACAGCATCATTGCCATAACTATGAGAGAAATGGCCGAGCACCAGCGTATTCCCTGTTGGAGATTTTTATAAACAGCGCGTTCTAAACTATTGCGTAGTGGCAATGTTGTCATATTAACAATCTTCTATCTTTTTATTATCATTTAAATCCTACATGATCTCTTAAAAATCAAGCAAATTTTTTTACTTTTTTGGGGAGAAACTCAAATAATTCCATTGACATCTGGAATGCAAAATATTCTTACATTTAAAAATCTGCAGTGCTTCAAAATCATCGCTCACAAGACAAACTGCCAATAATTAAAATTGATCTTGATCAATGTTTCTTTCTGCGAAATGTCGCCTAATACCCTACATATTGTAGTCACCCATATATATAGAACTATATTTTGTGTTTTATGGGGGCTACGTTTTTTTTGTGGATGAGTAGGAGCCTTGTGTGAAACCTGTAGTAATAAAGCGTGATGGTTGCCGTGTATCTTTTGATGTTTTACGCATAAAAGAGGCTGTATTAGGTGCCTCGCGTTCAATCAGCGATTCAGAAAACATCAGTATGGATGAGGCTTACGCAACAACAGTAGCAGAGGCTGTTTTAGCACAATTTGTTAACGCTGAAGAAGTTGAGATTCATGCAATTCAAAATGCAGTTGAGACTCAATTAATGACAGGTCCACATAAAGCAGTTGCTCGCGCTTATATTGAATATCGTCATGATCGTGATATCTCGCGTGAGAAAAAAAGCCGTCTAAATAATGAAATTCGCGGTTTGATTGAGCAAAGCAACGCATCTTTGCTGAATGAAAACGCAAACAAAGACAGCAAAGTAATCCCTACTCAGCGTGATTTACTTGCAGGTATCGTTGCTAAACACTATGCGACACAACATTTATTGCCGCGCGATATCGTTAAATCTCATGAGTTAGGCGAAATTCACTACCATGACCTCGATTACTCGCCGTTTTTCCCAATGTTTAACTGTATGCTAATTGACCTAAATGGCATGCTAACTCACGGTTTTAAAATGGGTAACGCAGAGATTGATACTCCTAAATCAATTTCTACGGCAACAGCAGTAACGGCTCAAATTATCGCTCAAGTCGCAAGTCATATTTACGGTGGTACAACGATTAACCGTATCGATGAAGTTTTGGCTCCTTATGTTCAAGTGAGTTATGACAAGCATCTAGCTGTTGCGAATGAGTGGGGTATCGCTGATCCTGAAGCGTTTGCCAAAGCTCGTACAGAAAAAGAGTGTTATGATGCGTTCCAATCTCTTGAGTATGAAGTAAACACACTACATACAGCCAATGGTCAAACGCCATTTGTAACCTTTGGCTTTGGTCTTGGTACAACTTGGGCTTCTCGTCTGATCCAGCAGTCTATTTTACGTAATCGTATTGCTGGTCTGGGTAAAAATCACAAAACAGCGGTATTCCCTAAACTTGTTTTTGCTATCAAAGATGGCCTAAACCATAAGCAAGGCGATCCTAATTACGATATTAAGAAGCTGGCATTAGAGTGTGCATCTAAACGTATGTACCCAGATATTCTTAACTATGACAAATTAGTTGAAGTGACAGGGTCATTTAAAACTCCTATGGGTTGTCGTAGTTTCCTTGGTCCTTATGAAAATGAACAAGGCGAGCTAGAACACGAAGGTCGTAATAACCTGGGTGTTGTTAGTTTGAACCTTCCTCGTATTGCGCTTGAAGCTAAAGGCGATGAAGCTCGCTTCTTTACTTTATTGGATGAGCGTCTACAGTTGGCTCGTCGCGCTCTAGATACTCGTATTGAACGTTTAGAGGGTGTTAAAGCTCGTGTTGCTCCTATTCTATATATGGAAGGTGCATGTGGTGTACGTCTGAATGAAGATGATAATGTTTCTGAAATCTTCAAAAATGGTCGTGCATCTATCTCTCTTGGCTACATCGGTATTCATGAGACAGTTAACGCTTTATATGGTAATGAAACTCACGTATACGATAATGAAGAACTACGCCAAAAAGCAGTAGCTATTGTTCAGCGCTTACGTGATGCTACTGATGCGTGGAAAGAGGAAACGGGTTACGGCTTTAGTCTGTATAGCACACCAAGTGAAAACTTATGTAGTCGTTTCTGTGCGTTAGATACGAAAGAGTTTGGTGTGGTTGATGGTGTAACAGATAAAGGTTACTACACAAACAGCTTCCACTTAGATGTTGAAAAGCAAGTAAACCCATACGATAAGATTGATTTTGAGATGCCTTATCCAGAAATCGCGAACGGTGGTTTTATTTGTTACGGTGAATATCCAAACATTCAACACAATATTGAAGCATTAGAGAATGTGTGGGATTACAGCTATTCTCGCGTTCCATATTACGGAACGAATACACCAATTGATGAGTGTTATGAGTGTGGCTTTACAGGTGAGTTCTCGTGTACCAGTAAAGGCTTTACTTGTCCTAAATGTGGTAACCATGAGCCATCAAAAGTATCTGTAACTCGTCGTGTATGTGGTTACTTGGGTAGCCCTGATGCACGTCCGTTTAACTTCGGTAAGCAAGAAGAAGTTAAGCGTCGCGTTAAGCACATGTAATTCAAGATTTTAAGCCTTGATCTTAAAATAAGAAGCGCTCTCGGGCGCTTCTATTGTTTTTAAAAACAGTTTATAAACCAAAGAAGAACCGTCATGAACTACCATAATTACTATCCAGTTGATGTTGTTAACGGCCCAGGTACACGCGCAACTTTGTTTGTGTCGGGCTGTGAGCATCAGTGTCGAGGGTGTTATAACCAGAGTACATGGCGATTAGATTCTGGTCATCCATTCGATCAAGCGATGGAAGATCGTGTGATTGCTGATCTTAATGACACGCGTATTAAACGTCGAGGTTTGTCACTTTCTGGAGGCGACCCATTACATCCAGCGAACGTAGAGTCCGTATTACAATTGGTGAAACGGGTACGGGCTGAATGTGTTGGTAAAGACATTTGGATGTGGACAGGTTATACGTTAGCGAATCTGACTCAAGCCCAACAAGAAGTTGTGGCGCTGATCGATGTATTAGTCGATGGTAAATTTGAACAAGATAAGCATGACCCTTCTCTCGTATGGAAAGGCAGTGAAAATCAAGTGATTCATTATTTTAAAGAGATCGAAGACTAGATCGCTATTGAATATTTTGTACCTGCTATTTCAACAAAGTTATACACAGAAACAGTGGATAACTTTGTTTTCTTGTTTTTATTTCAACCAGTTTAGTCAATAACCACTCTATAACTCACCGTTCCACTGGCACCCGATGCTAGTGCTCCAGTAAAGCTCCAATAAATACTTCCTAGGTAGCCCGTATTATTTGTTCCATCTGGAGTTGAAACATTACACGACAGACTTGTTGGCACATTTCCACCACAACTAATGGCAGTTTGAGCTCTTGTATGTTTGGGTATCGAGTCAAATATTTGTGGATCGCTGATATCGGCATTACCCACATTGGTAAAGATAATACGATATTCCAAAATATCACCAGGTTTTGCTGTATTGGCTGTTGCAATCGTCCCATTTTGCGTTAAATTTTGCACTGTTTTATTAAGTTCTAATTGTCCTGAACCACCATATATGGCTTTGATTGTGTCTGTATTATAAAGGCGACGCGAAATATTATGGTTGGTAGTGGCTGGATCATCAAAGTTTACATCTGCTTGAATTTTATAGCTAAATTTGCTTTGATTGAAAATGTTAGCAGGAGAGAATATTTTACTGATTAAGCAGATTTGTGAAGACTCAGTCACCGTGAGTGGGGCTGTAATTCTCACTTCATTACTGTTAATAAGCTGATCACAATTGAGATCTTGATATAAAATTGCACTCCACTGAGGTTGCGCTGGGATTGTTTCGGTATCCACTAAACTGAATGTTACGTTACCATCGGTGTACGATCTAAATTGGTGGTTTAAGGTGATGGTTTGGTTGGGGATAATCTCAACATAATGGTTAGGTTCCATAATGGGCTCTCGGACTTTGCCAAAGTTTAACCCATCGATATCATCGCCCGCTTGTGCATTTATATTGATTTCAGAATCGGTGACACTGGTACTCGATGCTTGGGGAATTGCTGATAAGTCACTCTCACTAATATCAATTAACGTTGCAACAGGGCGTACTCTGATGATTAAATTTTTCCCTGAAAATTCAACGGGTAAAATAAAGGTATAGCGACCATTGCCCGATGTTTTTCTGCTGGTAATGACATCTCCTAGGTTGTATCCAGTAACACCTGTATCATTTAGTACAACTTCCACCGTTGCATTACCAATACCTTGTTCGTTACCATCAATAATGCCGTTGTGCGCAATACCTGAACCGTTACCGCTGTTATCTTCAAAAACGGTTCCTCGTAAGGTTATTTGATTAATTAATTCAAATTGATGGTCTTCAATTTCACCATCGGCTGCGTTTGTCAGTTGATCGCTGGCAGATAAGCTCGATGTAGTAATTCTTAAGCGAATATAGCTCATACCAGATACCGTCGAAATATCTAAGTTACTCCAACTGAGAATGGCATTACCGTTTAATGTGGCTGATGTATCATTACAGCTGGCAGAAGCAAATTCATCATTGTCAAAGCTGTTATTTCTATCTGTATCAATCCAGCCATATACGGTTGCGCCTAAATCAGAACCATCGAAATCATTACAAGGAATGGCTAAGCTGTATAACGTAGCATTAGCACTGCTGTTTAATACAATAAAACCAGGGACTAATGCTTCTTCATCGTTAGGCGTCGTTCCTTCGCTATCATCATCGGTGGCATTAAGAGAGTTGTCGATACCGTTGGTAAACCGATCGTCTTCAAAATCGGGCTCAACGCTACCAAGATAAATAGCACTATTCCCAAAGCCATGACTTGCTGTTGTTAAACCGCCATAACTGATAGGAGCATCGCCATAATCTACTTTGGTTGAGCGAAAAGTATAAGTGCAGTTGTAGCTGTTGCCATTTGTAACGCTAAGTGGATCTGCGCAAGAGAAAGACACCAATTCATAGTCGGCAGGCCCGGTCCAAGTAAAAGTATAATTACTGGGGGTCATCGCCTTAGTATCACCATGGCTAAATACCGCGGGGATCGAGTTTGAATCGGTTGCAATGAGCGTAAAATCGGTAGGAAGAGCTGAACCTGAAATAACACTGGCGTTTAGCGTAATGCTGGCTTGTACAAATGAGTAAGCTCTAAAGCGAACTTTATCAAGAGCGGCTCCTGAGCGACCATTAAAACCTCCTAACGCTTGGCCTGCTGGAGCGACAACTCGATTATAATAGGTTCCACCATAACCAAAGTTAGGGCCAATTCTTCCTGTTGATGGTCCTCCTGGAGCGGCTCCTATTTCTAATTTATTAGTCGTTGTATTAAACGCCACAGGAGCACAATAGAGTCGGAACCATCCCATGACCGGCCAAGTTGTCGTTTGTGCATCTACGCCAACCACCGCCTGATTTGCAGGGCAGGAGCCTGAATAAAGTGTACCAGAGACTGGACCTCCCCATGGTGTTTCACCGGCTCTTGTTAATGTTGCAGTGCCTCCAGATACCGTTGCTTGAGAACATTGCCCGCGTAATGCTCTACCATCTAAGTTACCTCCTGTGTTTGAATTATAAAAATCAAATCCGGTCATTAATAACCCTGATGGACACAAGCGTTCACCAAACTCGCCACCACCATTTCCCCCAATATCTAACAGCGTGCTTTGAAATACCAATCCAACGCCTTCGGCAGAATGGGAAGGGAAGGGGACGCTAAGAGGAAGAAAAACAAGTCCCGTATACAGAATATAAGGTAGTGAACGGTAAGACATAACAACACCTTGAGACGATCTAAACGCTAAGTTTATATGAATGATTTAAGTTTAATGATTACTAACCTATTGAATGTCTTAAATTTAAGATTGAATTTGTAAGCTAATTTACTACAGGAATTTTTTGCGCTTAATAGCGATAATTTGTGTGAGATAAAAGAGAAATAAGTGTAGATACTGAGTCTGAGTTCACGTTGTGATGTTGAAAAAAATAGGCAACAACAACTCAAAATGGGTGAATAATCTGATATGGGTCGTGAAAATAACAAATAAATTGGTACAGAAATAAAGGTATGCGTTTTAATCGGTTTAGCATCAATTTAAGTGCAACCGATATCATTCATTTGTTATGAAATCCATTTGTCATAACCATTAAGTTTATTTGTGAAAAAACGATAAAAAATTTTGTATAGTTAGGGTTTTATAGAGGTTTATTTAGCTAATGGGCGTTAAGGCAATGCGATTATGACACTTTCTCAATTACTGTCTAATCTATCATCAAATAAGTATCTTGTTGCAGTATCGAATGTGTTTTTGATGGCGTTGCCGATCTCTTTGATCTCAACATTCTGTGATTTGACTGCAATTTTCTCGCAAAAAATGGGATGGGACACACTTTCAATAACCACTGGCTATGTTGGCCAAATGATTGCACAAATGTTCCCTATTTTGATTAATATCTATTTGTCGTCATATCTAGCATCAATCAAACGAATTCCAAAGTCCGTTGCGATTGCCACTTCACTCGTGGTGTTTTTCTTAGTATCCCAGCAATGGAACCTTATTTCGGTTGCTGTGCCGCTACCCAATAGTTTTGCTTTAGCTTTATTGTCGGCCTACTTAAGTTGTCATTTGATATTTAAAGCGCAAAATTTACCTATTTTTAGAGTAGATCCTTTTACCAGTGCGATTGATAACTCTGGTCATATTATCTCTATTTGCGCAGTATCCATTATTGTTATGGTTGGTGTGAGTACTGGTATTCATTGTCTCATTGAAAGTATAGATTTTCATTTTTCAATATTGCCAGAGCTAAATCCTTTATCATTTACTGACGGATTACTGTACGAGTTTTTACGTGGGGTGTTCTGGTCGTTTGGTATTAATGGTCATAATGTTCTGCATATGTATAAAACTGAGCTGTACAGTTTAACAACTGCAAATATTGCTGACTGGCAGAATTTTGGTGTCGATCTGAACATAGTTAGTACTAACTTCTATGATTTTTTTACTGGTATTGGTGGTAGTGGTAATACATTGAGCCTAGTTCTTTGTATTTTGTTATTTGCTCGTAGCCGTAATTACCGAACGCTAGCCAAAACAGTGCTTATTCTCAGCTTATTTAACATTAATGAACCGATACTTTTTGGTATTCCCGTGATCTTTAATCCGATTATGATCATTCCATTTTTATTGGTACCAATGGTTAGTTTTGTGGTGGCTTATGGGGCGATTGCAATAGGGTTGGTTCCACCATTAAGCACCGTACAGAGTTGGATTATGCCGCCTTTAGTGAGTGGTTATCTTGGCACAGGGGCAATATCTGGTGCTTTGTTACAGCTCATCATTATTATTATTGGAATTGGTTTATATTATCCATTTTTTAAGTTTATGGATAAACGCAGTTTAGGTGTTGATGTCACCTCTATTTTTAATAATCGATTCTTTACGTCTGATGAAATAGAGGCAAAAAGTAAGTTAACCAGTTTTATTCCATCACTACATAAAAACCTTCAAGCACAACGCGAAGTTGAGAAGCTTCAGCAAGAAGGAGAGTTTATTTTGTATTTTCAACCACAAGTGGATATACACAGTAAAAAAGTAGTAGCTATGGAAACGCTGCTTAGATATCGCGACAGTGATGGCAATATTCGACCACCTACATTTTTGTCGTCATTTACTCAGCTTGGTTTAATGCCTGAACTTGATTTTTGGGTTATTGAGCGTTCGGTTCAGATGATGACGCCACTTGCTGAGAAAAATCCAGATTTTAAGCTGTCGATTAATGTATCGCCAACAACCGTATTAACCAAAGATTTTGTCTTTAATTTTGCGAAAATTGTTAATAAAAGTTCGCTAGATTTCCATCAACTAGAGGTCGAAATCACTGAAGAACTATTAGTTCAAGATGAAAATAAAACATCGGAGATTATTAAAGAATTACAATTACTTGGCGTATCTGTTGCCCTTGATGATTTTGGTACTGGCTATTCATCGTTAGCGTATTTATCTCGTTTTGAATTTAACAAAATTAAAATTGATCGATCATTAGTGTTAAATCTTAACTCTATAAAAGGACAAGAGCTTTTTAGTGTTGTTGTGCAGCTGGGTAAAGTTGCGAATGCAAAAATTATTGTAGAAGGGGTTGAGACTGACGATGAGCTTCACTTTATCTCTTTATTGGGTGTTCGCTATGTTCAGGGTTTTTACTATTACAAGCCAATGCCCCTTGAAGAGATTGTCGCGCAGAAGTTAATCGAAGCTTAAAAGTGGTTTGTGACTTTATTTTTCTTTAGTAATAGGGTAGATTCGCCTCCTTTAATTTTAGCGGAGGCTTTATGGCTCGTACGGTTGTTTATACATATAAGAATGAAGAAAAGCAGATCTCATTTACTTACGATCAGTTCCGCAATATTCACGAGGCAGTTGCAGCAGCAGAAGGTATCGATTTAACCAGTTACCTTAAGATGGAGCTGCAAGTTGAGATGGTTTCCTCAAGTGCGAAAGCAGTTCGTGATTTTCGTGATAGCCATTTCCGTAAGTTAGGATTTGGCAAGATAGCCTTTTTACCAAAGGAAAATCGCGGCGTAGGCCATAAATGATAAAAAAATAGAGCCAATTAAAGGCTCTATTTTTTTATTTCTATTGTTATAGTTCATTATACTTTTTAGCTGAACCATAACATTTATCACTCGGATATTTTTGTGCGTTTTTTTCTAGTTTAGCTTGGCAAGCAGCAATAAGATCGATTCCACTTCTGTCGGCAAGACGAATCAAATAGAGCATGATATCCGCCATCTCTTCGCTGGCATGTTGCTTTTTATCTGCTGATAAGTTTTCACTTTGCTCAGCTGTGAGCCATTGGTAAATTTCCGTTAACTCACCAACCTCACCGCTTAGAGCCATCACTAGGTTTTTCGGCGAATGAAATTGTTCCCAGTTACGTTCGTTAGCAAAGTCACGCAATTGTTGTTGGATTTTTTGAAGCTCAGACATACATTTTATCCAGTTAAACGCTATCGAGAGAGTTTACAACATTTGCATTGGTGGACGTTTTTTCTTTTTGTAGTATCGAGCCATTGCTTCAACACCACACAAAATTAATCCAAGCCAAATAAAGCCAAAACTGACCGCTTTGGTGTGATCAAAAATTTCACCAAATAAGAATACTGCAAGTAAAAGTTGTAACGTTGGCTCAATATATTGCATTAATCCAACCATAGTTAAACTGGTTCGATTGATCGCTAATGCAAAAAAGATTAATGGGGCAAGCGTAACAGGCGCAGAACCCACATAAAGCCAGAATGTAGACATTCCCGAGGTTAACGCTACGCTGCTGCCACTCATATAGTCATAAATCATGTAGATAACTGCAAATGGAGTAAGAACAACAGCTTCTAATGTCACCGATGTGAGGGCATCGTATTTAATGTATTTCTTTGTTAAGCCATAGATAGCAAAGAAAGAACCCATGACAAGTGCCAGCCAAGGTAAAGTACCGTATGACCAGACTTGAAAACTGATCCCGGCGGCTGCCAATACTACTGCGGCTAATTGTGCTGGGCTCAACTTTTCTTTTAAAAAAATCACGCCAAGAGAGATAGCAAATAGTGGGTTGATAAAATAACCCAAGCTGGCAGCTAAAACTTGTCCATGGGTCATCGCCCAAGTAAAAGCGTACCATGAAACACACATCACTATGCCTGCAATACAACACATTATGAGTGATTTTTTATCTGCCAATAGCTCAGATAAACTAGGAAGTTTTTTACCTAGTAGTAACATGGCAATAAGCATAAATGGCACAGAGAAGATAATTCTTAGTGCAAGAAGCTCATTGATATCAGCTTGTGGCAAGTATTGATAATACAGAGGAAGAATCCCCCATAAAATAAATGAAAAAGCCGCAAGCGCATTACCAGCTCGACTTGACTGCATTTGGATACCTAAAACAGAACAGAAAGTATTGGCTTTGGGAAAACCAGTGTTGATGAAGTGCGTATTCTACCCTTAATTAATTACTTCCCCAAGTGTATTTGTTGTTATCTATCAATAAGAGAAATATTTGCTAGAGATTCGATTTTTCATACCCGAATAGCTTCAATATACCGATCTAAATAGAATGTTCTGGCTCTGCTATTTGAAAAAGTAAGGGTGAAGAATATTGGGGATTATTGGGTTTGTCTGGTAGAATATTCGACAAGCACGAATGTGATTACTAAAGGTTTAAAACCATGTCTAAATTAACATCAGATATCCAAGCAAACAAAGAGCTATTTGTTACTGAGTCACAAGAAACGCGTCTAGTATGGACTTTGCGCAATGAAGAAGGTGAGTGGCTATCTGTTGAATCTTCTGAGTTTGAAGATTCAGAAGTGATGCCTTTCTGGTCAAACGAAGCGGATGCTAAAGCACAGTGTTCTGATGAGTGGGCAGAGTTTTTCCCAAGTGAATTACCACTAGATATCTTCCTTGAAGACTGGATGATTACACTAGCAGAAGATGGTGTTCTTGTTGGTCTAAACTGGAATGCTCAGCTAGAAGGCGTTGAAGCCGAGCCTGCTGATGTTGCTAAGCTTTACCTATAATTTATTATTTTAGATATTGATTTGAATCCAGAGCCTGTGGGGCTCTGGATTTTTTTATATTAAGAATCAATTTAAAGAGTTAACGCTTTCTCTTGCTATGGTTTCTTGTTTCAACTCATCATCTAACTGTGCGATTTTTTGCTCCATTAATCCATGACAATAGTCGGCTAACTCTCGCGCTGACATCGTTTGGTATAGAGTCATATCAATCGGTTCCATCATTTCAGAAATCACACGACCATTATCTTTTCTATTGAGATCAAATTGATTGTGGGTTGTACTGACACACATAGGAATAATCGGAACATTGGCTTCCATCGCCATCCTAAATGCTCCAGACTTAAATGGTAATAATCCCCGTCCTTTACTACGAGTCCCTTCTGGGTAGACCCAAACCGAAAGATTTCGCTGGTGAATTGCTTCAACAACTTGTTTTATCGTATTACGTGCTTTGGTTTTATTTTCACGATCGATCAGAATATTACCCGTTATCCAGTACAGTTGGCCAAAAAAGGGAATCCATAATAAGCTTTTTTTGCCAATGGAGACTGTTCTTGGGCGAAGCATTCCAGGAGAGGTGACAAAGTCATACACACTTTGGTGATTCGAAATATAAACAGCATTTGTTATATTTTGTACGTTATCAAGCCCCCTTTGTTCCACTTCTACCCCAATAATCTTTTGTATTTGGTTAAACCAGCGACAAAAAGTATAGACATGCTTTGGATCTCGAGGGTGATTAATAAGGCAATAGATAAAGCCGACGATAGCCATGACGATTATATAGATTGTGACAATCACAAGACGGATAAAACCAAGCACATAAACTCCTTTTATGAACAATATCCATATATTTATTATTAACATAACCGATTAAAAAATAATATTTAATTGATCACAAAGGTTAGTGATGTGAATCTATATTGTTGAGATTTTGGGTCAAGTTCGACCTTTGTTGTTAAAAGCAGTTATTTGAGTGAGAAGTGACTCTAAATAAATTTATTCTAAAGTGACATTAATTGGGTCATGTGTAATTGTGCTCTAGATGTTATTTTTATGTGGATTTAATGTGAATTAAATTTTGTTGTGTGGATCTTTGGGCTTGTATCAACAAGCCTTTTTTTTAATTTCTATTTTGAATGGTGTTCTTTATTAAGCTCTTTATGGTTTTTGTTAAAATCTCGCTATTTTGCGGAGCGTCACCAAGATTTCTTGCTATCATTAGTCCATAATACGTTGTCACAAAGAATGAAAAAGAAAAAACAGGGTTAGTTGTGATTAAGACTAATAGGAATAAAACATTTCTTTTTGTGGGCTTGTTAGTGTCGTTAGTAACAGGATGTTCTTCAACCGAAGGCGTTCAATCAGAGTCGAATAAACAAGCTTCTGCAAATTATACAGAAAATCAACCTGATCAAATTGGTAATTTGATTGCTAGTTTAAATCAAGGAAATAAAACCAAGCCTCAAGCATCGGGTGGCTTTAGTAGTGTATATCGTAGTTGGAAAGGTACGCCTTATCGCTATGGTGGTACTACTCGACGGGGTATTGATTGCTCTGCTTTTGTTCAAGTTGGATACTCAAATGTTTACGATTTGGCGTTACCAAGAACAACAGCAGAACAGGTTAAAAAAGGTAAGAAAATATCGAGAGCCAATGCTAGAGAAGGAGACTTGGTCTTTTTCCGAACAGGAAGAAACTCTCGACATGTTGGTATTTATTTAGGTAATTCTGAGTTTTTACATGCGTCACGTTCTAAAGGCGTTATTATCTCTAGTTTAGATAATCCGTATTGGCGCAGAACATTTTGGCAAATTCGCCGTATGCCTAAATAATATATATACCCAAGTAACCTCGTATCTTGAAGTCACTTGGGTATACTTCAAAGCATAAAAAAAGCCGCTAGTAGAGATTCTATCTAGCGGCTTTGTTGTTTATAAGCTAAGAACTCTTCTAAGCAAGATGATAACGAAGCCAAATCCCTACCGGGGAGGTAACACCAGTCGTTATTGAGACTATCTTACCTTGCTTAACCACCATAATAGTTGGTGTCGCACTGATTCCCCATTGCTTTGATATCGAACCGTTTAAGTCATTGATAACTTTAAAGTCATAATCATGATATTTCATGTATGCTTTGAGTATTTCATTATCTTTTGAGCGAATGGCAATAGATATCGTTGGATAGTCTTGAGCTAGCCAATTCACACTGGGTGACGTTATTTTGCAAGCAGAACACCAAGTTGCCCAAAAATAAACAATAATAGGCTTATCTGCACTTAACTTGGCTAAATTAATTTGCTCACCATTGATGTCTATTACATTGAGTATAGGCTCTTGGCCCTTTGGTATTTGTTGTGATCGCCAAAGATCTAAGCCAATACTGATGATCGTCAGTAAGACAATCATCAATATCAGTTCTTTACCCCAGTGCCACAAACGATTCTTGTTTGTTGACGGTTTGGGCAAAAGTTACTCCTTAGATGAAGCTTGTTTTAATGCATCTAATACTTGTTCAGATGTTAAGATCACAGGTAATTCAATACCGTTCGGTGCTGCAGGACCATAAACAATATTAAATGGTACGCCAAAACGGCCATGAGACTGTAAGAAATTAGTGACGTAATCGGATGGTTTTGTCCAATCACCTCGCATTAACACAATATTTTCTTGGTCAAGTGCTGAATAGACAGGCTCTTGTAAGATCACGCCAACCTTATTGGCTTTACAGGTAATACACCAATCAGCTGTCACATCAACAAAAACCGTTTTGCCTTGTGCCACATCTTGTTTGATTTGCTCAACATTTAGAGGTGTCCAGTGATGATCTTGTGGTAGCGGTTTGGCCCATTTGTCTGCGGTTAAACTGCCAATAATCAAACCTATCGCCGTTACAATGATTAAGAAGCCGACCGTAAGCAGAGTGGCTCTTTTACCTTTAATACGCCACAGTTGTGATAGCAGTAGGGCAAGAGCAATAACACCAATTACGATAACGATTTTTAAGCTAAAGAAGTTAGCCATTAAGCTCAGTAACCAAAGAGAGGTAACAAGCATCATTAGGCCAAAAATCGTTTTAACTGTGTTCATCCACATTCCGGGTTTTGGTAGTGCATTAGCCAGCTGAGGGAATAAGGCGATGAGTAACCAAGGCGCAGCCATACCAACTGCAAGTGCTGTAAAAATAGCAAATAAGTTAAGGTAGTTAGCTCCTAATGCAAAAGCTACTGCAGTACCAAGAAATGGCGCACTACATGGCGTCGCCAACAAGGTAGCAAACATACCTTGAACAAAATGACCACCATAGGAGTTACCACCACGAGTTGCTAACCAGGTATTGGTATTGCTTGAGAGGCGAATCTCAAATAGGCCCAACATATTGGCTGCAAATAGTCCGGTGATGATCATCATAGCACCAATAAACCATGGGCTTTGGAATTGAACACCCCACCCAAGGGCTTGCCCTGATACTTTAAGCAGAGCCAAAAAGCCTGCCAATAACCAAAATGAAACTAAAATACCAAGAGCCGAAGCGATAAACTGAGCTCGTATTTGGCGACGTTCAAGCCCTTTAGCTGAAATGACACTGCTGAGCTTCATTCCTAATACAGGTAATACACACGGCATGATGTTTAAAATGAGTCCGCCAAGCAGTGCCAAGCCGATAACTTTAAGTAAGCTATCGTTTTGTAAAGCAATAACAGGTTTGTTGTCGGCAGTTTTACTTAATTCAACAGCGATATCTTTATCTGTGATAGTGACCGATAGTGGCTCACCAACTAATTTTGGTGTACCAAACCAGCTGCTTACAGGAACTTGGGCGATAAGCTGTTCACCAGAAACATCAATCTTTGGTGTTAAAAAGGATGTTTGTTTTACGGGTTTAGATTGCCCATCAACAAAAACATCGGGATTCGTCCATCCTGCTTTATTGGTCGCAACAATAGATACGATCTTTTTGGCTTCATCATAAGATACTTGTGTGAGTTCTACTGCGGTAGATGGTTTAGGAACTAGGCTGTTACCTTTATTGTATAGCACCATAGCATCGACAGATGGGACAAGTTTCTCTGGATTAAAATCAAGTGATAACTCGTAATCAGTAAGAACACAGATGCTAGTACATGATGACATAGTCAGCTTGCCAGAGAGAAATACAGGCTTATTCATGTCATCTAGGTGGAATGTCATTGGGAAAATGACATCGTGTTTGTAGCCTAATGTTTCCACACCTAAGAATTCATAACGTTTAGGTAAGGGCCAATGCCAATCCACACTATTGAGGTTACTTGATAACTCCCAATTGATAGATGGCGCGGTACCCCCTTCGCCAGGAGAACGCCAATAGGTTTTCCAATCTTTATCTAACTTAACTTCGAGTAAGCCTTCTACGGTTTTATTTGCTTCATTTTTTTCACCAGTTAGCATTAAACGAACGGCAACTGGAGGGTGTTGAGGATTATGAACCCATCCTGTCGTGAGTGTACTTGCGTGTACTGATAAGGACATCATTAGTGCCCAAATAGTCATAATCACTAAACCAAAATAGGGCTTAGTAAAGCGTAATGTTTTCAATTTAAATCTCCAAAAAATAAATAACGATTTGTTGTTTGTTATCGGTGTTATTTATTCTCTAAATACACACAAGGTTAAATGAAGCCGTCGAGTTTGGGGTATTGGCTCGGTTAAAATTGGAACCGAGTAGTACCAAGCTAACACCATGATTTGTAAGATCAAGATGAAACTGATAACAAAGAGTAATCCTTCTAACATATGTTGAGATAATTGCAGAAGATGATCACTTAAGCTGCATTTTTTCTCAGTAATGGGCGGTGAGGATTGCTCGTTAGTTTGGATTTGTTGCTCGGTTGTTTTCTGTGATGTGGGGTTAGAGCAAGATAAACGCCAGCCAGCTTGTTGACTGAAACAGAATGCAACGACAAATACCACCATGCATAACATGAAGTAGGCGGAATTGTGTTTATTTGAAGGTCGTTGCATAAAGAACCGTTTAGTGAAAAATAATAGATGAGTCTATTGAGACCGTGTCCATGGTGATAAGTTTCATTCTCAATAAGTTGAGAATCAAACATAAGTGAGTTGCTTAGTATAACGAAAGGGCAGGCAAACAAAAAGCGACTCGAAAGTCGCTTTTGTAAGAGTTTTTATCGAATAGAGCTGAGCATAAACTCCATAACAGGATCAAGCTCTGCATTCATTGATAATGCTTTAGGCAAAAACTCAGGTTGTTTTAAAATTCCACGCTCAATTAATTCATCAAGCACAGGTTTAAATTCAAACCCAGTTTTACCAATAAACAATGATGTTAAATCTTCTTCTTGATACGCTTTAATTGCGTCTTTCAAACCACGAAGATATAAATAGTCTTTAGTAAAACCACCGCCACGATAGGCACGAGCTGTTACCGTAAAGGCCTCATCATCACTGACATCATAATCGTGTTTTAGCGTATTAAAGGTATCGTTAAAGCTCTCGCCATTTACCATCATGTCAACCGCTACCACTCGCAGTGCTAGTGTTTTCAAACGATGTAATGGGAAATTGCCTGATAGATGCTCACATAAGATTGCTAAGCCTTCTTGTGTGTGCGTGTTACCTGGCAAACCTAATTGCAGTACGCGCAATGGTTGACGTTCAGCATTAACCGATGTCACCAAGTGAACTCCTAACTCATGGTGAATCAGAGCTTCAAGGTCTGGTTTGCTAAATGTACTGTTAGGATTGACCTTAACTGTTTTACCACTTACTAACGCACGAGCAATCAGCTGCTTAGACATCACGATCTTACAAGGTAGACCATAATCTGCGGCAGCTTCTTTAAATGCTTGTATCGCACCTGCGGCATTAATCGTTGCTTCTTCTTGTTTTGCATATTCGCAAGCGTGAAGAATAAACTTAGCGTTAGCAATATCTCGCTCATCTGGCTGACCATAGTAACGAAGCGAGTTGTACAGAAACTCATCAGTACCGATAGTGCACAAAAGGTCGATACGTACTGCTAGCTGATCAATAACACGACGGTACATTTTTTGTACGTCTGCATCACGGATATCTTCTACAGGCAAACGGTATAGTTGCTCACGAAACTTATAAGGATCCAGGTCTAGCTGACGATAAGTAAACTGAGGCACATAAGTGTGAGGTTTACTTAGAAAGCGACGTTTTTCCTGCTTTAAGTTTGTTGGGTTGATATAACTTAATGTATTTAACCCACGAGCAATTTTATACAGCTGGCGATCTAGCTTAATGGCTTCTTTGGATAGACTAGAAGCAAGTAGATCGCTACTGGTTAATCCTTTTGCCTTAGTTCGCTTATTAATCGTAAATGCAGCGTGCTCAGTAATGGCTGTTTTCATCGACTCTTTCAGTTTATCGATCACAAGTGGGTAAGCATCACCTGCTTGCTCATTCATGAACACTTTTTTCACTTCAAGAGGCATGATCAACGTATTGCTAAAGTTCTCTTTAACAAAGGTTGCTTGGTAGCCCATTCCTTTAAACACGTCGTTTTCATTCGCGACTACGTCAATATTAGGTAGCTCGATTGCATTTAAGTGCTCAAGCAGTACATCTAATTCTTTGCGCCAGCGACGACAATTAACTTGTTCAGTACCTAAATTGAAGGTCGGTACTTCTCGCTCAATACGTTGGTAGTTATATGAGTGAATATCATATAACAAACATAAGCCAAACTTATTCTCTAACGTTTCAATTAAGCATTTAAGAATACGGTAGTAACGAGCGTGTTTTTCAAGAGTTGTTTGGCGTTCTTGCTCAGTTAAGCTTTCAGTCCAAACCTCTTTGCCCCAAGCATCTTCATAGATACAGTTATCTGGAGCACGGTTTAAGTCATACTCGTAACGCGAATCTTCGCCTTGAAGAATGATCGGTAGGGAAGTAATAAAGTCCCCAGTAAACGGATCTTCTTCAAAATAACGTTCTTCTTCTGATAGCGCACATTTTGCAAGTAGCTCTTCACGTAGGTTATGACCGTGGTGAATCGCCGTTGCAATATAAGGCTGATACTCACTGATACGAATAGTTAAACTACCGTCATCAAGTTGAGCTTCAAAAGGAACAAGGTGCTGGATCTTCTCCAGCACTTGAGACTCAGAAAGTTGAAGCATCTTCAATTACCTTACGGAATGCAGTCTTACGCGCGATACTTACTTCTTTTGCACGAACAACACTTTCAACAAAGTCTAAAACATCAGCTTGTAGACGAGCGCGGTTTAGACGGTTGATACGTGTGATACCACCAGGGCTTAGTACGTTAACTTCAACCAATTTACCGTTGATCACATCAAGACCAACAAAGTACAGACCGTCACGAACCAGTTTTGGACCGATATGCTTACATAGACGAATTTCTTGTTTAGTTAGCGTATGTTTTACTTCGCGGCCGCCTGCATGGATATTCGAACGAACGTCGCCTTGAGCTGGAACACGACGCATAGCACCAATAGGCTCACCATTTAGCATCATGATACGCACATCGCCTTGCTCGGCACCTTCAATGTAATCTTGAAGAATAACGTAGTTTTTATTATCACCAATGTAGAAATCCAGTAGAGACTTCACACTTGATTTTGCACTTTTCTCTACCAAGATCACGCCCTTGCCGCCGTAACCGTTTAGAGGTTTTAGGATCATGCGATCATTTGGTGATTCATCCAATACACGCTCTAAGTAATCACGATTTTTTGATACGTGAGTGACTGGAATAAATTCATTGTTTGGATCGGGTAGTGATGCTGTATATAGCTTGTTGTTTGCTACACGTAGACCATCAATATCGTTCATGATGAAAGTATCGTCACGAACTGAATCCAAGAAGTTAAGCGCCATTGTGTCTAGCGGTGGGTTAGCTCGCATGAAAATAGTATCAAAACCTGCTAGAGGTAGCTGAGCTTGGTTAAATTCCGCTTTACGGTAAAAACTTGGAATGTTGTTAGATACATCACCTTTTTTCAACACATGACAGAATGCAATCGCCATACTGTCGCGCATTGTTAAATTATTAGGTGTTGTAATTGCAACCGTATGACCGCGACTTGCTGCTTCGTGAATCAGACGAAGTGTTGAATCAGTTTCTGGTTCAACTTGGTCCCACGGATACATAACAAAACAAATTTTCATAGCAATACCAAAATATCGGCCCAAAAGTCGGGCGCATAATAAGAAACAAGCCATCGCACAGAGGTGGATGGCTTATCGTTTAATTCATTTGTGATGACAGGACTGAGTCCCTTTAGCGATTAGTAGTCGATATCGTTATCAACATCGCTTCCGTCATCGTCATCTTCGCCGTACGACCCTTTAGAGCGTTGTGATACGCAAAGGGTGTAGCTGCGAACTTTATGGTTAGTCTGATTTAGGTATTTAAGCCAACATTTACCAAAATCAGAGATAGCTTCTTGTTGACCTTTTACTTCGGCAACAAATTGAAGCTCCGACTCATCGACAGGCAAGAGTGTCCCCTCGAACAATCCCCTCATAGTGCGACCATAATTTTCCAGTACAGTGGCTTCACTAATTGTAAATACGCCAGATCGATTAAAGCCGCGTGGGAAATTTTTATCGTCGTAAAATTTACCTTCACTTCTCATTCATAAAGTCCTTGATGTAATTTGCGCTGATATTTATCCAGAGTGGAAACTATGTAAATCAAATTATTTTTGTTGTTTTGATATAAAATTCTTATTAAAGTCGATGCAATTAGGATGTACTATCACTTAACAGAAAGTTAGGCAAAACGCTTAATATATCAATTGTCTTTATATACCTTGAGAATCGCTTTGTGGATACAGAATTACTTAAAACTTTCTTAGAAGTCACAAAAACGCGTCATTTTGGGCGTGCGGCGGATAATTTGTATCTGACTCAGTCGGCAGTAAGCTTTCGTATCCGTCAGTTAGAGTCACAGTTGGGTAACCCATTATTCTCTCGCCAACGTGGTAATGTTCATTTAACTGCGGCAGGAGAACGATTACGTCCCTATGCTGAGGCGATTTTGCAAACATGGGGACGAGCCAAGCAAGATGTTGCGCTATCTGAAAATTTAAATAGCCAAATCGCAATAGGTGCATCGCCGTTATTGTGGGAATTTGATGGCATTTCAGATTGGATTAATCGCGTATACGGTGCTGTACCTGGTTTAGCTTTACGGTTGGAGTCAGTTGCTCGTGAGGGGATGGCGAAAAAGCTGTTTAATCGAAATATTGATGTGTTTTTAACCAGTGAGCCACCTAAAATTGAACAATTAAAGGTTGCAAAAGTGCGCGACTACCAATTGCAATTGGTTTCAAGTTGCGAAAACTGTGAATTAGAACAAGTTCGTCAATTGCCGTTAGTATATCTAGATTGGGGTACACGTTTTTCAGTTGAACACAGTCGTATTGCTGAATTGCAAAGAACACCAGTGCTTCATACTCACTCAAGTAAAATGGCGCTAGATTACCTGATTGGCTCTGGTGGTGTAGGGTATTTACCTTCTCTTATCGTTGCCGATGCTGTGGCTAATCAACAATTATTTTTGGTCGAAGATGCCCCAGTTATGGAGCAAAGTTTGTATTTAGTTTGGTGTGACGATAATGAAAAACGTGAACTTATCGATGCTATTGTTGAGGTTCCGTTTAATTCTGTGATCGAAATCAGTACATCAGAATAACTGTTTAACATCATAAAAAAATCTTGTTGTACAGTCAGTCAGAAACTGAATTAGTCTTAGCCCAAGACGGGTTAAGACTATTAATCTGGTTGAATACTAGGACTTTTCATCAGACTGTCATTAACCTTAGTCTATTATTGATATTAGAAAATCACTATGCCAATGCGGTTTTCTATCTAATTACTTTCTCTGGATCTATTTCAGGATACAAAAATGGCTAAGTTAGACCAAAAATTTTCTAAGGGCAGTAAGTCTAAGTTCAAAACGGATTATGATGATGATTTCCAAGATTTTGGTAATGCATCACGCAAGAAGAAGCGTCGGGTTACTCGTCAGCGTTATGACGGTCCAGAGTTCAGTAATTTTGACTACGATGAATATTAATCAACGCTAAGCTAAGGACAGTTCGGCATTTTTTGATTATTAAAACGATTCGATAGATAAGGCGCGTATAATATATTGCGCCTTTTTTGATCTTCTTCCATTCTTTATTTTATCCCTTCTTTTTATGGCTAAGAAAAATCTTACGCTACCTTTTGAGTCGCTATCTTTGTCTGCTCTATGTGCTTTTTAATCAGTGACAACGCTCTGAATCCTGCATCTTGAAGTCACTTGGGTATATAAATATGGATAGTTTGAAATATTGGTAGTGGGCCAGTTATCTTGAGGTTGATTGGTGATATATGGATAATGCTCAAAGAATTTATGTTTCATGAGTATTAAATGTGTTTTTACGCGCTAAGTTATTGATGTTTTCGCTTTCCACTGTGATTATTTTATCAGGATGTTCTGCGATGAATGAAAATGAGTGTCGTACTGCTAATTGGTATAGTTTAGGTTATACCGATGGTATGAATGGCAGTGATATGGCAAACAGTCTATCTAATCGTAGTTCTGCTTGTGCTGAATACAATGTTGCTGTGAACTTTAATCAATATAAATCCGGCTATGAACAAGGCGTTGTGGCATTTTGTACTGAATCTAATGGTTATTATGTGGCAAGTAATGGATATAACTATCGTGGGATCTGCCCAAAGAATTTAGAGAATCAATTCTTAAAAGGTTACCAACAAGGCCGAAAACTGAACCAACTACGTCAACAAGCTAGTGAGATAAAGGATCAGTTAGATCAAGCTGAATTTGATAATAACTATCAGCAAAGTGAGATTAAACGTCTTAAAAACAAGCTGATTTATGATGAGTTGACACCGAGAAAGCGCCAAAATATTTTGCAACAGCTTGAACAATTTCAAGATAATCAATCCAATATTGATCATCTCCAATTGGAATACGCAAAGGCAAAACAGCAGATTGAAGACTTTAAACGAAGCCATTCCCGTTATTGATCTTATTTTTCAAATCAAGCCTCAACTATGGTTTTAACTTAAGTATTTTAACGGCGTAGTGCCTGTTTGCTGTTTAAAAAAGGCAATAAAGGCACTATCACTAGAAAAGCCAAGTTGATAGGCCACATCATTCACCTGATATCCTGCGGTTAGCTTTTCTATAGCTTGAATTAAACGCCATTGTTGCCGCCATTCCTGAAAACTCATTCCTGTTTCATTGCTGAATATCCGAGAGATTGTTTTGCTACTGGCACCTATTTTTAAGCTCAATTGAGCAAGGTTATCAATAGGTTGATCGTGTTGATTAAGTTTTTCGAGCCAGAGTTGTAATCGACGATCTTGAGGGAGTGGAAGCGCTAAAGTTTGCTCTTTTGCTTCGACCAATTCATCCAAAAACAATCTATAAGTATTGGTCATCTCAACAAAAGGCTTCTCCCATGACCAAAATGCCATTCGTTCAATCAGGGCCTGAAGCAGTGGGTTTACTTCAACCGTTTTTAAGGACAGTTTTAAATCCTGAGTGAGTGCTGTATCAAAATAAATTGAACGATACTCAACAACATTCGTCATTTTTGCACAGTGAATCGTATTAGCAGGAATCCACGCAGCCCTTGTTGGGGGTAAGAGCAATTTCTGGCTGTCTAAGGTGATATTCATGCAACCAAAAGGAGCATATAACAATTGGTCTTTGTTGTGTTTATGCAATCCTGAATCGTGTCTTCCTACTTGTGCAGCAATACCAACGATTTGATTATCAATTAAGTTCAAATCGAATGTGGTTTGATGATCAATCAGCGCCATTTGTCTTCTTTTTGATGTTTTTAGTCTTAATGTCGTTATATGAACATTATAGCGCTTTATATACTAGCCGTCTAAGTTGAACAATCGGTGTTGCGACGAGAGGTTAGGATGAAGAAATTACCCCCGATTTGGTTATTGGTCTGCTTAATGATGTTACCTCAGATAGCAGAGACCATATACAGCCCAATATTACCGAGTATTTCGCAAGCGTTTTATGTAAGCGTGGTGGATGCAGGGCAAACATTGTCGATTTATTTTATTGCCTTTGCTGTTGGAGTGGTATTTTGGGGACGCATGGCCGATATTCTCGGGAGAAGGAGCAGTATGCTTTTAGGTTTACTGTGTTATGCCTTGGCATGTATTGTTGCTGCACTGACAAACAGTTTTTCTATTTTACTTGCGGCACGAGCGATGAGTGCCTTTGGGCTAGCTGTTGGGTCTGTTATATCACAAACTATCCTGCGGGATGGCTATAGTGGTAAAGATCTCGCTCAGACTTTCAATATTATGGGATTAGCCATCTCAATCAGCCCTATAATTGGTTTATTAGCTGGCACAGGATTAAATATATTAGGTGGCTATCGCATCGTATTTATTATGCTTGCTGTATTAGCTTTGTTCATATTTATAATTTGTTATTCAAGACTTAATGAAACTCAAAATGAATTAAATGTAACCGACTCTTTTTTTTCTGTTGCTAAGAAAATGGTAATGGATACTAAAATCTGGCTAAGCGCATGCTTGGTAGCAGGGTTTAATTTACTTATTTTTGTTTATTATCAGCAAGGCGCTTTTTTCTTTGAGAGTTTAGGCTATTCATCACAGCAATTTGGTTACTCTGGAATTGTGTTAGCTCTTGGAACCTTCGGTGGCGGTATACTGAATCGCCGTCTGTTATCAATGGGCTACACCTCTTATTTTGTCATAGCGATTGCCGGCGTTATAAGTTTTTTTGGTGGCCTTTGCGCTTATCAGCTAAGCAACTCTTTGTGGTTACTTGCTGCGGTTTTAGTGATAGTTTGCAGTTTTGGCTTGGCAATACCGAACATATTAAGTGTTGCGCTAAATAACTACAAAACCAGCATTGGCAGTGCAGGAGCAATATTTGGTTTATTTTATTATTTAATGTTAGGTTTAGGATTAAATATTACCGCATATGTTAATCATTTATCACTGAGTCTATTGTTTACCTCCGCTTTTATCATGATAATTGCAGGACTATTCTTTTGGCTAAGAAATAAGCAATATTGATTTTTGAGGAATTGTTCGGTGTTTTATATGATTCATATGTTAATTAAGTGAAATAGGTCAACGTTTTTAGAATATCGCTTATTTTCAAATGAGAAAAAAGCGTTATATTAAGCACGTATTGTACTCTTTAGCTGTAGGCTGTTTTAAATGGATGTGAAAAAAAGTTGGGGCTTTGCTTCTATTGCAATTGGGATGCTTTCATTAATTTGGGGCTGTATTTCTTTAAGTGGCATGGTGGGGCAAGAGCAGGTGTTTGCAGATATGTCTCACTTTGTACAATTTAGTGATAGTCAATTAATTAGCAAGAGTATGGAGCAGAGTTTAGCCGCAGCTCGTCATAAGAATTTTATTGTCTTATTAACAGGTTTAGTCATGTCCTTAGTTGGCGCAATGATGGTAAAAGGCCGATTTCAACGATTTTAATTATTAAGTTATGACCTCTCTAATTTTTACCTAAAAGGGGGATTAGAGGGGTCATTACTCCCTCCCTCATACTTAATTAAATATATTAATGAGTTAAACGCTTAAGTAAGCATCGCCACCAAGACGGTTTTTGGCTCTGATAGTATTCTCGGCCAATATAATAATGTTTTAGTAATGAACTTCGGCTCTGATGTAGATGCTCAGAATTGAGTGTCTCTGCTGCGATTTCAGCTTGTTCATTTGCATAGCTGATATCAATCCCCGTTGCGCCTTGAACGGCCAGATACAGCTGGCTAAGTAGCTCAAAATGGAGCCTATCTTGATTGGTAAACTTCTGCTTATGTAACTTCCCTATTGTATGTGTTAACATTTCATCCATAGCGTTGTGAGCATCTCTATGGTGTTCCAAGTTATCTTGTTCTTGTTGCCAAAGATGGGTCATTAATCCCAGTAATAACTGAAAGCTATCTTTATCTTTTTTCTGACATATATCTTGAAAGCGTAATTGCTGATTTTCGATAAAACTTTGAATAAATTCTTGTTCTTTTGCTGAAAAAGACCAATTATCTTGGTATATGGCGAGAAAGTGTTGCTCTAAAGTCATGGTAAATAAACCAGCTAATATAATTACTGAACAGTATACTAAAGTAAGGTGAAGATGGTAGCAGTCGGTAGATCTTGTACAAACATAAGGATATCAGATGACAACAATATATGATTTTTCGGCCCCTTTATTATCAGGTGAGCAAGTTGAGTTGTCTCAATATGCAGGGGATGTTTTACTCATTGTAAATACAGCAAGTGAATGCGGATTTACCCACCAATATCAAGGACTCCAAGCGTTATATGATAAATATCATCAGCAAGGTTTAACCATCTTGGCTTTTCCTTGTAATCAATTTGGCGGACAAGAGCCGGGAGATGCCATAGCTATTGGTGCCTTTTGTCAGAAGAATTACGGTGTCACTTTTCCTGTTTTTCATAAAATTGATGTGAAAGGCGCACAAGCTCACCCACTATTTAACTATTTAATATCTCAACTGCCAGGAACCTTTGGTCGTAATATAAAGTGGAATTTTACAAAGTTCTTAATAAATCGAGATGGAAAGCCGATCAAGCGATTTGCTCCGACAAAGACACCTGAATCGATAGAGGCAGAGATTGCTCGTTTATTATAAGAGAGCTTATGTTCAAATAAAAAGCGGAGCTTATAACGGCTCCGCTTTTTGTTTTCTTACATCAACAATGATTGATTAGAGTTGGCTTTCAATTGGTAGGGCACCTGCAAACCATGCCCCCATTTTTAACCATACACTGCTATCTGGCTCTGACGTGAAAGTTTCTCCTGTTTCATCATCATGCCAAACAATATCACCATCATCATCATCATCTAAAGTAAGGCGATATGCTGTTTTAGTCAGTAACTTGTTTAAATCTTTATTGACGACTTCAGCAAATTCAGGGGAATCAACAAAAATACCCATTTCTGTATTTAGGTACGCTGAACGAGGGTCAAAATTAAATGATCCAACAAACACTTTACGGTTATCGATAACAAATGATTTAGCGTGCAAACTAGTGCGAGAACTGCCGACTAGTGAACGTTTCGCTTTATGTTTTGGATCAACCTTAGTTTCGTAAAGTTTTACCCCACCTTTTAGCATAATGTCACGATATTTGGCGTACCAGCCATGTACAGCAAAGACATCATTAGATGCTAACGAGTTTGTAACAACAGTGACGTTAAGGCCTTTCTTTGCACTATTAGCAAGAAGTTCTGCACCTTGTTTGGTTGGCACAAAATAAGGTGAAACAAGAACAAAGTCTGTTTTTGCTTCTTTGATAGCCAAAGCAAGGTCGTGCATTAATAAGTCATTGGTTTTATCCAATACTTTATACGGCGAATCGTAGTTTAAGGTCGCATCGGCCCAATAGAATGGTAAGCTATTTGCCATTAGTTTTTGTACCATTGGATGCGATTTTAGTGATTGAGCATACTCAGACTCTTGGAGATATTTCATCTGAGCTGTACGCCATTGGTTTATCTGATCTTGGGTTGGTAGATGAATATCATCCACTAAACTTTCAATTGGAATGGCTGGCGTACTATTCCAATAGGTATCAAATTGTTTAGCAACTTCTGGTACTACTTTACCAACAAGTAACAGATCAAAGTCACCAAACTCTACACTGTTATTTGCAGAGAAGTATTCATCACCAATGTTACGTCCTCCCGTAATTGCAAATGTACCATCAGCAATAATGGCTTTATTGTGCATACGACGGTTAAGACGACCAAAATCATGTAAGAAACCAACTTGTTTAATACTGCGATTTGCAAATGGATTGAATAGGCGAACTTCAACGTTTGGATGTGCTGAAAGACTTGCAAGAGCATCATCATCACGAGACTGCATATCATCAAGCAGAAGACGAACACGTACACCGCGTTCTGCCGCTTGATGCAAATACCATGTCATTAATTTACTGGTTTCATCATCACGATAGATGTAGTACTGAACATCTAAACTTTTTTGAGCACCTTCAATAGTCGCAAGGCGAGCTAGAAACGCACTACGGCCATCGGCTAACGGATAAAAACCAGTTTTACCAGGATGAGCTTGAGTGTAAGGCTTTGCATACTGATATAACGCAGTATCATGATTATCTACGTATGAGTAACTGGTCGCTTTATCATTTTGAGGTAGTGTTTGAGCACAGCCGGTTAATGTCGCCACAACACCTGCCGCTAACATTTGAGATGCGCGAACTAGGCCATGGCGTTTAAAAAAAGATATAAGAGTCATTGGATAACAGAAACAATCAAATAAGTGGCGGCATTGTAATGAGTTAGACACTTAATTTCCGCAATTTATTTAGGGTTTATGTAAGGGAATGTAAAACTGTGATGAAGGCTGTTTTTTAGAGATGATTTTATCAAATAAAAAGCCTGAAACAGATGTTCAGGCTTTATATATCATTCGCGGTATAATTGGATTACGCGGCGTCTTTAACCCCAATCCATTGGTAGTGGTTGTTGGGCTTTTTCGTCACAATGCCTTCTTCAAGTAATTGTTTGAAAATAGCGTCCACTTCATCTGTTGGCAGTTTTAAGAAGTTACTAACAGCTCGCTTAGTACAATTAACTTTATTTGTACTTAACGCATCAATTGTCTGTTCATAAGGCGTTTTAGGCTCTTCGGGTTCAGGCTCAGGAACGATTGTCACTTCAATTTCTTCATCTGATATCTCAGAGGTACCAACTTCTGATGGGTTGAAATGCTCAAGTAGCTTGATCTCTTTTACTTGGCCGTTAATACCAGCAAGAGAAAGGGCGTTAAGTTGACGATATTGTTGACGGAAGCGATTTTCCTCACCAATTAAACCAACAAAAAATGCCGCGAAGAAGTCTAATAATACGGATAAAAAGACGACTAAACCAAGCTGAGCTTTCTGCGGTGATATATTTAAAGAGTTTGCTAAGCTGTCAATTAGACCAAGTACCGAACCCTGACTTACAACAGGCAGGCTGTCTCGCTCTATTGCAAGCTTTTGCTGATCTTCTCGTAATTTTTCGTTAGCACGTTGGATTCGACTTACACCAGAGGCAATACGTTCCATTTGAATGTATTTTTCAGCCGCTTGGTTATTAAGTTCAATTTGCTTTTCAATTGCAGCAATCTGCATGTTATATGCATTGATTTTGCTTTTTTGTACATTGACATGACTTTGTGCTTGGTTAGTTGCACTGTTAATACCGCCAATGGAACCACCAATAGAAATTGCGGCTAAGACGGCATAAAACAATAGGGCCGACAGTGCACCACCATAATTTTTACGAGCACGACGTTCGCCAACTTCATACCAAGCGAAAAATTTTCCTAGTTCGAAGATAACAGCCAGTCCACCAAATAGAACCTTCATTAATGGGTCATTATCGATGGATAAGAAAAGTAATAGTGAGAATACGATTGAGGCAAGAATAGAGGCGCCAGTAAAACTGTATACCGTCCACATTGCAAACATCCCTTTAGGGTATCGCATTGGTTGTTTTTCGTTATAAAGCATAATGATTAAATCTAGATATATGAGCCGTGCTCTATTTGCTACTTTTTTAAGCAACAAATATAGGAATTAGAATATGTTGCAATAGGATACATTAATTTGTGATCAAATCCCTTATAAATCATTGATTCAGCCAATCTCTCGCTGGATTTTTACACATAGCTTTCATTACTGTATAAACACTACACAGTGATTGAACACTGTATAAATAAACATGATGAAAATACGCTTTTAATTATGGTTTTTGGCTTGTTAAAACAACTTTAAAAACTGGGTATATACTTAACCAATGACGTTGAAGGAGATCGTTATGTTTATTGCAACAGAGCTACAAATGGCAGAGCACACCTCACTTGAAAGCTATGCGGATAACTTGTCTTGCGACTTACCTTCTGGGATTCAATTACATGCTCAAATGCTTGATCCTATTAGTGGGCATTGTCGCTGTATTTGGGAAGTCGATTCAATAGAATCATTACGCCAATATATTGAGCCAACAGCGAACAGTTCTGCCAAATGTCGATATTTTGAAATAGACCCAATTAGAGCAATTTATTGAATATAACCACAATGCATAAAAAATTTAGATGAATAGAATTTGAAAAAATGTTAATACAATTATCACAAAGTTTATTTTGCTAAATTAATATGTGAACACCGTTAATTGCTCGCTCTAGATCTCACTTACTGTTTGATAGATCACATTTTTTATTTATAAATTAGTGACCTTGACCTCAAAAATATCCAGCCTATCGTTTTAGGATTTATTCGATTCCCAAAACATATTTTCATATTTCATTCACATTACTGGTGATTCCCAATGAAAAAAAATCCTATTCGCCTAGGTATGCTGGCTGCTGGCCTGTGTTTCAGTTCTTTCTCTTTTGCTGCAACCGATCTGCCAAATATTAAAATTCTAGCCACTGGCGGTACAATTGCAGGCGCTGGTCAATCTGCGACTAAATCTAATTATACTGCGGGTAAAGTTGGTGTTGATGCGCTTATTGCTGCTGTTCCTGATATGACAAAAATTGCCGATATTTCAGGCGAACAAGTAGTCAGTATCGGTTCACAAGACATGAACGATGAAGTTTGGCTTAAATTAGCTAAACGTGTAAATGAATTATTAGCTCAAGATGATGTTGATGGCATTGTGATCACTCATGGTACGGATACCATGGAAGAAACAGCCTATTTTCTTGATTTAACAGTAAAGAGTAAAAAACCTGTTGTGTTGGTTGGTGCGATGCGTCCATCAACTGCAATGAGTGCTGATGGTCCCGTTAACCTTTACAATGCTGTGGTTGCGGCTACGGATGAAGATTCAAAAGGTCGTGGTGTATTAGTGACAATGAATGACACTATTTTTGATGCACGCGATGTAACAAAAACAAATACCACTTCTGTAAATACTTTCCAGTCACCAAACTTTGGTCCTTTGGGCTATGTTCACAACAGCGATGCAAAATATCAGCGTAGCCCTGAGCGCAAACATACAACAGAAACTGTTTTTGATGTTTCAAAACTGACTTCGCTACCAAAAGTTGGCATTGTGTACAACTATGCTAATGCTTCTGACCTACCAGTTAAAGCGCTTATTGACGCGAAATTTGATGGTATTGTGAGTGCGGGTGTAGGTAATGGTAACCTTTATCACACAGTATTTGATCAGCTAGAGAAAGCCAGCAAAGATGGCATCATGGTCGTACGTAGTTCTCGTACTCCAACAGGCTCAACGACATTAGATGCTGAAATTGATGATGCAAAATATGGCTTTGTTGCATCAGGTACATTGAACCCGCAGAAAGCTCGTATTCTGCTAATGTTGTCTTTGACTCAAACCAAAGACTACAAAGATGTTCAGAAGATGTTCCAGTACTATTAATGACTACTGTTAGTTAGTATTAAATCATTTAGATAAAACAGGCCGCAGCTTATCGTTAAGCTGCGGTTTTTTATTGCTCTTAGAATGTACCACCAGTATGAATAAAGATCCCAAACACCATAGCAGCATCCATCAGAAAACCTAAGCTGTTACCGACCCAGATAGGTGGGTTCTTATGGACAAATCCATAGATAGCCCAAAGTAGTGCCAGTAGGGCATAGAGTACCCAAGTAATAAGCGATAAACCAACAGCGTGTTCACTATGAGAAAAGAACAGCTTATAAAGTTGAGGCAGGGTTGCAAGCGGTCCCACGATACCCATCACCAGCATAAAAGGTTCGAAAGCCTTAGCAACACGTTGAAATACAGACATAAAAAAGTACACCATGTTATTTTTCCTTAAACTATAGGAATAAATACCATGGTGTGCTTAATTCGATGTTGTGTTTTGTGATCTGTTTTTATTTAGTTTAGTGAGTTAGAGGCTTGTGTTTTAAGGCGATAATCAATACGACCAATGCGTTCACCACCTAACTTTGAAGTCCCTAAAGCTGATGTTAAAACCAAAATAACTAGGCACGGTAATAACCAACTTGCGTGTGCGTTATATAGCGGCAAAGCATGTTGGAATAGATCATTAAGTTCTTTAGGCATTTTACCCAAAATACTGATAGCATCGACGCTGCCAAATACTGCTGCAGTAAATAACATTGCAGTATGAGTATAAGCCGACACACTGACGGTAGATGCAGTAAATGATGCGAGAACAAGGGCAATAGCGACCGGGCAAAGTACTAAAATAGCTGGCAGACTGACTTTTAGAATTTGTTCTAGGCCAAAGTTAGCAATAATTCCGGTTAGAACAACAACACAGGTTGCAGTTAAGCCGAAAGAGGCATTAAAAGTTTCTTTGTAGTATTCAGCGCACGCATTAGTTAGGCCAACAGTTGTTGTTAAACAAGCCATGATGATGATAGCGGCCAGTAAGTATTGACCATAAGGGCCAAACTCTCCCGCAACATAGCGAGTTAAAATAACACTACCATTCACGCCATGTTCGGCGATAGCTGAGGCTGTTGCACCTACATAACCCATTGCAATATAGCAACCGCCCATTAGAACTGCATAGATCAACGCTACTTTAAACGTCACACTAGAGATCATTTTTGGCTCTGTGATTCCTTTTGCTCGAATGGCTTGGATAATAACCCAACCAAAACCTACAGCAGCAATCGCATCCATTGTCATATAACCTTGGATTAAACCACTAGTAACAGCCTTATGTTGATAATCACCTACAGGGTGACCAGGAACGCCAAGTGGTGAAATAAATGCAGATAAACCAAGTGCAAGCAGCATTAGGATCAGTGCTGGAGTCATAAATTTACCAATGTAGTCAACAAGCTTACCTGGCTTAAATGCGAGTAGGAGAGTTAAGGCAGAGAAAATGATAGAGAAAACCATTAGATGATCCTGAGTCATAAATGGTTTGATTCCCATTTCATAAGCAACGGTTACTGCTCGTGGCATACCAAATGCAGGGCCTATCGCCGTGAACAGAAGAACCCAGAAAGTGGTTGCGAGCCATTTTGGTAATGCATTTGTCAAATATTGAGTACAACTAATTCGACCTAGAACAATAATAGTAAAAGCAGGAAGACCAACCGCAGTGACCAAAAATGCACTCATTGCGGTGAAAAGAGAGGTACCTGCATCCAATCCGAGTGATGGCGGGAAAATTAAGTTACCAGCCCCTAGAAAGAGGGCAAAGGTCATTAAGCCAATGGCGAGTAAGTCTTGTGTTTTCACTGTGTACTTCCTGCTGTTTTTTATCGCATTACCAACACTTTTAAGTAGAGTGTTATACGTATTGGGATTGCTTAAGTATTTGTTCCGGCAGGAGCTGAGAAAGAAAGGCAAATAATGAGATGCAATCTCCCGTCAGCTCGGCTGACGGAAGTGTGTCACCGCCAGCCTAGCGAATAATCACTAGAATAATAGCGGTAATAATTCGTGTTGTTCGAGTCAACATCTGTAACGTAGTCGTCACCATCGAACCTCGATGGCTAGTCGGTACCTTGGCGGTAAAATGTGCAAACTTTGCTGACATCATGACTAACGACTTCCAAATAAAAACGAAACAACAGAGCTAAAATATAAATAAAAATCTGTGAAGTAAAGGGAAATTTCAAAATTTTATAATGAAAAAAATTCGTACCAACAGTTTCTTATTACTATTAGTACGAATTTAAATTAACTAACCAACTGATTTTTATATATTACTTATAGGTATAATTAATAGTGAGTAATTACAATTTATCAGTAAATGTTCGGCTGATTACATCTTGCTGTTGCTCTCGAGTCA
Source organism: Photobacterium damselae (assembly GCF_003026815.1). Lineage (GTDB taxonomy): Bacteria > Pseudomonadota > Gammaproteobacteria > Enterobacterales > Vibrionaceae > Photobacterium > Photobacterium damselae. The sequence continues at coordinate 162,826 of NZ_PYOG01000003.1, read as the reverse complement.
ATGAATTGAAACGAACTGCATAACCAGAAACTCGAATTGTTAATTGAGGGTACTTCTCAGGATGTTCGACCGCATCAAGTAACATATCTCGATTTAACACATTAACGTTTAAGTGCTGGCCACCTTCGATCGTTTCATGATTTCCGTGTGCTTCGTGGTGGAAATAGCCGTCCATCAGCGCTGCTAGATTCTGCTTTTGCGTCTCTTCATCTTTACCTAATGCGTTTGGTACAATAGAGAAAGTGTAAGAGATACCGTCTTTTGCATAAGCAAAAGGCAGTTTAGATACTGAAGTTAGCGATGCTACGGCACCTTTTTCATCACGACCATGCATAGGGTTAGCTCCTGGGCCAAATGGCATACCTGCACGACGACCATCTGGGGTATTACCCGTTTTTTTACCATATACTACATTTGATGTGATGGTTAAAATTGATTGAGTTGGTGTCGCTTCTCGGTAGGTATGCATTTTTTGAATTTTCTTCATAAAGCGTTCTACCAGATCACAGGCTATATCATCAACACGAGCATCGTTGTTACCGAATTTTGGATAATCACCGCTGATTTCAAAATCAATAGCAACACCATCTTCATCACGAATCGGTTTTACTGTCGCGTATTTTATCGCTGCTAATGAATCGGCAACAACAGATAAACCTGCAATACCACATGCCATCGTACGATAAACATCTTTATCCATAAGTGCCATTAATGATGCTTCGTAGCTATAACGATCGTGTGAGTAGTGAATAATATTTAATGCAGTTACATACTGAGTTGCAAGCCAATCCAACATGCTATCAAAGCGAGGCATTAAGGTATCAAAATCTAAGATATCATCAACGACTTTATCTGTTTTTGGGCCGACTTGAGCTTTAGATTTCTCATCAATACCACCATTGATTGTATACAGTAAAGCTTTTGCTAAATTAGCTCGAGCTCCAAAGAACTGCATATGTTTCCCCACAATTTGAGGGCTTACACAACACGCAATTGCATAATCATCATTATTGAAATCAGGACGCATTAAGTCGTCATTTTCATATTGAACTGAAGAGGTATCAATTGACACTTTTGCTGCATATTTCTTGAACGACAATGGTAATTGTTCTGACCATAGAATTGTCATGTTTGGCTCTGGCGCAGGACCCATTGTGTGCAATGTATGCAGATAGCGGAATGTTGTCTTGGTTACTAGGGTACGACCATCAACACCCATCCCCGCCATTGCTTCTGTTGCCCAAATCGGATCACCTGAGAACAATGAATCGTATTCAGGGGTACGAAGGAAACGAACCATTCGAAGTTTCATAATAAAGTGGTCAATCATCTCTTGAGCTTGTTGCTCATTGATCAATCCATTTTCCAGATCGCGCTGAATATAGACATCAAGGAATGTCGATGTACGACCTAAAGACATCGCCGCACCATTTTGTGACTTAACTGCAGCAAGATAACCAAAGTAAGTAAATTGGATAGCTTCTTGGGCAGTGCGTGCTGGTAGCGACATATCAATACCGTACTTAAGACCCATTTGACGGATATCTTCTAGTGCTTGGAATTGGTCTGCTAACTCTTCACGTAGACGCAGTGTTTTCTCAAGATCTTGGCCTTGTTCTAAGAAAGCTTGTGTTGAATCAAATTGTTCTTTTTTATCTGCTTTTAAATAATCAATACCATATAAAGCTAAACGGCGGTAATCACCAATAATTCGGCCTCGACCATATGCATCTGGTAAGCCCGTAATAATACCTGATTTACGGCAAGCAAGAATTTCTTTGGTATAAAGGTCAAAACACGCTTTATTATGTGTTTTGCGATATTCGGTAAAGATTTTCTCTACACTAGGATCAAGTTGACGACCGTATACCTCGCAAGAGTTTTTCACCATACGGATACCACCGTTGGCAATAATAGAACGTTTTAATGGTTTATCGGTTTGTAAGCCAACAATTTTTTCCAGATCTTTGTTAATGTAACCGGCATCGTGAGAAATAATGGTTGATGGAAGATCGGTATCGAAATCAATTGGAGCATGAGTACGACTTTCTTCTTTTATACCTTCTAAAACTTGGTTCCATAGAGCAGTAGTTGAGTCACTGACATCTGCTAAGAAAGATTCATCGCCTTCATATGGTGTGTAGTTGGTTTGAATAAAGTCTCGGGTATTAACGCTTTTTTGCCATTCGCCAGCAGAAAAACCAGTCCACGCATCTAACATATCTGTTGTTGGAATTGTCATCGATAGATCCCTAATTTATTGATAAATCAAAAAATTGAATGTTGTAGTCACAACCACTCTTAATTGTTTTCACTATAGGGATAATATCAATATGTGTAAAATGAATGCTTTTCATTTTTTATATGATTTTTGTGCATTAATTGTTTTTTATTATTTATATTCAGTGTATTAACGCATTTTGTTATGAGAGTATATGTGGCTATTTTTGATATAAAAAAAGAGCCAGAAATTTCTGACTCTTTGGTTAACGTATGTAAGTGAAAAGGAAATAAGTCGCTTAGTTCTTATTGGGCAGGTGCAACTTCTGTTCGACGTTTAACGAGCGTTACAGCTTTTACTGCAATAATGACAATAAACACAGGTGCTAACCAACTTACATGCGAATTAAATAGAGGGATCCACTGTTGGCACACTTCTTTTGTCCCTTCAGAAAGCTTACCTAAAATATTTAGGGCATCAAGAGAACCAAATAGAGCTGCAACGATTACAATAGCTGTTTGTTCTAGTGATACAGACTTTGCTTGGTTGTTGCCTAATGCAATAGTCGCGATGATTAGCGCAATTGCGATCGGGCACAAAATAAGAATCGCAGGTAAGCTTACTTCAATAATTGTTTCAAGGCCGACATTAGATACAAGAGCGGTCAGTAGGGTAATCACCATTGCACTATGACGAAATTTGATGCCATATGTGTTTTGGTAATACTCGGCATTTGCATTGGTTAAACCGATAGTTGTGGTTAAACATGCCATTAGGGTAATCGCAGCAAGTAAAAATTGGCCTAATGCCCCAAACTCACCCGCAGCATAGCGCGTTAGAATTTCACCACCATTGGTTGCATTGGCTGCAATTGTTGAAGAGGTTGCGCCTAGATAACCCATCGCTAAGTAACATAGAGACATCAATGTTGCGTAGATAGCAACGACTTTGAAGATATAACCGGATAGGGCTTTATTACATTCAACACCTTTGCTACGAATGGTTTGAATAATTACCCAACCAAAGGCCACTGCAGCAATCGCATCTAGAGTCATATACCCTTGAATTAAACCATTCACAACAGGGGCCTTCTGATAGATTTCTGTTGCTGGAAGAGTTCCACCTAAAGGGTTAACCAGCGCGGCAATAACTAACACAGCAAGCATTAAAATCAGTGCTGGTGTCATTACTTTACCGATGTAATCAACTAATTTTCCTGGTTTTACCGCAAGAAGTAGCGTTAAAGCACAGAAGATAATGGAGAAGATCATAAGGCCATCGTTGCTGCCAACAAAAGGCTTTATACCCATCTCATAAGCAACCGTTACCGCACGAGGTAATACAAAGGCAGGCCCTAAAGTGGTTAAAACAAGAAACCAAAAGGTACGATCTAGCCATTTAGGCAAACGGGCGGTGAGTTTATCAGCAGAAGATAAACGGCCTAAAACTAATAAAGTTAGAGCAGGTAAACCAACCGCAGTTAGTAAGAAACCACCAATCGCAATCAACCAGTTTTCGCCAGCCTGTTGAGCCATTAGCGGTGGAAATATTAGATTACCCGCCCCAAGAAAAAGGGCAAAAGTCATGAATCCTATCGCTGCAAGTTCCGTTCTTTTCACACAACATACCTTCTAAGTTATGTCGGTTAACTTGCGGATAGTAGAGGAGATTTGATATTCATCTGTTTACCCGCCAGCTTAGCCGACGAATAAACACATACCGTCAGCGTCAGATTTTGACGACGACGACAGAGACAGAAGAGTTAGAGATCAACGCTGCATAGGCAGAACGCGAATTCAGATTGTATGACGTAATAGACATATAACTAACTCTTCAGTAACATGGGATAGTCAGAAATTAAATGGATTCATCTCTTTTGTAAAGAAAAAGTTTGTATTAATTTTGTTTATCTCTGTTAATGCTTAAAAATCAGTTAAGAAGATACTGTTTAAGATCTAATAAACTCTGAACACATAGTGATGGCTTAATATGATTTGGTTGAATTTTTCCATCTACATTTAACCAGCATGTCTCCATTCCTGCATTGATACCCCCTAAAATATCGGTATCAATATTATCTCCTACCATTAAGACATGGTTTGGTTCTGTTTGCCCCATATGTTTTAGAGCGTAATCGAAAATCTCTTTAGCGGGTTTTGGATAACCTACTTGCTCTGAGATCACTAAGAGATCGAAAGCATCGCCCAGCCCAGTTTTTTCTAACCGAATTTGTTGTAAATCAGTAAAGCCATTGGTAATGATACCTAATTTAACGTGGCCTTTTAAGCTATCAATCAGCTCTTTGGCATGGGGAAGTAGCGTACAAATATCAGCCATGGCGTTGAGAAAATCTCGATTGAGTTGCTCAGTAGAAAGTCCAGACTTGGCAGACCATTGTTGAAAACGCTGGGTTTTTAACTCTGATGCTGTGATTTTTCCTTCTTGATAGTTAATCCATAGTGGTTTGTTAAGCTGCTGATATTCGAGAAAATCATCTTCTGTGAATACAATATTATGGCGAGAAAACATCAGCTGTAGCCCTTTGAATGCATCAAAATGAAATAGGGTTTCATCGGCATCAAATAGGATCCATTGGTACTTCATAACATCCTCATCTTTATTTCTAACTGCAAAAAAGCAAACGGTTTTATTTGCTGTGCGGTAGGCTACGTTAACCACAAAAAATAGCAATTTAAAAGTAAGATAATCGATTCAAGTTAAAGGAAACAGCCCAGTATCATATCGAGTTCTTTTTATGCTGTTGTACAAAGTGTTATATCAGAACCCACTTATTTTTATCTAGTAAACTAGCTTAATATAAGTAACGGAAATGTTATCAAAAACGGAACTAATCTGACTAATTGACACAAAATAGCGTAATTAAGTTGCATTTTTTTGTACACTGATTCAATTTTTGCAAAACTTTTTCGCGTTCTAAAAAAACTTCATCAAGAATAAAAGCAGTATTCAGCCACCGAAAAAAGCATAAAACAATGCAAAAGCTGTTATCTCTGAATGACATTACTAAAACTGTGGTTTAGAGCTGTATGGCTGAATAGTGGAGACAGTGTAAGTCACATTATTTTTAATTGTAAACGTGGAGTACAAGGAATGAAAAAGGGACATTGCCTGACCAAAATTGCAGGTGTTGTAGCAAGTATTATGATGGCTGGTGGAATCACATCGGTTCAAGCTGCGCCAAGTCATGATAAAAATGTTATTGGTTACATCACTCAATGGGAAGCATGGAAAGGAACCAATGCAGGCTTTAGCGTAAAAGGTGAAGCAACTCACCTAAACGTTGATATGGATATTTACTCAATTTTGAACTTCTCTTTCTTTGGTGTGGCGAAAGATGGTTCACTACACAGTGGCGATCTTCGTAATAAATCTATCTATCAGCCGGGAGCAGTACAAGAGCCTGGACCACTTCTTCACCCTGATGTGTATTCAAGTTGGGATTTTCATATTTTATGGGGAGAGCTTGAATATATTCACCAATATCCAAATGATGAGCCGTGGGATGCTGAGAACCTGAAAAAAGTACAAGAACAAGGTTTTGTGAAACATGGTAATGGTTGGAAACATGAGCCTACGGGCATCACAGGTCAATATCCGATCCCTTTGAAGAAAGCCGGTGGTGCTCCAGGTCTTATCGATCTAGCGCATGAAAAAGGCGTTAAAGTCATGGCATCTCTAGGTGGTTGGAGTATGTCTAAACACTTCCCTGAGATGGCGCGTGATGAAGCGAAAAAAGCTCGTTTCTTAGCTGATGTCGATAAATTAATGGCATTAGGATTTGATGGTATTGATATCGACTGGGAATATCCAGGCCATGGCGGTATGAACTTCCAAGGTAGTCCTGATGATTTTGCAAACTTTGAACAGTTAATGGAAGATATTCGTAAGCGTATTGGTCCAGATAAACTGCTTACTGCGGCCTTTGCTGCATCAACCGCTAAATTAGAAGGATTTAATTGGCCTCGTCTTGTTGCTTCAATGGACTACTTTAACATGATGACCTATGACCTTAATGGTGGTTGGTCAAATGTAACTGGTCATAATGCGCCGTTGTACCCATATCCAGAAGAAGAGTATGCAGGTCTGGATCTTGATACATTACGTATTTGGATGGCAGAAAAAGGTATCCCTTCTGACAAAATTAACTTCGGTGCTGCATTCTATGGCCGTGGTGTGCAAACGACAGAATCAACAGCATACTTAGGCGCTCCAACCGATAAACGTATGGTCAATATGAGTGTTGATGGTCCATTAATGTCGTCAGTCGATCTTGATAACTGGAAAGAGTTTGAAGGGCAGCCAAACTACAATTACCTTAAGAAAGTGGCTGGATGGGAGCATAAATGGGATGATAACGCTCAAGTTCCATATGCCATCAAGGGTAAGTATTTCTTAAGTTATGATGATGTACCGTCTATTAAGAAAAAAGCACAGTATATTGTTGATAATGAACTTGGTGGCGTGATCGTATGGCAGGTTCATGGTGATATTGAGTGTAAAGGTACTTTCATCAATCACGGTTCAAAACTCAAAGAGTGTACCGATCTTAGCTCACCATTAGCTGAAGCCATTGATTCGGTTTTTAGTGCTAATACAACGCCAAATGCTGCGCCGGTGCTTACAGTTCCTGATGCACAAAATGTCGATGCGACTCAAAGTATCAGTTTTGTTGTGTCTGCAACAGATGCCGATGGCGATAAGCTAACCTTTAGTGCAACAGGTGCTGACATTGTCAATAATGGCGATGGTAGTGCAACGGTTACCTATATTGCCCCTAATACCGGCATTGATAAGCAAGAAGTAGTCAAAGTAACGGTATCTGATGGTCGTAAGAGTGTCAGTAAAGATGTTGTTATTAATGTAAAAGGAACTGGTGTTGTTGAAAATACACCACCAACATTAACAGCACCTGCGACTGCTGAAGTGAAAAGTGGTGAAACTCTTGTCATTTCTGTATCAGCGACCGATGCTGAAGGTGATAGTTTGACTTATACCGCATCGCAAGGAACCGTAACATCTACTACTTCAGGTGCCGATATCAGTTTCACAGCACCAGTCGTTGATGCTGATACGACAGTAAACCTTGTCGTTACGGTTTCTGATGGTCAAGCTGAAGCCTCGCAATCTGTCGTTATTACTGTAAAAGCTGAAGCGGCATCCGGTAACACTTGGGATCCTAACGCTGTTTATAATACAGGCGATACGGTTATATATGATGGTGTAACTTATACTGCGAAGTGGTGGACTCAAGGGGATAAGCCAGGAGCTAGTGATGTATGGCAAGCATTTGATGATGGTTCTCTAAAAGAGTGGTCAGCCGATAAAGTTTACAATGGCGGTGACCAAGCAACGTTTGAAGGTAATACCTATAAAGCGAAATGGTGGACTAAAGGCGATCAACCAGGAAATCCTAACGGTCCTTGGCAGTTGATCTAACGGTAACTTGCGTATCTCGTTTTAAGTCACCTTAATTATTTAAGCCTTACTCTTGTTATTTCAAGGTAAGGCTTTTGTGTTAGCTAACTAATTGAACCTATTGATCTTTAATTGATCAAAAGCGGTGATAAATTGTGACGTGGTTCTCACTTTTTGTTTTATGGGGTTTTCAAACTCAATTAGAAAGAGCATATTACAACTCAAGCGATGCGAAGTAACTTTCTGATTTACTTCAACAAGTATCCAAGCGGGCATCGTATAATGGCTATTACCTCAGCCTTCCAAGCTGATGATGCGGGTTCGATTCCCGCTGCCCGCTCCAAGAATTTTAAAGAAAAGCTCATACTTAGGTATGGGCTTTTTTTGTACCTATCATTTATTTCATTAAAGCTAATTATTCCCTGAATACCTAAAGCGCGTTGTTAGCTATCGATAAATCTATGTTTACCTATTGAATGTATGCTATGTCAGCATATAATATAGGTCAATGAATTGACAGTTGATTGACGTATGGGTGTCTCTTAATGAAGCGGAATGGATTTACTTTAATTGAATTGGTTGTTGTGATTGTTATTTTGGGTATTTTAGCGGTTGTCGCAGCACCTAAGTTTTTAAATTTACAACAAGACGCAAGAGATGCTTCGCTGAAAGGTTTAAAAGGTAGCATAGAATCAACGTTAGATGTAACTTACGCTAAACTTGCAACGTTAGGCTTAGAAAATGCTGCTTATGTAGTTGATAAACCTACTGGTAAGCATGAGAATGAAGTTGTCGCAGATTTATCAACATTTGGATGTAATAAAGATGGTCGTTGTTTGTTTGAGTATGGTTATCCAAGTGATTATGGTCCAACCTTAGCTGTCCTTGTTAATGGAATCTCAGCTAATGAACATGCTCCGTCGGATGATTTTGTTGCTGTAAGAAAAGGAAAAACTTCAGACGATTTAGCTATCACGTTTAAAAATAATGTTGAAAGATTAAGTTCAAACCAGGTTGTTTTAAAACCTGACGCTAGTTGTTATATCGATTATTCAAGACCATCCAAAGATAAACCTCGACCGGTTCTTACCATCGTACCTTGTAAATAATACCATTAACCAGCTCATGAGTTTGAGCCGGTTGTTTTTATTACACAGTATTTTCTATAAGCAACTATGATTCCACTTTATAACTATATTGCAGCCATCAAAGGGTATAGCTCAGAACAACGCATAGCATCAACAGAAATTGAAAAATATGTAGTAAATGATGATGGTGTATTGGTTGAAACGCTCATTAAGACTGTGAAATTTGAAGATGATGTAGTGGTCCAACTCGAAGAAGAATTTGAGCAGGTTCATTTTCAAGAAGAGGGGGTATGCCCTGAATGTTGGATTTCTTATGAAGTGCTATTCTCACCAGAATCAATAAATATATCTCCGAATAAAAAGCATTTTATCAATCGTTGTCAGGAGTCTTTCTGGCTCAAAATCAATAAAGCTCAGTCAGCATAATCATCAGCCGCAGAGTGAGATCTGCGGCTGATTTGTATCTTATCATTGATTCTGTGCAAAAATAGCCAGTTCATCTCGTGTTGGTGCACCATCTGAGCCAACTTTGCTCACAACAATGGCTGCAACCATATTACCTAACCGAGTAGATTCAACCAGAGATAAGCCTGATGCTAATCCTGCAATAACTCCCGCACAATGACTATCACCAGCTGCAATTGTATCGGCAACTTCAACCTGAAATGCCGGTTCTGTCATGGGAATATTATCCGGTTCGCACACTGTTGCCCCTTCACAATCAAAACGGCAAATAAGCTGACAATTATGTTGATTGGCAAAGAAATGAGCCGCAACGACATTATCGCCTTCTTGTTGATCTATACGATTCATCAACATGGCCAATTCATCACGATTTAACGTTAAAATAGGCTGTTTTTCTATTAGCTGAATTAAAAACTCACTACTAAGTTCATTAATTCGAGGACCTAAATCAAGGTATAACGTCTTATCATTTGTTTGTGATAGTAGCCACTGCTGTAGTGGTTGTGCATGCGTACCGACTAATTCATACCCTGACACATAAATAATGGCATTATCTGGGGTGGGGATTTTAGCCAATAGTTCAGGGCTCCACTCTTGCTCACAACCGTTAACCGTAATAAATGTACGTTCTTTTGTCTTATCAACTAAAGCAATACACCATCCATTATCTTTTGTTGGATGGAAGAGCAAAGGGGACAGATGTTCTTTTTGCATTTCCTGCTCAATAGCTTGTCCCCATTTGCCGTTACCAATTGATATGCCATTTATCACAGGAATGGAAAGGCGACTGAGAGCTCTGGCTACGTTAAAGGCACATCCACCAATGTGTTGTCCCATTTCATTGGCTTCAATATCAGCCCCACTGGTTGGCAGTTGATCTACTTCTAGCATTAGATCGCCAAATGCTGCACCAATTACAATAACAGGACGAGTGGGGTGTAAATGTAAAATATCGATCATTAGCGCGCCTTTTTCGATATGAGAACAATACGATACAAAATCATAGCGACAGCAAAAGAGATAAATAAACCTAGGCTCGAATCGGCGAAGACACCTATAGCAAATGGGCCATCAATAAAGCCTGTTTTAGATACCATCAAGCCAGATAGAGAGCCGATAAGCCAGCATGCAAGAGTTGGTTTATTAATCCCAGTATCACCGTAAAGTTCTTGTTCTGTGTAACCTTGTTTGACGTGGTTGTGATAGAAGTCGGTAACGAAAATCGCAGCCCAAGACGCTAAGAAAATACCACAGAAAACCAGAAATGAGATAAAAGGCCCTAAGAAGTCACCAGAGATAAACAACACATAGACTGCAATAGTTAATACAATGATTGCATCGAGAGTGATTGCCGTGCGCTGTTTTAATTTCACTCCCATACTAAGAAGGTTCAAGCTTGCTGAATAAAGGCTTAGTACTGCAATAGTGATAATACCTGCAACTGCTGCGGCTAAATATGGAATAGCCATCCAGTTTGGCAGCAATTTACCAATAGCAGAAATTGGATTTTCATTTGAGGCTAAGTCCGGGATTTGGCTGGTCAGTAGAATACCGGTTAGCATCAGCATAATTAAAGGCAGAGCAGCACCGCCAACAACCGACTGAAAAATAGAACCTTGACTTGAGTGAGGGCTTTGATCTCGGCTGTAATCAGCTCCCGCTATGGCCCAGCTGATACCCGTACCTGCGGCAATAATTGAAACTGCTGGAAGAAAACCTGTTAGCCAGTCACCAGAAGGCAGCGCTAAAATTGTATGCCAGTTAGCGGTAAACATCAGATAGACAGCAACAACGAATGTCATTGCACCAAAAGTTCGGGTGATCCATTTTTGCATGGTTAATACGGTATCTTGACCGAGAATACTAACCGCAACGGTTAAGCCGCCAAATAGAATTAATGAGAATGTGGTTAAGAACGTATTTTCTTCAAAACCAACGGCAACAAACAGAGCAACCAATGTTAATGTGCCAGTGATGATGTTAACAGCTTCCCAGCCCATAAGGTTGAGCCAACAAAACGCAGTAGGAGCAATATTACCTTTCTTACCAAAACTAGAACGAGACAGTGTGAGGGTAGTAGTGCGACCAATTTTACCAGCAATGCTTGAGATGCCAACTAAAGAGAATGAAGCTACCCCTACTATGGCGGCTAATACTGATTGAAAAAATGATAAGCCAAAAGAAACAATAATCGCACCATATACCACACCTAAAATACCAATATTGGCGGCACACCAAACAAAAAATAGTTCGCTAGGCTTTTTGGTTTGATGGCTAGGGGGTATTAAACCAATACCTAACTCATCAATAGAACTGTCGACATCAAATTGATTATCGGTTGAATTGTGCATTGTCATATAAGTAGTCCTTTATTTTGACAAGTTAGCTTCGCGGAATTGGCATAACGCCGCTGCATAAGGGGTAAAATCGATGTGGTTTGCTTGATTAATTTGGTCAACGGTATCGTTTGAAATGCGATTTATTCCATGGATAGCACCACAGATTGCAGTTGCCATTGCGCCAATGGTATCGGTATCTCCGCCTAAATTAGCGGCTAGCTCAGCACACAAATGTGGATCAGTGTTGGACAGTTCAACCAAAGCAATAGCGGTTGGAATTGATTCAATAATGTCCATTCCCGCGCCTACTTTTTGGTATAAATTGGTTAGGCCTTGTTGTTCATTATGTTCAGAGGCGACAACATTTAACGCATATTGGATACGTTCGCCAAGAAGTGGACTGAATGTAGACTCAAACGTTTGTTGAGTTTCGTTCGCTAGGGGGATAATTTCTTGTTTTATGATGTTCCAGCTTGCACCTTCAATGGCTCGACTGATCGCCCAAGCAATAACGCTGGCCCCAGCAATCGCAATATCGGATTTATGGGTTGGTAGGCAAGAAAGACGAACCCCATTAATAAAAGCGGCTCTATCATAGGTCGGCAGTAAGCAACCAATGGGTGAAACTCGCATTGCTGAGCCGTTAGTGACGCCGTTTGCTTCAATCTCTTCAAAAGAAATACCTTGATCAAGAGCATTTAAAGCGGCTTTTGATGTTGGACCTAAGATGTTCTTCTCAAATGCATTAATACGTTTAGCCCAAGCCATAATATGTGAAGCGATAAGATAGGGTTCGATATCACCTTTAGCTTCAATAATCGCATCCATAAGAGCAACACATTGGGCTGTATCGTCGGTATATTCGCCTGCTTTAAACTCGTTGGCGGCAATATTTTCTGCAGGACCATCAAGTAGAGTGTTAATCCATCCAAAATGTTGTTCAACACGGCTTTTTGGCCAAAGTTCAGAAGGCATCCCCATGGTATCACCCAATGCCTGACCATACAGGCAGCCTAAAATACGATCTTGAGTATGAATAAGTGTGACGATATCAGCATGAGTCATCTAAGTCTGTCCTATAAATTAAACTTCGTGCATGATAAATCCAGTTTAAGTCCAGTTAAATTGTTTTATGATTCCATTGTGATTATCGCCACATTATTTGTTACTATAGTTGCCAGCATATCATTGATAATAATTATAAAGGCTCATGCAATGGAACTGTCTTTAATCAGATTTATAAAAAATAATCTTAATGCTGAATTGAGTAAGCCGCTCTATATTCAGTTAAAAGATTCGATTGAAATAGCTATAAATAACAAGATGTTAGTTCATGGCAGCGTTTTGCTCTCGGAAAGGAAGCTCGCTCAAGAATTGGCCGTGTCACGAGTGACAATTGTAAAAGCATTAGCTGAATTACAAATTGAAGGTACTGTAGTTAAACAACACGGTAAAGGAACAGTGATCCAGTTGCCAGTCCAGTATGATCTTGCTGGTGGTGGTTTTTCATCGCAATTGAAATCAAAAGGGAAGGTCACTAACCGTTGGATTATTCGAACTCCTGTTTGTGCAGATGATTTTTTAGCTAGAAAACTGGGCGTCATTGTCGGTGACGTAATTTCTCATATTAAACGAGTTCGCTTGATCGATAATGTTCCAGTCTCAATTGAAACGACCTACATTCCACAGTGTTTTATGCCTCGTCCTGATTTACTGGATGGATCTTTATATGAGTATTGGGAAACTATGGGTATCGTGCCTAAGCAACAAGATTATTCGTTAAGTATCTATGTTCCAACCGCGGATGAAGCGCTCTTACTTGATATCCCTAAAGGATCGCCATTAATGAAGGTTGAGCTATCAAGTAAAGATCAAAACGGTGTCGTCTTAGAATATGGTACAGCGATTTGTCGAAGTGATTTTTATCGATTTAATTTTAAGACTACATTGTAAATTGGTTTTCGGCTTTATGGATTATTTTATTTAGCGGTAAAGTCGAAAAGATATTTCGATTTTTTGAGATAATATTCACAGTCGCTTTATTATTTTTATTACTACTGTATAAGAATACTATTAAGTACTTACTTTTTTGTATAAATTTTTCATAAAGATAGCAATTACTTATTCGAGATTTCTAAGTTACTCTAAATTAACTCATTTGCGATTTTTTAAACAAATAATTTAAATTGAGGGTAAAACACTGTTTTTAACAGTATGCTATATCATATCGATTTTAATATATAAGATTTTAAATATGATCGGATACAACTAAATTTTGCTTAAAATACAAACAAAAAGTGTTGGCGGCATTAAGCGCTATCTAGCTAAGTTGTTGATTTGTAAATATCTTTTTTGATTCTGAGTCAGCCAACTTAGTATTATAGCACTATTCATCAAGGCAAAGTACATAGCTTGGTGAATTAGCATAATAAAATATATTTTATTTCTGATTGGTATCTATGTTTGAATACCCGCATGTTTAATACTCGTATTAGCCGTGTTGGCTATAAACACTGTTGACGTATAACATGAATCAAGAAATTGAGATTCAATCACAAAAGACAATTCAGACCTATATTGATGACATATCAAGTTGGCATGAAGAGTCAAAGATTTCTTATATGTCAATGACCAAGGTGCAATGGCGTATTTGGTTGTTGGCGACATTTGGAAAGTTTTTTGAAGGTATGATCGTATTTATGATGGGGCTAACGCTGCCATTGATTACACTTCAATTTCAATTAACTGAGTTTCAAAAAGGTACAATTAGTTCTTCTATATTATTTGGTATTTTAATTGGCGCTAGCGCACTTGGTGGACTGTCTGATCTCTATGGACGTAAGAAAATGTTCATTATAGAGATGGCCTTGCTATCTGTGTGCTTGGTCGGTATGGCATTTAGTCAATCCTATTGGTGTGTATTGCTATTCAACTTTGGTATTGGTTTAGCACTAGGCTGTGATTATCCGACTGCGCACCTAATGATTTCCGAGAGTATCCCAACTAAGAATCGTGGTAAATTGGTTCTTGGGGCGTTTGCTTTCCAGTCCGTTGGCGTCTTGATGGGCATTTTAACTGGTATTGTAGTGCTCTCTTACGTGGAAGATGTTAATGCATGGCGAGTAATGTATGTTTTAGCTTTAGTGCCATCGTTAGCGATTACTATTGCCCGATTTTTTATACCGGAGAGTGCTCACTGGTTACTATCTAAAAATCGAAAGCAAGATGCAGAGCGCTGTCTAAAACGTTTACTAAACCGTGACCAAGCATGTGATATGGCACTTCGCAGTGAGCCAGTACAAGATGAAGTAGAAGTCCAGTCATGGTTACACGGTTATAAAAAGCTGTTTAAAGAAAAATATCGAGCAAAAACAATATTGGCCTCTGCTCCTTGGTTTATTCAGGATCTGGGGACTTATGGTATTGGTATTTTTACCCCGGTAATTTTGGCCTCAGTCCTAGAGCATCAAACCATAGCTGGGGCTGATGAGTTACATAACACTATTGCCAATATTATTTATTCTGCTAAAGGTACGGCGCTAATTGATTCGCTATTAATTGTTGGTGTTATCTGTGCGATTATTTTTTCAGAATCGATTGGTCGTATGAAACTGCAGATCTATGGCTTTGTTGGCTGCGCAGTAGGACTTTTGTTAGCGGCAGTATCGGTAAAAGTACATAGTGATTATCAGATTTATGTACTATTTTTGGGTTTCATGCTGTTCAACTTTATGAATAATTTAGGCCCAAATGCACAAACATATTTGATTTCAGGAGAAGTATTTCCAGTAAAAATCCGAGCTAAAGGTGCGGGATTTGCTGCATCCATTGCTAAGTTAGGGGCGATTCTTACTGCATTTATGTTCCCTATACTCTTACATGTGATTGGTGTCTTTTCACTGTTACTGACTCTTGTTGTTACTTCTTTGTTGGGTGCTTGGGTTACTCATAAGTATCGTTTTGAAACGTCGGGTAAGAATATCGAAAATCTATAATCGATCAATTTATTAAAAATGCCGATGCCTTTGGGTATCGGTATTTTTGTATCTGCTAGATGCTAAAAATGTCAAATAAACAGTGTTGATAAACATATCATTTAGCTTGTTAATTAAACAAACTTTATATCTTTTTTATATCTCCCAGCCGAATATATACCGCAACTTTACATGCCGCTTGTTACTCTTCCTCCTTCTTAAATGACGTAAGGTATTGTGTCGTGTCCTAAACAATTAGGCGGCCCATAACAACAAAATGCAAAATCAAAAACAGTCTTTATTGGTATTAACATGCCTATCTATTGGGATTGTGTATGGCGATATTGGTACGAGCCCTTTATACGCATTCAAAGCAATGTTTGATGGTGAACACTCAATCGCGATAAACCAAGCGAACGTTTTTGGCATCCTTTCGCTGGTTTTCTGGACGTTTATTCTTACTGTTTGTATTAAGTATCTATCTCTGGTCACTCAGGCTTCAAACAAAGGTGAGGGAGGGATTTTAACCCTTGCTTCATTAGCTCATGGTGTAGCGCCAAAGCAGTTAAAAATCTCAATACTATTTTTGGGTATGTTGGCTGCAGGTTTCTTCTTTGGTGAAGCAATCATCACTCCAGCCATGTCGGTTTTATCTGCGGTTGAAGGTATCAGCGTAATCAACCCTGATTTACAACCTATGATTCTGCCTATTTCAATTACGATTATTTGTGCATTATTTGCTATTCAAAAGTTTGGCTCGGGTAAAATCGGTCAATTATTTGCTCCTGTCATGCTTATTTGGTTTGTCTGCATTGGGGTATTAGGAGCCAATGCCATTATTGATAACCCAATTGTGATTAAAGCGTTGTCTCCACATTATGCTGTAGGGTTTATTTTTCATCATGGAGTTGCCACTCTGTTCACTTTGGGGGTTGTGGTTCTTGCGGTGACAGGTGTTGAAGCGCTATATGCAGATATGGGTCACTTTGGGATTAAACCAATACGCTTAGCTTGGTTTTTTGTTGTAATGCCTTGTCTGGTTTTGAATTATTTTGGACAAGGTGCGTTAGTATTAAGTCATGCTAAAGCAATTGAAAACCCATTTTTTATGTTAGCCCCTAATGCATTACGTCTGCCTCTTGTTATTTTGGCTACCTTTGCAACGGTGATCGCTTCTCAAGCTGTTATTTCTGGGATTTTTTCACTGACTCGTCAGGCGATTAACTTAGGGTTCTTGCCCCCTGTACGTATTCACCATACTTCTCATCATGAGCAAGGGCAGATCTACGTGCCTATGGCGAACTTTCTGCTGTTCATTTTGGTTATTACCGTTGTCGTAACTTTCGGCTCATCAACTCGGTTAGCAGCGGCTTATGGCATTGCTGTGACGGCTACGATGTTAATTTCATCACTATTTATTTTGGTGGTTTCAAGATACTTGTGGAATTGGTCAAGAAAAACAGTGATAACTTACGCGATATTAATGGTGAGTTATGATCTATTGTTATTTATCTCAACATCATTAAAGTTTGCAGATGGGGGATGGTTACCACTGACGATTGGTTCACTAGTCTTCCTACTTATGATCATCTGGTATCAAGAAAGAGAGAGAATTACTACCCTGTTCAAGCCATCTCTTTCCATTGATGCAATGGTCAAAGAGCTTGAGCAAAAACAATGGTCTAGAGCATCAGGTACTGCGGTTTATTTATCTAGTAACGAAAATCAGGTACCGTCATCGTTAGTGAATAATTTAAAATACAACGAAATCCTTCATGAGCGTAATGTTCTACTGACGTATAAATATGTTGATCAACCTTGGGTCCATCCATTAAAGCGATTAGAAGTTCGTCAATTATCTCCGTCGTTTTGGCAGATGATTGCGTATGTGGGCTATCAGGAAACATTGGATATTGAACAGATTTATCATGGGTGCTGTACTAAAGAACTGACTTTGCACCCAGCAGAAACCATATTCTTTATGTCTTCAGAGCGAATGAAGGTAAAACATGTTAGCTGGTGGCACGATTTAAAAGCTCGATTATTTATTTTATTGAGTCGAAATGCGCTGCGAACGTCAGAACGGCTTAGTGTACCTCAGGATCGATTAATTGAAATTGGAGTTCACTTAGAGATATAACAAGATAGATATATAAAGGCGTAGTGTTACGCCTTTTCCTTTGATTATTAGATGAATAGAACGTTTGATGAACAATCAATTTACTTGGGCTGATGGAAAGAAAATACTCTGTTTGTTTACCTTATACGCTTTGGTTACTTATGTCGGAGTTCGTTTTCGTGATGTTATCATTGAAACCGATACGGCAATGTTATTGTTACTTCTTAATATTGTAAGTGGTTTTTGGTTAAGAAAACGCATGGCATATGTCATTACGGCAATGAGTATTGTAGCGTTTCATTTTTTTGTACTACCTGAACACAATTCATTTAAATTTCAGAACTATCAGCACATCATTACTTTTGCTGTAATGGCTTTTAGTGGGGTATTTGCGGTTAAGATCACCCAATCGCAACAAAGAGAGCTGCATAAAAATATCGCGCTTCGTTCTGAGCTAAAAAGCAATTATGGTCTTGCTTCTGTTCTTGCCTCACTGAATGAGAGCGTAGAAATTGCCGAAGCTTCAATTCAGCATTTAGCAAGCTGTCGACAAATTAAAGCTCAAGTCTGGTTGTTTCAACCTAATTTATATTGCTTAGCTTCTCATGAGAATTTAGAACAGACCCATTTTATTGAGCAGGTTGAAGCGTATTATCAAAAGGGATGTGACGATATCCAGTCCGTTTCAGCCCATGTGGAATTACATCCGCTATATAGTCAAAACGGTGTGTTTGGTGTACTGGTTGTCGAGTTTTATCAACCTACAACGTTTAATCCTATCTTAAGTACTTTAATCAGTTTGTCGCTGGCCCGTTCAGAAGCCAATCATGCCTTGGCGATGGTTAAAGAAGCTAACCAAATGGAGCAGATGCGTAACACCTTATTAGCTGCAGTATCTCATGATTTGAAAACGCCTTTAGGTTCAATCATCGGGTCAGCTACAACGCTTAATGATCCCAATATCCATTTGCCACCACAGACAAAACAAGAATTATTGCAATCAATTGCTGAAGAAGGGTATAGCTTAAATCGAAGCTTAACTAAGTTACTGGATATCAGTCGCTATAGCATTAAGACTCTTGTGCCAAAATGTGATTGGGTTGAGCCTGAAGAGGTTATTGGCAGTGCAATAAAACGGGTCGAATTACTCTTAAAGCAGCATCCTATTAGCTTGGTAGGCGATACGATGTTAGTCTCATTAGATTACACGTTAATTGAACAAGTTATCGCAAATCTTATTGAAAACGCAGCAAAATACAGTTCTGGTAATAGTCCTATAGATATATCAACGTGTTATCTAGATGGTGCTTTTGTTTTTTCAATCGCCGATCGTGGCTGTG
The DNA here is from genome assembly GCF_003026815.1 of Photobacterium damselae. Lineage (GTDB taxonomy): Bacteria > Pseudomonadota > Gammaproteobacteria > Enterobacterales > Vibrionaceae > Photobacterium > Photobacterium damselae. Next base: position 143,844 of record NZ_PYOG01000003.1, on the reverse strand, counting down.
GGGTCGCTCCTGAAGATACTCAACGTATATTTGAACGTTTTTATCGTTCAGAGCATGTAAAAGTGAAAGGTACAGGGTTAGGATTAGCTATCTGTAAATTAATCGTGTCAGCACACAAAGGAACGATATCGGTAGCATCTAGAGAGGGGGGCGGTTCTATTTTTACAGTCCAGATCCCTTGTGAACGGTATGAGTTAACGGATATTTATGAATAGTGATATAAAAATTCTTATTATTGAAGATGAAGCGCCAATTCGTCGTTTCTTAGATATTTTAACTACAGGGCACGGCTACCAAGTAAAAACGGCTGAAACAGCACAAGAGGGACTGCGACAAATAGCAACCTGGAGCCCTAATTTGATTTTGCTCGATTTAGGTCTACCCGATGCCGATGGACTGGATTTTACCAAAGAATTAAGGACTTGGACTGAAACGCCAATAATTGTGATTTCAGCGCGAGATAAAGAAACCGATAAAGTCTTAGCCCTTGATGCTGGAGCTAATGATTACCTAACCAAACCCTTTGGCAGTGAAGAACTGTTGGCTCGTATTCGGGTGGCATTACGGTTGACTTCTCAGACGCCAATCAGCGATGTAACCAGCTATCAGTTTGGTGATGTAACAATGGACTTAGTTATGCAAACTGTAATGCGTGGTGATGAAGCCATTAAATTAACGCCTAAAGAGTATAAGATCTTATTATTGATGGCTAAAAATATGGGGAAAGTGCTTACTCATAAGCAGATATTAAAAGAGGTGTGGGGTGGAAATTATACTGAGCATGCACATTATGTTCGAATTCATATAGCCCAACTTCGACATAAGATTGAGTATTGCCCAGCTCAACCTAAACATATTATTACTGAGAATGGTGTTGGCTATCGCTTAATTGCTGATGACTAAATAGGTAATCTCTTTATAAAAAATTTATATGCACTTAAGTAATACTTACACTATCCATAGATAAAAGTCGCTAGGATGAAATTAATTCATTATAAGGGACATAAACTATGAGTGTTTGGCTTGCAACAAGTGCATCTGTAATTTTCTTTTTAATTATGATGCGTTTTAGTTGTTATCAGAAACCACGCTGGCAACAAGGTATTATTGTTTTTCTCCAAGTTGTCTCAGTATCCACGCTAATTCATTTAGTATTGGAACAGCATCTAACAGATTTTCTCTATGCTAAGTGGTACATCAGTCTGTTTTTTTCGGCCGTTTTTATCTTATCTGCTGTAAAAGATATTTATGAATCTAAACCCGTTGATACTAGTGCAGCTGCACGATAATTGTATTAAGTAACTATTTAATAATATAAAAGAGGTTTGCGATGGGTGGTATTAGTGTTGCTCAATTGCTTATTATTGGCGTTATTTGTGTTCTAGTCTTCGGTACGAAAAAGTTAAGAACCGTTGGCAGTGATTTAGGCTATGCACTAAAAAGCTTTCAAAAAGCTATGCGAGATGAGCCGGAGACGACTCAGGCAACCACGGTTAAAAATGAAGAGACAGTACAGACTCAAACCCGAGTTGAAAATAAAATCGATTAAGTTATTTGTTACCATTGGTTGAGTAAGAGCAGAGTTCAACCAATGGAAATAGAGACTTTGATTGCGATAAAAAAAATCCCGCAGTGAATATCATTGCGGGACAAAATCTGAATGGAAAATCTATCAGCTAGTTAAAGTAGCTGTGATTACCCGAGCATTATATGCCATATCTGTCATCTGTGTTGTGGATATATCCTCAGAAATACGGTTGTATTGATATAAATTATTTATCATCGCTATCTGGATTTTTGGTTATGTGGTTTAAAAACTTAATTCCGCGCTTTAGTCCTGAGGCTGTGAGAGCCGCATAAAATTTATCAATTTCAGCGAAATACAATCTAACGGCTTCTCGCTCTCGATGATGTTCGGTCATATTTAAAAATAGCAGACACATGGTACCAGTTCTTGAATGAATGATCTGTTCAAGCAAGCGGCAGGTAGCATCTTCTGATAAGCAAAATCCAAGATCGAGCCATAAGCTAGTTAGGGTATGGCAAAAAGCCTCATCAATTTGATTATCAATGTCTTCATGAAGTGAAAATTCAAGCGCCAGAGTTTTAACGTGTTTGGTTGCAAGGGCCGCAATCATATTTTCTACATCAAGACTTAATGGCTGGCTAAGGTAGTTAAGTATCTCAGCTTCATTCACCATACTGGCTTTGTTGTGAGCGATTGCTTGCTGTAAAGACGGATCGCGGCACGATAAAGTATACGAAGTTATTGAGCGCTGAATAACGTACTCAAAATCATAAAATCGCTGCTCAATGTTAAGTAATTTGTTAGCGGTATTTTGTGCTTCACTAAAAAAAGCACGGGTCATCAGACTTAGAGTCAATAGAATCTTAGTATGGTGAATAGCACCTTGAAGACGATCCTGATAGGTGCTGGATTTACTACTGAGCTCAGTAAAGGCGATCATCTCCCTGACAGCCGACTGAATCTGCAATTCTAAACTGATGGTTTCGTTTAGTCTTGTAGACATAAGCGTACTCCTATCCTGCTAGTACACTTTAAGTGTGGAACATGATTGAGTATTTTGCGAGGTTTTCCTTGAAATTGATGACAGGACTACCAAAAATTAACACCATAAATCAGATGCTTGTTGCTAATTTCGGTAGTCGTTTCAAACCTGTCTTATTGATGCTTTAACAAATGGTTCCAGCACCAACTGAAATGTCTTGTTCGTTACTGACTGTTGCCTCAATGGCTATTTTAAGCCCTAACACAATGGTATCTAAAGACATGCTAGGTTGATCACCTGCTGGTGCTTGCTCCGGAAGTAAAGGGATATGAATAAAGCCATGTTTTGTGTTTGAGTCACGAAGATAGTGCTGAATACCATAAAATAAATGATTGCAAACAAAGGTTCCTGCGGTATTAGAGACCTGACATGGGATCCCTTGTTGCTGTAAAGCCTGTGTGATGGCTTTTATTGGTAGGGTGCTAAAATAGGCATCGGGCCCCTGCTCAATAACAGGCTGATCCGTCGGTTGGTTTCCATCATTATCTGTAATTCGAAAGTCATCAATATTGATCGCAATTCGCTCTGGAGTTATTGCTGCTCTACCACCTGCTTGGCCAATGGTAATAACAATATCAGGTTGATGGTACTCAATGGCACTGATAACCGTATCAATAGCTTTAAAACGAGCAACAGGAACTTGGCAAGTAACAACAGTAGCATTAGTAAAAGAGATTGCTTCCAGTTGTTTTACCGCTTCAAGTGCTGGATTTATGCTTGCCCCGCCAAAAGGTTCAAATCCTGTAATTAACACTTTTTTCATCGATCTTCCCTAATAAGTGTTCGTAAACTATGTCTGTGAATAAAAGTTGTGAATAAAAATTGGGTATAGATTAACGCGAGATAACGTACAGCTTATCAAATCATGATGCATTTTAATTGCATTGAATCGGCATATTGCACTTATCCTAGCGGGTGAGAGTGTAATAGATTTTTGGATTTCTCCCGATCTTATTTTCTAAATCAAATGTAATTAAATAAATTTAAGAATAGAAAATGAATTAATATCCAAAAAGCATCTCAAATAGGAATAATTGATAAGGCAACTAATTGTTATAAAAAGAGATATTGTTAAAGTTTTCAACAAATAGCAATTGCATTTTAAAGCGAAATAGATGATATATTATACAGATTTTACTGATAATAATGGATTATATTTTGCAAGCCGTATCAAACGAAAAAGGATCTACTGGATCAAAGAAAAAACAGTGGCAAATACCTGATACCTTTATTCTTATCTTTTTAGTCGGTGTATTCGCAACTGTTCTAACCTACCTCATTCCCGCAGGAAGTTTTACTCAACAAGAAATCAGTTATGTTGTCGATGGTGTTGAAAAAACACGTTCGGTTGTTGACCCTGAGTCATTCAAAGTCGCATTAAACGATCAAGGTGAGCCTGTTTATAATTCAGTTGGCTTTTTTGCCTCTGGTGGTGGCATTGGCTTAATGAACTTTGTCTTTGAGGGCTTGGTTTCTGGCAGTAAATGGGGTTCTGCCATTGGCGTTATCATGTTTATGCTGGTTATTGGCGGTGCGTTCGGAGTTGTGATGCGAACGGGAGCTATTGATAACGGCATTTTGGTTCTTATTGATAAGACAAAGGGTAATGATCGCTTCTTTATTCCAACCTTGTTTTTGCTGTTTTCTCTCGGTGGTGCCGTGTTTGGTATGGGAGAAGAGGCGATTGCTTTTGCGATGATCATTGCTCCTTTGATGCTGCGATTAGGCTACGACGGTATTACCACCGTAATGGTGACCTATATTGCGACTCAAATTGGTTTTGCAACATCTTGGATGAATCCATTCTCAGTCGCTATCGCACAAGGTATTGCAGGGATTCCAGTTCTTTCTGGTATGGAAGTTCGAATTCCAATGTGGGTTGGTTTTACTCTGCTAGGTATGCTTTATACCATGCGTTATGCGGCGAGAATTAAGAAAAACCCTGAGCTTTCTTACAGTCGCCGTACTGATGCTTCAATGCGAGAGCATAATGCGGAAGTGCAAAAGTCAGATTGGTGTCTTGGCTATACCCTGGTCATTGCAACGGTTGTCTTTACTACTGTATGGGTTGTTTGGGGCGTGGTTGTTCATGCTTGGTATATCCCTGAAATCGCCTCTCAATTTTTCACTATGGGCTTTATTGCCGGTATTATCGGGGTTGTATTCAAACTAAACGGTATGCGCTTAAATGATATTGCAGCGTCATTTAAAGAAGGGGCTGGAACAATGCTTGCTCCTGCTCTATTAGTGGGGTGTGCCAAAGGGGTATTGTTGATCTTGGGTGATGGGTCTGCAACAACGCCAAGTGTCCTTAATAGTATTCTAAATAGTGCAGGCAGTGTAATCAGCGGTATTCCTGATGTGGCCGCTGTTTGGATGATGTATCTGTTCCAATCTATTTTTAATTTCTTTGTAACATCGGGATCTGGCCAAGCTGCACTAACTATGCCTTTATTAGCCCCTCTAGGTGATATTGCTGGCATTTCTCGTCAAGTGAGTGTTCTCGCATTCCAGTTAGGTGATGGTTTTACCAATGTGATTGTGCCAACTTCAGCTCCGTTAATGGCAACACTTGGTGTGTGTCGTATCGACTGGGGTGATTGGGCTCGTTTCTGTTGGCGTTTTATGCTGTTACTTTTCGTGACGGCCAGCATAGTGGTTATAAGTGCTCATCTCGCAGGCTTTGTATAAGTCATTTAGGGATATGATTGTTCAATTTAAAGGCGTACTAAAGCAGTGCGCCTTTTCAGTTTTAAGGATTTGTTATGGCTCAAACAATATATACAGGGGATACTCTTCAATCTATACCTGTTATATCTCATTTAAATGTGTCTGATTTACCAGTAGGTTGCCATCAGTTTTGGTTTAGTGCATCTTCTAATGCTTTAGCACAAAATAACTTATTGCCAGTATGGGTCTTTAAGGGGGCTAAAGAAGGTAAGCGTTTATGTATTACCGCTGGAGTTCATGGTGATGAGTTTAATGGAATATTAGCGGCTCAACAGTGTATTCGAGAATTACAAGAAAATATTGAAAATATCCAAGGGACTGTTGTTGTCGTTCCTATTGTTAATTTATCTGGCGTATTACATCATCATCGAGATTTTTTTAGTTCTGATTTGGATCTCTCTTCGATAAATTTAAACCGCTATTTCCCTGGTAATAAAAATGGGAATGCTGCAGAGCAATATTTAGCTGCAATATGGTCTCATTTATTACATCCTAATGCAGATTTAGCCATTGATTTGCATACTCAAACATCTGGAACCTGTTATCCTCTTTACGTTTTTGCCGATTATCGACTGTCTGATGCGGTTACAATGGCTCGATTGATAGAGCCTGATGTGATTTTGGATGATCCAGGTGCAGAAGGGGTATTAGAAACGGTATGGAATCAACATCAAATTCCATCAATTACCATTGAGGTTGGATGTGGTCGTATCACTGAGTTAGAGTTTATTGAACGGGCAGTGAATGGGATTTGGCGAGTATTAGAGCAGTATAATATTGCCGTAACAGAAGAACGAGAAGAACCGATAAGAGCTGCATTGATTGAAGGAAAAGAAGTGACTTCAATTCGGGCTCTGACTGGCGGTTTTATTATTCCTCAAGTGACATTATTAGAGAAAGTCGAAGCAGAGCAGTTAGTCGCCATTCAATATGATATTTTTGGGCAAGAAGCTCATCGTTATTACACACCCAAAGAAGGGATTGTATTAAGCTTTAATATTGAATCATTGCGCGAAGTGGGCTCCCTCGTAGTCCGTTTAATTCATTGATCAATTTATTTAACTGCAAGCATTCAATTATTATTGAGTGCTTTTATTTATAATCCATTAATAAATACCATGTTTGTAAACATTGTTAATGTTGGATTTAACTACAATATAAGATGTCTGCATTGGTTTTTATTTTGACAATACTATCAATTAGTTAAGGAGCATTGTTCTATTGATCTGTTTTATAAGATTATTTTTGCTTATATTAATGATTTCTATATTTAATGAATGATTTATAAAAACATTGATTGAATTAATGCTACTTTTTATAGGGTTTTAACAAGGAGTAGGATGAGTCGAAAATAACAAAGATAGATAGGAGCTACTATGGACGTTTCTCGTCGTTCATTCCTAAAGTCGGCTATTGCTACCGCTATTGCAGCAAATGGCCTTACTTTATTTCCACTGGATTATGCCTTTGCCGACGATACCGTTTTGATTCCAAGTGCTTCGCATTGGGGACCATTTTATGCCGTCGTGAAAAAAGGGGTATTGGTTGGTATTCAGCCAAGAAAAGAGATTGATCCTCTCCCTACCGAAATGCTGTTAAAAGGGCTATTAAGTCGCACTTATAATAAAACTCGCATTCAGTATCCAATGGTACGTAAATCGTATTTAGAAAATTTAGGCGGAAATACCAAACCTGAATTACGGGGTAAAGAACCGTTTGTTCGTGTTAGTTGGGAAACCGCTTTACAATTAACAGCGAATGCGATTTTACATACCATTGAAACAAAAGGTAATCAGGGTATCTTTGACTCGTCTTATGATGGTTGGTCTAATACCGGTCTATTACGACCACCTGTGGTTCAAGGTCGCTTTTTTAACTTAATTGGCGGTTGCAGTACGACTATCGGTGATTATTCAGCTGGCGCATCAACGGTTATTCTGCCGCACATTGTTGGCGATATGGAAGTATATTCACCTCAGACTGCTTGGCCAGTTATTGAGAAAAATACCGAAGTGTTTGTTTTAGTGGGTGCCGATCCGTGGAAAACAAACCGGGTTGAATTCCGCGTTGCAGATCATCAAATGCAAAGCCATTGGCTTGAGTGGAAAAAGAAAGGGATCAAATTCATCTCCATCAACCCGCAACGAACCACCACTGATGAAAATTTAGGTAGTGAGTGGATCTCAATTACACCAGGAACCGATACTGCGTTATTTAATGCAATGGCTTATCACCTCCATGATAAAAACTTGGTTGATGAAGCGTATGTGAATAAATATACCGTCGGTTATCCTCAGTATGTTGAATATTTACTGGGTACGAAAGACGGTATTCCGAAGACTCCTGAATGGGCGGCGATGATAACAGGGATCAGTGCCGAACAAATCAAACAATTAACTGAACTCTTTAAGAATAAGAAAACGCAAATTGCTGCTGGTTGGGCATTACAACGTGCCGATCATGGTGAAATGGTTCACTGGGCTATCATTAACTTTGCTGCGATGGCCGGAAAAATTGGTAAACCAGGTGAGGGCTTTGGCTTTAGTTGGCACTATGGTAACGGTGGTATGCCTCAATCAGGTGCGGCTCTGCCAGTAACGATTGGTCAAGGTCATAATGCAGTCAGCGCGGGATGTCCGGTGGTGTTACAAGCTGAAATGTTGAAACACCCAGGTAAAGCGTTTACTTATAATGGTCAAACACTGACGTTCCCTGATGTGACTATGATCTATAACTCAGGTAATAACTTATTCTCGCACCAGCAAAACCTAAATGCACTGTTAGATGCGATGAATAAGAAAGTAGAAACCTATGTCTGTCAGGATACTTGGTGGTGTGCTTCTGCTCGTTATGCCGATATTGTATTGCCAGCAACAACAGCACTAGAGCGAGTTGATATTACCTCTGGTGGTACTTACAGTAATGATAAAGTCTATGCGATGCAGCAGGTGATTGAACCTTATGGTGAGAGCTTAGATGATTTTGAAATTTTCCGTCGTTTAGCGAAACTGTTTGGGGTTGAGCAGCAGTATACAACAGGTAAAGATATGATGGGCTTGATCAAAGAAGCTTATGCAAACTCTACCGCAGGAAAACTTAAACCGTTTGATCAGTTCTGGAAAGATGGAGTAACCCATTTACCTGTACCTAAATCAGCAGATTATTGGCAGCGTCATGGTGCTTTCTATGACGATCCTAAGAAAAACCCACTTCATACACCGTCAGGAAAAATAGAACTTTATAGCCAAGCTATTGCGGATATGAATATTTGGGATTGTCCTCCTGTTCCAACCTTCATGCAGCCATTTGAGTATTTAGGTAATGCTGATAAGGGTCAGTTGCATATTTTAAGTCCGCACCCATGGATGCGTTTACACTCACAAATGGCCAATGCTGACACTAACAGTTATGAATGTGTTGATGGACGACAGTTCTTATTAATCAACGAAGAAGATGCCAAGGCTCAAGGTATTGCTGATGGTGATCTGGTTGAACTTTATAATGGCCGTGGAGCCTTGTTGTGTGGTGCTCGTTTAGCCAAAGATCTTCACCGCGGCGTGGCTTGCTTACATGAAGGCGCATGGATGCAATTGGATAAATTAGGTCGTTGTAATAGCGGTCAAATTAATGTGATTACATCGGATCGTTCTTGTGGTGGTTTGAGTCAAGGAACCAGTGCAAATACGTGCCTTGCATACTATAAAAAGTGTACAAATCCATGTTCACCAAACCAAGCGTATGAGCCACCACACATCGTAGCGGAAAGTGATTGCCAAATGATGATGAGCTTAGCCACCTTGAATATTCCTGAGCGTATTAATAAATTTATGCATTCAAGTGTGTCAAATAAGCCGCAACAAAGCATTGGAGAAAAGATCTTTTACGAACGTTGTACCATGTGTCACGCCGCACCAGATCCTGCATCACACACTAAAGGACAGTGGGATGGTATTACGCAAAGTATGTTCCCTCGTGCTGGTTTGAATGACCAAGAGAAAAAAGAAGTTTTAGATTTCCTTTATAAACATGCCGCAAAAGCGTAAAGATTTCTAAATAGACCTTAATAACTCGCTATCGCTAATTGGCTATAGCGAGTTTTTTTGTTATCTTGCCGTCCCTTTCTATATTTCTCGAGATACACTATGTCATTTTCTAAGTTGGGATTATCAGATCCTATCGTTCAAGCGGTTACTGAACTGGGCTATAACGAGCCAACCCCAATTCAGAATAAGGCTATTCCTGTGATCCTCTTGGGAAAAGACGTATTAGCTGCTGCGCAAACAGGTACAGGTAAAACCGCCAGCTTTGTACTGCCAATGCTAGAGCGTTTTAATGATGGCGTTAAAGTTCGTCCTAAGCGAGTTCGAGGTCTAATTCTTGCGCCAACACGTGAATTGGTCGCTCAAGTTGCAGAAAATATCGAAAAGTACAGTAAGCATCTTAATATTAAAACGCTAGCTATGTTTGGTGGTGTTGAATATAAGCATCAAAAACAAGCATTGATTGAAGGGGTTGATATTTTAGTTGCAACTCCTGGCCGTCTACTGGATATGTGTACTCAACGTGCAATTCACTTGGATGAAGTAGAAACGGTTGTTCTTGATGAAGCTGACCGTATGCTGGACATGGGCTTTATTGAAGCGATCAATAAAGTTATGGATCGTCTGCCATTAGACTGCCAACAATTACTGTTTTCTGCAACCATGACTCGTCAAGTGCGAGAGTTAGCAAGAACTGCGATTGAAAATCCGATTGAATTATCTGAAATTTCAAAAGGTAATGCAGCGGCATCTAAAATTGAACAATGGTTAGTGACTGTCGATAAAGATATGAAGTCATCATTGCTTAGTCATATGATTAAAGAAAATGATTGGGATCAGGCTCTTATTTTTATTGAGACTAAACATGGTGCCGCTAAGCTTGTAGAACAATTAGCAAAGCGTGATATTTACGCAGAAGCTTTCCATAGTGGTCGTAGTCAAGCAGTACGCTCTCAGTTATTAGAAGATTTTAAGTCAGGCCAATTAAAGCTGATGGTGGCAACAGGTGTCGCTGCTCGTGGTATTGATATTGACAACCTAAAACGCGTGATTAACTACGATTTGCCATACCCGGCAGAAGAGTATATTCACCGAATTGGTCGTACTGGTCGTGCTGGTGCATCAGGTGAAGCGATTTCATTTGTATCAAAAGACAATTTCAAAAACTTGTGCATGATTGAAAGCCGTTTGGGTCATCTATTAGAACGTCGAGTCGTTGAAGGTTTTGAACCTCGTAAGCCAGTGCCTGTTTCTATTTTGAACTATAAACCAAAACACTTGCGTGAGGGTGGCGCTGCACCAAAAGAAGGTAAAAAAGCGATTCCTCATAACCGAACTCGTCGCCATAATAAACGCAATAAGCCACAAAAAAGCAAGCCTGAATAATAAATAGCATCCACTATATTACAAAGAACGCATTTAGATTATGAATGCGTTTTTTGTTGATTTCCTATGCATTTTGCCTCTTTTTCTCAATTTTTGTTACTAATTTTATATATTTAGTTGAGACTTTCTGTGCAAAGTATTATTTTGCATCTCCATGGGAACTATAGGTAACAAAACCATGGTAAGAGATATTAATAAATTGGATTTAAAAGTACTGCACTTATTTAAAGTGATTGTCGATTGTGGTGGATTTTCTCAAGCTCAAGAGAAATTAGGAACTCAACAGTCCACAATTAGTACTAATATGGCTAGCCTTGAACGTCAACTTGGTATGACTTTATGTCAGCGAGGACGTAAGGGATTTAAACTAACTCTTGAAGGCGAGAAGTTCTACCAGTTTGTTGAAACTCTATTTACTCATATCCGTGATTTTGAAGTCAATATTCAAGAGCTGCAAATGCAATCTCAAGGCTATATTCGTTTTGCCATGATTGATTGTGTCGTAACAAATCCAGATTGTTTATTAACGCGTGCTTTAGAACGGTTAAGACAAGAATTTCCTTTAGCAAAAATTGATAGTCGAGTTGAAGATACACTAAAAATTGAAGAGCTATTGCTGGCTAAAGAATTAGATATCGCTATTACGTCATCTGAAATTCGTCGTGATGGATTGGAATACATTGAGATTTTTAGTGAGTACCAATCTTTATATTGTCGAGCCGAACATCCTATTCTAAAGCAAAAACAGCCACTTACTTTAGATTTCCTAAAGCGTTATGCCATTGTCGATCGTGCTACTGAGCATAAAATTACACCAGTGAGAGATTTTGGCTGTGAAGTTTTTGCCTATACCTCAAATATGGAAATGACCGCACTTTTATTGTTATCAAGTGATTACATTGGTCATTTGCCCGAGCATTTTGCAGAGCTTTGGGTACAAAGAGGGGAGTTAATTAAGCTAGATATACCCAATACGGACTATAAAACGGAGTTTCATTTGACACAAAGAAAAGATGTTACTCATCCCGATGCTGTGGCTTATTTAGTTGAGCAATTAAAAGATGTACACGCTTTTCGGTAATAACGTATTTTAAATTTATTGCGGATCTTTTTACGCAAAAATGAACAGAGTATCTCGGAAACGTCCGTATTTTAAGTATTATTAACCCGCATTGTTTCGCTCGGAAAGTCATAGGATTCGACTTTTTGGACGATCGTCTTCTGATTTCAGCCTCCTAGCCCGAGGCTATTTTTTTATCTGTTGTATATACAATATCAAACCAAATATGTTCAAATACCATTACTCAAATAATTTGTATGATATTTAAGTTTGGTTTATGGACTCATCAATATTTTTAGCGTGCCTTGCCATTTTTACATTAGGATGCTTCGTTCAAAGCTCAATAGGGTTTGGTATGGGCGTGCTGGTGGGGCCATTTATTTTAGTGTTAGAACCTCAACTTATGCCAAGTGCCGTGATCTTTCTTGGTATGAGTATGTCACTGATTGTTTGGTACCAGTATCGTGCCTATTTTGAACCGAAAATGTTGCTCTCTGCATTTATTGGTCGGTTACCGGGAACCGTATTAGCGGCATATATTTTAATGATTGTAACGGCAGATCAATTGGCCATTATGCTTGGGGTTACGGTTTTAATCGCTGTTGTGCTCAGCCTAGGTAAATGGAAACTTTCACCAACTCCCGTCAATATGCTTATTGCTGGCTTTGTTTCTGGTGTAATGGGAACGGCGACTGGAATTGGTGGGCCACCATTAGCGATTTTGCTACAAAATGAAGAGCCTGAAAAAATCCGTGCGAATTTAGCCGCTTTCTTTGCCATAACCGGAGTTATTTCTCTGATTGCACTGCATCTATCAGGCAACTTCTCTTATCAAGATTTCCATAATAGTGTGTTGTTGTTACCCGCTCCAATTATGGCAACACTACTGGCATATCAAGTTCGACATAAAATAAAGAAACGTCTAGTACATAACTCGGTGTTGATTCTATGTTCTGTCTCCGCTTTTGTTTCTTTATCTCGTGGAATGCATCTGTTTCATTTTTTATGATGAATCACTCCATAGGTTGATGGATAGCACCAATATAGCCTGATTTTTCGAGTTCTTTACGAACATTTGTGACATCTTTGGCGGTAATAATAACGGTGCGTCCTCCTAATCGATTCCTAACAAAAGTGAGCAATTGTGCCAACTGAGCATCACTTAAAACGGTGTTAAAGCTACTCATTGGCATAAAATTAGTGCCTCGATTCATATAACTTGGCATTAATCCGCGAATGGCAACGGCAATGGTATCATAAGGATCTTTATGCATAATGATGCCATTGTTTAGCAAAGCAGGAGCGATACCCGCACGACCTTTGCCATCAGGGCCATGACATGCGCCACAAGTTTGAGCATAAAGGTTATACATGGCTTCTTCATGGTTTTGAATATCAAGTGTTTCAATGCCTGTTTTGGTATTAGAAGCAATGTTAAGTGAATCGTCGATTTCATTGATCGTTTGAGTTACAGGGCGGTTGGCTAAATCTCCAAATCCAGGTGGAATAATGGGAACAATATGGGGCTCTATTTCGTTGTATTTATCTCCAGCAATAAGATATTCAGCGATGGCTTCCACATCTTGCCTCGTTAAATGACGGGTACTATTCTTAACTACCTCAGCCATTCCGCCAAATGCAGTACCTTTTTCTGAATGTCCAGTTTTTAAAAAATCGGTAAGAGAAACGATATTCCAGCCTGTTTCATACAGTTGTTCAGCCGTAATATCAGGGGCTTGCCAACCATCGATTAAATTACCTTGAAATAGTTTTTTAGGTTCTAGGGCTTGAGCAATATTTCGTGGTGTATGGCATTCGCTGCAATGGCCTAACCCCATGGTGAGATATTTGCCTCTTTTCCATGTAGCAGGACGATAACTTGGATATTCCAGCGGATTTGTATCTAAAAATGCGATATTCCAAGCCAGTAACCCAAGACGAATGTTACTTGGGAAAATCATTTTGTTTTCGGTATTGACCGTATTAACCGAGACTATAGATTGTAAATAAGTCCAAATGGCTCTGGTGTCTTCTTCTGTGACGTATTGATAAGACGAGTAGGGCATTGCAGGATAAAGATAGCCATTTTTCCCTTTCCCTTTATGCAGAGAATCGTAAAAGTCTTGATAGGTATAATCACCGATGCCGTAATCGGGGTGGGTTGAAATATTGGTTGAATATAAAGTCCCAAATGGGGTAACAAAGCCGAGTCCGCCACCAAAAGGTTGCCCGCCTTCACTGGTATGGCAAGCTATACAATCTCCTGCTAGAGCAAGATACCGACCTTTTGCAATCAACTCTGGGTCAAGTGATTGTTTTCTTTCAATGTGTAGCTTGTTTTCATATTTAACGTAAGCTGCAATGGCTGAAATTTCAAGTGAATTAAGTTGGCTTTGGAATGCTGGCATAACGTTGTTTAAGCCTTGGCGAATAGTATGCTTTATTTCATCGATAGAGCCTCCATGCAGCCATATATTATCGGTTAAATTTGGAGCTCCTAATATCGGATTTCCTTGTGCTTTTTCACCATGGCAAGCAACACAATTTTCAGTGTAAATTGCCGAACCTAACTCAAAATTAACTTCTGGGGCGTTAACTACGCGTTCAGGTTCTAATGAGGCAATATATTGGGAAACATGGGTAATTTGTTCTGATGTTAAAATATTCTCCCAACCTGCCATTACGCCGTTACGCCCCTGCTTAATGGAGTGCAATATGTCCTGATCAGTACCGCCATAGAGCCAATAATTATCAAGAAGATTAGGAAAATGCTTTTGTCCTTGGCCTTGATCGCCATGGCAAGCGGCACAATGAGTCTGAAATAAAGATTGGCCCGTGTTTACGATAGTTGCATTTTGACTTAATTCCTCAAGAGGGGAAGCGGCGTTAAGTTTAGCCTTCTGATATTGTGCTTCTAGTGTAGTTTGTGATGGTACAGTTGCTTGGCTGGTTGAACTCCAATGCATAAGACCAGGCCAGTTACCAAGACCTGGATAGAGAACAAAATATCCCAATGTCAGGATGATAGAGATTAAGTACGCAATAAATAAGAGTTTAGGAACCGCACCATCATTCTCTTGAATACCATCGAACGTATCTAGAGTTCTATGTGGATCGGAACTGGCACGCTTTTGCCAATAGAACAGAATAACTCCGACCATGATAGCGAGAAATAATACGGTTAAAGTGATTACCCAAGTATTCCAAAACGCATTCATGAGCGACTCCTTACTCAACACCGAGACTTTGTAGGTAGGCAATTAATGCTTCAGCATGAGTTTTACCTTTAATTGCAAGACGAGCTTGAGATATTTCATTCTCAGAGTAAGGAACTCCCAGTGTTTGCAGTGCATGCAGCTTGGCTTCAATGTCATCTCCCGAGAGTGTTTTATGAAATAGCCAAGGATAAGCGGGCATAATAGAACTAGGTACAACATGGCGTGGATTTTCCAAGTGGATAGCATGCCATTGATCGGAGTACTTACGGCCTAAATTAGTAAGATCAGGGCCTGTTCGTTTTGATCCCCATAAATTAGGATGTTCGTAAATATCATCACTTTCTTTGCTGTATTTACCGTAACGCATTACCTCAGCAGGTAAGGGGCGAACCATCATGGTATGGCAGGTATGACAGCCTTCACTAATATAAATATCCCGGCCTGCAACTTGGAGGACGGTTAAAGGTTTAGCCGTAGATTCTGCTTTTAGTTGTTCGGTATTAAAAAAGAAAGGCACTACCCATACTAGAAGAGAAAAGCTGGCGACAAGTACGGTTGATAGAATAAGAATGATAACCGATTGAGTAAAGTCTGCGTTTAACTTTGCCATGTTAAGCCTCCTGACTATCATAGACAGGGCGAGATTTAGGGCCTGTTAATGTGCGATAGAGGTTATAGACCATTAATAGCAGACCGAAAACAAAGAGGGCTCCGCCAATAAATCTCATCAGCAGCCAAAGCTTACTAAAATTCATCACCTCAACAAAACTGTAACTTAGTGCTCCATTCGGCTCTTGTTTAAGCCACATGTAACCTTCGCCAATTCCTGCAATCCAAAGAGCAATGGCATAAAGTGCGATACCGAGGTGAGCCAGCCAAAAATGCCATTTAACCAACCGATTCGACCAGATGTAATCTCGCTGCCAAAGTCGTGGAATAAAATAGTAAAAAACCGCAATGGCAGACATTCCCACCCAACCTAACGCGCCAGAATGGACGTGACCAATAACCCAGTCGGTATTATGAGCAATCATATTAAACCAGCGGATAGCCAATAATGGGCCTTCAAAGGTAGCAAGACAATAATAAGCAATAGCAGAAAAGAAGAACCACATAATGTAATCATGCTTTAGTTTTTCTTTATTCGATAGTAGGGTCATAAAGCTATTAAAAGCGCCACTCCAAGAAGGTAACCACAATATGAGGGACATGATAATACCGACATTTTGTACCCAATCTGGTACCGATGAATAAATAAGGTGATGGGTTCCTGCCCAAGTATAAAATCCGACTAATCCCCAAAAATGCACCACAGATAAGCGATATGAGTAAATCGGCCGCTCAGAGACTTTGGGAATAAAATAGTAGTTCATGCCGATGACACCTGCGGTTAATAGAAAACCGACCGCATTATGCCCCCACCACCATTGTACGATGGCATCTTGCGCACCAGCATAGACAGAGTATGACTTCCACATAGAAACTGGAAGCTCAAGGTTGTTGACGACAAAGATCATGGCAATAACAATAATAAACGCACCAAAAAACCAGTTAGCGACAAAAATATGAGGTTCTTGGCGGCGCGCGATGGTCATGAAAAATAAAATAGCGTACATGACCCAGACTACAGCAATGAGGATATCAATAGGCCATTCTAGCTCTGCATATTCTTTTGAGGTGGTAAAGCCTAGAGGAAGCGTGATAAGCGCTAAGACTAAGATTAACTGCCAGCCCCAAAAGACAAACCATGATAGGCTGTGATTAAACAGCGGGACTCGACAGGTTTTTTGCACAATATAGAGTGATGTCGCCATTAACAAATTAACAGTAAAACCAAAAATAACGCCATTAGTATGAAGTGGACGTAAACGACCAAATTGAATGTATTCAGAGTTAAAATTTAAGGCTGGCCAATAGAGTTGTGCCGCAAGAAGTACGCCAATTAACATGGCAATGACTCCCCATGCGAGGCTGCTGATAATAAAATATCGAACAACTTTTGTATCATAGTGAGTCGTATCCATCTTCCCTCCTAAAGAATAAAGATTGTGCGATGGGGCTATTTGGCGTAATGAAAGTAGTATGAGATATCCAGCATATCTTGCTCACTAAGGGCATCCGCTTGGGCATGCATTAAAATAGCAAGGCCTCCTGTTCGTTGTTTTTCTTGATAGGCTTTAAGTGCCGCCACCATATATTGAATTTTTTGATTTTTAAGATTGGGGTAGGTATCAATAGTTGAAATGCCGTCTGCCCCATGACAGGTCATACAGACCGCTGCTTTTTGCTGACCAACAGTAAATTGGCTTTGGTCTATATCTGCAATAACAACATTTGAGAAGAAAAAGCATAATGGAATGAAGATGGATAGATAAGATCTCATATTGACTCCTGTCTTAGGTCAACGCATTCGGCAAAATATTGTTAACGACTTATTTAAATTTAGAACAATATGGTGGGTTTTCTATTGTTGTGAAATGATAAATAAAGAAGATTATGCATAAGATAGAACATTTCGATGTGGGATTTTCATGCAAGCTTGTAATGATTATGTTACTAAATATTGAGGTTGATCCAGAATAACAAAGGGCAAAATTGTGCTTGTGGTATTTCAGCTCTATAAATTTACTCAAATAAAAAAGTACTCCTAATACAAGGAAACATTATGAGCAAATTAAGACCAATAGCGTGTGTGATCTCTAGTGCATTAATCTTAGGTTCCCTATCAACTCAAGCTTTGACAATAGAGCCAGATCCTGAAAATCCTGGTGGGTATATTATTCCAAAAGCTGATATACAGGCGGCAGAAGAGAGTAAAACAGCCGATCCAATGTACGCCGTTTGGGCGAAGGCACTACAGACGACTTCTAATAAAGTGGTTGAGGCGATTCTGCCAGGGCTCGATTCGAATCCAGATAACGTAAAAAGAGCTGAACGTGTTTTCCCTGAGTATGAGTGGGACTTTTTAACTGGGATGGCGGCTCCTGAATATACTTATACTCGATTCTTACGTGCAATTGGTAAGTTCCCTGCATTTTGTGGTGAGTACACTGATGGACGAGATTCGGATGCTATTTGTAAAAAGTCTATTGTGACCGCCTTTGCTCATTTTGCTCAGGAAACTGGGGGGCATATCGGTAAAGATAATGCGTGGGATAATCCTCTTGGTCTTGAAGAGTGGCAACAAGCCCTTGTCCATGTCCGTGAAATGGGTTGGTCTGAAGGCCAAGAAGGTTACACGACGGGATGTGGTCAAAATGATTGGCAAAATAAACGTTGGCCTTGTGAGAAGGGACAGGGCTACTTTGGACGTGGCGCAAAACAACTTTCTTATCATTTTAATTATGGCGCATTTTCTGAAGTGATGTTTGATGGTGATGCGACTGTCTTACTGAAAAATCCTGCTTTAGTTGCTGATTCTTGGTTAAATTTAGCCTCAGCAATTTGGTTCTTTTTAACCCCTCAAGCTCCAAAACCGGCCATGCTTCATGTTATTGATCGCACATGGGTACCGTCTGAGCGCGAGTTAGATGCAGGTATAGGTTACGGTTTTGGTACTACCATTAATGTGATAAATGGCGGTATTGAGTGTGGTGAACAGAATAAAGACAAAGGACAACCTGTTAACCGTATTCGCTATTGGGAAGGTTTATCATCTCATTATCAAATTCCAATTGAATCAGATGAAAAAAATACCTGCTGGCAGCAAACACCTTATGGCAGCATCAATTTAAATGGCGCTAAAGATGTGCTTTATACTAACTGGGAAGCGAGCTGGAAATATCACTCAGATCGCCCAGGCGGTGTCTCTTTTGAGTGTGAGCTAGTCGGTTATCAAACAGCATATTCTGCACTTACGCCAGGTGATTATGAGAAGTGTGTGACAAACTTTTATGGTTCTCATGCAAATTGGCCAGCGGTTCGCATAGTAGATAAAATTGATGGCGGTGATGGGAATGGTGGTGGAACAACCGATCCAACGGATCCTCCGGTTTCAACTGTACCTGCATGGGAGGCTAGTAAAGTTTACGTCGGTGGTAATGAAGTTAGCCATAATGGCAAATTGTATCAAGCCAAATGGTGGACCCAAGGCGATAGACCTGATGCTGGTGGCCCATGGAAATACATAAAAGATATTTCAGGTGACGATACTGGCCCAACAGATCCTGAACCACCAGTAGTTGTGCCTCCGACAGATCCATCTGAACCGCCAACAACCATGCTACCGACTTGGGATTCATCAAATGTATACGTTGGTGGCGATAAAGTTTCTTATAATGGAAAAAGTTATCAAGCGAAGTGGTGGAGTCAGGGAAATCAGCCGGATAAAGGTGACCCATGGAAAGTGATTTAATTTGAAATCAGTAACTCATTTTAAATAAGTAACTAAAAAAGCCACAATCAAATTGAAGTGTGGCTTTTTTTCGCAGATTAATACGTAATTGAAATACGATTTCGACCTTGCTGTTTGCTTTTATACATTTGAAGATCTGATTGATAAATCAAAGCTTCGGCTTCTTGGTTGGAATGTACCACTGCCCCAATACTCAAGGTGCAGTAAATTTTAGCTCCTTGATATATCAAAGGTGAGTGCTCAACGGCAGAGCGCACTCTATTTAATACTTCATAAATTTTTGTTGTGTCGGTCTCTGGCATTAATATGGCAAATTCATCACCACCTAAGCGGTAAAGTTGCTCATGTTTTTGGAGTAAGCCTTGCACAAGTTGTGTGACATGTATTAATGCTTCATCACCAGCAATATGACCATAGGTATCATTGATAGACTTAAATTTATCAATATCGAAACCGACTAAAGTAAACTGCTTACTCTCTATCCATAAGGGCAGTGTTAACCGAAAAGCACGGCGGTTTAATAATCGAGTTAAACTATCATGATTGACTAAAAATTCCAGCTCTTTGGTTCGTTCGGTTAATGCGTATTGGAGTCGCTGGTTTTGACTTAGTTGCTGATAAGTCACTAAGCTTGCAAGTAGTGCAATAACCAATCCCACAATGAAAATAGCGCCTAAAATCCAATATTCATTCATATCGAAATCAGTGCTTTGTTTAAAATGTAATAACCAAGAGCGATTGGGATAACTTATCTGTGTTGTGATTTCCACTCCATCAGTACTTTTCCAGCTTGGGCTTTGATAAAGAATTGGAGAATCATTGGCTCCAAATCCAGTATCAATGATTTGGATTGCACTATGATGGTTTTCTATTGCTTGAGTAATCAATGTCTTTAAATAAATCGTAACATCAACAACCCCGATCACAACTGCCGTCATTTCGTTATGTTGAAATACAGGATAGTAAATTAACATTCCTCTTTTAGGCGAGGATAATCTGATTTTATCTGGAATTACTTGCTCTAGGTTATCTTTTCCCTTTAGCGGGGCTTTTAGATGGGTAATAAATGAGTGTTTATCTTGTAATAATCTAACACGGTCGGAAATATTTGCTTTTCGTGAATGAGATATATTATTCAATATTAAGCGGGTTCTATCCCCTAAAGAATAAAAACCAATAACCGATAAATTTTCTTTGTTAACCGGATAAACTTTGGTTGTAATAAAGAGCGTTTGATCTTGTTTTACATCATTAAATGAAAGTACTCGACCATTATCCAAAGTATATGGCGTAATGGGCTTTCCTAAGAATCGATACTCTTGAGTAAACTTGTGAATATTTGATGAAGAGACTCTTTGCTGTAATTGGAGAGCAATTAACCCTTTGGAGTTCTGAATAATAGGTTGAGCAAATAACTCAAAGTTTTGCCAGTTAGCATTAGAACTCGCTTCAAGAAAGTTAGCCATAGACCCCATAAACTGTAAATCGTTTTCAATTTGGTTTTGTAATAAATAAGTTTGATGGGTAACTAAATTTTTAAAATTATTCATATGGTTTTGTTGGTATACCGTATGAAAAATGTATCCAACTAATGCTGTAGCAAAAAGAATGCATAAGCACACAAAACTAGGAATGCGTGTTTTTTTATTCGATTTAATTATGTAGCGAAAAGCCATGTATGATTTCTTAAATATTATTTGAATAGTAATAGTACAAAATTAATTGAATTTTTAAAAATTAATTAAAATTTATAACTTAGACGAATCCGATATGGTGGGTTACGAATGACACTAAATTAAAAATCGTTGTTCGATAAATATTTTGTAACTCGTTGTAAATGTGAGATGTTTGTCATGGTCTCGGGTGAAAATTATGTAATGATCAAGACTGTATATTTTATTTTGTTAGAAGAGTAAATTGGTGATGACGACACAAACTTTAGGTTTTCCTCCTCATTTTTTATGGGGTGGAGCTATCGCTGCAAACCAAGTAGAAGGAGCTTATAACCAAGATGGTAAGGGGCTTTCGACTTCGGATATGCTACCAAAAGGGATATTAAGTCCTCATCAACCTCGTTCAGAGCGAACTTCTGGCATTAAAGATATCGCTATTGATTTTTATCATCGTTATCCTGAAGACATTAGCCTTTTTAAGGAAATGGGTTTTACTACACTGCGATTATCGATTGCATGGACACGAATCTTTCCTAATGGTGATGAGTTAGAGCCAAATGAGTTAGGATTAGCGTACTATGACCGTATTTTCGATGAGTTAGCTAAACACGATATTCAACCATTTGTTACGTTGTCGCACTATGAAATGCCAATGTATTTGACCGAGCAATATGGGGGATGGGCTGATCGTCGTTTAATTGATTTTTTTGAACGTTACGCTCGAACCGTTTTTGAACGCTATAAAAATAAAGTTAAACTTTGGCTGACATTTAATGAGATTAATATGTCATTACATGCACCATTTACGGGTGTGGGATTAGCCGAAGATTCGACAGAACAACAAATCTACCAAGCCATTCATCATCAACTATTAGCTAATGCCAAAGCAGTTAATCTGTGCCATCAAATTATTCCCAATGCCAAAATTGGTAATATGCTATTGGGTGCTATGAACTATCCATTAACATGTACCCCTGATGATGTAATTGCTGCAATGCACGAAAATAATAAGTGGCTATTTTTTGGTGATGTTCAGGTTCGCGGTCGTTACCCTGGCTATATGTTGCGATATTTTCGTGAAAATGACATCCAACTTGAGATAGAAGAGGGTGATCTTGAGTTGTTAGCGAACGCCAGTGTCGATTTTGTTTCCTTTAGTTATTATGCGAGTGGTTGTGCAAGCGCAGATCCTAAGCAGAAAGAGACAGGTAATATTGTTGCTAGTGTCCCTAATCCCTACCTTGAAAAAAGTGAATGGGGTTGGTTAATCGATCCAAAAGGACTGCGTTATTTGCTTAATTTCTTATGGGATCGCTATCAAAAACCACTCTTTATTGTTGAGAATGGGCTAGGTGCTCATGATCAAATGACAAGCGATGGTGAAATCCTTGATGATTATCGTATTCAGTATTTAAACGATCACTTAGTTCAAGCACGAGAAGCCGTTGCTGATGGTGTGGATTTAATGGGCTTTACCTGTTGGGGGCCGATCGATTTAGTTGCAAACTCAACGGCTGAAATGAGTAAACGATATGGGTTTATTTATGTCGACCGTCATAATGATGGCTCAGGTAGTCTAACTCGAACTCGTAAGAAGAGTTTCTATTGGTATCAGCAAGTTATCGCCACTCACGGTCAATCTCTAACAGTCTAAAGTTGTAAGACTTAAAGAGGTAAAAAAGCAGGTTTGGTTATTCCTTACCTGCTTTGTTAATTGACTTACTTCAGCATGATTACGACTAATAAATTGGCCAGTCTGCTGCATCTACTGAATCTATCTTGCCATCGTGATTATTTCCATTCCATTTAGTAATAAACTGACCTTGTGGATCGAACAATTCCGTCTGCTTATCTAAGTTAAAATGACGATTTCCTTTAGGATCTGCGCCAACTCCTGCAAGATATTGCCAATTGCCCCAATTACTCGCAATATCATAATCAATAAGGTGTTGTTCAAAAAAGGCTGCACCATAGCGCCAGTCCAGTTCTAATTCATTAACAAAGCAGCTAGCTACAATCTGTCTTCCTCGGTTCGACATATATCCAGTAGTAATTAACTGACGCATTAAAGCGTTAACAAGTGGGTATGGTGTATTACTTTCACTCCAGCGTTTGAAACGTTCTGGATAAAAACTGGTGTGGGGCGATGATGATTTAATCCCTTTAAATTGGAATATTTTCTGTTGATGATGATGGGCATACCATTGAAAATATTCACGCCACAATAGTTCGAATTTTATCCATTGACTGGACGGTGTTTCATCAACCTGATGATGGTATTGGTTTAGCTCATAAATTACCCGTTTGGCCGATAAACAACCTTGTGCCAACCATGGTGAAAATTTTGTTGAATAATCCCAACCATCCAGGTCATTTCGAGTTTCTTTATAACGACTTGCTTTATCAGATTTAAAATATGCCGTGAGATGTGATATTGCGGTAGCTTCTCCACCGATAAAATCTGAAGGTTTAGGATGACTAATGAAACTGTCTAAGATCGAAATGTGAGCAATTTTATTTGGTGATGGTGGCAGATGGGAGATATAGGGTGTTAGCGGTGTTAATTCGATATGCTCAACTTGCCGACGAAATTGAGAAAATGTTGATGGTAATTTATTAAGGTCGAACGGCAATTGTTCCTTGTGAAGTAAGGTGTGGGTCGGCCACTGCTTAAATTCAATATACGGATAGCGCTGGTTTAATGTTTGCCATGTTTGATTTTCATAATATCCAACTTGTTCGCTACTAATGATGGTATGAATATCATATTGGCTGATCAACTGAGGTAAAATATGAAGAGGGTGTTCAAGAAAAACCAATAACTCTTGTTCTAGGTCTTGTAACTGCTGATGAAGTTGATGCAAGGACTGAAGCAGAAACTGTAATCGCAGTGCACCATAATTGTGAATGTGATAAGGATAACGGTTAGCCTGATGATAAGGTAAACAGTAAACGAGTAGTAGCCGATCACATTGTGTCGTAGCGTTTAATAGCGCTAAATTATCGTGTAAGCGTAGATCGTTTTGAAATAAATACAGTCCTGTCTTCATCTGCACTCTCCTCTGACTATCTTTAACTATATACCCAAGCCAGATTAAGAGGCAGAATTCAGTAAAACATTTAGAACAACGCCATTTGTGGCTGATGGTGTGGCTTTATATTAGTGGGATCTTCTACCTCTTGATAGTACTGGACCCAAGTTTGATTACTACGAGGGAACTCGACTTTGAGCGCCTTTTTACACGCTTTTTTTATCTCATTTTTTACTGCTGTTATTGTTTGATTTTGATAGCCAAATTGAACGAGAGTAAATTCCTGTTCGCTACTTCTGTGCAGAATAAAACCCCGATCTTTTTTGTATGTTTTTACTTCAATGGCTTCTTGTATCGCCATATTTTTTAGTTGATATTCAATTTTATGGATCACTTGACCCATTGGAATTAGCGCCATAAAAATACTCCTTGAGTTTTATTCACCGACTAAACCAATTCGGTCTTTCCTAGTAATTGGCAGAACTGATTTTTTATGATGGTCTCACTAATAAAAAAAACAGTAATTGTTTCTTTATCTAAAGTATATGCTACACGACAAGTTAATGATTTATCACAAATAATCTTATATTCGTAAATTTTTAATCCAAGATGTTTAAATTGTTTAATCATCTTAATTTTTGGGCTGTTTTCTTCTATTAGCCGGGTGAGACGGTGAACGACATCTTGATAAATGATGGCTTGATAATCGGGATGTTGATGAAAAAACTTACGCAAATGACGATTATCTTCGAAGACATAATTCATAACTAATAAACTCTAATCTTTCTCTTTTTTCTCACTATAAGAGGTTGAAAGTGTTTAGAATATCGCACAATTTTTAAGGAGGGGTTAAGTTTGATTGAACAAATCTTTGTGAGGCTATTTTCGCTATTAAAGCGGTTAAGTTTTCTCACAATCGTATCAGATATTAATATTATAAATATCTGATACTAGGTCTACGCTAATGATTGAATATCATCAATTTCTTAATATGGTTTCAACGCGATAAGGCGATCACACCTTACTCACATTTGACTCTTTAAGAGGTTGCTATGAAATTACGTCTCCTACCGTTATCACTTGTTATCATAAGCTCAGTATCTTATGCCGGAACCACAAGCTATACCGTTACAGCCGACAGCAAACCTGCATCATCATTTACTATCGAAAAAAATAATGAGTTAAAACAATACCTAAATTTCGATAATAAAGAGGATTTTACAGCAGCCAGTAAAGGCTTTATTGCTACCTGGCCAGATAAAACAATTAAAGATAAAAATGGCAATGTAGTGTGGGATTTTGCCAAGTTTGAATTTGTTAATTCTGATCAGGTTTTAGATACCGTTAACCCATCACTGCGTAGAATGGCAGAGCTGAATAATATCCATGGGTTGTTTAAAGTCACTGATGGTATGTACCAAGTTAGAGGTTTTGATCTCTCTGTAATGACTTTTGTTCGGGGTGAGCATGGCTGGATAGTTATTGATCCTCTAATTTCTGAGGAAACTGCCGCTGCGGGTCTTAAGTTATTAACAGAGCATGTGGAAGATTTACCTGTTACCGCGATTATATTTACTCACTCCCATATCGACCATTTTGGTGGTGTATGGGGAGTTACAACGAAAGAGGCGGTAGACCAAGGTAAGGTTGAAATAGTAGCTCCCGAAGGTTTTTTTGAACACTCAGTATCAGAAAATGTTTTAGCGGGTAACACCATGAGTCGTCGTGCAAGCTTTATGTATGGCAATATGGTTGAAGCTGGTCCTCAAGGCAAAGTCGATGGAGGATTAGGTAAAACAACCTCAACAGGTAAGCCCGGTATTGTTGAAGAAAACTTGGAAGTAGTTAAAACAGGTGAAACTCACAATATAGATGGGGTTGAAATCGAGTTTCAGATGGCAAATGGCTCAGAAGCGCCTGCTGAATTTATTTTCTATTTTCCGCAAAAACGGGTGTTAATGGCATCTGAGGTAATGACTCATACCATACATAACATTTCAACTTTGCGAGGTGCTCGAACTCGTGATGCTAACGCATGGGCCGGTTATATCGATGAAACTCTCGATCTGTTTGCTAAAAAATCTGACATTATGATTGCCTCTCACCATTGGCCAACATGGGGGACGAGTAATATTGTCAATCAGCTAGAAAAGACGCGTGATATGTACAAATATGTGCACGATCAGACGTTACGTTTGGCAAATCAAGGCTATACCCCAAATGAAATCTCCGCATCCATCACGCTGCCAGATTCTTTAGGTAAAGAGTGGTACAACCGAGGCTATTACGGCACGGTGTCACATAATGCTCGTGCAACGTACGACTTTTATTTTGGTGCATGGTGGGATGGAAATCCTGCGAACCTAAACCCATTACCGCCAGAGCAGCAGGCTGCAAAGTATGTTGAAGCCATTGGTGGTGATGAAAAAGTGATTGAGATTGCTAAGAAAGCGATCAGTAAAGGTGAATACCGTTGGGCTGTGACATTACTTAACAATGTGACGTTCTCAAATCCAGATAACAGTACGGCACGTTATTTGGAAGCAGATGCAATGGAACAGTTGGGCTATCAAGCCGAGTCAGGTCCTTGGCGTAACTATTACCTTGTTGGTGCGAAAGAACTGCGTCATGGCTTCCAACCAGCTCCAACGCCAGATACCACAGCTATCGCATCCAATATGCCAGTATATTCTGCTTTAGAATCGTTAGCTATTCGTGTGATGCCTGAACAAGCGAAAGGGCTGGATATGGCAATTAATTTAAAGGTAGCAGGAGATAAAGAAGCGGATGGCGAATATGCTCTGTTACTGTCTAACTCAGTACTAAAAACATACAAAGGTCGCCAGTTAGATAACCCAACAATGACGATTGAGTTTTCTCGCGATACATTTGTTAATTTAGTCACGCATCAGTTGGATTTAAAAACCGCTATAAAGAAAGGGCAGTTCAAGGTATCAGATCCAAAAGGATTTACTCAGTTTATGCAAATCTTTGATACTTTTGACCCTAAATTTGGTGTCGTAACGCCATAAGTTGAGTTTCAAATATAAAGACAAAGTGTTTGAGTTTATTTAGAACATAAAAGACAAAATCAGATCCAAAGCTGCTATTTGATTTTATTGTCCTTGTGGTCACAACGGTACTGGGTAATAACAGTACCGTTTTTTTTATCTCGTTTTTTATCTAATAATGTCTGTAATAAGTTGTCTTAGCCATGTATTGGCAGGGTTTGTCTCCATCTTTTTGAGCCATATCAGATGAGAATCAAATGATTTAGTTTCGAAAGGAAATGAGATCATACGAAGTTTAAATATATCTTTGTATTGTACCGCGATTGATTCTGGCACAACGGCTACAGCATCACTGTAAGTAAGGGCTGATAACATACTGAGTAATGAGTTGTGCTCACTGTAGATTTTTCGTGGTGGTAATACATCACTAACAAGCCAATCAATAAACAGTAGGTTAAAGCGGCGCATATTCATAATCGCATGACGTTCAAGTAAATATTGTTCTTTGGTTACTTGGTCTTCGGTAATCCTTGGATGTTGTTGGCTAACAACACAACATAGATGGTCTTGTTGAACAACTTGTGACTGAAATTGTGAACTGTTCGGTGCTGCAATATCAATGACCAAGTCTACTTTCTCAAGCCTTAAATCTTCATAAATGAGTTCTTCATTAGGTGGCAGTTCTTGTAACACAACACTGATATTTGTGTCATGAATAGTGGTATCTAGCCGTTGTCTCAATGAATGGAAAATGGCTTCATTGCAATAAACAGAAAAGGTTCGATATGACTCGATAGGATCAAATTTATGTAAGCCTTGTAAGACCGTTTCCAAAGTGAGGTATGAAGGTTCAATTTGTTGAAATAGTTCTTGAGCAAATCGAGTCGCTTTAATTCCACGCCCGGTTCGAGTAAAAAGCTCATTACCCAAGTTATCCCTTAATCGGTTGAGGGCATTACTCACCGCTGACTGCGTTAAGTCGAGTTGCTCTGCTGTTTTGGTGACGGATTGAGTCTGATAAGCAGAAACAAATACTCTTAATAAATTGAGGTCGACCTTTTTTGATAACGGCATATCGGCAATCCATAGCAAATGATTGTTTGATTCTAACAAAATAAAGCCCAATGCAAATGAGAACATTGGGCTTGATAGTTAGAGTCGTTAAATATGTGATATGACGATTAAGGTGTCACTACATTGAACCAGAAATTGAAGGTATCCAGCATACCGACAAAATCTTCTAAAACCGCTTTATCACCAGTTAGTTTAACGTCACCGTTTTTAATGGCTTGTTCAATAGTTATTTCACCTAACTGGATTTTATCTAGCGTTGCTTTGGTTAATGAAAGTGAGACATTGGGTTCTTTATTAATTTTGTTGCTGTAGTTTAATACCGAGTTTTCTACATAAAGCGTGTACTCTTCTTTTAGATCGGTAAAGTCAACGTTAATAATAAAGTTTTTACCTGCCGCCTTTTCTGGGTTTAGCCTTATTGCTAGATAATCAAAGTACATCTCAGGAGGCATATTTTTAATAATATCTGGTGTTGCCGTTTGAGTTCCACCTGATGTAGGAACGCCATTACGTAACTCATAAGCTCCTTGTAGATATACTGAGCGCCATGGACCAGACTCAGCTTGATAGCCTAACTGTTCGTATGTATCAGCCAGTAGAGCTTTTGCTTTTGCATTATCCGGTGAGGCGAAAACAGCCTGTTTAAGAACCTCTGCCACCCAGCGATAATTGCCTTTATCAAAGTCTTTTTGCGCCTTATCGATTACAGCTTGCTCACCACCCATGTACTCAACGTACTTTTTAGCAGCATCGACTGGAGGTAGGTTATTAAGATCCGACGGGTTACCTGTATACCAGCCCATATAGCGTTGATAAACAGCACGACTGTTATGGCGTAACGTGCCGTAATAACCTCGAGTACTCCAGTTATTTTCTAATTCAGAAGGAAGAGTGATCATTTCTGATATCTCCGAGCCAACATACCCCTGATTCATCAAACGAACGGATTGGTCATGGATATATTTGTAGATATCACGCTGTTTTTTAAGATAGTCAACAATGCGTTTCTCACCCCACATTGGCCAGTGATGGCTTTGAAACTTAACTTCAACTTCATTACCCCATAATTCAATGGTTTCGTTTAGATAGGTTGCCCATTTTAAAGCATCGCGTACTTGTGCGCCTCGAAGCGTTAAAATGTTGTGCATGGTATTGGTACTATTCTCTGCCATCCATAATGCTTTTTTCTCAGGGAACCAAGTATTGATTTCAGTTGGAGCTTCTGTACCTGGTGTAAATTGGAATACCATTTTGACGCCATCAATGGTTCTTACTTCACCGGTTTCTTTAATAAGATCTGTTGGCTTAATGAGAGTGGCCATTCCGGTTGATGTAGTTTGCCCTAAACCACCATTAACACCACCGGATGCATTTCTTGGTAATAAGGCGCCATACATATATATTGCTCTGCGCCCCATGGCATTACCGGCGATGACATTTTCAGAAACTGCATGTTCAGTAAAACCATCTGATGCAATAACAACGACTTTACCGTCTTCAACATCTTTATCAGTGACTAATCCTTTGACGCCACCGAAATGATCAATGTGACTATGACTGTAAATGATCGCAACAACCGGTCTTTCCCCGAGCTCTTTATTGATAAAATCGAGAGCCGCTTTTGCTGTTTCTCGGGAAATTAGAGGGTCAAATACGATCCAACCTGTTTTACCTTCAATAAAAGTAATATTAGATAGATCATAGCCTCGGATTTGGTAGATACCATCAGTAACTTTAAATAGACCATTAATCATATTAAGCTGAGCATTACGCCAGAGGCTTGGGTTTACAGTATCTGGAGCCGCTTTATCTAACCCAATATATTTTTTGTACTCTTCTAGATCCCAGACGACATTG
This sequence comes from Photobacterium damselae, assembly GCF_003026815.1. GTDB lineage: Bacteria > Pseudomonadota > Gammaproteobacteria > Enterobacterales > Vibrionaceae > Photobacterium > Photobacterium damselae. The sequence goes on along the minus strand of NZ_PYOG01000003.1, from coordinate 113,839 downwards.
CCTTTCGCATCTTTAATCGTTAATGGCTCTTCTTTGGCGATAAAACCTTTTTGGGCATCTTCAAAATCTTGTTTATTTGAAAATGGAAGGCTGTTTTGAACTTGTTGATTTGCCGCTTTTGTAGCCTCGCTGGCAGGCTTTGATTCTTGAGCATAACTGTTAAATACAGTCATTATTCCTAATAGGGCGACGAGGGTATATCGCATTGTATTTCATCCTTGTTGAGTCTAGTTTCATATACAAATTAGACAGTAGGTTGAAATAATGCGAATTTTTTCCTCGAGTTTATAACAGCCCCAACAAAAGGAGCTGTTATAAATAGGTTTTAGACTGAAATCATTTCAGGTGGACAATAAAATGCTGGAAGGTCTAAGCAGCGTAGGGCATCTATATAGCAATTACGTTTAGTCTCTTCGTCAATCATGTTATTGGCAAGTAAGCCATCCTTTACCGCAACATGTTGCCATTCGATAGCGGAATTTTCCTGCTTATTATTCGATAGTGAAAAAGCAAGCAAAGCTCGATGAACATGAATTGAGTTACTGATTATTGTTGCTGACTCGATAGCATATAGATGAAGAAGAGGTACGGTATATTGTGCATTTTCGATTGTATTACGAGACTGTTCTTCTAACACAATATCAGAATGATCAATACCGCGTTCTTGTAACCATTGCTTCATAGCTTGCGCTTCACTCATACCGTTTTGTGCTCGCCCTCCGGTAAGAAAGATCAGACTATTGGTTATTTTCTTTTTTAATTTAATTGCAATTTTTAGTCTATCTTTTGCAAAGTCGGACAAGGTCCCATCAGGATTTAGCTGGTGGCCTAAAACAATAATTGCGTGATTATTTAAATTACTATTTGGTAGGTTGTGTTTGATGGGAAGAGACAGGCAGTGGTGTAAGGTATGTATCAATAAATCAAAATGCTGTGATCGCTTTGGAGCATATTTATGAAGCAGTTGACTGAAATATTCACTTTCAAATAATTCATCTTTATAGTGATGCCATGTTGCCAAATAAAAGCACGCAATATTCATTATTTTTGCATTATGAGCAACTTTAGGTAAGTTACTAAGGGGTTGCCAAATCGAAAAGGCTGCTAAGTATCTTCCTTGAAAAGTATAAAGATTTCCGAGGGTTAAAGCAGCGTAGTGATCATTTGGATATTGTTCAAGATGTTGTTTTAAATAAAGAATGGCGGCATCTATATTATTTGTTAATTGACCATTCACTTGATAATCAGTCCGATTTGAACTCTTGAAGGCTGTAAAGGCGTTTTCTAATGCTAAGGTTCTTTCCATGAATATGACACACATTAATACTTCAGTAGATTTAGAATACAAGTTTAATTAATGAAAGCAACGAAATATTCGTACTTCTTTACTATTCCTGAGATCTAAATATAGGTTAAGAAAAAATCTGTCATAACCATAAATTAATCGACTTATATTTGTAAGCTAAGATAAATACAACATAGTTTTCTGTTGACTTTGAGATCAAAGACATAATTGCAAAAAAACTTCTGCTTATGAATCTTTTTCTGATGTATTGTATTCCAATTAGTAATGAATAAGGAGAAAAGGAATGCCATATGATTCATTAATAACAATAGCGGCACTCGTTGTTGTCGTTATCGTGTTAATTGGTTCGGCTGTTAAAACAGTAACTCAAGGACACCAGTGGACGGTAGAGCGTTTTGGTCGTTATACAAAAACACTAAGACCCGGTCTTAATATCATTGTTCCTTTTGTTGATAAAATTGGCAGAAAGGTCAATGTGATGGAACAAGTTCTTGATATTCCAGCCCAAGAAGTGATCAGCCGAGATAATGCGAATGTCACTATTGATGCGGTTTGTTTTATTCAAGTGTTTGATGCTGCAAAAGCCGCGTATGAAGTTAGTGATCTTGAGTCTGCTATTCGCAATCTTACCTTAACTAATATTCGTACCGTGTTAGGTTCAATGGAACTTGATGAAATGTTGTCTCAGCGCGATACAATCAATGGACGTTTATTAACGATTGTCGATCAAGCGACAAATCCATGGGGTATTAAGGTAACTCGTATTGAGATTCGTGATGTTCAGCCACCAGCAGATCTGACCGCGGCGATGAATGCTCAAATGAAAGCAGAACGTAATAAGCGTGCAGAAATTTTAGAAGCTGAAGGTGTGCGTCAAGCTCAGATTTTACGAGCTGAAGGTCAAAAGCAATCTGAGATCTTAAAAGCCGAGGGTGAAAAGCAGGCTGCTATACTTCAGGCAGAGGCTCGTGAAAGAGCGGCAGAAGCGGAAGCAAAAGCAACCAGTATGGTATCTGAAGCTATTGCTAAAGGTGATGTGAATGCCGTGAATTACTTTGTTGCACAAGGTTATACCGAAGCTCTGAAAACCATAGGTAAATCAGAAAACAATAAAGTGATTATGATGCCACTTGAAACTACGGGGCTAATGGGATCTGTTGCAGGTATTGCAGAACTTCTGTCGAGTAAAGATAAAGGTAAATAATGATGATTGACCTGCTTAGCCAAATGAATCCATGGCATTGGTTGGTATTTGGACTGGTTTTATTATTGTTGGAACTACTAGGAACTGCAGGGTATCTTCTGTGGCTTGGAATTTCAGCCATAGTTGTGAGTATTCTTACCTTTCTGCTACCTATCTCTTGGTCGCTACAGTGGGTAAGTTTTGCTGTTATTTCGTTATTTACAACTTGGCTGTGGTGGCGTTATCAGCATAAGCAGGATAAAAAAGACGACAAGCTACGCACATTAAATCAACGCAATGAACAACTTATTGGTCAAACTACAATACTACAAGAAGCTCTCGTTAGTGGTAGTGGACGTGTGAACTTGGGTGATACAACTTGGGCTGTTCGTTGTAATGAAGATTTACCCGCAGGCACCAAAATAGTTGTTATTGATGTTGAAGGTATTATTTTGGTTGTGAAAGCTTGTTAGATAGACAATCAAAATGAGTAATAGAAATACGTAGACAATAAGGCCCCTAAGTTCGATGAGCTTAAGGGCCTTGTTATTAGTCGTCCAAAGTAAAATTATAGAACAGACTTTAGCTGAGTAATCAGTGTCGTAATATTATCGCGGCTAATATCTTTGTGAGTCACAAATCGAATAGGGTTACTAGGTGAAACTAAAATTCCGTTCTCTTTTAGCTGGTTAGCGATAAGCGAAATATCAATATTTTCATCAAGTTTAGCAAAGACAATATTGGTTTGAACAAGCTCTGGTTTGACGTGGAAACCTGATAACTGTGATAGCTCTTGAGCCAGATATTTTGCGTTATCATGATCGACCGAAAGTTGCTTAACTTGTTCTGTTAACGCCAGTTTACCCGCCGCAGCTAAAATACCCGCCTGACGCATGCCACCGCCTAGCATTTTTCTTATACGACGAGCTTTTGCAATGAATTCTTTACTGCCGAGTAAAAGTGATCCCACAGGTGCTGACAGACCCTTAGATAAGCAAATGGTCATAGAATCAAAGTATTGAGCAATTTCTTTTACAGGAACATCAAGAGCGACGGCGGCATTAAATACTCTAGCGCCATCAAGGTGTAACTGTAAGTTGTGTTGCTGAGTAAATTCTCTAGCCTGGGCCAAATAAGCTAAAGGTAGCACTTTGCCATTAATGGTATTTTCTAACGAGAGGAGTTTAGTTCGAGCAAAATGGAAATCATCAGGTTTGATGGCTGCGGCGAGTTTATCGAAAGGTAAAGTACCGTCTGGATTATTTTCAATAGGCTGGGGTTGGATAGAACCTAAAACCGCAGCACCGCCCGCTTCATATCGATAGTTGTGAGCCTGTTGACCACAAAGGTATTCATCTCCACGGTCGCAATGAGACATAATGCCAAGTAAGTTCGCTTGTGTCCCTGACGTAGTAAATAAGGCAGCTTCAAACCCTGCTAAATGAGCGGCAAATGCTTCTAATTCATTAACTGTTGGGTCATCGCCATATACATCATCACCAACAGGGGCTGAGAACATTGCTTCACGCATAGCAGGGGTAGGTTGTGTTACGGTATCGGAACGAAAATCCATGGTAAAATTCCTTGCGAAATGGCTCAATTTTCTTAGATTATCTTGGTTACAATCGAACAACAAGAATCTAACTTAGTTCATATTAGTAAATTGTTGCTTTTGATTTATTTGATGTTGGTGAATTTATGACATTTGATGAGTTTAATCGTTTTTGTCGTGATCTAACGGCAACGACTTATGTTGTGCAGTGGAATCAGTCTCATGTCTGGAAGGTTGGTGGAAAAGTTTTTGCTATTGGTAGTACCACAAAAACAGGAGCGTCTGGGTTTAGCTTTAAAGCTTCAGAGCGAAACTTTGCTTTTCTGTGTCATGTGGATGGCTATCAACCTGCGCCTTATTTTGCTAGCCGAGGTATGAAGTGGATTCAGCAGATTGAGACCTCTGGTACTTTAGATGATGATCTAAAATACTATTTAACAGAATCGTATCGCTTAGTTTTTGCAAGTTTGAGCAAGCGAGTTCAAGCTGAAATCGCCCACTCAGCAGAAAACCAGTGAAGAGAGAATACCTAAGTTATCTTTCGTTCTTGGGTATCTCATTTTTTAGTAAAGATTTTTGCTACGCTAGAACTGATCACACCAAATTTCAATTCAATTAGGCACAATACTGGGATGATTATCGCAATAATAAGGTTGTTATAATTCCCTAACCCCCACAAGTCTTTAGTGACTGCGCCGTAAAGAATATAAATACAACTACTTAACGCAACATATGCCACTGCAAAGTTCCAAACTCCCTTTAATGCCATAAAAAAGGTATTAGGTTGATGTGTTGGTAACTTCGTTGAGTGATTAATAACCATGATTTGCTCCTTAGGCTATAACCGATAGTTAAATGTTATACCTATAAGGATTGAAATTTGTGATGTTGATCGATAAATGGGAAGGGAAGTGTATAACTATCTGTGAGTTGACTCGTTGAAATATAAAAAGCGAACCTTATATGAGTGGCTCGCTTTAATCGTGACGTTTGTGGCTGATGAGAGGTTTTGACTGCTTAATTCAGTTTCTGTAATTTACTTAATAATTCGTCAAACGTTAATAGAGTAAAGTCATAGATATGTTTTAGCCTATTTGGGTAATAAAGGTTTGCTCATCATCCACAAAAGCGACAAATCCACCATGATAGATAAATACTCGACCACGTCCCTCAACTAGGCAGGCAAGCTGTGGGTTTAAGTCTTCTGCGTTATTTGGGCTTTGAAATGTGCCTGTATCGGTGATTACGCCACTGAGTGTAGGTAAATATCCATAAGTTCGCTTAGCTTGATCAATCAGGCTCAATTCGCTGGCAATAGAGAAGCAAGAGGGGATCGAGCCAGCATCTTCAATAAATAACGTTTTTAGTTCTTCAAAAGCTGTAATCACCAGCCAGTCGATGTCGTTTACATGATGGATAAACATAGATTTTCTCGGTAATTCTGATGGGAGGATTCTATCACTATCAAGGGTTGTGTGTAGTGGAGATTTGGCGCATACGAACATGCTTAGAAATTGACGACGCTCTCAATATATCAGAAAACATCGACTCGTAAATCATGTCGTGATGATATTACGTTATGCATCACTCTTTTAAATTAAAAATAAATACATTTAATAACAGTGGCTTAATGGTTTTTAATGTGTTTTAAATGTCGTTTTTTAGACTTAAGTAATGTCGTATTTATTCCTTAAATCAAGCTTGTAAGTTATACTCACTATAAGTCAGAGTATGGAGGTTCAAATGACTACAGCTGATCGTATTTATCAAAAGATAAAACGTTCAAGACGTTATGTTTTTGAACGTAAAAACTTTGAAGGTGTAGCTTGTTATGATCAAGTCGGTCGCGCTTTGAAACAATTAGTAAACCAAGGCGAATTAATGAAAATCGGCTATGGCCTTTACATCAAATCACGAATGAATAGTTTAACAGGTAAGCCAATGCCAACTCATCCAGGTGGGACGGACGCACTTATGCGAGAAATCCTTAAGATGAAAGGCGTAGATTTTGAGATAGATAGCCTGTCTCTTCAAAGCTTATCGGGTGAAAGTACTCAAATTCCTTCATCCATTAATTACTCATGGAACTTAAAACAGTTTAATCGAAAACTGGTAGTGGGTAGTCGTGTTATACACTCGCCAAATTAATCATGAATAAGCTGAAACATCAGTTTCTTGAGGTTTCCGATGCTTTAGCGCTCGGAAACCCAGCTATCATTGAAAAAGATTATTGGGTTGTGGCACTGTTAGCGCAACTTGAAAAACTCACCATAGATTCTCATCAACTGGTCTTTTCTGGCGGTACTGCATTGGCAAAATCCAATGTGAAGATTATGCGCATGTCTGAAGATGTCGATATCAAGCTGATCCCTAATGCCGACTTTTATACATTAAGCAGAAGTAAGAAAAAAACTGTTCGTAAATTATTGCTTGAGATACTTGAAAAAGTGATTGAAGAGTCAAATACCTTTTCGATTGAAGATAAACAAGCATGGGACGAATACCGCTATGTGGAATATGACTTAAAATATCCACAGCAGTTTAGTCAAGCGCCTTGCTTACGCCCCATTATCAAACTTGAATTGATGGAAACCATTCCATTACAAGAAACAGAGCAGCGAAGCATACAATCCTTAGTAGCGGAACTTTACCGAACTAAGAAAGAAGTTAAAGCATTTACTTGTGTATCTGTTCATGTCACGTTAGTTGAAAAGATCATTTCAATGCTTCGTCGTACCATGCTGGCTAAGCGTGATGAAAATCGTAAAGACGATCACACATTAGTGCGTCATATCTACGATGTTTACTGCATAGACGCAACACAACCAATTGATATTGAATCACTATCACCGCTCTTTAATGCAGTATTACAAGAAGATATCACTCGCTTTGGTAATCAACATGATGAATTTGTAAATAATCCATCTAAAGAGCTACAAAGTGGCTTATCAGAATTAGAAGCTAATTCACTTTATCGCCAACGCTTTGAGGCTTTTGTCACTCCAATGGTTTTTAACCAACAACCTCACGATTTTGATACCTGCTTTGCCTCATTTAAACGCATTGCAGCATCGCTAATTAAAAAAATTTAACACTATTCGAGATAACTTAATTCCAAATTCATTATGCCACTTCATTTTAACCAAACCTAGCTTGTCCGAACGTAAGTATTAGTATGGTAGTTAAACCACTTCGATCCAGAACCTTCACTGATGGCATTTCGAAACTTAGAAGTGCCCCAAATCTTGTCAGTCTGATTTCATATCTCAATTTATTAATCAGTTATTTGACTAACATTTTCTAATGAATGTAATGTGTCGGTAGAGTCTACGGAACATTATGATTTATTAAGGAAAACTAGTGTTAACTAATATTGTGCTAGAAAATGTAGCGAGTTACAGGTCGAAAAGCGAGCTAAGAACTGACAAAAAAGTCAATATAATTTATGGACTGAACGGGTCAGGAAAAAGTACTTTTTCAAACTATTTTTATAATCCTGAAAGTACAAAATATCAGCAGTGCTCTCACCGTGATTCTGGTGATACGGTTCTCGTTTACAACCAAAAATTCATCCAAGATAACTTCTACGCAAAAGATACTCTTAACGGTATTTTTAGCCTATCTAAGGAAAATAAAGAAGCAAAAGAGAAGGTAGAGGCAGTTACTCTTGAGTTAGAGGAAATTGCTAAAGATAAGCAGCAGATCCAAAGAGAAATTGGTGAACAACGTTCTAAGATTAATGATGCAAAGGATAAGGCTCAGAAGAAAATTTGGGAAATCAAAACCAACTACGCAGGTGGGGATCGAGTACTTGAATTTTGTCTGAAAGGCAAAATGGGCGGTAAAGAGCCACTTTTCAACCATCTTTGCTCTATACCCCTACCCGCATCTAAACCATCTAAGACAATTGCAGACCTCAAAGAAGAAGCAAATGCTATAGATGGTGATACTGCAATAAAACACTCTGTTCTTAGTAAGCTAGGCATGTTTGATTTATCTGCTGATGACTTAGCTTCGTTAAATGAAATCATTGTAGGTAGCGAAGACAGTCCAGTTGCAAAACTTATCGGGAAGCTTAAAAACTCTGACTGGGTAAGTGAAGGTCTTAAATATCTCGAGCAAATAGAGGGTTCTCAGTGTCCTTTCTGTCAATCAGAGACGATGACAGAACATCTAGCTGAACAAATTCGTGGCTATTTTGACGAGTCATACCAAAACAGCGTGAATGAAGTTAAAGCAATTCAGGCTCGTTACAGCGCAATAGTTGAGAGTATTCCAAGCCTAGACGATTATAAAGTAACTCAGTTCTCTACAGACTATATAGCTCAATTAAATGAACATTACGCTAAACTATCGAGAGACACCGAAATTAATCTTGAGCTCATCAAGCAAAAAGTTTCAAATCCGAGTCTACAAGTCGTTTTGACCGATGTTTCTGAATCTGTTGAAGCATTTAATCTTGTCGTTGACTCGATTAATAAACTTATAAGTGAACATAATGCTAAGATCGATAACTCTGCAAATGAATTAACAAAAATTAAGGCTGAGTTTTGGCGAATCTTACGATACGAATATGACCAAACAATCAGCAATTTTAATGATGTTCAAAACGATGCTAACAAGGTCATCGCTGACAAAACTAAAGAGGAAGCTGCAAAGGTAGCTCTAGAAGAAGCGAAAGACGTTGAAAGGGCTGAGCATCAAAAATCAACAGTAAATATTAATGATGCGATAATCAGTATTAACCAAGGTTTAACGGATATTGGCATTACAGACTTCTACATAGAGAAGTATGAAGATGAGTTGTATCGCTTAGTTCGTACTGACTCTAACTCGAAAATCTTTTCATCATTAAGTGAAGGTGAAAAGATGATTATCAGCTTCTTGTATTTTAGAGAGTTATTCAAAGGGAAACGGAGCGCGACAGAAGGACAAGTGAAAAAAGTAGCTGTTATTGACGATCCAGTATCAAGCTTGTCACACATCTTTGTCTATAATATAGGCCAATTAATCAAAAATGATTTTTTTAATTCAGAAAATATTGAGCAAGTATTTATCTTGACTCATAGCTTGTACTTTTTCTATGAACTTGCTGATGCGAATCACAATAGAAGGAAAGAAAATCAAAATTTATACCGTCTATCGAAGAACGAAAACGGCAGTTCAATTAACACAATGAAATACGAAGAAGTACAAAATGACTACCAATCATATTGGTCTGTAATTAATGATGATAAACAACCACCTGCTTTAATTGCTAATTGTATGAGAAATATTATTGAATATTTCTTTAACTTCGTACAGAAAGCCGATCTAAGTAATGTGGTTCAAAAACCTGAATTGAAGAATCCAAGATTTCAGTCATTTGTACGTTACATCAATCGCGAGTCGCACTCATTAGGTCAGAATATCTTCGATTTTAAGGAGTTTGATTACCACGATTTTAAAGAAGGCTTTAGATTGGTTTTTGAACAGACAGGCTATCCTGAACACTATGAAAAAATGTCCAGAATTAGAGCCTAACGCTAGTAAAGGCCTCTCGTACTGGTGTTGTTTCCGAGAAAAGCGGGCGAACTTGGGGGCTTAAGTTGCTGCACTAACCAACACGTATATTTCCTACATTGAGTCAGACGAACATCGCTGGCTCAAAATTGCCCCAAAGCTTTTTAGAGCCACCAAGCTCGTTATTTGAAGCTGGTGATCAGGCAGAGCCACGCTTTGCATTTCAGGGCACTGTAAACTGGATGAGGGCTCTTGCCGAAGTTGTTAACGATGGTGTTTGTGCTGACGATAAATTAAGTGACTTATATGCTCGGGTTCAACGGAGACCTGTTAATCGTGAAGCTGACACGCTTGTGTTTGAAAATACAATGATGGCTTTACATAATCTGTCTTCCCTCAAGAGCATGAATGAAAATGCCCGAGACAAATATGATATATGTCGTTCAGCTATTATATCTTGGTATTACAGTATCTATTTTTCCGCTAGTGCGATGGTTGCAGCATCTTCTGGTTCTATTCAAGAAACGCACACAGCTACAGCGAAAGTATGGCAATCAGACATTGCGGAAAAAGAACTGATCCCTTACCCATTCAACCTTCTTCTAACTAGCTTAGTTTCCAAAACTGCTGATGCTGAAATAACGGCGTATAGAGGGAGCAATCGTTACGATTTAAATGATAGGGCTTATGATAATGAAACGGCTCATGGCGCATTGGTTTCGTATCTAAAGGGAACTCATGGTTATAAAAAATGGGAAACAGAAGAAAGAGTAAGAACTTCTCGTGATTTCAAAGCACTGGGTGTTGACAACTTTCGTACGAAAGCTGCTCGTGAAGTTCGCGATCGTGCACTAGAAAAGGGGCAAGTAAACTTTCTTATTCAGGCATTTCGTTACCGTGGAAAAGCTAACTATCGCGACTCTATATTTTTATCATACGGTGATAACAATGAAGCTACGATCGAAGAATTCATTCAAGATTTGTACGATGTATCTATTGGTTTCATTAGGTCTACATCACATTATTGCAGCCGAAGAGTCGAGAGGGGGGCATGGGCTGAGTTTGTCGAGGATATATCCGATAACTCTAGGTTATCTATTGACCCCATCGTTCTTGAAATATAACAGGGTATTAATTGACTTTAAATCCGTGAGGAGTAATAGGATTGAGTAGATACGATAAAGTAGATTTGGCTTATAAGTTTCTTTCCTCAAAAGAAAATGAAGGCGAGTCGTTTACGATTGATGAATTGGCTAAAGCTACTGGTTGGAAAAAGCAGACCTGTGGTACATACCCATCAAAGCGCTGGCATCAATATGTCCAAAAGGATGGTTCTCATTACCTCACTACTGGGATTAAATTCCTTAGTAAAGATGAGTTTAGGGCAGTCCATAGTCAAAAGTTACAACAAGTAGCAGACCAGTCTGCGAAAGGTATGTTACTACATAAAGCTAGAGAGTTTGCACTACTAGCAGTATCAACATACAACAACCCATACACTGAGTTTAAAACCTATGGTTATATCGTAAATATTGTTATTGCTTATACAGCACTGTTTCACGCAATTTTTGAAAAGAAAGGCATTGATTACTTCCACCTAAAAGATGGGAAGCCCGTCATTATCGACGGCGAAGAAAAAGCGTGGGAACTAATGGAGTGCTGTAATCAGTATTGGAATGGCGTTGAACGTCCAGAGAAGTATAACCTTCAATTTTTGATTGGACTAAGAAACAAAATCGAACATCGCAGCCTTCCTGCCATAGAGCTTGCGGTTGCAGGTGAGTGCCAAGCTGCTCTTATTAATTTTGAAAACTTGTTAGCAGAAGAGTTTGGTGACTCCCATGCACTATGTACAAACCTAGCTATTGCTATGCAACTAAGTCGCATATCTGAACAAGCCCAAATTGATGCGATGAAACAGCTCCAAAAAGAAAACTACAAAGTTGTTCGCCATTATATGGAAACTTATCGCGCTGACTTAGAAGACAACATAGTTGAGAGTCAACAATATCGTATTCGCGCTATGTTAGTTCCTAAGCTTGGCAACCATGCTAAATCATCTGATATCGCTGTTGAGTTTATTAATGTAAACAAACTCACCGAAGAAGAACTGCAAAACTACGAACAGGGTGTAGCGTTTATTAAAGGTATTGAAAATCCATACAAATTAAAACCATCAAAAGTAATGGCTCTTGTCCGTGAGAAACTTCCGTTTTTCAACATGCCACTTCATACGAAGTGTTGGAAGTATTTCGAAGCTCGTCCTCGCGATAATGCACCAGCTTTTAAAGGTGAGTATGCATCATTTATTGAGGGTTTTGATGGATATTTATACACCAAGCAATGGGTAACATTCTTGACGACTGAGCTGAAAAAGCCAGAGGTGTTGGCAAAAGTGAAAAAAGCCAATTAACAGTGGTTTTAAGTGGGATTCGTAAACGCGTGCCGAACTCGCTTCGCTCAAACATAGCACGCGTTCGCTTACCCCTTAAGCGGGCGTTAGCAGAAATAGTAGTAGGTTGATAAATTGAAGTTTGAGTTTTTGAATACGGAAATAGTAGCACTAGTTAACTTTGTTGCTGCAATGTTTACTATTGCAGCAGCGGTTATTGCGTTAATCACATTATTGAGCTGGAAAAAACAGCAACTCTTGGGACCAAAATTAAATGCGGTTTTAGAAGCGGAAGATTGCTATTGCTTGGTTGTGCAAGGATATATGCAAAATTTTTCTTTTTTCTTTCATTGCAGTAAGTTGGCATTCGAAACACGAAATGCACCTAAAGAGACAAGAGCAGAAGCCAACAATGTAATTTCACGAGAGTCTGAAAAACTAAATTTTGAAAAGCAGGCCCTACATGACTCAAACTTTCAACTCGCAGTACTACGGATGCAACGACTTGGATTAATTGCAGAAATAGATAAAAGTATGGACACAAAGCACCTAACAGAAATATTTGAGGGTTACCTAGAACGAATTCAAAAACATGACTACTCCGATGAAGATAGCAACAACGACTTGCTTAGTTCATTTGCACATGAAATCTATTGGATTCAGGATAGTGGTAAACAAGCTTTTAAAACGATTAGGGACTCTTTGTAAATTTCAGCCATACAAGCGTTTAAGGTTTCAAGATACTATTTCTAATCTGATTAAATCGGTTTACGGCAATTTCTTAAATCGTTTTTGTCCACAGATAAGTTATCCAGCTAACTCATCTGTGTGTGATCACCAAGCGGTTTATCATTTTCAATCCAAGAAAAAACAAAAAAGCGAACCCCAAAAGTTCGCTTTTAAATTATTAAAGAGTAATCAACTTAACTAGCTATTTTTGCTCATAAAATCACTCTTCGTAACTCTCTATACTCGGGCAAGAACAAATCAAATTTCTATCCCCAAACACATTATCAACACGATTTACTGTTGGCCAATACTTACTGTAGCGGCTGTGTTTGGCAGGGAAGCAAGCCAATTCACGACTGTATGGATGAGTCCATTGCTCTGCCATCAGATCAAACTGAGTATGAGGGGCATTGACGAGGGGATTATCTTGTAAAGGCCATGTACCGTTTTCCACTTGCTCTATTTCATGGCGGATAGCAATCATCGCATCACAGAAACGATCCAACTCTGCTAGATCTTCAGATTCTGTTGGCTCAACCATCAACGTACCAGCCACAGGGAAAGACATGGTTGGAGCATGGAAACCATAATCCATCAGACGTTTAGCAATATCTTCTTCGCTGATACCAGATGACTCTTTAATCGGACGAATATCAATAATACACTCATGGGCAATATGTCCTTGTTTACCTTGATATAAAATCGAGTAATAAGGGCTGAGTTTCGCCTTCACATAATTTGCATTTAATATCGCAAGTTTAGTGGCTTCTGTCAGTCCTGCTTCACCCATCATCGCAATGTAAGCATAAGAAATAGGTAATATTGATGCCGAACCTAATGGTGCGCCTGAGACCGCATATTGAGGATCATTGTGAGACGATGCCGTAATAATATGCCCAGGAACAAAAGGAGCGAGATGAGATTTAATACCTATTGGCCCCATACCTGGACCACCGCCACCATGAGGAATACAGAAGGTTTTATGAAGGTTTAGGTGCGAGACATCTGAGCCAATGTACCCTGGTGACGTTAAGCCAACCTGTGCATTCATATTTGCACCATCAAGATAGACTTGACCGCCAGCTTGGTGAACCAGTTCACATACCTCACGGACACCTTCTTCATAAACACCATGCGTTGATGGGTAGGTGATCATAATGCAGGACAGATTATCGCGGTGTTGCTCAATTTTATCTTTAAGATCAACAATATCTATGTTGCCTAAATGGTCACACTTAACAACCACAACTTTCATTGAAACCATGGCCGCAGAGGCAGGGTTTGTGCCATGGGCTGAGCTTGGGATCAAACAAACATTACGATGCCCATCACCATTGGCTTCATGGTAGCGTTGAATTGCAACAAGACCTGCATATTCACCTTGAGCACCAGAGTTTGGTTGTAAAGAAAAAGCATCATAACCTGTAATTTCACACAACATGGCCGCTAAAGATTGAGTCAACTCTTGATAGCCTTGGCTTTGCTCTTGTGGCGCAAAAGGGTGTAACTGACCAAACTCAGGCCAAGTAATCGGGATCATCTCCGTTGCTGCATTGAGTTTCATCGTACAGCTGCCTAATGGGATCATTCCGTGTGTGAGCGAATAGTCTTTATTCTCAAGATGCTTCATATAACGCATCATTTGAGTTTCACTATGATAAGAATTAAACACAGGATGAGTCAGGTAAGTAGAATGACGTAAACAACTTGGAGGAATTGCAGAAAATTCGTTTTGTTCTACTTGCTCACTGTAAAAAGACAGTTGAGTAGTATTGCCATCAAAAAGCTGCAATAACTGTTCAACATCATTTAAAGTTGTGGTCTCATCAAGACTGATAGCAAGAGTTTCTGAATCCACTAAGCGCAGATTAAGTCCTTGTTGTTGTGCTTTTTGATAGATAACTTCAGTATGATTAAGAGTGTGAACGGTTAGGGTATCAAAGAAGTAATAGTTTTTACGCTCAAAACCAACATCACGAATTCCAGCGGCTAAAATTGCCGTAAAATGATGAACTCGACGAGCAATATTTTTCAGACCTTCAGGGCCGTGATACATCGCATAGAATGCTGCCATATTGGCAAGTAAAGCTTGGGCAGTACAAATGTTAGAGGTCGCTTTTTCACGGCGGATATGCTGCTCACGAGTTTGCATTGCCATACGTAAAGCTTGGTTACCTTGACTGTCTTTTGATACGCCGATAACTCGCCCTGGCATAGTGCGCTTGTGTTTATCTTGAGTTGCCATAAAGCCCGCGTGAGGTCCTCCAAATCCCATTGGAACACCAAAACGTTGTGCACTACCAACAACAACATCAGCCCCCATTTCTCCCGGTGGCGTTAATAGCGTTAATGCTAATAGATCAGAAGCGACAGCAACTAAGGTCTTCTTCGCATGAGCATTAGCTATAATGGCGGTTAAATCGTGGATCTCACCACTAGAACCTGGGTATTGCAGCAGCGCTCCGAACACCTCATTGTCATCAAGTTGTTCAAGGTTACCCGTTATCACTTCAATGCCGACAAATTTAGCTCGGGTTCGAATCACATCAAGCGTTTGTGGATGCACTTCATTGGAAACAAAAAACGCAGAGCTCTTATTTTTGCTCGCACGCTTACACAACATCATCGCTTCAGCAGCGGCTGTGGATTCATCAAGCAAAGAGGCATTGGCCAGATCCATCCCCGTTAAATCCATGACCATTTGCTGATAGTTAAGTAAGGATTCTAATCGACCTTGAGATATTTCTGGCTGATAGGGGGTATAAGCGGTATACCATCCTGGATTTTCGAGGATATTGCGTAAAATAACACTTGGGGTATAAGTGTTGTAGTAACCTTGGCCGATATAGCTTTTGTTAATAATATTCTTTTGCGCGATATGTTTTAACTGTTGCAGCAACATTTCTTCATTTATCGCTTTAGGCAACTGCAACGGTTGCGGAAGTCGAATATTGGCTGGAACCGTTTGATCGATCAGCTGATCTAAATTATCAACGCCAATGGCTGCTAACATCGTTTGTTGTTGTTCTAAGGTTGGGCCATTGTGACGATTTACAAAGGTATTATGATCAGTGAAGGTGGTGAGCAGAGACATAAACTTTCTTCCTATGATAGATAATCAAAGATCGATAAGAAACACGAAACCCAACCATGTGAGATTGCTTGGGTATACGCCACTGGCTCAATCGATTTAGAACAGTGGCGTGAATTTGATTTATGCTTCTTCTGCTAGCGTTGCTAAGTAAGATTCACCATCAATCAGTGCGTCAAGTTCACTTGGGTCAGTAAGTTTCACTTTAGCAATCCAACCGCCTTCATAGGGCTCATCATTTACAAGCTCTGGGCTATCGCCGAGTTCTTCATTAATTTCAAGGATTTCACCAGTAATAGGGGCATAAATATCTGATGCTGCTTTTACGGATTCAACAAGAGAAAATGTTTCGCCTGCATCTATGGTATCGCCGACTTCTGGAAGGTCCACAAATACAACATCACCGAGTAATCCTTGGGCATGGTCTGAGATTCCAATCGTAACGGTTCCATCGCCATTATCTAAAACCCACTCATGACTGTTGGTGAACTTAAGTGTCTTTTCCATGTATGACTCCTTTTCGACTACAACTGTGATTATCGTTCTAACATCAACGTAACATACCGAGAGGATATATCAGGCGCAATGAAAAAATATAAAGAATGATACGTTGGGCACTTTTCTAATAAATCACTATAGCAACCGTTTACCTTTAGCGGTTTAATCACTATCTAAGCTTAAAATATAGATGAATTGAATAGTGCGTAATCGGTAACCAGAACCTTAGTTTGTTTACAATTAAGCAAAAAATAGCTCGTAAGAGAGTGCAAATAAAAGGAGATAAAGTGATGACGGAAAGCTTGTTAATGACGCCATTAAATAACATGCATAAAGAAGCAGGGGCCAAGATGGTTCCTTTTGCCGGTTATGAAATGCCAGTTCAATATCCTTTAGGTGTCAAAAAAGAACATTTGCACTGTCGTGAGAAGGCGGGTTTATTTGATGTTTCCCATATGGGACAAATACGCTTAATTGGTGAAGAGGCAGCGAAAGAGTTAGAAAAATTAGTCCCTGTAGACATTATTGATCTGCCAGTTGGTAAACAGCGATACGCTTTATTTACTAACGAGCAAGGAGGGATCGAAGATGATCTTATGGTTACAAATTTTGGCGACTGCTTATATTTGGTCGTTAATGCCGCTTGTAAACATCAAGATATTGAGCGATTAAAGCAGCATCTTGCGCCAAGTGTCACTCTTGAAGTTTTAGAAGATCGTGCTCTGTTAGCTCTGCAAGGACCAAAGGCTGCGGCAGTATTGGCTCAACTAAATCCTGCTGTTTCTGATATGGTCTTTATGGATGCTTGCCGTTTAGATTTATTAGGTGTTGAGTGTTTTGTGAGTCGCTCTGGCTATACTGGAGAAGATGGATTTGAAATCTCAGTGCCGAATAATAAAGTAGAAGAGATTGCGTGCCATCTCGTAGAGTTTGAAGAAGTGGAGTGGATCGGGTTAGGGGCGCGAGATTCTTTACGTTTAGAGTGTGGACTTTGCCTCTATGGTCATGACCTGACATCATCAACCACCCCAGTTGAAGCCAGCCTATTGTGGGCTATCAGTCCGATTCGTCGTTTAGGCGGTGAACGAGCAGGAGGGTTCCCTGGTGCTGATGTGATCCTTGAACAAATTAAGACTAAGCAAATTGTTCAAAAGCGTATCGGCTTAATTGGTTTAACTAAGGCTCCTGTTCGTGAAGGTGCTGAATTGCTCGATGAAAACGATCAGGTGATAGGTACAGTAACCAGTGGTACTTATGGACCTTCGATTGCTCAACCCGTTTTAATGGCTTTTGTCGATATTGCGCATACTGATATTGGTATGGAAATGTGGGCATTGGTTAGAGGCAAAAAAATACCTGTACAAGTGACAAAAATGCCATTTGTCGCTCAGAACTATTATCGAGGTTAATAAATAAAAGGGAGCATTCGTTCCCTTTTTATTCATTATGGGTAAAATATCATTTATCAGTTGTTTTGTCTTTTTAATGAATCTTGATAGATATTCAGGATCCATATCTGTATTTTATAAATTAAATAATTAAGAATACTCTTGTTTGTAGTGTGTATTTTTTAATAAGCTTTCTATAAAAGTATTTTTTTCTATGTAATTGTGTATATAAAAGCATATTATTGCTTGTTTATTTCTTGAACGTGACGGTGTATATTTATAAAATGTGTTGAATAAATATAAGAATAAAATGTGACGCTGGTTCCAATTATGGTTTAGGTGTATCATCCGTTCATATTATATTAATACCAATTATAATGAGACTCAGGAAATAATGGCTAGCCTTGAGAAAGATAATTTTTCTACGATCAGTGATCGTGTCATGCACCAAATTAGAAATGATATTTTAAATGGCGAATTTGAGGCAGGGCAAAAACTAATATTGAGTGATCTTAAACAGCGTTATAACGTTGGCGGTTCACCGTTACGGGAAGCAATGGTCCAGCTTTCTTGGCAAAAATACGTTATTTTAAAACCGCAAAAGGGATTTTGGGTCGCTGATGTGTCTTTAGATGAATTAAAAAGCATTATTAAAGCGCGTTTAGCTATCGGAAATATGGCGTTATGTGAAGCGATGGAACATGGCGATGAAAAGTGGGAACTTAATATTTTAACGACATACCATAAGTTAAGCCGCCTAGATCCGAACTCACCAGATTTTACCCTGACTTTGTGGGAACGTCGCCATAAGGACTTTCATATGGCGCTTATATCATGCAAAGGCGCTGAGTTTGTCATGGGGTTAATGAGCACTATTTATGACCAGCAAGAGCGTTACCGTCATTTTCTTCTTGGCTCTAAGTTTACCCATGAAACGCAATACCATGATAATGGTGAACATGAGGCGATGATGAAGGCGGTACTAGATCGGAACTTGGATCTCGCATGTGAATTAGTTCGACAGCATACCGAAAAGCTCTATCAAGTGATTAAACAGGTTGGAAGTTTGCAAGCTTTAAATCCAACCAATTAAAAAAAGGCAGCCTGATTAATAATTAGGTTGCCTTTTTTATTGGGAAGGATATAAAGGGAATAACTTAGAATAAGTATTCTCCCGCCACATAGAAAATTATATAAAATAAAACAAATAAAATAAGAACAGTAATAGTATGACGAAGCCAAGGTATATTTTTCTTATTCTGTTGATTTTTGCTCATAATAGACAACTCTATCAATTGTTTTATTCTAAAATATAGCAATAAAATGCGATTAACAATGCTTTAATTGACAACATGTATTTGCATTTATGGTATTGTTCTCTCTTTGTCATATATTGATAGAATAGTTAATATATAACAAAGAGATTAATTGTTTTTAACTGTACTATTTCGAATTACAAGGGTAGGTTCCAATTGTATTATCTTGTTATCTACTCGCTTATTAATAATATTATCAAGCAATAAATCAATGGCTTGTTGCCCTAATCGGTATTTTGGCTGATGGATGGTGGTTAGAGAAGGCGTCATGTATTGAGCTAACTTTATATCATCGTAGCCAATAATGGACATGTCATTGGGTATTTGAATTTTATGTTTAAAAGCTGAACTAATTGCTCCCATAGCCATCATATCATTACAGATAAAAAGGGCGCTTGGTATGCTTTTTTGGACAATTAGTTTATCAAATGCTTCTTCTCCACCGTCACATTCGAAGTTTCCTTCAATAATCCACTCTTTCTTAATGGATAGGTGGTTCTCTTCCATAGCTTGAACGAACCCCGATAGGCGTTGTTGGGCAGTCATTTTATCTAGGGGGCCCGTAATACAGCCAATTTCTGTATGCCCTTGGTCAATTAAATGCTGCGTTGCTAAATAGCCACCATGATGAGAATTATCTTGAATTTTATCGCTAGGAAAGTTGGTTGGTCCCCAGTCCATGATAACGGTTGGGATCGGCTTGTGGCGGCCAAACAGATCATAATCATTTGGCTCAACTTCACTGCACATAATCAATAAGCCATCAACGCGCTTTTGTAGCAGCATATCAACATTGGAATGCATACGTTCAGTATCACCTTCCGTATTGCATAAAATAAGATTGTATCCTTTTTGGTAGCAGCGCCTTTCAACGCCTTTGACGACTTCACCAAAAAAAGGATTGGTAGAGGTGGTAACCAACATACCGATGGTGCTGGTTTGGTTGACTTTTAAACTTCGGGCAAGGGCAGAAGGGGCATAGTTGAGAACTTCGACAGCATTCATTACGCGCTGTGAAATCTCTTCGCTAACAAAACGAGTCTTATTTAATACGTGGCTGACAGTTGAAGTGGATACTCCAGCGTATTTGGCCACATCCTTGATTGTTGCCATTGTGATATCCTGCTGTTGAGCTTAATTGGTGACGTTGTCACTTTAAGTTTATGGTTAATCTTTATAAGAATGATTAGGCTAATTAATTAGAAGATGAAAAGATGTTACCAAACCTAGCAAATAAAGCTAATCCATTGTCTTTGCAAGGTTTGGTTACTAAGTTTACTTTTTCATTGTGGGGTGAGATTAGTTTTGTTGAGTTAAAAACAATTCAACGTCATTTCGGGTTGGAATTGATGTTTGAGCACCAAAGCGCGTCACTGATAGGGCCGCAGCTGCGTGAGCAAAACGAATAGCATCACGAAGTGGCATCTCTTCTTGTAATGCTGTAAGTAATGCGCCATTGAAGGTATCGCCAGCTGCTGTGGTGTCAATAGCCTTGACTCGGAAGCCTTCAACTTGTTCGCCATGACCATTTTGACTAATCCAAACACCTTTACTGCCTAATGTGATCATCACACGCTCAATGCCTTTTGCATGTAACGCTTCTGCGGCTTGTTGTGCTGAGTCCATATCAACAACTTTAATGCCAGTAAGAACTTCTGCTTCAGTTTCATTTGGGGTAATTAAATCAACACAAGCTAATAGTTCATCGGATAGTACTTTTGCAGGTGCCGGATTTAATACTACTTTTGTTCCAGCTGCTTTGGCCACTTTGGCCGCTTGTTCAATAGCACAAAGAGGGGTTTCAAGCTGCATTAATAGGGTATCTGCTTGCTCAATTAAGTGATGGTGAGGAGCCAGTTTTTCAGCGGTTAAGCAACCGTTGGCTTCGGCAGAAATACAGATACTATTTTCGCCCGTTGCTACCACTTGGATCATGGCAATTCCTGTTGGCATATTCTCTTCAATCATGACAGCTTCAACATTCATCCCTTCAGTTGCAAAAGCTTCACGCATTGAATGACCAAAACTATCATCACCAACACAAGCAATAAAAGCAATGTCGGCACCTAATCGAGCAGCGGCTACGGCTTGGTTTGCGCCTTTGCCACCAGGGATCACCGCATAACTGTTACCGTGTAGGGTCTCACCCGGACGAGGAAAAGAGGCAACTTGAAGGACGTGATCAGCATTAACACTACCTAAGACAACTAATTTATTCATATCAAAACCTTTTAATGAAGTATTACTCTTCACGCTAACGCCGTAATTGGGTTGAGGTGGATCAGTATAGAAAATATATGAGTTAAGTTTTTCACGATTAAGAAAAAGTTAAATTATATATTTTACTAATTGATTGATTTTATTAGGGCCTGCCATAAACAAGCCCTAATTGTAATGGATTATTGAGTGATAACTTTCAATGGAACAGGAATATTCTTCTCAACTGTTTCGCCTTTAAGCACTTTGGCTGCGGTTTCTACACCCAAAGAACCAATTAGATCCGGCTGTTGAGCAATAGTTGCGCCAAGTTTACCGCGTTTGGTTGCAGCAATACCGTCTTCTGTACCATCAAAGCCAACCACTAATACGTTTTTACCTGATGCTTGAATCGCACGAAGGGCACCAAGAGCCATTTCATCGTTTTGTGCAAATACCGCTTGTACATCTGGGTTAGCCGCTAACATGTTTTCCATAACGTTAAGACCTTTAGTTCGGTCAAAATCGGCAGGCTGACTTGCCAAAAGATCCATGTCGTATTTCTTAACCGCATCCATAAAACCTTGACCACGTTCACGCGCAGCAGAAGTGCCTGCAATACCTTCTAGCTGGATAACTTTGGCTTTTTGTCCTACTTTTTCCATAATGAACTTACCAGCCATTTCACCACCAGCAACGTTATCCGAGGCAATATGACTTACAACATCACCACGAGAAGCACCACGGTCGAGTGTTAGTACTGGGATTTTAGAGCGGTTTGCGATACGGATTGCATTTGATACCGCGTCAGAATCGGTTGGGTTAATCAAAATGGCTTTTACACCACGAACAGTAAGATCTTCAACGTTAGATAGCTCTTTACTTGGGTCATTTTGTGAATCCAATACGATCAACTCATAGCCTAACTCTTTCGCCTTTGCTTCAGCGCCATCTTTCATGGTGACAAAAAATGGGTTGTTAAGAGTTGAAACCACCATAGCCATAGTATCTTGTGCTGATGCTGTAGAGCTAAAAGAGGCTGAAATTAGGGCGGCTGAAATAAGCGTTGCTAGTTTATTCATGACATCATTCCTTTTCTGTTCGGTAAGTCGCTAGCCTTTAATATTTAACGACTTACCGTGTTCACGTCGTGGGTTACTTATTTTTGTTATCTACCAATACAGCAAGTAGGATGACAACCGCTTTTGCGATCATCTGGTAGTAAGATGAAACATCGAGTAGGTTTAGAGCGTTGTTTAAGAAGCCGATAATCAGTGCACCGATAAGCGTGCCCATAATTCGACCTTTACCTCCGGCTAGGCTTGTACCACCCAGAACAACCGCTGCAATCGCGTCCAGTTCGTAGCCCATACCAGCTGTTGGTTGAGCTGAAGATAGGCGAGAGGTAATAATGATACCGGCAAGCGCAGAGAGGAAACCACAGATTGCATAGACCCCGATTTTTACGCGATCTACATTGATGCCTGATAGACGAGTCGCTGATTCGTTACCACCAAGAGCATAAACATAGCGGCCAAAACGAGTATGGTTAAGTAGGTACCAAGCAGCAGCAAACACAATCACCATTAGCCAAATTGGCACCGGAATTCCCATCGCATAACCGGTACCAAACCAAGCAAAGCTATCGGCTACATCAGTAAAGCCTGTTGAGATAGGGCGACCATCGGTATACACCATGGTGACACCACGTAATAAGGTCATGGTAACCAGTGTGGCAATAAAGGCCTGCACTTTACCTTTTGCGATGATCACACCACTAATAGCACCTAAGATGGCACCCGCTAATAGGGCAGTAGGCACGGCAATGAGAACTGGTACTTCCATCGCAATTAAGGTTGCAGCAAAAGCACCACACAGAGCTAATACTGAACCAACACTGAGGTCGATGCCTGCGGTTAAAATAACCAGGGTCATACCAACTGCGATAATGGCGTTAACCGAGGTTTGGCGCAGAATGTTTAATATGTTGTCGACAGTAAAAAAGTTGGGGTTTAAAAACGAAACGACCACAATTAGGAAGATCAGGGCGATCAACGACTTTTGTTCAATAAGCCACTCTTTGGTAAACAGCTTATTGGAATTAGATTGAGCGTTATCTGCTTTCATTGTCTTGGTGCTCATGCTGCTACCTCATCAATACGTTTGCCTACTGCACAGGCTAAGAGTTTTTCTTGGTTGGCTTCTTCTGGGGTAAATTCACCGCTAATACGACCTTCATGCATCACCAAAATGCGATCACTCATGCCAAGTACTTCTGGCATTTCTGAGGACACTAAAATGATACTCATACCATCGGCTTTAAATTGGTTAATTAATTGATAAATCTCTTTTTTCGCACCAACATCTACCCCGCGAGTTGGTTCATCTAAGATTAAGACTTTCGGCTTGGTCATTAATCCTTTGGCAATGGCGACTTTTTGCTGATTACCGCCAGATAAATTACCAATGATCTGATCTCGAGTTGGTGTTTTGATATTAAATAAGCGAATGAAATCTTCGACCGCAATAACTTCTTGTTGTTGATCGATCTTGATACCATTTGACAGTTGCTCTAGGGCACAGAGCGACATATTTTCTTTGACTGAAAGGCCCAAAATTAAGCCATCGCCTTTACGATCTTCGGAGATATAAGCAATACCGTTGGCTAAACCATCTTGTGGTGAAATAGGGTTAATAATCTTGCCATCTAGGATCACATCTCCACTTTCTCGGGTGAGCGCTCCGTAAATCACTTTCATCAGTTCAGTACGTCCAGCTCCCATTAGGCCTGAAATTCCTAAGATTTCACCGCGATCTAGAGTAAAGCTCACATCATTGATACCAGAGCCAGTTAAGTTTTTGACTTCTAAACAGGTAGTGCCATGTTTTACTGCAATACGGGGATATTGCTCATCCAAACGACGGCCAACCATCATTTCAATCAGACCATCTTCATCGGTATCAGCAACACGACATTCACCAATGAATTTACCGTCACGAAGCACGGTAATATCATCACAAATTTCAAAAATCTCTTTTAATCGATGGGAGATATAAACAATACCGCAACCTTCACTACGTAATTCATTAATCACATTAAATAGCGACTCTGTCTCGGTATCTGTCAGTGCATCTGTTGGCTCGTCCATGATGATCACTTGAGATTTAAACGACAACGCTTTGGCAATTTCTACCATTTGTTGTTCACCAAGACTTAACTCACCAAGTAGTTGACGCGAGCTGTGCTTAACGTTTAAACGCTTGAGTAGCGCATCTGCTTCACGGTACATTTCTGCCCATTTGATGCCACCAAAGGCATTGGTTTTTTCTCGGCCTAGAAAGATATTTTCAGCAATGGTTAACTCAGGAATTAAGTTCAGCTCTTGGTGAATAATGCTGATCCCAGCTTCCTGTGAATGGCGAGGTCCATGAAAATGAACGGGTGCTCCTTGATAACGTACTTCGCCTGCATCTTTACTATAAATACCGGTTAGTACCTTCATCAGAGTGGATTTTCCCGCACCGTTTTCTCCCATTAATGCCATAACTCTGCCGGGGTAGACATTGAGGCAGGCGTTATCCAGAGCTTTTACACCAGGGAAGGCTTTTTCGATACCTTCAAGAGCGAGAATTGGCTGTGTCATAATGATTCCCTTGCTTGTTGAACGCAGAGCTTAATTTGGATTGTGATTAAGCCTGGGCGTTAAAACACGACACCAGATTGAAAGATGACATTGGCATAAGGGGTGCATTCACCCGAACGAACAACGGCTTTGCTCTCGTGAGTTTGCAGTTTAAATGCTTCGTGGCTGATGTAATTAACCTTGATTTGTTTGCCACATAGCGCTTCTTCTTCACGAATTAAAGCAATTAACGCTTCGTGTACGGTTGGATTGATCTGCGGTAATTCTTGGGCCAGTACAACACCTTCAATTTGCATCTCAGAGAGTATTGCTTTTACGGTTTCGATAAAACTTGGCGTTCCTGGTACAAGTGCAAGGTCGATACGTTGCGATGGATCAGGAATTGGCAAACCCGCATCACAAATCGTAATTTCGTCTGTGTGGCCTAAGGTTGAAACTAAGTAAGACAATTCAGAGTTAATCAGCGCACTCTTTTTCATGAGATAACCTTTTGTAGAGTTTTTATTATTTGATGTTTTCAGCGAATGTTTCTGTTTGAGAAAACACCATCGAAACGATTACGCAAACGTTTCGATGGCTGAAATGTAATCTTTTCTGTTATTGTTTGCAGCAAAGAGAGAGAAAAAGTGTGATGAATATCGGTAACAATATTGCCAAGGAGAATAATTATTTGGAGGTGATCACAGTTCAATAGTTATAGAATTCGACTTAATTAAATTGAAAACGTTGTTTAATTAATGAACTGTCAGTTATCTGTAAATTTACGCAAATATGAGGCGAAATCTTTGCTAACCAAAAAACAAAAACAGTATGATCGGTTCAGGTTTGAGTCAGGATAGGGATGTAGTTACAGGAATGGCGGTATCAATGCATAGCCTATGGTTTATTTCTTTATCCATAATTCCTATATCCATAGTATGTTTCCTCTATGGGTTGAGAATAAAGAAAAACAGTATTGCTGTGATAGCTATATTAGTTTTGCTGTTTATGGTAATGGTACTGATAACCTTGCAATATCAAGATTATCAGCATTTATCGCAGTGTGTACAAGAAGGAAAAACGTATCAGCCATTCACTGGTAGATGCGTTGAATAATGTGATTTAACAAAGGGTTGCGATAGTCACTTGGCTTGAGGCAAACAGGGCGTATAAAGGCATATCGATCTGTAATGATGTTGATGGTAATTGTTGGTTTTTGACCAGCGCACATACAGTAACATCACTGCTTAATGCCAATTCTAATTCGGTAAATTCTTTGTCTTGGCTAAAGGATATGAGTGTTCCAAGTAGCTGATTATCAAAATTTTTGCCTTTAGCTTCTATTTCTGATGGTAAACACACTTCAATAGAAGGACCTTTGATCAAGGCTACAGCATCTTTGCCTTCCATTAATTGTAAGCGGATTGTACTGCCGTGAGTAATGGTTGCGATCACTTGATGAATAGAATCTAACTCAATGGTGACAACATCATGTAGATCAAAGCGATCGACTTTGGATATATGACCAAATAGTTGATTTCGAGCACTGGTTTGTAGTGAGAATCGGCTCATTACACCCAGTAAGCTATCAAGAGGGGCATTATCATCACTGAGCGCTTTTAAGCCCATATCTTGAATTTTATCTAACAGCTCATACATTTGAATAACACGCTGTCCTAATCGTGTTAATTCTGCACCGCCACCACCTTTGCCACCTTTTTCACTATGAATGACCGGCCCCTCTGGGCGAGAGTTCATATCTTTTACTGCATCGAATGCTGCTTTATAGCTTAATCCTGCAACTTTAGCGCCTTGGCTAATGGAGCCTGTTTGAGCGATTGCTTTTAGGAGTGCAATTCGACGAGGATTAGCAAAGGTTTTGCCATTTTCAAACAGGGTTAGTTGGGCATCAAGCTTCATTGACATAGTAGATCACGATTATTTTTAACAGACTTCACATTATACGACTGAATAACCTTATGATCCAAAATGAAATAACGGTGTGGTTAAAGAATTAGCAGATTTACTCAAGAGAAACTGAGTTAATCGGTCGTTGTCACATTTTTATTACAATGAGAGGTCTATGATTTTTTTCTGACACTGAAAGTGATACCAATGGATATGATGAGATATTTCAATCCACTTGATAAGTTAAGTATCTGTTTTCATATTTATTTTATGCTTAATAATTCAATGTCATTATAAATCTATTATGGAGCGTGGTTATGACCGTTGGAAAATACCTGAGATGGAAAGATGAACAAGGCAATGCGTTTCGTCCTGTTTCGCTCACTGGCACCGAGTTACTGAATGATAGAACCCTCAATAAGAGTACCGCATTTACTTATGAAGAGCGTGAGGCATTTCAGTTAAACGGGTTATTACCACCTCGTGTTCAAACGTTTGAAGATCAGCTTAATCGTGTTTATGACGGTTTCCGCAGTGCCTCTACTGATATCGAGAAGTATCTCTTTTTACGTGCCTTACAAGATCGTAATGAAACACTTTTCTATGCGCTACTATCTCGACATGTTGAAGAGATGACGCCTATTATTTATACCCCAACGGTGGGCAAGGCGTGTCAGGAGTTTAGTCATCGTTATCAAAAAGCTAGAGGTCTTTACGTCACCGAAGACAATGTCAGTCAGATGGGTGAGATGGCTCGTCATTTTGCTGGTAAAGAGATCAAAATTATTGTTGCAACAGATAGCCAAGGTATTCTAGGTATTGGCGACCAAGGCGTTGGGGGTATGGGAATCCCAATTGGTAAGCTATCTCTTTATACTTTAGGTGCTGGTATTCACCCAGCTCACTGTTTACCTATCGCCTTAGATGTTGGAACGGATAATCAAGAGCTGCTCAATGATCCTATGTATTTAGGGATCCCTCGTAAACGTCTACGTGGTGAAGAATATAAACGCTTTATTAAACGATTTGTTAAACAGGTGAAACGTCATTTCCCGAAAGCGGTTTTGCAATGGGAAGATTTCAGTAAATCGAATGCTTTTGATAATCTCAGCGATTATGAAGATGTTTTACCTTCATTTAATGATGATATCCAAGGCACTGGTTCTGTTGTTCTTGCGGGTGTTCTTGGCGCATGCCGTATGAAGAAGGAGTCGTTGGTTGATCAAACCTTCGTTGTATATGGTGCTGGGGCTGGTGGTGTAGGTGTTGCCGATCAAATTTATGCGGGTTTACTAAAAGAAGGCTGTACCCACCAAGCGGCACGAGACAAAATCTTTATTCTAGATTCACAAGGTTTAGTGTTTGAAGATCGTGATGGCTTAGATGAGTATAAGAAACGCTATGCAAAATCGCGTGATATCGCTGAAGGTTGGCACACGGAAGAATTGGGTAAAGTAACCTTAACCGAACTTCTTAATAATTATCCGGTAACCGTATTACTTGGAACCAGTGGCATCGGTGGGGCGTTCAAAGCTGAGCATGTTCAAAAGATGATGGAATATACACCTCGTCCGATGATTTTCCCTTTGTCTAATCCAACGGCAAATTGTGAAGCGCTACCAGTAGATATTTATCAGTGGAGTGATGGACAAGCGATTGTCGCAACAGGCAGTCCATTTGGTAATGTGACTTATAATGGTTTTGAGTATCGTATTGGCCAAGGAAATAACGTGTTTATTTTCCCTGGGGTTGGTTTAGCATCCATTGTTTCAAAGACACAAAAAATCACTCTTGATATGTTTACAACCGCTTCTTATGCACTAGCTGAGTGTGTTACAGAAGATGATCTTGCCGAAGGCAGTGTTTACCCTCATATCCGAGATTTGAAATCTGTTTCTATTACCGTTGCAAAAGCGATCTTAAATCATATTTAAGCAACGGATCCAAATAGTTGTTTGCGCGGTCAAGATATCGAACATTTATTGGCGGAGCAAATGTGGGAACCCGTTTATTTACCTTATCGTCGAGTATAATTATTTTTTAATCTACTCTTAATCAGTTAATACGCCGCTGTTAGAAATATAACAGCGGCGTTCTTTTTATCGGTCTATTTTATTCTTTGGGAAAAAGAGGTGTAGTGCTATTTATTATAATGTTCTAATGACTCAACTAGCAGATCGACAAAACCTTCTCGATTAAGACTAAATAGCACTTTAGCGTTAGGCTTTTTATCTGTTACGTTATAGCGATCAACGACAGTCATACCTTGGGTATGTTCACCTTGGGTTTCAATACTGACATAACAGTCTTGGGCATCAAATAATTCAGGTTTTAATAGCCAAGCGATCGTACAAGGGTCATGCAAAGGGGCACCTTCAAACCCCCATTTTGGATTCCGATGATAAATCATAAAGAAGTCGAGTAATTCTGCGACACATTGAGCTATAGAATTTGGAATGGCACGGATTCGCTCAATATCTTGATCCATAATTTGCGCTTGGTGGGTGACATCTAAGCCACACATTACAATTGGAATTCCAGACTTAAATACGATATCAGCAGCTTCTGGATCAACAAAAATATTAAACTCAGCCGCTGGAGACCAATTCCCCACACCTGCCGCACCTCCCATTAAAACAATTTGTTTAATTTTACGGTGTAGATGAGGGTAAGCGCTTAAAAAAATCGCGATGTTGGTCAAAGGGCCTGTGGGAACAAGAGTTATTGGTTCTGAAGATTCTTGTAAGGTTTTTGCTATTAATTCAAATGCAGTAAGTGATGAAGCTTTACATTTAGTATCAGGGAGTTCTGGTCCATCTAATCCTGACTCGCCATGGACATCAGGAGCAATGATTAAATCTCGTGATAACGGCTTTTTAGCTCCACCTGCAACTTCAATATCAGTACGGTTTAACAGAGTTAATATTCGTAACGCATTGTTAAGTGTTTTATCTGGAGTTTGATTGCCTGCACTGGTTGTCACGGCTTTAACATCTAATTCGTGACGGCTTAACGCTAAAATAAGAGCAATGGCATCATCATGACCAGGATCGCAATCGCAAATAATAGGTAACAACATAGGGTTCTCCATTAAACCATTATGGTAATAAATATCTCCAATGTAGCATTTAAAAATAGAGGATTATGTTAATCCCATCATAGGGTTTTATTTCTATAACGTCTTTTTGAGCACTCTATATTTAAAGTCATTGCTTGGTGTACCAGCCACTCATACTTACTAGATTAGGTATTTCGACGCTACTTGAGTATAGATTGCACCATTAACAGAATACTTCCTTGGTGGTAAAACTTCTCATTTAGCTTGAATTTGGGCACAATACGCCGCATTAAAAAGTCGCTAATGGCATTAGCATAAATTAAGAAAACAAACCTTAGGAGCATTAGGTTATGTTATGGTCTGATTGGCCGTTATTGTTGTCGAGTGTGCTAGCTCAATTAGCAATAGGTGCATTTTTATTTTTAGGTGGCGCGATCTTAACCGGTAAGCTCTGCTTTGGGCAAAATGATCGTGTTCAACGCACGTTACCTGGACTTTGGTTCCTTTTATTCGCTTCATTAGTGATTCGTGAAGTGACATTGATGTTCTCCCAAACCTATGTAGCAAAGCCGATTGGTACAGAAACTCTGTTTGCGATTTCTTTTTTTGCCTTGGCATTAACGTACTGGTTTGCAGAAAAGCAGCTAATGGGAAATGATACCGCGCGTAAGATATTATTAAGTTGTGCGATTTTTATGGGATGCGCATACTTTGTTGTTGGTATTATGCTTCGTAGTAACCATTTATTAGTTGCAATGCATTTTGTGGCCACAACTTTATGCGGCGGAGCGTTATTAGCACATGCTCTTTTGGTGAAAGCTGAACATAAAGTCACAGAGTTTAATACATGGCTTCCGTTTATTGGTGCTGGTATTGCATTGCTATGTTTAGTATTGGGTATACCACAACTTGGTGATTTAGCTACACAAGCTAACCAAGGCGAACTCGGTCCATTTGTCGCTCAAGTGATCAGTCTTGGGTTATTGATAGCGGCTGTAGGTGTTTGGTTTATGCCTTTGTTAACCAAATCTAAGCCTGTTTGGAATGTCATGGCATTTGCTATTTTTCTGATCTTTTTATCTTCTTATGGCGCTGCTGTAGGGTATTAAAATCCCTTTTTGTTAGACAATTAGTCCCTTATTTTAACTAAAAACCACTTTACTATTATGGGGTGGTTTTTTAGTTATATGTGAATGCTCATCTGTTATTGATCAAACGCCCACTAATCTCTTCTAGTAAAAATACTTTTTGCATATTTTCGTAAAGTTGTTCTAAAAAAGAAATATTACTGTTGTTAATTTCATCAAAAAAGACATGAGTAAGACTTTTTATCGCCACTTTGTTCTATATTGGTTATATGACAAACAGATTGTTATTCTAGGTGCAACAATCTGTTTGTTAATGAGTATTTATCTCACTAGATGAAACACGTAAAGTAGAGAAATCGCTGAGAAGTATGATTATGAGTAATCGACTTCATTGTCATTTTGAGTGTTGTCATTTGGTTATGAAAAAGATTGTAACGCGCATTGCGATGATTTTGATAACACTGCTAGGGACGATTGTTGTTCCAGCCTATATTGGTTACCAATTATCGGAATGTATAACGATTTTTTCGACATAGATTTATTCATTGCCGATAATTACCATTGAGTTAATGGTATAAAATTTTGTGAGCTAGAAGGGATGAGTAACTTGTGATGGAATCAGTGGCAACACTGAGAATTGGCTCAGCCTCCAAGAAGAGTGGGGGCTTTTTTTTGGTTTGTATTCGAATGATGTTTTATTCTTAGTGACAAATTGAAAAGCGCAGCAATGAAGTATAGTGTTTCTAGCTGAAACCGACATAACTGCGCTTTATTAAGGCGTGACTCGCTTACCTAGGATTAGTAATAGATAATACCTTCGCCTTGGGTAATTAGAGTTCCAGCTTCATTAACGATAATTTTATCAAGTTCAAACAGCGAACCAATAGCAGCATTGCCGCGACCTGAGTTCACAAACTGACATACAGCATCGATCTTAGGACCCATTGAGCCAGCAGGGAAATTAAATTCAGATAAACCTGCTGGAGTTGCACGACGCATTTCAGCTTGATCTTCTTTGCCGTAGTTTTTATAAACAGAACCATCAGTCAGAATAATAAAGAGATCAGCATTGATCTTTTCTGCAAGAAGCTCGGCAGTAAGATCTTTATCAATTACGCATTCAACCCCAGAGCTTGTACCATTTTCAAAGCAAACAGGTACGCCACCACCACCACATGCAATAACAACATTATCTGCTTTTACCAGTGTCTCAATTTGTTTTAATTCGACAATATCTGTTGGTTTTGGCGATGGAACTACGCGGCGGTAGTATTGACCATCTTCTTTGAAAATTTTATCGCTGGTTTGCATGATCTCTGTTGCACTTTCTTTTGTGTAAACTGGACCGACAAACTTTGTTGGGTTTGCAAACGCACTGTCTTCTCGGCTTACTACTGTTTGAGTTATGAGTGTTGCCACCGATAGTTCGGTATCAATATTTCGTAACTCTTGCTGCAGCATATAACCAACCATACCGCATGTTTGTGAACCTAATACATCCATAGGATAAGGTGTAGTTTCAGGAGAGTATTCTTGATATGCGGCGTTTTGTTCCATCAGTAGGCCAACTTGAGGCCCATTACCATGGACTATAATGATTTCGTTATCTTTAGCGATAGACGCAATACTTGCTGCGGCTTTTCTTATGTTATCTCTTTGATTTTCTGCTGTTAATGCTTGCCCGCGAGCGAGTAGGGCGTTGCCACCTAATGCTAAAACTATGCGCATGATCGTATCTCCATATAAATTTAATTTATCCCCCAAAAAATTGGCTTTTGAGGACAACACTCTTTTGGTGTATGTGGGGCAGAATATAGTTTTAGTTGTAACGGATATGTGATTTAAGTCGTAACTTTTTATATAAAAGAATTAGATGCTATTGATGATACAACTATATAATTTGCCTAAATATTCTGGATGAATAATAGATTTAAGGAGTGTTGCCTTAGTTGCGAAATATTGATTCTATGTAAATGAATAAGTTTCCTTCGTTAACACCAAAATAAATGATGCGATAATGTTATCAAGGTCACATTTATTTACATTTCATATTAATGGCATAGACTTTAGATTATGAAGCAAGTTTAATTCGCACCTAGTGATAGAGCACAGTTAGCATGTAATAGTTTGTAACTATATTACGCTTTACAGTGAACTTGCAGGTATCACACTATACCCAAGTGACTTTAAGAGACAGGATTCAGAGAATAACAATTTATTATGACTGAAAAGAAAAACAGCCCACTTAGTGAGATTATTTTCAATGTAATCGTACCGTCGGTTATTTTGATGAAATTCAGCGGTGAACAGGACCTTGGTGCGGTAGGTGCTTTGCTGGTTGCCCTCGCTTTCCCTATTGCTTTTGGCGGTTATGAACTGATCCGCTATAAAAAATATAACTTCATTTCGCTACTGGGTATCGTGAGTGTTTTGATGACAGGTGGTATTGGTTTATTAGAGTTAGACAACAAGTGGTTGGCTATCAAAGAAGCCTTTATTCCTGGTGTGATTGGTCTTGTTGTATTGGGTTCGAGCTTCACTCGATATCCTATCGTTAAGAAGATGATTTTAAATGATACCGTATTGAATCTAGAGACCATTAAAACACGTTTATCAGAAGTGAATAAAGAAGCTGAATTTGATCGTTGTTTGACGGTTTCCAATTATCTATTTGCTAGTACATTCGTATTTTCGTCAGTAATGAATTATGTACTTGCTAAGATGATAGTAACCAGCCCTACGGGTACTGAAGCATTTAATGAAGAACTTGGCCGCTTAACTCTTCTAAGTTACCCAATGATCGCTATTCCATCAATGTTGATGATGTTTGGTATTTTCTATTTTGTGTGGCGTCAAATTCGCTCAATGACGCAATTAGAAACGAGCCAGATCTTTAACGCAAAATAATCTGACTCAGATTGAACTGGAAAGTCGCTGTTATTTCAGCGACTTTTTTATGATTTGTGCAACAATAAATCCGGTAATCAAGCCACCTGTATTAGCCGCAAGATCAAGCCATTCACCATAGCGATTGACATAAGGTTGAATGAGCTCTATTGCGCCACTCCATGCTACAAAAAATAGTCCTATCATCCACCAGTTCTTAGGCTTTTTGAGGCCTACTGCAAACATCAAAGCTCCATAAGCAATAAAGTGATGGGTTTTGTCGGTTCCTGGCACGGCGGGTAACTCTGCTTGAGGTAGCAATGAGAGTAAGGTTATCGTCATTAGAATTAGAACTGTGATGGGTTTCCAGTAGCACTCTATATGGCTGAAAATTGATTTTATGATGTTTTTCATAGTGTTGATACTATAGATTTTTGATTTAAATACTTGGAGTTAGTATATCTTAAGTTATCAAAAATAAAAAAATCCCAGCAAATAAGTTAGTGCTGGGATTGGATTTAATGGTGCCGTGAACGAGTTTTTACGCTAAATCGTTACGCATTTTGAGGCGGAGTAAATGCTTCAAGAGGTAGAACTGGGCCAGTATATTTCTCTATCTTAACGACTGATGAGTTACCAGCACAGCCGTTTGCTAAACGAGATGTTGGAATATCACCCGTTAATACATTACACCCACCGTTTCGGCAGATACCAGTTGTTGGATCTAGATCTGGCCATGCACCTTCATGGATACACACCGAGCCTTTTTTAATGCCATTGGTAACTAATGCTCCTACTAAGACTTGTCCTCGATGGTTATAAGCTCGAACCAGATCGCCAGTCTTTATGCCAAAGGTTTTAGCATCTTCTGGATTAATCCAAATTGGTTCTCTGTTCGCTATGGCATAATTTTCACGCAGGTGAGCGTAGTTAAGCTGACTGTGAAGACGGTCTGTCGCATGTGACGTCATTAGCTGCATCTCGCCATCTTTAGCATTCCCAACCCATTCATTTGGTTCTAACCAAGTTGGGTGCGGAGGGCAATCTGGGTAGTTGTAGCCATCAATGGTTTGTGAGTAGATTTCAATCTTACCACTAGGTGTACCCAAAGGATTCATTATTGGGTTATCACGAAATGCTTGGTAGCGTACAAACTTAGCGTTGTTGGTATTCCATTTCATTTCTATCAGTTTGTTTTGCTTCCAAAAATATGAAAAGTTTGGCATGGCAATGCGATTTTGACGACCAATGGCTTGAGCTTCTTTGTAGAAACCATTTAACCATTCCATCTCAGTTTTGTTTTCAGTAAATACAGCACGACCACCAGGTTTTAGTAATTCTGCCATGTCTGCGAAAACATCGAAATCATTACGAGATTCAAATTGTGGTGGCACAACCTGTTTCATTGGCACTAAGTGCTGGTTACTGTAGTCGCCTGTCATGGTGAGATCGTTGCGTTCAAATGAGGTTGTAATTGGTAGTACGATATCGGCATGTTTGGCTGCTGCTGTCCAATATGGTTCAGAGATCACAATTAACTCTGGTTTTTGCCATGCTTGAATCAGACGATTCGTTTCTTGATGGTGAGTGAAGTTTGCACCGCCAGCCCACCATATCATTTTAATCTCAGGGAAGGTTCTTTCGTGACCATTGTGCTGATAGGTTTGTCCTGGATTCTCTAATGCTTCAACGATACGGGCTACTGGAAAGCTGTTTATGGCACCTGATATTGCCCAGTCATTACCTGCTGACGATGCTCCGTCAATGGCAGCAGAGATAGCTGGAAGTACACCGGCATCGCGAGTTGGGTTTCCGCCATTAGAGTAATGGTAAGAGAAACCGAAACCGCCACCAGGTAAACCAATTTGGCCTAACATTGAAGCAAGTGTAACAAGCATCCAGTGGCGTTGTTCACCATATTGTTGACGCTGCATTCCCCAACCCGCCATGAGCATAGTTCGGTTTTTGCTAAACATCTCCGCTAAAATCTCAAGCTGTTTAGCAGGTACGCCACAAATTTGTTCAGCCCATTGTGGTGTTTTGGTTACACCATCGCTTTTGCCAAGAAGATAAGCTTCAAATTTATCGTAACCTGTTGTGTATTTGTTGATGAAGGCGACATCATGCTGTTTTTTGTCGACTAAAGCGTAAGCAATACCTAGCATCATCGCCACATCGGTACTTGGGTGAGGTGCGATCCACTGTACATTATCACCGAAGAATTCGATGGTTTCTGAGCGCATAGGATCGATAGCGATAATGGTTTTATTGGATTTTTTAAGCTGGTGGAAAAACTCAAGACCTGAGCAATCGGATGAGCTCCATGCGATTTTTAAGGTATTCAGTGGGTTTAAGCCCCAAAGTACAACAACATCACTATTTTCCATTACAACTGGAAATGTAGTTTGTTGTTCATATACCTCAATTGAGCCAACTACGTGGGGCATGATAACTTGCGCCGCACCTGTCGAATAATCACCCAAATGGCCAGAGTAACCGCCCGCCATACTCATGTAGCGCTGTAATAAGGTTTGTGCTTTATGGAGTACACCGCTTGAACGCCAGCCATAAGATCCAGCAAATACCGACTCAGCTCCATAGGTGGTACGGATTCGTTGATGTTGTTGATGAATGAGTTGTAGAGCTTGCTCCCAACTTACTCGAACAAATTCATCTTTGCCTCTTAGGCCCTGAGGTGCGCTAGGGTTTTCTAAAAATCCTTTACGAACCATAGGATATTTAACGCGGGCTTTTGTATGAACTTGATCTTTAGCTGTTGTTTGCAAACTATTTGCAACT
The DNA here is from genome assembly GCF_003026815.1 of Photobacterium damselae. Classification (GTDB taxonomy): domain Bacteria; phylum Pseudomonadota; class Gammaproteobacteria; order Enterobacterales; family Vibrionaceae; genus Photobacterium; species Photobacterium damselae. The sequence continues at coordinate 77,324 of NZ_PYOG01000003.1, read as the reverse complement.
GTTTGGGGTAGAGCGTTGGTAGAAGAGATAATTTTTCCATTCTCTACGGTGACCATAACCGGTCCCCAACGAGTCGAACTCAATATTGCGCTTGTTGCTTTTTCTTCGGCCCATGCAGGAAGAGCAGTAATATTTGAAATAGCTAAAGCACCTGCAGATGCACTAGCGCCTTTTAAAAAGCTACGGCGTGATAATGATGTCATAAGATAATCCTTTTCCTGCAATTAATGACCAACAACATCTTTAGCGTTGTACTGGAAGTATTTGGTTAAGATTTCAAGATCTTCAGCCGAGATTGAAGTACGATCTCCCATACTCTTAGCCACTGATGGCCAAGCATTAACGGTAAAGTGATTTGCAGGGATCTTGGCGTGACAGGTCGAACAATATACGTTGTCGAGTTGTTCTGCGTAACTCCAAAGAGGTTTTTGGCTATCAAGTACTGGGCTATCGATTTTGGTTGTTAATGATGCTGTACGCCAGTTATTGCCGTAACTATCCGTAACAAATTTACCTGTTTTCAGCTCTTTCTCACCACTATCAGATAAAGTTGCGATGATTGCACGTTGACCTTGTCCCATATAAAGAACTTGTTCGGCACCTTGCATTTGGTAGCCAGAAAGCTCAATTGTACGTTTATTTTGATCGTCTTTAAGCACTTTGAGTGGGGTTGCTGGATTAATAGAACCTAGATCACCCATAGCAATTGTTTGAATTGGATAAACAAATTCAGCACCACTTCGTGTCTGTTTGGCTTGCTCTAAGAGATGATTAAGCGCACTTGAATCCATCTTGGTTTCAGGGAGAAGGTGAGCGACACCTTTATGGCAATCAATACAAGTTTGATCGTTTTCTATACCGTATTTATGCATCTTTTGAGCTTCTTCTGATTGCTCATAAGTTTCCATAGCTTCTTCATTATGGCAGCTACGACAAGTCGCTGAATCATTGGCACGCATTTGTGCCCATACTGTTTCTGCTAATTCAGCTCGATGTTCTTCGTATTTTTCAGGAGTATCAATTTTGCCTGTGATAAATTCGTGGTAGATATCTTTTGTCGCACGCAGTTTAGTTAGAAGATAGTCTTTGGTATCGGTAGGGATGTGGCAATCTGCACACTGAGCTTGGATACCTTTGCTATTACTGAAGTGAACGGAGCCTTGATACTCTTTATAAGGCGTTTCCATGGTATGACATGATAAACAAAATTCGGTACTAGAGGTTTTTTCTAAAACGTAGTGGGTACCGCCTAGGGTTAACCATCCAATTCCTATGCCTGCTGCAACAAGAACTGCGACGGTGGTTTTTTTAATTTTCATGATGTGCTCACATATCCATTGTATCTAAATACATAACTATTTAGTGGTATATCTAAATTAGCCATATAGATAATGTGAGTAATTGACGTGCCGCAATATTTTGAAATATTAATTAATAAAATTACATAAATTGTGATTAATATTTCATTATATTAATGTATTAAGAGGGTTTAGTAGATTTATATTCCATATGATGCTTATTTATCTGGCATATAAATAGTGGTGCCATAGAGCATTTGAAATGACGTTACGTAAAGTGGTATTACGTAAAAAGCTCAGCAAAATGCCGAGCTTTATTAGGTAGTTCGATTGAAGCTGAGGTATTAGAGTTGAGCTTTAATCCAAACCATACGGTGATCGGAAGAGATAGATTTACCGTTGCCATAACCAATGCGCGAATCATTCATCAGTAAATGTCCCGACTCGTTTTCTGCTGGCCAATATACTGCAGAATCAATGATTGCTAAGTTTTCAGAAGGAATCGCATGGTCAACGCGTAAACCAAACGTACTGGTCAAACGATTTGGATACGGGTTATCTTGGCGGCATTCTTTACTTGGGTAGCAGTTTTCTGCCCCAAAACTGGTCGGAACGTATGTGCCAATAGTTGCTTCTTGATTAACTCTATGATGTTTTAGTAGTGAATCAATAGTACCTGTAAAGCCATCCCCAGCAAGTGGATCTGCATTTAAATCGCCAACAATAACAAACTTAGCATTCTGTGCTAGACCACCATGCTGACCATTATCGTCATAAATAAAACTCTGACCACTGATGTATTCGTGCCAAAACTGAATTTCATCGCGATTCTTCATCTTGTTGTTTTGAGTAACAGTGTCGAACACAGGTGGAGTAGGGTGAGACATTAGAATATGAATGGTCTCTTCACCATTTGGTGTTTGCACAATCACAGGAGCATCTACGTGGTTTTTAGATGATAATAGAACCTGATCCCATTCTTCTGGGGTGTACCAATTATCACCACAACTCATACCCGCAGGGATAGCATTTTTAGGATCATTACAGTTAGTGATAATTGGATTTTCAGCTGTTGGTAAATCTTTCCATTTAAAGTTTTGGAACGTGCGAGTGTTAGCCGTGTCAATTTTGTATTTTGACATAAGTGCAAATGCATATTGGCCATGATAAGTACCAAATCCCCACGCATCGTTAGGGCCACTATTTACTTTACCGTCATTATTAAGGTCTAAGCCACTCATCTTACCCGTATTGGTAGCATAAGATTCAAAATACGGATAATGGATAGGCTCTAATTTATCGCCACCATCAATGCTATTAGGGCTTTGTGCTACCGATAAGTAGTTATCTTGGAATCCTTTAAGCGCTGCTTTATTTTCACCAATACCATCATTGTTAAATTCTGCTAATAAGATGATATCTGGGCGTTTTGTCTGAATAATTGCTGCAACGTTTCGGATTTGAATCACTTTTTCAGCCAGTGTTTTATCTGTTCCATTCAAGGTGTTTGCAATGAAACCGTCAACAAGCTCTTGTTGTTTCGCTGGAGAAATTTGCATTTCAGTGACTAACTGTTCAAAAGTCTTACGATCAAAAGATAAGTTAAAAGTAGCGATAGAGACTTGAGAAGATGTTGGGTCAGTAAAGATATTGTTGTCACTATTACAACCAGCTAGTAAGGCTGTAGATATGGCAGCTGCCGCAATTGTTTTGATAATTTTCATAGTAGCGCTCAATTATTTGGGAAAAGTGTCACAGTGTTGATGGTGGGCATTATAAAAAAGCGCTAAAAAATAAGAGTGATCAATAGCTCATAAATATGTAATACAATCGTTTGCTTTCTGGTTTTAATGCAAAATACTGACTCAAGATCACAGTACTTAGGTAGTTGTATTATCTACCTAAGTATCAATAAGATTATTTATTGTGCTATATCAAGTTGGTTATCTTTAACTCCGTTGATACGAAACCAACCTGCAATACTAAATCGCTCGGCATTTGTGGGTAGCACTTCATGAGGAAATTTTTCAGATAGAAAAATAAACAATCGACCTGATTTAGGTGCGATGGTTGTAATTTTTTGATCATTTAAGTCATAGACCACAAGTTCACCGCCATCTTCAGGGCTCCAACTCTCATTCATATAAAAAACAGTGGTGAGTCGGCGGTTCTCATTGCCTTTAAAACAGTCGAGATGTTTCTGATAAAAATCACCTTGTTCATATTTAGCGAAATGCGCTTCATACTCAAACAATCCTAAAAAGAAATTCTGATTGACCTCTCGGCGAATAACTTCCATACGCTCGAGGTAATCTTGAATCGGCCAACCTTGCTCTGGAGTTAACCATTGAATTTTGTCACTTCGGATAGACGATTCTCGCATTATTTCATCATTACGACCGATACGTGCTTTTTTCCAATTGTCAGGGATACACTGTCGTAGGTGCTCAACCTGTTCGTTGTTTAAAAAATCATCCCACAGGAAATAACCTTCAGTTGCAAGAGCGTCGAGCATTTTATCGATTTTATTCATTATTTTTGTGCCATTTATGATTGTTTTTTTGCGTGTTATAAAAGTCTTGTAGCACGTTAACAAATCAAAATTTTTATTGTTGAGATGAAAAAAATAATGCAAATAAAATCATTTTAAATCAGTAGATTAAGAGGGTGCTTTATTGAAATGCTTAATGGGTATAAGATAAATATCCAGTTATTAAGGAAGAAATAAAAGAAAGGATACAATAATGGATGCCAATGATAACTTAAAGACATGCCATGATGAGGTCATTGGTATTCTGGTAGTAAAAGACGGTAATGGATTCATTCGAAGAACGAAAGATCACCAACAGCGGTTTGTCAGTATTCCTTATTACTTATCTAATCAAACTGCATTTAAACGCCCTATCTTATTTGTGACAGAAAGTCCTCATGTTGAAGAGTTTAAAGTGGGTCAAGTTTATGATTGTTTAACACAAGAGTTGGTTCATGCTCGACCTGTGAATGGTGTAACGGGGAATAACATTCGCCAATATTTGATAGGCTTGTTATTGGGAATCAAACTGACTCTAGAAGATGGCTATTATCCAATAATTGTCATTAACGCCTTACAAGAGCAATGTTCTTTAGGTCAAGATACGGCTTTGTATCGGACTCGTAACTTTATTAAATACTGGCCAAGTCGAATTGAATATCTGCAAAAACGGTTACAAGAATTAGATCCCATTATTGCTATTAATGCCTGTACTGCGGGAGATTTTTACTTAATGCGAGAGGGTAAAATGACACAAACTAAAGCCTTTTCATCGGGACGCAGACAAGACTTTGAACAAGCTTTTAGTTTGTTATTATTTGAAGAGTTTGGTTACAGTGATGCGGTTAATAGCAGTGACGATAAGTTGGTTTTTATGGGCTCTTTTGATCTAGCTGGATTGGTTATGAAAGAGTTATATGATGCTTATAATCCACGTCATATATTACTGAAAAAGTCGACACATCCTTCTGCTTGGGCCCGCTCTAATCAATTACCACAATTAAGAGAATGTGGTACTCAGTTACGGACATTATTTAAAATTAATTAAAGAAAAAGGCTCAACTAATTGATTAGATGAGCCTTTTAAAGATTTACATTTGACTATTAATATTAACCGGCAAACACATTATCTTCTGGATATTTCAATAGAGTCGGTTTAGGTCGTGCTAATAGATAAACTAGGGTAAGTGGGCCAATACGACCGATGATCATGACCACGATCATAATGTACTTACCAGGCTCAGTTAAATGAGCCGTTAAACCAGCCGTAACACCAACCGTTGCAAAGGCTGATATTGTTTCAAACAAGGTCTGTAAGAACGGTGACTTTTCGGTAATCATCAAGCTAAATGTTGCCGTTGCAATAATGAATCCACTCACAACCACAATAGCTAAACATTTAGTGACTGTTGGCCACGGCACTGAACGTTTGAATAAAGTAACAAAGTTTTGTTGACGTAAGAATGTCCATGTCGCCGTTATTGCTACTACAAACGTAGATACCTTAATACCACCACCGGTTGATGTTGAGCCTGCACCAATAAGCATCAAAATGATCATGATTAACATGGTTGGATCGGTAAATTGTGAGATATCAACGCTATTAAATCCAGCTGTACGAGCGGTTGCTGATTGGAAAAAAGCCGCCAGCCATTGAGTTCCTTCTGAAAGGTGACCTAAGGTTTTTGGGTTATCTTTTTCTAATAGCCAGATAAATAATGTACCAGCAAGCAGTAAAATTGGCGTTGCTGTTAACATGATTTTACTGTGTAGGGCTAAGTGACTGATACCACGGCGAATATTTCTACGAATATCAGATACAACGGTAAAGCCAAGACCACCTAAAATGAACAACATGGCAATGGTAATAATAACCAGTGGATCGCCAACGTAGGGAACTAAGCCGTTGGAAAAGACTGAAAAACCAGCATTGTTAAAGGCAGAAATTGAATGAAACAGAGCTGTAAATAATCCTGTTTCCCATCCCATTTGTGGCACAAAGCGAATGGATAATAACACCACACCGATGGCTTCACAGATAAGCACAAATGTAATGATATGCTTAATTAATCGACGTAGGTTAACGGAACTACTTTGACCTAACTGCTCTTTTGCTAACGATTGTTGCTTAAGACTTAAACGCAAACCAAACATATAGAGCAGTAGGGCAGATAGCGTCATCTGACCTAAACCACCAATCTGCATTAATATCATTAACAAGATTTTGCCACTTAGCGTAAAGTGCGTGCCAGTATCAACCACACCTAAGCCTGTCACGCTGATGGCTGAGGTTGCGGTAAATAGAGCATCAGTAAAATCTAATCCAGAAACAGAAAAGACAGGTAAAGTCAGCAAAATAGCGGCTGGAACAAGTATCGCTAAGAAACTGAATACAATGATACGAGGCTCAGACCAGCCTTTACCTTGTTTTTCAGTTTTAATAGGGACGAAAACGCCCTTATTAGGTAAACGGTTCATAGATGGCGCAACGTTTCGGTAAGAATAGCTTGAGGACCAGTAACAATTAAGATATCACCAATCTGAAGTTGTGTTCCTGATTCAGGATTTTTACGCACTTCAGGACCTCGTTTTAAGGCTAGTAATTGTAGCTCTTGGCGACGACAGCACGGGTGCTCACACAGTTGCTTACCCATATTTTTTCGAGAAACTACGACTTCAGCCAAACAGATACCACTACCCAGATCAGAAAATTCGAAAATACGCTTATCTAACATGTTACGAGCAATACGCATCCCCATATCTCGTTCTGGACGAATAATACGGTCTGCTCCAATTTTGCTTAAAATTTTGGCGTGATGATCATCTTTTGCTTTAACCCAAACCGCTTTAACTCCAGCTTCTTTGAGTACCAGAGTGGTCAGGATGCTTGCATTAACGTCTTCGCCAATAGAGACCATGACGATATCGTAGTCATCAAGTTTTAACTCTGCGACAGTTTCATCGTTAGAACAGTCAGCGACTACGGCTTGTGTAGCGATATCTGCCGCTTTTTTAACGCAGGCTTCGTTTAAGTCTACCGCGAGTACCTGAGCACCTTGCGCGCTTAATTCTTTGCAAAGTGACATACCAAAACGGCCTAGGCCAACAATTGCAAACTGCTTATCTTCTGGACTCATGGTCTTTCCCCAAAGGTGAAACATTTTCTTATCTTCTTTTATGTTTTGTGTGCTCAATGGGACGCACAGCTTGAGGTTTTATACGCAAGTGTGAAATAGTGCTCCCAATTGTCAATGAATTCAAGATCAAGACGTAGATCACAGTTTTCATGTTAGCAATAAAACGGTGGTTAACATCATTAGATTGTCAATACATTGAATTCAAGCACAAAATGAACAGTTTGCATAATCAGAATAGAAGTTCGTCAAAAAGTTGTCAAATCTGTCACAAATTATTACATCTAGGTCTGTGTTGCTGATTTATTCTTCAATAATGCAGCAATGGATGGGGTCTCAGTAGACAAATATTTACTAAATAGGAAAAGTGGTTGGTTGGAATATTAGAGCCAACAGTATGTGTGTTGGCTCTTAAGATTATAGATCGAGTGCTTGTTGCCAAAAACCGACTTCCATTCGAGTGGCTGTTTTAAATATTTGGCATAGACGTTGGCCTTTGGGACTATCGAGCGCAATATCTTTTAATTGATCATTCAGTCTCTGTCGGCTCTTATTGCCTCCTTGCTGAAAGATTGCTCCTCCATAGAGTTCAATCCAGTCTAAATAGGGATTATGAGTTTTATTGGTGGTTGGTGAAGACATAAGGTGTTCACCAATTTCGGCATAGCCAATTGCACACGGAGCTAGGGCAACAAACAGATCGATTAAATCTCCCCTTAGTCCTGTTTCAAGTACATATCGAGTATAAGCCACAGTCCCAACATCTTCTGGTTCGTTTTCCATTGTTGAAGCCGTTAATCCCCATTGCCCGCAGTAGCTCACATGGTGATCCATTTCATGCTCGATTAAAGCTTGTAGCCCTGGGAGCGTTTGTTTCATATCAGCTAGGTTATCTGCTTTATAAATGGCTAAGGCATAGGCTCTAGCGTAGTGTTTTAGAAACAGAAAATCTTGTTTTAAATAGTGCAAATAGGCTTGATGAGGCAAAGTACCTGCTGCCAGTTGTGTAACAAAATTATGCTGGGTATAACAATTCCAATCTTGTTGGCATGCAGTAATAAGATCTTGGTAATTCATAGAGTGCATTCCGATCATAAATAAAAGCGATGATTGTGTTCAACGGTTGTGCTGTTACAACGCGGGTACGTAATCTTTTGCCTTTGGCTCATTGTTAATAATATGGTGTTGATACATAAAGCTAGCGAGCTTGTTATAACGTTCTAAATCAACAGCTGATGGTCGAAGGGCAAAACGAGCAATGGTATCGTTCCAAGCTCGATGATTTAGTTCATTATTTAGGGTATCTGGATTGTATTTAATAAACGTTTGCCAAGCTTGAACGGGGTGATTGACGATATATTGAGTCGCAAGCTCTAAGGCGTGATTAAATTTTTTGATGGTAGCTTTGTTGTAATGGTTTTTGTTTGCGACAATCACCAGTTCATCATAGGAGGGGACACCATACTCTTCTGGGTAGTAGGCCTTCGCCTTATAACCTTCAAGCGCTAATTGGTTTGTCTCAAAATTGCGTAAACCACCCCAAATCGCATCCACTTTCCCCGATGCTAAAGATGAGGAAAGCGCCCAGCCAACATTAATGATCTGCACATCTTTGTAGTTTATACCTGCCGTTTTTAGCATAGTGCCAAGTGTGGCTTCTTCATTTCCTGCAACAGCAATTCCGATTTTTTTACCTTTTAGATCGGCGATGGATTTGATTTTGCCATTATCTAAAGTCATTAATGTGTTAAGAGGCGTTGCGATTAAAGTTGCCGAACGAATTAAGGGTAAACCCGCTGCGACATCTGTGGTTAAACTGGTCTGATAGCTGATGGCCAAATCGACTTTATTCGCTGCAACCAGTTTTGCAGGAACACTTGGATCGGCGGGCTCTTGAATCGTTACTTTAAGTCCTTCTTTTGCAAATAATCCTTGCTCTTGGGCGATAATGATCGGGCCATGATTTGGATTGACAAACCAGTCGAGCATTAATGAGATATTCTGCTCTTGTGCAGCCCATAGATTAAAACTGCATGAGGTTAACACAATAGTTAAGGCTGTTTTTGTTGCTGTTTTCATCGTATTCCTTGAATCAATGTTGTGATATCTGGAGTTATTGCCATGGGATCAGTTTTTTTAATAACTTATCGGTTAAGTAGTACAGAGAGATGGAAAGCAACGCTAAGATGGTCAGAGCTGCAAACATTTCATCGATCATCATCCGAGCATTGGCTTGTAACATGAGATAGCCAAGACCTTCACTTGAGCCTACCCACTCACCAACCACGGCACCTATCGGCGCAATAACAACGGCGACTCGAATGCCAGAAGCAAGGGCAGGTAAGGCCGCAGGTAAACGGATGGTTTTCAGCAATTGCCACGGTGTTGCGCCCATGGTTTTAGCAAGATCGAGATAGCCTTGAGGGGTATGGCGTAGTCCGTCAAAGCAGCAGGTGGTGACAGGGAAGAAAATAATTAATCCTGCCATCACAATTTTGGATGCCATCCCATATCCCAGCCACAGCATTAAAATGGGCGCAATAGCAAAGACAGGAATGGCTTGACTGGCAATCAATATTGGAAGTAGCCAACGTTTGACTGGAGCAAAAAGCAACATCAGTAAAGCGAAGAATAAGCCCATCAGTAGACCTAGAGCTAATCCCAGTATGATTTCGCAGCCCGTTATCCAGGTATGATGTAATAACACATCATGGCGATAGTAGAGTCGGTCTAGTACGGCAATGGGGGATGGTAAAATAAAGCTAGGCAGAGAGAAGAGCCAAATGGTTCCTTGCCATAGACAAAGCAGTAGACCTAGAGTAACAACGACTCTGATATAGGGCTGTAAATAAGCAGGAGTTAAGATTTTGCGTTGTCTGCTCTGATTATTTAAGTCTACAGGGGAGAGCTCAGACATATTCTGCCTCCAGATTTGACAGTATCTCCTGCTGATATTGCGCAAATTCGCTATCAAGCTGACGTGGGATTGGGCTATTAGGAATATTTAATTGGCGTAGGGATGCCGGTGTACCTGTGAGCATAATGATCTGCTCGCCTAACCTGAGTGCTTCTTGTGGGTCGTGGGTAATAAGAACGACTGTTTTCTCTCGAAGCAATTCAACGGCTAGATTTTGTAGCTTATAGCGAGTTACGGCATCTAATGCTGAAAATGGCTCATCCATTAATACGATCGGCTTGTCTTGCATGAGAGTACGGGCTAGGGCAACACGCTGCTTCATACCCCCAGATAACTGCTGGGGCATATGCTCTGCGTAGTGTCTTAATCCCACTTTATTGAGTAATGTCATCGCTTGCTGATAAACGGATTTTTTCGCATTGCAGGATTTATATTCTGACTGACATTTTTGAGAGCCAAATTGATAACTCAAACAGACATTGTCAATCACGTTCAGCCAAGGTAGAAGCAAATCTTGTTGGGCCATGTAAGCAATATGCTGGTGGATATTTTCATCGTGTTCGGTCTGAATATTGCCAATAAATTGCACATCATCGGGTAACAGACTTGCTAAAAGTCGTAGCAAGGTAGATTTGCCACTACCACTTTTGCCAAGCAGACACGTCCACTGCTTGGCTTGTAGTTGTAAAGATACATTGCTTAGCGTTGCCGTAGAGGCATTAGGGTAAGTAAGAGAGTGGCAGGTTAGTAGGATCGCCATGAGGTTACCTTACTTATTGTTGGCTAGATTAAAAAAGTGATGCACCGGACCATGCCCTGACCCGATCTGCAGTTCATCAGCATGAGCAATCGCATTGCTGATATAGTGTTTAGCGGCTTTCACTGCTTCTGTTAACGAATATCCTTGGGCCAGATAAGAAGCAATGGCGGCAGAGAGAGTGCAGCCTGTTCCATGGGTATTTGGTGTATCAATACGTGGCGTTGTAAATCGAAGCACATCATGTGGAAGAATTAAGAGGTCAGTACTGTTGGTTGTATTGCCAAGGTGTCCACCTTTAAGTAAAACAGAATGAGCCCCCAGTTGGCGTAATTGCTCTATCATGGCTTCCATATCTTCTTCTGTTTTAGGTTGAGCACAATCTAATAATGCAGCTGCTTCAGGAAGGTTTGGGGTGATCACATTGGCCAGTGGGAGTAGCTGCTCTTTTAATGTAGAGATGGCGTTATGTTCTAATAATAGATCGCCACTGGTTGCTACCATAACCGGATCAACCACTAGATATTTAGGCTGGTATTGGCGTAGTTTATGGGCAATGATTGAAATAATATTGCTGTCACTTAGCATCCCAATTTTAACTGCTTTTATATCCAAATCTTGGAAAACAGCATCAAGTTGTTCGGCAACAAAATTGGCAGGAATGGAGTAAATACTGTGGACACCTTGGGTGTTTTGCGCTGTAAGAGCGGTAATTACAGAACATGCATAGCCACCCGTAGCAGAGATCGCTTTAATATCAGCTTGAATACCAGCGCCGCCGCCACTATCCGATCCTGCAATTGTTAATGTAATAGGGGTTTTAGATGGTACTGCTTGATTATTCATCATGATCTCCACATGGCGTAGAGATAACTGCAGTTACACAAAGAGACACTAAGATGTATTGAGAGGTAATTTCCAATAGATACATCGAAGGTGAAAGATTGGGTATCCGTTAGTTCCACTACGCCAGTATTAACTGGTTCAGGTTCAACGGGTCCCACTTACGTGATCTCAGCCTAAAGGCTCCCCGACTAACGTTATTTATCCTAATCAAGAATGACTATCTTGTCACGACTTTCTAGCAAAATTTATTTTATAAAATAGTAACTTGGCTAAACATACTAAAAATATTTTGATATTAAACAAATGGATAGTGAGCAAAAATATCATCGATCATTGTAGATATCGCATCACTGTTTGGATGTGTTTTTGCGTAAGTTCGTAGCCCTGCAATTTGTACTTGTACATAACGAGCTAGCTCTGCAGAGTTCTTTTCTTTCGTAATTTCACCATGCTGTTGAGCCGAAATAATGACTTTTTCAAACTCCGCTTCCATTTTATTCAGAAGTCGACATGCCTCATCTAACAACTCTTGGTTATCACAAGTCAGTTCTGCCACTGTTTTTGCGAGAAGGCACAAACCACTTGGTGCTGACTTTGGTGTTTCAAGTACCAGTTGTTGGATAAAGTGTTTTAGTCCAGCAAGGGGAGATGCACTATTGGCAAGACATTGGTTTAGCTCAATAACACCTTGTTGCTGATAATGTTGAAGTGCTTGCTTAAATAGACCTTCTTTACTTCCAAAAGAGGCATAAATACTCCCTGGCCTCATATCAATGGCGTCTTGCAAATTACGCATAGACGTTGCATGAAAGCCTTTTTGCCAATACAAATTTGTTGCTTTGTCGATCACTTGTTGGCGGTCGAATTTTGGAGTGTTTGCCATAATATCGTTCTTTTTTGAGTAATTGTTCAAAATTTTAGTCGGTAGATTATCTTCTGTAAAGTAAGAAAAAATTAAAGGATTTTTCTCTTTTTAATCAGGTGATTATCTTACTATTGTATTAATTAATGAACAATTGTTCAAAATTAAACTTGAACGATAGTTCAAAAATAAGTAAGGTTTAATTAAGCCAAACAACAGGCTAATAGAAATAAATACTATACGGAGAAAGAACAATGAAAGTCTTTACTATTCATACAATTGAAACAGCACCTGAAACGACAAAAGCTATCTTAAACAATGCTCAAAAAACGATGGGAAGTATCCCAAATTTGATTGCAACTTTGGCTGAATCACCGCAGTTACTTAAGGCTTATACCGAACTTCACCAACTATTTACCGAAACTTCGTTTAATAAAGAAGAGCTCACTGTTGTTTGGCAAACTATTAATGTGGAACACGAGTGCCACTATTGTGTTCCTGCTCATACATTGATTGCTCATTCAATGAAAGTCGATCCTGTATTGATTGAAGCATTACGAAATGACGATGTAATGCCAACACCTAAGCTTCAAGCCTTAAAAGATCTAACGTTGAGCTTGGTTCGTCAACGTGGCAATGTGTCGGATGAAGAGTTACAAGCTTTTTATGATGCGGGTTATGGGCAGAAGCAAGTTCTTGAAATCATTTTGGGCCTATCGCAAAAAGTGATCAGTAATTACGTTAATCGAGTAGCCAAAACGCCTGTTGATCCTATGTTCCAAAAATTTACTTGGACGAAATAAATCCAAAGAGAGTGCAATTCGGTATTTCGTTTATAATCGGATTGTACTTTCATTGTTCTTTAAGTCGAAAGAAAATAAAGGCAAAGCACAGAGTGTGATCATTATTTATATTGCGATTTTTCGATTGTGTATAATTTGTGCTTTCATAGTTCTTTGCTTTGTAAAAAAGAATATTTCGATTTAAGGTGTTTGGAAAATGGAACTTTCAAGAAGAAAATTTTTAAAATCAACTGCAGCTGTCGGTGCGGTGACAGCAACCTCCAGCTGTTTTGTGCAAGCGGAGCACTCCACGCAACATCCTAATGTGTTATTTTTAGCAGTAGACGATCTTAATGATTGGATTGGCGCATTAGGAGCTCACCCGCAAGTTAAAACCCCAAATCTCGATCGTTTGTATAAACGGTCGACCGCATTTCGAAATGCTCATTGTCAGGTCCCAGTCTGTGGACCATCTCGTACAGCGCTACTAACTGGAATGGCGCCCACAACAACGGGTCTTTATACCAATAAGGAGTTGGGCATTAAGCCGTTCGATCCTGTCGCTGAACAGGTGTTAGGTTCAACGCCTGTATTACCTCAACATTTTAAAAATAACGGCTATTACACTATGGCTTCGGGAAAGATTTCTCATCATGGTACTGCTGATTATCGTCACAAAGAGCAATGGGATGAGGAAATACCCTTGTATGTTATTGGACCGCGTGATGAGCATTTAAAAGCAAATGGTTACGGTTATGGCTCTTATGGTGTGGATGACCATAAGTATTATCCGTTTCCTGTCGGTGGGGGCCAAATTATTCAATCTCAAGAATATGGGCCCGGAACTAGAGGGTTTAGCTTATGTAGTGGTGCATTAGATCGTCATGATATTCCTAATGGTGGTGTGATGCCTGATGAATATTTTGCGGATTGGACCGTCGAAAGATTACAACGCCATTATGAGAAACCGTTTTTCTTAGCTTGTGGTTTCATCCGACCTCATGTTCCCTATACTGCTCCCCGTGAATATTTCGATATGTTCCCTCTTGAGAGTATTATCGTACCTGAAACGATTGAAAAAGAGATGACTGATATTCCACTTATGGGGAAAGCGTTAGCTCTAGGTATTATTCCTGGAGGTGATGCAGCCGCCGTTAATAAATTAGGGATTCGTAAAGAGTTGGTGCAAGCATATTTAGCCTGTATTGCATTTATGGATGCTCAAGTTGGTAAAGTTCTAGATGCTTTGGAAAAGAGTCCTTATGCCAATAATACCATTGTGATGTTTTGGGGGGATCATGGCCAAAACTTTGGTGAGCATATGAATTATCGTAAACAAACTCTGTGGCAAGAATCGACGCGTGTCCCTTTAATGATCCGCTTACCGCAGCAAGAGAAAGGGCAAGTGTGTGATGAAGCCGTAAGCCTGTTAGATCTGTATCCAACATTAATTGAGCTTTGTCATTTACCTAAAGTAGCAACGAATGAAGGCATCTCTTTAAAACCTTTACTGAATAATCCCCGTTTTGACAGAAAAATTCCTGCAGTGACGACTTATGGCTATCAGTGTCATGCTATTCGTGATGAGCAATACACTTATATTCGTTATCGTGATGGTTCAGAAGAGCTCTATGATCGTAATCTCGATCCCAATGAGCATCATAATTTGGCCTCGGATCCTAACTATCAAGTAATAAAACAAGCAATGAAACAGTGGTTACCTGTTAACAATGCTCTGCCATATGGAATGGTGGATTTCGATAAAGAAGGGGGCGATTTTATTACTCGAATCTTAGCTGGGTTTGAAAAAGAGGGTATCCCTACAAATTTATTGTAATTATTCCTATTAGATTCGAATATTTTAGTTGCGATAACCTATTGCTAATACAGATAAAAGAGAATTAAGACACGGAATGACGCGCTATTATAGGCAAAAGTTTACGTGTCTTTTTTGTTTCTTAAAATCGCCATAAATCTGTCAAAAATCCTTGTTTAAATACGCCCAGTTAATCAAAACCGAATCAATAAAAACAAGGATAATTAATGAACAAGTACATTAAACCGTTGGCAACAATTATTGCGGCCTCGACCCTCTCTCTTAACGCCCATTCTGCCGAAATAAAAAAT
This sequence comes from Photobacterium damselae, assembly GCF_003026815.1. Classification (GTDB taxonomy): domain Bacteria; phylum Pseudomonadota; class Gammaproteobacteria; order Enterobacterales; family Vibrionaceae; genus Photobacterium; species Photobacterium damselae. The sequence continues at coordinate 62,071 of NZ_PYOG01000003.1, read as the reverse complement.
GTCATATTAATGATTGGTGATGGTATGGGGCCTCAGCAGGTCGGTTTGCTTGAAAGTTACGCTAAGTTAGCACCAAACTCGATATATAAGGGCAAACCAACCGCCCTTTATCAATTAGCTCAAGATGGTGTGATTGGTTCATCATTAACTCATCCTGATGATGCCATCGTTGTGGATTCAGCATGTTCTGCGACTATGTTAGCGACCGGTATCTCGACAGGTTCTGAGGTGATTGGTATTGATCCTGACGGTAACGCTATTGAAACGGTATTAGAGAAAGCAAAGCGTATGGGTAAAGCAACAGGGCTGGTTTCTGATACTCGTATGACCCACGCAACACCTGCGGCTTTTGCTGCTCATCAACCGCATCGTTCATTAGAAAATGAAATAGCCTCAGATATGTTAGCAACTCAAGTCGATGTGCTGTTATCAGGAGGCTTGCGTAACTGGATTCCACAATCAGCAAACCAACAAGGCGAAATTTACCAACAATTACAGACCCTAACACATGGTGATGTTGGGTTAAAATCAAAACGAAAAGATGAACGTAACTTACTATTAGAAGCTAAAGACTTAGGTTACAGTCTTGTATTTAATAAACAGATGTTAGAAGAAGCTACAGGCAGTAAGGTGCTGGGTTTATTTGCGAGCTCAGGAATGGCTGACGGCATTGAATACAGTAAAACTAAGGAAGATCCTGCTCGTACTCAACCAACATTGCGTGAAATGACGGAAAAGGCGTTGGAAGTCCTAGCTAAAAACGACAAAGGATTTTTCCTAATGGTTGAAGGCGGTCAGATTGATTGGGCGGGTCATAGCAATGATGCAGGTACCATGCTGCATGAAATGTTAAAATTTGATAATACTATTGATGCTGTTTATCAATGGGCTAAAGGGCGAGATGATACATTAGTGATTGTTACCGCAGACCATGAAACAGGATCATTTGGTTTTAGTTACTCGGGATATCAGTTACCTGAGCCGCAGAAACGTTCTGGTGAGGCTTTTGCTCAACGCGATTATGCGCCAAATTTTAACTTTGGAGCATTCACAATCTTAGATGGGTTATATCAACAGAAAAAAACATATTCTGGAATGTTAACTGAGTTTGGGCAGCTGCCAAAGGATAAGCAGACAGCAAAGCAGTTAATGAAAATTGTGAATAACAACAGTGAATTTGCAATTACTGAAGCACAAGCAAAAGCGGTATTAACGGATAAAACTAACCCTTACCACGTGGATGGGCATAGTTATTTATCAGAAAGTACGATTCCAGCGATTCATGATTTTGATGCTTTCTATCCTTACAATGACAGAACAAATTTGTTAGCAAGAGTGCAGGGAACAAAGCAAAATATCGTATGGGGAACAGGAACTCACACTCATACGCCAGTTAATGTGTTCGCATGGGGACCAAGTGATGTCATTCTACCTGTTTCGAAGATTTTGCATCATTCAGAATTAGGCGAATATATTAAATCTCAGGTGAAATAGAGTATTTGCGCCGAGCTGTTTAAATACAGCTCGGTATAACTTGCTAGTTAATGATATACTCCAAAACCTTTTTTCTAGCAGGACATGGTTGTGACTCAGACCTCATTTGCAACATTAAATCTTCATCCCGATCTTTTAGCTAACTTGGCATCGCTGGGTTACGAAAAGATGACGCCTATTCAAGCACAAAGTTTACCTATTATTCTTGCGGGTCAAGATATCATCGCTCAAGGTAAGACGGGCTCGGGTAAAACTGCGGCATTTGGTTTGGGTTTGCTTAATAACCTTAATGTTAAGCGTTTTCGTGTACAGACATTGGTTCTGTGCCCAACTCGTGAACTGGCTGATCAGGTTGCTAAAGAGATCCGTCGTTTAGCTCGTGCAATTCATAATATTAAAGTACTGACATTGTGTGGTGGTATGCCTTTTGGTCCGCAAATTGGCTCTCTTGAACACGGTGCACATATTATTGTTGGTACGCCAGGTCGAGTAGAAGAGCATTTACGTAAAGGTAACCTTTCGCTAGATAATCTAAATACATTGGTTTTAGATGAAGCCGATCGCATGTTAGAGATGGGTTTCCAAGATGCCATTGATGCTGTCATTGATTGTGCACCAAAGCAACGCCAAACACTGCTATTTAGTGCAACATATCCAACTCAAATTGCTTCGATTGCCAATAGCATTATGAATAAGCCTGCGATGGTGAAAGTGGAAGCGACTCACGATAACAGCAGTATCTCTCAGCATTTCTATAAAGTAGATAATAATGAAGAGCGTATGGATGCAGTGCGTTTGTTACTGGCTAAACATCATCCAGAATCTGCGGTTATTTTCTGTAATACTAAGCGAGAAGCTCAAGAAGTGGCAGATACGCTGGTAGACGAAGGTTTTAGTGCTCTAGCGCTTCATGGTGATCTGGAACAACGAGAGCGTGACAGAACATTAGTTCGCTTGGCTAATAAGAGCTGTTCTATTTTAGTTGCAACCGATGTTGCCGCTCGTGGCCTTGATATTGATGCTCTTGATGCTGTGATTAACTACCACCTAGCGCGTGATACTGAAGTGCATGTGCACCGTATTGGTCGTACTGGTCGTGCTGGAAGTAAAGGTATTGCGTGTTCATTATTTAGTGATAAAGAACACTATAAAGTCGCTTTACTTGAAGATTACCTTGATCGCCCAATTTCTGGCGAAGCATTACCGGATCAAAGTGTATTAAATCAACCGCCATACCGTCCTGCAATGGTGACATTATTGATTGACGGCGGTAAAAAGCAAAAAGTTCGCCCTGGAGATATCTTAGGCGCACTAACTGGCGGTGATAAGTCTATCCAAGGCAGCCAAGTAGGTAAGATTCATATCTTTGATTACTGTGCTTATGTGTCTGTACAGCGCGATATTGCTAAAGCAGCACTGAAAAAACTGGAAAATGGTAAGATCAAAGGTCGTAACTTCCGAGCTCGCATGATCCGCGGCTAAGTTGTGACAAGATAAACAGTATAAATAAACAAAAGCAGAGCTCTAAATTTAGGCTCTGCTTTTCATTTATGCTTATAAAAACTAAATTGCTCGCTGATAGCCTGTTGGTATTGCGAGTTCTTGAGGGTATCCACGCTCTTTGGCAATTGCTACAGCTTTATTGACAACATCATCTAATGAAAGGGTTTGGTTGGTTTTAAATTCTTCTTCAATAATGTCTGTATTATTAAGCGGATCAATCAGTTTATTGGCAATAAGATCGGCAACGATTTCATTTGCCGCACTTAAAGCAGAAGAGGCTTTGACAATTTCTGAACGAGCATAGCGTTGTGCTGCAAATGAGACATCAGCAGCACGAAGCGTAGGATCTAACCCCGGTATTTGTTGAGCGCCAAATAGAGGCATTCCACCAACCGTAGCTGTGGTGAAGCTTGGTACAAATTGACTCATATGAGCAATGGCACGTTCTGTTCGCTCAGACACTTCTTGTTGCTGCCAACGATCAGATATTTTTGTTAAAAAACTAGCTGCTAAATGTGGTTGAGAGCTAGTGGTTGTACTATGAACTAAGCCATCTTTGAATAAAGTAATATCTTCAGTCATACCATGAAGTTGGAAGTAACCGTTTGGATATGGCGTTAATTGTGCCATACCTTGCGGAGTTCCTCGTTCGCCATGGAAGATCACTTCCGGCCATTGTGCGTGACAATCTTGCCAGTGTGTAACATAAGCCGATTTAAACTCTACTAAACGGTCTCTTTTTACATGAATAAGATCGTCGATAGTTCCTGTTCTAAACCCACTTGCATTGACAATATAATCAAAGTGTTTGGTTTGTGGCTTATTTATACTGTTATTTGAATATTCCAGCGTCCAAGATTGAGAATCCGCTAGATAACAGAGGTTCGTCACTTTAGTTGAAGTGTGCACGATGCAGTTACTTTTTTGTGCTAGCGCTAGACTGACAGTTGCGGCTATTCGAAAGACACTCAGACCGTACTCTTGAACCATCACAATAGGGTACTTAAATTGTTTCGGGTTAATCGATTTTGCGACAGGAATCATCCATTCATCGGGAGTTTGTGGACTAAGAGGTTGTTCAAGAGCTGCGAGTGCCGTTATATCTGCTTCATTATATAGACGATAGTAATCATCAGGGTTCCCCAGAACTGAATTACATGGATCTTGTTGAACCAGTTGAGCATAAAGATGTTGTAACATAGTTAAGCGTGGCAGTAACTCTTTAGGGTCGCCAGCATCATGAGTGGGAACAGCTAACACCGTAGGGCGCACATTAACAGAAGCGGGGTAAGCTCTAACAGTATCAATGGATTGTTTGAGTAATACCGCACATTGTTCATCACTAATTTCACGATAAAGGTTACCACCGGCATGAAGGTGGCAGATAGGAGGACCATTAACTAGGCTTTTACCTTCTTCAAATAGCTCAACATCGATACCCAATTCGGCAAGACGCAATGCTGCAGTAGAACCTGCCACACCACCACCAATAATACCTACTTTACAGTTTGATTGTTTATTATTGTTATGAAAAACCATAGCGTTGTACTCAATATCCTGCCTATGCAGCTCAAAAAATATTCTGTGAGCTATTTTACTTGATTATTACAATCAATTAAACGTTAAGAAAACTATGGAATTGATAGTGCATAACGATATAAATTTTTAGTGAAATGCTATCGGTTTTTAACAAAATTATAGTGATAATCTTTCACCAAATGTCTATTGATATCTAATTGATTTAATTTACTATTCTTTATAACATTTGTGGTTAAAATAAAATATTATGTTAATCTATAAATGTTTAGATTAATCATTTGCTATGTAAATGTGATGTCGGTAACACTTTTGTGACCTTGGTTTGTATTAGCTAAGATCTCTAGACTAAAACAACAAGGCAGTGGTAAAAAAATAAAAGGATAATTTCATGTCTAAAGTTCGTTATGTTCTTCCGTTGGCACTTCTAATTTCAGGTGTCGCTAACGCAGCAGCAGATAACCCATGGTATGCGGGTTTCCGAGTTGGTGCTACTCACTATAATGATATTTCAGTGGATGGCGTAGATAGTAATTCTGCATTTGACCGCGATGATATGGGCGGTGGTTTGTTTGCAGGTTACAACGTAACTCCTTGGTTCGCGGTTGAAACTGGCTACACTTGGCTAGGCCGTGCTGAGTTTAATAATGATTATAAAATGCGTGTTGATCAACAGGCGATCGATCTTGTTGGTAAATTTACATGGCATGCAACAGACTATATGGGTCTTTATGCGAAACTGGGTGGTGCATACTACTTCTCAGAAGCGAAAGGCTTTGGTGCAGAGAAATATAAAGATGACGGTGTAGTAGGTACTGCAGGTGCAGGTCTTGAGTTCTTCTTAGATGATCATTTATCTGCTCGTCTAGAATACCAGTACTACCATGATGTAGAATTAAAAGATAAAGATGTTCGCGCAAATTGGGATACTCACTTCTATGGTCTAAGCCTAGTGTATAGCTGGGGCGCTCCAGAGCCAGTAGCAGAACCTGTATATGTAGATCAAGTCTCTGTTGCGACTTTAGAAGAGCTTAAACTGGCTGTTCCATTTGCCTTTGATAGCTCATCAATTTCTACCGGTGATGCAGCTAAGCTAGTTCCATTTGAGCAGCGTCTACAAGAGCAAGATGCAGCACAAATCTATGTTGTTGGTTATACCGATAGCAAAGGTTCTGAAGCCTACAACCAGAAACTGTCTGAGCGTCGTGCAGATGCTGTCGCTGATGCGCTTCGTGCACACCTAAATGTTGATGGTTCTCGTATCATTGCTGAAGGCCGTGGTGAAGCAGATCCAGTTGCTTCTAACCAAACAGAAGAAGGTCGCGCACAGAACCGTCGTGTTGAGATCGTTTCTCCTTCAATCGATATTGAAACAGTAACTCAAGTTCTTGCTGAGTAATTGAGTTTACTTTTGTAATAATAAGGCATCTTCGGATGCCTTTTTTTGTAGGTATTCTTTTTGGTTACCTAGATCATCGCTTGGGTTATCGTATTAACTTCGTTAAAATTCAATAGATCATTTAAAAAGGGGCTAGTATGTCGATTTGGAAGCGTCATTTTACGCTCGAAGACTTGAATGCAACGTCAAAAAATACGTTAGTTGAGCATCTTGGTATTGAGTATGTTTCATTTGATGATGAAAGTTTAACGGCATCCATGCCCGTAGATCATCGGACACACCAGCCATTAGGGATGTTGCATGGCGGAGCATCGGTTGTGTTAGCTGAAACTCTAGGTTCAATAGCTGCCAATTATTGTGTTTCAGAAGGCCACTATTGTGTTGGTTTAGATATTAATGCCAATCATGTTAGAGCGATGCGTAGTGGTTTTGTTAAAGGTATTGCTAAACCAACCCACTTAGGGGTGACAACACAAGTTTGGCAAATAGATATTGTTGATGAGCGAGATCGCTTAGTGTGTACAAGCCGTTTAACTATCGCTGTGATGAAACATAAAAAGAAAGAATCATGATCATTGAATTTTCTCAAGGAAAAATTATTGCGAATCAGCGTGAAGTCGTTATTCGATTAAACGGTGAGGCTAGGGTATCGCTGCAATCCCAAGTTGATGAAATAACATTGATTGCTGGCGCTAATGTTGTAACAGCAACAGGAAGTGGTCTTAGTTGGTCGATTAAATTAGACACAGAAGAGCAGTTACAAAGCTTAGCATCAGAGATAGGTATCGCGATTACTTGTTATTGAAAATCAGTAATATAAAGGGAGCGACTACCTCCCTTTATTTGTAAATTAATGAGCTCTATTACTTATTAATAATGTTTTTATAGTATTTTGCTCGAGCAAATAAGAAGTCAACGTCAGGCGGAAAGTCTTTATTTGATTTCGCATTCTTCATCATATCGAAAACTTGAAATTCAGTAAGAAGAGCAAATTGATAAGGTTCGAAATTATCACTATTTGCTTGTAGTGTTGGATCATAGTATTTATCACCTTTACGGATGATAGCTTGATCAATAATTTCGGCTTCATTACAGCGGTAGCCCAAAACGTAACGATCGCCCTTGCCATAAATAACATTCATATAGCTATTATAGAAAGTTTCATTTTCAACTGTTGTACAGCTTTCTAAATCAGCTGGATCCATCGCTTCAACAGTGACAATCTTAACTTTATCTGCGTGAAAATGACGCTCGGTGAGTTGTTGGCGAATCGCTTCTAGACTTAATTGAGTCACATTTAATACCGTAAAATTACAAAAACGGCTAGATTATACGGCGAACCTGTTATTTTGTCTTGAACAATTACAGTCTAGCATTCTGAAACAACTATCTTAAATATCTCCGCAACCTACGAATCTAAAAGCTTAACTGCTTCAATGTTAAGTATCCATTCAGAAATTTGCTCGTATCCTTCTGATTTATGTCTTCTGCGTATTTGTTGTGCTGTTAACTGTCCTTTTTGTGTCAAAATTCACTGATTTTTATTATTAGAACCTAAGTTTCACAAAAATTTCACGGTTAATGCGAGATCTTATTGCCTTGTCGGGCTTTTGTCGCACCGTTAATTAGAAGTTGTTTACTTTTTACATCAATATCCTCATATAAGATAAATAGATAACAAATAGATGAAGAATTTATTAACTCATATTAAACAGCCAAAAACAGTAGGGATGGTTACCTTCTTATTGGCTCTTTATTTTGCCATCGTGCTTAATCTTCCGCTTTGGCGTACTTTTGAGCATATATTTCAAACCCTTCCTGCTGTTAAGATTGGTTTTATTATTTCTTTGCCAATTTTCTTAACTGCGGCTTTGAACATTATTTTTAATCTATTTTCATGGCCTTATATTACTAAGCCTTTTTTTAGTATCCTCATCTTTTTCTCTGCACTCGTCTGCTATGCTATGTACCAATATGGTGCCATTTTTGACTATGGCATGATGGAAAATATTTTTGAGACGAATGCAGGAGAAGCGACGTCATACTTTAGTCTTACTGGTGTGGTATGGGTTACAGTTCTTGGTGTTTTACCCGTTATCTTACTGTTAAAAACACCCATAAAACCATATTCTTCAGCTCTTAAGTTTGTACTGATGAAGTTGGTTTCGATTTTAGCTTCATTAGTTATTATTGGTCTTGTTGCGTTTTTCTATTATAAAGATTACAGCTCTGTTGGTCGTAATAATCATTACTTAAACCGCGTGATTAACCCAGCTTATGTTTACGCTTTAGGTAAATACGTAGACAAAACATATTTCACTGAACCAATGAAGTATCAAGAAATTGGTACAGATGCAAAACAAGTAGTGTCCAAAACACATAATGGTAAGCCGACACTTTTTGTTTTTGTTCTTGGCGAAACAGCACGCTCAATGAACTATGAGCTAAACGGTTACCCTCGACCTACTAACCAATATACGAAGAAAGACGGCGTAATATCATTTAAGTCGGTGTCTTCTTGCGGTACAGCAACTGCTGTTTCTGTTCCATGTATGTTCTCTGCTATGAATAAGAGTGATTACAACCGAGAACGGGCTTATAACCAAGATACCTTTATTGATATTCTACATCGTGCGGGCATTTCCATGTTGTGGAAAGAGAATGATGGTGGTGATAAAGGCGCGGCCGACCGTATAAATAAGATTGTATTAGATCGAAGTTCAGATAATCCATTATGTGATGGTGAATCATGCTATGACATGGCTTTACTTAATAATTTTGATAAAGAAGTTTCTGATATGAAGGGAAATAAATTTATCGCATTACATATTATGGGAAGTCATGGTCCTACTTATTATAAGCGTTATCCCAAAGATCATGCGTTTTTCAAGCCAGATTGCCAACGTGCGGATATTGAAAACTGTACAACTCAAGAGATAGTAAACAGCTACGATAATACGATTTTGTATACTGACTATGTGATTGATCAGTTAATCCAAAAACTAAAAGGTTATAGCAAAGAATATAACACTGCTCTGTTTTATATTTCGGATCATGGTGAATCACTAGGTGAAGATGGTTTGTATCTGCATGGTACACCTTATGCCTTAGCACCAAAGTATCAAACTACTGTTCCAATGATGGTTTGGATGTCGAAAGGGTTTGAGCAAGACCGCGGTATCAACCCATCATGTTTAGAAAAAGAAGCGGAATCTGGTCACTTCTCTCAAGATAACGTATTCCATTCGATGCTTGGAGTAATGGATGTTCAGACGAAGGTATACAATCCTAAGCTGGATATTTTTAAAACTTGTCGTTCTGAATAATTCGATTTTTAGATAGTTGTAGATTAAGCCTCGGTGATGTGATCATTGAGGCTTTTTCTTTAAAATAAGCTTATTGGATTGTATTTATAAGGAGGATGGAAGGGTTTAACCGTACCTCTTCGTTCTTTTTTTAAGACAACTAATTGCTTATACATAATAAAGTAACGGTTAATATTCTTTACATAAACAACAGGCTGTTTCCCTATATGCTTTCTTGTTACAACTTCAACATTTTTAAACCAGATGTTTGGGTTATAGCCTTGCTCTTTAGCGTATCTTCGCATTTTAGAGATATTTCCTGGTCCTGCATTGTACGCAGCTAAAGAAAGGTAAACTTGGTTTTGATAATCAATGCTTTCGTCGGAAAAAAAGTATGTCCTTAAGTAAGCCATGTACTTAATTCCCGCATGAATATTATTTGTTGGGTTGTAAATATTTGAAATATTGACCGCTTTATCGCGAGCTGTACTTGGTAATACTTGCATAATACCAACGGCACCCTTATAAGAAACCTTGTTTTGCTCTAGTCCTGATTCTTGATAACCTTGCGCCATCATCATCAAGTAGTCAAAATCGTATTCAGTGGAAAATTTGAAGAAGACATTAGATAGTTCTTTTGCTTTGTCTATTTTAGATGGGCTGAGGAATTTCTTTAACCATAAATGTTGGTTTAAGTACTTGTTATAAATCACATTACCCATTAATGTTCCTGATTTTACTGTTTTGATGTAGTTATTGATTAAAGCTAAAAATTTAGGACTATCTTTACGTACTGCCCACCCAATTTCCCCTTTATATCTTAATGGGAATTGTTCATTCACTTGGATATTAGGCATGGTTGAGAGCCAGATTTTTACTTTATGGCTGTCTAATAAAGTTGCATTGATGAGCCCAACGTTAATCATTTCTATTAATTCATAGTCTTGGATTGTTTCATCAATAAAATGGATGTTGATAGGAGCCAGTTGCTGTAACTCAAGTTGATTATTAACTCTAAGCAGACTTCGATAGTAGCTAGAGCTTTTTCTTACCCAGAAATCTTGCCCACTAAGTTGAGTAATTTCTGTAATCAGTGGATGAGATTTATTGGTAACGATAAGTTCTGAAATATTATCTAAAACGGGGTCACTAAATGAGACTTCTTTCTCTCGTGTTGCTGTGATTGTTAAATTTGCGACGATCAAATCCCCATAGCCTTCAATCAGCAACGGAATCAACTGGTCTCGTGTCACTGGAATTATCTGGATATGTAATGGTCTTTTTTCTTTTTTTAGTTGCTGTTCAAAATGGGCGAGAAGCTCTGCAATAATTCCTTTCGGTTGACCATCTTCAATATAGTAAAACCCCAAATCGGCAGAAACCAGCACTCTAATGACTTTCTTCTTTTCAATAACCGCAAGATCGCCAGTATAGGGCTCACTCGTAAGGGGGGATAACTCTAAAGCATAAGTCGATAAACTCAAGCTTGAGGCCATTAGTATCAGGGCAAAAAATTGCATTACTTTCTTCATATAAGTTTCTTCATATAGATTGCTCGTAAAACACTGGCAATTCTAAAAAGCTTATGTCGTGATCGCATATTTGACAATTTTTATGCTGAGCTCTAGAGCTTCAATATCCAGAATTTATACTCTTGCTTCTGGCTAAAGGGTGATTTCCCTAGCGTAGCGCCTTGAGATGACTTAGGTATAATGTGCGTAAGTCTGATTGTTAGAAATACGAAATAATTATTATGAAAATTGATTTATCTCAGCTAGTAACTGAAAGTCGAAACCAAGCAAGTCACGCAATAGATACGTTATCAACACTTGATATGGTGACGGTTATCAATCAAGAAGATCAAAAAGTAGCCTTAGCTGTTGAAAAAACACTACCTGAGGTTGCTCTTGCGGTAGATGCCATTGCTGATGCTTTTATGGTTGGAGGACGCCTTATCTATATGGGGGCAGGAACCTCAGGTCGGTTGGGTATTTTAGATGCCAGCGAGTGTCCACCTACGTATGGAAGTAATCCTAATCAAGTGGTTGGACTTATTGCTGGTGGTCATAAAGCAATATTAAAAGCGGTAGAGAATGCTGAAGATAATCAAGAGTTGGCTAAACAAGATCTTCAAAATTTAGGATTAACCGAAAATGACGTAGTGGTTGGTATCGCTGCTAGTGGACGTACTCCCTATGTTATCGGAGGAATGAAGTATGCGCATTCCATTGGTGCTCAAGTTGTTGCGATAAGTTGTAATCCGCAAAGTGAAATGACAAAAATAGCTGATATTGCGATTACTCCTGTGGTTGGAGCTGAGGTTGTAACGGGCTCTTCTCGTATGAAAGCGGGCACTGCGCAAAAATTCGTACTTAATATGCTGACAACAGGCGCTATGATCCGTACTGGTAAAGTATTTGGTAATTTAATGGTTGATGTGGAAGCTACTAATGCTAAGTTGATCCAACGACAAACCAATATCGTCATGCAAGCGACAGATTGTGATGTGGCACAAGCAGAAGAAGCGTTAAGTGCCTGCGATAGACATTGTAAGACTGCTATTTTGATGATTTTGGCTGGGCTTGATGCAGAACAAGCAAAAAAGCAATTAGCAAACCACAATGGCTTTATTCGTAGCGCATTAGGTTAATCTTCTCATATTTATGCTTAGTAAAAGGAATTGATTACCGTGATAATACTTATAGAGCCGATGGTGAATATATCGTCTTCACTATTTGTATCCTTACAACCATTGTTTGGCCTGTATTATTACAAAAATAGGACAGAGTTTGGCCATTAATAGGAGTAGTTTGATAGAAATATAGAAGCTAGATGATATTTTTATGAAAAAACGAATACTTTTACTTACATTGTCTCTTCTGGGATGTTCTGATGTTGTGACCAGCCAATACGAGACTTATCAGATTGCTGCTGATGATGGTGTGTTTGATCGAGGTTGGTTACCAAGAGTGATACCAAAAGATGCAACTCAAATTACTGTACATAATGATTTAGATCTGAATTCTTCAAGTGGACGGTTTTCTTTACCGCAACAAGAAGTTCGTGATTTTGAGAAACATCTTAAGCCTGTCGAGAATATCGCTAAGTATCAATATGAAGAAAATGGCAATATGTGGCTATTTTCCATTCATAATAACGGTACTATCGACTATGAGTTACTCCCATGATTTGGAATCATATAAAGTAAGTTGCCTATGAAATACTCAACAATTGAAACAATGCCAGGGTATGAAATTACAGATGTGCTCGGTGTGGTGACAGGAAATGTTGTTCAGTCTAAGCACGTGGGTCGAGATATTATGGCTAATTTAAAAAGTATTGTTGGCGGAGAGCTTAAAGGCTATACCGAAATGTACAATGAAGCACGTAGTATATCTGTTGAACGAATGCTTGATGAAGCCAGAAATCTTGGTGCTGATGCTGTGGTAGGTGTTCGTTTTACCACAAGCTCCGTTACTGAGGGTGCATCTGAAGTTATGGCTTTTGGTACGGCAGTGACATTGCAAAAACGTTAAAGTGTTAGACTATGATGAAACCCTAATTTTATTTTTATCCGCTGTGAAAAGCGGGAAGTTTTAATAGTAAAGTTCAAATCATTTTTACACCCAAGCAATTCAAGGTACGTATTTTTGCGAGATTAATGTTTTTACACGCTTTCATGCTTTAGATCGTTTTAAGATCTAGTCGCTTTGAATCTGGCATCTTGAGTCACTTGGGTATATCACTAAAAGCCTATATATCGACTAACCAATATGAGTCATTTTATTGATAGTAAATAATTCAATGGCACCTTCTGTCGCTTTGACATACTCGGCAATTGGTGTGTTATTTAAATGGGCTTGCAGCTTATCTTCAGAACTCCAATTTTCAAAAAATACAAAATGGGCTGGGTTTTCATTATCTTGGTGAAGGTCGTAGCTAATACAGCCATCTTCTGCCCGTGTCACATCAATCAACTTCAAAAGTTCTGATTTTACGAGATCAATTTGTCCTTCCTTTGCAATGATATTTGCAACAACAGTCAATTTAGACATAGCCATTCCTTTTTTCTTTAGAGAATACCGCCATATAAAGGCGTCAGATAATTTGTTGTAGAAATCATATGTGCAACTAGCATATTAATAAAGCGGTAACTTGTTGAATCTGTTTTAAGTAATTTTTGATAATGGAATTCTGATATCTGCTTGCTATGGTTAATATGCTTGTTTTACTTGATTGCAAGTCATTTGGAAATAGTGTTGTTACTTTGGTGCTATTAATGATTTATGGGTCTTAATGTAGACTGATTCCATCAAGTCGAGCGATACGCTTAGAGAACAATGATTAAAAGAAGGGCGACAATATGAAAATTTTAGCATTTGGTGCAACCAATAGCCGTAACTCAATCAATCAACAATTTGCTCGTTATACAGCCTCTTTAGTCCCTAATGCGGAAGTGGAAGTATTAGATCTTAATGACTATGAACTACCAATTTTTAGTTTTGAACGAGAAGAACAATTAGGTCAGCCAGAACTCGCGCAAAAGTTTTATAAGAAGCTGGGTGAGGCAGATGCGATCATTATTTCTTTTGCCGAGCACAATGGTTCCTACTCAGTTGCTTACAAGAACACTTTTGATTGGGTTTCTCGTATTAATCAAAAGGTTTTTCAAGAAAAGCCAATGCTACTATTAGCAACATCTCCAGGTCCTGGTGGTGCTGCAAATGTTCTTGCAGGTGCTGTGGGTTCGGCTCCATACTTTGCTGGGGATGTAAAAGCGTCTGTTTCACTACCAAGTTTCTACGATAATTTTGATATGGCGACCGGTAAAGTTACCAACGCTGAAATTGATACCAAGCTTAAAGAAGCCGTTGAAGAGTTAGTGAAATAGGAGAGTAAAAAGCGAAACCTGATAATTAACGGACCCCCAATAGTTGGTCGATCAACATTGGGGGTTATTTATGTCTACTTAAATCTGACGAGCAACTTCATAACCTTCCCAAATTGCTGCCATAATCGTTCTTGCTTGTTGACTATCACCAATATTATAGATTTCATCAACTTCAAGTTGGTTAGCCAATTGATCATACATTGATGATTCTGCTTTATAGCCAAGAGCTAAAACAACATGTGGGTAATCTATAGAAGAGATATTTGAATCTTGATCTTCTATTTCAATGCCCGTTTCTGTAATAGTACGCAGTTTTGTTGAAAGCTTCACATCAACCTTGTGCTTTACCAGGAGCTCTTTTAGCATTTGATAATTCGCAAAACATGTTCCATGAGGGCCGCCAATAATGTCGTTATCGGCTTCGATGAGAGTAACATCTTTGTTTTTTTGAGCAAGCCATAGTGCCAACTCAGAACCGACTAATCCACCGCCAATAACACAAACTGATTGCCCCGTTATTAGTTCTGGATTCATTAAGATATCTTCTGCAACGGATACGTGTGATTGATCTGCACCAGATAACCAAGCGGGAACCTCGGGTTTTGAACCGGTTGCGAAGATAACGGCATCAGCATTACATTCTTGAATAATATCTTGAGTTACCTTGGTATTGAGGTGAACATAAACACCTTGGCGTTGTAGTTCACCTTCAAACCATCTAATCAGAAGTTTATCGTCATGCTTAAAGGGTGGTTGACTACCAGGTATAACGTTACCTCCTAAGTATGAAGTTGCTTCAAACAAATGAACTTCATGGCCCCTTAAAGCGGAAACTCGCGCAGCTTCCATCCCTGCGACACCACCACCGATGATCATTACTTTCTTTTTTATCAAACAAGGAGTCAGTTTGTATTCTTCTTCACGGCCACAAGCAGGGTTTACCGCACAAGAAATATTGCCAACTTCAGCCATGCGTCCTAAACATCCTTGATGGCATGATAGACACGGTCGAACTTGTTCAAACTTACCACTACGGATTTTGTTTACAACATCAGGGTCGGCAAGAAGTGGGCGGCCCATTGAGATACCGTCAGCGACACCTTCTTGTACAGCTTTAGCGGCTAAGTCCGGATCTTCCATTCGTCCAGCCATTAGAACTGGGATATCAACAACCTCAGAGACCGCCTTACAATAAGGTTGGTACATACCCGGCTTAAAGTAATTTGCTGGGTGGTTCCAATACCACGAATCATAAGTACCTGCATCAACATTTAGCGCATCGTAACCAGCATCTTGAAGATATTTAGCCGCACGTAATCCTTCTTCTAGATCTCGACCAACTTCGACAGCATCTTCTTCTGGGAGAATACCTTGGCCATAGCCTTTCATATTACTTTTTACTGAGTATCGTAGAGATACAGGGAAACGTTCACCGCAAACTGATTTGATTGCCTTTACGATTTCAACTGCGAAACGGTAACGATTTTCAAAACTGCCACCGTACTCATCTGTACGTTGGTTAAAGAAACTAAGAGAAAATTGATCAAGTAAATATCCTTCATGGACAGCATGTATTTCAACACCATCGTAGCCAGCCTTTTGAGCAATAGCCGCGGATTCAGCAAATTTAGCAATAAAATGTTTAACTTCTTGAGTCGCTAATTCTCGATGCTCAAGGGTTGGATCAAAACGGTTTGCAGCTTTTGATGGTGCTACACATTTATCATTAGGAGTAAAACCAGGAATACATGAACGTCCCCAACCAGCGGTAAGCTGAGCAAAGATTTTACAACCATAGCTATGAACACGTTCAGTCAGTTCACGGGCGCTTCGAATATAAGCGGTAGGGTTATAACTTGGGCATGGTAGCGATGGCATCGGAAACTGCTCTAGCTCGTTTTCTACCATTTGGACACCCGTGATGATTAATCCAACACCGCCTTTAGCCCTTGCAACATAATATTCAACGCCACGAGCATTATAAGCGCCATCTGAATCTACACACCCTAATGTTCCCATCGGAGCCATAGAATAGCGGTTTTTCAGTGTTAATGTTCCAATTTTTAATGGTGTAAATAATATTTGATGTTCCTGCTTCATAAGATCTACCTTGCTTTATTTTATCTGATAACTATTAAACGGATATCGAGACAAAAGAGTTTGCGTAGACTGCCAATGGTTTGACTTTTCTTGCCATATCCTTCTTGTTTGATCTAAGACAAATATTACAGAGAATGTGCTCTTAGTGTATGAGCTTAGTTTTATTGCGTAATGTCAAAAAAATATCCATTGGCATAAAAAGACAAAAGAATGTCCTGAATTAACAATTATTGAGTGAGAAAGTAATTACTCTTACGAGCGAAGAATCACTGCACTTGGCATAAGTAGAGTATCAAAATGGAAAGCAACTATCTTCAACCCTTGATTAAGTATGATCAAAATTTAATGGTCGCTCTCTACGTACTGTTAAGAGAAAAACACATTAGTAATGCCGCTAAGCATTTATGCATTTCTCAATCTGCTGTTAGTCAAAAACTTTCAAAGTTGCGTTACATCTTTAACGATAATCTGCTAGTTCGAATCAATAATGAGATGGTTTTAACGCCATTTGCATTAACTTTATATCCAATGCTTGAAGCTCATATATCAAGTGCTATTGATATTTTCCATATGAGACACAAAACAAATGATACGATGAAAAAAGTGTATCGTATTTGTATTATTGATGGTATTGGAATGGATTTAGTATCGAAAAAATCTTTGGATATTCTTAAAGACATGAATTTTGCAGTCTCATTTGAAATTATTAACCGTTATGATGCTTGTGTAGAAGACTTAAATAATGGAAATTTAGACTTATTAATAGGAAGTTTTGACGGATTATCAAATAATATCCATCAGGTTAATATCGGAGAAATGGAGTATGGGTTATTTGCAGATAAAAATAACCCATTATTACAACGAAAAAGTGGCAAGGTTACTTTTGATGAACTCTATAGTGAAAAATTTATTGATTTCAAATTTCATGGGAAACTAGGTATTGAGGTTAAAAGTGTTTTTAATAAAAACGGGAAGTTTCTAAATACTATATTATCTTATTCACAATATGATTTAGTTGCAAAAGCACTAATTGATACAGAGTTTCTTGCATTTATACCTGTAGGTTTGGTTAATACGGAAGAGTTATCTAAAATAGAGCTGGATATGACTTTACCAAAAGGAAAGTGTTATATGTATTGGCATTCTGTCATGGAAAAGGATCTATTCCATAAATATTTAAGAAATAGCTTTGTAAATATGAGTTGTTTTTAATTTATTCTTGGTTATTACTTTTGCTAATATCTGCTATATATATGAATTTATGGTTTTAAGTTTTCTGTTTTTTATAATGAGTCTGCGTATTAAAAATATAAATTGGACTCATTAATCATGGAAAATAAAAAAACATTACTAACAGCATCTATTTTAGCAGCTGGTTTATTATCTTCTTCAGTTACATTTGCTGATAATAAAAAAGAAGATGCTCCAGATCCTGCAGATGTAACAAAAGTCGTCACCTCTTTTAAATTATCTGCGGGTACAAATAGTAATAATAATGATTTTGCTCTTGAAGGAGAGTTAAAGATTGGCGGTTCTTTCAATCCTGACAACAACTTTTTAACTATGATTTCTGTGACAGGTGCAGAGAAAGAAGAAGATCCGTTTGAAGATGGCTTTGATTTAAGAGAGATGCGTGCTCGTTGGTTCCAGGTTTTTGGTACTGGTTTGGCTGGTTTACCTAAAGCTGGTTATTCATTGGATTTTATTGATCGTTCAAATGATGACTCGGATGTTATCGATAATATTATTGCTGTTGGTGGTATTGTTAAAGTTCCTGTACTAAGCAATTGGGTTATTTATCCAAATATTGCTGTTGTTCAAGCTAATGTAAAAGATGAATATAAGCTCGCAGGAACAGATGATGGCATCGGTATACAGGTTAATTTATATAATGCCATTTATCTAAGTAAAAAAGGTACGTATATGATGTTTAGCCCTCAGTATTCTTATTTGGATTTTGATGGTTATGTTACTCAAGACCTTTTATTAGAAACAACATTAGGTACGCCAATTACTGAAAATCGTCGCTGGTGGTTTAACGTAACATACAAAGAAACCTTCAGTGATTTAAGCTCAGACATTAGTTCTATGCCTGATAAATCTATGTATGCCAATGACGATAAACGTCAATTCAGAGCTGGTGTGACTTATTACTTCTAATATATATACATTATAAATAGTAGGGATGTATTTAATATGAAAATCTATAAAGCAAAAAAAATATATACAGTAGATAATGATTTCTCTTGTGAAGAAGCAATGGCTGTTGATGGTGATAAAATTATTGGACTTGGTGATTTAGACTCACTTATCAATAAGTATCCAACAGCAACTATTAATTATGATTATCAAGAACAATATATTTACCCTGGTTTTATTGAACCTCATTTACATATTCTTGGTACTGCAGCTATGTTTGCTACATTAATTCCAGCAAGTTTTACTGATTGGACAATAGATGGGCGTGTATATACCGCAGTTCGTGATTCTGAGTCATTTTTATCGGCATTAAAATCCCGAGTTGAAGAATTTAAAGATCGAGAAACCTTAGTTGTTTGGGGCCATTATGAGCCTTTGCATGGTCCGCTTACAACAGCAATGCTAGATGAAATTGATAACTCTCGTCCATTTGCTGTTTGGGGTGCATCGATTCATAAATTGACGATGAACAGTAAAGCTATCGAAGAATTTAAAGTTAATGAATTACCAGATGATATTTTTGGTTTCCTGCGTGGCGATGACGGTAAATCAACGGGCGTACTTATTGAACAAGCTATGTTTAAGATTGCTGCTGAACATATTCTCACTAAGGCGACGCCAGCCGATATTATGAAAGGACTTGAAAGTGTTCTTGCACAAGGCCGAAATAAAGGGGTGACATCGTGCGTAGATATGGGTGTTGGGATAACAATGCCATTAGAAGCGGAACTACAGCTGCTACGAGCATCTGAAAATGTACCCAATATGCCTAAGTGTCGTAAAGGCTATATGTTTGGTTGGCAGAAAGTGTATGAAGCTAAAGATTGGTCAGCACAAACAACCTTTGATTACGTGAACCAGCATTATTTGGATAATAAAGATAATCAAACTCTATTTCCGGTGAAGAGTATTAAATTCTTTGCTGATGGTGCGGTATCAGATTACGAGATTATCACTAAAGAGCCGTTCCAGGATGGCCGTGAAACTGGATGGTTGCATCGTTTTGCTGATAGAACAGAAGATACTTTGCCTGAAGATATGCAAATGTTCTGGGATAACGATTTTAATATTGCTATTCATACTCAAGGTGATCTTGCACATGCGAAAGTACTCGATGCTCTAGAGTCTTTATCTGCCGATGGACAAGGCCGTGATGGTCAGATGTTTATTCAGCATATGGGGTTCACTGATGATGAGTTCTTTGAACGTGTTAAAGAGATGCCTTATAAGCCATCAGCAAGTATTACCCCTTATTATAGTTATCATTTCTATGAGTCATGGAAGAAAGAACAACTGCTTCCAAAGAGTTGTTTCTCTCAATTACAACGAGCACGTTCAGCGGTTGATGCTGGTATGAAAATCAGTGTTAACGCCGATATTCCTCTTATGCCAACTAACCCAATGATGGGCGCGTATATCGTGATGAGCCGTCGTGATTTTCATGGCACAGAAGTGCTTCCACAAGAATCCATTTCACGTGAAGAAGCATTACGTTGTATTACATCTGATGCAGCTGAACAGCACCTACTTAATCAAATTGGTACATTAGAACCTGGCAAGCTTGCAGACTTTACTGTACTTGATTTTGATTGGATGACGGGTGATATCGAACAGTTGAAGCAATTAAATGCAACAGCTTGTTTTGTTGGTGGCGAAAAAGCATAACGGGTTTACGATTAAAGGAGTAAGGGCTGTGTGACCACAGCCTTTCATGAATATAATGAATCAACAAGTTAATAACTCTAATAAATGGCTCACTCTACTTATTCTGTGCGCAGCTCAAGTAGGTACAAGTGGCGATAACGCCACAGTTGGTGTTTCAGCATCATCTTTAACCAAGTTATTCGGCGCTTCAATGGATCAGCTCCAAATGGCTAATGCAACATATTCACTTATTGCTGGCGCGTTAATGATTGCTGGTGGTTTGATGGGGTTGATTCTCGGTTGGAGAAAATCATTTCGAATTGGTTTAGTACTATTATGTGTTAGTGAAATCGTTGCAGCCTTCTCTCCAAACATCCAGGCGTTTATCTATGGTGCTCGCGTATTAACAGGTGCAGGAGCAAGCTTGACGATTCCGGCCGTACTTGGTTTGATCGCAGGTAATTATCAGGGTAAAGATCAAGCTATTGCATTTAGCGCTTTGGCTGCGGCCTCAGGCATTGCTGCAGCGGCAATGCCTGTGGTTTTTGGTTCTTTGCTGGATTTAGTTGGTTTTAAGATTACATACCTTTTACTGAGCTTAATTTTTGCTTTAGTTCTTATTGCTTCTGTAAAAGTTCAGGATATTGCTGTATCTGAGCAAAAACCAAAACTGGATATTATCGGTATTATTTTAGCTGCATTTGGCTTACTACTGGTTATTGTTGGCACCTTAAAAACTCCAGTTTGGGGAGTAATTTCACCAATTACTGCATTTTCGGTATTTGGTTTATCTCCAGCCCTTATTATGGTTATTGCGGGTTTAGCGATCTTAGCTTTACTACTTGTCTGGGAAAAGCGTTATGAGGCTGACGGTGGTTTGGCACTTATGCCGGCTAAAATTATTTATAATAAGCAGGTACAAACAGGGTTATACATTGGTGCTCTATTTTGGGTTGGTTCTTCCGCTCCTGTTGCTATAACAATACCATATATGCAGTTGGTTGCTGATTATTCTACAGCACAAGCTGGAATGACGTTGATAGGTATGAGTTTAGGTACTGTGATTGTAGCAATGCTGCTGCCTGCAAAATTGAGCCAGTTAAAAGTGAAAACGGTTTGTTTGTTTAGTTTAATCGGAGCAGCAGCTTCTGCTTTCATTATGTCTCTAGGCTTAGAAGCGGGTGGTGTAAATGGCTTATTGATCCTAGGGCAAACTTTGATGGGATGTTCTTTGGGTGCAATGGCATCACAATGTTCAATTATTGTTACAGATGCATTGGATCCTCAAGATGCACAACAATCTGGTGGTATTCAAGCAACCGTCAGAAATATTGGCTATGCGGTAGGTATTGCAATCATGGGGGTAACCATGTTGATGGTAATGACTTCTGATTACAAACAGCAAGTAGCGGAGACGACCAGTTTTACTCAAGAATCAAAGCAAACTATAGAACAATTATCGGCGGTTCCATTCTTAAGCGATAAAGAATTTACCGCTTATATCAATGAAAAAAATATTATAGAGACTCAAGAAGTTTCAACAGCGGTGAGTATTAATAGTCAAGTGCGTTTAAATGCTGCTAGAGCCGGTTTATATGCAGTCGCTATTTTCATGTTGATGTTCTTATTTTCACTGAAAAACCTACCATCACGAAGCCTTATGATTAAAAAAGATCATGAGGTTGATGAAGTCTTTGAGCAGTTTGAACACTAATTTAACGCCTAAAGCCCCTTTATTGGGGCTTTTTCCGTTGTAAGGAATCGTTATGAATAATAGGGAAGGATGGTTATCCTATGAAGTCTATCTATTATTGTGTGTGTGTTTGGCACAAATCATTACAAGTGCAGATAATATTACGACAGCATTATCAATAAAGGAGATCATGTTATTTTTTGATGTTAACTTATCTACTGGTCAAATAATTACCGCGTTCTATTCAGTTATTTGTGCTTCATTAATGATAATTAGTGGTATTTTTGGTTATTTTTTAAATTGGAAAAAAATATTCCAACTAGGGCTTTGTTTTACCTTTTTAGGTGAATTTTTTGCCATAACATCTCATCACCTTCTCAGTTTTGTTGGTCTCTCAAGAGTATTTTTTGGCCTTGGAGCATCACTTATTCTCCCTGCTTGTGTTTCTTTACTTTCAACAATAATTCGAAAAAAAAATCGTGTATTGGCATTTAGCATATGGGGAACATCTGTAGCTGTTGTTATTGCACTCTTTCCTTTATTACTTAATGCACTTCATATCTATTGGGAGTGGAGATCTGGATATATTATATTGGCAATTTTATCGTTAGTAGTACTAGGATTATCATGTAAAATGCCAGAGCCTGATTTTATAAAGTCGAATTTGAAAATTAATTTAAGTGAAGTTATCTTGGTATTTGTTACTCTAATGCTATTTTTGTTGGCTATTGTTTTAATACCAAAGTTTGGGTTTATCACTCCTTCTTTATCAATAGGGTTCTATCTCTTTGATTATATTAGTATACCTTTAATACTATTTTTAACGTCAATCACTACTTTTTTTATCTACTTAAATATAAAAAATGAAAATAATTCAATTATTCCACAGTCTTTTTATACATTAACTTCACTATGTGGCTTCTATATGTTGGCATTATTGTATGTTATCTATGGGGGAGTACTATTTGTAATCGTAAGTTACATTTCCCTTGGTCAATATCCATCAATAACACTTGCATTATCAACAACAATATTTGCTATATCGATGTTCATTTCCTCTGTTGTTGCTGCAACAGTATTAAAAGATAAAACTAGCCAAGAACTCAATACGATGGGACTTACCATTATTACAATAAGTTTATTTTCTTTAGCATTTGTAATGCAACCTAAAATACCAAGCTATTATTTTTATATAGCTTTGGCTCCTATTGGTATTGGGTGTGGATTTCTTGCAACAAAAATAAACTTAGTTATAAATTGCTCAGTTGGAATAAAATTTTCTGGACAGTCATCAGGCGCACAAGCATCTGCAAAAAACATAGGTTATGTATTAGGTGTTATTAGCTTTGGTATGCTACTAACATATGCAACAAAGTATGAGTTTGTTGATGTGATCGGAAATAACACCATGTTTTTAAATATTGATACTCTAGACAAGAGTATCGTTAATGGTATTAATTTTATGGGTAATGAACAGCTCATGGATTACTTTGATAAAGCTCTAATTTCTTATAACAAACCGGAATTAATGGTAATTAATAACGTTATAAAAACTAAAGCAGTATCAATAGTATTATTGGTCGGCTCTGTATTAACTCTGTTAAGCATACCAATTGGTAATAAAGTAGCAAGTTGTTAACTAGTAGGCCACTATTTATAATTGTGGCCTTATTACTATAGATTTGGATGATAGTTATTAATATTGAGTTTGCTAGGACATTCCCCCGTCCATCTCTTGAATGCTCTAGAAAAGGTACTAAGGTCTGAGAATCCTAATCGAAACGCAATTTCAGCCATATTGATTTTATCGTTATTCAAAAGGTTTAGTGCTTTTTCTAATCGATATTCTTGTAAAATACTACGATAACTGGTTTCTGCTTCTGCAAGTCTTCTATTTAGTGTTCTAAAGCTTATACCTAAATAAGAGGCTATATCAGTTCCATTTATATCGACTAAATTACTTTGCTTATCTAAAAAGTTATAAACTAATAATCGAATATCATTAGATTCTAAATCTATTACCTGTTGTCTTAGTGCATTAAGACTTGTGGTATAAACATCATGATCACGATCTTTTAGTTCTGTATAAAGATATCTGCGCTCAATAATAATTTTACGCATGGTACTACCTATATGAACTTTACAGTTAGTTTCATTCTCAATCCATTTTCTATCCGTATCTGAAAATGGCCAAGAAGGGAGCATGATATGACTTACTACAGAGTAATTACGGTCTCTTTATCATAAGGTTCATGTTGAATGATATAAATCTCAGCATCCCCTTTTAATGTCATTTTAAAATGAAGCTTAATAGGACTGCCAAGACTTTTACTGTAATCGCAAGCTGTTGTTAAAAGGGTAAGTAAGTTAGGAGCAGTCCATAAGCACAAACTAAAATGACCAAAGGAAAGGGGCTTGACAAATTTCGCGGCGGTTATCGAAACAAGAGGATCACTTTTTTGCTCCGTTAAGTAACGTTGGAAATTTCTTACACTTCGTACATCTAAGGAATTAAAATTGATATTATCACTTGTATGTTCTGGATCAATACATTCTATGTTTAGATATTCAGCTGACAGTTTAAGTAACTTATACCATCCCGTATTTATGGAGAGGTTCTTTTTATTTGGCTTTTTATTCATAAAATATTTCCTTATACTTAAATTCATTATACAAGGATATTTATAAATTTATTTGATCTTGAGCGTAATAATTGGCGGTAAACTATTTCATATTTAAATAAACGCAAAAGAATTATTTGTTATGTAAATGTGTGACTCATGTCATATATTATATATTTGTCAATTTAGGCTAAATTTATGGCAGGATAAGAAAAAATAGTCTTTTTATATTCGATATTATCAAGTTGTGGAACAGATAAAGTGTCTAGAATATAAGAGGACATACAATGAACGTTTATAATAATTGTGATAATAAAATCATTTCTTTAGAAGATGCTGCAAATAAAATAAAATCTGGAGATAATGTATGGGCTGGTGGATACTTATCAGTCCCAGTCTATTTTCTTCAAGAACTAAGTAAAAATGCATCAGAATTAGAAGGCACCACTTTATATGCAGGCCTATTAACTTACCCTTATGAATTCTTAAAACCTGAATATCTTGGTCATCTTAATTACAATAGTCTTTTCATGGGGCCGTTAGAAAAGAAATTTCAGCATGGTGGAAATGCGAAAATTGTTCCTTATCATTTGTCCAATGCAGATGAAGTGTTAAAGCAAGCAAATTGTAATGTTTCAGTTATTGAGGTCACACCTCCAAATGCAGCTGGCTATGTATCTCTTGGCGCATGTGGTGGTGTAGGTAATAAATATGGTCTCGAATCATCCGAGCTTGTTATAGGGATTATCAATGAATATCAACCATTTATTGCCAATGAAGATAACTTAATTCATGTTGATGAGTTTGATTTTCTTGCAATTGGTAATCATCCCATTGCAGGGCCAAAACCTGAACAGCCAGGTCAAATTGAAAAAAATATTGCAGACCATGTGTTACCACTCATTCCTAATGGTTCAACGATCCAAATTGGTATCGGTACAATTTCAAATGCTTTAGGTATGGGGTTGGTTAATCATAAAGATTTGGGTATTCATACTGAAATGTTTACTGAATCTATGATGGAACTTTGTAAATTAGGGGTAATTAACGGCTCTCGTAAAAATTATAAACCTAACAAAATTGTAGCGGCTTTTGCTGCTGGATCTCAAGAGCTTATCGATTTTGTTGATGGTAATGACAATATTGAGATAGGAGATGTCTGTGTTGTTAATGACCCTGTCGAAATAGCTAAAAATGATAATTTTGTCTCTATCAATACCTGCATCATGGTGGATTTAACCGGACAAGTAGCATCAGAAGGGATTGGGCATCAACAAATATCAGGTTCTGGTGGGCAAGTTGACTTTGTTCGTGGCGCGCGTATGTCAAACAATGGCCTTTCTATCATTGCATTGGCTTCTACCCATACAGACAAAAAAGCTGGAACTGTTGATTCAACCATAAAATTGGCTCTTCCTGCTGGTACTCCAATTACAACTCTCCGTAATGATGTTCAGATTATTGTGACTGAATATGGTTATGCCGATCTTCGCGGTTTGACAACAAATGCTCGTGCTCAAGAACTGATTAAGATTGCTCATCCAGATTTTCGTAATGAATTAATAGAACAAGCAAAAGCAGTTGGCTTGCTGTAAAAAGAGGGATTCATTTATGTACCAAGGCGAATATTTTCAATTAAAACGCAACCAAAGTTTTGGTGAGCTAATTTTATCCTCAACCAAAGATAGCGTAAATACGTTAGGTAAGGCTGCGTTAGAAGAACTATCAATAATATTGGATACGATAGATCAATCTGATCTTTCTGGTTTGATCATTCGTTCTGATAAAAAGCTATTTTGCGGTGGAGCAAACGTAAAAGAGTTTCGCGCTCTTTTTGCCCAGGGAGAACAAGCGGTTAATGACTATCTAACATGGGTTCATAGCATTTATAACCGTATTGAAGATTTAGATATACCAAAAGTTGTCGTGCTAAATGGATTTACTGCAGGTGGTGGTGCAGAGTTAGCTCTACTTGCTGATTACCGTTTGATGACCACCGATGCTGCTGTTTCTTTCCCTGAAGTTAAATTAGGTATTTTCCCTGGTTGGGGTGGCCTAACGCGTTTGCCAAGACTATTAGGTTTAGATACTGCATTGCAATGGTTAACGACTGGAAAGAAATTTAATGCAAGTAAAGCGCTGACATGCCATTTCGCTGATGGTGTGATTGATTCCAATAAACAAGATCCAGTTGAAGCTGCAATTCATGTTTTGGATTCATGCCTTAAAGGTGAGTTAGATTGGCAAGAGCGTAAAAAAGAGAAATTATCATCGCTGCGAATGAATCAATACGAACTGGGTATGTCAGTAAGTGTTGCAAAAGGCATGATCGCTAAAACCGCAGGTAAACACTATCCTGCTCCAATGATTATGCTAAATGCCATTGAAAAAGCCGCAGGATCATGTCGAGATGAAGCTCTGGCTATTGAGCGTGAGCACTTATGTCAATGTGTTAAGACGGGCGTTGCTGATGCTTTGGTATCTGTGTTCTTAAGTGATATGGCAGTAAAAGCTAAAACAAAAGGATTCAGTTCAGAGCAAAAGCCTCTTAATGATATTTCTGTACTTGGTGCTGGAATTATGGGTGGGGGTATCGCTTATGTTTCAGCTGATAAGGGCATGCATGTTCATTTAAAAGACATTAATCAGCAGGGGTTGGATTTAGGTCTAGAAGAAGCAAATAAACTGTTAGCGAAGCAAGTTACTAAGAAAAGAAAAACACCGCTAGCAATGGGACAAGTTTTAAATCGAATTCAACCAACACTGCATGATATCTCATTAGCGGAGACAGAGCTTGTGATTGAGGCGGTGGTTGAAAACCCAAATGTTAAGGCAAACGTCTTGGCAGATATTGAACAGAAAGCCCCAAATGCCTTGATTGCTTCTAATACCTCAACATTAAATATTTCAGGATTGGCTAACTCACTACAACGCCCAGAAAATTTCTGCGGAATTCACTTCTTTAACCCTGTTCATCGTATGCCATTGGTTGAGGTGATTAAGGGAGAGAAAACATCAGATGAAACCATCAATAAAGCGGTTCAATATGTAAAACAACTTGGAAAAACACCAATTGTTATCAATGATTGTGCAGGCTTTTTGGTCAATCGTTGTTTAACACCGTACTTCCTTGCATTTAACCAACTACTGACTGATGGTGCTGATATCTCTATTGTCGATAAGATCATGACAAAGCAGTTCGGTTGGCCAATGGGGCCTGCAATGCTGCTAGATGTTATAGGGCTTGATACAACAGCGCACTGTATTGATGTTATGGACGATGCATTCCCTGGTCGATTACAAAAACCGCAAAAAAATATTATTCAGACCTTAGTCGATGAGGGATATTTGGGCCAGAAGAACCATCAAGGTTTTTACCAACATGTGGCAGATCGTAAGGGACGCCTCAAACCTCTGCGCAATACTCAAAGTGATGAATTGATTGCCAAACTTGCTGCCTCTCAATGTGAGGATGACGCTGAAACAATGATGATGCGATTGATGCTTCCTATGATGTTTGAAGCGGTTCGTTGTCTCGATGAAGGCATTGTAGCAAGTCCTGAAGAGGCTGATATTGCCATGCTTTATGGAACGGGTTTCCCAGCCTTTAGAGGTGGTTTGTTCTACTACATGGATCAACTTGGTATGGAGAAGCTGATCTCGTTAGCTGATACATTTAAACATTTAGGAACGCTATACCAGATTCCTGAAGGTATTCTAAATCGTGCGCAACAAAAACAAACGTTTTATACAAAATAAGAGAGGGATAAATTATGAAAAATGTTGTTATTGTTGATGCCGTTCGTACCCCAATGGGACGCTCAAAAAATGGTGTATTTCGTCATGTTCGTGCCGATGATCTTTCTGCTGAATTAATGAAATCTGTGTTTAAACGTAATCCTCAACTCGCACCAACTATGGTTGATGATATTATCTGGGGATGTGTCCAGCAGACAGAAGAACAAGGGCTTAATGTTGCTCGTAATGCAGCTCTCATTGCCGATATTCCTGTTGAAGTGCCAGCTACAACGGTTAATCGTTTATGCGGGTCGTCTATGGATGCACTTCATATTGCCGCTTGTGCAATTAAGGCTGAAGATGCCGATATGATTCTAGTGGGTGGTGTTGAGCATATGGGACATGTTCCTATGACTAAAGGCATCAATATGAACCCATCTAATGATAAAACGTTAGCACAAGCGTCTGCGATGATGGGATTAACGGCTGAAGCTTTAGGTAAAATTCATAAATGTACTCGTGAAGAGCAAGATGCATTAGGTGCGCGTTCTCATCGTTTAGCTCATCAAGCAACGTTGGAAGGGCTATTTGATAATGAAATCGTTCCTGTGATGGGGCATGATGAAAATGGTATTCCGTTTTTGGTCAAGCACGATGAAGTGATACGTCCTGAAACCACAGAAGAGACTCTTGCGCAACTTCGCCCTGTGTTTGATCCTGTAAATGGTACGGTAACAGCAGGAACCTCGTCTGCTTTATCTGATGGTGCGTCATGCTTAGTCGTGATGAGCGAAGAAAAAGCGTTAGCCTTAGGTATTAAACCAAGAGCAAAAATTATCTCAATGGCAACTGCGGGTGTGCCTGCTGCAATTATGGGGTACGGTCCAGTTCCTGCAACGTCAAAAGCATTAGCAAAAGCCCAACTGACCATTCATGATATGGATTATGTGGAAATTAATGAGGCGTTTGCCGCACAATCCATTCCATGTCTTAAAGATCTTGATCTGTGGGATGTAAGAGATGACAAAGTAAACTTACATGGTGGTGCAATTGCTTTGGGTCATCCTCTAGGTTGTTCTGGTGCTCGTTTGATTGCAACTTTGCTTAATATTCTAGAACAAAAAGATGGACATTACGGCCTTGCAACTATGTGTATTGGTATGGGACAAGGTATAGCAACTGTAATAGAACGTTATTAATTTATTAGAATCCTAAATTTCAGCATATAAGCTAAAGCCCTTACTATACAATTTTGTAAGGGCTTTTTTTCGTTAATTGTATGCGTCATTAATATGTTGAAGTTTACTAACAAAGGTTTTTATTTTCTTTTCATCGACATCAACATGATCAGCTTGAGTATGATTAATATTGTGCTCTTTACTTACTGTTGAAAAGCGATAGGTGTTGTGAAAATTGATATCCAAACTGACTTCTTCATCAGCAAAATACACGTTATAACCATCATGACTTTCACTACAGATAATACCGTTCAGTTCGGTTCCTCTCTCAGTTAATTTCCCATTTTTACAGATTTTCTCGTAAGCGGAGAGTAGCGTGATGATATCTAAGTTATTTTTCATATCGCCTCCCAATGATTAGGCGTTTTCCCTTTGTTTAGTGTAGATAAGTGATGGCACTTCACCATGTTATTGAACCAATTCTTAATCTGGATCAACTTTTTAATGACGTTGCAAAAAGGAAGTGATAACGTGAATAAAATTTCACAAAATTAAATGGAATTGATTGTATGTTTAAAGACTTAGCACCAGCGCAACTGGATCCTATTTTGTCGTTGACCCAAGCATTTCGAGAAGATACTCGTGATACGAAAATCGATCTCGGTATTGGTGTTTATCGTAATAGTGTGGGTGAAACGCCCATTATGGCTGCGGTAAAGTTGGCCCAAGAGAGATTACTTGAAAGCCAAAAAACTAAGTCTTACGTTGGACTAGCAGGGTATGAGTTATTTAATGAAGTGATGATAGACCTGCTTCTATCAGGTACACAAGCTCATAGCCGTGCCGCTGGTGTTCAAACTCCAGGTGGTAGTGGCGCACTGCGTATGCTGGCTGATTTAATGCGTGTTGCTCAACCAAATACAACTGTTTGGCTTACCGATCCAAGCTATGTTAATCATAAACCGGTTATGGAAGCGGCTGGTTTGAAGGTTAAGTTTTACCCTTACTTTGATCGAGAGAGCAAGCAAGTTAATAGTGAAGCCATGCTAAATGCTTTAGCTGCTGCAGGTAAAGACGATGTTGTTTTGTTGCATGGCTGTTGTCATAACCCAACAGGAGCTGATATTGGCTTTGAAGACTGGAAAGCGGTGACAGAACTTGCGGTTAAAAATGGATTTACCCCTTTTGTAGATATGGCTTATTTAGGGTTCGGCGATGGGTTAGTGCAAGATGGTCTTGGTCTAAAGTATATGGCTAACCATGTAGAAGAGATGCTCATTGCTGTTTCATGTTCAAAAAACTTTGGCTTATATCGTGAGCGTACGGGAGCTGCCATAGTAATAGGGGCTACATTATCTGATGCACAAAAGGCAAAAGGACGTATTCTGACATTAGCTCGTTCAACTTATACGATGCCACCCGATCATGGTGCGGCACTGGTAGCCGATATTCTAACGAACGAGGATTTGACTCGTATTTGGCAGCAAGAGCTAATCAGTATGAATCATCGAATTATCGGATTACGAGATCAACTTGCTGTTGCGGTTCGTAATTTAGGCTCTGACCAGTTTGATTTTATAGCTCAACATAAAGGTATGTTTTCTGTGACAGGCCTATCTCCTATTCAAATCCAACGACTTCGTGATGAATATGCTATTTACGCAGTAGGTGATGGCAGAATTAATATTGCTGGATTACAAGAACAGCATATTGATTATCTGGCTAATGCACTAGTGAAGGTAAGTTGAGAGGGATAGAATTAGCAATTGGCCCAACAATATTACATTGCATTTGGGCCATTTAACTCATCACTCTCAATTTAAGCCTACTAATGGTGCAGTAAGAGAAGAGTCTAATACATATTATTGTACTAGGCAGTGCAGTTTTTTCGCCATGTAAGTAATATCAATCTTACCTTGATGTTCAATGTACTCTAGATTTTGTCCAGAATAGTGGATACCACTGGCCGTCGGCTGTTGCTGAGCTATAAGTTGATCGTCACCTATAGTAAAAACCATACTTGAAGGATCGGTTTGGTTATAAAATGCGACTGTTACGGGTTGTTTTTCATTATTACATTGTAAAGTAATGGTTTCAGGCGCTTTAAGTAAGCCTCCTGTGATTTGTAATTCTAGAATCCGGTCTCGATAATTATCTGCAACACAAGATAGCACATCACTGCTTTTCCAACATTCGTTGCGGCCTTTAATCCAACCACGCTGCATGGCTTTTTGCTGTTTCTTTTCAGTACTTGGATAATTTGCCATCGCTTGTTTGTAAACCGTATTCAATGTGTTATCTAATGTTGCTAATTCATTGTTTGAGCAGATAAGTTCTTCGACGCTGCTACTGGCTTTGGTGCAATCAAAACTAGGCGTTGCTGCTAGAGTAGGTAGAGCAAACAAAGACAGTAAAGTTAGAGAAAATCGTTTTCCTTTCATTTTTTCATCCATTGAGTCATTAAGATTAATAATCAAGTTATCTCATAAGTTTTAGTGAGAGCGACTTAATTTGAATACTTAATATAGTATATACCTATGCTGTATTGATTGGGTCAATGAATGGTTAAAGATTATTAAAGCAAAGCTTCAGAAAAATTGATTCGAAAATGGCTTGATGATTTGTTTTACTGAAAAATATACTCAAATGACTATTAATAATGAAAATCCAAATTATTTCTCTTAATGAACATGTCGATCCACTAGCTGTTTTCTTTCAATCTATCCCAACAGAATTTTTGAGCTTGATCCGCAGTAAGTTTACTCGCTACAAAGAGTATGGTGATGTTATCCCTTGCAAGAGTTTAAAAACCTTGAATCCTAAGATTTGGAAATATAAAGGTCTAATTTATAAGCTACGTATCGATTGTGGTCAGCAGTCAGCTCGTATTCTTTTTGCTCGAAGTGATCATAATCTGATTATTCTTCATGGTTTTTTAAAGACAACACGAAAAACACCTGCCCGAGATGCTCATCTAGCGATTGAAAACTTATCCAATCTTAATTGTGCGATAGATTGGATATAAAAATACCGACCAAATCAACGTTAAATTAATTGGGTCGGTAT
This sequence comes from Photobacterium damselae, assembly GCF_003026815.1. GTDB lineage: Bacteria > Pseudomonadota > Gammaproteobacteria > Enterobacterales > Vibrionaceae > Photobacterium > Photobacterium damselae. The sequence goes on along the minus strand of NZ_PYOG01000003.1, from coordinate 29,704 downwards.
AATCAATATATCGCGATGCATCTAAGCTGTTGGATATTTGTTAGGTGCTAGATCTTAATAACCGGTTTCTTCGTATTTTTTAGCTTTTTCAATCATTGGGGTAATAGTAGAACCCTGAATAATGATAGAAAAGACAACCACCGCATAGGTCATTAAAACAATAAGCTCTTTGATATCAACGCCTTCAAAACCGCTTGGGATCCCGGTTGGAATCGCCATCGCCATAGCAAGAGCAAGACCGCCTCGTAAACCACCCCAAGTTAAGATTTTCACCGACATTGGGTTATATCGTCTAAAGAAACCAAAACCGACATAAGAGAGCTTAACGCTGATATAACGACTCAACAATACTAAAGGTATAGCAATGATAACAGCCACTAAATCTACGGCATGGAAAGAGAAAGTCACCATAACAAAGCCGATTAATAGGAACAAAATCGCATTTAAGATTTCATCTGCTAATTCCCACAGGTGGCTAAGTTGATGTGATTCTTCTGCGCTGATCAGTGAACGAGTCCAGTTACCAATGATGATACCAGCAGTAACCATGGCTAATGGCGCTGATACCCCTAATTGCTCACCAATAACATAACCACAGGTTGGAACCAGCATAGTCAAAATTAGGCGCATCATGCTGTCGTGGGTATGCTTAATTAAATAGTGGAATATACCGCCAATAATTAAACCATAAGCGATACCACCAACGGCCTCATGAATAAATAGGGCGACAGTACCGGAAACGGTTGGAGCGTGGTTACCGAATGCGACCTCAAATAGAGTGACGAAGATGACCAAACCGACACCGTCATTAAACAGTGATTCGCCTTCAATTTGAGTTGATATACGCTGTGGCGCTTTCAGTTTCTTAACAATCGCTAACACGGCTATTGGGTCTGTTGGAGAGATAAGAGCACCAAACAAGCAGCAATATATGTAGCCGATATTAACGCCTATTACCGCTAAGATAGCCCACAAAAGCGTGCCAATAAAGAAGGTCGAAAATAAGGTTGCTGCAAGAGCAAGAATGGATATTTCAATTTTTTGGTCTTTAAGATGACTAAGCTCAATATTTAGAGCACCACCAAACAATAAGAAGCCTAAAACACCTTTAAGTAAGAAATCATCAAACTGGATGTTGTTCATTAACTGAACCAGATAATGCTCGTCATTAAAGTCAATCACCCCCATTTTGCCTAATAGCATGATGCTAAAAGCGATGATCATAGACCAACCAGTGATGGCTATCGTGGTTTGAAATTTACCAAACCTATGGTTGAACATTGAAATAAAAACAGCAATTGCTGCGACAATACAAATGGTGTCGTATACAGACATAGGGTACAACTCTCCATGGCGGATTATGGTTCACTTAGCAAGACCTAACGCCGTCTAATAACTATAGACAGAAAAAATCGATTCTTAGACCAAAATCAGTGACAATCAGCTTGGCATTAATCCCTATAAAAATATTGGATATTATTTGAATAGGGGATGAATAAAATAGGAGGGTATTTTAATTAATTTTCATATGTTAGCGGGCAAATATTGTGGAAAGATAAATTTCAATAATAGATATTGCCGAAACGTTCAATTGATTAAGAAAAGCATCTACCTAAGTTTAATTGAATCACCTAGGTAGATGTGATGAAAAGATTAAGCTATTCGCTATAGCCTAGATCGAAAGCACTGTCGATCGGGATTAAATCACCTGGGTTATCTGTGATGATATTATCTACACCCCAGCGGCGAAATTTCATCACTGAGTTTAAATCATTCATTGTCCAGATATGAAGCTCTTTTCCTGCTGCTTTAATTTCAGAAGCTAGGCTTTCAGTTAATAGGTGGTGATCCAAATGGATACTGAAAAGCTCTAACTCTTCATCAAGGCGGTCAATTTGAGGAACCCACTCTTCAATAATTAAGCCACGGCGAACTTCTGGCCAATATGCTTTAAAATGTTTTACTGCACGATATGAAAAGCTAGATAGAATCAGTTTTTCAATAGGGAAGCCATGCGCTTTAATGACATCAATGGTCTTTTCTACTTGCAGTTCAGCTTCATCTTCGTCATGAACCTTCACTTCAAGATTCAGATTGAGGTTGTTATGGTCACAGCAAATAAGTAACTCTTCTAATGTCGGAATCGTCTCTTCGCTAAATTGAGGGTCGAACCAGCTTCCAGCATCGAATTTTTTTAATTCATCTACGGTCAGTTTGCGAACAATACCTGAACCATTGGTACAACGATTAATGTTTTTATCGTGGTAGATAACTGGCACAAGGTCAGCACTAAGTTGGGTATCGGTCTCAATCCATTTTGCGCCACAATGAGCGGCAATCGAAAATGAAATTAATGTATTTTCTGGTGCAATTGCTTTTGCACCGCGGTGTCCTGTGATCATTACTGCTCCAACAGAAAATCTCTGCTATGAAATTGAGTTTTCATAACCTTGCATAACTGTATTTTATGCTCAATAGACATGAAATGGTATAGGTAGGATTACTATTAGTTTAAACCTAACCGCAAATAAAGTGAGTATTTTTGTTCTATAAATTAGGAAGTCGCTCTGGCATGAAAAGATGAGAGCTCCAAGTGACTTTAATATAGAGATCCAAGTGACTTTAATATAGAAAACAAAGCTTATTTCGTTTGATTTAGGCTGAGTATAAAGAATAGAAATGAACTGTCATAGTTTTATCAAAATAATCATATTGCCTTTGTAACTTGGTTCAGTTTGGATTACGATCGCCCGCTGTTTGTTACTCGAAAAGGAATCGCGATATGAAATTGACTGTTTTAGACCAACCCTTATATGACCATCTCTATCGTGATATTCGAGAGTTTAGAGAGACCTTTGATTTAGCTATTGAAGCGCCAGAATCTCTTAATGAACAATCAGATACACTACACACTTCTCTCGCTGTTGAGGAAATGACTGAGCTTGCCGAAGCTGATTCTTTAGTTGAGCAAGCCGATGCTATTGTTGATTCTGTTTATGTTTTAATGGGTCGTTTAGTTCATCTTGGTGATAAGCAAGTCTCTGATAACTTAGGCATAAGCTATTTGATTGATTTGCTACTTCAGATAGCACAGCGTCTAAATATTGATTTTGTCGCCTGTTGGGATGAAATTCACTCGAGTAATATGAGTAAAGTATGTCGTAATCAACAAGAGTTCGATGACACTCAAGCCCATTATGCGAAACAAAATATCGAAGTGACTTCAACTCCGAAGGGCGAGTACCTTATTGTGAAGTGTGCTAAAGATGTTGAGCTAGAAGATAAGATCATTCGTCAAGGTAAAGTTCTTAAATCGCTCTACTATCGACCTGCCGATTTGGTTAAGTTAGTCATACGCTAATTGGTATCAATAATTATTAACCATCATAAACCGTAGCCTTGTTAACATTATGCAAGGCTTCATACCACAATACATTAGACGCTATTATTACCGAATAAAACCCAGTAAACTACTAGGATAATTTGCAAAAATAGCGTTTCATCATGCGATCATCATCTCAACAATCAGAACATTTTCCGGGCCTTGCACGTCAGTTATTTACCATGACGTGGCCAATGCTGTTTGGCGTCCTCTCTTTAATGAGCTTCCAACTAGTTGATAGTGCATTTATTGGTCAATTGGGCGTTCTTCCTCTTGCCGCTCAAGGTTTCACTCTACCTATGGGGATGGTGGTGATTGGCTTACAAGTTGGGCTTGGGATTGCAACAACAGCACTGATTTCTCGAGTTATTGGCGCTAATGAAATTCAACGAGCCAAGCAACTTGGTGGACTGGTTGTCGCAACTGGTGCGGTTGGTGTATTTCTCATCTGTTTACTGATTTGGGCTATTCGAGAGCCGATTTTGCAGCTGTTAGATGCTCCTGCTAATGTCTATCCCGTAATTCAGGATTATTGGCCAGTTTGGTTAGGCAGTACTTGGGTTGGAGCTATGCTCTATTTTGCTTACAGTTTATGCCGAGCCAATGGTAACACCATGCTTCCTGGCGTTATGATGATGATAACCAGTGTCCTTAATATGGTACTAGATCCTCTGTTCATCTTTAAGTTTGGTTTAGGTATTAATGGTGCTGCCTGGGCGACGATTGCCTCTTTCTCTTTAGGTATGCTGATTGTTTTTCCTCTCGTAATGAAACGTCAATGGATGAGCTTTAACTGGCATGGGCTGGATATTATTTATTCCATTAAGGAACTGGGGCATATTATGGCTCCAGCGATGTTAAGTCAGTTATTACCGCCAGTCTCTTCAATGGTCGCAACCAAATTAGTGGCGGGTTTTGGCGCATCTGCAGTTGCTGCTTGGGCAATGGGGTCACGTTTAGAGTTTTTCTCAATTGTAACTGTGTTAGCGTTAACCATGGCTATGCCTCCAATGGTTGGTCGTATGCTTGGCAGCAAAGAGATTGCAAAGATCAAAGCATTAGTTTCTATTGCTGTTCGATTTGTGCTTGTATGGCAATTGGTTATCGCAGTAATTTTATGGCTGGTGGCACCATACCTTGTTACGCTACTCACACCAGAACAATCTGTAAGCTCTATCTTACTTATTCACCTTACTTGGGTACCTATCAGTTTAGGCTCTTTAGGTATCTGTATGTTGATGGTGTCGATCTGTAATGCGTTGGCACTCCCAATGCGCGCTTTGGTTATTTCGGGTTTACGTCTGTTTGTTTGCTTCTTGCCTCTACTTTGGTTGGGAGCGAAACTGGCTGGCTTACATGGTCTGTTTGTTGGAGCGATGTTAGGTAACTTTGCTGCGGGCATCATGGCATGGGTGTTTTATCAGCAAGGGATCAAAAAAGTTAAAATTAAATATTGTGATCGTCACGAATAAACAGAAGAAGAGCAGCGAATGGGTTGCTCTTTTTTCTCATCGTTAGTGGGTTTAATAAGGAAATAAAATGGATTGCTTGGCATTTGAAGTCGATTTAGTTGAGTATTTAAAATCAGAAATGAGCCAAGATATGGCACATGATGTCGACCACATACTTAGGGTGGTTAAAAGTGCCAAAATGTTATGTCAGCAAGAGGGGGCGAACATAGCAATTGTTCTACCTGCGGCTTACTTGCATGATTGCTTTTCTTATCCAAAAGATCATCCAGACCGTCATTTAAGCTCGTACAAAGCAGCAGACAAAGCAGTCGAATTTTTAAACAGTATTGGCTACCCATCTGAGTATTTTGAAGCGATTCACCATGCAATTGTCGCTCACAGTTTCAGTGCGCAAGTCACACCAACAACCTTAGAAGCTCAAATTGTGCAAGATGCCGATCGCCTTGATGCGTTAGGAGCTATTGGGGTAACGCGATGTATTTTAGTTAGTGCAAAGCTTAAAAGGCCGCTTTATCAGCTTGATGATCCTTTCTGCCAGCAGCGATCACCTGATGATAGCCAATATACGCTTGATCACTTTTATACCAAGTTACTAAAACTCACCGACACAATGAACACCAGATCGGCTCAAGAAGAGGCGGGGAGGCGCACTGAGTTTATGTACGCCTATCTAAAACAGTTGGAGTTAGAGCTCTGAAATACGTTGACTAAAATGCTGATGGGCATTGTCGGAAACATCGCAACCTATGTAATAGCGCTGAAGTTGACTGGCTGCCACCAATGTTGAGCCTGAACCAAAGAATGGATCGATAACAATATCGTTAGGCTCACTACTTTGGGCTATTAATGTTTTTAGAAGTTCAACGGGTTTTTCTGTTGGGTATCCTCGCCACACGCGCTTAAATTCTAAAACATCAGGAACACTCAAATCGTTCAGTTTCCGCTTACCTTTCTCAAAAAACAGAATAAATTCATAGCGAGAGCGGTAATGGTATCCCATGCCGATTGCACATTTATCCCACACGATAGGTTTCCAAAATTTAAACCCAATTTTCTCCGCAATAGGTTTTACGATAAACATCGTCTCTTGATCGCAGAACAAATAAAAGTGCGAATTCTTTTTGAGAACTCGATAGATCTCTTGTAATAAAGGTTCAAATTGATCATTAGGTAGAATACGAAACCAATCGTTGCTGGATCCTTTACTTTGCTTCAATCGAGTTGTAGTGCCGACTGCGCGATGCTTTTCTAGAGATTCATAAGGGGGATCAGTAATAACCAGATCGATAGACTGATCTTGAATTTCCTTTAGCCAGCTAAGTGCATCGGATTTGTAAACGTGATTGGTTGTGATCAGCAAAAGTAAGTACCTGTCGTTTTTAGTATGGCTTTGTAATTATAACTATTTTTCAGGACTAAGCTGTAGTTAACTAGTAGTTTATTTATGATTAAATGTGCTATAAGTATACCCAGTTACGGGTTAACATTTGCCTCGAAGGATAAAGGATGCAAACATTTTCTGTTGGTTCTCAAACCATGACGTATTTAGACCAAGGTACAGGCCCTGTGATTGTCTTTGGTCACAGCTATTTATGGGATCACAAAATGTGGCAACCTCAGATAGATGTACTTAGCCAGCACTATCGCTGTATTGTTCCTGATTTGTGGGCTCATGGTGGTTCAGATGCCGCGCCAAGTTCAACCAATACGTTACGCGATTATGCCGATGATGTTTTAGCTCTGCTTGATCACCTAAAGATTGATAAATTTGCCATTGTTGGTTTATCTGTTGGTGGTATGTGGGGGGCTGAATTAGCGATCAAAGCTCAAGGGCGAGTTCAAGCTCTAGTTATGATGGATACGTTTATCGGTTATGAGCCAGAGGTAACCTGTGCCAAATATTTCCAAATGCTTGATACTATTGCTGAATTGAAGATGGTACCGCCACCGATGATTGATGTAGTAACGCCAATGTTTTTTGCTCGCAATGGTGAACAGCAAAACCCTGAATTAGTCAGTGCGTTTCGTAGCTCATTAGCGGCACTTCAAGGTGATAAAGCTCAAGCCGTTGCACGAGTTGGCAAGATGGTTTTTGGTCGTCGTGATACATTTGATGATATTGAACATTTGCAACTACCAACACTGATCATGGTGGGAATGGAAGATATGCCTCGTCCACCGCTAGAAGCACAATTAATGCATGATGCGATCAAAGACAGTGAATATGTGGTTATTCCACAAGCAGGACATATATCTAACCTTGAGCAACCAGAACTGGTCACAGAAAAGCTGCAACAGTTTTTAGCAAAGCATATCTAACTGTGATCATAATTTGAGACTGAAAATGATTCGTAAAAGCATGCATTCAACCGCATGCTTTTTTATTACTCTGTATGCAAAGTAAACAACAATGTTTGTGTAGAGAGGCAGCATGATCAGACTTGAAAAGAAAATTCCGCCCTTGGTTCAACTCCTTATTATGTTTTGCCTGCTCCCTTTATTTTCTGAGCACAGCGTATTCACTATGCCTAATCCAATCTATTTGATGCTAGCACTAACATTAATGATTGTTGGTTTACTATTCTGCTTTTCTGCGGTTTATTCGTTTCGTCTTGCTCAAACTACAGTGGATCCAATGGTGCCAGAAAAAGCGAGTGAACTGGTTCAACATGGGATATTTAAAATAAGTCGCAACCCTATGTATATTGGTTTTGTGCTCTGTTCCGCGGCTCTTACTATGTGGTTGCAAGCCCCGCTAACTTTAGTTTTTGTCTTGGGTTTTATCTGGTATTTAGACCGATTTCAGATTCAACCAGAAGAGCGAGCATTGTGGTTGCGTTTTGGCAATGAGTACACGAACTACCAGAAAAAAGTGCGAAGATGGTTATAATTTTTTATTGACCTGTCTATAGCTTTACACTTTATAGTTTAGCCATATACATAATTAACAAAGAATATAACGCTATGAATATTAGAGCTGAAAGCCCATTAGATATCGAACAGATCGAATCACTAACTTATGCAGCATTTGAAAATCACCCACATCATGAACCAGGCGCAAAGCCAACAGAACATCTCATTGTAAATAAACTTCGTGAGAGTAATGCGCTGACTATTTCGCTTGTGTGTGAAGATGATTCGCAACTTGTTGGGCATATCGCATTTTCTCCTGTACGCATTAATGGAAAGGAGAGCCAATGGTGCGGCCTTGGACCGGTATCTGTGATTCCAAGCCAACAAGGTAAGGGGATTGGTCATGCGCTTATCCAGCAAGGGATATTACAAGCACAAGAATTAGGTTTTAAAGGTGTCGTTCTTCTAGGTGAGCCTGAATACTATACTCGCTTTGGGTTTACACCTTCACCAAAACTGACTCTTGATGGTGTGCCGCCTGAATTCTTTTTGGTTAAAGCATTAGAAGGTGAGATCCCATCTGGTGAGGTAAGCTATCATCCAGCATTCTTTGAATAGTTAATAATCACGGTATGAAGCCAAATAAAACTATCAATTTATTATTTGGCTTTATATCTATGATGTTTTCCGAGCCTAATGAATTGAAATCATTCAGGAATATCTTTGTTAGCCTGACAAGCAACCGAGACATCGTGTTCTAATTGATCTTTTGATACTGGTTGTAAAATTAACTCATCATTGGCATTATTAAGCTTTAGAATAAGATGATCCTCCGCTCGGAATAGATCGCCAGAATGAAGCGTTTTTACGTCCTCATCAATAAAAAACTTCCAATATCCTTGCTGAGCAAACACATCACCATCTTTAATAAACTCCACATGACCATTCGCGATAAAATCAGTACAACCATGATGACCATTTGACTCTAATAGGGCAAAAGTGAACTGGTTCTGGTCTTGCTCGTTTTTTTCGAAGTACAAAGCGCCAGCAATAATTCGTTTCCCTATTTTTTGTGGCGTTTTAATCTTCCATGAGCCATAAATAGTATCATTTTGGATGTCATTAAAGATTTCTTCTTGATTACTATTTGTGACAGCGTCACTTATCGCAGATGGAGCATAAGCGAATAGGGCAGTAAGAAGTATCGCCGTTTTGACTATTTTCATTTTCAAAATCCATAATAAGCATGGTTTTATTATCTTTGAATATGCTTAATAGGCAAGTAACGAATTGTCAGAGTAAAAATGCGTTATCAAACTCCCTAATTTGTCAAATTGCGATAAGGGCTCCAACACAATTAGGTACGCACCGAGTCCCAAATTGAAACCAATGCCTATTATGTCTGTTGAAAGTTTCAGATATCTAAAGAATATTGAGCTAGTAATTTTCAAGTTCCATCCCGTCCTGAAGCGTTTCTACACCATTCCAAATTGAATATTCCACCATGGAATGGTTTTTCCATTTTTAGTATAAATAACAAGGCGCTAAGTGTGGTTTTGTATGGAAAAACTATTGATTTTTCGTGTTGTTGCATTGATAATGCGTGAGCAAATTGACGCATATTGATAGCGGGTTCATGGATAAGCTTAGTAGGTATTAAGGCTGGATTGATGACTAGTTGTTTTCGATAGAAAGTGATGAAACTAGCACATTAATGCCCCTTTCCTTGTTAGATCAAATACTCGTTCATATCGTATTAACGTAATTTTTAATTAGTTTTATTTTCTGTATATATGAATAGTTATAATAAAACGTGGTGATTTTATAGTTTGAGTGCTGTTTTTAATAATACTGATTAAATCCTTTTTTACTTTCTAAATTTTAAATAAAAACTTTGAAAAAATTAATTTAATCAAGAATATTATGTTTATGAACTTAATTGATTATAATTATTTGACTTTAGGGGCATCACTTCCGTGAAGTAAGAATGCTTATTAATAAGCTATTAAGTGCCCTGAATAATGAAATTAAATTTAACACTATAAATTAGTAGGAGAAATATATGAAAAGGTCAAAAATTGAATATGTTCGAATTGAAAAACTCTATGGTCATAAGAGTTTTGACGTTAAATTTGATGATAATCAACTTATTATTGTTGGAGAAAATGGATTAGGTAAAAGCACAATAATTAATATACTCTTTTACACCTTAACAAGTCAGTGGCAAAAACTACTTAAGTACCAGTTTAAAAGTATTGAAGTCGGTGTTGATGGAAAAGATTATAAATTTACATTTGAAGAAATTGAGAGTATTTATGATGATGCTAGTGATACCCCCATACTTCAGTTACTAATGAAGCTTAAGTCAATGGGTTTAACTGCGACTCAAGCCTATAATAATTTCACACCAAAGCTATTTGGACAACTACGTAATGAAAATTTTAGTAGTCCTAGTAAAGTTAGAAAAGTGCTTGGTGACTTGTCTCTATCTAATTATTCATTAAATGATATTCCACAGAGTTTAGTCGCTTTAGAATCAGCATTAAATTTTCATGTATTATATCTACCGACATATAGAAGAATAGAAAGAGATTTAAAACAAATATTCCCATCTTTAGAGGATGATTTGAAAAAATATAATAGATATCATTCTAGTTTTATTAGAAACCGAGAACATATTGAATTGGTCGAATTCGGTATGCAAGATGTGCAGTCTATGATTTCTTCAAAAATGAATGAATTAGAAAATGAGTTTAGGTCATCATTAGAAACCTTAACTAGTGGTTATTTGAGAGTTATTTTAAGAAAAGAATATATGCAAGAGGAATCGCTTCCAACTTATAAGTTCAATGATTCTGAATTAGATGCTATTTTTGAAAAGATTGAAAGAGATGGATCGTTTTTCTCTAGTGATGACTTGATTAACTTAAGAAGAACAGCCCATGCACTTAATGAAGGAAGTTTATCATCTGACATTGACATGCTTTCTGCACACTTGATTAAGCAATTATTGAACTTACACAAAAATCAATTAAATAAAGAGGATAAAGTTAGAACTTTTGCCAAGTTAACAAACAGTTATCTAAAAGGTAAAAAGTTTGAGTTTGATAATAAAGAATTTAGGTTACCACTAGTACCAGATTTTGAAAATAGCGAATTCATTTTATGTGAGTCACCAAATGAAATAGACTTAGGGTTGTTATCATCAGGTGAAAAACAAATAGTTTCTTTATTTGCTCATATGTACTTATCTGACTTTGATGATTATCTTGTTATTATTGATGAACCGGAGTTATCTTTATCTGTTCCTTGGCAAAAAAGATTACTTGAAGATATTGCATTAACATCAAATTGTAGTGGATTAATTGCAGTGACACATTCTCCATTTATTTATAACAATACGTTGAAAAATAAGGCAAAATCATTGATGGAGTTCTATATTTAAATATGAGTTTCTTAGATTATTTAAACAATGAATTAAGTAATGAAAATATTGAGCATCATTTGTTTCTTATTGACTTTAACCCTTCAAAAAAAGTAGTTCATGCCTTCTTTGAAGGAAAAACAGATGAGTCATTTTATGGTACAGCTATTAGAAATATGCTGGATGATGATTATGAATTAAAGACCTATATATGTGGTAAAAAAGATAGTGTACTTTATCACTATAGAGAAATAGGACATAAAACAAGTATTATTCAACCGTTATTATTTTTCATTGATAAAGATATTGATAATATAATACCTGTAGATGTTGTAAGAGCTGAAACTATTTACGAAACAACGCTATATGCGATTGAAAACTATATAGTTAATAGTACTAGTTTAGAGCAAGTTTGGGCTGAGATTTTTAGACAAACATCAGGTACATCAGTATCGTTGAAGCTAAAAGAGTTATTTGAAATTGCACATAATGAATACAATACTATTGCCCTAGAATTAATGTCTTGGGTATTGTATCAACGACGTAAAGGTGGTGTAAGACTTAATTTAGATTGTATAAAAACGACAGATCTTTTCAGTATTGATGAAAACCTTAAGCTAACAAAACTTTTTACTAAAGAAGAATTATATAATTATTTAAGTGTAAAAACTAAAGTTACTACAAGTCCTGAGGATTTTTTAGGTATAGAATCTTGTAAACATGAATTATCTAAATTTGAAATTAAAGAAATTTCTAGAGGCCACAATGAAATGGATTTCTTTATTGAGTTTGTTAAGGTCTTAAAGGAAGTTTCATCAAGTGTTTCTGCTGTTAATATCAAAGCTCATGTTGAGATTAATAGTGCTAACGTTATTGATATTATGGGTCCAAGAATTAGACCTCATGATTCTTTGGCTTCTTTTCTAACTAAACATATTGGTTCAATAGAAGAACCTATGATGGTTGAAAGGAGAACCGCATAATAAAATAAACATCAAGATTAAGATGCTTTATTAAAAATTACAATTATAACTTGTTATTTACTATCAGTGATTAACAAATAAAGATAAGTGTCGCATAATCGACACTTATCCGAAGTGTTGGACAAGCCCTCGCCAACTTGTATAAGTAAATATTGGAAATACTATAAAGGGCGATGCCGAACGTTAGTTTTACCTCTTCTAATATCCAGGCTTAGTAGAGAAAACAGCCTAATCTGTTTCTGCCCAAATATAATCTAGCCCCCATAAACAGGGGCTAATATTCCCACTAAATGCTTCGCCAACTGCACGACCTTCTAATTAACACTCGCAGAAATTTCCAACAATTCATCGACGTTAAACACACTATTTTCTTCTATCAAGGTTGGAATACTGGACTTAGTGATGACGAATGCATCATGGAGATAAGTTTGGATTCTATTAGCTAACCATTCTCAAATAAGGTCAAGGTTCGATGAGTGAAGGTCTATGTGTCATCTCTGTTGATTAATGCACTCATGATGGAGAGTACCACCATAAAAATAAAAGGGAGACACAATGCCTCCCTTCAAACCTCAATATAAAATCATTCAACCATTACTGAACGATTTCACCGCTTTCAATGACCGTTTTACGAACAGTGTCTGCATATTTTTGTGCTTCAATACGGATCTTCTCTTCATCGACGGTTAATACGTCACGGTTTTCCATCAGCAGTTTACCGTCAACAATCGCGTGTTTAACGTTAGTGGCATACGCTGAGTAAACCAATGCAGAGTACGGATTGTAGACAGGAACCATGTTCGGTGCTTTTGTATCAACTACGATAACATCAGCTAATTTACCCACTTCAAGAGAACCGATTTTATCTTCCATATGAAGAGCACGAGCCGCACCAATGGTCGCCATTTCAATCACGTTCTTCGGTGGCATTGCTGCACGATCTTTATTCACCAACTTGTGAACTTTAGCAACTTGGTTAAATTCATCGATAGTGCTTAGTGTATTACCCGACATTGGACCATCAGTGCCTAGACCAATACGAAGGCCTTCATCAAACATCTTCATCGCAGGGGCTACGCCTTTAGCTGATTTAATGTTCGCACTCATATTATGCGCAACACCAACATCGTGCTTTTTCAGAATTTGAATGTCTTCATCGTTTGCATTAATAACATGAGCACCCACAAAGTTAGGCGTTAATGCACCAATAGACTCCATGTATTTGATTGGAGATAGGCCGCCAGAGCGCTCAGCAATCACTTGGTTTTCACGCTCAGATTCAGCAAGGTGAGTCATCACAGGCACATCATGTTTAAGCGATAGCTCAGTGATCTTCTGCAAAATCTCAGTGGTATTGGTATAAGGACCATGAGGAGCAAACGCAGGGGTAATGCGAGGGTGGTCTTTATATTGTTCAATAAAGTTTAGCGTGTACTTGATACCATCTTCTGGTGTTGCCGCGCTTGCCACTGGGAACTTGATGATGGTTTCACCAAGAACGGCACGCATACCAATTTGATCCACGGTTTTTGCTACTTCATCTTCAAAGTAGTACATGTCAGCATAAGTAGTCACGCCGCCTTTTAGCATCTCAACATTACCCAGTTGCGCACCGATGCGAACCATATCACGAGATACTAGCTTTTTCTCAAGAGGGAAGATGTAGCGGTGCAGACGATCAGGCACATCATCAGCTAATGAACGAAATACCGTCATAGAAACGTGAGTATGGGTATTAATCAGACCTGGCATAACGATATCGCCATCAGCATCGATAGTTTTTGCTGATTGGTACTCTTTAATGTCAGAGCCATCTGTTACGGCAACGATCTTATTTCCTTTGATAGCAACTAAACCGTGGTCAAACACAGTTTTGTCTTTATCCATTGTCAGAACTTGAGCGTTCTTAATTAATAGATCAACATTTTCAACCGCAAAAGCATAAGAAGAGGTTGCAGCTAACGATACAGCAAGTAAAGTTTTTTTGAACATGAAGTATTACCGTGAACGATGAATTTCGCGTTGATAATACAGAGCAAAAAAGTATTGCAAATAACTATTTCATTTCTTGCTTTTCATTTGTGATCTCGATCTTAAACAATCTTATCTTTGAGTCAAAAATGGGTTAAATCACCAGTTTTTTGCAAAAGAAATCGTTTGCATTAGTGATTTATCCCAAAATTTATCAACCTATAATGTGATATAAAACCAAGCTCATTTGTTTTCGTTCTGATAACTTTTTTGCTCTTTTATCATCTGTCCAGCCATCCAGATAACCAATAATAAACTGCACACAGGAAGTGCTAGCCACACACCAGTTACACCCCATAATTTGGCAAAAAGAATGACAAAAAGCGTTATAAAGATCAGTTTACCACCTGTAAGAATGGAAGCTTGCTTGACTCGATTAATCGATTGGAAATAGGTTGCACCAACCAAAAGCAGTCCTTCAAAAGGTAGCCCCCAAAAATAGAGCTGCATGCCTTGGACAGCCTCTGGTAATAGGGTCGGGTTATCACCGGCAAAAACAAATACTGCAGTTTCTGGAAAACTATAGAGAACAACAACACCTAATAGAGAGAAGGCGATGGTAATAGCAATGGCTAAATTACGAGCTTGCAATACTCGCTGTTGTTGGCCTGCGCCATAGTTAAAGCTAGTGATAGGTTGAATACCAAGAGCGATCCCTTCAAATACTAAATAGAAGAAAGATTCGGCATAGGTTACGACGCCATATGCTGCAACATGAAGGGCACTACCTACCGTTAAAAAAGCTTTATTGTGGAGCATTAATACAACAGATAAATACATGTACATCAATAGGCTAGATGTACCTAACTTAATAATACGAACAACAATGGCTACCCGAAGTTTTAACGTATTCCAGGTGATTTTTAGTTGGGTTCGGTCGGAGAAAAAATGCTGAAGACATAAAATAGCCGTAACCGCTTGAGATAACATAGTGGCAATAGCGGCACCAGTTAGCGCCCATGGGATCACGACAATAAACAACCAATCTAGGATGATATTTAAAACACCACCCAAAATCATGATATAGGTAACGCGATTAGGCTGACCATCGTTGCGTAATAGTGCTGAGAAGGCCATCGACAGTACTGCGAAAGCGCCCATCGCAAAATACCAAAACAGATAATCGGTTGCCATTTGCAAGATATGGCCTTCAGCCCCAAGCCAGATCAAAGCATATTTGCCGTAATTAATGCCTAAAATACAGGTAATAAGAGAAATAATAAGAGAGAGGCTAAAAGCGTTACCGACAATAAGTTGGGCTTGCTTTTGTTTACCTTCACCTAATTTCATTGAGACTAATGCAGATGCCCCCATACCAATAAGAGCACCAAGGGCATACAAAATCGAGCCAATTGGGTAACCAAGAATAATGGCTGCCAATCCATCTTCACCAATAAAGTGACCGATAAACATGCCATCGATTGCGACGTAAACACCCGTAACCAACATAGCTGCAATGGTTGGTAAACTATAGCGCCAAAACAAAGCATAGATAGAATCATCGCGAAGGGCGAGAGTGGCACTATTGGCGTGCGAGGTCATAACTTCAGTCCTTGAAGTGAGAAGAATAGTAAAGTGTCCGAATAATATCGGCTAATTCGAGAACAATAAAGAGAAAGTCTGGGTATTAACTAGCGTAGTTGATATAAACCACTCATGACAACGTAACGTTTGACATGCGTTTGGTGTTTTATGTGTATCAAAGGGTGATGCAGTTGACGATCCATTACGAGCAGAGGGTAATGATTTTGATTCAGCTGGTGTGAGAGAGTCTCATCTGCTGGCAATAAGCGAACTCCTGAATGAAGGTAATCTTGCCAATCTTCAGGTTGTTCATCTAACCACCATGCTGGAAGCTCTTTACTGGCTTTGGTTCGATCAAACCAATGATCGGCCATGATCAGAAGGTAGCTTGAAACTCGCTCTTTAGGTTGCTGAACAACCAGATCAATGGTTTCAATTAATGCTTTACGAGTGGCAAGGTTAGCACTGAGAAAATGATGAGCGACTAACCAAAGTTCACTGTCGGTCGTCGTGATTTTAAATAGAGACTTCAGCTCTAACGGTTGGCTAATTTCAGCTTCTATACCACGTTGCTGCAGTCCACTTTGAATTCGACGTAATAGCGCTTTGGCGATGTGCTGTTCTCGCATGCCTCGGTTATGGATTGTAGGGTATTGCTGTTCACACAGTTGTAAGCAATCTTGCATAAATTGCTCAATACTGAGTTCCAGAATATCGCTAATCACAAACTATAACCTCAACATGCATATGAATAGGGTTATCGTATCAGATATTTGTAATTTGTCTTATTCTTTGTGTGTCAATATGTCGTTATTTTTCAATAATAACCTCAACTTTTCACTGAAATCGAAAACTTCCCAAGTAAGCGCATAAAGAAATCTTTTCGCCATATTAAAAGAAGCACGGTGACCACAAGATAAAGGCTGGGTTCGATAAGCCCCGATTTAACCGACCAGTAATAATGAATTGGAGCCAGAATCAGAGCTAAATAGACCCAATAGTGCAAAGTTTGCCACTTTTTACCCATTTTTCGCTGTATTTTCTGAAATGATGTTGCTGCTAATAGTAGTAAGATCACCCAGCAAACCGCCCCAATAGTTAAGTATGGACGCTTGAAGATTTCTTCACCCAATAGGGAAAAATCAAAACCTAAATCCAGACTAATATAGATGGCAAAATGCAGCGTTGCCCAGAAAAAACTGTATAACCCCAGCATTCGGCGTAATTTCATCAATAAACCTTGACGAAAACCCTTAGCTAGCGGCGACACAAGTAAAGTAAGGATCAACATATTAAGCGCCGCTTTACCGGTAAAATGCTCCATACCTTTTACAGGATCTGCACCAAAGCCCCCTTGCAGAGTAAGCAAGATAAAATAAATCATAAAAATAAGAGAGAAGATATGAACCATACTCTTGATTATGGTGATCTGCTTTGGTGTGATGCGCATTAATAGTTTTTCCTTAAATCCATTCCTTTATACAAATAGGCAACTTGATCTTCGTATCCATTAAACATCAACGTTTTTTGGCGACGGCTACTAAAGACACTACCTTGACCAATAAAACGCTCGGATGCTTGACTCCAACGAGGGTGATCGACATTAGGATTCACATTGGCATAAAAACCATACTCTTGAGGGGCAAGTCGATTCCAAGTTGTTGGCGGTTCTTTATCGGTTAAGGTAATTCTCACAATGGATTTAATGCTTTTAAAACCATATTTCCAAGGTACGACCAAGCGAATAGGGGCTCCATTTTGCGGTGCGAGTGTTTTACCGTATAAACCAACCGACATTAGGGTTAATGGGTTCATAGCCTCATCTAAACGCAGACCTTCTACATAAGGATAATCGATACCACCGCCGAGACTTCGAGAAGCTTGGCCTGGCATCTCTTTAGGATCATACAATGTTTGAAAGGCCACATATTTTGCTTCAGAGGTTGGTTCAACTAGTTTTAATAGATCAGATAATTGAAATCCGAGCCAAGGTATATTCATCGACCATGCTTCTACACAACGCATGCGATAAATACGCTCTTCAATGGTAAATTTCTTTAATAGATCTTCATGATGGAGCTTAATAGGGTTTTTGACTAAACCATCAATTTCCACTGTCCATGGATCTGTTTTGAAGTTAGCAGCAAGACGGGCTGGATCTGATTTTGTTGCGCCAAATTCATAGAAATTATTGTATTCAAGTATTTTACTCTCTGGTGTTAACGAAAGATCAGATGTTGAAAGTGGAGAGCTAACCCCCGCTAAGTTTTGGCGATGATCAACGGTTTTACTCGGTTCATCGGAGGAAAAAAGATCCAGTAACCCAGCTTTTGATTGCGCAGCAAAGGGTAAGGCTGTGGCAGTGATACCGAGTTTGAGCAAAATATCACGGCGTTGCTTAAAAATTGTTTCAGGCGTGACTTCGTTTTCTGAAATCATCCAAGATTGGGATTTTTTGATCACAGACTAATCCTTTATAATCATCGTAAATCGGTGTCGTCTTCATTCAGACATCGTTGTTCCATATAGACCGAGTTAGTCCTATTTTTATTTCAAAAAAGAATAAGAGTTCATTACGTGAATCAATTTAATATGCAACTAGAATTGCAACATATTTATTTGGAAGTGTATAACGAACGTTTCCATAATCTAAAAGAGTATTGTGAAGCGTATTATTGTTATAAGCATAATCTAGTTACTCGTCATGGTAAGCCAGATTGGTTAGGCATATTTACAACGGCAAACTACAGTCTTAAAGCGCAACAATGCAGCGATCGTAAATTGTTGAGTCGTGATTTATGGTTACCAATGACGGTGATCATAGGTCAATTAAAAGCCTTAGTTCGAGACGATCAAGCAACCATCGCCAATATTCAACATTTACTGGATGCTCAATTAGATTACGTAATTGTAACTCGAGAAGAATATAAACGACTTGTGAATAAAGGTTTGGATAAGAGTATGCCAAAAGCTTATTACCAAGTAGGTCATTCTGATCATCTTAACGCCATGGCACGTTTTGAAACGGTGGGTATCACCTTTGCTTAGTGTTGCATAACAGTCACAAGTTAGTTCATTGTCAAGTCAAATGATTACACTGGCGCAATAATAAGACATAAAGTAATATGATTAATTATATCCATATCCAAATCAGTTTGATTAAACACTATATTTTTAATTAGGTTTGGGTATAAACACATAAGTCAATCACGACTAGGAAGGAGTAGATGTTGTGTATCGTGCATTACTTTTCTCACTAACGTGCTTATTCTCAAGTGCAGTTAATGCGATTGAGTTTAAGTTACCAGATGATGGTAGCAATATCGTTGGTACTATCGAATATTATGAAGTTGAGAAAGGAGAGAGCCTGTCTGATATCGCAAATAAGTTTAATGTTGGCTTTTTAGCGTTATTGGCAGCGAATAAGGATGTCGATCCTTTTTTACCCCAACCTGGAACGTTGTTAGAAATTCCAACCCAAGTTATTTTGCCAAATGTGCCGCATAATGGCGTGACAATTAATTTGGCGGAACTTCGTCTTTACTATTTCCCGAAAGATGATCCATCTAAAGTGTATGTGTTCCCAATCGGTATTGGCCGTGTAGGGCGTGAAACACCAAGTATGACGACATCGATCAGTCAGAAAATTCGTCATCCAACTTGGACACCTACGGCGAACATTCGTAAAGAGTACGCAGCTAAAGGGGTGACTCTACCTCCCGTTGTTGCCGCTGGCCCAAATAACCCGCTAGGTGATTATGCAATGCGCTTAGCTTATGGCCACGGTGAGTATTTGATCCACAGTACCAATAAAGATTTTGGTATTGGTATGCGTGTAAGCTCTGGTTGCATTCGAATGAACCCTTGGGATATTGAATGGTTGTTCCCACAAATACCTAAAGGGACTCCTGTTCGTATTATTAATGATCCGTTAAAGCACACAGTAGATAAAGACGGTTCAATTATCGTTGAGGTTCATCAACCACTTTCTAAAGATGAAGAGCAGTTAGGTGAATTTAAGCCTGTAACCGCCGATGACTCTTTAATTGCGAGCCTTGGCGATGATAACGCAGCAAAACAGCGTTTAGCACAAGAGTTAAAGCAACAGACGGGTATACCAACAGTGGTTAACTGATCGTAAATTGGATCTGTTCATTAAAAACCGAAGGTTCAAAATAGGGCTTTCGGTTTTTTTATGTCTGTAAAATAAGCGAAATAGAGTTTCCTTGTTCATACTTAATATCAAAGCACTGTGTTTAAACGCTCTGATGGTGAGGTGATTATGAAAATCTATTTATTTAGCGTGTTGGTACTTAGCCTTAGTGCTTGCGCTGAAAAAGAACCCGATATCACAGCCATTTTAGCGCAAGACGCATTTGCTGAATCGTATTGTGACAGCGGTTCGGTTGATTATTATGATCGTTCTTTTGCATCGATGATAACCCGCCATCAAATTCACATATCACAGCTTAAAGACCAACTTAGCACAAAGAACATCAATCAACTCAATCAAGCAATTTCAGAATTTAACGACACATGGGCTTCATTAATTGATAGTCGAAACAGGTCATGCAAACAAAATGCAATCTGTATGTATCAGAATGGTCAGCAAGGGGATAAACCTGAGCTGGCTGATCAAAGTTGCGCTAAGACCTTATTTGAATACGATCTTACACGTTTACAGTTGGTTGAATTTTATGCAGAAATTGAACGGTTAGAGATTCATTTCAATTAGAGTTTTTCTGCTGAACCTTCTGATTATGGCACTGTTTTTGCCTCAATTATTGAGTATCGTTATTATTAATGCTTTTTATATTTTAACGTTTTAATTTGTTGATATTTATTGTTTTTTATTCGATATGTCATCTTTTTTGTAGACGGTTGGTATGAAAGAAACAGTGTAAATTTTTTCTTTTAACGATTTTTAATGGTAAGCTAAGAGCACAACTAGCAAAAATTTGACCTCTTGCAAATGGGTGGGAAGCATAAAATTTATGTTAGCAGTCACAAATTTTAGTTTTTATTTTGAGTAACGATAAGGAGGATTTTATGGCAACACACAGCCGTAAAATTAGTAAAGAACGTTTAGCGCTGAAACTTTCCCTGCTAGGTACCATTTGGGTAGCGAGTTTGGGTATTGGTTATGGATTGTATGTCGGATCCAACGCCATTTTGTTAGACGGCATGTTTTCGTTCCTCAGTATGGGTATGACAGGTCTTAGCCTTTATACTGCATATCTTGTATCTAAACCCGACGACGAGCAGTTCCAATTTGGTTATGCTCATATCGAGCCGCTGATTAATGTCGTCAATGGCTTGCTCATCCTTGTCACCTGTTTGTTTGCCTTTGTTAGTGGTGTGCAAACCATTGCCAGTGGTGGTCGTGATATCGTAATTGAAGATGCACTCGTCTATGCTGTGCTATCAACCGTCTCATGTTTTGGTATCTACTTTTTTGAGACATATACTGCGCGTTCTGTGGATTCAGAATTGGTGCGAGTAGACTCTCAAGAGTGGTTGATTGATGGTATTTTAAGTGCCGCGATTCTCGTTGGTTTTGTTGCTGTGATGATTTTTGATTCTCTTGGTCATTCACAGTGGAACCGTTATGTTGACCCAATTTTGGTTTCAACACTTGCTATTGCAGCATCTGTATTACCCATTAGTGTCTTACGTCGTAACGTAAAAGAAGTGCTATTAGTTGCACCTCAAGATGAAGTTCAAACTCACGTTGATACCGTTATTGCAGAGCTTTCTGAAACATATAATTTTGATGATTATACTCATCACCTTGCAAAAACGGGGCGTCAATACGATTTAGAAGTTAATATTCTGATCAAAGACGATAAACAGTGGAGCATGAAACGCCAAGATTTAGTGCGTCAAAAGATTTGGGAAAAACTCAAAGATGACCTTGGAAATGCTTGGTTTTCAGTAAGCTTTACCACTCAAGAACGTTGGTTATAACTTTACATTCTACTTAATTGGTAATACATAGCGACTCATTATAAGGGTCGCTTTTTTTATAAATTTTTTGCGTGAAGAAGCACATAAACTAAACTATATGGTGCAATATTTAAACAAATAAGGTATCTTTATTCGTGTCTAAAAATTGCTTCTAGATTGGTAGATTTACAGTTTATCGCTCAATAAATTTTCTGCTTTTCATTAGCTTTAGGCAAATGTTTACAATTGAAGATAAAGGTCAGTTATGAAAACCATTCTGGTTATTGCTTTTATTATTGGTGCGGCATATATCATTTTAAAAGAGAAGAAGTGTACTAAAGATGTAGACTATTCTCGTGACAGTTTATAAGCCAAATTAACAATAAAACGGCAGTCAGTAGAAAGTCGATAGTAGAGAGAAAGATGAAAGCGCCAACGAAAAGGAAGGCGCTTTTTTGTTATCTGTAAAATAGGTCGATTAGCTCTGACGTTCTTGCCATTCTTGAGTCAAACGCGCAATATTGCGAGAGGTTTCAATCCAAGTACGAGTTTGCACAAGATCGCTGTATTCACCAGTAGGGCGTTTAAGCAGAGCTTCAAGACTTGGTACTTGAATTTGTGGTAGGCCATCTAATGCTTCAATTGCACCTTGGCGGTTATTACATAACATAACCATGTCACAACCCGCATTCATTGATGCCACCGCACGTTCGCTATAACTACCTAAAACATCCGCGCCTTTCATATTAAGATCATCTGAGAAGATAACACCATTAAAGCCTAGGTCTTGGCGAAGCACTTGCTTTAACCAATATTCAGAGCCACTGGCAGGCTGTGAATCATAAGCATCAAAGACAACGTGAGCTGGCATCATGGCATCAAGCAAACCTTTATTGATCAATGTTTGGAATACTTGCATATCATGTTGTTTAATATTGTCTCTTGAGTCATACGGTGTCTCTAAGTGAGAATCGGCGATTACGCCACCATGACCTGGGAAATGTTTACCTGTTGCAGCCATGCCAGCTTGCTTCATTCCTTGAATAAATTCGCCCGCATACAGAGCAATCTCAGCAGGATCGTTAGAAAAGGCACGATCACCAATGGCTTTACAATCAAAACCTAAATCAAGTACAGGAGCTAAGCTAAGATCGATATCCATAGCTAAAAGTTCCGCAGCCATTAACCAACCACCTTGCTTTGCGAGATCTAAGCCGTTAGGTGATTGAGCAAAAGCACGTGCTGGTGGTAGAGCTGTAAATTCATCTCTAAAACGCTGAACGCGACCACCTTCTTGATCAACTGCAATAAGTAGTGGTTTTTTTGCCGTTTGACGAATGTCTTTTACCAGTGCTCGTAGCTGTTTACGATCATGATAGTTACGAGCAAAAAAGATAATACCGCCAACGGTCGGGTGTTGGATAATTTCGCGTTCTTCTGCATCAAGTTCAAAACCTGATACATCCAGCATTAAAGGTCCCATGTGTGTGCTCCAAGGGTGAGTCCATTTTATTGGTTCATAAGCTAGCATATTCTTGATGTACTGTAATCGCTCTGTTCTTATTGTCGATGAAGAAAACAGCAGTTTTGCTACTATTATTACAATTGCAGACAAAACTTCTTCTCGCTATGACATAAAGTCACTTGGGTATATGTATACTCTTTCGGTATAACAAGAAAGAACAGAGATAGGCTAGTGTTTAAGAAACTGTGTTTTGCTTCGGCTTTGATATGTACGACGTTATCTGGCACCACTTCAGCAGCAGGAGGGATTGAATATACATTTCAGTCTCCAAATACCCAGTCACAAAAATCGGCTTACGATGAAATAAAAGCAAGCCGAGTGAATCAGTTGGTTGGGAAATTATCTAATGAGCATTTTCCATTTACCCAAACATTGACCATACATTATGGCGGGGAGGATGGACCATTATACGATCCTGACTTGCATACTATCTTCATACCTTACGCATTTTATACGCAAGCGATTCATTATTTTGCTCAGAATCGTTACCAAAAAATGTATGGTAAGTCGGCAAAAGAGGCGGCAGTTGATACCATTTTGCATACGCTATTACATGAAGTTGGTCATGCATACATCGATGATAATGGCATTCCGATTTTAGGTAAGGAAGAAGATGCGGTTGATAATTTTGCTGCAATCGTACTAATCAATTACGTCAAAAAAGGTGCAGATATTACGATAAGTGCGGCAGATATGTTTGCTTTTGAGTCAGATGATAAGCCTGATTATTACGACTCATCAGAATACATTGATGAACATAGTTTTGATTTACAACGTTATTTTTCAACTTTATGTTTGGTTTATGGCGCTGAACCTAAGCAATATCCTAACTTACTTGATGAGATCAATAAGTTAGATGTCAAAGATCGCCAAACATTTTGTATCGAACATTATCAAACAATATCTGAAAATTGGCAGAAGTATTTTAAAACCGAAAAGTAAATTTATTGATGGTCAATTGTGATCTGAGTCCTAAATATAAAGAAAGCAATGCAACCGAAATGGATTTTGCGTGATCAAGATCGTTTCATCTGAGTTATTGGTTAGGTAGACTACGCTCTTTGCCTAATCGGTATATATTAAGGCTGGGACATATCATGAGCGTATTGGCTGCAATAGCATTAACAACAGGAATTTTATCTGGCGTCTGGGCTTGGGTAGCGGTTTCTCTTGGCTTATTAAGTTGGGGGGGATTTTTAGGCTGCACGGCTTATTTTGCTTGTCCTAAAGATGGGATAAAAGGACTGGGCTTAAGTTTGCTAACCATGCTTAGTGGTGTGTTTTGGGCAATGGTGATCATTTGGCTTTCAAGTTTAGTCAGTCTGGAAATCGTTGGTTACTTTGTAACAGCCATTGTTGCTTTCTTTATGTGTATCCAAGCGAAAAAATCATGGCTGGCATATATCCCAGGAACTTTTATCGGTTCATGTGCAACTTTTGCTGCCGCTGGTGATTGGAAATTGGTGGTTCCATCGTTAGTCGTAGGTGCCATTTTTGGATATGCGATGAAAGCGTCTGGCGTATGGTTACACGATAAACTTAATAACCAACAACACGCTGTGGAATGTTGTAAAGATTAAGTTTTAATAGTTAGGCATAAAATATTCTAAAGGTCAGTATTTTACTGGCCTTTTTTATTGTTAACTTGCTCTGAAAAAGCGTTTAAAATGTTTCATTGCTTACATTTTGCTCTTTGGGTTATTCTTCATTGGTATTCAAATTATTTTACTAATAAACAATCACTTATGTTTGCTTGTTTAAGATTATCTAATAACAATCTCATATCGATTCTACTTAAGTATATATTTCTGTTGATTTGAAATATTTTGCAACACTTTCCCTCTAAAATTGTGACTAATCCCCTGATTGTATTCAGCTTTCATTAACCCCAACTTGGTACCGTAGATATTATCACTAATGGCACTTTTTTGCTTAATGCTACTTGGGTTAAGCAAGTGCTCTATATACTGAGAAATCTATGGTCACAACAATGAAAAAACCACTTTTGTTAGCCACCTTAATTGGTTCTGCCTTATTGGTTGGATGTGGAGAGACCGCTTCAGGTCAAAAGCCTGCAATGGCACCTCTTGCTCAAGCCCAGTCGGTTCAACTTATCCAATATCAGCAAGGTAAAAGCTATGTTGGTCGAACAGAAGCGGTTGAAGATGTCGCTATTTCTGCTCAAGTATCTGGCTATTTAAAAGAGCGCCTATTTGAAGAAGGTCAGATGGTTAAGAAAGGGCAGCCTCTATTTCGTATCGAATCGGCAGCTTATGAAGCCCAAGTTAAAAGTGCCGCTGCTGCTATTTCTCAAGCTAAAGCACAAGTACAACGCTCAAATATGGATTTTGCTCGCGCACAGGATCTACTTCCAAAAGGCAATATCAGTAAGTCTGAGTACGATCGTTTGCTGGCTGAAAAACTGAATGCGCAAGCCCAACTAGAATCAGCCCAAGCGATGTATTCTGCTGCTAAGGTTGATTTGTCTCATACCACGATTACTGCACCTTTTAGTGGACGAGTCAGTGATAGCAAAGTGAGTATCGGTGATCTTATTTCACCATCATCTGGCGTATTAACAACCTTGGTGAGTCTTGACCCTATGCATGCCGCGTTCACCATCAGTGAGCGAGAGCGTCTAAATATGGGATTAGACAAACTCGATGGCAGTGGTAATGGCAATAATAAAGGTTTAGTTGAAGTGGTATTAACCTTGAATAACGGCCAGCAGTATTCCGAGATTGGTTCGCTTGATTTTGTGGGTAACCGTATAGATCTCAATACAGGTACTCTTGCCATGCGAGCACAATTTGCCAACTCGAATCAGCAATTATTACCAGGTCAGCATGTGCAGATCTTCTTACGAGAGAAAACGCCACAACAAGTGATGGTGATACCTCGAAGTGCAGTGCAAAGTGATCTAGAAGGTGATTTTGTTATGGTTCTTAAAGACGGCAAGGTTGCTGAGCGTCGTAATGTCACAATGGGCTCCCAAACAGATCAAGGTGTTATCATTTCTCAAGGCCTAAAAGCGGATGAGGAGGTGATCACCATTGGTTTGCAGCGTATTCGTAATGGTATGACTGTGCGATTACAAAATGAAGACTCAGCGCCAAAGGCATAAGGACGGGATATGTTAAGTCGCTTTTTTATCCAACGGCCTAAATTTGCCTTGGTTATTTCCATCATTTTGACTTTAGCAGGGGCGATCGCATTATTAAATCTGCCCGTTGCTGAATACCCAAAAATCAGTCCACCTTCAGTGAGTGTAACGGCTATCTATTCAGGTGCGAGTGCTGAAGTTGTAGAAGAAGCGGTGGCCGATCCTATTGAAGCGTCTGTAAATGGCGTAGAAAATATGATCTATATGTCATCTAAAAGTGCCAATGACGGATCATACAGTCTCAATGTTACCTTTGATATTGGCACTGATCCTGATATGGCTCAGGTGAATGTGCAAAACCGAGTTTCACAAATAGAATCAAAGCTTCCTGCTGAAGTTCGCATGGTTGGGGTGACGGTTAAAAAACGCTCACCTGATCTATTGATGGTTCTTAACTTCTTCTCACCCGATGGCAAATATGATGATCAGTTTTTGATTAACTACATTAATTTGAATGTAAAAGATCAGCTAGCTCGTGTGAAAGGGATCAGTGAAGTTAATGTTATCGGTGGTGGTGAGTATGCCATGCGTGTTTGGTTAGATCCTGAAAAAATGGCTAACCTAAAACTGACGACAACGGATATCAAAAACGCATTAGCTGAACAAAACGTTCAAGTCGCTGCAGGTAAGGTTGGCGCACCTCCTTATAATAATGCTCAAGAAGTGCAATTTAACTTAGTAACAAAAGGGCGCTTAGAATCAGCACAGGAGTTTGAACAGGTCGTTGTGCGTGCAAACCCTGATGGCTCTATTGTTTACCTAAAAGATGTTGCACGAGTTGAGTTAGGTAAAAAGTTCTATGATGGTAATGGTCTGTTTAATGGACAACCTGCCTCTATCGTGACACTGTCACTACAATCTGATGCCAACGCATTGGAAAGTGGACAGGCTGTGATGGAGCTACTATCTAAGCTTAAAGTCAATATGCCTGAGGGAATGGAGTATGAGACCAGCTACGATACGACGCTATTTGTGGCTGAATCGATTAAAGGCGTAGTTAAGACATTAATTGAAGCGATCTTATTGGTTATTGCTGTTACCTATCTATTCTTAGGTAGTATGCGGGCAACGTTAATTCCAGTCGTTGCGATTCCTGTTTCTCTTATTGGTACTTTTGCCATTATGTTGGCAACGGGCTTTACGATAAACACAGTGACTTTATTTGGATTGATATTAGCCATTGGTATTGTGGTTGATGACGCTATCTTGGTTATCGAGAACGTTGATACCAATATGGCAAAAGATCCAACCTTAACCCCTCGTCAAGCAACCTTAATTGCGATGAAAGAGGTAACAGGTCCTATCATTACCTCAACTCTGGTACTACTTGCGGTATTTTTACCTGTGGCTATGTTGCCGGGTATTACTGGTATCATGTATCGCCAGTTTGCATTAACCATTTGTATTTCTGTTGTTATTTCATCTATTAACGCCTTAACTTTATCACCTGCTATGTGTTCTCTGGTTTTAAAACAAGGGGGAGACAATACAGCTCGTTGGTTCAAAGTCTTTAATCAAGGGTTGAATAAGATAACGCTAAAATACGGTGCGATTGCAGGTTTCTTAGTTAGAAAAGCGACATTGCTTGCTGCAATATTTGTCATTGCGGTTGCAGCGGTGGGCTTTTATGCCAAAACGACGTCGACGGCTTTTGTTCCTCAAGAAGACAAAGGTATCTTATTAGTTAACGTTCAATTACCCGATTCAGCTTCTTTGTCGCGTACTGAAGAAACAACTGCCAAACTGCGTAAAATAGTAGAGGCTGAACCTGCGGTTGAAGGGGTGACCATTGCTAATGGCTATGCATTCTTAACGGGAGCTGCGGCATCTAACGGTGCATCTATGTTCATCAAGCTAAAGCCTTGGGATGAGCGTAATAATATGGCCGGAGATAACTCTTCATTTGCAATTACTAATCGTATTAATGCACAAGCTGCGATGACATTACCAGAAGCGATTGTTTTTGCCATGGGACCTCCTGCGGTTCCTGGTATGGGGGCGGCTTCAGGTTTTGAGTTTGTTCTTGAAGATACATTAGGCCGCAGTCGTACCGATTTAGCCGAAGTGATGGGAGATGTGATTCAAGCGGCTAATGCACAGCCTGAAATCCAATATACATTCAGTACGTTCCGCGCTAACGTTCCGCATTTTTACGTTGATATTGATCGTGTTAAAGCCAAACAACTAGGAATTCCTTTAACTGAAATATTCCAGACGTTACAGGGTAACCTTGGTTCTATGTACATCAATGATTTTACGATGTACGGCAAGAACTTTAGGGTAACACTACAAGCCGACAGTGATTATCGTAATGACTTATCGGCACTAGAACGTTTCCATGTTCGTTCTTCTCAAGGTGATATGATCCCTCTGAGTACTTTGGTGACCATTGATCAAGTCTTTGAACCTGATGTGGCTTGGCGTTATAACATGTACCGTTCTGCCGTGATTCAAGGTGGGCCGGCTCCGGGTTATTCAAGTGGTGATGCCATTGCGGCAATGGAACGTGTTGCAGCCGAAGTTTTACCGCAAGGATATCAGTTTGAATGGACTGGTATGGCATATCAAGAAGTTCAAGCGGGCAATCAGGCGATTTACGCGTTTGCTTTGGCTCTGATCTTTATCTATCTATTTATGGTTGCTCAGTATGAAAGTTGGAGTATTCCACTAGCTATTATCTTAGTTGTGCCAGTTGCAACGTTAGGTTCGTTCTTAGCTTTAGCCATTACGGGGATTCCATTGAACTTATATGCTCAAATTGGTTTAGTTCTCTTGATTGCTCTTGCCGCAAAGAATGCCATTTTGATTGTTGAGTTTGCGAAAAACGAGCGTGAAGATAATAACCTTGATATTGATAAAGCGGCTGTTCGAGGTGGTAAGCTACGATTCCGAGCGGTAAATATGACGTCATGGTCATTTATCCTAGGTATTTTACCACTGATCTTTGCATCAGGTGCTGGGCATATCAGTCAGAACTCTTTAGGTATTTCCTTAACCGGTGGCTTATTGTGTGTGCTTCTTGCTGGCACCTTCTTAATTCCTGGTTTCTTCGCGGTTGTTCAACGTAAGCGTGAGAAGTTTCACGGTGGTTCAACAAAATTAGTTGAGTTGGATGATGATAAATAAAGATCATTAATATTATTGAGTGAAAAAGACCTTAGATCGTGTTCCATTCGGTCTGAGGTCTTTTTTTATGGTTTAGTGTTAAATTAAATGTTTTGTTTTTGTTAAATATTGTTTTTTATCGGGCAAGATCTTGCTCGCTGGGCAACTTCTTGCCCGCCTCTGAGCAAGATCTTGCCCAGAAAAAATATTCTCAAAAACATTTAAAATTAAATTCCTTTTTATTCAATGAGTTAAATTTTTGTCTAAGTTGGCATACATCCTGCACTTAATACGTA
>NZ_PYOG01000029.1 GCF_003026815.1 Photobacterium damselae | reverse complement strand
TAGTGATTTGTACTGACATAAAATAAGAATGTCTGTTAAGCATTAGGGGCTAAAAGTGAAGCTGTAGGCTGCAGTTTCCTATTTCAGGTTGAGATATCTGGCTCCAGCCAAAGGCTGGCTACTGTTCAAGGTTAGGAATTTCATATTGAGAATGGATAGTAAAAAGAGTGAAAAAAGACAAAACTTAGACTTAGATTATAGTTTTAAGTGAGGAGATCAGAGTCAGATGCTCTGATCTCCATCATATTAGAATAACCGTTTATTTACCTGCGGCTTCAATATGAATGATTTTTTTACAGTTTCCGTAAAATGATTTGGTACGTGGCGCTTTTTCTATCTGAGATACAAGAGATGCCGTCATATCTAGAGGTTCTGGTAGATTAATACGGACCTCGTTAAGGTACTTGCCTTTAGTACACGATAGACTAATAGGGGTCTGTACGTAATACGTGTGATTTGTTGTCACATCCCCGTCTTCTACAAATAAATTATCCATTCTTAACCAGCTAAAACTCGTTTTCCGTGTTCTCTAAGTTGGTTATTTCTGCCCATCCCCGATATGGTTCAAACTTGGACCTAGGATTCTAATACCCGCTTTCCATGCTCTCTAATTTCCCCATCAGGGCCAACATATTTATACAATGCCTGCCTGCTAATCCCTAGCTCCTTGCATAGTTCAGATACGCTGCAATCTCTACTTTTCATTGAAGCTTGTGCTAAGCGTACTTGTGATTTTGTCAGCTTAAAAGAGCGTCCACCTTCTCTTCCTCTTGCTCTAGCAGCTGCAAGTCCAGCTTTGGTTCGTTCGCTGATCAACTCTCGTTCAAATTCGGCTAGTGCCGCAAAAATTCCAAACACCAACTTACCACTGGCCGTTGTGGTATCAATTTCTGCTCCTTGTCCGGTCAGGACTTTAAATCCAATTTGTCGATCTGCAAGATCGTCTATTGTATTCACTAGGTGTTTTAAGCTGCGACCAAGCCTGTCAAGTTTCCATACGATTAAAACATCTCCAGGTCTAAGAGCTTTCAAGCAGGAGTCTAGCCCTGGGCGCTTATCTGATTTTCCGGATATTTCATCCTTATATATGCTTTCTTGACTAACTCCTGCAGCAAGTAACGCATCCTGTTGTAGATCCAGTACTTGGCTTCCGTCAGATTTCGAAATTCGGGCATACCCAATACGCATAATCCACCTACTTTAGTTGCTTTAGTTTATCGATGGATTTATTTTCAATCAGGATCTTCATTTGATTGACTGCGACACTGTTTAGTTTTTGAAACCTATCATTTGTTGATATTCCTTGCTCAATAAGTTCGGCATTGAAACTTTCCAGATTGGACAACACTACAAGCTGCTCAAGCGTAGCATAGTCTCTTATGTTGCCTTTTAGTTCTGAATTTTCTTTACGCCAATCACTGGCTGTTTTACCAAACAAAGCCAGGTTCAACATGTCGGCTTCATTGGCGTAAACAAAGTTTTTCGCTTTTGGGTTAAGTTCAAGGGTAGGAATAATATTCGTTTTTATCGATTCGGTATGTATGTGGTAGTTGACCTTGGCTAAAGTGCGCGAAACATTCCATTCAAGGTTCTTTTGTTCATTTTCTTCTTGTTTGAGTCGTTGGAACTCTTTTAGTAGATAAAGCTTAAATTCTGCGCTAATCCAGGAAGCGAACTCAAAAGCAATATCTTGATGAGCGTAGGTACCACCATATCTGCCAGCTTTTGATATTATCCCAACCGCATTGGTTGCTGTGATCCAGCGTTTTGGCGTGAGAGAAAAGCTGTTGGCACCTGCCTCATTTTTAAACCCATCGAATTCGATGGAATTAAAATCTGGGTTATGCAATTGCTCCCAAAGGCCAATAAACTCAATGGTACTTCGATTGCGCATCCAGTTTTGTAGGATGTAATCGCTGCGATCCCCGTCTTTGTACTTAGCAATGTCAGATAAAGATATGTAATCATCTTGTTTGTCTGAGAATACAGATACTTTTACACCCCGGACATCAATTTTTTGTGCCATTTGTTTTCCAGTAAGCTTTTTGAGGTGTCAATCAAACGAAGGTTTAAATGACACTCTGGTTTTTGTCGATACGTGCATTGAAAGGTGTAATATAATGTGTATATTATACTATGTCCACCAAAGCCAAGGCGTTGAGCTATAGTGACAAACTTACTGCCAGCTCATCTGTGAAAGTAGAAAATGATCATTGCTTCACAATGATGATGATTTATTAACCAGACATAAAATCTTTAAATTTATGGCATCTATCGACAGAACTGCATCCCCACGATTCTATAAGCAACTAAGTGAAAAAGAGCTGTCCGATCATTATGTTCTGGATGATAAAGAGCTGAGTTTTGCGCGACGAAATACACGTAGTGATCGCGGGTATTTAATCATAGCTGTTATGCTAAAAACTCGCAGGCAATTGGGATATTTTCCCGCATTAAATAAAATACCCGTTCAAATTATCTTTCATATTTCAAAACAGTTAAATTTAACATCAATTGTTTGGAAGGCTGATGAAAAGCATGATGGCAAAATGCTTCACAGATACCGCTCTTCTTGCCGCAAATTTTTAGAAAGCTCGCCATTCACGGAGAAAGGAAAAAAGTTAGTCATTACTAGTGTTAGAAATGCTGCTCTTACCATGAGTGATCCTGCGGATTTAATTAATGTTGCTATCGAAGCGTTAGTCAATTCCGGCATTGAGCTTCCTGCATTCAGTACGTTAGACAGATTGGTCAGTCACGAACGTCACCTGATACATGAGAAATTATATCTGGAAATAACCTAAAATCTGACGGCGCTTCATCGGGAAAAACTGGATGCTTTACTGCAACTGAAAAATGGCGAACGAATTACTAGTTTTGCCAGAATGAAGAAAAGCCCAGGTTCAGCGACTCTACGAAATTTCAGAAAATGGGAAAATCGCTTGGTGCTGCTTGATGCGATACTTGATACAAAGCCATTTCTAAAAAAGGTAGCTTACACAAAAATTCGCCAATTTGCCTCTGAAGCTCTGGCTTATGAAATTAATGATATGCGGGGTATCC
The DNA here is from genome assembly GCF_003026815.1 of Photobacterium damselae. Lineage (GTDB taxonomy): Bacteria > Pseudomonadota > Gammaproteobacteria > Enterobacterales > Vibrionaceae > Photobacterium > Photobacterium damselae. The sequence goes on along the minus strand of NZ_PYOG01000029.1, from coordinate 45,519 downwards.
ACAACGAAGCCAAACGCTATACATTATTGCTCTGTTTGCTGTTTCAGACTCAAATAAACACCCGTGATGAGCTAATAGAAATGTTCCTGCGAAGAATGAAACGGGTTCATAATACGGCACAGGAAAACCTCAAAAATTTGCAGGACAAGCACAGAGAAATGGAAGAAGAACTAATTGCCGTTTTCGGTCAGGTACTTCAACATGCTAAGATTGTCGAAACCAACGAAGTGTTAGGGGAAAAAGTTAGGGAATTACTGGAAGCACGAGGTGGCGTTGAAGCAATAGATACCAGGTTCAATATGGTTACGGCCTATCACCACAATAACTATTTCCCCCTTTTATGGCCAGTACATAAATCCAATCGCGCTGTGATTTTCAGAGTACTGGATTCTATCGAAATATGCTCTTCAACTCAGGATGTAACGCTGCTACGGGCATTGGATTTTATACGTAAGCACCGAAATACCAGAAAAGATCTATTGCCACCCGAAATAGGTCTTCAGTTTACGACTCAACGTTGGGTAAGTCTCATTCAAAAAAAGACTCATTTTGGCATTTTGTATGATCGCCGTTCCTTAGAAGTGTGCGTGTTTATACATTTGGCAGAAGCTTTGCAAAGTGGGGATTTATATGTTGAAAACTCAGGTGTTTATTCCGATCATCGAAAACAACTGGAGCCATGGAGCGAGTGCCTTAAGAGGTTGCCGGATTACTGCCAGGAGCTAGGTCTTCCGGATACCGCCAGCGAGTTTGTAAAATCATTACGACAACAATTAACCACTGTTGCTAATAAAATTGACAAAGGTTTTCCCAAAAATAGTGAGCTCACCATAGATAGCGATGGCACTCCTCATCTGAAAAGGCAGAAAGTTTCTGTATTACCGAAAGGGTTAGATGAATTTAAGGACCAAGTTTATGGTCGGATGCCTGAGCGAAACCTGCTCGATATTCTCAGAAATGTACAACACTGGTCAAACTATTCTCGCTGTTTCAGCCCTCCTGCGGGTACAGATGCAAAATTGTCCGATCCGCACAGCAGCTACCTGTATACCGTTTTCGGCTTTGGGTGTAACCTAGGAGCTAGCCAAACCGCCCGTCACGCCCCTAAAAACATTCATCGTCAGACTCTGAGGCGGGTCAATACTCAGCATATCAATGCTACCAAACTGGAAGCAGCTTCCAATAAAGTCATAAGCGAATACGCCAGATTTGAACTCCCTGAGTTTTGGGGGAAGAGCAATGTGGTCATTGCTGACGGAACCCAAACAGAACTGAGGAAAAACAATCTGCTGGGAGAGCAGCATATTCGGTACGATGGCTTCGGCGGTATCGCCTATCACCATATTTCCGGTGAATATATAGCGTTATTTAGTCACTTTATTTCCTGCGGTGTGTGGGAAGCGGTATATATACTTGACGCCTTAATATTAAATCAATCCGTTTACCAGCCGGATACATTACATGCTGATACTCAGGGGCAAAGCGAGCCTGTATTTGGTCTGGCATATTTATTAGGGATCAAACTCTATCCCCGTATGCGTACCTGGAACGATGTTGCTTTTTACAGGCCTGACGGAAATGCAAAATATGAACACATTGATAAAATATTTAAGAAAACAATCAACTGGGAACTGATAGAAACTCACTGGCAGGATTTAATGCAAGTAGTTCTTTCCATTCAGGCGGGTAAAGTCTTATCGTCAATGTTGTTACGGAGGCTCAACGGCCATAACCGACGAAACAAGTTGTATCGGGCTTTCAGGGAATTAGGGCGGGTTATGCGGACTTTGTTTTTGCTGCGATATATTTCTGAAGAAGATTTGAGGCATACTATCCGTGCAGAAACCACCAAAGTCGAATCCTATAATAATTTCCAAGACTGGATATCATTTGGCGGTGAAATAATCAAAAGCGGTGATCCGGTCGAGCAAGCTAAGCAGATAAAATACGCAAATTTAATCGCTAATTCAATTATGTTACATAACGTATCCGATTTGACTGGTATCTTAAACGAAATGGCATCTGAAGGCATTGTTATCACCAAAGAACTGGTGAGTTGCTTAAGCCCCTATATCAGAGAGCATATCAGAAGGTTTGGACGATATGATGTTGATATGACGGAGCGCCCGCCTGATTTAGACCCAAGACCAGTCCCTATAGATGAACAATAAAAGATGTGACAATAAATTACACGTATTACGGACAGGTCCTTAATACGATTGACTGCCTCTTTACCCATTTTATCGACCAGAAGTTGTTTAAACTGATCTGCTTTGATATTACGACCAATGTTCTTTTTGATATATTGACCGATTTCTGAGGCATCCACCTGCTTAACAAGGTCTACTGCCGTCATAAAATATTGATCTGCACTTTGAGTTTGGCAAGTGCCGTGCTTACGCCACTCATATTCACCAAATTTGGTTTGATAGTAAAAGTTTGGCATCCACGGGGCTATTTTATTGATCGTCGAACGCGATAAATCTAATTTATTGCTATCATCACAGTAGCCATAGTTTGTACCGCAACTTTTTTTGTTTGGCCACAATCCATGAAGGGTCAAGTTGGTACTTGCTAATTTGCCACTATTAATAGCATCACATTCAGGCTTTTTCCCTTTATAAGAGAAATGTTCACAAAATCCTGGCTGCCAAGTTAGTGCTAATACATAAGAATCAAAGTTGCCTGCTGTACTACAACTTCCATTTCCTTTGTTATTATTGGGGGTAGATAGTTTTGTTGTCGGTTTGTTTTGGCCTAGAAAATTGCTTTCGCCACAGCTACTTTTAACCCAACGAGTGAGAGGTGATGAGCCAGGTACTTTAATTTGTACCCAGTCGAAAGCCTCTTTGTTAATCGCTGTTATTTCATAGCGTTGTCCAACAGATAATTGAACATTTTGTGGATTGCTTTGCTTTCTAAATGATTGAAAAGCGTCACAGGTTTGCTTTGCGGTAAAATCACCATGAGTTGGGATTGAAGCATGGCTTAAAAGAGAGGTAAGCAAAAGAGAGCTGAGCAAAGAGAATCTAGTTATTTTTTATTAGTAATCATATTATAAATCCTTGTTATCTAATGTAGACATCCTTATTAAATATTATTCTTCTATAGAATAGCTATGCTAAATATGTAGGAAAATGTATTATTACATAATTTATTGAAGCCATAATTTATTTTTTATGAGTATACTAAAAAGTCATATTGTTCTAACTGATTGATTTAACATTTAACATTTAACATTTAACGTACAGAACCGTTCCGTTGGACTTCATACCCCTATTACTATTAACCATTTAGATGAAAATAATTGTTTCCACATCTTAGAGTACTGTATATATAAGCAGTTGGCTTACCTAAAAATGGTATGGTTCTTATAGAAGAAACAAAGAAACGTATACTTCCATTCTGGCCTGATGCGATAATTAGTGTTCGCAAAGGTGGCGGTAATTAGATTTCAATCAATGAACTTAAAAAAGTGACAAGCAAACTACTATAGATAAGATCATTGATATGTTTGATGAAGAAATGAATAGTTATATATAAGAACAATAACGTGACAACGTAATGGATCAGATGAATATTTATGGATAAAACGGCTGCGCACTTAGATTTCACTCGGCAAGCAATGATCCAGTGGCAATCGTTACAAAGTGAAGGTGCTGTATTGCTCAAAAATAATCCAGCATCAAAGCGGTTTCGGTTGCGCGGACGGATCGGGGAAATAGACCGATTTGGTAAAGTAATTTGGTTATAGGGGTTTTCCTATGCGTTCTAAAATTACACGTCGAATAGTGCAGAAAAATACGCCTGTTTGGATTCGCAAACAAACAACGGTATGTTGTCCTGATTGCAATCAAGGTCATTTGATTGTAGAACAAAGGCAAAAAACTAAAGAGCTAGAATGGTTTACTTTGTGCTCTTACTGTGGAAAGAGATCATCCACGTTCATCAAGTCAGGGAATTTCGGGTAACAAAACAAAATAAAGTTATGTATGCACACATAATGTCATTTTGAATGGGTGCTCTATGGCCTGCTCTCTCACAATCTGAATCGAGTAGAGGATTCGGAATCCCCTACTCGCTCCAGCATCTACTTCGCTTCATAAGCAAGTGTTACTAGAAATACCGTTTTACCATCTTTGATCTGTAATTCGCACAACGAATCACGAACCATCCATGTAAAACATAGAATCGTTATACAGATAACTATCAAACCCATTAGAGCGGTCTTTCGTAGCATATAACTTGCCTCTTAGCTAAATAGAGGCTAAGATCAGTCTTGTTAGGAAACATGATATAAGCCTCGTTTGAATTTATAGTTCATTCGGGGCTTTGTCTTATTTACCTCGGCATCTTGGCAAATAAGCCAAGAGCACCCGCGCATATTATACTGACACTTCAAAGTAAAAACGAACCTTTTCGTTACACTCAAAGAACCGCTTTCACTTCTCAGCGTCTTATTTTTTAGGTGTTGAACAAGCACACTTTTCTAAACCCACTTTAGACACTAGCAAAGTGGGTTCAAATAAGTGTGTTCCTGCATGATAATTAAGTTCACGGTTAGGAATTTCCATTCCTAACCACTCTGACAGCAATACTGAAAAATCGATCAGTAACCGTCTTTCTTATAATTTAGACGACTAAAACAAGTTACTTTTGAGTATTTTCTATACTGTTTTTAGTGTTTTGCCAGATTTTAGGTCGATATTCCCTAAAGACAGTAATGAAGTCGCCGTTTTTCACGCATAGTTGCTTTTCTCAAAGCAACTAACTCATGCCCTTTCAGCCCTATTTCCATCTTCACGAAGCACATGTGACCACTCCGGCCTGTGTTTTTTTAGTGATCTTTCAGAGCCTCGATGGCGTACCAATCAAGCAATAGTTTAATTTCAACCACCACATTCCAGAGCTGAAAGAATTTCAATTTCCTGTACGTGAACGGTTTGCCGGGCAAGACGTCAGCCGCAGTCCGGCAAACAGGCGAGACAAAAAGTCTCTTATCTAATCCAGATTGTCAGCAGAATAATGATGGCCGCAATAATCGCCACCTGAATAAAGACGTTATCCAGCGATCCTCTGCGCATCGCGCCCCCTTTCAGAACAGGATTTGCCAGATTGCCAGCAGCAGCACCAGCAGACCAATCAGGAAAAATATCAGCGCGATGAGGGTGTCCGGAGAACGATTCATCTCTGCGCCTCCTCATCATCAGAACCACTGACCGAAACGTTTGATATAGAAACGCTTCATACCCTGCGCGACCAGGCAGTAGCTGAGCAGCGTCGCGACCAGCCACGGGAAGTAGCTCAGCGGCAGCGGCTCCAGCCCGACCATCGCCCCCAGCGGCGAGAACGGAATGTAGATCCCCATCGCCATAATCACCGCGGTGGTGAGCAGCACCGGCAACGTCGCCCGACTCTGGATAAAAGGAATTTTCTGCGTTCTCAGCATATGCACGACCAGCGTTTGCGACAGCAGTCCTTCAATAAACCACCCGGACTGGAACAGCGCCTGGGCCTCAACGTTATTTGCAGCAAAAACGTACCACATCAGCGCGAAGGTGGTGATATCAAAAATGGACGACGTCGGGCCAATCCACAGCATAAAACGGCCGATATTCTTCGCATCCCACTTGCGCGGCTTGCGCAGAAACTCTTTGTCCATTTTGTCCCACGGCAGCGAAAGCTGGGAGAGATCGTACATCAGGTTCTGAATCAGCAGATGAATCGCCAGCATCGGCAGGAACGGAATAAACGCGCTGGCCACCAGTACCGAGAAGACGTTGCCGAAGTTAGAACTGGCGGTCATATTCAGGTACTTAATGATATTGCCGAACGTCTCACGTCCTTTGATCACCCCTTCTTCCAGCACCATCAGATCCTTTTCCAGCAGAATGATATCCGATGCCTCTTTGGCGATATCCGCCGCGCTGTCGACCGAAATGCCGACGTCCGCATCGCGCAGGGCTGGCGCATCGTTGATGCCGTCGCCGAGAAAGCCGACGGTGTGGCCATTTTTCTGCAGCGTTTTCAGGATGCGCGACTTCTGCAGCGGCGTCAGCTTCGCGAATACCGAGCGCGTTTCCACTTCTCGCTCCAGTTCGCGATCAGTCATCGCTTCAATCTGGGCGCCGGTCAGAATACCGTGGGCATCGATGCCCACTTCCAGGCAAATACGCGCCGTAACCACCGGGTTATCGCCGGTCAGCACTTTCACCGCCACGCCGTTATCGCGCAGCGCGGTAATGGCTTTTCCCGCGCTCTCTTTCGGCGGATCGAGGAAAGTCAGCATCCCTTCAACCGTCAGTCCCTGCTCATCGGCGGTGCACAGCGGCGTGGTCAGCGCGGAGTCATCCAGCTTGCGGGTTGCGACCAGCAGCACGCGGAAGCCCTGGGCGTTATAGTCCTTCGTTTTGGCTAACAGCAGATCGCGTCGGGTTTCATCCAGCGCCACAACGTTATCGCCTTCACGAAGATGCGTGGCGACCATCAGCATCTCTTCGACCGCGCCTTTGCAGATCAGGCTTTTGTCACCGTGGCGGACATCTTCCACCGACACCGAGACTCGACGGCGGACAAAATCAAACGGCAGTTCATCAAGTTTGACAAAACGCTCTTTGGTCGCTGGCGCAATCCGCCCCTCGCCAAAGCGCAGCACCGCCCGGTCCATCAGGTTGCGCGCCCCGCTCTGGCTGCTGCTGTTAAGCCAGGCCAGCGTCAGCACCCGGTCGCTCTCATGACCGCTGACATCAAGGTGATGCTCAAGGATGATATTGTCCTGAGTCAGCGTGCCGGTTTTATCGGTACACAGCACGTCCATAGCGCCAAAGTTCTGGATGGCGTTCAGCCGCTTGACGATCACTTTGCGCCGCGACATGGCGATAGCACCTTTCGCCAGGTTGGAGCTGACGATCATTGGCAGCATTTCCGGCGTCAGGCCAACCGCTACCGCCAGGGCAAAAAGCGAGGCCTCAACCCAGTCACCTTTGCTGAAGCCGTTAATCAGCAGCACAATCGGTACCATCACCAGCATAAAGCGGATCAGCAGCCAGCTGACGCTGTTTACCCCGCGGTCGAACGCCGTCTGGGTACGCGTGCCGACGATGGATTTCGCCAGCGAACCAAACCAGGTACGGTTTCCTGTGGCCACCACCACCGCCTGCGCCCTGCCGCTGGTCACGTTAGTGCCCATCAGACAGATATTGCCCATCTCCAGCAGGCTTTTATCTTTGTTCGGCTCGGGAAGCCTGTCGCATCCTTTACCGGAAACGCTGGCCAGAACGTCATACTTCTCAACCGGCAGCGACTCGCCGCTGAGTATCGACTGGCTGACAAACAGGTCCCGGGACTCCAGCAGGCGGACGTCTGCCGGAACCAGATCCCCCGCCGCCAGGAAGATGATATCCCCGGGCACCAGCTCCTCAATGGCAATTTCCTCCTGCACCGGCCCCATATTCCCGGGACCGCGACGCAGCACCGTCGCCGTGGTGCGGACCATGGATTTCAGCGCCTGCGCCGCTTTGTTGGTGCGAAACTCCTGCCAGAAACGCAATAACCCGCTCAGGCTGACCATCGTGACGATAATGATGATCCCGGTCAGATCGGTCTCTTCGCCGTTACGCAGCGGTAGCCAGTAATCGGTCACGAAGCTGACGGCGGCCAGCGCCATCAGGACATAGATAAACGGGTTATTGAATGCCTGCAAAAGCTGGATCAACACTGGTGGCGCCTGCTCATGCGCCACTTCATTGCGGCCATATTCATCCAGTCGTTCAAGGGCATCTTCGGTGGTGAGCCCGTGGCGACTGCTGTTTAACCGCGCCAGCGTATGATCCGGGCTGTTAAATGCCTCGGTTTCAATGGCGAAGCTTTTTTTATGCTGCTTATCATTTTCTGACGCAGACCGGTTTATTTTCCGGTTTTCTATTTTCATGTCAGTCATGATTAATCCTCAAAATTAAGACGTCGCTATCCCTGCATAAATGACTTATGCATAATTCATTTTTACGTTATTAAAAGCTTATTACTTTAATTGTCTGGGAATATCCATCATTCCCTCCTTAGACAAATGATTGTCAGAGTAGAATAGCCGCGAGGTTAACTCCCCTCGACACACTGTTTTCGTCCCCGCCAATTCTTGACATAATGAGATCTCGCGCTTTGCGGCAGTCGGTATTCCCCACCAGTTCGATGCGGATTTCTTTATGCCCTTGTTCTTTTGCTGCTGCCGACACCAGTCCCTGAAGGCTGAGCGTCATCTCTTTACTGATATTAAGCAATAGCTGACGAATCGCGTTTTCATATTCGCTTTGACAGACAATATTCAGAACGTAGCATTTCTCTTCTTCTGTCGCGCCGGGGATCTGATTAATTCTCTGCGCCGCTTCGCGCAGTAGAATATTGGCGCAGAGCACCACAGCGTTGCCGCGGTATTCAGGCCGCGCACGTTCATGCCTTCCCGCATGATGACGCCGGCGCCGAGAAAACCAATTCCGGAAACTACCTGCGCGGCAATACGTCCGGGACTGTCCGGCGATGTTGAAATGGAACTCAGAATAAAAACCGCCGCGCCGGTGGCGACCAGCGCATTGGTGCGCAGGCCGGCCATACGCTGACGCCACTGTCTTTCAGCGCCAATCAGCGCACCCAACAGCATCGCGGCGAGTAAATTTGCGATATAAGGAAACATCAACATAGCTTCCTCCATTTTTGCTGGAAGAATTAACTACGTGCTTTATTAAGCACACGACAAATTGTCGCCGGGAAGGCGATTAACGTCGTGTTGACGGTGGAGGAAATAATGTATTTTTAAACATGAACATGACGATTATCCTCGCAGCCATGCTGCGTTATTTTTTATGGGATGCAATCGTCTGGATGAGGAGATTGCTGCCCGCCGGTTGGCAAGCAGCGCAGAAAAAATAGCGTCAGCTTGCCTTGATGTTTAAGTAAGGGTGACTGTCCAACATATTCCTCCTGTCTGAATTTGTGCTCATTATAGTCATTCAATTAGTCGAGTAAAGTTAAAATCTCGCTTTAGTGACGATTTGTTTAGAATTGTAAGCAGCCTGAAGGCTACAAATTGAAAATCCTGCCGCCTTCCAGTTCTGTTGTTACCATACACTACGAAGTATACGTATATACTGATTACTTATTTTTCTCTGAGCCTTTCCTCAATGATGGTCCGTAAAAATATACTTTCCACGGTTTGCTCCCAGGTTTCTCTTTCTGCAAGCCATTTTCTACAGGCTGAAAATCGGTATGGCTCAGAATGACCTCATTTCTCTCGCCTGGCGATTCCAGTACATATCCGTCAGGGATTCGACGAGCCGTTGAACCAGCCAGCCCGGGCGATGCCCGATAAAAAGTTTTGATACACGCGCCTTTTTGCAGGGCAGACAGGATAACCTGTTCCGGGATCCGCATATTCACTCCTTATGATTACGTGAAAGTGTCCGGTAGACCGTTGGCCGCGAAACTGAAAATAACTCTGCCAGATCGCTAATCGAGTACTGCCCGGTTTCATGCATCCGGCACAGCTCTTTCTGCTGTTTCTCAGACAGTTTGGGTTGCTTCCCCCGCAGTTTCCCTTTAGCCCGCGCAATCGCCATGCCTTCACGGGTACGCAGGCGTATCAGATCGCCCTCGAACTCAGCAAACGTCGCCAGCACGTTAAAAAACATTTTCCCCATCGGGTCTTCCGGATCGTAGAGGCTGGCTCCCAGCGCCAGCTTCACGCCCCTGGCCTGTAATGCATCCGCAATTTCACGCGCATCAGGTACCGAGCGCGCCAGACGGTCAAGTTTCGGTACAACCAGGGGGTCACCACAGCGCACCGCGGCCAGCGCCTGATCCAGCCCGGGTCTCTGCCGGTTTGACCCTGTCAGTCCTCTGTCGGTGTAAATCCGATCGGGGGAACGCCCAGGCTAACCAGAGCTTCCTGCTGTGCGGCCAGATCCTGGCGGTCAGTTGAACATCGGGCATAGCCAATGCGTATTTCTGTCATAAATATGTACGTATAAGGGGCCATGAAAGAGATTGATACCGTACCAGTGATATGAGACAACGTCAGCAGTGATTTTCTCTGAAGCGCAAATTTAAATTTTTACCGTCCGCTGAGCGATCCTCTTACGGACATTATCTTCGGGGTCAGGATGACAACGCGTGGCAAAGTAACAGGCAAAAGTGAACGACTGGCCGTTTTAAATAATGCCGAGCAGGAAGCGCTGTATGGTCTCCCTGACTTCGATGATACACAGCGGCTGGAATATCTTGCTCTGGATGAATCTGAGCTGGCGCAGGCCTGCAGTCGTCCGGGGCTTCATGCTCAAATTTATTGCATCCTTCAGATCGCTTACTTTAAAGCCAAACACCTGTTTTTCCGCTTCGGGTGGGATGATGTTAAGGATGACTGCAATTTTGTCCTGAACCGTTATTTTCACGGGGAGTCACTTCCGGACCTATCTCCCACTAAGCATGAACGCTATGCTCAGCGGGAAAAAATTTGCGTACTGTACGGTTACCGGCCCTGGTCATCTGCACTGTCTTCACAACTCGAATATCAGGCCGTCAATATTGTTCGCCGTGATGTAACCCCCGGTTTTGTCGCCACGGAGCTGATCATATGGCTCAACGAACATAAAATCATCCGACCCGGTTACACCACGCTCCAGGAGCTGGTGAGCCGGATTCTTTCTGATGAAAGGCAGCGGCTGGGACGTATTCTGGCGGAGCGGCTTGATGACACGACAATTACCGGGCTGGATAAGCTGATTGAGCGTGATGATACGCTCTCCCGGCTCGCTGTCCTCAGGCAGGATGCGCGTGACTTTGGCTGGCGCCAGATGGTCCACGAACGGGAAAAAAGGACCATCCTGGAGCCACTGCACCGCAAAGCCTGTGACGTCTTACCGGAGCTGAATATTTCTCAGCAAAACCTGCTGTACTATGCCAGCCTGGCAAATTTCTATACCGTTTACGATCTTCGCAAACTGAAGCCCGGGCAGACCCGCCTTTACCTGCTGTGCTATGCCTGGATTCGTTATCGCCAGTTCAGCGATAATCTGGTGGATGCGATGTTTTTCCATATGAAACAGCTTGAGGATGAGAGCCGCCGCGTGGCTAAGCAGCTTATGGCTGACGTGCAGGAAAAACACCGACGTGAAACATCCAAAATCGGGCGGCTGCTGTCGCTTTATGTTGATGACAGCGTTCCTGACCCCACGACCTTTGGTGAAGTCCGCCGCCGTGCCTGGAAAATCATGCCGCGGGAGACACTGAAAACCACCGCACAGCGCATGAGCGTGAAACCCGTCAGTAGGCTGGCGCTACAATGGCAAGTTGTAGACTGTATGACGGCATTAATCCGACGTCATTTGCGACCATTATATCTGTCCCTCGATCTTGCCAGCGTAGTCCAGGACAGCCCGTGGGCCGAAGCCCTGAGCTGGCTAAAAATGGTGTTCAGCAAAAAGATGACGCTTTCGCAGCGGCCACTGGCGGAATGTCCACCAGAAACGTTACCGGAACGGCTGCGGCCGTACCTGCTTGTGTTTGACGAGGATGGTGAGCCCACAGGGCTGAATGCCGGACGCTATGAGTTCTGGCTCTATCGGCAGATAAGAAAGCGCTTTCAGTCGGGAGAGTTCCACCTCAATGACAGCCTCAGGCACCGCCATCTTTCTGATGAGTTGGTATCAGCAGAGGAACAAGCCGCGGTGCTGGCTGACATGAAAATTCCCTTTCTACAGAAACCGATAAAAACGCAGCTCAAAGCGCTGGAGTCCGAGCTGCACCGACAGTGGAAAGCGTTCAATCGCGAACTAAAGCAGGGGAAGCTGAAGCATCTGGAATACGATAAAGAAACGCAAAAACTGACCTGGCATAAATCGGTGGTCAGTCGTCATAAGGCACAGAAGAAGCGTTTTTATGAGCAGCTACCGTTCTGCGATATAACTGACATCTTCCGCTTTGTTAACGAGCAGTGCCGGTTCCTCCCGGCGATGAAACCGCTGCAGCCCCGATATGCAAAAAAATATGCCGACGCAGATAGTCTGATGGCGGTCATCGTTGCTCAGGCAATGAACCATGGCCATAATGTGATGGCACGAACCAGCGATATTCCACTCCATGTGCTGGAAACCACGTACGAACAGTACCTTCGTCTGGCGTCACTTCTCACAGCCAATAACTGCATCACCGATGCCATAGAAGCCCTGCCGGTTTTCCCGCTCTATTCGTTTGATCCGGAGACCCTTTATGGTGCCGTTGACGGGCAAAAATTTGGCGTTGAGCGGCCAACGGTAAAGGCCAGACATTCACGTAAATATTTTGGACGCGGTAAAGGCATGGTAGCCTACACGCTGCTGTGTAACCACATCCCGATCAACGGTTATCTGATAGGCACAAACGAGTATGAAGGCCACCATGTCTTTGATATCTGGTACCGTAACACCTCAGAAGTGAAACCCACAGCCATTACCGGAGACATGCACAGCATCAATAAAGCCAACTTTGCGATCCTGCACTGGTTTGGGCTTCGCTTTGAACCTCATTTCACCGACCTGAACAAGCAGTTGAAGGAGCTGTATTGTACCAGGGAGCCATCGGCCTATAAAAAATGTCTGATTCAGCCAGTTGGGCAGATTAATCAGGATCTTATCATCCGAGAAAAAAACAATCTCGATCGTATTGTCGCTACGTTGGGACTGAAGGAGATGACGCAGGGAACGCTGATGCGCAAGCTATGTACGTACACAACAACCAACCCGACAAGACAGGCGATATTTGAATATGACCGGCTGCTTCGCAGCATTTACACACTGAAGTATCTGCGTGATCCGCAACTGGAGCGCAATATCCGGCGCTCCCAGAACCGGATTGAATCTTATCACCAGCTACGCGCCGCAGTATCCAAAGTCGGCGGAAAGAAAGAGTTGAGCGGGAAAAATGACCTTGAAACGGAAATCAGTAACCAGTGCGGGCGGTTGATCTCCAACGCGATCGTTTACTACAACTCTGCGATCCTGTCGCGATTACTGGAGCGTCTGGAAGCGGAAGGCAACGCTAAAGGTATTGAAGCGCTGACCCGGATATCCCCGGTGGCCTGGCAGCACATTTTGTTGAACGGGCATTACACCTTTCACAGTAGCAATGAAATCATGGACCTGGATGCACTTGTTGCTGGGCTGAAACTGGGGTAACGGAAATTTCGGCGGTTCCGGCGTAGAACCCCAGAATACATTTGTACGAATCTATACGTATCTGGTGATACATCATTTGCGCATAATTCAATGGTTTTTGCTCTACCAGCTCTTCTTGATCCAGTAACTCATAAACCAACGGTAAAGCTTCTCCCCGTTTTCTGTTTGACAGAAAACTGTAATACCTGATGGCTCTATAATTCTTTTCTGCAGGGATATGCGAGACTAACCGATCGATCATCTCTATCTGACTAAGGACCAACATCTTTTGTCTTTTTGGCCAAGTGAATGCGCCACTTTCGATTGTATTGACTAGAGAGAAACTGACTCCATCCATGAAAGTATCTAATATGTTGATAGTTATCATGTTTAGTATTCAATTTATGATAGTGGTCCCGTAGGAACGAGACCATTTACTGCTTCCAATGCTGCTCTACCATCGCGGCATTAAAGTAGATATTTCCCCATCGCTTAGTTTTGTGATTTATGCCTCCACGCGTGACTGATAGATGAAAATGGACATTCCAATTAAGTTGACGACCAAATGTATGGACTACACAGAATAGGCCAATCTCTATTCCCCGTTTCTTTGCAAAACTCAAGAATGCTGATACCGCACAGCGGTATAACAGATTGATTAACCAAGGATTAAGTCGAAATATGGGCCATAACTTATCGGGCATCGTTAAGGTCATGTGTTAATATTCACATTTTGGCAAGATGGATAGCTGCTTCGCTATCCATTTTTCTGTCAGCATTACTCCACAAGAACTACAAGCCTTACTCTTACAAGAGTTATAGATGACTTTGTGGTGCTCACAAGCAAGGTTTTTACATTCGTAGTGCTTACTGCCCACTTTGCTGGTACCGCAAGCGAGCATTTTTTCTATGGACTCTATTTGATTGGTGGTGATGCTATCACTACAATACGTGAGATATTATTTCCCAATAAAGATGAGTTTGGTGGCTCTAGGAACGTGTATATCAGCTATTAGTAAGGCGTTGCACCATCTCTGCAATATGTGCAAGCGAGATTAATACTTCATGTAATTTGAATGCGGTAGCCGAAGCGTCACAAACTTATCAATAAGATATTGACAAATTAATGCAATTTCTTCGTCATGATCTTTTGGATGGTCAATATCATATTGGGCATTTAACAACTGAGTGACATTATCCATAGTGGCTTCATATTGCTCATAGCTGTCAAAAGCAGATGAAGCCTGAGCTGAACAACATTTCTTTGTTGGTTTCTTCTTCTTTTTTCTAGGTTTGTTACTCATAGGATGTAGTCAATACAATAATGGCGATTTGTACTGATATAAAATAAGAATGCCCGCTAAATTAGCGAGCATAAAGGGCTAAAAATGAGGCTCTAGGCCACAGTTTTCTATTTCAGGTAGATATATCTGGATCCAGCCTTCGGCTGGCTACTGTGCCCTAACTTTGCGACAGAACCCATAGACGTAATTCACTATATTAATTATTTCCTTTTATATTAAATATTAGTATATTGTGTAAATTATTTTTTAGTTTATTAGGGGCGGTAAATGAGTAAAACTAAAGTTGAGATAGACAAACTCAAAGAACGTGCGGATCTTTACATCAAAAAAAGAAATGACTTTTATCCAAAAGAAGAACGCTTATATACTCGCCAGGAAGCTTCTGATTATCTTGCAATTAACAAAGTAACCCTAGACAACTATGTAAAAAGTCTAGGATTTAATGTAAAAGATCGTGAAGGTATGTTGTGGTCAATGAGTATTTCAGAATTGTATGACTTTGAAAGCCAGCTTCCTGATAATCTCAAAAAGCACGAACACTTCAAACGCAAGCCTAATCAAAAATGTCATGTACTTATGTTCCAAAACCAAAAAGGTGGAGTTGGTAAAACTGTCTCAGCTGCAACAGTCGCTTCTTGCCTAAGTGCTGAATTTCCTGAAAAGTTAAGAATTGGTTTGATTGACCTGGATGGTCAGTCAACATTAAGCATGTACTATGCAGCCAATGCGCAACGCGATGGTGAATTTAGTGTTGGTGATATCGTTCGAGGTAACTACGAACTTGATGAGGGTGAAACCTTTGAAGGGCTGGTAAAAGGAGCCTTCCTCAAAACGACGATACCGAATTTAAGAATACTCCCAGCACTACAATCTGATCGCTCTTTAGAAGGCTGGTTCCACCGTGTACACAGCGAATTAGACAACCCTTATGGATTAGTTAAAAGTATCGTAGATGCTGTAGAGGATGAGTTCGACATTATTATCCTTGATACGCCCCCTTCCCTCTCTTTCATGACTTATAACGGTTATTTTGCTGCAACCAGTATTATTTTTCCATTGGCCGCAAATGAAAATGATATCGACGCGACCTGTAACTATTTTGCGAACTTACCAGAAGTTTGGGCGCTGCTAGAACAATATGACCATCCAGGATACGACTTCATACGCTTAATGGTGACAAACTACCGTCAGACTATCTCTAACACTTCATTGATGAACCAGCTCAATCGTTCGTTTGGAGAATGGCTTTACCCTACTCAATTTAAACATTCGGAAGCAGTGCAGCTGTGTACTTCTATGATGAATACTGTTTTTGACCTAGCAGCAAGTGAATATCCAAAAACGAAAAAGACACTTAACGACGCTCGTACAAATGCGTTTGAAGTAGCAAGTCAGATCTACCGTGATATCGATAATGTATGGGGTGCCAACTAATGGCTAAGAAAAAAGCAGTAATGGGTTTAACGGATAATCAGCCTGGTGCATATGAATCAAAACAAAACCTTGCGAGAGCAAACTTAGAATCGCTTCCTGAACAGCTGCGTCGTGATCTAGAAATTACTGGTACTGGTTTGCACGAATATCTGGCCAATACATTTGGTATTGAGACTGCATCAAATGAAGTTGAATGGATTTTGGAATCAGGTAAGAAAGAAACTTTTGTTGAGGTTAAGCTTTCTTACGAGCAAGTGAAAAATGAAACTTACGTTGATTTTCAAGTGAATGGGCGATATCAAGATTTACTCAATCAGAATAACTTGTCTGACTTATCAACGTTAGACTTTCAACAGTTCTACCCTGCGATTGGCTGCCGCGTAGAAAATATAATTAACATTCTCGATGGTTCTCGTCGTCGTGCGTATTTTCTGCTTAAGAAAGGCGGCATTAAGTATTTCACGGTATTACTTGCTCAAGGCAATATTTCACAAAGCGATGCTAAAGCATTAGCTAAATCGTTGCAGTCAGCGAAAGAACATAACCTTTATGAGATTGGTAAACGTTGCGAGCTTTACAAAGACGCAGGCCTAAAAAGTCAGGAAGAGATTGCTAACGCGCTTGGTATATCAAGAACGAAGGTGACTCGCGCAATGCAAGCTGCTTCGATTGGCAGAGATCTATACCATCTTTTTAATGATATTAATGATCTCACCGTTAAAGATTACGCAGTACTGACTAAAGTTGAGAAGGCGTTATCTTCTCGTAAAGATAGAACTGAACTTTTATCTACTGTAGAGAGCTCCCCTGATAGTGATATAAAAGAAATTATTGATGCATTACTCCACCTCATTATTCCACCTAAAAAGTCGGCGCCTACTATTAGCGTGACGAGCTTAGTAGAGTTTGATGATAAGAATAGACATGCAAGAAAGAAAGTCAAAGGCCGTAATGTTAACTATGAGTTTGGTAGGCTATCAGCGTCCGAGCTGGAGCATATTGATAAGGCAATTCAATCTGCTTTAGATGAGTTATTCAGTAATAAATAGTGGAGTGTTCATCGTGAACAATTTACGTGAAATTCATGTAAGATACTGTATTTAAAGTTTTTTTGTATTGTATTTTTCATGGTGAAAATCTTGGTCAACTACGAGGCTCTACCCATACTATTGGAGCTACGATAATAAAGCATTTACTTTTATGTCTCAAAATATAAACTCAATTTCTGATGATAGGTAAGAATAGATAGGCAGGTTCTGTCGCAAAGTTAGGGAACCAGAGAGCAGTTGAGACCTCTAATTACTGACTTTAAACTTTTAGCTAAACTTTTATGCCATTTACTGGTTATCATTTTCCATCTGACATCATCCTTCAAGCCATACGCCACTATGTATCGTATAAACTCAGTTTCCGTGACATCGAAGAAATTTTTGCTGAAAGAGGAATTCAAGTCGATCATGCCACCATTAATCGTTGGGTCATTCGTTTTGCTCCCTTAATTGAGCAAAATGCACGGGCGAGAAAACACCCAGTATCAAGTTCATGGCGAATTGACGAAACCTATATCAAAATCAAAGGGAAATGGTGGTATTACTATCGGGCAGTGGATAAATACGGTGATATTGTAGATTTTTATCTTAGTCAAACATGAGATGAAAAATCCGCTCAAGCCTTTCTACGAAAGGCTATTCGAACAAATGGATTGCCAGATCAAGTTGTTATTGATAAAAGTGGCGCTAATGCTCGAGCTCTTCATCATATGAACGTCAAATTATGGAAAAGTGTCATTTTCATGCTGAACTTAATAGAAATAATCGACGTGAAATACTTCAACAATATAGTTGAGCAAAGCCATAGGCCAATTAAACAAAAGATGTATCAGGTTCTTGGTTGGGGACTGTTGCAAATAATTTAATGGGTATATTGGACTTATAATTAACTTTAAATTACGCGTAAATCGCATCAACATTAAAGAGACTATTCATAAAGGCGGATCTATCCAGTACTTTTGTTTTAGGTTCATCATGACGTAGCCAAAAATCAAATTGCCCTTTATTTAACATTCGCACTGATTCAAACCCTTGGAGCGTAGCCCATGCGCGTTTTTGCACTTTAAAGCCACTCGTCGCCATAATTAACTTTTTAATGGGCGAATGATCAGATTCTATACCGTTGTTGAGGTATTTCACTTGCCGTTGCTTAATATCTTTTCGCAGATATCCCTCCTTTTTCAAACGAGCAATTGCATTACCATAGGAAGAATGTTTGCCTGTATTAAGCGTTTTCGGTTGTTTATCTAGCGGATAATATTTTAAACAGCGCTTAAGGAACTGATATGATGAATATTTATTCCGCTTTTTAGAAAAGTAAAAATCTAATGTTTCACCTTGTTTATTAATAGCATGATACAGATAAAACCATTTTCCTTTCACTTTGACGTAAATTTCATCAAGCTGTCACGAAGAATCTACGCGAATAAATTGATAACAACGCAACTTCTTACGTAATGCAGGGGAATACTCAATGAACCAACGGTAAATGGTCGAACGGTTCACTGAAATCTGATATTCGCGTAGCTCATTGGTGTCGAACCATACCAACGAAGACACCAAAGGATGCTCTCAGGAGCAAAGTGTTTCCATTTGAATTCAGGATTGGTCATAGAGTTGGTAGATTAAATGCCGAAAATAGAAATTCTAAGTACTGAGTGAATTTTTTGCAACAGTCCCTTCAATTGCATGCTAGTGAGAGGAAATTGATGCTGAATCTAGAAATAGCCAGCCACTGAAAATAAAAAAGCCCAGCATGGCTGGACTTTCGGAGAGAAAAAATAAACGCATTAAGTCTGTATCTGCTGGCGTTCGCTCAATTGCTTAGTAATAGCTTGCTTGAGCGCTTGCAGTTGACCGTCGATACTCGCATCGATAATACCGACCTCGGTCTCCAGTATGCAGCCGCCGTTTTTTAAACGCGCATCGGCAATAACTTCAACGTACCCCACTTCAGGGAAATCACTGAGTATGGAGGAAACCTTCTCCCGCACTTCAGTAACCTGCTCTGGGTGTACATGCAGAATCACTTGCTTTTGGTTACTAACAAGCTGGAGCGCCTCTCTCACGACACTTGCAGTGGTATCCACATCATCAAAGCTGTTGATGATCTTTCTGACGGCATCGAGCACAACGCTTGTCATTTTTTGCTCGACCTGAAGATAGTATTCGTTGCATCGAGCAAGCGTTGCCAGCATGGTTTCTGCGTTCTCGATCTTCGCTTGATCGATGCCGTCCTGATAACCTCGCTGCCTCTCTAGCTCATAGGCTTCGTCCGCTTTCGTAATGATGCTTTCTGCTTTTGAGCGCGCCGCCTCAACCAAATGCTGCGAATCTAAGTAACTCACATAGTCTTTTGCTTTGAGCACTTTTAAGCCCGGCGCCAATTGCAAGTTGTCAGTTTTTATTTCAACAAATGAAACCATTGAGGAATTACCTGTTTTGCGATTTTCTTGATAAGTCGATATGCGAGATCGCGATGCGCGTTATCCAACCAATCTGCACTGCGATCCGTCAGCGTCAGTTGACGATCGAGCTTAAATTGCCATCGTTGTACTAGCTCTGATGGTGACTTTGCCAGTAAGAACTTGACCCATAAATACCCCTGTTCTCGGGCTGTCTTTTCAAAGCTTTTTTCATCGAGGCTGGTTGGCAGTGGCTTTTGCCAACCGCTGGGCCAGTTGGAAATCATCATCGGTCCTTGTTGGATCAAAAAACGTGTTTCATCCACCCCAAAGACCTGATTAAGACACTGTTTAGGTTGCTTTAGCACCACTTGGCGCATCGCTTGGCAATGCATGATTCCTCCAATCATCAACAGCAGTCGATTTGTTGCCTCTACAGGCAGTAAAGCCAGACTGTTGTATGGATGGTAAAAAGTATGATCCGTAATTGGCGATAACGCCCAGTCTTCAATACACCACTGATTGATGGCCGCTTGGTCTCTCCAGCCTTGTAGTTTTAACAACCAAGGCTGTTTTTCCATTACCCAACTTTCGTCAATATAACTGCAAGGGCAATAGTTAAACTGATGCTGAATTTGAGAAGCCTGCGTTTCGGAATTAACCACGTTTCACGTTCCTGCGGCACCAAGCAAACGTTGCTACATTAGAGCCAATTATCAGCAGTACCAAGAAAACAAGGATAACAATCAGATGGCTTGCGGTGTCTTTGGTTACTTGAATCGACAGAATGCTTTCGAATTGATTACCTTGAGGCGTCACACGAACTTCCGAAGATGGCACCATCACCACGCTGATACGGTCGTAGTTCAACCCTTCGATGCTGTTGTTTACTAACAGCTTAATTTGAGGGACATAAGAGTCCAACGCGACATCCGCAGCATGCTTGATAAACACAGATGCCGATGCTGGCGTTGGGCGCTCACCAGGACGAAGATTTTGGTCTTTAAGTACCACGTGAACGCGAGCTACCAACACACCATCAATTTGTGACAATGTGGCCGATAACTCTTGCGATTTTGCGTAAATAAGTCTCGCTCGCTCGGCAAGCGGAGACGAAATCAGATCGTCTTTCGGGAAGACTTCTTTAAGTGTCGAGAACTGCTCTCTTGGGTAACCTTTGCGCTTAAGCGCATCAATCGCAAACGCAATTTGTGCGTTATCTACCATTAACTTGACGGTGTTGTCTTTATCCGGTTCTTTGGTGGCGACGACGCCTTCAGAAAGTAAGACTGACAACATTTCGTTGCCTTCTTTCTGGCTCACTCCGGTGTAAAGTTCGGCCTGACAACCCACCAAAAATAGAACCAGTAACATGCTTACTGCACGCATTGTTTTTCTTGTGATGACTGACTTCATTGTGACTACTGCTTTTGTCATGACTATTGCTTTCATCATGGCTACTGTGCCTTTAACAGTGTTTCTACGTTTTGCGTCGTTTTACCTACTGTCTTGGCGATCAGCTCCTCTTGAAAGGTAATTCGAGTCAACGCCCATTGCATTTGCAAAAGCTGAGCAGGATCGTCACCCACCATTTTCATACTGTCGGTTAAACTGCTTTTTGCGTTATCGATGGTATTTTTCAGTTCGCTAATGTTTTCTAACAAACCACCTTCTAAACCATTGTTTCCTTCCGGGGCCAACATCGCTTGATCGAAACGTTCGCTAAGCCCATCCTGAGCTTGCGCATCTTGCACTTGCTCTAGATTCGTCTGCATGACTTCGGTGTACTGCGTATTGATCATCTGCGTTCCTATGAGAGCTCTAGTTTGTGGCTGTAAGTCAGCATGTTTTTGACCATAGAGTTGATTTGTATAACAAAGCTCAACTCTTTCCGAACCATGTCTAACAATAGCTCTTGATCAGGGATGTCTTGCAACTTGGCCCAGCTATGCCAAAGTGCTTGTTCTTTTTGTGCGCCCAGAGGGAAATGCTCAGACAGCAGCACTTTTAGCTCCTCACGGTCTTTTGGAGGATCGGCTAGCAAACGTCCAGAAAAGCTGCCCAGTAACTCTGGTGATGCTTTATCGGTGCCTTTTACGCTTCTTTCCTGGCTAAGCGCATACCACTCTTTAATTGCCGTCACTTTGGCCTCAGACTGAGAGACGATGTCCGTGCTTTTTTGCACTGGCGATGCGTTCTTGTTTGATGAACTGTAGTCTAATGCACTTTCACTCATCAAACGGCTCATCTTGTTTGATGAGTGCGGATCAACTTTGTCTGGCTGCTGAACCTGACTGAGCGCATAGTTGAGCGAGTTGTTTTCAACCTTCATTAAAGGTTCCTGATATCCTGAGAAAAGCTCGTTGCAAAAGCTTGGTTTTCTTCACTGCCTTTTGAAGCCATTGCCAGCCAAGATTCCGCTTTGCTCGCTAACCCTGCTTTACCCGCTGCCAGAGCCGCTAAGCAGACTAAGTCAGGAGAGTTCACGCACACAGGTTCAAGCAGGCGATGCGCCTCTTCGTAGCGACCACGATTCATCAAACTCATAGAACGAATCATTGCTACGACTTCTTCGGTATCCCCTTGGGATTCGAGGCAAGACGCAATTGTCTCTGCCTCTTCGTGGCGATGCATACCGGTTGCCATCAAAGCCGTTTCGGCCAGCAGCAAACGCATGTCTTTTTCCATAACTTACACCTTCTGCAGAATCGACTGCATCACATCCTTGATAGCACGAGTCGTGGTCGCATTGATGTTGTAAATCACCGACCATTTGTTGATCGTGTGCTGCAATTCAGCCAGCTTTGATGGGTCGTCAGCGTTGGTTTCTAAGTTTTTGATAGCTTTATTCACGGCTTCATTCGCCGCTTTTGCTTGTTCTTCTAGTTTCGTTTTAACATCATCGAGATAAACACGGTTACTCGCATCGTAAAATGACATAGGTATCGCCTCTTGTTTATTTATTGCATTCGACAGTTTCAATCACAGCTAGGGCCGCTTGATAGGCTTCATGCTGTTTGAGTAGCAACTGATATTCATGGGGGGCACAGCCAAGATCGAGCTGGCGCTTAACTGCAGATTGCGCACGCTTGAACTTGAGGACAATGGTCTCTTTCTGTTCCTGCCCTGAGTCGCTTTGTAGTAGTTGTTCAAGATTTGTCATTGGTATTTTCACCTTCATACCATAAATCGATCGTGATCACTCGCCCGCCTTTCACCAGCTCTATTCCTGATGGGGTGACGCTAGAAATGCGATACCCTTGAGGGGTGCGAGCCCCAACCATGTAACGAACATTGTCCGTAAGAATCACATAAGGGACTTGGCCGAAATTCACGCTACGAAACGGAAAATCGATGTTGGTTCCCTTGCTTACTTTAGGAATGGACTTCAAAACCAAATAAGGTTTCTCGCCATACTGCTCACGGAAATCCCTCGTAACGCCATAGAAGCGAGTGGTCTCGATATCGTCTAACTCACCTCGTACTTCAATACGATCGCCACTTGTTACTAACTGAACTTTCTTTAGTAACTCTGCTTTTTCAAGCAAGGCTTTAAGCGTATCCATATAGGCACCCGCTCTTTGCAGTTCGGCCTTCCAAGCGACCAGTCCTGGGACATCGCGTTCTAATATCTGCTCGACTTGGCTCCAACGGCTCGCATCATCAATGTACCCCGTTAAGAGCAGCGTGCCGATCTCTTCACCATTATCAACCTTGACTTGGTGATAGCCGAGGTTACGCAAGATAAAGCGTACGCCACGACGGATCTCTTCCATGGTTCGCAGGTCACTTTTGTAGTTGATCCCTAGCGCGTCAATTCTTCCCAACAGTTGCAGTTTTGCGGTTCTATCCTCGACATACCCTTCCAGTACTGCCTGCCTTGCCGTGGCATTCCATTCAACCCGCACATCATCGAGTTTCAATTCGCTCAGAATATTGCGCACTAAAACGATGGGCTCCGCTTCCGTGATGGCATCGCTGTTGCTGGCTCGGATTTGGCTATACCAAACACCGGCAAATATCACGCTTGGGATCAGGCTGCACATTAAGCCGATCAAGACTGTTCGCTTCCAACCTGATGACGGTTTATGGCTGACCGGTGTTGCTTGTTTTTCTGCGGCTTCCGTCGTGATATCGATCGCTAAGTCATCTTCAAGATGCCCTACCGCAAACGTTAAGCGGCCAACCGAAACCAAGGCGTTGCGTGATAATTCAATCTCATTAGCGTCAACCGTAACGCTCTCGTTATTGATCGAAACCTCATCACAATCACGCAGTAAGACAGTATCGCCATCGCATACCAATACAAGGTGACTCGCCTTAATGTCTGAATCGGTCAACACAAGGTCGGCGGTGAAGTCATCGCTCCCCAACACCAATGAATCATTGGGTAAGGTAACCTCTACTCCGGCATGAACACCAGAGAGAATACGAATTTTCCATTGCTGCATTGAGGCTATTGCTCCTCTAATGGTCGAACGCAATGATTCTCTGAGCCATCACACTCTTTGATTTGCACTCGCCATCCTTTTTGCCCTGAAGGCAGCTCACATTGTGATAACAGCGAAGATTTGCCCTGTGATAATAGATCTTGCTGATGACGCTCCGCTTGCACTTGAGATGTACAGCTGTAGAGCGCGAGTGCCGATTTCAGTTCTGCACTGTTATTTGAAATATTGTTCAAGGTGCCGAGCTTCGGTCTTAAGTCATACTCATTACTACCGATAAGCACGTTGTCACCAATGCCATCGACAACAATTCTCGGCTCAATAATAAACATGCGCACCGTTCTTCTGGTGGTATCAGTGGTGTTTCTAAACAAGGCACCAAGGTATGGGATGTCCCCTAACAAAGGCACTTTACGCAGTTGGTGACTGACTTCATCACGGTACACACCACCAATGAGTAGGCTCTGCCCTTGCTTTACGGTCGCCAACGTGCTGATCTCTGTCTTGCGGATTGATGGCACATTATCAACACCGCCATCTGGAATTTGCGCACCATCTTCAAGATGCAAACTCAGGTTGATTTCTGGTCTTTCAACAAATCGGTCTCCGACAATACGTGGGACGATTCGCAGTAAGGTGCCGTAGGTCACTTTTTCAAGCGCTGCTATTTCTCTGCCAATCAGCTTGACGTAGAAAGTACTGCTGTTGTTCAACACCGCCTCAACGTTTTCTTGAGTTAGCAAAGTCGGTCGAGATACGACTTGAGCACTACCTTGAGATTCCAACAAACGAATTTGAGCCAACAAGTAGTTTAAGTTGGTCGCATCAAGCAGTGACTTAAAGGTCTGCCCGCTGCCTAGCGTCACATCACCACCATCAACGTCACCTGTGGTTTTGATGTCTAAAATACTATTGTTACCGACCGCTATACCCGCTCGCCAATCCACACCCAATTGGCTCAAATCATTAGCGCTGATATCGACAATCGAAAGAGCCACTTCGATTCGCGACTGTGGCTGATCCAACTGAGCGACTAACTTGCGGTACAAAGGCAGGCGCGCTTGCGTGTCTCGCACTATGATGGCGTTTAAACCTGGCTCTGCTTCAACCGATGCACCGCCGTGTACAGAAACATTCTTCGTCGTGGTTGCAGCCGTATTGATGTCCGTTTCTTCACTCTCTTTGGTTGCCTTGATCTGAGTTTGCACACCTGACAATACGCGGCTCAATACCGATGCAATGCCCGGCACCGTCACCACTTGATCACGATAAGTGATTTCTCTGTCCGTCGCCGAGGCATATTTCAAAGGAATAATTTCAACAAACAGTTCATCAGTAGAGTTAGACTTTTGAACCAATCGGCTTTCCAGCGCTTCCGCCGTTTGCACAACCAAATCAACGTATCTAGGTGGGCCCGCTAAGTAAACCAGCCCTTTGTTCTCTGCCGCACGCCAACCGTAGCGAGAGTCCCAAATCCCTGTCGATATCAGAGTACTGCGCAGCTCATTGGCCGTCAGAAGTTCAAGTTGTAGCAGTCGTGAACGGGTTTCCGTCGCTTTGTACACATGCAACACCGCGCCATCGAAATACCACATCAGGTTGTAGAGCTGTGCTAGATAATCAAGAAACTCTGCTGGGTCTTCTGGCGTAAATCGACCACTGACTCGATCATTGACCTTGTCACTGACCGACACAGAAACACGATAGTTAGCACCAAAGTTATTCAATAGTTCTTTTAAAGAGTCGTTGTTGGCATAGTAGCGAAACGGCTGATCAGGCCAATCCAACTCTGATGCGTGTAAAGACAATGCCGCCAACAAACTCAAAGTATATGCAACAGACCAAACAAGTCGGCGTAGTTGTTTTTTTAAAACGGCAAGCATTATGGAATCCAAATACAGTGGCTGACGGTATGATTAACGCGTTGATGCTCTAGCACATCACTAAATTGCTCGACCAAATTCACATGCTGGGAGAGCTGAGCGCATAATGCTTCTGTGGTTGCGCTTTCCATGTTCATCTTTCCTTGCACAATCAACTGTTCGTTATTATTTACCGTCAGTGTGCTGCACGTGTCTCGCAGAGTCTTCAAAGAGAGCTGCATACAATGCTTAAGTGTTTGCTCTTTTTGGTAATCGAGGTGCTGTTTAAACTGAAATGGGAGCACTGTTTCCCACAAGACCCATGATGAATGCTGCCGAATGTTAAGCAGCATCTGATCGACTTCGATATCGTAGGAACCATTATTTGAGGAAATAAAATCCCCTACCCCAAGCGTTGCCGCGAGAGATTTCATCATTTGATCTAACATATTTAGCTCTATTTAAATCTGGCTGAGATGGTTACAAACTTGACCGCACTGGTTACTCTGAATGTCAAAATAGTAGTGATCCACATTGCCAACGGTGTGCATGTCTTGAAACCACTGCCAAATCTTCGCAACCGCATTTAAGTCGCTGTACACATGATCGCAAGCGTCCCACACGTCGTTGAGCTCTGGTGCTTGTACTCGAGCTTCGCCACACCAGACTTTCCATTCTGAGATAAACTTATCTGATGTTTCGCCGTACTGAGATAGACCTTTGAGCTTATCAAGCGTTGGCTTCCACTCTTCCACCATTGCTTGGTGGGATTCGACTGCCTGATTTTGTTGTTCATTAAGAACAACAAAATCAGGCAGTTCACTCTGCTGGCTCTGGTTCAGTGCTAACTGCTGCTTTGCAAAAATCGCACTGTTCTCTTCTGTTGACAGTCTCAACCAGTAGTCTTTCTGAATACTCAGCTGATTAATCAACTGCTCAAGCTGGATGGTGTCATGCAACACCGTCTGATCTGTCTTTCGGTTCACCCACTCATTCAGGGTTAAATACATCGACAGGATCAGCGTTTTAGGGGACGCCAAATTGAAGCGAAACCCTAATTGGCAGTTAATGTAATCCAGCCTTTGCTCAAAAGAGCTCAACACATGATTGTTACTTAGTTGTCCACCTACCTCGAGAAAGAGGCGCATGGCAAACCGGTCTAAAGAGGTACCAAACCTTTGATAGGTTTTCACCACTTGGCTTGCACATAAGCAATCAACGACATTGCGGTCAAGCAAACGTAGCAGCAAAGACAATTGTTCTGAACTCAGAACCTCTTCACTAAGCAGTTGTCGGTGATTGATATTAACAACATTGGGTACTTGCGATGATTGGGTTAAACCTTCGTATCTTACGCCTCTCTGCAATACAGTGACCTTCCTTTGCGTCACAATGTTGTTAGGATAACGCGAACGGCGTCGCCAATGCAGCTTTTTCATTGGTGTTGTTCTCCGCATCTACTTCGAACAATCCATAAGGAAGTAGAGGTAATAGTGTTGTTCGTTGTTGCGCTGAGCATAATAGAGTTTACGCCAGTTGATGCCTTTCAAAATTAGTCAGAAAATTTTAGTCGTCAGACATTTCACGGTGGGTTCTGTTGCAAAGTTAGGGAACCAGAGAGCAGTTGAGAACTCTAATTACTGACTTTAAACTTTTATGCAATTTACTGGTTATCATTTTCCATCTGACATAATCCTTCAAGCCATACGCTACTATGTAGCGTACAAACTCAGTTTCTGTGACATCGAAGAAATTTTTGCTGAAAGAGAAATTCGAGTCGATCATGCCACCATGAATCGTTGGGTCATTCGTTTTGCTCCCTTAATTGAGCAAAATGCACGAACGAGCAAACACTATGTATCAAGTTCATGGCGGATGGACGAGACTTACATCAAAATCAACGGGAAATGGTGGTATTACTATCGGGCAGTCGATAAATACGGTGATATTGTAGATTTTTATCTTAGTCAAACACGAGATGAAAAATCCGCTCAAGCCTTTCTACGAAAGGCTATTCGAACAAATGGATTGCCAGATCAAGTTGTTATTGATAAAAGTGGCGCTAATGCTCGAGCTCTTCATCATATAAACGTCAAATTATAGAAAAGTGTCGTTTTCATGCTGAACTTAATAGAAATAATCGACGTGAAATACCTCAACAATATAGTTGAGCAAAGCATAGGCCAATTAAACAAAAGATGTATCAGGCTCTTGGTTGGAAATCTGTTGAGGGAGCAAGTGCCACTATGTCAGGTCAAGAAGTTTGGACGCAAATCAAACGAGGTCAAGTTGGCGAGCTAAGCTTGCCTGTATGGGAGTGATTTTACGCGCTCATAGCATAATAGTGTCCGAAATTCGACACGCTTACGCCTTACATAAACTTTGCGACAGAACCCCAAAAAGGCGCTGTATTCCCAGCGCCTTGATAATTGATAGCAAACCTATACCGTTGGGATAGATGCACGCCATGCTTGATTTTGGCTATCAGAAATTGAGCGGAACAGCTCACGCAACTCTTTTAGCAACCCTTCTTGGAAGCCGACGTTTTCGTCTGCTTTCTGTTTAGATGCTTGTGCGTGTGTCGCTAGAATTTCGTCTTCTTTACTACGAGCCTGAGCTTTAGTTTGCTCTACGTTTGCAGCTGAATTTGCCATTTGCCCGATAGCTTGAATAACCGTGTTTACAGCGTTATTAGTAGCCATTTGCTTTTGAAACTTATTTGCGGCGATCGCGCTACCAGCAGCTTCTTGCTTAATGTACTTACCTGCTTTCATTGAACCAACTACACCAACGATTGCGGTAATACCTGCAAGCACACCTGAGATAACCGCCATCGCGATCATCGCTTTGGCTGAGTTGTTCAACTCTTCTGCTTGGCTCTTAAGGCTTGCTACGTTTGCTTCAACGGCAATTTCACGTTGCAGTACTTGCTGCTCACGGCTTAGCTTAGACACTTGGTAAAGCAGTGTAAGCAGCGATAGTGATTGTGAAACAACCTCCGATGGAGATTTAATGACCTGCTCACCGTTTAGAGCTTTTTCTGTCGTCTGCATTAGCAGATTCACAGTCGGCGCCAATGCGCTCATCAGCTTTTCAACTACTCTAGCTTGATCGCCGATTGCAGGTGCTTTTGGACCATCCAATTGGTAATGTTTAGGGCCTGAGACTGTAGCCTCACCGTTACCACGAATTGCCGCAGCTTCCGTTTTCGTCTCAGGCGCTTTTTCAGCCTTAGTGCTTTTGTCTAACTCGCCCAAACCGTAAAGATCTGTACGTCCAGTATTGCCAATTTTATCTAACATAAACGCTCCTTAAACTGTTGCTGGACGGCTCATCACCGCTTGCAGCGTTTCACCTTTCGCCTGAATCATCTGCATGATGACACTCATCAACTCTTGAAAATCTTCTATCAGCTTAGCGATCTCTTCTTTAAGCTTGTCGAGAACCGCTTGGCTAAGAGTCATACTTGATTTTAAATTAGTAATCTCTGCTTGAATAGTTGCGACATTCGCACTTTTTTTAGAGTTAATAGAGTCAGTTATTCCTTTACCAGTATTAATAGCAATATCAATAGATTCAGTGGTAAGGTTGATGACTCGAGTTGTCATTGTTGCGGTCTTAGAACCCATTTCTGCAATTTTCGCTATACTAGCCGAGAAGAATGCACCAACAGTTACTACTGCTCCAATGACAGCGACTGCAATTTCAAAAGCCATTATCGCTTTCTGTAAAGCATCGATATTGATGCCAGCTTCTTTCATCGCGTCTTGTACAGCGGGCTCTTGAATAGTTGCACTTACAACACCAAGAATACCGCCTGCAATCATTAACGCCCCAGCTACTGCACCAATGCCTGTAGCAACCATAATAGAGCCAATAATTATCGAAGCTACGGCACT
The DNA here is from genome assembly GCF_003026815.1 of Photobacterium damselae. Lineage (GTDB taxonomy): Bacteria > Pseudomonadota > Gammaproteobacteria > Enterobacterales > Vibrionaceae > Photobacterium > Photobacterium damselae. Next base: position 15,940 of record NZ_PYOG01000029.1, on the reverse strand, counting down.
AATCCAACCGAAGATCTTAGCCGCTAAGCCAGACTTCTGAGCTTCTTTTGCCGCAGATTCAGACTCTTTGATCTTCTCTTGGTTTTCTGCCATTTCTTGCTCGTGCTTCGCTTTCGCTACTTTCACTTCCTGAATTCTAAGCTCGTTTTGAGCGCTCTTCAGTTTGTCTGTGATTGCAGCCAGCTCTACTTCAAAATCATCCACAGAACCTGCGATGATTCTCACTGCTAGTGAGCCCGTATTGTCGGCAACCGCATACAAAACCTTGGCAATCGAGTCTACGATTTTTTGTAGCTTAGCCATGGCTTTCAGCGTAAGTTCATTAACCTTATCACTTACTGCGGCATTAGGTGCATCAAGCTGAACTTTAGTTTTACCAATGTTCAATGCTTCAGCATCTTTACTTTTTACGTTTTCAACGGTTACAGAAGGTGACGCATGAGATGCGGTCTTCGTTACCTTGTCTAACGTAGTTTGGTCAGAGTCAGGTGTGTATACCTGACTCTGAGTGCGGTCAGGTGCAATATAATTCATATTCTAGTTACTCCTTTTGTTTCTCACCGCTTCTAACATGATGTCTGCTCGTTGATGCAAGTCTGCATACTCTGATTTCCCGGCAGACATCTCCTTCGCGCTGTAAAACCCACTCTCTGCTTCTGTCAATTGCTCAAGCTTAAGGTGACATTCTGCAGAGTGGAAAGGTGGGCGTGGATCATTAATATCCACAAGCGCAGCGTAGCTGTAGGCATCAATCGCCTGCAGGTACTCACTCAGTTCCTGACGAGCGGCTCCCAAACCAATAAAAAAGCGCGCTTGGTAATGATCAAGCATGCTAAGTAGTTGGAAAACCTTAGCGGCTTGCTCTACCTTGCCTGATTGGAAAAAGTTGTAGCCAACCGCATAAATGTGCTCGATAGTGTCTGCTGATACGTCGTGCAGCATTTTTAACGTTCCTCCATCCTCTAGAAACGAAAGTAGCTCCTCTGCTTGCATTTGAGATGGGTCAGTTGCCGCGTTTTGTGTAGTCATTGTTGTTTATCCTTAAATCGCTCGTAAGATTTCTTGTAAAATACTGTGGTACTTCTGAACAAATTTGTTCATAGCTTCAACGGTAGAGTTGTATTGAGAACTGGTGTCGTTCAGCTCAGTGGTTTTGATTTGTACTTCATCGTTAAGCAACTTGGATTTATCGCTGACAGAGCTGGAAAAATTTGATAATTTTTTATTATCTTTTGTATCTTGATAAGAAACATCATACGGTACAGTAAGACCTTCCTTTCTCAAAAAATCCCCGTGCTTCTCTATCTTATTTTTCGATAAATATTTATACTCGGGAGAAGCTTTGAACTCATTATCATTGCTATAATTAAAATCTGACGCCTTAAATCTACCCTCCACTCCAAATGGATCGTAACTAGCATCTCTACTTTGAAACGAGTGTATCCGAGACTGAACAACACCGAAAAACTTCAATCTAATAGTCAATTCTTCTAGCACTTGTTTCTGTTCATTTCGTTTCTCAAGTCGGTTAACGCGACGCTCGTTTAAGGCAAACAGCACACGTTCATCAAAGCGGTCGCCAATACTAGATTCAATCACAGATAGAAGATCGCGAGCCGTTAACGCATGCTCAGCATTAACTGCTTTGTTGTCTTTTTCTTCCTTTGTAATTTTGCTTAAGCGAATCTTTAGCGCATCCAGGTTTTCCAGCATTTTTTTATGACGAGAAGTGAAATCTGTACCACTATCTTGTCTAGCAACTATTTTTTCGAAAAGCAGCGTGATGTCCCTCGCTGTGCTTTGCTTGATCAGAGCAACCTGATCTGGCGTTGCTTGAGTAACTTGAACATCTTCCAAGCCGCCGTAAAACGCATCGACTTGAGTGTTCACAAGGCTTACCGCAATGCTAGATAACAAACTTGAAAGTGTTATCTCATTTGGGGAGTTATTGAGTTCGTTTACCACAGTATCAAGTGCGGCTTGTAATTCATCTTTACCGCCAGCGGTATAACTGTTTGCGAACTGACCTTTCACTTGTTTTGCAAGATCATTTAATGCGTCGTTAAGCTCCTGTTTAGACATACCAGGAATCCAAGCAATCTTGCCTGCCAAAACATCTGCGTCACTTTTACTTAACTTGATATCTACGCTGTCCAAAGAAGCAACCAGTTGAGCTGTAACCGCTGCACTGAAGCTTTCTTGCGTTAGCAAGTAGTCCGAGTTCTTGAGCCCGTTGACGTCTACCGAGACTAGATTACGAAAAGCATTGCGTAAAAATGAAATCGCACTATCACGGACTTCGCTAGAGCTCATTTGCTGCGCAAGAGCGTCTACAAATTTGCTGACCTCTGCTGTCGCGGCTGTAAGCGCGCTCGCATCTAGGGCTGCAATTTGCTGCGCTTGGGTGCTTTGGCTGCCTAAACGAAACTCATTGATAAAATCTGTTGGAAGCGAGCTGTCGACCGTATCTTTTAATTGCTTATCGAACCAAGACTGGAATTGATGCGCGAGCGTGTTGTTTACGCCAGTCATTACGTCTTGAGGCGCAATCTGACCATTCACCGCTTGGTGTTGCAGTAACTGCATCCAATGCGCAGCTGTTTCAGCGGCAGCAGTCCCCGTAAAGGCGGCTTGCTTTTCTAGCAGCGTGCGTAATGAATCTGCATATAGATCCAAACTGTCTTGTTCGGTGCGCCCAACTACCATTGGTAATTGGCGAATCAAAGACTCTAATTGAGCTGCATCGGAATCGCCTAGAATTGGAGAAAGAGTCTCTACCAAACGCTGCTGGAAAGAGGCTTGATAGTCACGATTCGTTGCTGTATTTAGAACTCCAGATACAGAGTTCATGGTTGTCATATCCGTCATTTAAAAACCTCTAGATCACCATGCCACGCATCATTGTTGGTCGCTTGCGCCTAGAGTCTTTGGTACTCGTGGCTTGCACTTGATGCTGTTGTTGTCTGCGGCGTTGTACTTCTTCAAGCAGTTCATGCTCTGCTTGTTTCATCAATTGGGGCGAAGCATTTAACCCATCGAGCAGAATATTGCCTGCTACTGGACCAACGCCTAATCCTTCAAGTAATTCATTGAAGACATCAGTTCTATCTTCCGCATTACGGATAGCAAGTTCTGATTTTTCAATGGTTTCGGTAAAGGGTTGCTTCATCTTGATACCTATCTTAAAGCGAAGCATCTCTTGGATGCGGTCAGTAACAGTCGAGAGTTTTTACTTCTTCTCTTTTTAAGTGGGCGGTAATCACTGAGGCGCAAAAAGTACCAATCTTCTTGTTCATCGTGGCTCGCCCCACAGGCTCTTAAATAGAACTGCGCTAATCTTTGGCTACTCATATTGCTGCCTCGCAATACGTCAACGTTGCCGCGAATGCTCCAATCGAGTGGGTACAATCGGATCGTGTGTTCTGCGAGTAAAAACAGTGCAGAGAAAGGATTGCTCAAACCTTGATTAGGGCTGACTCTTCGCAGCAGTACGATGATGATTTCACCTTCTTCTACTCGGAATACCAGCTCCATACCGTCGCACTCGTATCGTTGCCCGAGCAAGATGGTGCTTTTCTGCCAAAAGTAAGGCGTCACTTCGACTCCTGACGCCATTAAAGACTGAGCGAGTTCACACGCCATTACATTCCTACCCTTCCCAGAGGTTGAATATTGATTTGCTGCGTCAGTTCTTGGAACGACAACACTGGCAGTTCGTAGTATTCAGATTCAATCAATTTACGTACGTAACGACGCACGTCCATCGACACCACCAGCACAGGTTTATTTGGCATGCGACTCAAATCACCGATAGTTTGCTTAACGTCGCTGACAAACTGTTGAGTCACAGAAGGGTCAAGCGCTAAGTAGCTGCCCGCCGAAGTCTGGCGAATTCCGTTACGGATCGTATCTTCCAAGCTCTGATCCAACAGGTACGCAGGCAGCATATTTTGACCGCTGGCATACTTGTAACAGATGTAGCGTTTCAAGCTGGAACGGATGTATTCCGTCAGTTGAACCACGTCTTTCTCTTTCTGCCCCCACTCAACCATTGCTTCTAAGATCACACGTAAGTTACGAATAGAAATATCTTCAGAAACGAGGCGTTGCAGGATTTCCGTCATCTTTTGTAGAGGCACAATACGTTGCGCTTCTTTCACTAATTCGGAGTAGCTGCCTTCCATTTGTTCAAGCAAGTAACGGGTCTCTTGAATACCGATAAAGTCTTGCGCGTACTCTTTCAGTACGTGAGACAGGTGGTAAGTCAGAATGCAGTCGGGAGTCAAAAAGCCCACATGGCTGTTTTGCAATTTTTCTCGGTGACTGTGGTCAACCCAAATACTCACAATGCCCGGCAGAAAATCGTCATCGTTTTCGTAAGGCACACCCAGCAAATCGATCTGCTCATTGCCCTCTGTTACCAGCATTTTTTCGCTTTCAATTCGACCGCGAGCAACCGGTACTTCTTGCAATTGAATCAAGTATTCACCATTGCTCATCCCTTCATTAAATCGTAAGTGAATGCCCGGGAATGGCACACCTAGATCGAGGTACAGCGCGCGTCTGACTCGTGCGAGCTCATCATTTAATGCCACAGCTTCTAGGCTCTCTTGTAAGCGAGAATCCAAGTCGATGAGCAGCGGTACTGTCATCGCAAACTCTTCTTGCTCACCCAGCTTGCCTTTGCTATTACGAGATGATGTCGGTCTATTAGGTTTAGCCGCTGGCGAACCAGCACCTTGGGCGACAAAGCTAGGCAAGTCAGAACTGTCGGATTCGCTTTGTTTTTTCTGTTGGTAGAACAAGAAGAAGCCACCACCGCCAACAATCGCGGCAAGAATCAGGAAGGTAACCTTCGGGAAGCCCGGAATAAGAGCAAACAAAATAAGCAGAACGCCACCAACCAACAAAGCTCTTGGCTGAGCAGTCACCTGACCACCAATATCTGAGCCTAAGTCAGAAGAATCCTCGTTTGAAACACGGGTAACGATGATGCCGGCCGTGATAGCGATAAACAGTGCCGGGATCTGCGAAACCAGACCATCACCGACGGTCAGGATTGAGAACAATTCAAGAGCCTCAGAGGCAGACATGCCCTTTTGAGTCACACCGATGGTGACACCACCTAGAATGTTTACCACGATGATAATCAGGCCCGCGATTGAGTCGCCTTTCACGAACTTCATCGCACCATCCATCGAGCCATACATTTGGCTTTCTTTTTCGATCAATGAACGGCGGTGACGCGCCTCATGAACATCAATAACCCCAGCGCGCATATCGCCGTCGATACTCATCTGCTTACCCGGCATCGCATCAAGAGAGAATCGAGCGCCGACTTCCGCAACCCTTTCAGAGCCTTTGGTGATCACCATAAATTGAACAATGGTGATGATCAGGAAAACAACAATACCGACCACTAAGTTACCACCGACCACGAAGTTACCAAAGGTGTATACGATCTGACCTGCATCGCCTTGCAGCAGGATAAGTCGCGTTGTCGTAATAGAAAGCGACAAGCGAAACAAAGTAGTGATCAAAAGCACGGCTGGGAATGCAGAGAATTCTAGCGGTGTGGTGATGTAGATAGCCAACATCAATAAGACGACCGCAATACTCATGTTGGTACCGATCAAAACGTCCACTAGTGCCGTAGGTAGAGGCAAGATCATCATAAAGACGATCGCAAGTAGCATCACGGCAAGCATGATGTCTTTACGCTGTCCGGCTTTATTTAGAATATCGATCAACTTCAACTTATTCATTTGATTAATTATTTAGAGATTGTAGATAACGTCGATGTGCGTGGCGTGCACCTTCAACATCCTGTTGTTTCCAGCGAGCTTGGCTCAGGCAAAACCACAAACCCGCTTTATTTGAATGTTCGGTTTTCAATAAGCTTTCGCACAGCTCGATTGAACGTGTGTATCGACCTGAATTCAGGCATGCCACTGCTAATGTTTGGCGAACTTCTTGATGCTGAGGTTCGATTTCCAGCAGTGCATCAAGCAAGGTAATCGCCTGTTCCGGCTTTTGATATTGAACTTGGAGTGCAGCGTGGATAAGCAACAGTTCCACGTCTTTCGTTTGCAACATGGGGCTTAAACCTGAATCAGTAGATTTAACGCCATGGTGAGATAACGTTGGTCCAATTTGGTACTTTGCAGTGTTTCCAATGCCTGATTGAGCGCGTGCGAACCATTTTTCTGCGCCAATTCCTGAAGCCGCTGCTGAGTGGTATCAAACTGTTGACGGTACTTGTCTGGGCGAAGTAGTTCCAAATGCGTCAACTTCGGCCTGGCCAGTGACATCAAGTACTGCTCAGAGGGACGAAGCTCGTACAGTTTCTCTAGGTGAGTCGCAATGGCTTGACCATCAGGCAACAGCTGAAAACGCTGTGGGAAGCCGTTTTCAACTTGCTCAAGCGAAACGTGAGTAAATCCTTCAATACCAACGTTTAGCGTACTAATGCGACTCATGAACCCGCCACCTCTTTATGTAAACGAACCTGTAGAGCGAACGCTTGCTCGATGGTTGGTAAGGTCACTTCATCCCCTTCAATTTGTGCAGAGAAGACCAGTGTCTGTTCATCCAGTAACCCGGTCTTAATGAGGAATGGCCAACCTTGACCTGCATGGCAAAAACTCAACGCCTTTTTAATAGGCTCATTCGACTGGTGCCAAGGCAGCGTTTTCGCAAGCATAAGAAACAGGCAGTCCTGATGCTTCTCGATATGCAGAGTGCCGCTTTGCTCAAAGCTCAGTTGAACACGTCCTGCTGACGAGAAGTCCACCGCTTCAAGCCCCATTCCTCGGCAAAAATCATCCACTGACTCATCAATCCAATTCATCGTCCCACATTTCCTCTTCTTCTAAATCAATTGCTTCATCAAGCGCTTTTTGCACAGCTTGTATTAGGTTTTGTCGCTGTTCTTCATCGTTAAATACATCAATTGGAATATGGCGAATCAGTTTGTGCAGTTCCCTAAAAAAGCTAATTTTTTGCTCCGTGGACGCCAACTCCATGGCGTTCACTAGGTTCCATATCTCGGCACTTTCCACCCAACGCTGCTCAACCAAAGCGATGACGTCTGACATCAAATTAGTAACTTGATAAGCCATAGTTTGCTTGCTGAGGTTTGAACATCTGGTAGAGGTTACTAACTTGGTCTTGAAGCGTATTCAGCGTCTTAAGTTTTTGCATATCGGACATCAGAAGCTGAAGCTTAACGGAGTCAATACTACTACCTTGAACGCTCAAATCTGCGCTCATGCCCTGCAACATAAAGTCGACCGCCGTTGAGACCTCTTTTGCACCAAAGCGCTCAACCACATCCTTGTACGCTGAGCTTAAACCTTGGTAGCTGTGTACCGTGTCGCGATAGAAACCACGCAATTGATGCAAACTGCTAAAGCCTTGCTCTTGGCTGTATTCATCCGCGAAGCTTGAAACACGAATTTCAGTATCAATCTGAGCCCAAGAGTCCAGGTTCTGCTCAAAGGTCAGAATGGCTTGGTCTATCAGCGCCAATAAGCTCTTACTTTCTGGATTGGTTCCGAGGAACTTTTTCACTGCTTGTAGCGCGAGGTACTGATGGCTCTTCTCTTCCGAGAATCCGTTGAGGTACGCCTGTAACTGAGCAATCGTTGATAAGTTGCCGCTTGCCATTTTGGTAGCAAGGTCTTTGATCTTTTGGTTTTTCTCAAGATCAGGCACTTTTCTTAGGTAATCGGAAACCAGCTCATGCGCTTCATTCACGCGAATACTGCCGTCTTTCACTTTGCGTTTCGTGAGATCTTTTTCTGCTTTTTCTGAACCTAACGCCGTCAGCTCTTCCATCGCATCAAACAATGATTGAGTTGCATTGTGCGCGCGGACAGTTTCACCTCGATAATTACCATTGACTGAAGCTCCCGTGCGGGAAGACTCAAGGTTACTTCGAATTGGCGCGTCAAATTTGTTGCCCGTTAAAATTTGGCTATTGATAGTGCTCATTGATTTGCACTCCTTCCTACAATATGTAGCGAATTATAGGAATTGCATTTTTAATCGGCTGTCAAAATCAGACGTGTTTTTTTAGGGCGTTTTAAGTTTTCTAAAAACTCCCGACCAATAGTCACTATAAATACGGCGCCATCCTTTCTATTCTACCAGCATCAGTTATTGCGCATGTTTTCTTAAATTGAACGACTTCTCATACATCGCCGAAACTCAACAATCGGCCATCAAGCAAACGCGTTTGATCCAAATCCGCGGTCGCGTGACTCAAGTGACTGGCACCATCATCAAAGCCGTTGTGCCTGGTGTTCGTGTCGGCGAGCTTTGTGAGCTACGAAATCCCGATCAAACCTTGTCGCTGCTTGCGGAAGTGGTGGGTTTTCAGCAACACCATGCGTTGCTTACCCCACTTGGCAACATGTTTGGTATTTCCTCCAATACCGAAGTGAGCCCGCTTGGGAAAATGCACGAAGTCGGCGTTGGCGATCATCTGTTAGGGAAAATTCTCGATGGCCTAGGCCGCCCATTCGATGGCTCTCAAAGCACTGAGCCGAGCGCTTGGTATCCGGTTTATCGTGATGCGCCGCCACCAATGCAGAGAAAACTGATTGAAAAGCCGATTTCGATGGGCGTGCGTTCCATCGACGGATTGCTCACCTGTGGTGAAGGACAGAGGATGGGCATTTTTGCTGCGGCTGGCGGTGGTAAAAGTACCCTGCTCGCCAAGCTCATTCGCTCTGCCGATGTCGATGTAACCGTGCTTGCCCTCATCGGTGAGAGGGGCCGTGAAGTAAGAGAATTTATCGAACACGACCTTGGCGAAAAAGGCATGGCAAGGTCAGTATTGGTTGTCGCAACCTCAGACCGACCAGCAATGGAACGTGCCAAAGCGGCGTTCGTCGCGACCTCCATCGCCGAGTACTTCCGCGACCAAGGTAAGCGTGTCCTGCTGCTGATGGATTCGGTGACGCGTTTTGCCAGAGCTCAGCGTGAAATCGGCTTGGCAGCTGGCGAGCCACCAACACGACGAGGCTATCCGCCTTCTGTTTTTGCCGCACTACCAAAACTGATGGAACGTGCAGGTCAATCAGACAAAGGCTCCATCACCGCGCTGTATACCGTGCTTGTAGAAGGTGACGATATGACTGAGCCAGTCGCCGATGAGACCCGTTCGATACTCGATGGTCACATCATTCTTTCTCGCAAACTGGCTGCGATGAATCACTATCCAGCCATTGATGTGCTTCGTTCTGCCAGCCGTGTGATGAATCAAATCGTCGATAAAACTCATCAAGCGTCCGCGGCTCACATGCGTGAAATGCTGGCCAAATATGAAGAAGTCGAACTGCTGATAAAAATTGGTGAGTACCAACACGGCGCCGACAGTCGCGCAGATATGGCCATCGCACAGGGAGATGATATCCGAGCGTTCTTGCGCCAAGGAACGCACGAGCCAAGTGAACTCGAAGAGACCGTCACACAGCTGAGTGGGCTTGCAGGCTTATGATCGAGCAATTGCTAGAGATAAAAAAAATTCGTGCCGACCGTGCTGATCGCGCGGTGCAGCAACAAGAGTATCGAGTCAGTAACGCACGAGCCTCACTCCGAAAGGCGGAACAGTCTGTCGTTGATTATCGTCAATGGCGCGAAGAGGAAGAAGAACGGCGCTTTGCAAAAGCCAAACAGAAAACCGTCGTTCTAAAAGAACTTGAAATATTGCGGCAAGAAATCGCGCTGTTAAGGGAAAGAGAAGCCGATTTAAAACAACGAGCCGCAGAAGAAAAAAAAGCATTGGAACAAGAGAACCAGCGACTCAAGGAAAGAAAGCAAGAAGCTCTGGCCGCCGATAAAACCAAAGAAAAATTCATTCAATTAAACGAACAAGAAATCGCTGAGCAAGCACGCCAAGTGCAGTATCAAGAAGAGCTCGAACAAGAAGAGTTCCGCAGCGTTGTTGTTTCATAGAAGGTAAAGATGCGAGTCAAAAACGATCATCCAAACACAACTGAACGTCCGCAACAGGTTCAACAGAGGCCGGTCAACCAAGTCTCAGAAGAACTTGAATCTCGCTTTAATAATGCGCTTAAGCCAACGCAAGCAGAAAGCGAACACGAGTCAGCGACCTCTCGCTTATTCGCTGCTGTATTGAACGCAGATAAGCTCGATGGCATGAAGCATAAAGGCAAGATCAGCAGTGCTATTCCTGCTACGGGGAAAGAGCAGCTCGAGGGTAGTCAAGAACACCCTGAAAACTTGAAAGATCAACCTGCTAATGAGAAGTCAGACGCTGATCTGCATCCAGAAAAGCCAAGTCACGATCTCTCAGAAAGAGAGACCGTGCAGGTATTGGACAACAAAGATCAAAACGAAGAGAGCCATAGCGAGACGTCAGAGCGCCCTGCGAAAGAGCCACATTCAGATACCGCCAAACCTGTAAAGCTACACTCTCTAATCGAGCAGTCGGTAGGAAGTAAAGAAACGGATAAATCACAGCCGTTGGCTTCTAACTCTGCGGCAGAAAAAGACTCGAACAATAAACAAGTCAGCTCGGTACCATTAGATAATGGTTCGTCTCGTGATCCTAAAATACCGATGATCAGCTTGCCTAACGCTCTAAAGGATCAGGTATTACCGATTCAGACTGACCAAGCCAATCTGCGTAATAAAACTGAGCCATCAACCGTGCAGAGTGTGCTGCAAGGCCAACTGCATAAGTTAGATGCCGCAGCTCATAAACCCGACCCTGCGGCAAAAGACACTGCTGCTATTGTGGACTCGAAAGCCGCATTGTCCGCGCTTGAAGAGAAGGTTAAAGCAGTGAAGCACATCGAACTGCGTCATCCAAGTTCAGAGTCGGACGCTAAGCTTCACCCGACGGCCAACCTAAGCCAATCAACAGCGCAAGGCGACATCATCCTGAAAAACGTAGAGACACACGCGCCCCAGAACAGAGCTCAAGACGTAAACGAATTGATTAATAAGTTAGTCGACAAGATCTACGTTTCTCTTCCTTCAGCAAACGATAAAGAAGTTCGCCTGCTTCTGAATGAAGGCCAATTAAAAGGTGGCGAGATCTCCATCAAGCAAGACAGTTCTGGCTACAGCGTGCTGATTAAGCAAGAGCACGCTCTTTCGCTGATCAACCAAACGGCTAAGCAAGAGTTGACCGAGCGTCTGCAACGTTTAGGCATCGACCAACCGATTCGGATCGCAGTCAGCGAACAGATGAACCAACAACAAGACCAACAACGCTCTCGACAACAACGCAGCATTTACGATGAATGGAAGCCTGAGGACGAATGATGATATTAGATTTCCCAAAGGTTGAGCCTTCAAGCATCGCGTTAAGTAATCAACTGTGCGCAAAACAGTGTCACTTTCAAGATAGTCAGAGCAATAGCTTATCGGTCACGCTTGGCCAAAAGCCGGAGTTTTCTGGCTATCGTTTAACATTACTCATTGGTGGACAAACCATTCAAATCGATTTCAGCGGTGCGCAATTACAGCAATGGTTGCACGGCATTCTTGACTCGACGGCATTTGAATCACTGCCAAACTCTTTGCAATTGGCGTTGCTCAGTAGCCAAATTGAGCCCTACACCGACATGATTAAGCGCTTATTTGGACAACTTCCGGCATTGAGCAAGCTGCAAGTTCATGAGCAGCCTGCATCAGAAGAAAACGTGTTGATGCTCACCATCAATCGCGATGGTGTCTCTCTTAGCCTGTGGGTCCATGAAGGTCGAGATGTGTTGATTGACACTCTGCCACAAGCGCCCTCTTACCTGAGCCAAAATATCGCACTGCCCTTCTGGTTGAGCTTTGGCAAAACACGTTTGGCGCTCAGTCAATTTGAGCAACTTGAACTGGGCGATGTGGTGTTTTTCGACGATTGCTACATCGCGCAACACCAAGTGCTGCTTCAGGTCTCCAATCACAACCTTTGGCGATGCCAACTCGACAATACGACACTCCATATCCAAGAAAAAGAAACCAATATGAACGATATCAACAGCTCTGAAGCACTGACCGACCACCAGCAATTGCCAATTGAACTGACTTTCGATGTTGGTCAGCAAACCATTACTTTAGAACAGCTTAACGCGCTGCAACCGGGTTTTACCTTTGAGCTTAACCAGCCAATCTCTGACCCAGTCACCATGCGAGCAAACGGCAAAATCATTGGTGAATGCGAACTAGTGAACATTAATGAACGCTTGGGTGTCCGCGTTCTCGAACTGTTTGGCGGCAGTCAGGAGCCAGCATGATCCAGTTACCTGATGAACTGAACCTCATCGTTACACTCGCCCTTCTTGCTTTGATTCCTTTCATTGCAATGATGGCGACCTCCTTCGTTAAACTGGCCGTGGTTTTCTCTCTGCTAAGAAACGCATTAGGTGTACAACAGATTCCACCCAATATGGCCATGTACGGATTGGCGATCATTCTGTCGATCTTCATCATGGCGCCAGTGGGGTTTGAAACCTATGACTACGTGACCCAGCACGAAATCTCACTTGAAGATTCGGAGAGCATCGAAGGTTTAATCGAGAGTGGATTGCAGCCGTACCGTGAGTTCTTGAAAAAGCACATCCGTGAAACTGAATCGGTGTTTTTTACTGATGCAGCAAGAACCTTGTGGCCACAAAAGTACGTCGACCGTTTGGAGTCAGACAGCTTATTGTTGTTACTCCCCGCCTTTACCGTGAGTGAGCTAACTAGAGCGTTTGAGATTGGCTTCCTGTTGTACCTGCCATTCATCGCTATCGATCTGATCGTATCCAACATCTTGCTGGCCATGGGCATGATGATGGTCTCGCCAATGACCATCTCACTGCCATTCAAACTGCTGCTCTTTGTGTTGCTAGACGGTTGGACCAAGTTGACCCATGGCCTAGTGCTCAGTTACGGATAATGAGGAGAGAAGCATGAATCCGGCTGAAATGATCCACTTTACCACTCAGGCTCTAACGCTTGTTCTGTTCTTGTCGCTGCCGCCGATTTTGGTTGCGGCACTTGTCGGTACCTTGGTCTCTCTTGTCCAAGCGCTAACACAGGTACAAGAACAGACGTTAGGCTTTGTCGTCAAATTGATCGCCGTCACCATAACCCTATTTGTTACCTCACAATGGCTGGGCGCCGAACTGCATTCATTTGCTACCTTGACCTTGGATAAAATCCCGCAAATACGATGAGTTACGATGATTTGCACCAAGCCCTGTTCCTATACAGCTTGACGCTCCCTAGGTTAATGGCTTGCTTTATATTTTTGCCGATCTTAAACAAACAAACGCTAGGTGGCACCTTGGTGAGAAATGGTGTTTTGTGTTCGCTTGCGCTGTTTATCTTCCCAATGATCAACCAACAAGACCTGCCCGCAGAAACGGACGGGATTTGGTTGATGGTCATCTTAGGCAAAGAGGTACTATTGGGTATGCTGATTGGCTTTGTTGCAGCAATCCCTTTTTGGGCTATTGAGGCGGCAGGGTTTCTAGTGGATAACCAACGTGGTGCTGCGATGGCAAGTATGTTTAACCCCACTCTCGGCTCTCAGTCAACGCCAACGGCTGTGCTATTGACTCAAACCCTGATCACCTTGTTCTTCTCCGGTGGTGGCTTTGTTACTTTTATTTATGCGCTGTTTAACAGCTATTCGTCGTGGCCTGTGATTAGTTTTTTCCCAACCGTCACTGAGGAATGGGTGCACTTTTTCTACGCTCAGTTCGAGCAACTTATGTGGCTTGGCGTTTTGATGTCTGCGCCTTTGGTTTTAGCCATGTTCCTTGCCGAGTTTGGACTCGCGCTGATTAGCCGATTCGCCCCACAGCTGAATGTTTTCTCTTTAGCCATGCCGATCAAAAGTGCCATTGCCAGCGTACTATTGATTGTTTATTTGGCATTGATGATGGACCACTTTCAAGCCCTTTTCTCTGACATCGTACTGTTCAGAGAACAGCTCAATACCATTTGGTAATAACAGACAGGAAGAGCAATGAGCGGAGAAAAAACAGAACTCCCCACCCCGAAAAAACTTCGGGATGCCCGGCAAAAAGGGCAAGTCGCCAAAAGTCAGGAAGTCGTCTCATCGGCCTTAATCCTAGCCCTAGTTGCCGTCCTATTTGCCTTTGCTGACTATTATATGTCGCACATTTCTGCCCTACTTTTGTTACCGAGTGAGTTGGCTTATCAAGGGTTTCAGGATGCGTTGCTTGACGTAGCCATCGCCATCGCCAAAGAAATGGTTTACTTGCTGGCACCGATCCTGATCGTGGCGGCATTGATCGCCATCATGTCGAACATGGGGCAATTCGGCTTGCTGTTTAGTGGTGAATCCGTCAAACCAGATATCAAAAAGATCAACCCTGTCGAAGGGGCGAAACGAATTTTCTCGCTAAAGAGCATCATTGAGTTTATTAAGTCGATTCTTAAAGTTTCGCTCCTTTCCTGCATTATTTGGGTCACGCTGCGGGACAACTTAAACACGCTACTGCAAATCCCGGCATGCGGATTAGAGTGTGTACCGACCATCACCGGCGTATTGGTGAAACAACTCATGATCATCTCTTCCGTCGGCTTTATTGTGATTGCTGCTGCCGATTACGCATACCAAAAGTTCGACCACACCAAGCAACTGAAGATGACTAAAGACGAGGTCAAACGCGAATATAAAGAGATGGAAGGCAGCCCTGAAATCAAGAGTAAGCGTCGTCAGTTGCACCAAGAGCTGCAAGCTTCGAACCAAAGAGATAACGTTAAACGTTCGAATGTGTTGGTCACGAACCCAACCCACATCGCGATTGGTTTGTACTACAAAAAGGGCGAAACACCGCTGCCTGTGATAACCCTTAAAGAAACCGATGCGATGGCGAAACGTATGATTGCGATAGCCCACGAAGAAGGCGTCCCAGTGATGCAAAAAGTACCACTCGCACGTGCTCTTTATGCTGATGGTCAGTTAAACCAGTATATTCCTGGCGATCTTATTGAAACCACCGCTGAAATCCTGCGTTGGGTTGCGTCTCTTGAGCAGTCTGAGGAATCGCGAGTATAACTCCCTCACAATCATGTGCGTCATACTCAGAGTGCACACAGTACAAAAAGGGGTTCTGCCGCAAAGTTTATGTAAGGCGTAAGCGTGTCGAATTTCGGACACTATTATGCTATGAGCGCGTAAAATCGCTCCCATACAGGCGAGCTTAGCTCGCCAACTTGACCTCGTTTGATTTGCGTCCAAGCTTCTTGACCTGACATAGTGGCACTTGCTCCCTCAACAGATTTCCAATGATACATCTTTTGTTTAATTGGCCTATGGCTTTGCTCAACTATATTGTTGAGGTATTTCACGTCGATTATTTCTATTAAGTTCAGCATGAAAACGACACTTTTCCATAATTTGACGTTCATATGATGAAGAGCTCGAGCATTAGCGCCACTTTTATCAATAACAACTTGATACTGGGTGTTTTCTCGCCTGTGCATTTTGCTCAATTAAGGGAGCAAAACGAATGACCCAACGATTAATGGTGGCATGATCGACTTGAATTCCTCTTTCAGCAAAAATTTCTTCGATGTCACGGAAATTGAGTTTGTACGCTACATAGTAGCGTATGGCTTGAAGGATGATGTCAGATGGAAAATGATAACCAGTAAATGGCATAAAAGTTTAGCTAAAAGCTTAAAGTCAGTAATTAGAGTTCTCAACTGCTCTCTGGTTCCCTAACTTTGCGACAGAACCCCAAATTTAGCCATAAACAACCAAAAGTATAAAAATTCAAACCAAAAGTGATGAAATACCTGCATAGAAAAAAATATGATGTTGTTAACATTATTGCTTGACCAAGGAATACCCTATGCCCGTTAATAACCAGATCCAAAATAATCTCAATATACAGACTTTAACTAGCTATATTGATAAGGCTTCAGCATCTCAATCAGCCGCAAA
>NZ_PYOG01000028.1 GCF_003026815.1 Photobacterium damselae | reverse complement strand
ATATTTGATATTACATAAATCGAACAAATAATAGAAATGTGAGTCATAACAACAACTGGAAAGTATCTAGTAGTAATTGTATTCCAGAGCAATTCTAAACCTGTTAAATTTTCTTTCCTCAAAAATCTACTACTTAATGCAACATAAATAGATGTTGTAATTGATATTCCCGATATCAGGGATATCAATATCGGATTTTGATAGAAAAAATTCAAGTAGTCATACATATAATCATTCCTTAATTAGAGAATTGCTACGTGTTCTATCTTTCGATAGACACACGTAGCATGTTTCGTTATGGCGATGCTCCACGCCTGTAAATTTTGTTATGAAGTCCATTAAATCTAAAATAGATTACATAGCTTCGGTTAAATTGTTTCGTTGTGATCATAAGATCATTATTTAGTTCGTTATAAAACATAATTATTTCTCCAAAAGCTCACTGATAGAGGCCAGTCTATCAGTGAGGTTACTCAAATAGCGGTTTCCCGCGGTTTGTATGTGTTACTTCAAACTTTCAAGTACATATTGGAATTGCCGCCAAGCAATTTTAATCCAACTCAAATCTGGCATTCGGCAGTATCACCCAGATTCTTTCGCCTCTACTAATTCAATCTCCCTCGCTCTATATCTACTACTGTGCCAACAGATAGGTCATTGATATAGTCCGATTCCCACGTTAGTTTTTCTCATCGAAACAACACGCCGCTGAACTCCATATTGCTACTATTCATACGAATCACCCATCGGGTTTTCAGGGGACCGAGATTCCAAAGCATCTCCCTTACTCATAACAATATTTCAACATTCACTACCAGAGTCACTAACTCACGGCTTGTTGTAACTTACCCGAATGCAGCCTCTACGGTTGCAATTACAGGCTTGAGCTATACAGCGATCTATCCAGCTTGCGCCAAATAGTACCGAGCGTTCCAGTTTTCACCTCGCGCCCCTGACACCTCTCGATGCCCTCAGCAGCCCACCTGTCAGGATCAGGTTCTACCTTCTCAAGCAGCCCCTCATGTGGATTTTCACCACTTCAAAAAAAACAGGGTTCACACTGTCACCAGTGTTCCCGTTTCCGTGTCGCCCAAGCTCCCTGGAGGGATTGGGTCGAATAGGGGAGTTGCACCCCTAAGCGCCCGTCGTAGCCGTACCAGCGCAATTACGCGCATACGGCTTCAGCAACACAGCTTGTAAGGTTGGCAGCCTTACAAGCCTCGTAGCGATTGGCAGTCGCTACTTCTACAAACCCTCGAATCATCGAGTATTTAGCATCTGATAGATTGGCGTCTATCAGTGAGCTTTTGGAAACATAATTCATGCTTCCGTATATCTTTTCGTTAATTTCCCTTACGGGAATCCGCACGAAAAAAGCGGATGGCTTCGCCATTATGCTTGTTTCACAAGCATATTCAAGAGCAAAAGCATTCGAGCTACGCTCGAAAATCGCGCAAGCGCGGAATCTCTTTTAAAAGCTTCCACTCCTCAACCTTTTTCTTATATGATGATGGATACATTAGCCAAAGCTAATGTATTAACTATGAAAAAATAAATCCAGAGAAAAACATCTAGCTCATAAGATACGCTATATGGTATTTTTAACAGCAGAAGCATTAGAATTGAACTAACAAGTCCCGTATTTTTATTTAAGTTCGTGACTTACCCACATTACACACAAGGTCGCTCCGATCGTTTTAATGTCTCCGCTCCCATGTGGAAATGTGGATAAGTCCCTTGATGAAAGTGTTTCGTTTTGAGAATTAAAAAGTCGCTACTACATATGATATTAATTGTATTTGATAGTTATTTGCGATCTCTTAACAAAGAAGAACACTACGTTTATCATTCAACTTCAATTGAGTAGTGATTATCAAAAATAGAAAGCCCTTATGAATATGATAAATACTTATACAGAGCAAAAGGATTTAATGTTAAGAATTAGATTTATTGTCTCTAAAGGATACGTTAACTATACAACTGGAGAGTGTAAACCTAGCCAGAAACTAAAACTAATTTACAAGTTTACTGACCGTTATGAAGTTGGTGCTGATAAGGCCAGACGACAGTATGCTAAACGTATAGGGAAGGCCAGAACAGCACTAATCTTTTTAGAGTCAACTGACTCTAAAATGTTAACATTTTGGTTATTTGCAACGGAAGGTGAGGGGATAGTTTTTGAGTTGGAGGATATGAAGGACTCACGTAAAAAATCGTCACGCATTAGCATAGCTAATGGTGATTATGAGTTGTTACGTTTACCGAGGCCTAACGATAAAGCTCGTTGGACATGGTTAGTAACTCAAGAAAAATATAATGATATTTTGCAAGAAATTAAATTAGCAATAAGACATAAAAAAGATAAAACATTACGACAATTGCATTTTAAAATAGTGCGGATATATGGATTCAGTGGGATGCGGAAACAAGGTTTTGCATTGCTAAGCTATATGAAAAAAGAATGGATACGAACCAGAAAAGAAGAGTTTCCATTTCCTGATTCGTATATTGGTTATTTAAAAATAGCAAAAAAAAGAAAAGAAAATTAATCCCAAGGTGGAGTATCATCATCGAAATTGACACTCCCGGTCAGAATGCCAATATCAAGAATTGCTTTAAGTGGTGGTGTTAGAATCTTATGAATATTATATTCAAGAGATATCTTTGCGGTATTTCCCGTTTTATAATAAACAAAATTTCCACTAATTTGTTTAAATCTAGTGACTCGTGGAGTTTTCGTTATATAGTCTTTAGTTAATTCTAAGCCATCAAAAACATAGGGAAGTCCATTCATATGATAGTAATTATCTTGTGGGAGAATTGATTGATAGTCATTTTCAGTAACTCGTTTTAGTATATTCAACCACCGACAGATTAGAAAGAAATTATGTAGATTCACTTCTGAATTTTCGTTACAAAAAATCAAGTTAGATTTTTCTAATCTAAAATCACCTGAACACCAAATCATAGGTCGAGACGGTTTTGTTGGAACTGTCCATAAACCTGTAAATTGATATACTCCTTTTGTTTTTTTCTGTATATAAGCCTGTGCACAAATATTAATTGTGTTATCTTGATTTTCAATTTCTTCTGAAATTGAACCTAATATTAAGGTTTCACTATTTCTTAATTTGTTTAATCTGGATTTATAATAAATTGGTCTTCTGCATTTTTTGAAAAAATCAGCAGTGTTTAATAATTTCATGAATAAGCTCTCTTGTTAGGTTTATTTATGGTGATAAGTGAAAATTGAAAGGTATAACTATTCCCATTGGTCATATTTTGGTGGTTTTACATAGATAATTCGTTCTTGATTATTTTCTTGGTCATATGGTTTTGGTTTATATCCATAGATTAATTTGTATATTATTACGCGGGATAGTTTCATCGGTATTGTTCCTTCAAAATGGATTCACTTATCCATAGCCCAACAAGGGAGCGGAGACATTAAAACGATCGGAGCGGCCTTGTGGGGCTGTGGGTAAGTGAGATTTAACGGAAATTGAGGAAAAATAGGATAATAAGAGCTTATTATCCATTTGTATCTTTGAGTCTTTTTCGTTCTGCTATCTTCAATCTGATTAATTGTCGAATGGATAACAATTTAGTGGATTGAGATATTTTTGGCGTGTCTACAATTCCTTTGTAGGTAAGAGTTAATAATGATATCGACTCTTCAAGAGAGCTTGAGTCTTTTATAAAGTCGATAACATCATTTAATGTTTCTTCATCTTCACGGCTTAAATAAGGCTCACATTTTAAAATGAGCATCAATAAACCAATGTGATAAACAATAATATTAAGAGCCATATAAGAAAAACCAATGGGGCGATAGAATGGGTGCTCTTAGGCTGAACCTAAACAGTCTGAATCAGGTAGAGGCTTCTAAAGCCTCTACCTGTCCAGCATCTACTTAACTTCGTAGGCAAGTTTTGCTAGAAAAACGGTTTGTCCATCCTTGATTTGCAATTCACAGAGCGAATCGCGCACCATGAAGGTAAAACCTAGGATTGTTATACATATAACAATAAGCCCGATCAGGGCGGTTCTTCGTAGCATAAAACTTGCCTCTCAGTAAAATAGAGGCTACCATCAGTAGTGTTCAAGTACATTAGATTGCCTCGTTGGTTAAAGAAATTTAACTTTCGGGGCTTTCGTCTATTTGCCAAGGACAAAACCAGTGACGGGTATTTATTGCCCTCAACAAACAGCCAAGAGCACCCACCTGCATTATAACCATTTTTTCTGTTTTCACTAGCTTACGCCGATATCAGCGACGGCTAATTAAATTTTGGTTTGTTGTCCTGCTCCTGGTAAGAGGCTTTACACTGAGGATACCCAGAGCAGCCGTAAAAATATTTTTCGGGCTTATCTTTATCTGATTTCCCTTTACGTCTGACCAAAGGCTTTTGACACAGCGGACAGTTAAACTCAGAAACTTGGGGTTTTGCTTTAGGCGCAGTATCAGGTTTTCCACTTTTGTCTGGAAATGAGGTTTTACATTCTGGATAGCGATTACACGACCAGAATACGCCCTTACTACCGTTACGCTTAATTAAGTGCCCGTCTGCACAGTTAGGGCAATCAAACGTTTCTACGGTGATATTTACGCCGTTGGTTTTGACCTTATCGACATAGTGGGCAACAAAACCGTCGAGTTCATCCAGAAATTGCTCTACGGTCATATCACCATTTTTGATAGCCAATTGATGCTGTGACCAGATAGCGGAAATATCAGGGGCGGTAAATTCACTTGGCAACATAGCGCAAAATTCTTGCCCGAGCGGTGTTGTGATCCATACCTTTTGCTTATAGCCCTTCATTTTCACCACCTGGACTAAATCGCTTCTCGATTTAACCGTATCGAGGATATTTGCGCGGGTAGCTTCTGTTCCTATTGAGCCGCAGTTATCACGATCTCCTTTGTCTTTGGCTTCAAATTTTGCTCTAAGCTCAGGATCTTTGATTAATTTCCCTGCTTTTTTCATGAAGGCTATCAATGAGGCTTCATCATGATATTTAGGCGGTTTGGTTTTGCCTTTCTCGATAGTTGGGTTGCTGGCCTTGGTTTCTTGGTCGCGTTTTAACGTGGTTAAATCTACTCCTTCAATGGGTTTCTCAGCCTCAATATCGTCCTTGTATAGTACTTCCCAACCCACAACACTCAATTGGGTTTGATTGGCCTTAAAACGGTATTTATTTGCAAGTTCAATGGTCACTTCGGTTCTATCTCGCACTGAGGCGGGATAGAACAAGGCAATAAAGCTACGAGCGACAAACTCATAGATAGTTTGTTCGTCTTTTGTCAGGGTTAATCCTTTTGCGCTTGTTAACGTGGGAACAATCGCGTGGTGTGCCGTTATTTTACTGGCGTCAAATGCATGGTGTTTAAGGCTTAAATCGGCGTTTGCCACCATCGAGCTTAATTCAGGGATAGCCTCAGCAATGTTTTTAAAAATCGCTACCCGTTGTTCTAGGTGACTATCACCTAGAAAACGGTTATCGGTTCGTGGATAGGTTAGAACCTTGTGCTTTTCATATAAAGATTGGCAGATATCGAGTGTTTTTTTCGCGCTGTATCCCCACTTTTTCGCGCAAAGTTGCTGTAAAGAAGAGAGATCATACGGTCTTGGTGGTAATGATTTTGTTGGCTTGGTTTGCGCATCGATGATCAAGGCATGTTGGTTATCGGTGGCTTGCGCTATTTGCTTTGCTTCGGTTTTACTCAGTAAACGGTTTTGTTCGTCAACCTCATTATTTGTGGTTGGTAAATAACGCGCTTTGACGGTTTGGTTATTAAAAGCAAAATCGGCGTAAACCTGATAGAAATAGCTTTCTTGGTGCGATTGATTAGCAAGGGTACGCTCATTGATCATACCGAGCGCAACGGTTTGTACTCGACCTATGCCAAATGTCCCGCTGTAACCCATTTCACGGGCTTTAAGTGTGTAAGCCTGACTCATATTGAAGCCAAAAATTAGATCGCCTATTGAGCGGGCTAGAGCCGATTGCGTCCAACCGTGGAAATTCTCATTCGGCTGCATGTTGGCTAAAGCGCGTTTGACAGGCTCTAGGTTTAAGTCAGCCACCAATAAACGCTCAACGGGTTTGGTGTTGTGGCAGTACGTTAATATTTCATCACAGAGCAAATTACCTTCTTCATCGGGATCGGAGGCATTAACAATGCTATCTGCTTTCTTAATTAGATCTTGCACCACCTTAAATTGATCTTTTGTTTTTTCTATTGGACGCATTTTAGGTGGATATTCGCTTTTGATTGGTAGGTATTCCAGTTTCCATTGGTGTTCAGGCGGGGACTGCTCTAATAAGTGCCCCACGCACCAGGTCACAATATCATTACCGTTTTCGAAATAGCCTTGTTTGCGTTGAGTTTTTGGGTTGCCCCCTAAGCCTTCAAAGATAGCTTTTGCAAGAGACGGCTTTTCTGCAATGAATAATCGCATGTCATTATCCTTTTACTCGATTTGGTGTTGCGAAAAGAAAAGCGACTTACCCACATTTCCACAGGGTAGCTCCGATCGTTTTAATGTCTCCACAACCCTATGGATATGATGGATAAGTCGCAGAGCTTGCTGAGATATTGAGTAAAGCCGGTATGTTTGATGTTGTTGAAAATAAAAAGCGAGTTACCCACATTCCCACAGGGCAGCTCCGATCGTTTTAATGTCTCCACAACCCTATGGAAATATGGATAACTCGCCGTGTACTTGATTGGTTTCTTTTGTCATTCGACAGTTAAGATTTTTCCTTATTTCAAGCATGGGTTAAGAGCAGCCTAGCAGGGAAGGGGAGGTTTGCGGTTACTTTAATACTGTTTACTACGCGCCAGTTTAAGAATGGTAATTTCAATTAATGTTGTAAGGTGGCTTGTGCCTCGGTCGCAAGCTCCCTTTTATGCGCAAGCGCATAGTGTTCTAAGTCTAAAAGGGATATTCAGGTATTATTAATTCGGATTGTAAATACTTAATCATATCTGAATAACTTGATAATTCGTCATCGTGAGTAAATATTAGGCTATACCAATAAATAGCTTTTTCATTTTTCGTTATAAATAGTTTTAGAGAGCACCATTGAATAGGCGAAATAGAGTTGCCTTTTATTGTTTTGTTACGTAATTCATTGATTTCATTGCGTATGAATAATGACTCTTTATAACCTTCATCATCAATAGTTGAATCATGATCATCTATATAATCAGCACATCCAGCAGGGCAACAATTAATATCAATTCCATGACGGCAAGTAGATATATCATCAATACCTATTTCTTGTTCATTAAATCCCATACGCTTTGCTATTTCTATTATTTCGATACGTTCAGACTCAGATTTATCAGATAAATACAGTATTAATTCAGAATTAAATTTATCGCAGAAGATTTCATAGATTAGTCCAGATTGTTTATGGCAATCAGTAACTAATTTTTTTAGATCACTTTCATATTTATTTATCATAATTCAACCTATAGATAGTTAAATACTTGACGGGATATAAATATAGCCCTATAATATATAAGAACCAACACAGAAGGGGGTTCAACGGGAACACCCCTGTAGTTTGGGGAGTACACGATGATAATAAAAACCTTCAATCGTTCTTTAACAGCCAGTTTCTTTATCGCTAGAGTTGGTAACGTTGGTAAACCAATGTGGAAACCTTATACGGCTAATAACTCATACATGGTTATTAGTGAGCAACCTGATATAGATTTTCAACGAGTGAAAATTGCATATGAATCAGGTGCATTTAAGCCTTATACATTCGGTACTTGCCAGCCATTCATTCGGCTTAGGGATGTTATTAAGGTTGTTGCATGTTGCGGTGATATTAATGAACGTCATTTAAAGCAAGTTGCTCTACTTGAATCATATCTTGAGCAGGAGCAAAAGAAGCTGGATAAACAACGAATACTGTTAAAGGAAATGCAGAAGGCGATTTTTTCTAATCGTTAAATAGTTGGGGCATAGCCCCAACTTACTCACCCATAAAAATAGGTATAGGTAATAAAATGAAAGAATTAAATGTATTGGAAAATCGTTTAGCAACTGTTCAAAGCGTTTCTATATTACAAGTAGATAAAGATACTCGTTCGATAGGTATCACGTTTAATTACCAGGGAGAGATATACACTGGTTACATTGATGTGGTCACTGAAAATGTAGAGCTCATACTTCATGATCGTTCAGACATAGGCAGTATTCATAATGTTGGTTCAACGACTTTAAATAAATTAGTTTCATTTTTCGATGATTTACCGTCAATTCAGACCATATGCAGCTAAAGAGGCATAGCATGACAGCAATTCAAATTCACGTAGAGAACGGCCATGTTACCGTTTCTTATGAAGAGAAAACAGCCGAGAACATTACTAGGCGTTTAAATCAGCTTAAAGAAGCCTTGAATGTTACCTGGTATGGCGTAGCAACAGTGCTTGACATGAAGCCAACAGAAGGCAGCGTAAGGCTATTTAAACGTTGGGTTCGTGATCCATCCATGAGTAGCTATCAGGAAATGCCTGAATCAAAGTGGATGTTATTGCTCACTTTGATTGAAGGGCAGACTGCAATTAAATAAACATGTATTATTACTATACACTGTATACTAATGATATAGTCTTGATATGAGTTTATGTTTATGAATAATAACGTTTTATTAGCTTATATTGACGCTAGATTAATTGTTTTTGGTAATATTAAATCTAGCAATGTTTGTGATGTATTTGGCTGTGGTCGGATAAAGGCCAGTAGACTTTTTCAGCTTTATCTTAACCAAAGGCCGTCAAATATGAAATATCAAGCATCTAAAAAGTGCTACGTTCAGGGTTATGTTTTCGAGCCCGTATTTCTTGGTAAACGAAATGCTCGACAGTTCCTTGATGCCTTAGAGCTAATTTTAGAGCACAACTAGAGGTTACTTATGCCTTTTTTAATTGATGATGTAGATTTTAGCGATTTACTTAAAAAGCCAAGTACGAATAAGCAAGCAGCTAAAAGTTTTTTAGCTAAGTATCCAAAAGATTATGCTATCGAAGGTTTTAATGTACCTCAAGGATTTAGGTTAGTTAGTGCTAAATCAGAAAAAAGTATCAGACTTATTGATATACGTGATCGAGCAGAACCTAGGATCGTTTATGCTGTAGACATTATTCTTACTGGAGAGATTATTAATAATCGTTTTTGTACTCAAGTCATGGTTTGGGCTTCACCTAGTAACGAAGATCTATTGATCGGTTTACCTCGTAAGGTTTTTAATCACTTCTTAGAACGCTATATTATCGTTGTATCTGACGATGAACAAACAGCAGATGGTAAACGATTTTGGGAGCGTAGAATTTCAAATGCTTTTTCTGATGATAATCATGTTTATTACATTGAGAATGAACAGTTTAGAGAAATTTTAAGTGTTGACGATTTTTTTGAAAACTTTGAATCAATTGGTTGGGGGAAATCAGAAGCACACAAAGAGCGTTTATTTGCTATATCCAAGATACAACTGCTTAATTAGTAAAAGGTAGCCTTATTATCTATAAGGCTACCTCTAAGACTTATATTAGATAATCTTCAAGATTTTTATCTACTAAGAATTTAGGGGTGCGGCCTTGGCCTGTCCACGTTTTTTCTTCACCATGTTCAGTATAGCGATATTTTGCAGGGCGTTGTTTTCGAGTTTGTTTCTTTGGCGTTGCATTAATGGCTTGGATAAGTTCTTCTGGATCAATACCGTCAGCAAGGAGTAATTGACGGTACGTTTCTAATTTTTCTTCTTTTTCACGATTTTCAGCTCGGAGTTGTTCTTCTTCTTGTACTCGTTCATTAACTACTTGAGTTAATTTATCTAAACCTTCTTGTAGTTGTTCAAGAGTCATTTCACGAGAAATAGCACGTAACGAGCGTAAGTTTAATAAAACTTTCATCAAATCTGACATGAGATATACCAATAGTTATTAGGATGAAGATATTAATATTAATTGCAGAGTTAATGCAATTAATAAGTGGGTTCATATACTTTATTTCTTTCTTTTGTCATTCGACAGATAGGACTTTCCCTTATTTTTTACTTGGTTTAAGAGCTGGCTTAGCAGGGATGGAGGTTTTCGTTTTCTTCTTGGTTATTTCTTCTACGCGCCAGTTTGGTAAAGATCATATCAATTTATTTTGTGGGTGGCTTGTGTATCGGTCGCAAGCTCCCTTATATGCGCAAGCGCATGATTAATATTTAATCTAATATTTGTACAAGTCATTGACTGGTATATTAATAGGGTTAGATTGTTTTACTTGCTTATTCTGGTATCGAATGTTTTTAGTATATTTTTTCACATACCCATTCTTAAATCCACGATACATATTCCCAGTGTTGTAGATTGATAACGCATGACGTAGGGCGATTTGTGGGTGCTGATACTTAACTTTTGCTCTTTGATAGGCTTCGAGTAGGATAGTTGATCCAACTTTAATATTCTTGCAAGGATCAAACATATCATTAATAGAAACATCATAATACTGTAAGTTATTACTGTTAATTTGCATATAACCAAGATCGACGGTATAGCCATTACTAATATAATATCGAGCCAATTTTACCGCTTCACTTTTATTGCGTGGTTGTTTGTATCGAGGTTTTATCCCTGCCTTTTTGTTGACATTTATAGCAATGGGATTATTTCCTGACTCGACGTTGATAATACGTTGAATCATTGTTGGGTGAACTTGATTAATACACTGCATATATGGAGTGATATCTACCATAAATACCTCAAAATATGTATATAGGAATAACAAGACCTTTTATATTATCAATCGGAACTGAGCCGTAATACCGACTATCAAAACTCACTTTAGGTTTATGATCGGACAATAGAAAATATGAATTGCTTGGAACTACAAAATCAGCTAGATGCGGCAGATATCGCCCCATAGAATCATGATCTAATACGGTAGTATTTTTAATCGGATGGTAGTTAACATTAATAACGCCATCAGTGAATGAGATTATATCATCTGGCGTTCCAAAGACTTTCTTGATAACTGGCTCAAATCCGCCATTGCATATGCCATACTCTAAATATTTTCGATTGAGAGCTAATTGTAGCGTAGCATTGTTGGGGGGGCAGAATAAGACTAGTTGTCCTTTTTCATAACTGATTTGTTGTTTAGTTAGTTGATAAATGCCTTTAGGATATGATGTGCTGTGATTATAACGGTATCCTGAAAGGTAGAGGATAAAAATAAGGCTTATAAAAATAAGCCCTATTATTGAGATTGATTTAACGAATTTCATTGTCCTTTACTATATTGTTCATGACATTAAAGAACTTAGGTGAAATACGAATACCACCTTGTAATTTTTTCTGTTTAAGTTTCCCTGTGGGTTCAGAATGGCCTAAATTAAACAGATTATTTAATTTAATAATTGGTGTTGTACTGTTAGGCATTACAAATTCCCCCTTTATTTCAGCTAATTACGATCATTTTTATGAATATATGATCATTTCTTGTGACGTTTGCTTTTTGGTGCTGGAATCTTCATTATTCATAAATGCAATATGTATTATTTTTTACGTTTAAAAGCCAATACAAGTAAGCCAAGTAAGCTTAGATATCCCATTGAACCACCAGAACCGCCACCGTTGCTTGGTTGTGGATCTGGTTTTGGCTCAGGTTTAGGTGCTCGGTTGATCGTAATAGTATTACCATCATCTAGCATGATGTGACCTTCACCGCCTGTCGAAGATAGCTCAAGAGTACAAGTACCAAAAGGTGTTACGTCACCATCAGTGATACATGAGCCACCAGTAACCGTCACATCACCACTTGATAATGCACCATTATTCTGGCGAAGTGCAAGATTCGTATTCTTAACATGTAGTGACTGAATCTCGATAGTATTAGAACCTGTAAATTTAAGTTCTGTTGGGCTATGCCATGCGTTGATATTTTGTAATAGCCAGTCTTTAACAAAGCGAAGATTTACACCATTTTGGTTGCGGTCAATGCTTCCCGCTCCAGCGTAATTGATGGCAATAATTTTATTTTGTTCATTAAAAACAGGAGCACCGCTATCACCAGGGACGGAATATGATTGTGAATTACCATATATCAAAACAGATGGATATTCTTCTATTATGGAGTTAATACCTTTTCCTAAGCGGGGGATATTATCATTTTGGCCAAAACCAATAAAACTTACCTTATCTCCTACGGTAGGAATTGTATTAGGGTCATTTAAGTTATCAATAAACGCTATTGTATTCATTGGCGCGGTTTTTGGTAACGTCCAGAGCGCAATATCAGCAGATTTTTTTTCTTGATAATATGGTTCTGCATTTCTATGTATTGGCATCATTGTTGAGCCATCAGCAAAGTTTACGACCCTAGGGAATGGATTATCAATAGATGCACCGCAATGACCTGCAAGTAATATATATTTACCAGCAATGACGGTTCCAGTGCATTGAGACTCAACTATATACGGGTATTTATCCCATGAAAGAGAGACACCGTCTTCTACGGCGTAGCTTGGTACGGAAAAAAGGCTAGTAATGCCTAATGCTAGCAAACTGATTTGTTTCATGGGAAATCCCTTTAGGTTATTGTTTTATCTTGAAAAAAGTATATCAAATTAGACTGTTATTGTCGAAGGATCTAAGATTGGATTAATGTTGTAAGATACTGTTATTAAATAGAAAAATAATTAATTTTGGATCTTACAACATGAGAGTTAATTTTAAATGAATATCTTACAGTAATTATCTTACATATAACCCCGTAATACATTTTCCATATTCTTCTGCGACAACTTTGACCGAGTGATCAGATGCAAAAACAAAATAGATGTAATCATTGGTTCTTCCGTTACTATCAAATGGAATCACATACTTTCCTGTCGGGCGCCCATTAACCGGAATAATGATAGATCCTGTTTGCGCCTTTAATGAGCCAACACCAGTGACTAATACCTCTTGGTAATGGGATACACCATTACGTAACGTAAAATTATTGCTGCATCCGCGAAATAATGGTTTCCATTTGTTTGTTGATACTTCATTAGGTGGCTTATTATACCAATTCCATTGGTTATCAATATCGCCTTGGGTTACAAAATGATTTTGTGCAGCAAGATTGTGCATATCTCTATCGACATCAGCATCCGTTACTTTTGCGTATACAGTTGTTGATACCGAAAACACAAATATAAAAGAGAGTAATTTATACATAAATATATCCTTTTGTTATTGGTCACAATTTAAACGGACATTTAAAAAGCCAGAGTGCATACGAGCCCATTTTCCTGTGGATTTAATTTTGGCGTTATAGTCAAAATTCAATTCATAGAAAGATCCCCTATCAATCGCGTAAGGTTTGAAGTTTGATATACCAACATATTCTGTACTCGAATTGGGGGCCATTGGTGCATGAGCACTAACATGAATAGTTTGTCTCAAGCCTTCTGGACAAGACCAAGAGCTTTTATAAACACGGTCATTATGACGTGCTAAAAACTCTTTGACGGTTCCAGCATCAATTCTGAGTTGGGTTCCTGTTTGTGTACGAACACTGAATTTTTTTGCATTCAAAATTGATTGATTGCCAACATCCCAGGTTTTAGTTAGTTCGGTTGAACCATCTTTCTTCAACCAATCTTGCTGCAAGCCATCAAATACTTGCGACAACAAAGGATCTTCAACACTAATTTTTATATCTCCGTTACCTTGGGTTACGGCAAACGGAAGTCGTTTAAGTGGTGAAGCCCATTCGGTCGGAGGGGATGGAAGGATTAACTCAGCTTTCGTTGGGTTTGTTGACGTGACGCTGTAACCTAATTTTCTTGTTGTCCAAGGTACAGAGTCAGGACGTACACAACGATGCGCTTGTTCATCAACTAAACTGCATTGGGGCCAAAATTGACTGGCAATCATGAGGCCATCTAGGTTTGTCGGCCATACATTTTTTGATGATGGCGATATATGATCGATGGTCACTTTTTTGTATTGGTATTTCTGTAATTGATTAATCACTCGCTCGATATGAGCGGCATAAGCTTTAGCTTGTTGAATCTGATTGTATTTATTAACTCCTTTGATAATCATGGTTGAAACGATACCTAATATAGCGAGTGCCATAATGGTTTCTATTAATCCAAACCCTTTTTGTTTTTTCATTTAAAACATCCCGTGGTCGCGTCATAGTTCATCCGTTTTAATTGAGAATCTAAATACGAGACAGGTTGAGTAATCGAGAGTTGCTTACCATGACGAGTGAGCCATACTTGGGTTAACGTTGTTCCATGCTGGATTTGTTGTGCAAAAGCTTCTGTCGCTAATTCAAAAGAAAGCGATACATTACTGATGATTTTGCCGTTGGTTCCGATTGAGACATGAAGACGAGGTAAGGTATGCAACGTTTGTGTGGGTAAACCGAGTTCATTGACGGTAACAATGTGTGAAATTGAGCATTCTTCAATGCGTTTACTGACTTGATCTTGCAATCGTTCTAACGTTAATGAAATGGCTTGGTCGATTTCATTTTGTTGTTGCTGCATTGACAGCTTAGAAAGCAGTAATGGCACTGTTGTAGCGAGGATAACCCCCACTACAACGAATGTCAGCACAAGTTCTGTCAAAGTGAACCCTTGCTGATTTTTTTTCATATTATCGAGTCAAAGTGACAGAGTTACCCGTTTTCTTGAGCGTTGCACAGCCATCGGCTAATCGGCAGTTATCGAAAGAAAGCGGTGCAAGATCATTAGCAACAACATTTACGTAATTGGCATCAATACCTGTGATGTCAATTTGAACACGAGATGGATTTGCTGGATCAACTTTAATCGCGTAATTTCCGCCATACGGGTTAGCGTTCGTACCGTTTTTCGCTGCACCACAAATTTCATTGGTCAGGTAATGACTGCCTGCTTCACACAGTTTGGTCATACTAATTCCTGTCTTGTTGTTTCCGCCCCATTGCTGACTGGCTGCAATGATCACTCCTACATCCGATTTCACGGTCATGTTACGTGCGCCACTGGTTGCTTTCATGTAAAGACCCACGATAACAACCAGGATTAAACTGGCAGCGATCATCCAGAAGATGAAGTTTTCAAGGCTGGCACCTCGTTGTTTGTTTTTAAAGAAGGCTTGGTTTGATGTGTTCTGCTCCATGTTTTTTTCTTCTTGTGTTTGTTGTTGATTGATTTGAGTTGATACTGGGTATTGCATGGTATTTTCCTTTAAAAATTAACTGTGGATAAAAGTTGAGAAATAGCGGTTCCAATTAATCCGCCAAGTAATGAGATAACTAAAAGCAAGCCAATTTTATTCAGTGAATTGGACATTCGACTTAAACGCTTATCTACGTTGGTTTGATGATTGTGAGCACTTTTCAGTAAGAGTTTTGCGTATTCAGCGTGCCCACCAAGGATCTTTAATGTGCCAAGTTCAAATGGCAGAATAAGTCCTGTATCAACGATTTCACCGAGATTCATTTGTCCTATCCGCTGTTGCCGCATAAGCTCAATATGTGCTCGAACATAAGGGACACTGTTTGTTCCCATCGCTTGAAGTGCATCATCGAGTTTAAGGCCACAGGCTAAGAGGTTGCCAAGTGTATTAAGCACACTGGCTGCGGTAGCCGTTTTATAGATAGAGAAAATGGGGAGATTATCGAGGTTCTTTCTAAGGGCTCCCGTGAGTGTGGGAAGTGCTAATGCTGTCGCTATCAGTAAAGCTATCAGCATAATGGCAATGGGAAGCCCATACGTTGATACAATGGTGTTCATGGTTTGCCCCATGCCCTCCTTTTCAGTCAAACTTTTCAATATTTCATCAGAGACATATAGACCTAACGCGCCTGTCACTATCATTAAGACAAAGGGGAACCACAATGCTTTAACAATGTTGAAGATGATGTTTTGTCCACCTTGAAGTTGGTTGATTGCTGCATCCAACCCTGCTTGTCTATCACCCGCTTTTTCAGCGGTGGCAATAGCACAGACAATCATAGGTGGCATCCAATCCATCAGCACATCGGTGAAGTGTTTGCCATGAGCGGGGGCATCTCGTCCTGCTTGTCCAATTTCCTTTGTGGCCGAAGTGCCATTTTCAATTAAGGCTTCACAAAATTGTTTGGTGGTTAATCCGTACTCATCACAGTTTTTCCATTGCTCAAGCAGCGTGATTTGTTCGTTCTTAAAAAACAATAACTGATTGAAGGATTTCACAATTCCTCCATCATGTTCTTGTACACTTCATCTGCTTTGATTGGCATCAAATCATTAATTTGCTCAGACGCTGATTCAATATCAACTTGTCCTCGCTTGATACGCGATAACGTATGATCTCGAATGTCAGGCCATCCTCTTGATTTCAACGATTGTTTCCATGCCAGGTAATCTTGAGCAAAAATATATTGGCGATCACTATCATCGAGAACGACCAACTCCATAACTACTAAGCGCCCTTTTTCTCCTTTTCCACCACAGGCTGAACATCCTTGCGGTGATTTAACACGGCAATGTTGATAATGATTAGGCAAGAGTGTAGACAGCAATTGTGCTTTGGCTTTTGTTCGAGGTGACTCTATGGCCTCCTGGTAACTTAAAGCGCAATGTGGGCATAGTTTTCTGACCAGCTTTTGGTGAACAAATAAGCGCATCAAATCAGGGGCGGCAACAATCGCTGGAGAGATCCCCATTTGTTCGATAAAGGTTTGAGGAATACCTAACACCGAGTTTGTATGCAACGTAGTGATAGCGAGCCCGCCTGTTTCTGCTTTTCGGCAAAACTCTTTAGCTGCTGCGTGATCTCGAAGTTCACCAAATGGTGCAACATCAATATCGTGGCGCAATTGCTCCTTGGCATAATATGCGTAGTCTTTATAGATCCCTGAGCCTAATTTGGTTTCTGTATTGGGCTCTACCGCCGTTTTGCATATCCCTGCTTGTTCAAATTCAACAGGATCTTCTAATGAATGGATACAACGAGCGGTACTGTCTACCGTATCGAGCAGAGCATAAATTAAAGAAGATTTACCACTTCCCATTGGCCCTGTGATCACAATGGCCCCGCCTCGTTGATTGACTGCTCTAATAAGCTGGTCGGTATAACTGGAGGGTAAATCCATGTCAGAGAGTTCTAACGGTTTATCACGAGGGGTTAGGCAACGAAGTGTGAGTTTGATGCCTCTATCAAGGGGCATGAGTGCTGCTCGAAATTCAAAGGTCTTAGGTTTTTCATTCCATGTTAAGTTGACATCAAAACTGTCATTAGCGGGTTCGCGTTCATTAACATCTTGATTTCCTAGGGTAGAAAAGACATAAGACGATAAATCAATCCCTTTGCTTCTGTCCTGGTGCAGTGCACTTTGACCATCGGCAAATCGAGCTAATATTTCACGCCTACCATCGACACGAATCAGATAACGAGTGGTCTTTCGATACACTTCGATATGAATGTCACTGGCTCCCTTATCGACCGCAGCTTGGCAAAGAGCAACCAGGTGCAATCCTAATAATGACTCTTTCTCTTTATCTTGTGGTGAGTGGGTAGAATGAGTCAGAACTTCAAGTAACGTTTCAATATAATCTTGAGATACCGAGGTGATGATTGGAGATTGTCCAGCCATGAAAGACAATGACTGAACCGCTTCGATAATATCATCCAGTTTTGCACTGTGAGGGTTGGCGCAGAGAATTTCGCCCTGCTCAGTGACACAAGTATGACCATCATCTAGGCATAAACGAGTAATAGTCGGATCTCGTAATACCGTATGATTCATATCACTCTCCTTTTAAAAGTCGGGTTTGCTTTCCTTTGCGTATTTCAATGCCATTAGGCGAAATACGGGTAACTTTAATTCCTTGAAAGATAGAGCCGACTTGAACCTTAAAGGGGGCGTTATCAGCAATAGACAAATAAGCTGTTTGATTTTTCCCATTTCCAATTAAGCCACGAAATTGAACTTGGTCTAATGGATTCATTGTGGGTGTTTCAAAGCCCGTATCTTCGTCAGTGAGGAACGTTTTTGACATATCAGGTACTTGATATGTCATAGGCGTGCGCACTTCAATGTCGAGTTTATTCAGTGCATCGTCTAATTTTTTCTGAACTAACTCATTGGATTTTTGAATGATTTTTTCTGCATTTGAGTCCAGTTGGATCACAATTGAGGGTTGAGATTTAGGGGGCTCAGGCAGAGACGGTGTTGTGATGTTTTGATCTTGAGATACGGGTTGAACGGGGCTTGGTGCTGGTGACTGAGGATAAAATAAATACCCTATAGTAGGAACCGTAACGACTCCAAGTATTATCCATTTTATGTGTTTTTTCATTGTGAACCTTTTATTTTTGACCCATAAACGCAAATCGGATTTGGATCTTAAAATATCCAACGGCTCCACTTGGCGTTATGTCTAATTTTGTGATTGTCACAGGCAGTTGCGAGACCATTTGACTGAATGATGCTAATTCAGAGAGAGCTGTTTCTTTTGTGGCCGTCCAATGAGACGTGGTAGAAACTAACCCATTATCGGTAGTGAGCTCCGTCATTTGCCAGCCCAGCGCAACTTGAGTGTCAATGACACTCGATAATGACGGCTCAGTAGGCATGATTTTGTTGTGCCATTTCTGCAATGTTTGAAGCAGAGGAATAGTAATGCTTAATGAATCTAACGATACTTGGCTGTAAGGTAAAAGCTGAGGATGTTGCTTTAGCCAGCTCATAATCACAGTGCGTTGACCGTTAGAGGTTCGTTCTGCAGTTAAGTTGATTGCGTCGCCTTGCAGTGAAACCGTTTTAAATTGCCATCCATACGGTAATCCGCTTCCTATCGCTCCTAACGATAAAGCGTTATGCAGTATTTCAGGGGCAAAAAACGATTGATTCACGGTTGTTCGATAAGCCAGATACGGATCCACTGGTGGGGGTAAGGGCTCAGGTTTTGTGGCTTCCCGATAGGCATAAGATCCCGCTATTCCAAGGATCGTTAACAGAGCCAAAAGAGAGATGGCTTTTATCGGTATCTTTTTATGCTTTTTTAGGGCAAAAGGTGCCAGTTCAGACGGTGTCAGTGGTGATAATGGCTCTACATGATATTTAAGTAAAGCTTGGTGCTGAGAAGACTCAAGGCTTGAAGCCAGTTGATTTGAGTCAACGATATACAGGACTTTACAACGTTCTAGTAAGACTGAATCCAGTTGTTCAAACGAGCCAACATATGCTTTGATAATGTCGCCTTTTCCCACAAACATGAAAAAGAACTGGTTATTATCAAGCGGTTCAATTAATCCCCATTCCGAGCTATTTATTTTCTTCAACCACGCTTCAGCGAGAGCGAAACTTGGCTCTTGACTGGTGTAAAGATGATAAAACCCATTACGAATAGTGAAGTAGAGATAAGGGGATGGATGTTGGCGTTTAAAACTTTCTTTGCTGACGGTTTGAATACTGGCTTTAAAGAAAGTAGCTATATTCACTGTGTTCTCCTTGGTGTGAGTAACACAAGCGTTTCAACGGTCTCATTAGTCGTAGATTGCATACCGAGTCCGTCAATCCCAAATGATGAACTCTTATTGGCTCCCGTTGATTGTTGCTTGATTGAACCAATGACAACGGTTTGCCCATAGCGTAGCTTATTAACAAAACTTAAATCGGCATCACGAGTTTTGATAAAACGCAACGTGGCATCATTGATTTTTTCTGTTGTATCTCCCGCAATCTTTGTCAGTTTTCCCGTGACTCGCAATGAGACAACCCCTTTTTGTACTTTGGCATTGACCATCATATCAACCCCTTCAACTACTTTATCGCGTGTAGTGGAGGTTGAGGTTGTTGTTTCTGTGACTTCTGTTGAGACATCAGATAAGTACGGGGTGGTTATGGTTTGTGAAATTCGTGCAGGATAACCGCTAATAGTCAGCATTGAGATAGGCGTTTGAGTTGATACCGTTCCTTGTTCTTCAAGTGCTTTGATAAAGGCAGTCGTGCCGTCCCATTTCCCTGTGCCTGTAAACGCGAGTCCCGCAGGATTGCCTGTGGCGGTTGCGGTTGTTCCTGGAATTAAAAACTTAATTGTGCCATCACCAACGTTCTTTAACAGTTGCCAATCAATCCCTTGATCTTTTCCAAGGTTCGAGCGGAACTCCAATACGGTAATTTCTAACAAGACTTGTTTAGCCAACTCTTGCTGGAATTTATCAACAACTTGGCGAACTTGAGCCATGCGACTAGGTGTTGTTCTAACGGTGATACTGCCCATTGACGGAACCGACTGAACATCACCAATCAGTTTGTTATCTTCGCTATCTGATTTTAGTACCACTTTGATAGCATTTGCGATTTCATTGAATGCGTTCTGACTTTCAATGGCAGCATTAATAAACTGACCTTCAACTTTGGTGTTTTCGCCTTCGCCTTTGGTTTCACCTTGTGAGCCTTGCTGGCTGGTGATTGTGCCAGTAGGCAAATTAATCATGAAGGTTTCGGTGAGATAGCGTTGAACTGAAAGGCTGTGCTCGCTAGGTGCAAATCCATAACCTGTTTGGCTGGATAATAGGTTCAAAATATTCTGGCGAGTCGTATCAGCATTAATCGAAACGGGAGTATTGGCTCGAACATCACTAGAAAAGATAACTTGGGCTCCTGTTCCCTTGAGTACCGTATCTAAAACGAGTGATAACGGCAATCCAGAAACTTGAACATGAATGTTATCGTTGAGCCAGGCAATCGCATGTTCTGTTTCTATGGGGGTAATGTTAATGGGAGGACGAGAAATACTCTCTACATTAGCCAGTACGCCTGTAGGTCTAATTTCATCCATATGTTGTTGTAGTTGTTCAGCTTGTTTTTTGTTATCCAGGTAACTTTGAGAAACGCAACCTTGTAGCAAGGTAATACTGACCAGTATTGCGACTTTTGTTCTAATGAACTGCATTATTCTTTCTCCACGACAAAGATATTTTTAGTGGCATATAGCAATTGAGCTTGTACGGGATAGCCGTCAAGAACGGTATTTAAGGCGTAAGCAAAATCACCACGAGGGGCGACAACGGGATAAGGGGCAATCAGCGTGTAGTTATCAGGTGCCATCCACGAACTGTTGTCACCGTTTTTCCATTGCCAGTGATATTGAAGTGTTAGATTTTTTACCGCATCTTTGATGGTTGCACCGTTGATCCACAGAATATCAACACTGCCCTTTATGTTATGGATAGCGGCCATTCCCTTAGCATTGCGACTGAAATATAGCGGTTTCCCGACCTTATCACCGACTTGCTTAATGACACTCTCAATATCGCCTTTAAATAAATTACCATTGCTCGATGGTGTATTTAGAGCCGCAACCGTTGCCGGTGGCAATGACCAAGCAACCCGCGAGAGCTTATTTTGGGTTAACCAATTTCGAATGGCCGTCATGTAGGTTTGGCCTTGAGATACATAAAAACTAGGCTCAGCAGAAGCATTTATGCTTTGAGGTGGTAACTTTTTTAGTAGTGGTGGTTTACTTTTGGCTTTAGCTGCTAAATCTGCTCTTATAGGTGGTAAAGATTTAGCCTGACTTGGTAAATTTTGGATGCCTTTTGGTTTCTCTCTCCCTTGTTTGGGTAAATGTTGTGCTATATGTTTTACAGGCGTTTTCTCCGTTATTACAGGAAGAGGTTTTCTTTCTTGGTAGATATTTTCTGCTTTCACCTCATTTCTGGTTGGTGCAATAAAGGGAGGTGGTTTGGGAATATTTTGGATCACGATTTGTTCGTGGCCATCATTACTAATGAGTTGTGCGATAGGTTGTGCTGCTAAATAGGACGGATGAAGCGCAAGCGACATCACCCCCACAATAGCTGTGTGGATATACGTCAATTTCATTATTGAAGGTCCGTTATTTTGTTGAGTAAGGAGGAATAACGATATCTTTGGTTAGAATGATATTAAATTCATAACCACTAGGGACGGTGATAGTCGGTGCTATCTGTAAGTTTTTTTGGATTAAGGTAGTACCCACTTGTGAATACTGCTGTATCACGCCATTAGCAATAGTTTGACTTGGACTCACACTATCACCATTATC
The DNA here is from genome assembly GCF_003026815.1 of Photobacterium damselae. Classification (GTDB taxonomy): domain Bacteria; phylum Pseudomonadota; class Gammaproteobacteria; order Enterobacterales; family Vibrionaceae; genus Photobacterium; species Photobacterium damselae. The sequence goes on along the minus strand of NZ_PYOG01000028.1, from coordinate 27,810 downwards.
ATTTGTGGATATGGCCGCTGTTGTACCTCCTGCAATTAAGCCTAACAAGGTTGATTGTCCGAACAGTCGCCAGTAGTGATTATTAACATCACCTTCAAAGCCCGTTTGTCCTTCAACATCAACTCCGCTCATACCACGTAAATTAACAGTAGAGCCATCGGGGAAGTTAATTCGATACCATTGAACTGGTAAGCGTTCTTGACCGAATGCTACTTGCCCGTTGTATTGTCCAACTAATTCAGCTCCTTGCGGAAATAACAATGTAGAACCCGTCGCACTGTCATAGACATTTTGGGATATCGTAGCGGTTACGGTTCCTGCAATATCTGAATTTAATGCCCCGCCCAGAGTTGCGGGTATTAACGTCCCTATAGACAATGTATAAGGGCTTGAGAGAGCCGTTCTTGTGTTATCTAAGTAACCATCGAGCGTACTTTTAGTTTCTGCTTTAGGGTTGCCAGTGCCACTTACACCATCTCTCATTTTTTCTAGTGCAGCCAAGTGAGCCTTAGCTTCATCAAGGGTACTATTTGCAGCATTAGGGCTATTGGTTTTTTCATACTCAATATGAGTCGGGGCTTTAAGTGCGGCTAGAAGAGCTTGTGATTTTGCTCGCCTCATGACCAAATATTCTTTAATGGCCTCCTCTTTCAAACGATTTTCAATGCTGTTCTCATCATTAGCCTGGCGTAAATCTTCTTCTTTTTTTGCTACCTCTTCTTTGGCTTCCATAATTGCCTGTTTTGAGGGAATAACATTTTCAGAAGGTGCAGAAGCCAAGCTCATATTAAGACTTTGGTCAACATCTAATGCGTTTTGTTGCGTAGTTTGTTCTTGTGACTGTGCCTGTGATTGTTTTTGTTGGCCTTTACCAGCAATCACCATCATAGTGACAAGCACAATAAAGAAGAGGATAAAAGAAATGACCGCAAGGATCTTTTTATTAGCGATCTTTCTGGCTCCCGTCCCTAATCCACTAATTGAACCTTTAATATCCAAGTTCTCTCCCTCCAAAAATCGTTCTGGTAGGTAATGGGACTAATTTATTATCAACTAATGCCCATATTTTGGAAAAGTGACCTTTACCTATAATAATAGTGACAACAAATTGAGATTGGTTAAGCTGCTCAATTCGATAATTCACCTCTGGATAAATTGCTTGTTGCTGTGTGACTCCAATACCGCTATAGCGCAAGGTTTCATCTAAAACACGAGCAAATGTGCTGTTATCTCGGTTGAGATTAATGACTCCTTTTACCCCAATCGTTTGTTGCAGATAATGAGTAATGTCATTAGCAATAATTTTGGCCTCAAAATCAGTTAATACCACGTCATTATAGTTACCGTACTTGTCAGCGTCGTAACTGGCACATCCACCTAGTAAGAGAGCTAAGAGAAATAATACACGCTTCATCTATCCCCCTTAGTGATTAAGACTGATTTCTGATATTTGCCAGAACCAAGTAATAAGATGATTTGTTTTGGTAGACCATCGACAATGAAACGGCCATTTTTATAGCGATAGTTGATTTGTTCACGGCGGCCATCATTAACTACCAGTAGTGTAGGTAACTTTCCAGTAGCAACACTGCGGGGCATTTCAAGAATGGTTTTCACCGAGTTGTTGTAAACACGAATAGGAACAAAATCAGCCTGACCTTGGGTTTTGTAGTTAAAATCGAGATCATCAATGCTAAGGCCATTACCAAGAATTTTTCGCTCTTTTGCTTCTTTGGTGCGGGTATAAAGTGATTCTAATGTTTGGCTAATCACTTCTGGATAATCAAAGTTAACTGTTGGCATCCATTCTTTTTGACGACTAATCAGCTTGATATTGTAGGTTCGCTTATTTGTACCAATGACTAAGTTTGATGTTAAACCTGAATCTGTTGGTTTAACCATGACATGCGTAATTTGATCATTCGGTGAATTTGATACCATTGGTGTAATAGTCCAACGAACGGTATCACTGGCATTAAGTCCCTTTGGTAAAATTTCTTCTCCTGGTTGTAATTGGATATCACATAGATTTAAGGGTGAGCACACCACCGTTGGCATCACCGCACCATAAAAGTAAGTGACGCTACCATCCCCTCGCGTGATTGGTTTTGTTTTTCCATTTATCCATTTTTGAGCCAGTTTAACGCCTGCACGCTCAACAGTAGAAAGAGGGATATCAGGGCTAAGAAAGTCGAGGGAGTCTTGAGAGAGAGGCGGGACGATATTTGCATAAGAACTACAGGATACCAGTAGCCCTAATGCGAACAATTTAGTTTTTTGCATTACTGTAATTCCACAATGTTAAAGGTTCGAATAAAAAAGCCAAGAGGATTTCTATTGAGCTCCTTAGTATCGGTTGGTATCGAGACAAACGTATTCACTGTTGCTTTAAATCGTTTTATATATGGCCTTACTTGTCCATTTCGAGAAGTGATCGTTTCTTCCCATTCAACCTGAAAGGTATTTTCAGAAATAGGTAGAACACTGGTTATATTCACTGTGACTAATTCCGTTTGAGCCCGCTCAAAAACATTGTGATTTTTGTAATATCGAGACGTTGCTGTTAGAGCGGGAGTATTTGGCATTAGCATTGAATATACGTCTTCAATCAACTTTTTTTGTGCTGATACATCAACCAAGACTGAACGCCTAGCTTCAACAAATTCACGAAGTTGTTTTTCATGTAGAGCATTGATTTGAGATGGCGGCATTTTTGCTAATGGGCCGATAGGAATAGCTTGATTATTTTGTAGAGCCACGCCATACGGAACAATCTTTGACTGGCTACCGATATAAGCAATGCCAGCTACGGCGGATAAAGAGACGAGGATTAGGCCAAAACAGGCCATTTTCCATGAATGGGCTTGTGATATTGCACTTCCCATTCGTTCATCCCATTCTTGACGACCTTTTTGATAAAGAATGGATAACTCTTTGGCTCGTTCTAGTGCGATATCATTGTTATCACTATTTGCTGACACAGCATTTCTCCTATTTATTTAATTCATCCATCATGGCTTTGGCGAGATTGCGAGAGGCTTGATTCTTTTTTGCATCAGCCATCGTTGGTGTTGCGGTGGTTGAGTCGTTGGTATTTGGATTTGGACGGTTCGCCCCGCCCATACTTCTATGAGCTTGACTTAATGCTCTACCTATAGGGCTTTGATTAGCTAAAGCTTGCATTCCCACTTTTGCCGCTTTCCCAGCGACACTCCCTGCGCCTGTCATTACTTTTGCCGCTCCCTGCGCTCCTTTCATTGCTGCAAATGATTGAGGCGAATGACTCATTGCTGATTGAGTGGCAGAGCTAAACTTAGATAGGATATTTTTTCCTGCATCACTTGCCATAAACTTACTCATGGCCGCGCCGCTAGCTCCTCCTGCCACACCTGATGCAAGTAATCCAGCACCAGCGGCAGCTCCAGCGATTGCTGTTGCTGCTGCAACCGCACTTCCGCTACCGAAACGGAAATTACCAGTAGCGAGACTTGATGCGATGTTAGGCATAACTTTTATGAGAGCAAAATAAACAATTGCCATAGCAAGAAGCATCGCTATTGATGCAAGGGACGTATCTTCAAGTGTTAGATAGGCAGAAAAAACTTGATAACCGATTAGTACGGTTAATTGCATAAAGAATAACTGTGCAGCAATACCTATTACTGATGTGAAGTAGTTCATGGCATAGTTACGAGTCCATTCACTACCCAGAAACGCTAGCATGATAGTACCGCCAGAAACCAACATATAGGCCCCAACAATCAGCACTATCATCTCAGCGGCAATCATAGCGAAGATCACTATAATCACGAGTCCTACTACTGAGAGGAGAATGCCATTTATAATGCTAAAAGCAGAGGCTTTATCCCATATCTTTGTTGCGATAGATAATCCAAATTCGAGTATATCTGATGGACTAAATTGCTGATTAGTCCCTGCTAAAATCCCAGAGATTTTGCTAAAACTGGCAATTAAGGCTCTTGATAAATTAGGACCATCGCTAAGTAAATAGATTGAAACGCCGATAGACATTGTGCTTTGAAATAGAAACACAATGGCATCTACAACGCCGCCTTGCTTGAGTAGGACTTGCGCCGCCCCCCAGACGAAGCTAATCGTAACCAAGCCCACAAATAGCGACATTGTATATTTGTGGATAATAGGCTCCCATGCTGATGTTTGCTCATAGAAACGTTGCATGATCTTATCAACGGCATTATCAGATTGGCTAGCAAGGGAGAGAGGACTAAAGAGAAGCAGGCAGAAGATAAGATATATTCGATACATATTAGCCTCTACTGTTGTAAACGCTGTTTAACCCATCGAGCGGTTACGGTCTTGAGTGTTTTTCCTTCACTATTACCTATTAATGCCTGTTGGACTTGGGATGAATAAGGTTCCTGTTTTTTAACTTGTTCAGTTGCAAGCAATAAGGCCGTTTTATCAGCACTGTGACGAGCTTTTACTTGTTCCCTAAGTGCTGCAATGGCATTGGTCAAACTTTGTGTTTTCATGAGCAATTTCCTAATTTTGATGTGATAGATATTGAGCCTTATATGATGATGCCTGTTTAAAAAACAGAATAAGTGCAAGACACGGAATGAAATAAAGCCATGCTTGCAGGTTATGGAAATACAAGCATGTAATTGAAATAGTGATGATGGCTGCTAATAGTAGAATTAAAGTTAATACATGTAGTACGGGATAAGAGTGTGAAAATTGAGCATATTTGATAGGTATCTTTTGCATAGCGTATTCTCAGATAATATTTGTCAAATATTGATTACCGTCATAACCAACAACTTCACAAATCTCTTTAATTTTGCGTCCCTCATGACTTTTTTCGATATAAATCAGGGTATGAACTGTAGAGGCAATCATTCTCTTATTGGCAATGGGTGTAACTTCTTCAATACATTGCTCGATACGCTCAAGCCCTAGCGCGGCACTATTTGCGTGTACTGTTGCAATTCCTCCTTCATGGCCTGTATTCCATGCTTTTAATAGTTCTAATGCCTCACCGCCGCGCACTTCACCAATGATAATTCTATTTGGATTATATCTAAGGGTTGCTCGAAGGAGTTCGCGCATAGTGACGTTTGCGCGAGAGTGAGTGCGAAATACAACTGAATTTTCAGCACTCGGCTGTAGTTCGTTGGTATCTTCTAGTATGAGATGCCGTTCATGAGGAAAGAGTTCGGCCATCTTAGCTAAGATGGCGTTAACTAAGGTTGTTTTACCTGACCCCGTTCCACCTACCACCAGGATATTTTTACGTTCAGAAATGGCTTGGCAAATATAATCAAATTGCTCTTGTGTGATGATCTTACTATCTAAATAATCTTCTAGGGTGAAAACTCGTGTTGCTTTTTTACGAATAGTAAATGACACATTTGGGACTACGGGAGGAACAACACCTTCAAAGCGACTCCCATCAGAATAAAGTTCACACTCCAGGATTGGGTGATCTCTATCGACAATGAGTTGAACAGAATCGGCAACCGCATTTATTAGGTTTTGAGCCAGTATAGGCTCAATCTTATGACTGATATAATAAGGTTTTCCAAATTCATCAATCCAACAATTCCCATCAGGATTGAGCATTATCTCAGTGACAGAATCGTTTGAGAGGAATGGAGTTAAACCGCATCGGTCGATATGATAGTTAATTGATTTGGCAATGCGTTTATTATTTTGCATAGGACCTCATTAGCTTATCCACATTTCCACATGGGAATGGAGACATTAAAACGATCGGAGTGACCTTGTGTGTAATGTGGGTAAGCTAGTTAGTGGAAAAGAAAGGTTTTGTTTAATTAGGCTTTTTCCCAAGGCGATCAAACCAGTTCACACCATTTCGATAATTGAGTTCTTCACTCAATTTACGTGAATGTAACTGATCATCAGCCGCTTTTTGTGCATCGAGCTTGTCATTTGCTGTTGATATTTCAGTTGCTGTCATTCGAATATCCGTTTCCATGAGAGCTTGTACTTTTTGTAATGATCCTAATGCTTGAACTTGCAATTCATTAGATGCTTGTGCTACTTGAACAGCTCCTTGAGCATTATTAACATGAGATTGAATTTCTCTTATTGCGTCGTTATCGTCTTTGCGACTTTGGGCCACTTGGTTAGCAAATTTAAGAGCATTACGAGAGGTATCACGTAAGGTGTTACTCCATTGCTTATATTGACGTGTTGTATTTTCAGGTGAGTTGGCTTGATGGCGATAAACATCATAACCTTGGAATTTATTATCCCATTCACGATTTAGAGATTCGACAGAAAGCGTAAGAGCTTGACCTTGACTGGCAATGTTAGAAAGATCACGGAGTTGAGAATCAATATCGCCCCATTCCATATCTCTAATTTTTGCCATGTTTTTGATTTGGTTTTCTAATTGCTTGATCGAATTTAATGTTCGTTGTACAGACTCTATATAATCCTTTGCTTGAGCAATATTTGCTTGTAGAGCTTGAGTATTTGTTGCGCAGTTAACACAGACAACCGCAATAGAGTGAGCACTGCTTGATAGTAATAGCCCGCTAAGAAGCATTGATAAGTAAGTTAATTTCGTATTTTTACGCAAAATCCAGTCCTTTTTCTTTTAACCAATACAAATACCAGTTTTCGTTATGCTCTTTTACTAACTCTTTTATTCGCAGAAGTGATTTTTTGTCAGAACTACCCACGACAGAGATAGCAATATCATCAAGAGAGAGATCGATTAACCGCGAAGAACTACCCTGGACAACATAATAATCCCGTTTTTTTGTCCCTTCTTTAATCAGTTTAATTTGCGCGTTAGAAAGCCCAAACGTTTTGTAGGTATGCTTGATATTGAGTGCTTCACTGTTAGGCAAAAAGATCTTTGTGGGACAAGATTCCATTAGAACGTCCAGTATCCCAGATTCAATAGCCGCAGAGAGTAATTGAGTTGAAAAAATCACAACGCAATTGAGTTTTCTTAGTGTAAGAAGCCAGTCTTTTAGCATATTCTTGAACTTTTCATTCTTTAGAGAAATCCAACCTTCATCTATAAGAATAAATGCAGGTTCACCTTTTAAACGTAATTCAATTTGTCTAAATATATAGCTCAAAACTGGTGCGCAATCTGTATCTCCCCTATCCATCAAAGATTTAATTTCAAACACAGAAAGCGAACTTAGTGAAAATTCATCAGATTCACCATCAAGGAGATCGCCACCGTTGCCATTAATAGTGTAATACTCGATATGAGACTTAACATCTTCATTCTGGCACTGTGTTCTAAACTCAGATAGCGTTTTGATATTACTGCCTTTCATTGCCATTAACGCATTGTATATCGCGGTTCTGTGGGTCGGCTTAATGACTAGCCCTTGCAAAACAAGTAACTGCTCAATGAAGTTATTGCACCAACTAAAATCTGTATCCAAATTAGAAAGCGGTGCAAATTGTGATGTATCGTTTCCGATATCATAGTGACGGCCACCGCATTGACTTAACGCATACATGCTCATGCCAACATCAAAGGCATAGATAGCAGCATTTTCATAGCGATTCATTTGAGCGGCAAGAGTGGCAAGCAGTGTTGATTTGCCAGCCCCCGTAGGACCGAAAATTAATGTGTGACCTAAATCATCGACATGAAGGTTAAGACGAAAAACAGATGATCCTTGCGCAGATGCAACTAATAATGGTGGTGATTTAGACGGGTAAAATGGGCAAGGACAAAATTCATTTCCCGTCCAGATAAAATTTAAGGGCATTAAATGCACTAAATTATCAACAGATAGCAGAGGTTTTCTGATATTGGCGACACTATCACTAGGTAATGTACCAATAAACGCATCGGTTGCATTCACTGTTTCTACTCGGCAGTGCATACCAGAAATATATCGAATACATTTATCAACATATTCAGTTTGTTCGTTTAACTCGTCAATATCAGTATGGCGTAGAATGATAGTTGAGCTGTATTGTCCGTATGCTGATTCACCTTTATTGATTGCCGTTTCTGCCAGTTGATATTGAGCTACCATGCTTGCAGCGGCTTGATCAATTTTTGGATCTGCTACATTGAGTAGCTTATCCTTAAACGAGATAACTTTTTGTTCCCATTTTTTACGTTCAGTTTTGAGTAATTTTTGAGCTTCAAAATCATCAAAGAAAATGAACCGAGTTGACCAACGATACGGAATACTTAAATCATCAAGAGCCGCTAGGTACTGCGGGTGAGCAACAGACGGGAACCCATCAATTGTTATAACTGAGATAAACTCTTTATCAACACGAGGCGTAAAGCCAGGGAGGAAATCAACACTACCAATAAAACTGTCTAGTGCCATAGGACACGGAGGTAGTGCTATTGGATGCCAATTACCCGTTACAGTGTAACTAAGGTAAGAAAGGAAACTATCACACCAAACCTGACACGTATCATCAAAGTAGGCTCTTAATCGCTCTATATGACATGCACTTTCTAAACGGGTTGCCAGTGTATCAACGGCAGAATTAAATCTATCCAAATTGCGTTGTGCAAAGTTTATTTGCTTTGACTTTTCACCTTTTTCAAAAACGAGATCAGCTAATTTACTAGCTCGTCGGCTCGGAGGCATATAGGTAACAATGAGGATATAGGTTGAGGTAAATTTATTGCCTTGGCTTTCAAAATAAAGTCGTCTTGAATCATCTATGAGTTGAAGCAATGGGTGAGTAAAGTAAGAACTATTTTTATCAACATAAGCTTCACTTTTAGTTCGAATGGCATCGACTTGTACCATCCAGCCAGAGCCTAGCTCACGTAGAGCATTATTAACACGCATACAGATATCGTTACGATCTGTATTTGATGAACTGGATACATCAATGCCCTGGTATAAAAACCCAGCGGAAAAAGCCCCGTCTTTATTAAGGATAGTTCCATCACTAACAAGAGCGGCCCAGTTTAGTAGATCACTCATGCCGTGAATGCCTTCACGAAATGATTTTAATTTAAACATATCACTTCCTTTGTTTTGAGCTAAACGCGGGATAGAACGCTTGATACTTACGAGAACGCATAAAAATGTGTCTCATAGTGGGATCGCTTTTAGCGAGAGTTCGAAATGCCCATATAGAGCCAAATGCTAGTCCCAATCCTAGAATTGCGGCTAAGATATTTTGAAGCACGACAATTAAGATAAAAGACAGTAGCAATGAAGATAGGACGAGTTCACGATCCCCACCCATATATAAGTGAGGACGATTGAACTCAAAAATAGGGCTATAATTTAAAGGTTCATCGTCCATTGCATCACCTTAAATAACAAGAGTTGAAGATATGCCGAATACGGAGGATAAAATATTGACTGCTAGTACAATAAACGCAATAACAAGTACAACACCAATTAGCATTTTGATAAATCCAGATAGATCTGCATTTCCGAAAATTAGTGTACCGCCAGCGGCAACAATGCCTAAAACAGAAATACCGAAAGCAATAGGCCCTGTTATAGAGTTAACAATTTTTTCAACGGGTGATTCCCAAGGCATACCAGTGCTAGAGGCATGAACTAGAGAGGGAAACAGTGAAAAAAGAAATAAGCTAATATTTAAAATAATAGCATTAATGGTTTTCATAATTTGTATATTTTCCTATTGATGTATTGAATAAAGAAAGGGTTAGTTACAAAATTAATGTAGATTAAATAGATTCTATTAATTATTTTCCTCCAGTTTTTGTATAATTTTGTCACTTTCAACTTTAAGTTGAGATTCAAACCTTTGGTCTTTGATTTTATTTTCTAACCTTTCAAGTTGAAATTTTTCATAGAAACTTATGCTTCCATCTTTATAGTAATCAAGTAGTTTTGAATTAAATTCAGGACTATTTAAATCGCTAATTGTCCTATCATAACTAACTAAAGCTTTAGCTGGATATTTAAAGATGGCAAAGTATCCTAAAGAGGTAACAAGATAAAATATAAGAGATATGCCGACCCAAGGTATTATCCAATCTATTAATAATTTTTTAAGTGGCAATAAGCGCTTAATCATATCTGTCCTTAATAGTAATATTAAAATAAGTTATAAATTCCCAAAATAATTGAGACTTTCTATATTTTTCGGGATTTAGTTTGTAGTCTTCATATGTCGATAATGGAGCATCCAATAGAGAGCCAACTAGAGGTTTTACAATTGGAGTGATAAGAAGAAAAATAGCTAAACCTAGAGTAAGGTTGCCACCATCAAACTTAAAATAAAAAGTGAAAACTTGAAAGGAACTAAATAGTATCCAGATTAATATCTTTGGAACTAAATCAGGAAAGAATGACTCGAAAGCTTTTAATTCATTGATAATAGGTCTATGTATCATAAAAGCCTCAACTATTGAGATACAAGAAATACCAATCCGATGACACCAGTTAGTATCATGGCAGCGGTAGCTAATGAAAATTGTGAATTAAAACTTTCTATATCTTTAGCGGAATTAGCTATTATGTAAATTGTTATCGCGTAGCTAACAAACATTATTAATAATTGCCAAGTAAGTAATCCATCTGGTAGAGAATTTATTATTGAATTATGATCAATATCACTGAGTTTCATCTCGTTATTTTCCTATTCAAAATGGTTCTACCAAGTTTGCTCCATATTAAAAAATGGCTCTATCAAAATAGAATAGAGCCGTAAAGTTAGTACTAATTATGGTTTGTTTAATAATAATTAGCACTGCAACAATTGCTCCAGAGTACTACCTCTTATCTGAATTTTTGAGCAAGTCGAGCAGCTCTAGGATAATCAATAAAGGTTTTCCAGTTGTTAGAATCTAACTCTCCTTTAATTCTCTTTTCAGGTGCGATTAATGAAAATAGTCCGTCACGGTTGATTAGGTTTGTAAGAACATCCATATTATGCCAACGTAAAAAAACGGTTTTTGCTTGGGTTTTACCGTTGCCCAATTTGATGTCTTGCGGAATACGCATTAATGCAGCGAAAGCAATATCATTACTAGCGTGAGGTCTTGGACAATGACCACAAGATTTCATGACAGTAATATCAAGTAGCTCAATATCTTCAAGTCCACAGTAAAATAACTCGTTACCTTTTAAATATGCTAGCCAGTGATTTACCGATTTTAATATATTTCTCTTAATTTCACTTTTGGGAAACTCAAAGAAAGGCTGTGGCATATAAACCCCATAAACTAATGTAAGAGGTAAAGATTGTTCATCATCAGGCGCATCGCTAGGAATAAGTTTATCAAGGCCGTCAAATAAGGATTTAAGTTCATTAGCATCAACTAAAAAACGATAATCATTTTCTGGATTTGGCGATTCTAATAGTGCATATTGCATTGAAACTTCCTTTAGGTAAGAAGCAACAAAGACCGCCAACTGAAAGAAATTTAAGTGTAAACTTTAGTTAGGGAAAATCTTTGTTGCTTCTAATTTTGGAATAAAAAGGCAGCGTGAGTAAAAGGAACGCTGCAAACTCAAGGCTAGGTTTGAGTGAAAATTAGCTTCGACAGAAATGCTGATATAAGTCCTGATACAATAAAGCTAAAGATAGCGAGATCATAAAAAGATTCAAACATAGTATTCACTGCTATTAGAGACAGAAACGTACAAATCAACAATAGTTTTTCGTTTGCCGATAAATTGTTTCCAGTTTCGGGTTGTCAAAACTAGATTTTTAGCTTTTCTTTCTCTCTTTTTTCTTGCATGTTCAGTAAGTAGTAGTTCTTGTTGATGTGTTAATTTTCGAATGTTTCGTATTTGTGGTTCAGTAATTAAGATATTATTAATCTGACCACTAAATAGCGGATATTTATAGTCATCATTATTTTCTACCAATGCTGAAAACAATATACCATTCTGTAATTCTTCAAGAAATTTTACACCTAAGATTGCTTTAGAATCATAGGAAAACCCAGCAAGAAATTTTATTCCGCCGAGTTGCGGCAAATATTGGTAGGGTAATACTCCGTATATGATATTCATCAATCCTCCTTAACAACCTTTCGAAAGAAACTCTTTCGGGAAGCAGCTAAGAGTGGGCATCTTTCAATGCCCAGTCACGATATATCGCTTATGTTTGATCGTGATTCAAACGACTTGACTAAAGCAGCAATACTCTATGTAGTCTAAAATTAACTTGTATTCCCGTTTATTACGCGGTTGTCGCCCAAGGTGGCTAACTCCATTTTTTTAGGCTATTACCCGCCTGCCCCGTACTTAGGGCTTTAGGTCTTATACATAGGTATTTAAATTGAGTTCTAGCTAATAATAAAATCTTTATTTTTTAGCAAATGATCTTCAAGGCGAATAGATACTTCTCCTCTTCTACTTCGCTTTGAACGCTTACACGCGTCTAGTAGAAGAGCTGCATACTCACCATGTAAAGTTACTGTAACTGTAACCTTTTCATCATTCACAAAGGAATTTGAGTTATTCATGAGTATCCTTTTTTGTTCATTTAGATCTATTTTAAATTCATCATAAATACTTTAGAGGTTAGGAAAATCCTAACCTCTAAATAAAATGAGCAAATAGCTAAATATTAAGGTTCGTTATAATTCTCATAAAAAAAATAACACGAAGTTCACTAGAATTCTGGCAGTTAAATTTATACCTTATTTCTGTTAAATGCTTTTCAATAGCAGTTCTAGAACAACCCAATGAGATCTGTATATCTTTAGCACTTTTCCCTAATGCATAATGAAATAAGACTTCAAATTGCTTCACTGTTAATTCAGGAAAGATTTTTGGATGTATGCTAGACTCTTTGGAAATCATATTAGATTCTCCTCTTTTATGATTTAGTGGGTGATAAAGAGAGAGATTTATCACCCACCTTTCTGTAAGACAGAATCTTACACTACTGTAAGACAGATGTAAAAGAGAAGCGCGTGAATAAAAAAACATATAATCCATCAACAACATCAAAAACGACATCAATTACATTTCGATGCCCTAATGACATAAAGGTTAGAATTGATAATAAGATCAAGGAATTAAATTGTAGTTCTTCCAATGGTAAAGTAAAGATAACTCAAACTGAATGGCTAGTTTCAATAATTGAAAATGCACTCCAAATGGATCAAAAAGATCCGAATTAGTACAGTTTTGAACCTTTACTTTTCCTAATTACTAGCTATAATATTTCATAAGTTCGATAGTTAAGTGCATTACATAGCACGTTTACTACATAGCTTGCTATGTAGTGTATTTTTCGAATTAGAGTGTGTTGAGCTTCCAACTTGACTATGTAGCATTCGCAAAAAAGCCTGAATTTCCAGAGGATTCAGGCTTTTTTGTTTTCTGTCTTACAGTGGCTTGCAATTATTCTCGTTTAGTTATAGTATCTAGAGAATTAGGCGTGGAACCCTAATGTTGGTTTATAATCTCTGGAAAATTACTATGAATATTATTTCTAGCTGCATGGAGCAGCATCAAAGACGATACACACCCCCAGGCATAGATTATAGAGATGTTACGCTGTCACAGAGTAATACTTCTCATCTTGTGCATGAGGACGTGTATCATGTCAGCATCTAAGCACAAGCATCCTAAGAATCTACCTGTTAGTTCATCTTCTGATCGTCAGACTGCTGTAAAGAAACGTATTACAGAGTTAGGCTCTCGTAAGAACGAGTTTAAGAAGTCTTACTTTCCCTATTATACGAAGCGACTATTATTGGCGTTTGCTAACTTTATTGACAATCCTCATGGTTACAATAATCAGTTACACGATCTTTATTACTGTCAATCAATCATCTATGGCCTACAAGAACGTCAACGCGAAAATTGCGTTAAAGTAATGACCGTTCTTTGCAGTTGGCTTGAGGTTGAGACTAATCAAATCGGGCTAGCAAAGCATGAGCATATGGATACAGTCACTCATGGCTCAGTGATCAAGCGTTACAATAAGTTTTGGGGCGAATCTATAAGCCTGAAACGTTACTATCACACAATTAAGTTACTAAAAATGGCTGACTATTTAGTGATAGATGCGATCTTCCTACAGGATGCTGATATTCTATCGAATCTTGATTTGAAAGATGAAGAGTTACCACGCGTTTACTCAAAAGCGGCCTATAAATCACTGACTCAAAAGTTTGTAAATATTTTTGGTCTACATACGGATGATGGTGTAATGAAGTCTAAGCGACGTTCAATCACCAAGCGTATAAAGGCAGGATTACAAACTATGTGGGTGACGTGGCAATCATTCTCTGATACCTATCAATGGATCAAGCGACAGAGAGCGAATCTCAAGCGTGTTGACCCTATAACGCATGAAGAGTCAGAACGCTATCCCCAAGGGCGCACAATAGACTCTAGCATTCTTGGTGGTAACTACATAACCGAACATTAAAACCGCTAACAGCCAGAATATGCCGCTTAATTGCGGCTTTTGTCGTATCTCAAAAAAATTTTGTATGAAAAACATTCAAAACAACTAGGTTTTTCGTTAGTTGTGTGTGCGTTCCGCACCGGCAACACTCCAAACCTGGTTGTTTTTCGTTAGATTGAGTTAAGGTTGTGGATAAATCTGTTTATATATAAATAAAGAGATAGTGTGAACAAAGTATATGAAGCAACAGCGGTTTTTAGTATATATTTCATATATATCACTCAGTAGATATAAATATCTATTATTCAGAAAAGGTGGCAAGCCACCAAAAGTACTTCCCATTAAAACGACCATCTACCTTAAACAACCTTCATCTAAACATTCCCATTTAACTATCTTTGTTCAAATAATCACATTGTCGTTTTAATAGGCCCCAATTCTTTTACGCTTATTGTTAAACGAACAATACTACCTTTGCAAACGCCTTACTTATGAGTTCACTTGATATCTTTCTTTTGTCATTCGACAATTACCCTATTTTACTTATATCAACCACCACTAAGAGCAGCTTAGCAGGGATAAGGAAATGAGCTTGCTTAAAGTATAGTGTAATTTCAAAATGTACAGCTTGTGGTTAGTCTTTTCCCCTTATCGCTACGCGATTGCTTAGCATTCCTCGCGCGGCTCGTCATAAGGCTTTACAGGAACTATTTACGATTCCCCATTTTAATTAAACAGATAAAAATAATTGTTTCCACATCTTAGAATACTGTATATATAATCAGTACATATGTTTTTATCCATAGTATTGAGGTGACTAAAATGCTCCGTATTGATCTACAAATCCCCAAAGAGGGTGCTGGCTTACCAAAAGATGGTATAGAGTTAATTGAAAGCGAATTAGATCATCGTATTCATTGTCGTTGGCCTGATGCCTTGATTCGAGTTCGTCGTGGGACTAACACGAACCTTTCTATCTCAGGGACAGTAAAAGATGAGAAAGAGGCCATTAGTCAAATTATTGAAGAAATGTTTGATGAAGCGGCTGATTGGCTTTATGTCCAATAATTTTAAAAGTGACAATGTAACGCATAGCGACATTATCGCTATTTGTAATTATTGCCTTAACCAGGGAATACAACGTTGGGACAACGAGCATTCTTTATATTGGTGCGTCATGTGTGGTTGTTATCAGGGATATTGGCGTGACGTACCAAAAGCAAGAACCGATTGTGTTAGAAACTAAGTAAAGTTGGTTTTCTACACTAACCCCTCATAAGGCTTTACAGAGACTATTTTGACTTATCTAAAAATGGTAACGTTATGTATAAAATAATAACAGAGGTCGTTATATGACAACTTATCGAGATAAATTGAAAGAAGAAGTTGATGGTGATTTAGCATTTGTGGTTGGATGTGGCTTGGATCGTTTAGAAAGGTTTGTTTCTAATGCTGAAATTCAAAGAGCCATTGATTTCTATTATGCTTATAAAGAGGAAATAAACTACTTTCCAATTAATGCGCGTAGACAAGCTATATGTGATTATATACAAGATGGTAAAGTGCCATCATATATTTTAAATCGACGTAGTAAAACACCTGTATAATCAGTATGTTTTTCTGATTCCAATCAAGGTCATTTTGAATGGGTGCTCTACGGCCTGCTCTCAAACAATCTGAATCGAGTAGAGGATTCGGAATCCCCTACTCACTCCAGCTATTTAACTTTGGTTGGCTTACCAACCTTTTCAAAATAGCGTTTAAGATTTTCTAGCATTGATAAACGTTCATCGTGATTGCCATGGTCAAGAGTCATGTACGCATCCCATAGCAATTGTTTTTCGTCTAGAGGCAACTGTTTTTCTTCAAATATAGGGATTTCGCTAGCATGTTTAACTCGTAAATTTGCTTTGTCTCTAGAATGTAGTTCTTGATCACCCAAGTGCTCCAAATGCTTTTCGAGAATGAACATTGTGTAACGTTTGTCAGTCGCGAGTCGAATAAAATATCTAAAGCCATTTTTCTGCTCTCTAACATTAATAACCGTCACTACTCTTCCCAAAAAAATGGTCTTTTTGAAGATACTGTGTTTAGGATTTAGGGATGAAACAAATGCTCTTTGTCCTATTTCAAACTCTGAATTAGCCATCGGCTCCCCTCTGTCTGTCGAACAACGAACTATTTCATTGGTGTGTTTTTTATCAAATTAGTATTTTCTTCAATGAGTCGATCAATTCTAACTCTTTGCCCCTCAAGTTCCTTGTTCTTTTCTTTAACAGCATTCTGCATTGAATTTATTAGAGTCGTATGTTCTGTTTTGAGTTTTTCTAAAGATAGAATCGTTTGACTGCTATTTGTGAGCTCTTGCTTAGCCTGGTCTAGCGATGATGTAGTCAGTTGAAGTTGGCCTTCTAGCTTAGCATTGAGCTTTTCGAGATTCTGTACTGTTTGAGCTGATGAAATAGCGTTTGCATTTAAGCTATCAATCTCTTTCTGAGCAGATATTAGCTGAGTATTTAATTGAGTATTCTTCTGCTCTAATTCTTGGTTTTTTGATTGTAATTCAGAAAGTTGTTTCTCATTAGCATTGAGCTGATGTTTTAGCTCTGTATTAGCTTGTTCTGCGTTTTGTCTATTATTTTCAGATAGCTCATACTTTGTTTTTAGCTGATTAAGCTCTTGCTGAATCAGCCCCATCTTTTCTGTTAGCTCATCAATATCATCTAGAGCATCTTCTAATTGCTCAAATGCTTTATTTTGTTGCTCTAAGCTATCAGCTTCCCTTTTAGCTGCTTCGGATGCTCTAACATTCGCCTCATTAATAGCACTGTTAAGACGCTGTTCTACAGTGAAATGAGCATGGTCATTAATACTGTGGATCATGCGCTCGATATCAGCCAGCATGATAGATGCTTGATCTGCTATTTCTGGCGGCAAAACTTGATGTTTAATTTCTGTTGACTCAACGACGGTTAGTTGTGGTGTTTCAATCAACCCTTTCTCTTTCAATTCTTCATACGCACTCATTAATGCCGTCGGGCGGCCAACTCCGATCTGATTGCGTAGAGAAGTGCCATTAATGTTTTTTCCATCAATGATTAATTGACTTACTGCATTAATTATTTGCTGGTCTGTGAATGATCTTTCTCTAGCCATTTTTATTACCTAAGTTTGTTTGTATTGTATGTTTGCAGTATAGCAAACATACAATACAAACATTGATATTATTTCGTTATAAAAAATTGAAACAATATGTGTTTTTGTTTTGTAAAACTTTACTTTGTGAAAAATAGTCTTTTGAGCATCAATTTATCCCCAAACTGTTCCCCTACTCTTTAAGTTTCGTTTCGAAACTTTTTCGCATTAACTTTGCTTAACGTGATCTGATGGTTTTGAGGTGGCTTGATGTGATCTTTTGGTGGTGATTTGAGGTTAGCGTGATGGAGCATGAATAAATCACTGTAAAATTAGTGATTTAACATAATAGGTATATCGTGAAATTCAACGTTGGACTTAACAGACTTAACTTAATTTTGGAGGAAATTAATATTCGTGACACATGAATAACATTAGGCAATGATAATGAGGAAGACAGAAAGCACCGCTACATAATCGAGTAGCGGTGGTGTTCTATAGATCTTTGTTGGCTAAGTTTTCTGTGTTTTTCTTGTGCAGTTCATTTACAAACTGAATGTTGGTGAACATAACAGTGAGAATCGCAACTACTTGAATGACAGCTAAGTAAACGACAGATGTAACCGCTAACAGTTTAAAAATAGATTTATGCTCCTGCACATAATCAAGAGGTTGGAGTAAAACCACTGACATATTGAAGATAAGAATCCCAATGATCACAAAAGCTGACGTTAAGATAATTAAAACCAAATTCTCGATCCGCTTTGTTTCATCACCTGATGCCAAAATCACCTTATCTGGGTTTGTGTATGCTGAGATTGCTTCGGGATATGAATAAGCAATCCAAATACCAGCTAGAGTAAACACTGCTGCTGATATATTTTGTAGCGTACTTAATATTGGTGATAAACTGCATAGTGCTAAAGTATCAACAGTAATGAATGCTACACCTAACGAAAAAATTAAGTATATAGAGTGCCGAACAAATCGACTCAATACAAACAGAGCAAGCATCGCTATGATCTTGTAATAAAACAAGAGCCTAGACTTCATTCTACTCTCCTACTGCAACGGGGACGGGCTCATAATTGTCACTGATAACGGTTTGCAATAAATCAGAACGACTCTTTTGAAGCTCATTGAGTAAGCTTTTCGCTGAATGGAAATTCGAATTTCTATCTAGTGGCTCCATCAATATATGCTCTTTGCTTACATATTTATTGAACCATCGGGTAGTGTCGTTACCATCCTCTCTGAAACCTAAATTATTCCACGTATCAGTTTGCTTAAATTCTTGGTGATACACTTCTAGCATTGATTCAAGTTCCTCTTCAGAAAGCCTCCGTTCTTCAATAATTTCAACTTGCTTCTGAAACTTCTTTTTTAAGCTCTTTCCTTGAATGAGGTCAAACAGTCTGAAACACGAATCCTTCTGGTCCTCCTGAACAGTTGAAATCGTATCTCTGACTACTATATGCGTGATTTTTTTACATAAATTTTTGATATTGGTCTGTTGTGATGAAAGCTCCTTCATATGAACATCAAACTTGTAGTTCATAGAAAATTTGCCATCTTCAGACTTGTAATTAACTCTTTTAATCGTTTGTTCTCGGTTAGCAAACTGATTAAACGACCTCTGCTCAACTACTTTCTTTCTTGGGTGAGAAATTCGAAGATCTATACACCGTTTGATGTAGTTACATACATCGGTAGTAGAAGCCACTGAGTGCGGAAAATTAATTGAAGCTACTACATTTAGTTTAGGAATAAACCAGTAATACATTGGCTCTCCCAAAATTGCACTTTGACCTTTAACTTTAGCGTCAATTTTTATCGAGTCTTCAGGGTTTGAGCCGAATTTAGCGTCTGGCGAAATCCCTTTAACCTTTCCACTATCATCGCCGTATCGCTTCCATAAAACAAACAAAGCGTCTTCCGTCACGGGATCAACTGCAATATCTTTACAATAAATTTGAGTTCTCAAAGGAGAACATTTGACATCCCAAGGCACTGTTTGAGTAAAGTCTCGACCTTTAACCCATTGCTCAACGAGAGCTAATGAATCTGTCAGCGAGCCTTCTACGTGCTCACTATCTTTATTATTCCTAATTCGGTAAAAACCACACTCATTAACCTCAAAAAAGCTGATTAAGCCTCGTTCCATCAACATTGCTCCAATCGAAAAATTTACATAATTATCAGTATGCTAACGTTATTATACAACAAGTTACTTAAAAGGTAATATGGAAAACTGGTCAATAGTAGTTGTTTTAATATATTCTATCTTATGTATGGTAACGTTGGGCAGACAAACGTCCAGCTACAAAAAGACCGCCTCAATAGACGGTCATTTAACAGTAAATCTATTTATGCGCACTGGTGAGTTAGCTAAAGTTTAGACATTTTCGCGTTAGAATATCTAACCAAATGCTAACGCTTGTATGTACTTATTTAATCAATAGGCTGAAAGTTGATATCATAAATAATATCGTTCTCAATGGTGCAAAGGGTAAGGCCTTCTTCAGAAGGGCTTCCTTGAACTACAGCGTTACCTTCCTTATCCCACACACTGCATTTACCAGCTGTATCCCAATCACCAGTTTTGCCAAGAAAATTTGAGAGTAAAACAGGAGTTCTAATCTTAATCGCTATACGGGATAGCAACGCGCTATCTTGGGAAAATCCCTCCTTTGAAATAAGTGCACTTACTAAATAAACAACAGCTTTTTCAGTAAACGCATCAGATTGATGGCGAGGTTCCGTAAAGTCTGCACATACAGCCAATGCAATCTTTATCTTATTGACATTGAAAAAATAGTTTACGGAACCAGCAACACAGAACTCACTTTCTCCTTGGTGTAGATACTGTTTTGAGTAGAAATCAACTTCGCCACTAGGATGACAGATAATTGCGCCAATATATGGCTTCGATTGCCCACTTTTGATGGGGCATCCAGCGATAACAACAATGCTATTTGAAACAGCAAATTGAGACAACTCATGAACATGAGTAGAAGACATGTCTATCGCCAAATCATTTAGCAATGATGGCTCGTATCCTGTTAAAGATAACTCTGGAAAGGTAATGATGTCAGCCCCTAATTGTGCCGCTTTAGAACAAAACTGTTTATGGCGGTTTAAATTTTCTTTGATATTTCCTTTTATCGCCTTGTGCTGCGCTAAAGCAAATCTAATTTTACCTGACTCCATTCTTTCTCCTTGCGCTATCTTAATAAAAACAAAGTATTATCATAGCATTCTACTTGGTATCAGCATATTCATACTAATATTTAAGATCGTTGATTAATTCTATGATCCGATAGACTCGATGCAGATTGTCGGCATATGCTAGGCGTAGGAGTAAACGTCTATTTCAATTGCGTACACTCCATATTTATCAATACTGTCTTTATAACTAGGGAAACTATGAATAAACTCAATTCCTTTCTCTATACTCCAAGGTACAGATAGCGTATTTTCCGTACCTTCAATTTCAAATAATGTTCTTACGTTAGGGTAATGAGCAACACGAATAACCTTCGTATCTATAATGTCACCGGAAAATTCATTAATAAAACGTAACGTATTATTAGGTTTAACTATAGAGTAATCGAAAGGGCGAACATCACTATTAGCTCTAATTTCAATTGTTTTTTTTCCTGACTTTATTGCCCCAAAAGGTTTATCCATCAAGCCTACAATATGAGTGTTTCCCTCAGAATATTCGATTAATGTGGGGGTGCCATTTATGTAAATTGTGATCCCTTTATCCATATTGTTCAACTTAGTTGTTTGTTAGTCGAATTATTTATAATCAACACTGTACTGATAAGAGTTTAACCAATCAACTATTCATACTGATGGTAAATAATCTAAAAACGGCTGTATTTAACATATTGTATCTTTTGTGCACTCAAGAACACTGTACAATTAATTTTCACTACCCTAACCCTCAAAATACACTCTTTTCTACCTCAAAACTGTCCCCATTTTTTGTGAATAAGTTGTTATCAGAATTTGCCGATCCAATTTCAGCCTAAAAATCGACTCTAAGCCTCAAAAGATCATGTTTTCTTATTGTTGATAGAAAAAAACGATTAATTCGAGCCATTTAATCGCTAGTAATTATTTGTGATATTTGGCTATCAATTAACCCTAATTGATAGGACATTTTTATCAAAAATAGTAATTAGGGAATAGCTATTAATAACACGTAATCAATTGTTGTTTTATTTATTTCACATAATGGGCATAACTAATAGGCAACGAATGTTAAACATGAAATCATTAATTAATGAAAGCATGAAAATATTAATTAATGATGTAATGTTTTCATTAATTAATGCTATAATGAAAACATTAATTAATGGAGGTCTTATGATTGTCAGTTTTCTTAGTCAGAAAGGTGGTGTAACTAAAAGTACATTAGCTAGAGCTGTCGCTGTAGCTTTTGCTGATAATGATTGGTCGGTTCACATTGCAGACATGGACTGGCAACAACAAACATCATGCAAATGGGCAGCTCGACGAGATGAAAGAAAAATAGAGCCATCAATTTCATCATCATCTCACCGTAGGGTTGATAGTGCATTGAAAATTGAAAATGCTTATAACCTTCTAGTCATAGATGGTCGCCCTTCGGCGGATAAAGATTCTATTTTAATTGCAAAATCATCTGAGCTTGTGATTTTACCTACAGGAACTTCGCTTGATGATCTCGAACCCCAATTGCATCTTGCTAATGATTTAAGAATGAACGGAATTAATAATGAAAAGATTCTTTTTATTGTTAATAAGTCACCCACAGATACCGAGGCGAATAACGCACTAGATACAATAAAATCATGGGGATTTAAAGTTTGCTCTCATTCTATACCATTTAAAGCGGGTTATTCTACTGCTCAAGATTCTGGGTTATCTATAACAGAGACTCGTTATAATTCACTTAACCAATTGACATCTAAAGCAATTCAAGAAATTGTTGATTTAATGATTTAATGATTTAATGATTTAATGATTTAATGATTTAATGATTTAATGATTTAATGGTAAAAGTTATGACTAAAATAAAAATTGCACCGCCAACTAAACAAATTCCAACGCATGTGACCGAAAGTCCAGCGAGTAGTAAACAATCATCAACGGATGAAACAAAAAATATTCAATTTAAAGTAACTCCAGATAAGCATATAGAGATTAAATCATATGCTGCTGAAAGAGGCTTGTCATTGAAAGAGTTCTTCTTATCATTGTATGAGAATGAAAGAATGAAAGAATGAAAGAATGAAAGAATGAAAGAATGAAAGAATGAAAAAGCCCTAAACTCCCCGACTAAAAGTTGTTTAGGGCTTAGCGTTACCAGCATTATTTCTATATAAGGATTAGTAACAAGTGAACAATACTATGATCAAAGGGCTTTGCATAGCCCTATCAGTGGCTACTGCTGCATTATCCGCTACTCTTACTACTAAATTCATGTTTTCTATTGGTGAAGATATGGGTTCTCCTCAGTTGATGGCATCGCTTGGCCTACTTCTTGACTTAGCAAAATGTGCAACTCCCCTCTTTATTATTTTCCTATGGTCGCAAAAAATGCGCCTGGCTTCTATGCTTGCTCTCGTTCTCAGCATTACTTTGAGTGCAGTTTCTTTCTCAGCGTCCGTCGTTGCATTAGAAAGTGGCGTTACGGCCAGTCAACAAAACTCAGTGTCTTATCAGCACATCGAGACTCAAATTAATGATTACCGCGATCAGATTGTTGATCTGCGACAACTAGCCCAGCGTCAACAAGATGCAAAGCAAATCACCAAGTCACAAAAGACACTCTCACAAATCCCTGCCCTTCTTGCTCATGTTGATAAACTATCAACTCAACAATCACAATTAAGTTCTGGTGATTCTGTTGTATCAAAGTACGGCATGATCATTTCCTATATCACCGCTGCTGCGCTTGAGCTTCTTTCTTGGATGTTTGTGTGTGTGTCATTTGCATTGAAGAAAGCCAAACACACTCAAGCACAGTCAGGTACAGTCGTGCACACTCATGAAAATTTGAGCGTGCAACCTATTGATTTAA
This sequence comes from Photobacterium damselae, assembly GCF_003026815.1. Taxonomy (GTDB): domain Bacteria; phylum Pseudomonadota; class Gammaproteobacteria; order Enterobacterales; family Vibrionaceae; genus Photobacterium; species Photobacterium damselae. Next base: position 4,277 of record NZ_PYOG01000028.1, on the reverse strand, counting down.
AAACGGAACACACTCAAACACAATCACACTTGTTCACAGAGGTTACACACTCATGCAAACTTGAGTGTGCAAATGATGCCTGTTTTTCTACTGATTGTGAAAGCTGCATTATTGGGTGTGAACACTCTCAGTCAACTAAATGCGATACTCAACTGTACTTTGATATCCGTGATGCGATTTTGGCTAAAGAAATCACACCATCTATTCGCGGCGTGAGTAGTAAATTTAAAGGTGTGAGTAGGGGACTTATCAATCACGTTTTAACCGACTTATATCAGACTGGTATCTTAAAGAATTTCCGTAACGGTTACGCTTTTGCTTAATAGCAAAGGAAAGATTTATTTTATCTATGGGGTGTAATTAAGGTTATGAAATATATTAATTTTCTAAGATGTGTATTATCAGATGTTCTTGGGATTATCCTTTCTCTTATTGAGCCATCATTAAACATATTAGCTCGTCTCGCTTTTCCGATAGGCTTAATTTGGTTTGGCTATACTAGCTATAAAGTACAAGGGCTAGGTGATATGAGGGCTGTCTATGTTATGGTACTTTCAGCTATCGTATTAATAAGTCTATATTTTTTAAGTCTTTTGGTTGTATTTTTAAAACCTGCTGAGTATCGGAATTAACTTATAAATTGAAGGATAATTGTGATGGTAATAAAAAAACATAAAACAGGGGTTCCATGGTTTGATGATGGAACTCGTGAGACTGATCCTAATTTTCGCAGCGCTGTATTTAAAGATGAATTTGAATTGATACTGGCTGCTGCATCGTTACGACGGAATCCTTATAAAACTATGGTAAAAATGCATGATATTTGGATTGAAGTTGATAGGCAAGGAGAGCAGATAGAGCAAATTCTAAAACAACAAGCAGAAGCAAGAGCCAAAATACAAGAACATTATGATACTGGTGGTAGTGAAATAGAGCTAGAAATACCTAGTTGGCTGATAAATAAAAAAACGATGACTAAATATCATTAAGAACAAAAAGAGGCTGCAATTGCAGCCTCTTTTTTATACAATAATAGCGTAGATTGTCTACAGCTACGATGAACTTACTACTCAAACAAGTGGTAAGAGCACTTGTAGATAGGTATTAAGTTCACTTTTTACCATAACTAAATCTAAGGTAATTATACATGATTACAGAACTAATTGTACCAGAAAATGAGCGTTGTACATTCTATCCTTCGATCTCTCCTCGATTTATACATATTGAGGCATACTGTTATCATTTGGCATCTAAATATGTTGATGGTTATAACGGTGGATATTGGGAGTTTGTAGAATTACACAAAGATTCATCATCAGGTGTTGTTGGCCGTTACGCTAGTTTAGTGACTAATGGGACTGTGCGTTTAGTTAATCCTATGAACTATTCAGATGTAACGCTATCAAGTAGTGCTGCGGGTATTGCGTTATTTATGATGCTATACAGCGATTATGCAAATATTTTGCATAAGTCAAAACCTGATGAATGTGAGTATTTTTCAAAGCTTTATTTTCAACTAAAAGATTATGCTTGCGAGCATCACGAATCTGATAAAATTTTTGCCTTCTTAGATTAAGGTTTAATCTATCAGAACGAGGCCCTAGATATTGCATCTAGGGCTTTTTTATGTAGACTAAAAATATACGGTTGTGAATGTTGCCATGTTAAGACGTGGTAACCACGCCTTAGCTTGTAAGTTCACTTATGAGCATAACTAATAAAGGTACTCGATATGTCATATGACAATGCTAAATTTAATCACCTGTTAGACTTACCTGAAAATGTTGACACTAAGTTTTATCAGGAACATGCAGAATGCATGGCTTGTCACTTTGGATGTAATGAAAACTGCACTTGTGAACGACATGAAATAGAATCTGAACGCTTACTAAGCTTATGTATAAATGACAGTTTTGTGTTATCTATTACCCAAGAGCTACTGTTCAGAACTTTACAGTCATATCAACTTGAAAGTTTAAGCGATAAAGTTGCTTTAAAGTGGGTTTTAGCATTAACAGATGAACAGTTACAAGATGTTGTTTCTGATGTTAAAGCAGGATGTTCGAAACGTGATGTGATTTCTAAGTTAAGTGAATTTAGTACGAGCAAATAAACATTAGCAAGTAACTAACTAGATTTTCATCTAGACAAGCCCTAATTGATTGGATCAATTAGGGCTTTTTTGATTATTGATTCTTACGTATTTGATGGAATTGGGAACAAATTTTTTTGAGCTCTGTCAGTAATACATTGATCTTCTTAAACGCATGACTCTGATAAGCACTACATTCTGTAGAGCTTATATCTCCATCTACTTTTGCTTTATTTGCAGTGATGATGTGATTATCGACAGCTATAAACAGCTTGATTAGAGCAAGTACGTTTGGCGTGATCTTATCCTTATTTATAGTGATGTCTATAGCGTCTGGTTTCACAAAGTTTGAAACAATAGATGTAGTTGCCATACGATCTAATTTTCGCTGTTCCTGGCGAATATATTGACGTGTATCACCAATAAGATCACTGATTTTGTTATCTACACGCATAGCAAGAGCTTTTATAACTGATTCATTTTTACTTGTTGAATACACATAAACAGAAAAAATGTTACTACTAATAAAAGCACCATCAACATGTTTAAACCCTTTATTTTTAAAATGGTCATGTTGCCAAAGCGACACAAGGCGTTTGCTATGTAAGTTAACATTATCTAGTGATGTCTGATTTTTTTTCATGTTTAGAGATCCATTTGTTTGAAGAGAGCTTCCGCTTCATCATTGATTTTCTTTACATCATTAGAAGAGATTTCTTCATGTTTGTGAGCAGAAATTTCTTCAACAAGGTTATCACTATGCGTATCTATTATCATATCGTTACTTGGAACTGCCTCACTTGGGTAATCTAAGAACTCTTTAACAGGTATCCAGCACGTTTTAATGATGCAAGCAAGACTACCACCATTAATAAAGGCTCCAACCCTAGGATTAAAGCTTAGAATGCGATTAGTGTTAATCATATATTCTTGATCTTGGCCGTATGTACGTTTACCTGTTTTAGTTTCCACTCCAAACTGATTTGTCTCAACATGATCTGATTTAGTTATGCTAAGACGTTTGGTTCCCGTCATACCCGCGATCCACTTAGCGGTTTCTTCATCATGGCCTCGATAACTCATAGTGATCAGTGTGTTTGTTTCAATACCATTCATGATTGAACCAACATTGAGTGTTTGATCGGGTGAGTTCGCTAGATCGTTTTTAGCCTGGTATGCAATCGCCATGTTGATTTTTTTAGATAAAAGGGTCGCAAGAGAGTTAGCTAGTTTATCTGTAACCAAAAATCGAACTTCATCAAGAACCATGAATATCTGCTTGTTTTGTTTTTTACCTAAACCAAATTGAATAAATTCATCGAGAAGGGCGATATTGGCATTTCGCACTAAATCATCGGTCAAACTACCTTTAATATAAACAACAGAACCTTCATCCATTAAGTCACTAATTATAAATTGTTGTCTATTATTTGATGGCTTCAATACATCTAGTTTTGAAAATTCTCTAATACGCTCTCTTAGAGTCCCTCCTTGCTCCTTTATCATTTCTTTATCTTCATCAGACAAGCAACTAGGTAAACTTCTACAGTTTAATAGCTCCGTTAAATGAGTTAGGGAACCATCCCAATAAGGCATTAGTAAATCTAAAATTTGACGATTTCCGAGCTTGTAGTGGTCGGCATTAGTTCCTGTGTCATTTAACTTGCATGCCCGCTTGATTCGTTCTTCTCGTTGTCGAACAGTACCATTTTTAAAAGGTTCATAAGTTCCATGAGTACCATTAAGATCTAAATAATTAAGTTTTCGACCTGACTCTTTACAAGCTTGATTCATAATATGATATATAAAATCGTCAGGTTTAATATCGTTAAACCATACTCCCCAGCCTTTTTTTATTGCTTGATCTATTAGTACACCAAGACCCACACCTTTACCTGTTTGGGAAGGACCTAATATTTTGGCATGACGAGAACTAAAATCTTTATCAGAGAGATAGATCGGTTCATTTTCTTCATTTAATCCGAAGAAGAAAAAATCATCTTTATAGTAGTCGGATGGAACAAATTCAATAGAACTAAGTTCTGTTATTTCTTCTCTAATATCACTTAATTTATCTTCTGATTGTCTAATGATTCTTTTTTCTTTTATTTTTACCAATTCAGGGATTAAAACCCTATTAATGCTAAATAAGACAATTGGAGCAATAATTAAGATTAATGGATAT
>NZ_PYOG01000027.1 GCF_003026815.1 Photobacterium damselae | reverse complement strand
GAATGAATTGACTGTGCTGATACTTACGTATCACTTGGTCACTCAGTTTCATTGATTAAATCTTTTAGACTAAATCATTTCACGAGTGCCCACACAGATTGCATGGTCAAATTGTTAAAGAACAATATCGATTTGGAACCGCTGTCCCGTCTCGATGTGGTGCATAATACAGTGATAAATTTTCAAGTCAACACATTTTTTAAAATTAATTTCTGCCAGCCCTTTATTTGTCTGGTCCCTTATAAGTTAACTTTTACTTTATTGCTTTATCTATATAGAAGAAGAAAAAATTATGAAATGATCAAAAAAAGATCGTACTTTACCCCCTAAACGACCAACAAACATCTTACACACCACTTAAGCACAAGTTATCCACAGAACCAAAAAACAGAATTAACACATTGATTTTTAATCACTTAAACTGCAACACCAACTAGTAAAACATCAAAAAACAATAAAAACACCCTGTTAGCATCCTGTTTAAATAAAAAGGCCAAAATATAAACTTTTGGCCTTTAATCATATAAATTACTTAATTTCGAGCAATGAAATAGGGATTCAATAGCTCTGGCCGATGATATGACAACGTTTGACCATCTAATAGTTGGACCGAACCACCAGCACTTGTAAGAACGCACTGTCCTGCAGCGGTATCCCACATCATTGTCGGTCCTAGACGAGGATAAACATGAGCTCGTCCTTCAGCAATTAAGCAGAACTTTAATGAAGAACCGACTTCAATAAACTTATGCTCACCTAACTGGGTAAGATACGCTTGCAATTCAGAAGATGGATGAGAACGACTTCCTACAACCGTTGGTACCGTTGCTGGACGAACCTTTAATACTTCTTTTGTTGCTGATGTAATAAGCCATGCCTGCGATCCATCTGCAATCCAACTTTTTTGCAATGCCGGGGCATGAACAACACTAAGAATAGGTTTACCTTGCTCAACTAACGCAATATTAACGGTGAACTCACCATTCTTACGAATAAACTCTTTCGTACCATCAAGTGGATCAACTAGCCAAAATTGCTGCCACTGTTGGCGAACAGACCAATCTTGGTGAATTAACTCTTCAGATAGGATAGGGATATTGGGGGTCAGTTGACGTAATCGACTAACAATTATTTCATTAGCAGCTAAATCAGCAGATGTGACTGGACTATTGTCGGCTTTTGTCTCTACCGAAAGTTGGCCATGATAATGTTGCAAGATGATATTGCCGGCATCAGTTGCAATGGCAAGAAGCGTATCGAGTGAAATAGCCAATAGAAACCTCCTGTGAACTATTTGCTAATAATATGGCGAGCGTACAGCTCATCAACACACTTCGATACTAAATCTTCTATGTGGTTATCGCTACCAGAAACCAAATGGATCTCAGGCTCAAGCGGTTTCTCATAAATAGAGTCAATGCCCGTGAATTGTTTAATTTCACCAGCTCTGGCCTTTTTATATAACCCCTTAGGATCACGCCGCTCACATTCAACTAATGAGGTATCGACAAACACTTCAATAAACTCACCATCTGCCACTAAATCACGAACTAACTGACGTTCTCTCCGTTCTGGCGAAATAAATGCACTAAGTACAATCAGTCCAGCATCAGCCATTAATGCTGCAACCTCTCCTATACGACGAATATTTTCCCTTCTATCTTCAATAGAAAAGCCCAAATCCCGGCATAACCCATGGCGAACATTATCACCATCAAGCAGATAAGTATGGTAGCCACGCTGAACCAATTCCTTTTCTAATGCACCTGCTATCGTCGATTTACCCGCGCCACTTAAACCGGTAAACCAGAGAATGCAGGGGCGCTGTTGTTTCAGCTCTCCTCGTATCTGTTTATTGACTAAATGCTGATGCCAAATCACATTGTCTTTGACTAAAACTGAAGTCATTGCAACACTCCTTATTAATTAAGAGGCAGAAAATGGGAAAAATAGAGGAATAAGCACAAGTACAGTGCTGGAATAAACTAAAGAGAGCGGCAATCCCAATTTAATAAAATCACGTAGCTGATAATTCCCTACGCTATAGACCAATAAATTAGTTTGATAACCATAGGGTGAAATGAAACTGGCACTAGCGCCAAAAAGAACGGCCATAATAAAAGGCATAGGATCCACACCGTATCCTAAGGCCAAACTATAACCGATGGGAAAAGCGAGAGCAGCTGCTGCATTATTGGTAATCAGCTCAGTAAGAACTAAAGTCAATAGATAGACAGCAATCAATCCACCATAGACGCCAAAACCGTTAAATGCCGTTATTAAAGCATCACCCAGCCGTTGCGAAAGACCCGTACTTAACATTAACTGAGCAAGAGATAAGGCCGAACCGACAATAACAATAATATCGATAGGAAAACGACGGCGGATTTCAGCCAGTGAGATCATGCCAAAAGCGAGTAATCCCACTAAAAGGATAGCCAATCCTTTTAGCAGGGGAACCCAATTTAAAAGCGCTAATGCAATCACCGATATAAAGCTAACCAGAACTAGCGCACTCTTTCTTTGATCAAAACGGGCACTGGAATCAAGACCATTAAACAGGACAAACTCACGTGAAAGTTGAGCTCTATTAGTAAAGAAGGTCTTCCCCGGCACAATCACAAGCGTATCCCCAGCTTCCAGGCGAATATTGCCAAGCCCGCCTGCTAAGCGTTCATGACCACGACGAATTGCAACAACAACACCATCAAAACGCTCTCGAAAATCGGTCTGTTTTAACGTCTTACCACATAAATGGCCAGAATGACTCACCACCATCTCTAACATTGATTGCCCATTAAGGTGATGCTGTCCAAAAAGCTCTAAGCCATGGATCTCTTGTAAGGTAGTAACACTGTCAATATCACCGCAAAAAAGTAAACGATCATTGGCAACCAATTCAGTATCAGGACACACAGGAGCAATGGTTCTCCCCTCTCGAATGATCTCGGCAAGAAACAATCGACGCAATGCACGTAGACCATTATCTGTGACACTTTTACCAATCAACTGCGAATGTGACGCTACGGTTGCTTCAAGAAAATAAGGTAATGAATCATCATGATCATCATCGTAAGTAGGCAGGCTATAACTTAGGGGGATCAAGACAAACAACCCGACCACCAGCACTGCTAAACCAATTCCAGATGGGGCGAAAAAGCTTAAACTGGGCAATCCTGCATTTTCTACAAAACTATTTACAATCAGATTTGTTGATGTGCCGATTAGCGTTAAAGTCCCGCCTAAAATAGCCGCATACGACAAAGGCAATAAGAGCTTGGAGGGAGCATGACGTTGGTTTCGTTTAACCGCACCGATTAGAGAAACCACCACTGCTGTATTATTGGTTAAAGACGATAAGATAGCAGTAGAAAGGCCGAGTTTAGTAACAACTTTAGAGTGGGATCCTTGGGAAATTTGTAATCCAACCCAACTGATCAAGCGCGTTTTCTCTAGCGCAATTGAAATTAGAATCAATAAAACTAAGGTCAGCAGAGAGCTATTAGTAAAATTCCCGGCAAGCTCAGGCAATGACAGTAAATTACTTTGGTAAGCGATGAATGCAATGCCCGCAAATAACCATGCAGGCTTAATCTTGGTCACCACTAAAGCAATGACCAAAACTAACAACATGGATAATACCGCTCCTTGCTCCCAACTCATCAGCCGCTACCCTAACAATTTACTGATATCAGAGCTGTTCCAGTGCGGAAAATGCTTACGAATAAGCGCGTTTAACTCCAATTCAAATTGAGAGAAATTAGCTTGGGTTTGATTATTTTCTAACGGCTGACGAACCATGCCAGCACCAACAGTAACATTGGTTAAGCGATCGATAATAATAAAGCCACCGGTATCTTTACACGCTTGGTAACTGTCAATAGCTAAGGTTTTATTGAATTTCACTTTTGCGAGTGCAATACCATTGAGAGACAGTTGCTCCGTGCTAAATTGAGTTAACTTATTAATATCAATCTGATGTTCAAATCCAATGACTTGGCCTTGGGTTTTATTACCTGCAATTTTAATATCGTATTCACGGCCAACGGTTAACGGCGACTCAGCCATCCAGACAATATCAGCCAATACTTGATTTGCTAAGGTTACAGACTCTGAGGCTGCAACGAGCGTATCACCTCGACTGATATCAATTTCATCGGTTAAAGTCACTGTAATCGCTTGCCCCGCTACGGCTTGCGGTAGATCACCATCAAACGTCACAATACGTTCGATATAAGATTCTTTTTCCGACGGAAGTACCTTAACCTTATCTCCTACAGTTAACGTACCTGAGGCCAATGTGCCCGCAAAACCACGAAAATCAAGATGAGGACGATTAACATACTGCACAGGAAAGCGCATCACTTGTTGTGCTAATGAGTGGTTAACTTCAACTTGCTCTAAAACTGCCAATAATGAGCTCCCTTGATACCAAGGTGTCTTTGCACTTAATTCAACAACGTTATCCCCCTCAAGAGCAGATAATGGAATAAACGTTATCTCAATATTGGGATCCAATTGTTGGGCAAACTCTAAATACTGTTGTGAGATCTGAGCAAACACCTTGGGATCAAAGTCGATCAAATCCATTTTATTGATCGCTACAATAAAATGACGGATCCCAAGCAAAGATGCGATATAAGAGTGACGACGGGTCTGATCGAGAATTCCTTTACGAGCATCAATCAAAATAACCGCAACATCACAAGTTGAAGCGCCTGTCGCCATATTTCGCGTGTACTGCTCGTGCCCTGGTGTATCGGCAATAATAAATTTGCGCTTTTGAGTAGAAAAATAACGGTAAGCAACGTCGATAGTAATCCCTTGTTCACGCTCAGCTTGCAGTCCGTCCACCAACAAAGCCAAATCAGGTTTTTCTCCGGTTGTTCCAACTTTTTGGCTGTCAGCATGAATCGCCGCTAATTGATCTTCATAGATTTGCTGGGAATCATGCAGTAAACGCCCAATCAGGGTACTTTTACCATCATCAACCGAGCCGCAGGTTAAAAAGCGTAATAATGATTTATTTTGATGTTGGTCGAGATAAGCTTCAATGCCAAGCTCGGCAACCTGTTGTTGAATTGCGTGGTTCATCTGCTCTCTCCTTAGAAATATCCCTGACGTTTTTTTAGCTCCATTGAGCCCGATTGGTCATGATCAATGGCTCGACCTTGGCGCTCACTGGATGTCGCCACCAGCATCTCTTCAATTATTTCAGGTAATGTGGTTGCCGTTGATTCAATAGCTCCAGTTAAGGGATAACAGCCAAGCGTTCTAAAACGGACACTCTTCTGCTCCACTTTATCGCTATCAGTAAGTGGCATTCGCTCATCATCGACCATAATTAACATGCCATCTCGCTCAACCACAGGGCGCTTATCGGCCAAATACAATGGAACAATTTCAATATTTTCAAGATAGATATATTGCCAAATATCCAGCTCAGTCCAATTTGAAAGGGGGAATACTCGAATGCTCTCACCTTTATTAATTTGACCGTTATAAGTACGCCATAACTCAGGGCGCTGATTTTTGGGATCCCAAGTATGATTTTCATCACGGAAAGAATAAACCCGCTCTTTAGCCCGAGATTTCTCTTCATCGCGACGAGCACCACCAAATGCAGCATCAAAGCCATACTGATTTAATGCCTGCTTTAGTGCTTGGGTTTTCATAATGTCGGTGTGTTTAGATGAACCATGTGTAAACGGCCCCACCCCCATCGCTAACCCTTCTGGATTTTTATGTACTAATAACTCAAAACCGTATTTCTTTGCTGTACGATCTCGAAATTCGATCATCTCGCGAAACTTCCAATCAGTATCGACATGAAGCAGTGGAAATGGGATCTTTCCTGGATAAAAGGCTTTGCGAGCCAAATGCAGCATGACCGATGAATCTTTACCAATTGAGTACATCATTACCGGATTATCAAACTCAGCGGCGACTTCACGAATAATATGAATACTTTCTGCTTCTAACTGTTTGAGGTGGGTTAAACGTGCTAAATCCATGACTGTCTCCATTTATACCAAGTTCACAACAGCTGCAGATGATGGCTGTGATTGTGTTTGATTAAACCATTGCAATTTCGACTGAAGAGCAACAACTTCTCCAATCACAATCAAAGATGGCGACTGGGCCTGCTTTGCCAATTCTGATAACTGCGATAATTGCCCTACCAGCACTTTTTGTTCAGCTTGGGTTCCTCGTTCAATAATCGCGATAGGGGTATGACTAGATCGCCCATAAGCTAAGAGCTGTTGTTGAATATAAGATGACTTAAGTAGTCCCATATAAATCACTAACGTTTGTCGTCCTCGAGCAAGCGTGCTCCAATCCAGATCATCTTGTTCTTGTTTTAAATGGCCGGTAATAAACATTGCACTTTGAGCATAATCACGATGAGTCAACGGAATACCGGCATAACTGGTTGCCCCAGCTGCCGCAGTAATACCCGGAACCACATCAAACTCAATTCCATGTTCCACCAAGACTTCCAGCTCTTCTCCTCCGCGGCCAAAAATAAAGGGATCGCCTCCTTTTAAACGCACTACTTTTTTACCCTGTAATGCAAACGCCACTAACAATTGGTTGGTTTGTTCTTGGGGAACACTATGACAACCCGCTTTTTTACCGACAGAAACAAGCTGAGCCTCACGGCGAACTAATTCTAAAATTTGAGGCGAAACAAGTTGGTCATAGAGCACCACATCCGCTTGTTGCATCTGTTGTAATGCCTTTAGGGTCAAAAGATCGGGATCGCCAGGACCGGCCCCAACCAGAGAAACATGACCGACTGGATTAGATTGATATGAAAGCGTGATGAGCTCTGCCTTAGCTTGCTCGATATTATTACTGGCAATCAGCTGAGCAAAACGGCCACGGAAGGCTTGCTCCCAAAAATGTCGACGCGCAGAAAAAGAAGGTAATACTTGCTTTAGCTGAGCACGAAACTCCCCTGCTACCTGAGCCATTTTGCCAAGATGCTGCGGCAATAACGTTTCTAATTTTTCTCGTACCAATCGAGCCAATACTGGCGCCTTTCCTGCCGATGAGATAGCAATCACAATAGGCGAGCGATCAATAATAGAAGGAACAATAAAGCTGCAACGTTGTGTATCATCAACCACATTAACCAAAATCTGACGTTGATTTGCCGCTTGATAAACCAACGTATTTACCGCTTTAGAATCTGTTGCTGCAATCGCTAAAAACATGCCATTCAACAACTCAGGGGAAAATGAATCAGCCAGTAGTACCACTTGTTGATTGGTAATTGCGGCTTGTATTTCGGGGCTAACACTCTTTGCTACTAGATGCACATTTGCACCAGCCTGCAATAACATTTGCGTCTTACGCCAAGCAACCTCACCACCACCTACAACTAAGCATGGACGTCGATTGATATCGGCAAAAATGGGGAGGTATTCCATAACCGTTTCCTATCTTCCTGAACTGTTAACCACTATAAGAAGGGATAGTTATTGCCGGAAATTCTAAAATTATCTTTTTTATTCCAAAAAGTTTGGCTGGAATAAAACATCATAAGAAAAGGAACGAATTTGTAACTCTGAGAGAAAAATACAGGAAGGAAGCCAATAATTTCCTGTTTATCTAATGAAAAAAGATTAACTTATAGCCAATTCTTATTAAGAAGCGAAATGAATATGGCAATCGTTTGGCTCTCCTTTGCTGCTTTTTAAACCTACTTAAGTCACAGATAGCGATAATTTCGAGAGCTTAAGCACAATTAAACGATCAGTTCACATTTCTTGCGGCAAAAATTTGCTACTTTTGCCACGCTTTTCTATGTCTATGTTTTTGGAGCAAACAATGAAACTATCTGCCAAGCCACTTTCTATTGCGGTACTTGGTGGCCTACTTGCGATTGCAGGTCCGGCTACTGCAGAAACGATTAAACTACGTATTCTGGAAACGACAGATATCCATACCAACGTAATGGATTACGACTACTACAAAGATAAACCAACGGAAAAAACCGGTTTGGTTCGTACTGCAACTTTGGTAGAAAAGGCGCGTGATGAAGTGCCAAATGCTATCTTGGTAGATAATGGTGACTTGCTACAAGGTAGTCCAATGGGTGACTACATGGCAGCAAAAGGCATTAAGAAAGGCGAAGTTCATCCTGTATATAAGGTGATGAACCAACTGGATTACGAAGTGGGTAATATTGGTAACCACGAATTTAACTATGGTCTCGATTTTCTAAAAACCAGTCTTGAAGGGGCAACCTTCCCATACGTTAACGCCAACGTGTACGACTTAAAAACCGGTAAGAACCTATTTACTCCATACCTTATCAAAACACATACGTTCACCGATACCGATGGTAAAGCACACCAAATTAAAGTGGGTTATATCGGCTTTGTTCCACCTCAAATCATGGTTTGGGATAAAAAGAACTTAGAAGGTAAGGTAGAAGCTAAAGATATCAAGCAAACTGCAGAGAAATTTATTCCGCAAATGAAGGCGGAAGGTGCCGATATCATTATTGCAATTCCACACTCTGGTGTATCTGCCGATCCTTACAAGGTTATGGCTGAAAACTCAGTGTATTACTTAACTCAAGTAAAAGGCATTGATGCCATTGCATTTGGTCACTCTCACGCAGTTTTCCCAGGTAAAGATTTTGCCAAACTGCCTGGTGCTGATATTAAGAAAGGAACAATCAACGGTATTCCTGCCGTTATGCCAGGTCGCTGGGGCGATCACGTAGGTGTAATGGATCTAGTATTAGATAAACAAGGTGATAGCTGGAAAGTTATTGATGCTCAAACTGAAGCTCGTCCAATTTTTGATATGGCCAAGAACAAACCTATTGTCGATGCCGATCCGAAACTGGTTGCCGCAGTTAAAGTCGATCACAATGCCACTCGTGATTTTGTAAATCAGCCACTCGGTAAAGCAAGCGATGAGATGTACAGCTTCCTTGCGTTAGTTCAAGACGATCCTACTGTACAGATCGTTAACCTAGCACAAAAAGATTATGTTGAACGCTTTATTCAAGGTGACCCAGATCTAGCGGATATCCCAGTTCTTTCTGCAGCAGCACCATTTAAAGCAGGCGGCCGTGGTAACGATCCAACAAACTTTACCGAAGTAGAACAAGGTGAGCTGACTTTCCGTAACGCGGCAGACTTATACTTATACCCTAACACTCTAGTTGCTCTTAAAGTGAGTGGCCAAGATGTGAAAGAGTGGTTAGAGTGCTCAGCAGGTCAGTTCAATCAAATCGATCCAAATAAAACAGAGCCTCAAGGTCTGATCAACTGGGAAGGTTTCCGTACTTATAACTTTGACGTAATTGATGGCGTAACTTACAACATTGATCTAACCCAGCCAGCTCGTTACGACGGTGAATGTAAGCTGATCAATCCAGACTCGCACCGTATCAAAGATCTTGAGTTCAATGGTAAAGCGGTTGATCCAAAACAAGCCTTTATTATTGCGACCAACAACTATCGCGCATACAGCGGTAAGTTTGCCGGTACAGGTGAGAAGCATATTGCTTTTGCCGCTCCTGATGAAAACCGCACCGTACTTGCCGAGTACATCAGCCGTGTGAGCAAAGAGAAAGGTCAAGTTGTACCAAGTGCTGACAATAACTGGCACTTCAGGCCAATTAAGAGCGAGAAACCAGTTACCATTACTTTTGAAACCTCACCAACAGAAAAAGCGGCTGAGTTTATTAAAGAAAAAGGTCAGTACCCAATGAAACAAGTTGGTACCGATAAAGTGGGCTTTGCCGTTTATAATCTAGATCTATCAGCGAAGAAATAAATCTCTTTTATTACTCGCAATTGACGACAAAAAATAAAAAATGCCGCAACAAATAACGTTGCGGCATTTTTATATGTATTAGAAATACGACTACTGACGGCGATAACTACCCGTTGGTTGTAGAGCAAAGCTGACCGTACGACCATCATCGGTAATTTGCAGATCTGTAACTTCACCACTGCTATTGGTACGAAAACGCAGAACCTGTCCACGATGAATACGACTAATAGGTTTATCACTACCCTCGACTTTAGCCATTAAGAAAGCATCACGATCATTGAGTGATAGCTTACGGAAAATATTCGCCAGCGTTTCACCAGACTGCACAGTATACGAACGCCAAGGCCCAGCAGACGCTTGAATTTTAGCTTCTTGAGCTGCGGCATTTTTCACTTTTTCCATATAAGGTGCAGAGCCATCCAATGGATAGATTTTCGATGGATAAGGTTTTAACTCTGGACGAGGACCATTATCAACCATACCGCCAGTTGGATGTGGCTGATTAGGATCTTTGACCGCTTTAGCTGCACCCGAAGCTTTATCATCTGGCGCTTTGTCATCTTGAGCACGGTTGGTGGTCGCAGAAATATCCAGTTTAATCGTACCTTGCTTATCACCATCAGAGGTTGAAGAGGTTGTTGATATTTCAGGCTGGGTAACCACACCGCCTAAATCTAAACTGATTTCACGGCGACCGTCACTACTGCCATCATTAAGATCTGATTGGAGGTCATTACTGGTTGGTAAGAAAAAAGCACCTATCATTAATACCCCAACTACCGTTACGGCTCGACGATGAAATGTTGGTAATTTTTGCCATCCGACAGTTAAGGGAGCAATGCCATCTAATAGGCGTTGTTTTAGCGCGTTCATATCTTTGGTATCTCGTTTGGTTCTATTTTTTCTACTTAAACGGCGATTAGCCTGTCCCATAATATCCACTCCATAGCAATTCCGATCACGCAATAGCCGAATCAGACTGACAACAGTTTACCGCAATAGGAATAACCTGTTATCCTGCACCCTTAATTCACTCGACCAAAGAGATGATCATCATGTTCGATGTAAAACTGGATACAGTTGAAACAAAAGCAAGTTACGGTATCGGTCTACAAATGGGCCAACAACTTGCACACAGCGGTCTTGAAGGCCTAAACGTTGCAGCTATCGCAAAAGGTATTGCTGCATCTCTAACTGGCGAAATGCCAGAAATCGAAGTTGACGAAATCAATGATGCACTTCGTGAACTTCACATGCGTGCTGAAGAAATTCGTCAAGCTCAAGCAAAAGCTGCTGCGGCTGAAGGCGAAGCATTCCTTGCTGATAACGCGCTACGTGAAGAAGTAACTGTAACTGATTCAGGTCTTCAGTACGAAGTACTTGTTGAAGGTAACGGCGAAATCCCAACTTCAGACAAGACTGTACGTGTTCACTACCATGGTACTCTAACTGACGGTACTGTATTCGACAGCTCTGTATCTCGTGGTCAACCAGCTGAATTCCCTGTAACTGGCGTTATCGCTGGTTGGGTTGAAGCTCTTCAGCTAATGCCTGTAGGTTCTAAGTGGAAACTATACATCCCACAAAACCTAGCATACGGTGAGCGTGGTGCGGGTGCTGCTATCCCTCCATACGCGGCACTAGTATTTGAAGTTGAACTTCTAGACATCCTATAAGTTAATCCCAACTCAATACTGTCACATTGTCATAAAACGGCGCTTCTTGCGCCGTTTTTTGTTCAAAAAATAACAAATAATTTCAAAAATACCCTTTTAGCATATAAAGTAGTGCCCAATTTCGATTTCTGCTCTAGGATGTACACCATACTAATAAGGAGAAATTGTCATGAACAAGCGCCATACTTTAACTGCGTTAGCTGTAATCGGTATGCTAACCACCAGCACTATGAGCTATGCATTTAGCCTATCAGATATCTTCGGCGGCTCGGATGTGCAACAAACAACCTCTGCAATTGCAAACAATCCACTAACTCAGCTACTAACAAACAAACTTGGTGTATCACCACAACAAGCGGCTGGCGGTGCTAGTGCACTATTAGCGTTTGCTTCAAGTGAACTGCAAGGCGATCAAGCCAAAGAACTGCAAAACCTAATTCCAGGTAGTAAAGCTCTTGCTGATGCGATCCCTGCTGGATTAAGTGGTCTACTTGACGATCCTAGCACACTCAATAAAGTATTTAGTATCTTAGGTATTGATAGCAAAACTGCTGATGAGTTTGCTCCTGTTATTATGCAATTTTTAAAACAGCAAGGCGCAAATCAAAACTTGCTAACGACCCTTGCCAATGTATGGGCACCAACGAACTGATTTAGTTCCCATTAATCATTGAGTTCCTACTAATCATAGCTTCACCTTGTATTAGTAGATACAAAACAGATTAAGAACGAAGGGCTTTAGCTAAAAGCCCAAACGAAAAAAGGACTCGCTAGAGTCCTTTTTTGTATGATAAGCAGGTCAAATTACAGCTTAGAATAACCAAGTTTCAACATTGGCAGGGGCTTGACCTTGCGATAGTGACTTCATGCCTTTGACACAGCGAACGATGTACCAAACATAAGCAAAAATAACGATAAAGAAACCAACAAAGACCGAACTTAAAATACCGCCAACAAACAGCAATAACAGACCGATCCAGAAAGTACGAATTTGGAAGCGGAAGTGATCTTGAAGCCATTGCGGTGCATCGCCTTTATTTACATACGCCATAATCACACCAACAATACCGGTCACCCCGATCACAAGACCTACCAAATATAGGATATAAATGATCTTGGCATTATTTTGTCCATTTGACATAAAGCTATCCCCTTAAATCACCAACAAAAAATATCTGACAAGCATTATTGAGCAGTGTTTTATAAATTGTCAATTGGGTTTTCTAATTGAAGAGAAAAACTCGATGAAAATACCAAAAATCACTCAGTTATAATGGTTAAATACCAGAACCATCTGCTTCTTGATCTTCATGTAAGCCACACTCGCGCTTTAAACCAAAAAAACGCGTTTCTTCTTCTTTCATACCGGGTTGCCACTTTTCACTTGTATGAACATCACCAATGGAGCGATATCCCTGCTCTTTTAAAGGATGATAAGAGAGTTGATGAGCTTCAATATAATGGGCGATATCCTCATCACTCCAATCAATCACAGGTAAAAATTTAAAGACTCCATTTTGAATAGCTAATACGGGTAAAGAGGCGCGAGTACTCGATTGTTGACGACGTAATCCAGAAAACCAAGTCCCCACTTTCAGCTCATCTAAAGCTCGGCGCATCGGCTCGACTTTATTGAGCTGGTTATAACGTTTAATGCCATCAATACCTTGCAGCCAAAGTTGACCATATTTAGCTTCTTGCCACGCCGGACTTAATGGAGCGCGATAAACCTGTAAGTTTAAATTAAGTTGCTGAGTTAACTTATCAATAAACTGATAGGTTTCAGGAAATAAATACCCAGTATCGGTCAAGATAACCGGAATATCTGGTTTGATTTGCGTGACCAAATGCAACATAACAGCAGATTGAATGCCAAAACTTGAAGCTAAAGCAAACTCTCCCGTCAAATGATCTAATGCCCATTCAACCCGTTGCTGCGCGGTAAAGGTTTCAAGCTCAGCATTAATTTCAGCCAAGGCTAAGATTTGACTGACCTTAGGTTGAGCCAGTAATGCTAAAAGATCATAATGGTGTTTAGGCATAAAAGTCCCTCTTTGATACTTCAACAGGAGCGATGATTCCAGCTCGAATCGTAAAATCCCCAAACCCTTCTTGAGCTTCACGTTCTTTAGCCCAACGGCTAACCAGTTGATCAATCTCCGTTAAGATCTCAGCAACAGTAATGTTTTCTCGGTACATTTTAGGCACTCGGGTTCCACTGCGATTTCCACCAAGATGTAAGTTGTAACGTCCAGGCGCTTTGCCGACTAACCCAATCTCTGCCAACATCGCTCGACCACAACCATTTGGACAGCCCGTCACGCGAAGAATAATGTTGTCATCGGTAGGTAAACCATGACGCTGTAGAATTTGCTCAACATCAGTGACAAAAGAGGGAAGAAAACGCTCTGCTTCTGCCATGGCTAAAGGACAAGTAGGTAACGAGACACAGGCCATCGAATTTTTGCGTTGTTCACTCACCCCATCATTGATCAGGCCGTGATCACGAGCGATCTTTTCGATCCGAGCCTTCTCGCTTAAAGGGACTTTTGCC
This sequence comes from Photobacterium damselae, assembly GCF_003026815.1. Lineage (GTDB taxonomy): Bacteria > Pseudomonadota > Gammaproteobacteria > Enterobacterales > Vibrionaceae > Photobacterium > Photobacterium damselae. Next base: position 36,982 of record NZ_PYOG01000027.1, on the reverse strand, counting down.
ACGATTAAGTTTTGGTTTGCTGTCATACGAAAATCACCTTGGTGGATCTTGGCAATTTCAGCGACCCCGGTTTTAAGCGGTTTATCAGGGAAATCCAATAGTCGTCCATTTTCAATAAACAAAGTTAGATGCTCATAACCATCAATACCTTGTACCCAACCAATGCGATCGCCTCGCTCGGTAAATTCATAAGGGCGACTTGGAGCAAAGCTCACACCTGCACGTTTTTCTACCTCAGCCTTAAAGACATCAACACCTACCCGATCTAAGGTGTATTTGGTTTTGGCATTTTTACGGTGAGAACGATTTCCCCAATCGCGCTGAGTCGTCACTACAGCCTCAGCAATTGCAAGGGTGTGCTCTAGAGCAATAAAACCAAAATCATCGGCACGGCGTGGATAGGTACTCTTATCACCATGAGTCATTGCTAGCCCACCACCGACCAAAACATTAAAACCAACCAACTCCCCTTCTTGAGCAATGGCAACAAAATTGAGATCGTTGGCATGCACATCAACATCATTTTGCGGCGGGATCACCACAGTCGTCTTAAACTTACGAGGCAAATAGGTGCTGCCTAAAATCGGCTCTTTGTCTGTAGTTTCTAGCTTTTCACCATCGAGCCAAATCTCAGCATAGGCGCGAGTTTTCGGTAATAAATGCTCACTAATTTTTGCTGCCCATTCATAAGCTTGTTGATGCAACTTAGACTCAATCGGGTTACTGGTACACAACACATTACGGTTTACATCTCCTGCGGTAGCAATCGAATCAATCCCGATCTGATTTAACGTCTGATGCATCAATTTGATATTGGGTTTAAGGACACCATGAAACTGAAAAGTCTGTCGTGTTGTCAGGCGAATACTGCCATATAAACTGTGCTCGGTTGCAAACTTATCAATAGCCAGCCACTGCTTAGGGGTTATCACACCACCTGGCATTCTGGCTCGTAACATCACATTGTGGAGCGGTTCGAGTTTCTGTTTTGCCCGTTCAGAACGGATATCTCGATCATCTTGTTGATACATGCCATGAAAACGAATGAGCTGAAAGTTATCACTGGTAAATCCCCCAGTAATAGCATCGTTTAGGTCTTGCTCTATGGTGCCACGTAGATGATTACTTTCTCGTTTTAGACGCTCATTGTCTGATAGTTTTTGCTCACTCATTAGTACACATCCTTTTGATAACGCTTTGCTTTTCTTAGTTCTGCCAAGTACTGTTCGGCTTGTTCTGCATTTTTATTACCGTGTTGCTGTACGAGAGTCAGCAGAGCTTGATGAACATCTTTTGCCATTTGACTTGCATCACCACAGACATAAAAATAAGCGCCGTCTTCTAACCATTGCCATACCTGTTTGCCATGCTCTAATAGCCGATGTTGGACATACACTTTCTCGACTTGATCTCGACTAAACGCCACATCAAGTTGAGTCAACAGGCCCGATTTCAAATACTTTTGCCATTCCACCTGGTAGAGAAAATCTTCCGTAAAACTACGATCGCCAAATAGTAGCCAGTTTTTACCCGAGGCTTCACGATTATCACGTTCTTGTAGAAAGCTGCGAAATGGTGCGATTCCCGTTCCTGGCCCAACCATAATAATGGGGGTACTGTCATTTTCTGGTAATTTGAAATGGTTATTGGTTTCAACAAAAACCTTTACCGCATCATCTTCCGCTAAACGTTGTGCTAAAAAGCCCGATGCACCACCCAAACGGATCTGATCTTTCTGCTGGTATTGCACAACCCCTACGGTGAGATGCACTTCTTCACCAACTTCACTCATACTGGATGCGATGGAATAAAGCCTTGGGGTTAAACGACGTAAGAGACTTAATAATTCAGTGGCGGTCAATTGCGCTTTTTTTTCTGCTATCACATCAACAATCTGAGTTTCTGCCGCGTATTGGCGCAATTTATCTTTATTGGTGATTAATTTAAGTAGCCGTTTACTTTGAGATAACTCAGCGTATTTTGTGACGAATAAAGGATTGGCTGCGGTGATCTCATAATGATGCTGCAAAGCTGTCGCAAGCGATAATGTCTCGCCATCAACGTCGACTAACGTTTCCCCATCTAAACCTAACGTGCTCAATAGTTGCGAGACCAACTCAGGATCATTTTGATACCAGATGCCCAAACTATCCCCTGGCTCATAACGTAATCCAGACCCTTCAAGATCAATTTCAATATGGCGAACATCTTTGCTGGAGTTGCGTCCCGTAATCTTTTGCTGCACGCTTAAAGAAGCCGTGAACGGATTTTGTTTGCTGTAGTTAATAGCCTGAGCACTGCTGTGGCTAATAGGTAACGGAACCACTTGAGCTGATGTCGTTAGAGCTTGTTGAATCTGCTCTAACGCTTGTCCTTGCCAAGTACTGATGTCTGCACTGTAATCGACATCACAATCAATTCTTGGCACAAACGCCTTCGCCCCTAATCGCTTAAAGAAAGCATCAAAATCTTTACCCGTCTGACAGAAAAATTCGTAACTCGAATCACCCAACCCAATCACCGCATAATTGAGCGGTTCCAGTTTGGGAGCTTTTTTCGATTGCATAAACTCATACAGTTCGACCGCATCATCTGGTGCTTCACCTTCCCCATGCGTCGATGCCACCAGCACAACATACGTTTCTTTAGCAAGATTTTTTCCTTTGTAATCTCCTGCCGCAACCACCTGGTTTTCAATGTTATGTTGATTTAAGAATGTCGCGACTTCCTGCGCAACACCTTTAGCATTACCCGTTTGAGAGGCATAAATTAGGGTTACTTTAGGGGCGGGGTTACTATGGGCATTAAGCGAAACATCCCCAGTGGCTTGCGCTACGGCAGCAACTGTGGGTGTTTGACTTAAGCCCCAAAAATAACCGCTGATCCAAGCCAGTTGCTGGGGCGATAATTCGGCGGCGGTTTGGGCCAACGTTGCTAGTTGTTGATCATTGAGCGGGCTTAATGCCGTCAATGGATTTGCAGCTTCCTTTGATATCATGACTACTCGATCCCTCTACATTGCTTAGGGTTAGATTAGCCACTTCTATAAATAACAAGAAAGAATAGATAAGAATGTTTTATAACCGTTTGTAAGGTTATGCACAGAAATAAACCACGCCAGATACGACTCCTAATCGCTCTAGCGCAGTAAAAAATGGATAATATATAAGGTGATTAGTTAGAACTCATCAGCAATACGAACTTGATGAAACCCTACCTCAAAAGCCTGCTCTGTAGCGCTATCAATATCACTGTAGCATTGCTCACTACCACCACTGTCGGTAAGCGGAACTAAGCCTCCACGGCGATGGCGAAACTCCACAATCCAACCATCGTGAATCGAAGGTTCAATGACCGCTTCAACCAAATCGCGTTGTGCATATAAACGCTGTAATTCAGTTAATGTCATAAGCCTATCTCCCTGTCCATTCCACGCACACAGCCACCATAGGCAAATACGTGGTATTGATATCATTATCTGTATAGGCGACGCTTGCGCGACTACAGAGAACTATACCAAGTTACTTTTTATAAAAATGGTACAGAATGCAGAAAATAGGCAACAAAAAGCCACGAAAAGATCGTGGCTTTTTTATTATTCAATAAATTCTAAGGCTTAGAAATCCACTTCAGCGCCTAGGAACCAACCGTCTAGTTTCACATCATTACGAGCTTTATCAAAATCGTAATCCATCATGCGGTAACCGCCACGAAGGTTAAGATCTGCAACGACTAGAGGTAGTGTGAATTTCACACCAGCTTGGCCATCAAATGTTTTAGTACTATCGATGTTGCCGTAGTTTAGCTTAGTAAATACAGCAAGAGGAGTCATTGGGATACCAATTTCTGCATTACCGTATAGGCTTGGCTGCCACTTATCAAAATGGTCTGGACCAATATTTACTGAGCTAAAGTTAGTCATAGTTAGACCAAGATCCAGCGCTACTAGATCGTTATCTAGGATCTCGTAGTAAGCAGTGAAATCAGTTTGATCAAATTTTGCGTTATTAGCATCAATGTTGTTGTAACGGATCTCAACATTTGGCACTAGTGGAATAAAGTGCTCAAGAGAAACGTAGTAAGAACCTGATGTAGAATCGTCCGTGTGACCAGCAACTTTAGAGTCAGCGAACCATGCATCAGCACCAACTTTAACACCTAGAAGAGTATCTGCTTGGGCAGGAATTGCTGCAAACGTTGCGGCTAGCACTGCAGCTGATAGCGCTAATTTTTTCATTATTAGAGTCTCCGCTCTTGGTTTATTTGTTTTCGACACCGCAAGAATATACCAGATGCAAAAAAATAGCGCTCAATTCTCTTGTCAGATTTACATAATTATACCCAACTATGACACCTTTCTGACCTACAACTAGTAACGACGGCGGTAATCGTTATCACGACGAGCCTGCTTTTCCTTGTGCTCTCGGTAGAAATAGACACCAATGGCAATCACAATAATCCAAGGTAGCAACTTAATCACTAACCCCAGCATTCCCGCTACCATCATCAGAGCAAAACCTGCCGCTACTGCCACCAAAATACCGATAACACTAATACCTGTGAATACCAATACCGCAGTAAATGCTAATAAAAATAACAGTTCAAACATAACCTTATCCTCTAAATCGTCAGCGTTAATCGCTCTTTTTCTTGTTGTTATTTATTCACTTTATCGCAAGCTATCAGACAAAGACAGCGGCTTTAAAGACTTTGTTATTGTTCGATATTGCACAAACCGAGCCAAGTTAAAGAATTTAAAATTCTCTTATATTTCAGGTAAATAAAAAGGCCACTCACATTACTGTAAGCAGCCTTATCTCAAATACTGGTCTAATTAGCTAACTATTGGCTTTTTTGACGAGCTACACATCTAAATGAGCAGGAATTTTAGCCAGAGCTTGTTGTAGTACTTCAATGCCAGAACCTGGTTTATGAGCATTTTCACTAATATGACGACGCCATTGACGTGCACCAGGCATATTTTGGAACAGACCTAGCATATGACGAGTGATATGACCTAAGTAAGAACCTTGTGCCAATTGCTGTTCAATGTATGGGTACATCGCTTCAACCACTTCACGACGTTTCATTACAGGTTTTGTGCTGCCAAATAAACGCTGATCAACTTCTGCCATAAGGTATGGGCTTTGGTACGCTTCACGGCCTACCATCACACCATCCATATGTTGCAGGTGCTCTTCCATCTCTTCAAAGGTTTTAATGCCACCATTAATGCCCATAGTTAGTTCTGGAAAATCTCGTTTTAGCTGATACACACGAGGATAGTCTAGAGGTGGAATTTCACGGTTCTCTTTTGGACTTAGACCTTTTAGCCAAGCTTTACGAGCGTGAATAGTAAAGTTATCACAGCCGCCTTTTTCCGCTACGGTTCCGATAAAATCAGTCAAAAACTCATAAGAATCTTGCTCATCAATACCGATACGCGTTTTAACGGTTACAGGAATATCCACCACTTCACGCATAGCGGCAACACAGTGTGCCACCAACTCAGCTTCGCCCATCAAACATGCGCCAAACATACCGTTTTGAACACGATCTGAAGGACAACCTACATTTAAGTTAATCTCATCATAACCGCGCTCTTGCGCTAACTTCGCACAACGAGCAAGATCAGCAGGGTTCGAACCACCTAACTGTAGCACTAATGGATGCTCTTCTTCGTTATACGCTAAGAAATCGCCTTTACCGTGAATAATCGCGCCAGTTGTCACCATCTCAGTGTACAACAGAGCATGCTCACTCATTAAACGGTGAAAGTAACGGCAATGACGGTCGGTCCAATCAAGCATGGGAGCGACAGAGAATCGAGCTGATGGATACATAGTTAAAATCTCACTAAATTTCAGCGCCTTAGCTATATAACCCACTATGGCGAAGCTAGATAAATGGTGTTTCTTTGTAATCGAGAGGTCGTTGGTCTTAACTCAGACTCAAAAGCTTGCAAGGTTACAAGAATAGGGAGCGGGATTATACAGATCGAAACCCTATGCTTCAAATTTGCTCTTGCTCAGTTTATATCTCCTCGCAAACGAATACCTTTAAGCCTCGGCTATGGTACACTAAGTTGCTTATCGTTATTTTTTGAGGTCTTATGGCAAATCAAACACAGCTGCTGGAAAAAGCACAACAGCTATGTGATCAACGAGGTGTGCGTTTAACACCGCAACGCCTAAAGGTATTGGCTTTGATTATTGAGCACCATAGCTCAATTACTGCCTATGAACTGCTGGATCTGCTAAAAGTGAGTGAACCTCAGGCTAAGCCACCAACAGTGTATCGCGCACTGGACTTTTTGATGGCTCAAGGGTTTATTCACAAAGTCGAATCCACCAACAGTTACATTGCCTGTTGCGTGCTAGGCCATGCCGATCACTGCTCACAATTGCTGATTTGCGATGAATGCGGTTATGTGGAAGAGTGCCATGACGATGATTTAGCCAAACTATTGCGCCAAAAAACAGAAAAATACGGCTTCAAGGTTGACCACCATGTGGTAGAAAGCCATGGCGTTTGTCGCGACTGCTTGAGCTCAAAACAATAGCCTTAGTGACATTAAGGAAAGAACATCTTTATGAAAGCAGAATTTGTAAACCCATTTCTCGCCTCCTTACTCAACGTGGTACAGACTATGACCACTATGGAGCTTAGCCCGCAAAAACCGCGATTAAAGAAAGACGAAATTGCCCGTGGTGATGTGTCTGGTCTTATCGGAATGATTGGCCCCCAAACTAAAGGGTCGATGTCGATCACCTTCGATGAGAAACTCGCGCTAGAAATTATGCACCGCATGGTCGGCGAACGTCCGGTGGGAATTAATGAAGAAATCACAGATATGGTAGGTGAAATCACCAATATGGTTACCGGTGGTGCCAAACGTATTTTAGCCGACAAAGGTTACGATTTTGATATGGCAACACCAGCTGTTGTATCAGGTCGCGGCCATACCATTACTCACAAATGTGAAGGAGCGGTGATCATTATGCCGTTTGAGTCTGACTATGGACGCGCATTTATTGAGATCTGTTTTGATTAATTATCATGTCTGGCTTATCGGTCGAAATAAGCCAGCATTTTCTCTTTTTTCCTTGTGAATCTTACCTTTGTGACTCTCTCCACCAATTGCATTCCCAACCTCTACCAAGCTCATAAAATCATCACAAAAAACTATTCAGCTTAAAAAATAGCGGCTAGACTTTATTATGTTTGATAAGCATCTGGTTACCTAATTAGCCGATACTCAAAAACAGCAAGAGGCTGGCAACAGCACGTTACAAGCAATCTCATTCAAAGGAAATATCGTAAATGAGTAAACTGACTGGAACCGTTAAGTGGTTCAACGATGAAAAAGGATTTGGTTTTATCTCTGGTGTTGATGGCAAAGATGTGTTCGTACATTACAGTGCGATCCAATCTCAAGGCCGTCGTACCCTGCGTGAAGGTCAAAGCGTGGAATTCATCGTCACTGATGGCCAGAAAGGTCCACAAGCAAGTGAAGTTGTTGCACTGTAAAACAGGTAACCGCTCCATTGTTATACGAAAACGCCGCATCGAGTGCGGCGTTTTTTGTTTAAGCTATCTGCTATTTATGCAATAACGCTTAGCTGCGCCACTGTTTAAACGCATTGATAAGACCGTTAGTTGAGCTGTCGTGAGAAGCTACTGCATCTGCACTGTTTAGCTCTGGAAGGATCTTGTTTGCTAGTTGTTTACCTAGCTCAACACCCCACTGGTCAAAGCTTAGGATGTTCCAGATAACACCTTGAGTGAAGATCTTGTGCTCGTATAGGGCAATCAAAGAACCTAAAGTTTTAGGAGTGATCTCTTTAACTAGGATAGAGTTTGTTGGACGGTTACCTTCAAATACCTTAAATGGTACAAGATCTTTCACTTCATCCAGGCTCTTACCTGCTGCAACAAATTCAGCTTCTACTTGCTCTTTAGTTTTACCAAATGCAAGCGCTTCTGTTTGAGCGAAGAAGTTAGCCATTAGCTTAGGATGGTGATCGCCAATTGGATTGTGGCTAATTGCTGGTGCAATGAAATCACATGGAATTAGCTTAGTACCTTGGTGAATAAGCTGGTAGAACGCGTGCTGACCGTTTGTTCCTGGCTCACCCCAAATGATAGGACCTGTTTGGTAATCTACTGGGTTACCACCACGGTCAACATATTTACCATTTGATTCCATGTTGCCTTGCTGGAAGTAAGCAGGGAAACGGTGCATGTACTGATCGTATGGCAAGATAGCTTCGGTTTCTGCACCGTGGAAGTTGTTGTACCAAATACCGATTAGCGCAAGAATAACAGGTAGGTTTTGCTCAAGTGGCGTTGATGCAAAGTGCTTATCCATCTCATGGCCACCTTCAAGCAATGCAACAAAGTTGTCAAAGCCAATAGATAGAGAGATAGATAGACCGATTGCAGACCATAGAGAGTAACGACCGCCAACCCAGTCCCAGAACTCGAACATGTTGTCTGTATCGATACCGAACTCAGAAACTGCAGGAGCGTTAGTTGATAGCGCTGCGAAGTGTTTTGCTACGTGCGCAGAATCTTGAGCTGTTGCTAGGAACCAATCACGCGCAGTTAGTGCGTTAGTCATGGTTTCTTGCGTCGTGAAAGTTTTAGACGCAATCAAAAATAGCGTGGTTTCAGGGTTTAAACCTTTTAGCGTTTCAGCAACATGCGTACCATCAACGTTTGATACAAAGTGCATGTTCAAACGAGTTTTGTATGGCTTAAGTGCTTCAGTCACCATGTATGGACCTAGGTCTGAGCCACCAATACCGATATTTACGATATCTGTGATCTCTTTACCTGTGTAGCCTTTCCACTCACCGCTTACAATACGGTTAGTGAAGCTTTTCATTTTTTCTAGAACAGCGTTAACAGCAGGCATTACATCTTCACCATCTAGGATGATAGGTGTATTGCTACGGTTACGAAGTGCTACGTGCAGTACTGCGCGATCTTCAGTTTGGTTAATCTTCTCACCGCTAAACATAGCAGTAATCGCAGAAGCTAGATCGGTCTCTTTTGCTAGCGCAAATAACTTATCTAGTGTCTCTTGAGTGATTAGGTTTTTTGAGTAATCAAGAAGAATCTCAGAACCGAATGTTGCAGAGAACTTAGCAAAGCGCTCGCTATCTTGGGCAAAAAGATCAGTCAGTTGTTGATCTTGAACTTCTTCAAAATGTGCTGTTAACTCTTTCCACGCTTGAGTTTGCGTTGGATTGATGTTCTTTAACATGGTGACGTTCCTAGTTTTCTTGTGTTTCATTCGCTGAGCAATCCTATTGCTAAACGAACCCCCGATTGGAATTCTTGCACCCAAATTTAGGTTTATGCGCTAATTTTACATCTAATGACTGAGTATGACGAGATATGATAAGCCTAGTCATTGCGTAAAATCATGAAAAACAAGATTGATAATACCGATAAATAGTCATTTGGAATAGGGATAGATCCCCTGAGGATATACAGATGTGGCAACAGAAACAGATTGAACTGACAGCGAAATCACGGGGATTTCATCTGATCAGCGACGAAATAGAACAACAACTGCCTGAACTGGCGCAATATACAGTAGGGTTATGCCATATCTTTATTTTGCATACTTCAGCCAGCTTAACCATTAATGAGAATGCCGATCCTACCGTTCGTAGCGATCTTGAAGCTCATATCAATAAACTGGTTCCTGAACGTGCGCCCTACTATCGCCATACCTACGAAGGTGATGATGATATGCCCGCTCATATCAAAGCGTCATTATTAGGAAGTAGTGTGATGATCCCGATTAAAAATGGCCGATTAGCATTAGGAACATGGCAAGGTATTTACTTAGGAGAGCACCGTGATTATGGTGGCCGCCGCCATTTAATGGTGACTTTACAAGGTGAGTAACCATTCATAACTATCCAAATAAAAACGGATGCCAAGAACTGATAGCATCCGTCTGATTTTTATTTCGTTATGCTGCTCTGGTCATGATAATCAGATATTAAAACGGCTGATTCACCATCACTCGGAACGTGCTCTCTTCTTGGCCCCATGCCATTTCAGCACGAACAACAACCCCTTCAACTTGGAATCGCATTGCGCCACCTGCGCTCCATTTCATGTCTTGGTGTAAAGTAGAAAGCGAATAACTGTCGGCAACGCGTCCTGCATCAACAAAAGCAACCCACTGCCACCACGGTACATCATACCAATCAAAAACAGGCCAACCACCTAAAGGCTGCCACTCTGGCATTACTCGGTACTCTAAGCTATAACTTAGCGCTGAACGCCCAGCAAATCGTCCACCTTGATAACTGCGTAAACGATATAAACCACCTAAACGTACTGCGGCAAACTCAGGAGGTCGCTGATATTGCTCTTGACCAGAAACGCTCTCGCGATTATTCCAACTTGGGGTATCTGCGGTGTAGACGTTAAAAGCAATCACTTGTTGATCAAACAAATCACCCCATTGGCCCAAATTCCAAAACCAACTTTGATTGATTTCCCATTTCCACCAACTTGGTCGCTCCGATGCCCCTGGATCATAGGTTAACTTAACTTGGGTATGGCTGCCTTCGGTTGGGTTTCGAGTATTGTTTTGATTATCCCAATCTAAACGAGTTTCTAGTCCCCACACACTATCTGCGGTTGAAAACTGAGTTGTTGGCAGCGATGGAGAATGCTCAAACTGACGTGATTGATAGAAAGGACGAAATTCAATGGATGAGACCCCACTGTTCCAAGGCGCATGACCTGTAATTTTACGAGTAGGAATAAGTGCTGACTTGATCGGCTCTTGCTTAGCACTGCCCCATGGCAAAATATAACGAGCACTCAATTGATACCAAGCTTCATTGGCATCGGCGATAACGGCATCATCAGTACTGGAATCATTTCCAGCACCCGCACCAAGAAAGTAATCAAAATCTTGATAGTTTGCGCTATAAAGCTCAGTTCCCAATAGCCAACGTCCTTGCTCAGATGGCGCAAAATTATAGGCCCCCAAATAGGTCATCCATGTGCCTTTGTTGGTTACAAGCCCAGCACCAAGCAATGAAGCCTGTGGTTGACCCGCCCCTTTTACAACTCCGGCCAAGCCAATAGAAAAGCCCATGCTGTCGGTTGAAAAAGCAAAAGGGACGGCAGCGGCATCGTGATACCAAGAAGAGTTCTTATCTTCCTGCTTGTCGTCACCGCTTGCGGCCCCCACAGTTGGAAAGCAAAAGAAAGCCGTAGCAACTGCCACGGCCTTAGATATATGTGATGTCATCAACCTCATCCAGATTCTCTGTTGTTAGGTGTAGGTCATGGCAACGCGCGAAGTCAATTTAGTTACTAACTCATAGGCAATCGTACCTATGTGCTCAGCAACCACTTCAGCTGGTAATCCGTTACCCCATAAAATGGCTTCATCGCCAACTTTATCTTGAGCATCTGGGCCAAGATCGACAGTAAGCATATCCATTGAGACACGACCGGCCATTGGCACAATGCGGCCATTCACTAATATCGGTGTGCCATTGGGCGCAGAACGAGGATAGCCATCACCGTAACCAATCGCAATAACGCCAACTTTTGTGTCACGTTCGCTGGTCCAGTTACCACCATAGCCCACTTGCTCGCCTTTTTTCACATCGCGTACGGCAATCAAGCTTGATGTCAGGGTCATCACAGGCTTTAAGTTATAAGCCGACGCCGACATTTCAGGTTCAGCAAACGGAGAAATCCCGTACATAACAATACCAGGACGAATCCACTCTAAGTGACTGTCTGGCCATGCTAACACGCCAGCAGAAGCGGCCAAAGAGCGCTCCCCAGTACAACCTTCCGTTAATGCTAAGAAAGTCTCAAGTTGCTGATTGGTCACATCGCTTTGCAGATCGTCTGCACAACCAAAATGGCTGATGTAGCGCAGTGGTTTCGCTACGTTGTGACACGCATGAAGACGAGTAATAAACTCATCAATCTGCTCAGGGCGAACACCAAGACGATGCATACCAGTATCAATTTTTAGCCAAACAACAACAGGGCCATCAAGTTTTGCCTGCTCTAGAGCCTCTAATTGCTCGATAGAGTGCACGACTGTATGAATGTTATTGGTTACTAATACAGGTAAATCAGAAGGAGAATAGAAGCCTTCTAGTAATAAAATCGGTTTAACAATTCCACCAGCACGCAGCGTCAATGCTTCTTCAATACGTGCAGCACCGTATGCATCAACCGTTGGCAAGCTCTTTGCCACATGCAATAAACCGTGGCCATAAGCGTTGGCTTTTACAACGGCCAAAATCTTACTGTTGGGTGCTTGAGTTCTCAGCTGGCGCAAATTGTGCGTCAATGCTTCTGTATCAATATGAGCGGTCGCAGCTTTCATTCAAAATCCTAGTTTTGTGGAATTATTTTTATTCTTCATCATTCTTCATCAAATGCCGGACCCGCGTAATTATCAAAGCGCGAGAACTGGCCTTGGAAAGTCAGACGAACCGTACCGATAGGACCGTTACGTTGCTTACCAATGATGATTTCAGCAATGCCTTTTAGCGCACTGTCTTCGTGATAAACTTCATCTCGATAGATAAACATGATCAAGTCGGCATCCTGCTCGATCGCACCGGATTCACGCAAATCTGAGTTTACTGGTCGTTTATCCGCTCGTTGTTCCAAGGAACGGTTAAGCTGAGACAGCGCCACAACAGGCACGTTCAATTCTTTCGCTAATGCTTTTAACGAGCGCGAAATCTCCGCAATCTCTAAGGTACGGTTATCTTGCATTCCCGGTACGCGCATTAACTGTAAGTAGTCGACCATGATAAGGCTGATACCGCCGTGGTCTCGGGCAATTCGACGAGCACGTGAACGCACTTCGGTCGGTGTTAAGCCTGAGCTATCATCGATGAAAATATTTTTCTTTTGCATCAATAAGCCCATGGTCGATGAAATTCGAGCCCAATCTTCATCATCTAACTGACCCGTACGGATCTTGGTTTGGTCAACTCGAGATAACGACGCTAACATACGCATCATGATCTGTTCTGATGGCATCTCAAGCGAGAAGATAAGAACGGGCTTATCTTGATCCATTGCTGCGTTCTCACATAAGTTCATCGCAAACGTGGTTTTACCCATAGATGGACGGGCAGCAACGATAATCAAGTCAGACGGCTGCATACCTGCGGTTTTCTTATTTAGATCGCTAAATCCAGTCGATACCCCAGTCACACCGTCTTGTGGTGATTGGTACAGCAGCTCGATTCTTTCTAACGTTTTTTCCAAGATAGAGTCGACATTCTGCGGCCCTTCTTTATCGTTAGTTCGCTGTTCACCAATGGCAAATACTTTACTCTCAGCCATATCCAGTAGGTCGTCGGTAGTGCGACCTTGAGGATCGTAACCGGCATCAGCAATTTCATTTGCCACACCAATCATGTCTCGAATAATGGCACGCTCACGAACAATATCGGCATACGCTGAAATGTTCGCCGCTGATGGGGTGTTTTTAGCAAGCTCAGCCAGATAGGCAAAACCACCCACATCTTCTAATTTATCATTCTGTTCTAACTGTTCAGAAAGCGTAATCAAATCCAGTGGCTGACCACCATCAAGTATCGCGGCGGCAGATTCAAAGATAAGGCGATGGGGACGACTGTAGAAATCTTTCGCCACTACTTTTTCAGCAACGGTGTCCCACTTCTCGTTATCCAACATTAAGCCACCTAGCACCGATTGCTCAGCTTCTAGGGAGTGTGGAGGCATTTTGATTGCATCCATCTGTTTATCTTTTACTTTGTACGATTTACTAGTTTCTGCCATAAGAATTGCTGTGCGTTACCGAAAGTGAAGCTGGTTAGTATACCCTATCCAATCCGAGACCATTAGTTTTCTTCGTTAGCATTTTAATTATGACTCCTTTTGTGAGGCAATGGAGGAAGAAATAGTGATTCCTAACTAAATGCTGACAAAATCCCGATACACTGCACATTCTTTGCTGCATAAGTGAACGTTATAATCGAGTATCATTCGAAGGTAGGAAAGAGCTCAGGTATACTCCCCTTCCTAAAAATATTCACCCTATACTGTTGAGAGGTTGTTTTGGCTCGCTATTTACTGATGTTATTGTTATTGGCAAATACCGCTGCCTACGCTGAAACAGCTCAAACACCCGATGAAACGAATGAAGAGTCGGTGCCATCACCTCTCACCACAGAGCTGGAACTGGGTTATCAATCGCTCTCAGGTAACTCAGATTCACAGTCGATGAATACCCGTCTTAAATTTATCTACACCAAACAGCGCTTTTATAATACGGCTGAATTTAAATTCTTATTGGCAGAAAAAGACGGTGAAGAAGATAAACGTAAAGGTTCAATTGAAGTTCAGTCAAACATGATCATCGATGACCGAACCTATGTTTTTGGTAACGCCAATTACATCGATGACCGTTATGGCCCTTATTATGCCGACTTTACCTTCTCAAGTGGTTTAGGTTACCGTTTATTTCGTTTACAAGATTTTCAGATGCGAGCAGAAGCCGGTCCCGGTTATCGCCACCAAGAGCCCAATTTAGATGAGATTGGCTCGGGCGACATCATCAAGCGAAACTTGGTCGATGAGCCTATTTTACGTGGCTATACCACCATGACTTGGAAACCATCGAAAACAGTTGAGTTCTCAGCAAGCTTAACGGGTGTGGTAGGTAACAGTAACAGTACGATAGAGAGTGAACTGAATATGACCAGCTCAGTTACCGAGCGCATTGCGATTAAGATTTCCAATACGCAGAAACTGTATAGCTGGGTGCCCGATGGGCTAGAAAAGCGTGACTCAACAACTATGATTAATATGTTGTTTAAGATGTAAGATCGAGAAAGCGAGAAAGCGAGAAATAATACGCACAAACAAAAAAACCAGCCCGGAGGCTGGTTTTTCTATTAAAGCTAAAAGCGATTACTCTGCAGCAACAACGTTTAGTTTAACAGTTGCGAATACATCAGAGTTTAGCTGGATGCTAACTTCGAATTCGCCAGTAGTGCGTAGTGCACCTTCAGGTAGACGTACTTCGCTCTTAACTAGTGCAACGCCAGCTGCAGTTACAGCGTCAGCGATGTCACGAGTACCGATAGAACCGAATAGTTTACCTTCGTCACCAGCTTTAGAAGCGATAACTACAGCTTCTAGTGCGTTTAGTGCTTCAGCGCGAGCTTGAGCAGCAGCTTGTTGCTCAGCAACTTTAGCTTCTAGCTCTGCACGACGTGCTTCGAACATTTCAACGTTAGCTTTAGTTGCCATTACTGCCTTAGCTTGTGGGATAAGGAAGTTACGAGCGTAGCCAGCTTTTACGTTAACTTGGTCGCCAAGGCCACCTAGGTTAGCGATTTTATCAAGTAGAATAACTTGCATTATCTTGTCCTCTATAAAAGTCTAAAAACTACTACCGATTACTGATGCTTGTCAGTGTATGGTAGAAGTGCTAGGTAACGAGAACGCTTGATAGCGCGAGCTAGCTGACGCTGGTATTTAGCGCGAGTACCAGTGATACGGCTAGGAACGATTTTACCAGCTTCAGTGATGTAGTTTTTTAGAGTTGCTACGTCTTTGTAGTCAATCTCTTGTACGCCTTCTGCAGTGAAACGGCAGAATTTACGACGACGGAAGAAACGAGCCATGGGCTATCTCCTGATCTAAATTATGTCAATGTGATCGGCATGTAATACTAATTTACCAATGCCATTACGGCCGGTTTGATAAGAGATAAAACCTCCTACCTTAATATGACTACCGATAGCTAAATCTTGAGTGAGTACTTGTTGACCTTTGCCGCTGACTACCACGTTAATATAACAATATACTTGGCGTGGTAAGCCGGCTTCCTGTTGTATCGAGCGATGCTCAAGCACAAAGTGACAATGAGGTATTCCCGCAGGAGATTGGCTTCGCTTGGGTTGTTTGGCAATAGTACCAACTAACTCCAGACGATTGGTCATTTATAAATTACTCAGCAGCTGCTTCGCCTTCAGATTGTGCTTCTGCACGCTCTTCACGCTTAGTGAAACGCTCTTCTTTAGCCTTCATCATTGGAGATGGCTCAGTGATAGCGCCTTTAGTACGCATGATCATGTTACGGATCACTGCGTCGTTGAAGCGGAAGTTTGACTCAAGCTCGTCAATAACAGCCTGCTCAGCTTCAACGTTCATTAGAACGTAGTGTGCTTTGTGCAGTTTGTTGATTGGGTAAGCCATTTGACGACGACCCCAATCTTCTAGACGGTGAATCTGACCACCAGAATCTTTGATAGCAGCAGTGTAACGCTCGATCATGCCAGCAACTTGCTCGCTTTGATCAGGGTGCACCATGAATACGATTTCGTAATGACGCATTGGTTGCTCCTTACGGATTATTCAGCTTCCCTTGTCGGCTCGGTTATCCTGGGGAAGCAAGGAACGAAAAAAAGAACCGAGAATTTAGAGGCAGGATAGTACAGAGATTGGACAATCTTAGCAAGCAAATTTTCTTGTTGGCGAGACAAAAACAAAAAGCCTAAAGAGCATTACCTCCTTAGGCTTTTCTATCATAGAGTTAAACAAAGAATGTTTCTAAGATTAGCGCTCGATACGCTGACGTACTGCCTCAAACAGACAGATGCCGCTAGCAACAGATACGTTCAAACTCGATACAGAACCGGCCATTGGGATCTTAATAAGATCATCGCACGTTTCACGAGTTAGACGACGCATACCTTCACCTTCTGCTCCCATTACAATAGCAAGCGGACCGGTTAACTTAGTCTGGTAAATATCGTGAGTCGCTTCACCTGCGGTGCCCACAATCCAGATATTTTTCTCTTCTTGCAGATAACGCATAGTACGAGCAAGGTTTGTCACTCGAACCAAAGGCACCACTTCTGCGGCACCACAAGCAACTTTACTTGCTGTAGCTGTTAACTGAGCAGAGCGGTCTTTTGGCACAATAATCGCTACCGCACCGGCTGCATCTGCATTTCGTAGACAAGCACCTAAGTTATGAGGATCGGTTACACCATCAAGAATCAGCAGTAATGGATTTTCTTTACCCGCTAAAATCGCATCTAAGTCGTTTTCATTGAACTGCTTACCAGGACGAACGCGAGCGACAATACCTTGATGGTTTGCCCCATGAACTTTGTCATCCAATGCCTTACGACCCGCTTGCTGCATGGTTACACCCAGCATTTGAAGTTCGTTTAGAATTGGCAGTAGACGCTCATCTTGACGACCTTTTAGCACAAATACTTCGATAAAACGGGAAGGATCTGATGCTAATACTGCTTTAACGGCGTGAATGCCGAAAATCATTTCATTACTCATGGATTATTTCTTCTTTGCTGCTCGTTCCGCTTTACCAGCACGCTGCTTTTTCTTTTTACGTGCTGCCGTCGATGGCTTTGCTTTAGCCTTGGTATCGGTTGATGCTTTCTTCTTGCCGCCTTTGCCGCGACCTTTTGGTGCTTTATCATCCTCAAATTTTGGAATAGCACCTTGTTTTAGCTTCTGGCGAGTTGAACGGCAATCTTTCTTTTTCTCTGCTTGCTGTTGTTCTTGCTTAGCAGGATCTACGACTGCCGCCCCATCCTCAACACGATAAACCTTCAAACTTTGACGTTTTAGGCCTTCAGCTTTACGCATGCGCTGTTTCTTATCACGGTTTTTCGCCGTTTTGCCTTCGCCGCGTACTTTACGTTTACTGCCAACCAAATCAAAGTCAATTTGACGATCATTTAGATTAATTGCAGCCACTTTTACTTTGACAGAGTCACCTAAGCGGTAGATTTGACCTGAACTTTCACCAATTAAGCGTTGGCCAATCGGGTCATATTGATAGTAATCATTCGCTAAATTACTAACATGCACCAAACCATCAATATTTAGCTCGTTAAGACGAACAAAGAAACCAAAGCCTGTCACGTTGGCAATCACACCATCGAACTCATCGCCTAGGTGGTCTTGCATGTATTCACATTTCAACCAATCGGCAACATCGCGGGTCGCATCATCAGCGCGGCGCTCAGTCATAGAGCACTGCTCACCTAGCACATCGATATCATCAAATGAGTAGTGATAACCGCCTGTTGGTGTCCAACGATCTTGATTACGACCTTCCTGCTTAGCGATTAGATATTTAATTGCACGGTGCAAGGTTAAATCGGGATAACGACGGATTGGTGAAGTAAAGTGAGCATACTGCTTAAGAGCCAAACCAAAGTGACCAATATTATCGGCTTGATAAACCGCTTGCTTCATTGAGCGTAGCAGCATGGTTTGAATCAATTCTTTATCTTCACGGCCTTCGATTTGGTGTGCCAATTTCGCGTAATCAGCAGGTGCTGGCTCAAAACCACCATCAAGCTGAAGACCTAGCTCACCTAAGAAGTCTCGAAATCCTGTTAAGCGCTCTTCACCTGGAACATCGTGCACACGATACAGAGCAGGCTCTTTGGCTTTTTCAACAAAACGAGCCGATGCGATATTGGCTAAGATCATACATTCTTCGATAATCTTATGCGCATCATTACGCACTGCAGGCACAATACGATCAATTTTACGATCTGCATTGAAAATGAACTGCGTTTCTACCGTTTCAAATTCAATTGCGCCACGTGCTTCACGAGCCTCTTTTAGCACTTTATACATGCTATAAAGCTCTTCAAGATGAGGAACTAGTGGCGCATAACGTTCACGCAACTCTTCATCACCTTCAAGCATTTTGCTTACTTTGGTGTACGTTAAACGGGCATGCGAATTCATTACCGCTTCGTAGTGCTTATAACCAGATAATTTACCCGTATCGGAAATGGTCATCTCGCACACCATACACAAGCGATCCACTTGCGGGTTAAGTGAACACAGGCCATTTGATAGCACTTCAGGTAGCATCGGAATAACTTGTGATGGGAAGTAAACCGAGTTACCACGTTTAACCGCCTCTTTATCTAAAGCAGAATCGTGGCGAACGTAGTAGCTCACATCAGCAATGGCAACCCAAAGACGCCAGCCGCCTGATTTTTTCTTCTCACAAAAGACAGCATCGTCAAAGTCGCGCGCATCTTCACCATCAATGGTAACCAATGGCAACTGACGCAAATCAACTCGACCTTGCTTCGCCTCTTCTGGCACTTCTTCGGTTAAGTCTTTGATCTGTTTTTCAACATCGGCTGGCCATTCATGAGGAATATCATGGGTGCGTAACGCGATTTCAATTTCCATACCTGGTGCCATATTTTCACCAAGGACTTCCACCACTTTACCTACAGCGTTGTACTGACGAGTCGCTCGTTGGGTGATTTCAACCACCACCACATTACCCATACGGGCACCTAAGCGATCGGCTTGTGGAATCACGATATCTTGCGCAATACGTGAATCATCTGGCACCACATAACCCATGCCATCTTCAATAAAGAAGCGACCAACAATTTGAGCCGTTGTTGGTTTTAATACTCGAACTACGCGACCTTCTTTGCGACCACGTTTATCGACACCTGCCACTTGAGCTAAAATGTAATCACCGTGGATCACACCGCGCATCTGATGAACAGGCAGCAGTAAATCGTCGTCTTTTGACATGTTGCCTTCTGGACGAACAAAGCCAAAACCATCACGGTGACCCATGACGTAACCTTTGATCAGATCCAGACGTTCAGGCAGTGCATAACACTGACGACGAGTAAAAATTAATTGACCATCACGCTCCATCGCACGTAAGCGACGGCGTAATCCTTCGTATTGGTCATCCCCTTCCAATTTCAATTCCGCAAACAACTGATCACGACTGATTGGCGTATCAAAGCCTCGAATCACTTCAAGTAGCATCTCGCGACTTGGAATCGGATTTTCATAGTTAGTTGCTTCGCGATCGCGAAATGGGTCGACCGGTAAATCGGTTGTACCTGTAGACATATGTTGATCCTGTTGGCCCTAACATACCTTAAGTATATTGCGCCGATAGGTGAAAGATGGGAGCCAGTTCACTATCGTGACAAGCTCCACTAAATATTATTTACTGAGAAGTTATAAGTTCAGTAAAAACAGACTGTTAGTCAATATGATTCAATAAAATGCGCAGTGGTGGATTATCATCAACTAATGAGGCCAACGTATGTTTATCCAACTCAGCCAAAAATACTGCGCGCGCGTCCGCTAGCACATTCTTCAAACGACATGCTGGCGTAATATGACAAAACTCATCGCTACAATTAACAATTTGCAGCGGTTCAATGGCACGAACTACATCACCCAGTACAATGCTTTCAGCAGCCATACCTAAGCGAATTCCGCCATTTTTACCTCGAACAGTTTCAACGTATCCTAATTGGCCAAGTTTATTAATAATTTTGACCATATGATTTCGTGAAACATTATAGGTTTCGGTTACTTTAGTAATACTGGTCAACTCACCTTGAGGTAAAGTTGCCAGATATATCAAGGCTCTTAGGCCATAATCGGTAAAACTTGTTAACTGCACAAATAACTCCTCCTTTGCAATATTTTAATCTTGTTCTTGACTAAAAGATACCTATCAGATACAACATATAACATATATTATAAATACAAGTTAGAGAAAGAAGTAATGATTAGCCAACAAACTATCGATATTGTTAAAGCAACAACGCCGGTAATTGCAGAGACAGGTCCTGCCTTAACTGCCCATTTTTATCAGCGTATGTTTCAGCATAACCCTGAACTTAAAGATATTTTCAATTTAAGTCACCAACGAAATGGTGCGCAACGAGAAGCATTATTTAATGCAATTTGTGCCTATGCGACTAACATTGAAAATCTTGAAGCTCTATTACCTGCAGTTGAAAAAATTGCTCATAAACACACCAGTTTTATGATAACAGCAGAGCAATATCAAATTGTTGGTCATCATTTATTGGCCACTATTGATGAATTGCTATCCCCTGGGCAGGAAGTTTTAGACGCTTGGGCCGAAGCTTATGGCGTATTGGCTAATATTTTTATTACTCGTGAAGAAGATATTTACCAAGAAAATGAAGCAAAGCAAGGTGGCTGGCGCGGTACTCGCGAATTTGAACTCGTTGAAAAGCGCCAAGAAAGTGATGTCATTACGAGCTTCACATTTAAACCAACGGATGGCCAACCGGTTGCAGCATTTAAACCAGGTCAATATTTAGGTGTTTACTTAAAGCCTGAGCAGTTCGAGTTCCAAGAAATTCGTCAATACAGCTTATCAAGCGCACCCCAGCCAAATACATACCGAATCTCGGTTAAGCGTGAAGATGGTGGTTTAGTATCAAGTTATCTTCATGATAGCTTAGTTGAGGGTGATAAAGTACTATTGGCTGCGCCTGCGGGTGACTTTTTCTTGGAAGAGAACCCAACGGCTCCTGTGACTCTTATTTCTGCAGGTGTCGGTTTAACGCCAACACTTGCCATGCTAGAAACTCTACAACAACACGATCAATCCGTTTATTGGCTCCACGCTGCGCACAATGGTCGTCATCACGCCTTTAAAGATCACATCAAGCAATTAGCACTAAAAAATGCTCAAATTAAGCCAACTACTTGGTATCAAGAACCACAAGCCGATGATGTATTAAGTGAAGATTATGATTATGTGGGCTTGATAGATCTGACTCAATTAGCAGCAGAATTGACTAAAGATAAAGATATGCAGTTTTATTTCTGTGGCCCAGTTGGATTCATGCAACACGTTGCCAAACAACTTATGGCGATGGGTGTTGAGCAAGACCGTCTACATTATGAATGCTTTGGTCCTCATAAAGTGATCTAATCACTTTACATTGTTGCCAATAGCCTAAAAGAGAAAACCTCCATTTACGGAGGTTTTTTTGATCTACCAAAGCAGCTCTTCTCGCTTGGCTCTGGCGATAATATTAGCGGGCATTTGATGCTCTAGTCGACGACGTAGCTGAGTAATACGCTGATGTTGATTTCGGTTGTCGGTCACACTGAAATAGAGCCACCGATATGCGTCTTCATAATCCAATGGGCTGCCATAATCTTTAAGTAACAGTTCGGCTAGCCGAATTCTTGCTGCAATATTTCCCATTGCAGCCGCTTCACGAAGATACAAGATCGCTCGATCTCTGTCTTGTTGAACCAAAGTACCTGTTGCGTAATAACGACCTAATTGCTCAAGTGCTGCTGGTAAGCCCTGATTTGCCGCTTTCTTCATATAGTAGAGCCCAGTTTCCGCATCTTTGGGCACACAGACTCCCCAAGCTAACATATCACCATAAAGAAACTGGTAAGCGGGAGACTGAACACGTCTTGCTCTAGCTATAATATCTTGGACCAATTGGCAATCATCAGCTTTTACCTGTGCTAACTGACTATTGGTTTCAAAAAGATGGATCAATTGAGAGTCTGAATAAACAGGCACAGCATCGCCAACCCCTTGAGACCAACCCCAAATAGGTATGATAGCGGCACTTAACAGCCATAACTTTACGGCAGGCTTCATTATTAGCTCTCATTATTATTGCGATAATTAAGTATCGACCAATAACCGCCGAACTTTAGACCTTGGCTCGGTCAATTTTCTGCCTCAAGATCACATCTTAAATTGCAACGGTTTATATATTTTAGATAACAAAAAGCCAGCACTAAGGCTGGCTTTCGATTTAAGCATTTTTCAGCTACGAACTAGATCAATTATTCGCCGTATGGGTGAACTTTGATGATAGTTTCGTTACGGTCAGGACCTGTTGAGATGATATCTACAGGAACGCCTGTTAGCTCTTCGATACGTGCAATGTAATCTAGTGCTGTTTGAGGAAGCTCTTCTAGTGTTTTAACACCGAAAGTCTTCTCGCTCCAACCCGGCATTGTTTCGTAGATTAGCTCTAGATCTTCGTACTCGTCTGCAGCCATTGGAGATACTTCTAGGATCTCACCAGTCTTAGTCTTGTAACCAGTACAGATCTTAAGTTCTTCTAGACCATCTAGTACGTCTAGCTTAGTTAGACAGAAACCAGAGATAGAGTTGATTTGTACTGCACGACGCATAGCCACAGCATCGAACCAACCTGTACGACGTAGACGACCTGTTGTTGCACCAAACTCATGGCCAACAGTACCTAGGTGTTTACCGATAGGATCTTGCTTTTCTAGACCATCGTATAGTTCAGTTGGGAAAGGACCTGCACCAACGCGAGTACAGTAAGCTTTCGCAATACCTAGGATATAACCAAGGTGACGAGGACCGAAACCAGAACCTGCAGCAACACCACCAGCTGTAGTGTTAGAAGAAGTTACGTACGGGTAAGTACCGTGGTCGATATCAAGTAGAGTACCTTGCGCACCTTCGAACATGATCTTGTCGCCACGTAGACGAGCGTCATCAAGCTCTTTAGTTACGTCAATAACCATTGAAGTTAGGATGTCAGCTTGTGCCATCACACCTTCTAGCACTTCTTCGTAGCTTACAGGCTCAGCATTGTAGTAATGCTCAAGCTGGAAGTTGTGGTAAGCCATAACTTCTTTTAGCTTCTCAGCAAATGCTTCTTTATTGAATAGATCGCCAACACGAAGACCGCGACGTGCAACTTTATCTTCGTAAGCAGGACCGATACCACGGCCAGTTGTACCGATAGCTTTTTTACCGCGAGCAATTTCACGAGCTTGGTCTAGCGCAATGTGGTAAGGAAGAATTAGTGGACAAGCTTCTGACAGGAATAGACGCTCACGAACTGGAATACCACGCTCTTCTAGCGGGCCCATTTCTTTCATTAGTGCATCTGGAGAAAGTACAACACCGTTACCGATGATGCATTTAACGTTGTCACGTAGGATACCTGATGGGATTAGGTGAAGAACAGTTTTCTCACCGTCGATCACTAGAGTATGACCTGCGTTGTGACCGCCTTGGTAGCGAACCACATACTTTGCATCTTCTGTTAGTAGATCTACGATCTTACCTTTACCCTCGTCACCCCATTGGGTGCCTAAAACGACTACATTGTTTGCCATCTTTCTTCGTCTATCAGTAGTTAAAAAAGAATTCTAGCACCTTAACTCACGCCTTGCAGTCATTTTTTGACCATTTAGACCAAAACGGCCAAATCCAATGCGCAAATTACGAAATACTAGAGTGAGGAATACATCATATAGGCTATCACTACACCAGCAACCACCAAACAGCCACCAATACGGCGTAATGTGTTATCACTTTGCTGACTTAATTGGCCAACCATGTCACGCCAGCCACGAGGAGCAAGCAGTGGCCCCAAACCTTCAAAGACTAAGACTAGCCCGATAGCCAACCAAATTGAATTTGCCATAATTTTTTACTCAGAATAAAAAAAGACAAGGCCACAAGACCTTGTCTTCCTATTATAAAGAGCTCGTTATCAGAGCCAAGCCTTTACTTAATTCGCTTTTGGATTTGCTTGGTTCATGTAACGGAAGAACTCTGTATCAGGGTCGATAACCAGTACGTCATTCTTCGAATTGAAGCTCTTCTCATAAGCCTTTAATGAACGCCAGAAACTAAAGAATTCAGGGTTCTTCGTATACGCTTCAGCATAAGTATCGGCTGCTTGAGCATCTGCATCACCGCGTAAAACCTGAGCTTTACGGTTTGCTTCAGCTAAGATAGTCGCTACTTTTAGTTCAGCACGAGCACGTAGCTCTTCTGCACGCTGACGACCTTGAGAACGGTAACTACGCGCAACCGACTCACGTTCTGCTCGCATACGACGGTAGATAGATTCGCTGATTTCATCTGGTAGGTTGATTTTCTTAATACGGAAATCCACCACTTCAATACCAAGATCTTTCGCACTATCACGAGTTTCACTTAGTACATCGGCCATGATTTGATCACGCTGACCTTCTACTTCTTTAACATCATTTTCAGGCAGTAGACCTTTAACAATCTCTTCAGCAATTTGAGTCTGTTGATCGTTAGCATCATCAGTTTTCGCAGCTTTTGGCTGCGCACTGTCTTTACCAGAGACAATTTGCTTGATCTCTTTAGCACCGATTTCTGCGCGAAGACTATCAACCACTTTACGCTTTAGTAGCGCTTCAGCCGTTGAAATATTACCGCCACCCGTTGCTAAGTAGTACTGACCAAAGTTTTGGATACGCCACTTAACATAAGTATCGATAATAACGTCTTTTTTCTCTGCAGTAAGGAAACGGTCTGCTTGATCGTCCATAGTTTGAATACGTGCATCTAACATATGAACACGATCAAACACAGGCACTTTAAAATGCAAACCTGGTGCGTAGACCTGAGCCACTTCAGTATTGTTATCTTTGATAATTCGACCGAAACGAACCACGATACCACGCTCGCCTTCCTTAACAACGAAGACAGACATCAGCAATAGAGCAATAAAAATCACCACAACTGGGATCATTAACTTACGCATAATTAATATCTCCCCTGACGACCAGTTTCTGTACGAGGTACAGGAGTCACTGGAGTTTGTGGTTCAACTTTCTCTAACTCGATACCACTGAAACTTTGACTGTCAGTTTCAGGAGCCTTCGCTTTAGGTGCTTGATTGATCATTTTATCAAGCGGTAAATACAGCAAGTTACCATTTGATTTAGTGTCAATTAACACTTTACTTGTATTGCTGTACACACGTTCCATGGTATCGAGATACAAACGCTCACGTGTCACTTCTTTTGCTTTTAGGTATTCAGGTAATAGCTTATCAAACTGAGCTACATCACCTAGCGCACCATTAACAACACGCTCAGAATAACCTTCGGCTTCGTTCTTAATACGCTCTGCACGACCAATTGCTTTTGGCAAGATATCATTGCTGTAAGCTTCGGCTTCACGAACATAACGCTCCTCATCCTCACGGGCAGCAATAGCATCATCAAATGCATCTTTTACCGCTTCCGGTGGACGAGCAGACTGGAAGTTCACATCAACAACACGGATACCCATATTATATTTAGCAATGATCTTATCAATCGCCTCTTGGGTATCAGCTCGAATTGCCTGACGGCCAGTTGTTAGTGCCTCATCCATTGTTGAGTCACCAATAACAGCACGTAGTGCAGAATCAGTTGCTTGACGTAAGCTATCATCGGCATTAGTTACACTAAATAAATACTTTTCAGCATTATCGACACGATACTGAACATCCATTTCAACTTTCAGTACGTTTTCGTCTTTAGTGAGCATTAGGCCTGATGCACGTAGCGAACGAATCGCTTGTACGTTTACTGGAATCACTTCATCAATAAAAGTTGGTTTCCAGTTCAAACCTGGTTTTACAATTTGGTCAAACTTACCAAATCGTAATACCACACCTTGTTCCGCTTCCCCGATGGTATAAAAACCAGAGAAACCCCAAACTGCAGCAGCTAATACTGCAACGGCTCCTAAACCAACGGCTCCGCCGCCAGAAGAAGACCCTTTGTTATTCCCTAAAATTCCGCCAACCTTACGACTGAGCTTTGAGAAAACTTCATCTAAATCTGGTGGTCCTTGATCGCGACCACCACGATTTTTATTGTTATTTCCCCAAGGATCATTGTCGCGGTCGCCGTTATTGCCAGGCTCATTCCACGCCATTATAGAACTCCATCAGTATGATATGACGACAGTTTTATTACTTTAGCAATCCATTAAGCAACGATAAAGTCATCTAACGAAGTACTTTCTCTTTTTTGTAACCGTGACCAATCGGCCAACTGTATGCGGATATCTATGGTCAAACAGCCGTCCGACTCATATTCTTCTCGCAAGATACAACCTAATTGATAAAACTTACTACGATAACGCCCGATCAACTCAGGTGGTAAACGTAGTGTGTGTTTTACCATGGTCCCAGAAAGACGCTCAGTTAATGCTTGGAACAACAGGTCTAACCCGATACCTTCCATAGCAGAAACCCAAACTCGACGTGGAACGCCATCGTCATCACGCTCAATACGCGGTTTGGCACCTTCTAGATTATCGATTTTATTCATCACCAATAATGATGGGACTTCGTGAGCTTCAATTTCTTCTAAGACACTTTCAACAGCATCAATATTTTCACGGAAGCGATCATCACTAGCATCTACAACATGAAGCAATAAATCTGCTTCTTGAGTCTCTTTTAGTGTTGCTTTAAAAGCCGCGACCAAATCATGGGGTAAATGACGAATAAAACCTACAGTGTCAGCTAATATTGCCGTACCGACATCTGCGACTTCAACTTTACGCAAGGTAGGATCTAGAGTTGCGAATAACTGATCGGCAGCGTAAACGCCAGCATCAGTAATACGGTTAAACAACGTAGACTTACCCGCGTTGGTGTAACCAACTAATGAGATTGTTGGGATTTCAGCTCGATTTCTCGCACGTCGGCCCTGCTCTCGCTGTTTTGCCACTTTGTCTAAACGACGTAAGATGGCTTTAATACGCTCACGCAATAAACGTCTATCGGTTTCCAGCTGGGTTTCACCTGGACCTCGTAGACCGATACCACCTTTTTGACGCTCAAGGTGAGTCCAGCCACGAATTAATCGAGTAGACAGATGACGTAACTGAGCTAATTCAACTTGCAACTTACCTTCATGGGTACGTGCTCGCTGGGCAAAAATATCAAGAATTAACCCGGTACGATCAACTACTCGACATTGGCACAATTGCTCAAGGTTACGTTCTTGTGCAGGAGATAAGGCGTGATTAAAAATCACAATATCAGCATCAACAGCGCGAACTGCATCTGCAATTTCTAAAGCCTTACCTTCCCCCACATAATATTTAGGGTGGGGAGTTTTTCGACTACCTGTTACTACACGTAGCGAATTGACTCCCGCCGAAGAGACCAACATTTCAAATTCACGTAAGTCTTCCCATTCCCCTTCTTGCGTGAAGTTGACATGAACAAGTACGGCCTGCTCACCGGCTTCATAACGGTCAAACAAGCTATCAACTCCTTAATTGAAGAATATTACTCTTCAATTTTTTCTTGAGGACGCTCAGCTGTGCCTGTTGCTGCGTGGTGATGATTCACCGGACGAGCAGGTACAACTGTTGAAATTGCGTGTTTATAAACCATCTGGTTTACAGTGTTTTTAAGTAGGATCACAAACTGATCAAACGATTCGATTTGGCCTTGTAGTTTGATACCGTTAACCAGATAAATAGACACCGGAATTCTTTCACGACGCAGCGCATTTAAAAACGGGTCTTGCAGAGATTGCCCCTTAGCCATTATTTCTTTTCCTTATTGGTTTGTAGTTGTAGTTAGCAACGAACAAAAACTAAAATACGCAAAACAGTTCTGAGTATACACCTTTATTAACCGTCATATCTTACTGAGTTTGTGACGGTTTGTAACGATGTATCCACATCCCCGCTATCCAACCACGTCAAATCTTTCCAACTTCTTAGCCAGGTGATTTGACGCTTCGCTAATTGACGGGTCGCGCAGATACCACGGAAGACCGCTTCATCTTGATCGCAATGACCGTCCAAATAATCCCACATCTGACGATAACCTACACAACGGATTGATGGCAGATCAGGATGAAGATCACCACGCTCATAAAGCGCTTTAACCTCTTGTTCAAAGCCAGCTGCCATCATTTTCTCAAAACGCAGCTCAATTCGTTGATGCAGAACAGTCCTATCCTTGGGAGCGATTGCAAATTGGTGAACTTTATATGGTAAAGCATCACCTTGAGTTTTCGTTAACTCAGTTAAAGTTTTGCCGGAAATACGGAAAACTTCCAATGCACGAGACAATCGTTGTGGATCATTAGGATGAATCCTAGCCCCTGATACTGGGTCGATTCGCACTAATTCCTCATGCAAAGCTTGCCAGCCTTTCTCTTTTGCTTCTTGTTCAATACCAGCACGGATCTCAGGATCTGCCGCCGGCAATGGAGAAAGACCTTCTAACAAGGCTTTGTAATACAGCATGGTTCCGCCCACCAATAAAGGTATGCGCCCTGCTGCAACTATATCAGCCATTTCTTTAAGTGCATCAGCACGAAAGTCTGCAGCTGAATAACTTTGCGCTGGATCACGAATATCAATAAGTCGATGAGGCGCAAGGGCCAGCTCATGAGCATCGGGCTTTGCCGTTCCGATATCCATCCCCTTATAGATAAGGGCAGAGTCGACACTAATCAACTCTACAGGTAACTCTTGGCGCAAACGGATCGCTAAATCTGTTTTGCCTGATGCTGTTGGCCCCATTAAAAAAATGGCCTGTGGTAATGGCTTACTCATATTCTACTTAAATGCTTCTATGGCTGTATGCAGATCAACGGAACGCAATAATCGATCATAATGGTCGGTTAATTGGGCTCCCCAAAGCTGCTCTAGTTCAGTCACTAATTGAATAGCTTGCGACAGTGAATATTGCTCTTGAGCAACCACACATTGTTGCGCAAACCAATCTAATAACTTATCCCACCCCTGCTGAGTTGGATCTTCAGCAATGGACCCTAAGTAGGTTAACAAATTTGGGATCAATTGTTGTAAGTTTTGCTGCCGCAAAGGCATACAAACTGACATGATAATAAGAGATTGCTTTCCTTTTGCTTTTAATTGAATTCCTAACTTCTGTAATAACGCTTGATGCTGCTGAGCCGATTCTAACAACTCAGGGCTAACAGGGATTGAATGCGGTATTAATAGTGGCTGTGGTTTCAACCCTTCGCTCTGCGCTAACTTCAGTTGTCCTTGAATTCTTAAATTTTGAGCCACCTCTAATGATAATAGAGCAAGATTTTGATTTCGGCTGACAACTAGATACTGTTTTTCAACAATAACCAATGCCTTACCTAACCCTTCAACCTCAGAACTTACACTTGAATGCTGACGAATTGGCTCGGGCATACTTGGAGCATACTCTTGCCATACATTCGATTCAGTTACTGTTGGTGAATTCATATGAGCGTCATTAAACGTCGTATCTAATGCTCGCTCTTCAACCGCGTCTGGTGTTTGAATTAAACGTTGATATGCCGCCACTTCAGCAGGACTCGGACCACCTTCAGCTCGATAGTTTGTCGTTCCGTAGTGGCGTGAAGGCGTATTTATGATGGCACCTTGCTTCTCTGAGCGATAGTCACTTGGTGGCTGGGAGTGATTAGATATTTCACGAGCTGTTTTAGTTGAACCTGTCTCGTAATGTGTCTGCTCTCGCCACTGTTTAGCAGGTTGTTTATTTGGGTAATCAGGCGTTTGCTCTATCGCTTGATAGGTTGCGTCTGGTACAGCATGATGTGAGTATTCACTATCAATATTAGCTTTTGCACTTAGACGCTGAGGTGACTGTATCTCGATAAAATCATCACTTTGCTGCAAGGCACTTTGAATACCCTGATAGATAAAGTCATGAACAAGACGAGCTTGATGAAAACGCACTTCATGTTTTGCTGGATGAACGTTTACATCAACATCGTGAGGATTGAGATCGATAAATAAAACATAAGCTGCATATTGCTCTGGCGCTAAACTGCTCTCATAAGCTTGGCGAATCGCATGATTGATAAGTTTATCTTTCATCATTCGGCCGTTTACATAGCAATATTGAATATCGTTTTGGCTGCGCGCACCTGATGAGCTGCAAATCCAACCAGATAATTTCAGATCGCCATGGGTGAGTTCAACCACTAAAGCATGTTGTAAAAAACCTTGACCACAAGCGGTTGCTAGCCGACGTTCCTTTTGCGCTTGAGTTTGTGCTACTCGATATTGACGAATAACCTTACCGTTATGACGCAAAGTAATATTCACATCGAACCGGCTTAGAGCGATTCGTTTAATGAGCTCATCAATATGGGCAAATTCGGTTTTTTCTGCTCGAAGAAACTTACGGCGGGCAGGGGGATTAAAAAATAGATCTAGCACTTCAACCGTAGTACCAACAGGATGAGCGGCTGGTTTCAGTTGTACCGCCATATCTCGCCCTTCAGCATAAGCAGACCAAGCTTCTTCTTGTTCAGCAGTACGGGAAGTTAAAGTTAGACGAGCCACAGAGCTAATACTGGCTAGGGCCTCACCACGAAAGCCTAAGCTCATAATGGCTTCGAGATCATCAAGAGAGGAAATTTTGGACGTTGCATGACGGCTAAGAGCAAGTCCTAACTCATCTTTAGGAATACCTTTGCCATTATCGCGAATACGAATAGTCCGGCTGCCACCTTTATCAATATCAATATCAATTCGGGTAGCGCCGGCATCAAGACTGTTTTCAACCAGCTCCTTAACAACAGAAGCTGGTCGTTCTACCACTTCACCTGCAGCAATTTGGTTAGCAAGACGCGCAGGTAAAATTTGAATGGGCATAATTAACTTCTTGGTATAATGAGTGTCTGACCTACAGCTAGTTTATCAGATCGTAATTTGTTCGCATTACGGATACTAGCAATACTGACCCCGTACTTAGAAGCAATTTTACTTAAAAATTCACCACGTTGCACTTTATGAGTGATCTGTTTCGGTGCTTTAACCTCAATTTTCAGTTTTTGCCCCAACATAACATTATCGGACTTAAGTTTATTGAGCGAACGAATACGGCTCATAGTTGTGCCGTATTTTTCTGCTAACTGACCTAAGTATTCACCGCGTTTTACCGTATGATAAATCACTTTCGTTGATGTTGATGACGATGAAATGGCAGCAGTTTTAGTCGCTACTGATTTTTGTGAGGGAGTACTTACTACGTTTCCTCCCCTTGGAATCACTAAGACTTGACCAATATTGACTGAATTTGATTTCAGATTATTAGCTGAGCGAATCGTTGCCATCGACACACCATAACGGTTCGCAATACCACTTAATGTTTGTCCTGACGTTACTTTATGCTTAACCGTTGAACCACGAGAAGCGAACATCGTTCCTTGTGGTGGGTTGGCTTTAAAGTAATCAACAATACCGCGATAAACCGCATCAGCAATTTTGGCTTGATGTGCAGGTGAAGTTAGCAAGCGCTCTTCAGTTGGGTTTGAAATAAATCCAGTTTCCACCAACAGAGATGGAATATCAGGAGATTTCAATACCGCAAGGCTCGCATGCTGAGGCTGGCTCTTATGTAAACGAGTGACTCGACGCAATTGATGTAATACGCTCTCTGCAACGTCATACCCTTCTTTTTGCGAGTGGCTAAATTGCAGGTCTAATACTGCACGGCTTAAGTATTTATCTTGAGAATTACCCGATAAAACATCACCGCCACCTAACAGCTCAGATTGCTTTTCACTCTGCTCCAACCAACGACCAATTTCAGTGTTTGCTCGACGGTTGTTAAGAACCCAAACCGATGCTCCACGCGGTCTTGGATTTGTAAATGCATCGGCGTGAATAGACACTAACAATAGTGCTTTATTCTTACGTGCAATTTCAGAGCGCTTACTTAACCCAACATAGTAATCTCCACGGCGAGTCATTACCGCTTCCATACCAGATGTTGAATTCAGCTTAGCAGCCAGCTTTTTGGCAATCGCAAGGGTGACATTTTTTTCATACTTACGATGTGGACCAATCGAACCAGGATCTTCACCGCCGTGGCCGGCATCAATGGCAATCACGATTTTTCCCATACTTTTTGGCATATGAGCCGTAGCCTGAGAAGTTGCCGGGGTTGATTTTGACTTATCCACGACCAAATTTGATTCACCACCAGGGTGTGGCAGATCCAACACTAAGCGATGTCCATAGCGACCACCTGGGGTCGGAGCTAGCGCAAAAATATTGGGCTTAACATCGTCTTTAATTTCAAAAACCAAACGAAAATCGCCTTTTTTAGGCGCATTACTGCTGCGGATCTGGCTTAAAATCTCACTATTTTTTACCACCACAGGAAGTTTAGTATCTTTACTCGTCGTCTTTAAATCGACGACCAGACGATCAGGTTTAGTTAGAGTAAATGTTGAATAGACTGGCTTATCTTGCATGTCTAATACAACTCGAGTTTCATCCGGAGCAGGCCATACACGCACTCCTTTGAGCTCGTTAGCCCAAACACTTGAACTGACTAAACTCGCCCCAACGATCAGTAGGTTTAAATAACTCCGTAACGCCATCCTAGTTAACACTTCTCCAAGCGTGATAGTAACTGCTCACCATATTCAGACTGAGCGGTTATGATCACTTTACGTTGCTCACCGTGATACAACATTTCTAATTCCAGATCTGGTTGTGGTAATAAACCCGTACCTTTTTCAGGCCATTCAACCAAACAGATCGCATCATTAGAAAAATAATCACGAATACCCATAAATTCTAATTCTTCAGGATCGGCAAGACGGTATAGATCAAAATGGTATACCTGCCAAGGCGCAAGATCATACGGTTCAACCAAGGTATATGTTGGACTTTTCACATTACCTTGATGTCCGAGAGAACGAATAAAGCCTCGACTAAAAGTGGTTTTACCGGCGCCAAGATCACCATGAAGATAAATAGTAGTTTGCTGTGAGCAGGCAGTTGCTAGTTGCAGACCTAACTCAACAGTCGATTGTTCATCTGCAAGAATTCGTTCAAATGTTTTCATGGTTACCGTACTATTCTGTTCGTATTGTACTTGAGTTAATTAAAATCACTCATTCATCATATTTAAGCTGTCAAACCATCAAATTGAACAGCAATTGTTGATTATACGATGATTTTTTTAATGAGGTGAATGTTTATACAAAATCCGTCAAACAATGCCAACACAAAATACGAAAACACCGATAGATTCCAAATTAGAATTACCGCCCAAATTGGCAGAAATTCCCTCTATTATTCCAGAGGTTTGCACCATCAATGACAAAACTTTGTCAGTTCACTATGTCATATTTTAGATAAATTACGGCTTAAGTTGCCAGAAGAAATCAATAATAAAAACAAGGGAAAATAGCTTAATAAAGCACTCTGACTAAATTTTTTGGTTCAATTTGTCATATCCAGACTCTATCTATTTTGTGATAAACTTCGCCCCTTTCTCTGTAACCTGTGATTCTGTTATGACTATAGATCTCAACCAACTCAGCCTCGATATCAAACAATGGGGTAAAGAATTAGGATTCCAACAAGTCGGTATTTGCGATGTGGATCTATCTCAACATGAAGCACAATTACAGCGGTGGCTTGATGCGGGTTATCACGGCGATATGGATTGGATGGCACGACATGGCATGATGCGAGCAAGACCTGATGAACTCCATCCAGGAACAGTGCGAGTCATCAGTGTTCGCATGAATTATTTACCGCCAGAAGCAGGATTTGCTCAAACATTAAAAGCACCTGAAAAAGGTTATATTAGCCGTTATGCCCTTGGTCGTGATTACCATAAATTAGTCAGAAATCGATTAAAGCAACTAGGACAAAAAATTGAGGCTGTTGTCGGTCCATTTGGCTATCGTCCTTTTGTAGATTCAGCACCGATCTTGGAGCGCCCTCTCGCGCAAAAGGCTGGATTAGGCTGGACAGGAAAGCACTCACTAATATTAAATCAAGATGCTGGCTCTTGGTTCTTCCTTGGAGAGCTTCTTATTGATTTGCCACTACCTGTGGATGAAGCTCTAGAAAATCAATGTGGTAAATGCGTGGCCTGTATGACCAGCTGCCCTACCGGAGCCATTGTTGAAGAAGGGGTAATCGATGCCCGTCGCTGTATTTCGTACTTAACGATTGAATACAGTGGCGTGATCCCTGAAGAGTTTCGTCCTTTAATGGGTAATCGCATATACGGCTGTGATGATTGTCAACTGGTTTGCCCTCACAGTCGTCATGGTGAAATCACAGAAGAAACTGACTATCACTGTCGACCAACTTTAGCTCAGCAAGATTTACTCACTTTATTTAGCTGGGATGAAAAAACCTTCCTAAAAAATACAGAAGGTTCAGCAATTCGTCGTATTGGTCATATCCAATGGCTACGTAATATCAGTATCGCTATGGGTAACGCCCCTTATCAAGAAGCCATATTAATTGCCTTAGAAGAATGTCTTGGCCTTGATGAAACCTTGGACATTCATCTTAATTGGGCCATTGGGCAACAAAAAAAGAGAAGGGATGAAAACTCAATAACGGTGATTTCCAATAAAGCGCAGCGTTTAGTTCGGATTATAGAAAAAGGCTTACCACGGGATGCGTAAGCCTTTAGAAGTAGAATATATATTTATTTGTGGTTAGCTAACTCAACCAAAGTTATCTTTTCTGCTAATTGCTCTGGTGTCAGCGTATTAAGTAAGTGGGCATTTTCAGCATTAATCTGATTGGTCTCTTCAGTTCGCTGACGAGCGGTAAGACGAGTTAATTGAGCCACCAACTCATTGGTTAACTCAATATCACGTTTTACCTTAAGCTCCTTAGTGTGAGTATCAAGAGCCAACAAGGTTACTTGTGAGTTGATCTCTGCTTGATAGTGCTCATCAGGAATAGCAGCAGCATTAAACTGAACATCTAATACAATATCACCAATTTTAACCACAATAAGGCATCCGCCAGCTTCTGTTGCCAATAAGCCTAGTTCAACCGGTGCGGTAGTTAGAGTTTCAATCTCAGCACGAGTTAATCCCCCAAGGCCAATAAAAATCTCATTACCTAAATCACGACGACATAGTTCTATCATAGCACCATCATCAAACTGGAATGGATGTTGCTCCACAACTTGCCCTAACTGCAAGGACACTGAGCAGTTATGGTCGTGGTTATCGTGGCCATGGTGACCGCAGCAATGATTGTGGTGATGATTTGTCATCATGATCTCCTAGTAAACGCATTTCGACTTTACCGATAAGTTTAACCACTTCTTTCTAATAAACAATCTAGCCAAGTTTTAAAACACTATTACTCAACAGTAATGATCACATCAAGAAAGGAGGGGAAGAGAGACTAATCCACTTTGCCAAGATTAATTAAGCCTCTATTGCTCTATATAGCATTGAGGGGTTAAACCAAAATCAGAGAACAGCCGCCACAAAGACTAAGCACCAGTAGAAGAATGCTGTTGATGACTTGATATGTGGATAAGTAAATGAGGACAAATAATGCAGTTAATAGTGTGGAAAAAGTTCTTATAGTAGGAATTTTGAGGGAAGGATCAAAACTTTAAACACAGGGTGTGAATAAAAAGATACAGAGGGTTATCCCAAAGCAAAATATATTGATCAAGCTGTATATAACTTATAGCAAACTATAATATTTACCATATTTTACATACACTTACCCTGTGAATAATTCTTTGGATAAAATAAGGAAAAACATTCAGACTTCGGACTAAAAAAATTTATGCACACCTAGGCGCCACATCTAATCAACTGAGTTACCCACAATATTACTAATGTGGATAAAGCTGTTAAACCATCTATGATTTTTTTTATCTTCTGCTAACAAGGCAATGTTATACCTAACTTATTAACAGGTTTTCCTGGTCTAAAATAAAGAAATAGTTAAATCCATTTAGCAACCTTTATTAAAGGGCTAAATAACTATGACTACATTGGGAAAAGAGCGTATGGATAGCCAATCCACTCAATACTTAACAGCCTGTCCTAGTATCAATACCGAAAAAACAAGACGCAAAAAACAACCGATAAAGGCTGCTTGATCAAGTTATTAAGGATAGCTGAAGCGATTGGCTTCTAATATGGGCCTTGCTTATTGCAAGCGCACTTGAGGTAATACACTAAGCGAACCGGTCATACGAGAACCTTAGGAATACTACATGAGACGAATACTTCACAGTATACGTTCACCGATAAGTTCGATGATAACTTAAATTGGAGCGACACACGAGGTTCCTGATCTTCGAGGAACTAGGCGTGACCTCAACCTTGGCAAGGTTGCGCTCTACCAACTGAGCTAGTGTCGCAATTTCACTGTTAGGTACAATGAGAACCTTTAATTTGGAGCGACACACGAGGTTCCTGATCTTCGAGGAACTAGGCGTGACCTCAACCTTGGCAAGGTTGCGCTCTACCAACTGAGCTAGTGTCGCAATTTCACTGTTAGGTACAATGAGAACCTTTAATT
>NZ_PYOG01000026.1 GCF_003026815.1 Photobacterium damselae | reverse complement strand
ACGAAATAATGATATTTTTTGAAGTATAATCAAATTCACTTTTATTTTTACATTTTCATTTCATAAATTATTGTGTAATTGATTATAAAATTAACTGAATAAAGCAATTTATATATAAATAATTAGCAAATTGGCATTGAGTAATTAGAAATAATTCTATATTGGAATTTTGTTGTTTTATCACATTTTAAAATTAAAATATCTTGTTGTTATGATTAAAAAATTAACTTGTTATCAATGAGTTAAATTTACATTATCGAGTTAACTTTGGAGTGCGTGTAGTAAGGAGACTCAAGTGATTGCTCGCAAACTTAACTTCCAACTGATTGACCGTCCCACCTTTTTCGGGGCTTTAGGTTTATTAATATCAACTGTTGTTCCGCTATTACTTTTTCCTAAAGAAGGTGCTGAATGGATAGCAATTGCTAAATCATTTATGACCGATAAATTAGGTTTTTTATATTTGGGACTTGGCGTTGCTGCATTCTTTTTTATGATCTATATCGTTTTTTCTGATATTGGTCAGATTAAATTAGGGGATCCAGATGAAGCGCCAGAATTTAAAACAGCATCTTGGGCTGCCATGTTATTTTGTGGTGGTATTGGTGCCAGTATTTTATATTGGGGGGCGATTGAATGGGCTTATTACTATCAAAGTCCACCGTTTCAGTTAGAACCTGGAAGTGAAGAGGCCGTTCGTTGGGCTGCGACGTATGGTATTTTTCACTGGGGACCGATTGCATGGTCAATTTACTTAGTGCCTGCATTGCCGATTGCTTACTTCTTTTATGTTCGTAAACAACCTGTTTTAAAAGTATCGGCGGCTCTGATGCCTGTTATTGGTGAAGCTCGTAGCCATGGTTGGGTCGGTAAACTAGTTGATGTTCTTTTTATCTTTGGTCTATTAGGTGGTGGTGCCACAACATTAGGTCTTGCTGCACCGTTGATTACTGAAGGTGTTAACTATCTATTTGGTGTGCCAAAAACAACTGAAACTCAAGTTGTTGTACTGCTGGTTTGTACTGCAATTTTTGCTTACTCTGCTTATGCGGGAATGGAAAAAGGCATCAAATTACTCAGTAATATTAACTTTTGGGGCGCGTTAGGGTTATTGGCCTTTATCCTGATCTGTGGTCCAACTATCTTTATGCTAGAAACTGGTCTCGATTCATTAGGCCGTATGCTTTCTAATTTCTTTGTAATGGCAACATGGGCAGAACCGTTTGGTGGTTATGGTTCATTTGCTGATACCCATTTCCCTCAAGATTGGACTATTTTCTATTGGGCGTGGTGGCTAGTTTTTGCTCCAAGTATGGGTCTGTTTGTCGCTCGTATTTCACGTGGGCGCACGATTAAGCAGATGGTTACTGGTTCTATCTTCTTTGGTTCTATGGGCTGTTTCCTATTCTTTATGATTTTAGGAAACTACGGTTTATCACTGCAACTTTCTGGGGCTTTGGATGTTGTTGGAATTTTAAATGCAGAAGGCGCAACAAAAGCGATCTTCTCTATTTTAGAGCAACTGCCATTTAGCACATTCGTTATTGCGGCCTTTACTGTGTTGTGTTTAATCTTTACTGCGACAACTTTCGACTCGATCTCATACATTTTGGCTTCTGTTGTGCAAAATAATGTGACTGAAGAGCCGATGCGCTGGAACCGATTATTCTGGGCGTTTGCGTTGTCGTTCATGCCTTCTGTTTTACTCTTTATGGGGGGATTATCTACTCTGCAAACGGCAGCCATTGTCGGAGGTCTTCCGCTGTTAGTTATTGCGGTGATGTTGATGGTCTCTGCGGTGAAAGCGGCAACTCTCGACTTATCGCATCAAGAAGGATACGAAGATCCAACCATTAATATTGAAGAGTTGCCTGATGTCGATCCATGGTCCAAAGAAGGCATGGCGTTAGCGAAATTTGAGCAATTACGAGATGCAGCGATTGAAGCGGCTGATGCTGAACGTGAAGCGCTCAATGCGATTTGGAAACTGAAGAAAAAAATGCGCGCAGAGGCATTATCTCGCGGTGATTCTGGTTATGAACTGGGTGATTTACCACAAGAAATGCATGACGAACTTGAGCAACTAACTGATGCCGCGATGAGTGCTAAAGATGCTAAATTAGCAGCCTCAGAACAAGCTCAAGAAGCACGAGTAGCATTTAACGACATTATGAAGCAAAAAATACTAGCGGAAACACAAGAGCAAACCGTTTAAGTGATTGTCAGCTATGATTAGAATTTAAATGGAATAATAAAACGGCTTAAGAGAACTTGAGCCGTTTTTATCGTTAAGTGTTTTATGCAGAGAGTGCTTAACGATAAATACGAAAAGGAAAGGATGCTGCAGGATGGAACGCTCAGAGACTTTATTGAATCTACGTGTAATTGAAGCCAAAGATTACCCACAAATTGCCGAGTTAATGGACTTAGTTTTTCATGATGTGGGTGGTGCTTGGCCGCGTATGACAATTATGGATCTTATCCATCAATTTCCTGATGGACAGGTTTGTATTGAAGATAATGGTAAAATTATAGGTGCGGCGCTTACGATTAAAGTGGACTATAACCGTTTTTCTTCAAGCCATACGTATGATGAAATTATTAATGAACATAATGTGGTGCAGCATAACGGCAATGGCGATGCGCTCTACGGATTAGATGTATTTGTTCACCCCGACTACCGAGGACTGCGTTTAGGTCGACGTCTGTATGAAGCTCGACGTGAAATGTGTTTTAGCCATAATTTAAAGGCTATTTTGGCTGGTGGCCGCATCCCAGGTTATAAAAAAGTGGCGCATGAAATGTCGGTGGTAGAATATATTGAACAGGTAAAGCGTCGCCAACTTCATGATCCTATTTTGTCGTTCCAATTGGCAAATGGTTTTGATGTTAAGCGTATTATGAAACGCTATTTGCCTGAAGATGACAGCTCTCAAGGTTATGCTACCTTGCTTGAGTGGAACAACTTTTTCTATGAGGATGAAGTCGAATCGATTCATGATGTTGAAAAAACAGTGGTGAGGTTAGGTGTTGTTCAATGGCAAATGAGAGCCATGTTATCACTGGATGATTTATTGGATCAGGCTGAGTTTTTTGTTTCCTCATTGTCTAATTATCAAGCTGATTTTGCTCTTTTCCCTGAGTTTTTTAGTGCCCCCCTTATGGGATTAAAAAAGGATCAAACCTCAGTTGAAGCCGTGCGTTATCTTGCACAGTTTAGTGAAGAGATCAAAAATCGATTTTCCCAATTAGCGGTAACCTATAACATCAATATTATTGCGGGTAGTATGCCTGTCGTTGATGGTGAACATCTTTATAATATCGCTTATCTGTTGCATCGTGATGGTAAAATTGATGAACAATGTAAAGTGCATATTACCCCGCATGAACAGAAAGATTGGGTAATTGATGGTGGTAATAAAGTTGAGGTGTTTGAAACTGATGCTGGCAAAGTGGGCATCTTGATCTGTTACGATGTTGAGTTCCCAGAATTGGGTCGAATACTGGCAGAGCAGGGTGTTCAAATTCTGTTTGTGCCGTTTTGGACTGATACGAAAAATGGCTACTTACGAGTTCGAATTTGTGCTCAAGCTCGTGCTATCGAAAATGAGTGTTATGTCGCGATTGGTGGCAGTGTAGGCAATTTACCACGAGTTGATAATGTGGATATTCAATATGCGCAATCTGCCGTATTTTCACCATCAGATATATACTTCCCACATGATGCGGTGATCACCGAAGCCAGTCCTAATACTGAAATGATCATTTTTGCTGATGTGGATTTAGATAAATTGAAATCCCTAAACCGAGAAGGTTCTGTGACCAATCTTCGTCACCGTCGATTAGATATTTACGGGTAGAATAGGATAATTGAAATGAAAAGGCCCATCAGATTGATAATGATGAGCCTTTTTGAATATGCTATAAGATGTTATATCGATAGGGGGTTACTGGTTTAGTTGCTGTTCAACCAGTGTTTGCCAGAAATTAACGCCCGACATTAAGATATTATCGTTAAAGTCATAATGTGGATTATGCAGAGCGGTACCGCCACACTCCCCAACACCATTACCGACTAAG
Source organism: Photobacterium damselae (assembly GCF_003026815.1). Classification (GTDB taxonomy): domain Bacteria; phylum Pseudomonadota; class Gammaproteobacteria; order Enterobacterales; family Vibrionaceae; genus Photobacterium; species Photobacterium damselae. The sequence goes on along the minus strand of NZ_PYOG01000026.1, from coordinate 49,860 downwards.
ATGTAACAACCTTTTGCTTCGCGTAGCATGAATGAGAAATCTTCACTGATGGTAAATGGCTGACAACTACCGTTTACTTTATCTTCACCTGCAACCGTAAGGGCCGCTTTTACTGCATGATCTGTTTCTTCCGGCGTGTTGATCGTTGATAAAAAGCTATTATTGAAGTTGTATTTATAATCAACTCCAGCAGCCATACATTGTCCTGCTACAATACGCTCAATTGCTTTTTCTATTTTGTGTAGTGCTTGGTCTGTAAAGCTGCGTGTATCGCCTTTAATGGTCACTCGAGATGGAATAACGTTGACGGTTCCATTTGTTGCAAATTCGGTAACTGAGATAACCGCTGTTTCATCAATGGCACTTAAATGACGAGAAACAATGGTTTGTAGTGCTAATACGATTTGTGAGCCAACTACAATAGGATCGGTACCCATATGAGGCATTGCAGCATGTCCACCTGTTGCGATCACTTCAATTTCAAAGCTACTTTCGCTTGCCATAATAGAATGAGGGCGAGTAACGAAATGACCTTCAGGAATCCCTGGTAAATTGTGCATGGCATATACGGCATCAATATTCCAGCGAGTAAATAGGCCGTCAGCGATCATTGCTTTTGCTCCAACCCCGTGCTCTTCACCTGGCTGGAAAATAAAATACACAGTACCATCAAAATTTTTACTTTGAGATAATTGGTAAGCAGCGCCTAATAACATTGCCGTATGGCCATCGTGACCACAAGCATGCATTACACCATCATGAACAGAGGCATGAGCAAAGGTGTTTTTTTCACAGATATGAAGTGCATCCATATCTGCTCGAAGACCAATAGAACGTTCACTATTACCACATTTTAAAATACCCACAACACCTGTTTTGCCGATATTTTTATGAACTTCTAATCCAAACTCTTCTAATTTTTGTGCAACAAACGCTGAGGTCATCTCTTCTTCAAAACCAAACTCAGGGTGTTTATGAATATGGTGACGCCATTCAGTTACGATATTTTTAATGGTCATGTGTGTTACCTCAGTAGTGCAAGAGCGCAGCTATATATTCTAGCTGCGCTAATTTCTTGTTTATGCTTTTTGTGTAGTAAGTTCTGTTGCTGATGATTTTTGCTTTTCTGTTTCTTTTGCTTTGTCGTTACCAAATTTCATGAACATCATCATTGATACGATTACCACGGCAATGGCAAGTAGACGCATCGGTGTAACCGATTCACCTAGAGCAAAGACAGCAAGAACAAAGGAAGAAAGAGGCATTAGGTTGAGTGCCATACCAGTGCCATCAACACCAACACGTTCCATTGCGTAGATATAGATTAAGTAACTAATACCAGAGATACCAACGCCTAATATAGTGATACACAGAATACGAAGTGGAGAACTAAAGATACCTAGGGCAGAACTTAAATCGGCGCCTGTAAATACAAGGTACAAACCAAAGCCAATAGAAGCGAAAATAAATTGATGGAACATGGTCGCTACAGAACCGTATTTCTCTGCAAGTTCTGCACGAGCATAAGCCATAGTTGCAAAGCTTGCTGCGCTACCAAAACAGATTAAGTGACCAATATTAAAGCCATTTGTTTCTGATTTTGGATCCATTACCAAGATAGCTACACCAACAAATGCTCCGACTGCTGCGACCATCTGAAGTGTTGTAAAACGTGCATTATGGCGGAAAAAACCAACTGTTAGAATTAGGATTGGGATCAGGCCTTGAATAACGCCATTTTCTGATGCTGTAATGTAATCCAGAGATAGGAAGGATAGAAAACTAAAAGCGCCTTGGCCGATAATGCCACAAGCTGCCGACCAAATGATATCGTGGCGATTTTCCCAATTGAGTTTGAAATCTTTTTTCTTTTCTAGCTTTCCAGTAGCAATACCTACATTTAAAATAATCGCTAATGTTAGAAATGCGATTGTATATCGGGCCCAAACCAAGACTTGAGCATCCATCACTTTAAGAATCGGTGTACCGACGATCCATGGAATACCCCATAAAAGACCGATGAAAATTGCTGCTGTCCAACCCATTGCTGTACGGTTCATAATTTAAATCCTTTAACATCCATTAAATTTGAGACGAAAGCCCCCGTAAGCTGAGTTCTTCAGCCTAATTCCATCACTATTTATGGGCTTCGTTAACCTGTAACGCTAGCTTGTGGTGCGACCTAAAAGGAGCTATTCAACGTCTAAATTGCGTTGCTCTGTTAGGTTTAATAAGCGGCCATATCCTGGGCATGATGCGGTTTTGCCCGTAAGGTGTAATGCATGCCAAAACATGGCTGAATTACTACATACGACAGGAATATTAAATTGGTCTTCAATTTCTTGGATATGGTCTAAAACTCGTAGGTTAGTACATGACATAAACACTAAATCAGCACCTGAATTAGGTAGAATTTGCGCTAAAGCTGTTAGCATAGATTCTTTGGAGACAGTTGTAATATCAGTATCTCGTTCAATACCTAGAGAGCCCAGAACTACAACTTCAAAACCAGCATTGGTCAGTTGTTGATATAAGGGGAAGTTAACTTCTGTTGGGTAAGGCGAAAATACGGCGATTTTCTTTGCCCCTAAATGTTTGAATGCAGCTTTGGCGGCTGTCCATGGATTTGTTGCTGGAATATTGCCACGGTTCTCTGTTAGTAATTGAGCAACGCGTTCTTCACCAATAATAATAGATGCGGAGGTGCAACCAAATGCCATTACATCCATCGGTAACCCATAGGCAATTAAGTCAGAGCCTTCACTAATACCACTGGCAATATTATCTAGTGCCTCCGGTGTCATTTCACTGTTATAGAAAATGCGGGTACTAAATACAGCAGCTTGAGAACCCAATAATTTAGCCCAATCCATTTCTAATGAATGATCCGTACTTAACTGAACAAGTCCTATATGAGTTCGGTCGATACGAGGTGCAGCAATATAGCTTAACGGTTGTTCGAATTGTTTAAATTCATCTAAGGTATTCATAGGGTAGAGGTACTCTTCTTTTTGTTATTTTGTTTTTAGAGGGGAGCACGTCACTCCCCTTAGTTTATTGATAAACGATTATTGAATTACGATAAGCTCTGGTTCTGCGCGTTCAGAAAGCCATTGCGCGCCATCTTCTGTAATCACAATGTTTTCTTCATGCACCATTGATTTACCTGGTGCGTATACCATGCCTGGTTCCAACGTCATCACCATGCCAGGTTTTAAAATAGTATTATCTGTTGCGGTATTTGATGGGCGTTCAGTGAGCTCCATACCTAGACCATGGCCTAGTCGACCTACATCATTACCAAGTGCACCATTTGCTTCTAATACCGACCACATTGCATTGTAAATATCGGTTGTTGTTGCACCTGGTTTCGCTGCTTCAAAGCCTTTAGTTGTTGCCTCATATACCGCACGATACGCCGCTTTTGTCTGCTCACTTGCTGAACCAAATGCCCAGTTACGGTCAAAGTCAGAGAAATAACCATCACGTACCGCACCTGTATCAATGATCAACACATCGCCCTCTTCGATAATACGATCTGTTGGACCCATAATGATGCTGTCGTAGCCGTCTGGACCTGAACCTGCAATGATGTAAGGACATTCATCTGCGCCTTCCATTAACATATCAATACGGAAACGTTTACAAATTTCGCGCTCTGTCATACCTGCCTTTGCATATTCTGGAACTTTTGCGAAACCAACATTTGTAATGCGACAAATCTCTTTTACTTTGGCAATTTCAGCCGCAGATTTCACTTGGCGAATTTCATGCATAGGCAGCGATACATCAACGAAGGATTTTTTTACTAGCGTTGTTAGCTTTAGGTAGTTATTTACTGGCATGCGCAGGTGTGACTCGATGCCAAGAGTTGCACCAACACGACCAAAGCGACAAGGTAAAGAATTAAGGAAGCTTGCAACAAGGCTAATTCCATCATCTTCTGGGCGAGGTGAAGGCCAAGTAATGATGTTATCAATCCATGTACCAGCCATACCACTTGCGCCAATTTCAGGGATGATAGCTGTTGGCTTACCTTCGGCTGGAATGACTAAAAACCACGGGCGAGTTGGACTATGCCAAAACTGAGTATGAAAACCAGTAAAGTAGCGAACATTAGGCTCTGTCGTAAATAACATGGCATCCAGCTCTAGTTCACGCATTACTTTTTGAGCACGAGCAGTACGTTGTTCAAACTCAGCTTGCTCAAATCCACGCATTAGATAGTCATTCATCTAGGTATTCCCTCATTACATGATACGGTTACAACAAGTTAACTTTGAATTGTTATGGTTAACTATTGTTGACGTTATGCTGCGCAGTTTACGTATTTATGAACTGAATAATGTGACTAAACTCTCACGGTTAACTTTTGTGACCTCTAATGGGTGGTAGAACGTTTTGATTGGTGATGTCTGTCAACTTTTTTGAACTTTAGTTGCTTTTTGAGTTGCTATAAAGGGGATTTTAGCTTCTTATAGTTAACGAATTTAGATTTTAGAGACAAAAGGTGATAATCTTTACCTTAATGTTTTATCAATTTTAGTTAACAATAGTGACTTGTTATGAGTACCAAGACTTTAGATTCACTCGCAACCAAATTCAGTGACAGAGACAAAGAAATTTTGACTTCTTATTTTCGACTTGCTGATACCATTGCAGATTTTATTGGGCCTCATAGTGAAGTGGTGATTCATTCATTTGAAAACTTCGAAAAATCAGTTGTGAAGATTGTGAATGGTCATCATACAGGTCGAACTTTGGGTTCACCGATTACGGATTTAGGGTTAAGAATGCTAAGTGCGTATGAGAAGACTGGAGAAGTGACTCCAAAAAGTTATTTCACTCAAAGTAAAGACGGCTCGCTATTGAAATCGACAACTTGCATTCTAATGGGTGAGAACAACCGACCAATAGGTATGTTTTGTATCAATATGAATTTGTCTTTCCCATTTCCAGAGATCATTAAAACGTTAATGCCAGATATGGGACATAGCACAATGGCGGTGAGTGAGAACTTTAGCTCTTGTGCTAACGACGTTATTGATCATGCTCTCGACCACGCAATAACTGAAATTGAAAACGATGTCTCAATAAATCTGAAAGGTAGAAATAAAGCCATTACGAAATTATTGTTTGAAAACGGCATCTTTGAATTAAAAGAAGCGACAGCAATTGTTTCTGATCGGCTTGGAATTACTCGCCATGCCATTTATAAATATTTGCGCGAGTTTAAATCTTAGTTACGGATAGCAAGAGACAAAACATGAAAACTCAAATTCACACAGATTCAGCACCTGCAGCTATTGGTCCATATTCTCAAGCGTTAGCATTTCAAGATATCGTTTTCACATCAGGCCAATTACCGCTTGATCCTGAAACGATGGCTTTTGCTGAAGGGGATATTAAAGAGCAAGCTCGCCAATCGCTAACAAACTTAAAGGCGATTTTAGAACAAGCGGGTGCATCTATGGACACCGTTCTTAAAACAACGTGTTTCTTATCTGATATGGAAAACTTTGCCGCATTTAATGAGGTGTATACAGAGTTTTTTGGTACTGAAATTGCGCCTGCTCGCTCTTGTGTTCAGGCTGCTCGCTTACCAAAAGATGCACTAGTAGAAGTAGAAGCAATCGCCTTTATTAAAAAGTAATCTTCTGAATCTCAAGGCAAGTATTTAATTTCTTGCCTTATCCCTCTATTCTTGCGACATATAAAGTGAATGCCATGTTAAAAGTCTCTCAAAACTCTTATTTTTCGGGTCAAACTAGCCCGTTATTTACTCAAGAAATGGCGAAAGAAACGCGTACATTTCATCAAAAAATTGAAGGTTATAGCCCAACACCGTTAGTATCTTTGCCAAACTTAGCCCAGCTTTTTGGTGTAAAAAGTATTTTAGTAAAAGATGAATCTAAACGTTTTGGTCTTAATGCATTTAAAGTTCTGGGTGGATCCTATGCATTAGGACAGGCTCTGGCTGAACATCTTAACGTTGATATTAATGATATCGATTTAAAAACAGTCGCTTCTAAGCTTGAGCAACCATTAGTATTTACAACGGCAACAGCCGGAAATCATGGTACTGGTGTTGCATGGGCTGCTCGTGAGATGGGTCAAAAAGCAGTTGTTTATATGCCTAAAGGTTCTCCACAAGCGAGTGTTGAACGTATTCGCGGCTTAGGAGCTGAATGTATTGTGACAGATGTAAACTATGACGATACTGTTCGCCTTGCTAACAAAACCGCAGAAGAAAATGGCTGGATGCTAGTTCAAGATACAGCCTGGGAAGGTTATGAGCAGATTCCAACATGGATTTCGCAAGGTTATATGACTATGGCAGATGAAGCTCTTGAGCAGGCTATAGCTCTTGCAGAACAACCAACGCATATTATGCTTCAAGCAGGTGTGGGTGCTATGGCTGGTGGCGTTTTAGGTTACTTCGCGGATGCATTAGGTTCTGATAAGTTTACTGCTATTATTGGTGAGCCTGCGGCGGCTGATTGCATTTATCGCTCTGGTATTAAGGGGGAAATGGAAAACGTATCTGGCGATCTTACATCGATTATGGCTGGCCTTGCGTGTGGTGAACCAAACCCTGTGACGTGGCCAATTTTACGCGATTGTAGTCACTCATTTATTTCTGCAAAAGATGAAGTTGCAGCTCTGGGTATGCGTATTTTAGGTAATCCATTAGCTGGTGATAGTGTTGTAACAAGTGGTGAATCAGGTGCACTATCTATGGGAATTCTGCATCAATTGATTACAACAGAAGATGGACGTCAGCAGGCTGAGAAAATGGGTCTAAACCGTGATTCAGTTATTATGATTTTTAGTACGGAAGGAGATACCAATCCGGAACGTTATCGTCGAATCGTTTGGACTGGAAGTGCTTGTTAATACGATATTAACTGACATATCCTAATCGCATAAACAAACCGCAAGAGTCGCAATAATTCTTGCGGTTTTTTGTTTTAAGCAATATTAGCCATAGGAACAAGAGGCAGCTGTAATGAACGCAGCTTCTCTACGAGATTATGTAGGCTTTCCGGGTTATCCCAGTTAATTTCGATCAATTGTGTGCCCATTTTTCGGCAAACTTGAGGTAATACAGCATCGTGGAATGCACTAATATCAGTCAAATAATCTAAGGTTAATGATGATTCTTCTTCACGACCGCGTTGCTTCATACGCTTAAAAGCAACACTTGGATCTGTTTTTAGATAGATACAGTAATCGATGGTTGGATAATCATGGATTTTTGCAATTAGGTGCTTATAACAGTCCATGTGAGTTGCAGCATCTTCTGGTGTATTTTCATAGTTTGACATACAAGCATGCGTAAACACTAAGTCGCTTAATAGTGAACGCTCAATGATGTATAACCCATCAGAATCTAACCCTTTTAATAGGTTAGCTCGCTGAGAGGTGATGTAGCGCTGAAAGTTATTACGAGCATGAACATCGGATGGATTATGGCTAAACAGTCCTAATAAACGCTGAAACTCAGGATCTGTATCGGCAGGCTCAAGAATAGGTGTCGCTTGTAAAATTGCTGCTAATTTTGGCAGTAATGTTGACTTACCTGAGCCAATATTTCCTTCAATACAGATGATGGTCGGTTTAATGCTTGTCATGATGATCTCTGTCCTATCTAAAGTGCGGCGCAACAGTAACCCATTTCACAACAATATGTAATACCTTGCTCTCTGTTTCATATTAAAATTATCCATATATAGTTGTTATGATTAATTTACACACTATATGTTGTGTTATTTCCAGTTGTATATGAAGCTAAGAAGAAAATAGAAAGTTAAAATCTAGCAAGGAAAAGTAACAATAATGTACGGCGAATAATAATATTTCGCATTTATGAGGTGTGAATTGAGATCAGTAGGCCAAAATACGATAAAATAACACGGCATTTTATAACTTTTGCGTATTAAATTTATGGAACAACAATCAACGTGTGCACCTGAGCCAGTTGACTCCTTAACTAAATTACAAAAAGCGTTTATCACGGGTATCTGGGCGACGTTAGCCAGTATTTCGGTCAGTTTTCTGTTTAAGGTGTGGCTAGCTCAATGGGTCGCCAAAAGTGACTTAGCTTTATTTAACTCAGTCGTTGATATCATTTCTTTGTCGTTGATTTTGATGACAGGGTTTCGTTCATCTATGGTCGTTAGCTTTAGTCAGACTAATAACGATCGCGATATTATTAATATATTTCGTTTCAGTTTGATCGTGATGGTATTGATCACTTGGGGAATTGTGATCCCCTATATCAAACATGAGCTGCATATTAATGTCAGTTATTTTGAAATGGTAGGTGTGATCATCGGGATGGGGATGAAGGTCTATTTTACTAACCTGATTGCCATGTACCGTTTGTATCATATCTCGAATAAAGTGACTTGGATTGAGCCCATCTCCAATGTATTGATCTTTTTAGTTTGCTATTACGGTTTGCATTTCACTGCTTTGGCTTCCCTGTTTTATAGTATGATGTTGTCGTCACTAATCGTGGCTCACTATATGTATTGGCAGCGACGTAAAGAGATTGCAACCAAGCCAATAACAAATGTTCAGTTGAATTCAGATATGATCAACTACATGAAAAAAAGCTTTACTGCCTCTTTAGAAGCAGGCGCAAGTATCTTAATGATCTATATCGCGGTTTTACTTACTATCACCCATTTTAGTATTGATGAATTGGGGGATTTTCAAGTTGTAGTACGTCCAATATTTACGTATATGACTATGTTATTTGTCTTTCCTATTTATCGTTTTGTATTGCCAGAACTCTCGGTCTGTGTACGACAAGGTAAACATGATGAGATCAAAGCCATTCGCCGTTGGGTCTTTAAATTAGCCTTTATTGTTAGTGCTGTATTTTTTGCTTTAATGCTATTTTGGGGCAATGAGATTGTGATGTTTATTTTCCCTCCACAATACAAAGGCGCTGTTTTAGTTCTCTTTCACTTCTCAATGTTTTTTGTTTTCATGATGTTAAACGCTTATCAATTGGCGTACATCAAGGCTCATGGAAAATTTACATTAAGCTTAATGATTCGTATCAGTGGTATCGTAACTTTAGTCGCAGCTTATTATATTCTGTCTGAATTTACTGCCAATGTGGTATCAATCATTGTTGCGCTTTGTTTAGGTTATGTGATGATGTTTATTCTCTCAACCATTGAAGAGAAGAAGATCTTGCGCGGGTATCAACAACAAGATACCTGATAATAAATTGAATTTATGATCGATATAAAGAGAGTGAGTTAGCCATAATTCGCTCTCTTTTTTATTGTTCTCTCATCAGCAAGGATGCTCTCATAAACAATGATAGATGAGAGAATATAATGAACAAAAAATGGTTAGCTATTGCTTTATTAATGAGTACATCTGCCTCTGCTAATATCCACTTTTCTCCAGATATTAAATTAGGTCCTTATTATTTAGGACTCGGAGCTCAAGTTGGGCTACAAGATGTGATGAGTGTTGAAAGTGTTTATGGCAGTTTTGGCTATATGGATTCAACATTTTTATCAGATAAAGAAACCATGTCACACTATCGTATAGGGACTCAATATAAAGAACAATCAAAGGGAATATATTCAGTCCAGTTAGAAGCGGGAGTGGCAAAATACAAAGGGGCTCGCTATTACTGGCGTGATAAGGAAACAAAAGAATCTTACGGCCCAAGTATTGCGGGGGCTTTAGTTTTTAATAACAGCTCTCCTTTTCAAGTGAGGGTTGGTGCAGAGTTGTCGTATTTCAAAAAGTCATATTTACCTAGCCGTTTAGCGCCTAATGTAACATTAGGTATTTTGATGCCGCTTTAATTTGAGAATTGCACCTTATCAATATTATTTAAATGATATTGATAAGGTGCTGATTTGATTATCACAAAACTGGCGAGATCCCAGCGCTGTGACTACTCACAAGTAATAAACCAAAGAGCACTAAAATAATACCGCCAATTAGTTGAGCCCAAGTACCTGCTTGACTGTTGCTGTTAGGGTTATGGTTTAGATAGCGTTTAACCAACGACTTTCCGGTGATGGTCATAATCGCAATAATAGAGGTGGTCATAGCTGTACCTAATGCCATAACAAAGGCACTCACGACGCCTAACCAATAGATACCAACCATATTTGCAAACAGCAAGACCATGACTGCACCAGTACAAGGCCGGATACCGATACTGAAGATAATGCCTGCGTACTCTTTCCATGTTGTCGCGTTATTTATCTCGTCAGCGCTAACCACATGCTTATGACCACAACCACACACTCCATTATTATCATGTTGATGGGTATGGAACGTGGTAGAAGCAAGTGCAGGCGTGGGTTTGGTATTGACTGCATTTATAGAGTTTGAGCTTGAACTCTGCAAAGGTTTGATTGCTGAAATAGTGAATTTTGGAGCTGATTTATCCGCTAATTCTTGCTGTTTAATCTCTGGGGGTGTGGAAAATTTTGCTTGAATCAGCTTTTTAATCGCTTTTAATCCAACCCAAGCGCCAAGAGCAACAACAGCAAAAGAGCTAAATAGAATAAATTGATCGGCTTGGCTACTGATCTGTCGCATTGAAGCATTAAAAACAGCCAGTAAGATTGAGACTAAAGCAACAGCCACCACCGCTTGCATGAGTGCTGAAACAATAGTCATGGTTAAACTGGCTTTGATCTTGGTTGGATTGGTCGCTAAATAGGTTGTAACGATCATTTTACCGTGCCCAGGACCTAAAGAGTGTAGAGCACCATAGATAAAGCTTAAACCTGCTAATGAAATGCCTGCCGCTAAGCTATTGTTTTTCGCATCATAAAGCAGATCACTTAATTGACCATTGATTTCGCGTTGCCATTTTATACTGCTGAGTACCAAACTAGGCCATACCTGCCACAGTTCGTAACACGCCAAGCCAATTAAGCCTAGAATAACCACAATTGATAGCCACGAAGACTTGCGTGATGATGTTTGAATCTGTTCCATGTCGTTCTATTTACATCCTGTCTTAGCTCGATGGTTTACAATGTAAACGTACTGTTTGAGTAAATAATTGCCCTAATGCATTATCAGGATCCGCATCTGGCGGTAGGGACATTGCATAACTCATTTGTTCTGGCGTTGGGTTTGGTTCAATCATTTCAGCATTACAAACGGCTGCTAGTTCAGGATCTAAAATAACGTCTTTGCTTTTTTTCCATGACATATCAACATAATAGCTTGGCTCAAATATCAATACTTTTAAGCTATCTTTGGTGAGTGGTTGTGGCTTAGATAATGGAAGATCAAATGTTAGGGTAAGTTTAGTTCGATTTTGGGTTAACTCACCATTTTCAGCCAACTTATATTTGATTGGTTGTTCACCATTATAAAAGTAGGTGAAATAGTGTTCGTTGATCATATTATGCATCACCGAATCGCCTACTTGTTTGAGTGTCTGAGCTTTGTGATCTGGTGACATGTCTTCGCCATCGAGCATATAGGCAGACGTCATCGCATCAAACGTCCACTCCATAGTAAATCCTGTAATTTGTTGCTCTGTACCATGGATATAGGTTTTCATATCTATCCATGAGTGGGGGTGGGCTAATCCGGCGCTGGAATAAAGCAGTGTTGCAGCAATAGATAGCCAGCGAAATTTCATTTTTTTGCCATCAGAAAGCATAATGATGCTCAACCTTGTCATATTTATTACATTTATGTGTGATGTTATAACATATGTGTGTAGTAGGGAAAGACAAAGGAAGGTAAAAAATGAAGAGAGGATAGATAACTTGTTAGAATGAGCTAATTAAAAAGACAATTAAGCTCAGCATCGATATTCCATCTTTCCTACCGATTTTGAGCTTAACGATTTAGGTATACCCAAATAACTTCAACACATTACAGCTTATATAGTCATAAGATCTTCTCGAATTAACTTTTTGCTTAGTTTTAGCATTAATGCGTATTCATCATCAGATAATGGTGAAAAATAATCGCTCACAATAGCTGATACGATCTTATTGGCTTCTTCTTTTACTTGTTGACCTTTATCTGTAATAACCAGTAAGCGTACTTTTTTATTGTTCTCACTTTTTTTTACATTGATCAGTTCACGCTTAATACAGTTATCCACTAGGCGTTTTGTGACAGAACGCTCACGGCATAGCGCATCAGATAGCGTTTGTTGTGGGACTTCTCCTAAATGTGCTAATACTCGTAATGCCCCAAGCATTTCCAATGTAATATCAAACTGGGTAGCTAATGCGTGAGTAGTTAGCGTTCTAAACTGTTTATAAGCAAGCCCCATAATAAAGGGAACGCTTCTATCAAGATCAGGAATGTGCGTTATGGGTTTGTCCATTGTGCTCTCGTGTTTGGGTTAATCGATGGAATAGCCATAAAATACCTAGAGTGACCGCCAACTCCCATCCTCGCAAAAAGGTGCTTGATAGGCCTAGTTCACTGCTGTTCATATATAACTGTAATGGCAGTACGGTGGCTAACAAAATGTCCGCATGTGTATCTCTTTGAGCTGGAGTATCGTCATTATGCATTTGATCTGCAATGATATAAAGCAATACAAAGAGAGCGATACCATAAATGAAGAACATGTTTTGGTGCCCTGTCATCAAAATAGAGAAGATTGCAGCGATGGCACATCCTCCTACCTGAGTCCAAAAACGACCTTTGATGACTTTTAAATAATTCTGGCGATTAAATTGAGTTGCAGCCGCAATAACTGGCACCATACAAAAAGCGGCAGAGACCAAATTAACGATCATCAGAAAACCGAGTCCGATCCCCATCAAACTTATAGAAACTAGTCGATGTTCAAAGGTAATGGGATATGGTTTAAATTGAGGTGGCTTTGTCCCTTTTGCTTTAGGTAATAGCCATAACATACCTTTAGTAACAACCGCGGTAATAACCATCGCAATAAAAATTTCATGAATACGCTCTGGCATATTCATTGTGGTATGTTGAGCAAAGACGATATTTAAAATCCAGTTAATTGTAGGCATAAACAGTGCGCCAACTTTTGGTGGGGTATCTGCTTTTTTCCTCAAAGTATCAAATAATAAGATACTGATTGTCCATATAATAAATGGATGATCTCGAAAAATTTCAGTTGTGATAATGGCCAGTGTTGCTGAGATCAAAGTTGGAAATAGGCTTTTGAATAACCCCCTCCAACGATAATCTTTTACTTTTGTCATCACAATGGCAGGATATAACGCCAAATATACAGGAGAGTTTAAATGGAGCAATTTACCCAGCATCATGCACACTGTAACCGTTAGAGCAACACGAAGGGCATCTTTGTTATTAATAATGTTATTAAACCACTTCATTGTTAACTCCTATTAATATACGTAACGGAATAGGGCTACACAGTGAATCCAAATACGACTAATAGCATCAATAATCGGGTTACCGTTTTTGACTACCACACTCGCACGAGCACCGGATATTAAGTTGGTATCTAATTGCTGAACGTCAATACGAGTTCGGATTTTCTGCTGCTCTCGGATCCAGCGGGTATCATTAGCAACGGTTGATAAACGTGTCTCAGGATTGTTGGCATCGTAAATAGCATCATCTTTATTTTCAATCACCCCAGTAAATACTTGCCCTGGTAACGCATCAAAGCTAATTGAGACCTGAGTATTAGGTTGTAAATGCGAAATACCTTTTTCGTTAAAATCTGCACTTAACCAGCTGTCGTTATTGTTCACTAAAAAAAGAACTGGAGTGCCACTTTTAACATAAGTTCCTGTTTCTATTTGTAAGTTACTGATAGTTCCAGATGTTTGAGCAACAACCTTAGTATGAGTTAAATTCAGTTCTGCTTGCTGTAATTTTGCTAAAGCTAACTCAACTGCTGCACTGTTTTTATCGCCAGCTAATTGCGCTTTAATACGAAGAACTTCAGCTTTGGCTGCAGCAATAGCGCTTTTGGCAACTTGTTCAGTTGTTTGAGCGTTATCCAACTCTTGACGGGTTGTTAAGCCTTTCTTATTCAGAGCCTGATAGCGGTGCAGTGTATTTAACGCATTGTGCCACTGGCTGTTTTTCTGTGTTAATCCCTCTTTAGCTGAAGCGAGTTGTTGCCACATAGCCAAGTTTGAATCTTGAGCTTGTTTTAACTCAGCTTCTGCTTGAGCAACAGCAATCTGATATGGCTTAGGATCAATGGTAAATAAGATCTGACCTTGTTGAACGTTCTCTCCATTCTCAACATTAACGTGAGTGATAACCCCAGAGACTTCAGGAGCAATATTGGCAACAGGTTTATATAAAGTCGCTTGTGTCGTAAAGGGGGCAACATTATCTGAAATCAGTAAAAATGCTGAGAAAGCCAAAGCACACCCAACCACAGAATAGAGAATAGTTTGATAAATTTTTTCTTTCATATTGTTACCCATACAACAAAATACAGGGCTAGTATAACCAATAATGTTGTATGAGCAACAAAAAATATAAAATAGATCGCTAATTTGATCATAACCGTTGATAATATGTGGCAAGGTAACTGATAAAAAAGAGTAGATTGATGAGAGCTTTTGTTGTTCGGGCGCGTGCTGCGTCTACAGATAAAGACACGTTTGTAGCTGCGGTTGGTCAAGAAGATCATTCTGAAATTTTGGCACATGTATTAATGAATGCCATTTTCACCGCGCAATCTCATCGTGATGATGTTGTTGTTTATTTAGTGTTAGAAAGTACGCGCGATTTTTCACGCACCATTCGTTTTGAGTCGAGTAAGATCCACAATATTGGTGGTTTTCACGAAGCGGCGCTTATTAATAAAATTGCAGGTGCATTAGGTGCATCTGTTGGTATGGCAAAAGAGCAAGTAAGAGAAGTTGAATCGGGTATTACTGTAGAAACAGTGAGTTTTGAGCGCCTTGTTCAGCGCTTAGCTGAAGATTATCAACTATTCTTATTAGATAAAAAAGGCACTAATTTCCGTGAACAGGAACTAGAAGGCGATCTTTGTTTCTTATTAACGGACCATATTCCGATGCCAAAGAAAACCATTAATAGCTTAAAGCGTTTAAATACATTGCCAATCAGCTTAGGTCCAAAAATGCTGTTTGCTTCTCAGTGTATTGTGCTAATTCAAAATGAGCTGGATATTCGCGGTTTTTAATTAGGTAACATAAGGTGATTAGATGAAGATTGTCGACGTAACACCATCAAATATTGAGATTTATTATAATCTAACACAAGCTTATGAAGCCGAATTTTCTCCGCTCACCAAGAAATTTCCTGATCAGAAAGGTAAGTTTGCTTTAGATACGGAAATCGGTGGAAATGTGAAAGGCTTCTTACTCTATATTGATGAGCATCCTGCTGGTTTAGCGGCTATTGCTGTTGATGAGGCAGAAGATGGATCTCTTCATTGCGAAGTGTGTGATTTCTACGTAGTTCCACTATTTCGTAAAAATAAAGCAGGACAGCGATTCGCCCATCAACTGTTTGCAATGATGCCTGGTGAGTGGGAAAGTAAGCAAATTGAAGGCGCGGAGCATGCCATTGCTTTCTGGCGTCGAGCAATTGGTGCTTATACCAATGAGCAATTCATTGAGGATATCTACTCAGATCCTTATTGGGGAGAGGTTACTCGTCAACGTTTTACCGTTTCGGTTGCCTGAGTAAGAGAGAGTTCATATCCAGATAAAAGAGCCATTATTTTAATGGCTCTTTTTGTTTCTATTTAATACCTAAATTATTTTCGCTAAATCTCGAATCTCGAATCTCGAATCTCGAATCTCGAACTTGGATATATTGTGTCCAGTCGTTATTCGATGATGTTATCCGCTGGAAATATTACCCCTGTTTGACGCCGTATCTCTGTTAGTACTTTTGCGACAATAAGCGATCTTTGCTGTTCTTTAGGATCTATTTTCCCCTGCTGTATCCGTTGGGCAAAAGCGTGTGCTTCATAGAACATAGAGTTTGAATGTTGAACTAAAGTCAGATCGGTTTGAGCGCCCTGGCGACTGATTTTAGTTACGCCTCGTCCGGTAGATATCATATCAACCAGTAAGTTTGCATCTTCACCTTGAAACTCACTTGGGACATAAGAATTACTGATTTTTGAGTGCATAATTACTACATCAAATTCCTCATAGCCCAGTAATACACAGCCACTACCATCCACTCCCGATTCTAAGAGGTGAGCTGTCGCTTTTATAGTTTGCGGTTCGCCAAAAAGTTCAATAGCGCTTGCGACACAGTAATAACCAATATCGACAATTGAGCCATTAGAAAACTCAGGGTTAAAGGTATTGGGATTCTCACCATTTAAATATTTTTGATAGCGAGAAGAGTATTGGCAATAACTAATTTGTGCTTTTCTAAGAGCTCCTAGACTAGGTAATTGATCTTTAATTACCTGAAAGTTAGGCTGATAAGGAGACATAAAAGCTTCAAATAACACGACGTTATTGCTGTGGGCAGCCGCAAACATTTGCTGTACTTGGTTATAGTTTGAGCCTAATGGTTTTTCACAAATAACGTGTTTGCCCGATTGCATAAGTGTTATGGCTTGTGGGGCATGTAATGCGTTTGGACTGGCAATATATACCGCATCAATTTCTGTATCGTCTGCCAGTTGTTCTAACTTGTCATAGTAATGGGTGGCATGATATTTCAAGCCAAACTCTTGTGCTCGTTGTATATCTCTTGAATAAACAGCCTTGAGTGAAAATTGTTCGGTGGCAAGAGCCACTTCAACAAATTGATCGGTGATCCAATTGGTTCCAACAACAGCAAGCTTGATCATAATCTTCCTTGGATATTATCGTTATAGTACAAATTCTAAAATGGCGCGGCTGCGCGATAAAGTCACAGTTTGATGCTCACCTTCTGTGGTCATCCCATGTTTTTGCATGCCTTGTAGCACGATATCAATAGCATGATGATCGAGACCTTCTTCCGCTAATGATGTCGGCATCCCCATCTGTTGAAAAAATGAGATGGTATGGGTAATAGCTGAATCTATTCTTTCTTGTTCTGTGCCTTGTGTAAGACCAAAAATGCGTTCGCCATATTGTAAAATTTTCGCACTTTTTTCAGTACGACACTCTTGCATAACACCTGGCAGAACAATACTTAAGGTTCGGCCATGGTCAATACCAAAGTGTGCCGTTAACTCATGACCAATATGGTGACTGGTCCAATCTTGAGGAACACCTACACCGATAATACCATTGAGCGCCTGAGTCGCTGCCCACATAATATTGGCTCGAACATCGTAATTTTCAGGATCAGCAAGTGCTTTTGGACCTTCTTCGATCAAAGTATGCAATAGGCCTTCGGCAAAACGGTCTTGAACTTTGGCATCGACTGGGTAGGTAAGATACTGCTCCATCACATGAACAAAGGCATCAACAACGCCGTTAGCCGTTTGTTTCGCAGACAAACTAAAAGTGGTTGTAGGATCCAAAATCGCTAACTGGGGTTTCAAACTTGGAGAACCAAATGAGAGTTTGTCATTACCTCGAGAGATAACAGCGCCGCTATTTGTTTCAGAACCTGTTGCCGGTAGTGTCAATACACAACCTAATGGAAGAGGGTCATGGAATGGTGCTTTCTTACTTAATAGGTTCCAAGGCTCATCGGTAAAATGAACGGCGGCTGCGATAAATTTTGTGCCATCGATAACAGAACCGCCACCTACAGCAAGAAGGTAATCATAGCCTTGTTCTCGGATTACTGTAACGGCTTGCATTAGAGTGTCGTACTGAGGATTGGGTTCAATACCGGAAAATTCGCCCCATTGGAAACCGTCAAGAGCTCGGCTTACTTGCTCGTAGACTCCGTTTTGTTTAATTGAGCCACCACCGTAAATGACCAAGACCTTCTTCTCTTTAGGAATCGCATGCGAGATCGCTTCTATTTGACCTTTCCCAAAGAATATTTGGCTTGGACTAGAAAACGTAAAATTATTCATGGTGATATTTCCGCTAAGCAGCAACAAGTAAATTGAATTTCATCTAAGATAAAACATTCTAATGAAAATCTCGAATTTGCTAAGTGTGTAAAATAACGCAAAAAAACATTTTATTGTGATCTTTTGCGATTTGTTCACCTTAGAACTATCTGTTTAAGGTATGATTGAAGGCCGTGATAGCGGAACTAATTGATTGTTTTTCTGTCATATTTGGACTAAAACCTAAGACAAATTGAAATTATGGCTAGCAAGTTGTCATAGAATAAAAAAAAAGAAGGAAGTTATGGCAGAAAAGAAAAAGATTCTCTTATTATTTGCTCACCCATCTCCTGAGCGCTCAGAAGTTAATTTTCCCCTATTTCGTGCATCTCAAACAGTCGACAATGTAACAACTGTGGATTTATACGCGGAGTACCCGACGTTTCGTATTAATATCGACCGTGAACAGCAACGCCTGTGTGAGCACGATATTATTATCTTTATGTTCCCACTTTATTGGTACTCCACACCGGCAATTTTAAAAGAATGGCAAGATTTAGTTTTAGAGTATGGATTTGCCTACGGCTCCGAAGGAACTAAGCTACACGGTAAAACCTTTTTGTGTGCATTAACGGCTGGTGGTGCTGAATCTGCGTATCGTCATGAAGGTTATAACCATTACACTATTCGAGAGTTATTACAGCCCCTTGAGCAGATGGCGGATCTAACCGGTATGGACTTTATCGCTCCGTTTGCTTTATTTGGAGCCCGTACTGCAGTGGAAGAACATCGTGTGGGATCGCACATTAATAATTGGAAACAGGTGTTGATTGCATTGCGAGACAATAAGTTTGATTTAGCGCTGGCTAAAACGCTATCTAAACTCAATCACCATTTACCAGAATTGATTAAGGACTAACGAGCATGACGGGATATTTTCTTCAGGCCTTTATCTACCTTTTTGCTGCTGTTATTGCTGTACCTATTGCTAAGCGTTTAGGTCTGGGCTCGGTGTTGGGCTACTTAATTGCAGGTGTTGTTATTGGCCCTGTTATTGGCTTGGTTGGCAGTGAAACAACGACTATTCAGCACTTTGCCGAGTTTGGCGTTGTTATGATGTTGTTCCTTGTCGGCCTAGAATTAGAACCGCGTATGCTATGGGATATGCGTCATCGATTAATAGGGTTAGGTGGCTTACAAGTAGGCTTATCAACTCTTGTCGTGATGGGTATTGCGATGGCCTTTGGTATTGGCTGGACTATTGCATTAACCATAGGTCTTATTTTCTCTCTGTCATCAACGGCGATTGTACTGCAAACCTTTAATGAAAAAGGGCTGAGTAAAACAGAGGGCGGGCGTACAGCCTTTTCGGTGCTGTTATTCCAAGATATTGCCGTGATCCCGATGTTGGCCTTAATTCCGCTCTTAGCGCTGCCTGATCTTGTTGCCAAAGCGCAAAGTGCCGCTCAGCAAGTAGCCGAACATCATGATTCATTAAGTTTAGTTGCGGGATTACCTGGCTGGGCTTATGCGCTAGTGGTTATTTTAGCTATTGTTGGTGTCGTTGTTGGTGGACATTATTTAAGCCGCCCTCTGTTTCGCTTTGTCGCTTCATCTGGCTTGAGAGAAATCTTTACCGCAACTGCGCTTATGTTAGTGATAGGTATTGCGGCGCTAATGAGTCTGGTTGGATTGTCTCCCGCTCTTGGTACTTTCCTTGCTGGTGTCGTACTTGCTAACAGTGAGTTCCGTCATGAATTAGAGTCAAACATTGAGCCATTTAAAGGCCTATTACTTGGTTTGTTCTTTATTACTGTGGGTGCAGGCATCGACTTTAATGTTCTATTTGATCAGTTTGGTATTGTTATTGGCATGACACTTGGCGTGATGTTAATTAAAGCTCTGGTACTATTACTGCTGTCATTTATCTTTAAAGTGAAAGGACGTGATCGCTGGTTGTTTGCGTTAAGTTTGGCGCAAGCGGGTGAATTTGGTTTTGTGTTACTAAGCTATACCGTACAAAATCATGTGTTACCGGTTGAGATCTCCCAAACCTTATCGCTGGTTGTCGCTCTGTCCATGTTCCTAACCCCTGGGTTATTTATTTTGTTTGATCGAGTGATTGAACCGCGCTTTGCCGAATCCATTAATGATCGCGAAGCAGATACGATTGATGAGGAAGGGACGGTTGTTATTGCTGGTATTGGTCGTTTCGGTCAGATCGTTAACCGTTTATTAGTGGCAAATGGTATTAAAACGGTAGTGCTTGATCATGATGCAGGCCTAATTGAAAACATGCGCCAAATTCGAATTAAAAGTTTCTATGGTGATGCTACCCGAGATGATCTACTTCACAGTACTGGGATTGCTGAGGCGAAAGTATTTGTTGTTGCTATAGATGACAAAGAGCGCGCTATCGATTTGGTTAAACATGTAAAACATACTTATCCAAAAGTGAAAATATTGGCTCGTGCATACGACCGAGGGCACCATTACTCGTTAAGAAATGCAGGTGCTGATTATGTGATCAGTGAAACCTATCGTTCAGCATTAGCTCTAGGTACTGAAGTATTAAAAGAGATGGGGGTTCACCCGTTTAAAGCAGAGCAGCAAAAAGCCGCTTTTGTTGAGACTGAAGCGCAAAGCAAAGATATTTTGTTCCAGACATGGAAAGAGAGCACAGAAGATGATCGTTTCAACGCATCTTATCGTGAACTGTTTATGCAGTTAGAAGACGCTTTAAGTGAAGCAATGAAACGCGAACGTGGCGATCGTCATTCAAAATCTGAGCGAGGATGGACGCCGCCGCCAAAAGGCTATGATGATGTTGTTGAACAGATTCAGGCAGAAAAAGAAGAGGAAGAACAAGAGCAAAAATCTGCTCAATAATTGTTAACTCATTCATAAAATTAAGAAGGCTCAGATAATCATTGTCTGGGCCTTTTTCTTTGGCGTAAAACTTGCTGCATTTCATTGAGTCTTCGCAAAGTGAGTATGTGATGAGTATTATTGCAGGATTTTTTTTATTAGAACCAGATAAAACCGATCCTGAATTTGTTGATGGGATTGAAGATCTTATTCGAACTCACATTTCTCGACGAGCAACTGACACGCGTTATGAATATACCGATGGGTATTTGTATCTTTGTCGTGTTGATCTAGGTTGCTATCATGAAGCCAGTTGGGCTGAAGATCATACACGGTTAACCACCATATTAGGTCACACTTTTATTAGTGCTTCTTTAACGCAAGATACCAACCATCTATTCTCTCATGGTGTATCGGCTCGCTCACTAGAAAAAGCCGATGGAACTTATACCGCTTTGCAATATGACAAAATTGAGCGAGAACTTACAGTATGCTTTGATTCTTTGTCTTTACGTCCTTTGTATTACCTGCAAATTAATCAAATGGTTATATTCAGCTCTTGTCAGCGAATTTATCCAAAGCTTGGTTTGAATTTAACCGTGGATATGAATGCCATCAGTGAGATTGCAACTATAGGCTTCCCATTGGCGGGAAAAACACGTTATCAAGATGTGCGAAGTGTACAAGCTGGGGAGCAACTCACCATCAATCTTTCGGGTATATCTATAAAAACTGGATTTAATTGGGGCGATTATCAGCCTCAGTTACTGAATGAAAAAAGTGCATTGTCTCTGTTTGAGCAGACTTTCTCATCGGTTCTCAATAAATATCGTAAATCAGATAATAATATGGTGAGCACTTTATCAGGAGGTCTTGATTCTAGGGTTCTGGTGGAAGCGTTACATCAACGGGGAACGGTTATTGAGTGTATCAACTTTTCCAGAGCTAATAGTCAAGATGATATTTATGCCAGTCAATATGCTCACACTCGTCATATTCGATTGCGCCAGATAGAAGTGGAAGATACTCAAGCTGTTAGTGTGGAATATCGCTTAGGTCAATATTGGCGTCGTTTGAACTTTAGTTTTTATCAGCAGGTAGAGCGTCCCAGACTGTTTTGGTCGGGGAATGGTGGGAGTGTCTGCTTAGGTATGGTGTACTTTAGTGATGATATTGCTAAAGCGTGTGAATCGGGTAGTGTAGAAGCTGTTGCTGATGCTTATATCGATTTACAGCAAGCGTATATACCCAAGCGTCTTGTTAAAGGGGCGGCTGAACTTCAACAGCAATTGCGTAAAACCATCATTGCTTGCCTCACAAAATATGCCAATGTTGATCTTTTTAAAGCGTACCAATTATTTTTATGGGAAAACGATCAGCATCAGCATTTAGTTTCAGCGTATGAAGATATGGACATCTATCGTCTTGATTTTTATCTTCCTTTTTATGCCAAGTCTCTGTTAGATGTCATTCATCGCATTCCGCCTCAGTTATTATTAAAGCATCAATTTTATATGACATGGGTGCGGACATATTTACCAGATGCATTATGCTCACCATGGCAAGTATATCCAGGTCATGAGCCGTGTGATCTTGCTGACAATATTATCCAAGCCCCGATCTCTCAGTGGCAATTAAAGCGCCCTTGGTCGGCAAAAATGAAACTGATAAAGACTGGGATCTCTGCCTTTTTTGATACTCAAAATACTTTTTATCATCGCCATTATTTAGGGGCAAATTGTATTCTAACTGCGTTGGGACTCTACAACGGTTCTGCGACTTTGAATGTGATAAATCGGATGAACCAAGCCTTATCAGAATAGTGTTACCGCTGCGGTTTATTAAAATATTTTTGGGCGGAGAAAAGAGAGAGAGCATTTGAGCTCAAGGCTAACCCTAGGTACAATGCCGAGCCTTATTATTTACTAGAATTCAATCATCATGCGCTTACTTCGCTCAACAACTCATCCAGATCTTACCGATTTATCAGGCTCTATGTTTCATCGTTTAGCTGCTCGTGCCATCATTCTAGATGGTGAAGATATCTTATTATTGTACACCGAGCGCTATCATGATTACTCTCTGCCTGGCGGTGGTGTGGATGCTGGTGAAGATATTGTGGCTGGGATGATCCGAGAGCTTGAAGAAGAGACTGGCGCACAAAATATACGTAACATTAAAGAGTTTGGTCTATATGAAGAATACCGTCCTTGGTATAAACCAGATTTTGATATTGTTCATATGGAGTCATACTGTTTTACTTGTGAAATCGATCGTCAGTTAGGTCAAACTCGACTAGAAGATTATGAAGTGAAAAATGGTATGCGTCCGGTATGGATCAATATTTTTGACGCTATTGCTCACAACGAAAAAACCATTCAAGAAAGTGACAAAAAAGGTTTGTCTATTGAACGTGAAACTTTCTTGTTAAAACAAGTGGTGGCTGAGTGTTTAACGGCTAATTTACAGCAAGCAGGCTAAGTGATGTTTAATAAAGAACATTTGGTGAAATTAGCAAATACTAAGATGCCATTTGGTAAATACAGTGGCCGAGTGATCATCGATCTACCAGAAGAGTATTTGCTTTGGTTCCAGAAAAAAGGCTTTCCTGAAGGTGAACTAGGCTTGCTGATGGCACTTGCGCTTGAATTTAGGGTCGAAGGATTAGAATCGGTTATTAGACCACTAAGAAATGAGTAATAAGGTTAGTATGAGAACAAAACTGGGCTGGGTCGGGATCGCTGCGTGTAGCTTATGGCTGTCAGGTTGCGCACAGCATTATGCAAGTGTGTATGAAATTCCATTTAAAGACCCTAAATTTAAGGCGTGTGTTTTAAAAAAAGGGATAACTGATACCAGTCAGTTTACTGAGCTTGATTGTTCTCATTATGGTATTACTTCTGCAAGTGAAATTACTAACTTTCAGAATTTAGAAACTTTAGATCTGGCGTTTAATAAACTGCAGCATCTTGATATCAGTGATAATGAAAATTTGAAGGTTGTTAGCCTTGAAGGTAATCGTCTTGCGTATTTAGATGTAAGCGATAATGATGATATTAAAGTGGTGAACGTCAGTAATAATCCGCTAAGTCGATTAGAGTTGAGCCGCAAGCAGAATGTTTCTTACGTTAATATTGGTAACACACGTATTAAACATTTTCGTCATAAAGGGCAGATCACAACGTTAATTGTTGAATAGGATCAGACTTTGTTGACGGGTATAGAAATGCGCTTAAAGGGGCGCATTTTTTATGTTTGTAAGATGACCAAATATCATACTGTTTCAAAGTAGAATTTATACTCGCGAATCCCCTCTATCTGAACACCGTTTTCTCGTAATTCTAGATATTGTTTTAGCTTAATGGTTTTAAAGTTCATTGCTTTCAATGCAAGAATTATCCGTAAATCATCCATTGAATTTGACTTAGCATCTGAAGTACAGGCATTGCAAATAACATGAGTTTTGGGTTTGAATCCAACCTTAATCAGCCAATGTAGATCTTTAGAGTCTTTATGAGTCCCACAAAAGTAACAGTGATTTTCTTGCTCTAATGCGGCTTGCTCTCTCAATTCTTTAGGACTTAGCTGCGTGGCTGGAGAAGACGCATTATTTTTCTTATTACTAAACGCAGAAAACTGAACGATGTTAGACATTGGGTTAGCTCTTATTTATTAAGAAATATATAGGGTGATGAAAAACCACAGTGACACATCACCATACCTTATTTTTTGCTTCGGTTGATCAAATTGTTATTTATACAAAAGGCAGCCACTGCTGCCTTTTATGTGATTTATTAAGCTCAAGAAAATTAAGAGTTCTTCAACCAAACGTCTGCTTGCTGGGCTGCTTGTTTCTTTTTGCGTTTTTTCTTGCCTGTACCTTCTGGTTTGGCCATAGGTTTTTTCACATCAAGCATCTTTTTCGCTTTGGCTTCATCAAACTCAAAGCCAGCAACTTGCTCGCGCTCAAGACGGATTTTGTTTTTCTTCTCAATAACTTTGAAGTGATGGAAGTCTTCATAATCAATCAAAGAGATCGCTAAACCAGCTTCACCAGCACGGCCACTACGACCAATACGGTGCATGTAATCGGATGGGCTTCGAGGTAAGTCAACGTTAATAACGACAGGAAGTTTTTCAATATCTAGACCACGGGCAGCAATATCGGTTGCAATTAAGACTTCAATTTTACCTGATTTGAAATCTTCAATGATACGAGTACGAGAGCTTTGTGCTTTATCACCATGGAAAACTTCAGCTTCAATACCACGCTTATGTAGTTTTTCAGCGAGGTGTTTACAGCTGTTTTTTGCTGCAACAAATACTAGCGCCTGTCGCCATTGATTCTGCTTAATAAGATGAGCCAGAACTGCAGTTTTTTCACCTTTATTTACAGTGTATACGTGTTGTTCAATGGTGCTAGCATCATCACTTTGAATTTGGATTTCTACTGGGTTATTCAGTAGATCTTGAGTTAGCGACTGAACCTGTTCTGGGAATGTAGCTGAAAATAGCAGTGTTTGTTTCTGCTTTGGCAACTGATTTAGAACGTTTGTTAGCTCTTCAGTAAAGCCAAGGCTAAGCATGCGATCGGCTTCATCAAGGACTAGGGTTTTAACGCGATCAAGTTTGATTGCATTGTGATCAACTAAATCAAGTAAACGACCAGGTGTCGCAACTAAAATATCTGCACCATGACGTAGCTCTAGCATCTGAGCATTAGTGGAAACACCACCGTATACAGCAGCAGTCTTAATCGCCCCATTAAAATGAGCAGAGTACGAAGTGATGCTGTCAGCAACCTGTCGAGCCAGTTCACGAGTCGGTACTAAAACAAGTGCAGAAACAAAGTTACCACGACGACCATGAGTTTGGTCTGACTGCTTCTGTGAATAAAGCTCTTGTAAGATAGGAAGCGCAAATGCCGCGGTTTTACCTGCACCCGTATTGGCTCCTGCAATTACATCACGTCCTGCTAATACATTCGGAATTACTTGTCCTTGAATTGGTGTTGGCTGCTGGTATCCCGACTCGGTTACACGAGCGAGTAAAGGCTGAATTAGGGCAAGTTCTGTAAAGCTGGTTAGTGCTGTAGCAATTGTCATGGGTAATTGATGATCTAGGTAAAATAAAAGGAGGGCATCTTAACGCATTTATGACCAGTGAAGTAGCACTATGTTGAATTGGAGAGCAACTTTAATGTAAGAAGAAGGGATAATTGGAGAATAAGACAGCCTAAAGTTCTAAGTAAGAAAAATAGGCTGCCTTTAAAAAGGAGGCTTACTTGCTTAGGAATGCATAAGCAGTTGTAAATGCCGCTTCTTGGAACTGGCGTAGACCGGTTGCACGGAACTCGATCATCATTGGGTTACGCTTTAGCTTCTGTTTGATGTCGCTGTTAGACATAAAGCTTACATCTAAACCATCTATTAGCTGGATAGCAGTTTCTAGTTTGAAACCAATTGCGCTACCTGCGAACTTACCACGAGTTTCACGAGAGCGAATAACAACTTTATCTACTTGGTAATCTTCTAGTAGTTTCTTAAATGCGAATTGGAAATCACGCATTTTTTGGTTATCCCAAGCATCGTCCATGATGAATTTTTGAGTACGGCATTCAGGAATACCAAAAACACCTTGCTCTAGCGTTAGTAGACAGATCACAGCTTCATTGCTACGTAGCTCAACGGCACAAATTTTCATCGTTTTACCTTGTTAGAATTAATCTCTAACTATTGTATGTGAAAAAAAGTTCGGATGTTAGTGATTATCGCTGTTTGAGCGGAATTTGTGTTTTGGGGGTAAAAGAAAAAACCTCAGTTGATCTCTCAACTAAGGTTTTTGAAATTTGGCTTTTGCAAGTCAGACTTATTCTAATTAAGCGCGTTTAGGCTGTTGGTAAGTACGGCCAGCTGCTTGATAAGTATCACGTTGCTTAATTTCGAAGTTAGTGTAGAAGAACCATGCCGCAAACTTCAGCATTTCTTCACCTTCATTCATAACCCACTCAACGAACTCTTGCTCTTCGCCTGCTTCGTTTTCTTGAGTGAATACATGATAAATACGCTTTTCGCCTTCGATTTCAGCTAGACAAAAATGACCTTTAAGATCTTCAGCAGCCTGTGCGATCTCTTCTTCTTCAACAGCACTTAGTGCATTAAGAACATCAGTGATGGTTTCTTTTTGTGCTAGCTCTTTTACCAACACTTCAAATTCATTCTGTTGCATGTTATCTCATCTCACGGTGATATTGAGCGCATTATACCCAAATGACTTTAAGATACTAGTCTGTACTCCATTACTCGTACACAGGGCCAAAAAACTCGACCTGAGTAAGATATAAACGGGTATCAAATTCTAACTGATGATAGTTTGGCTCCATATGACAGCATAGCTGGTAGAATGCTTTGTGGTGTTCCTTCTCTTTAATATGAGCCAATTCATGTACCACAATCATACGCAATAACGGCAAGGGTGCATTTTTAAACAAGGCTGCAATCTTGATTTCATTCTTTGCTTTCAGCTTATTACCATGCACTCGAGAGACAAAAGTGTGTAAACCTAAAGCGTGATTTACCACATTGATTTTGTTATCGAAATTTACCTTACTCAACGGTGCTGATTTTTTAATATATTGATTTTTTAGGTCAATCGTAAAATCGTACAAGGCTTTTTCTGTTGTGATTGTGTGTGGCTTAGGATAGCGCTTAAGTAGTAAATCTTTGAGTTTATCTTGCTCAATAAGACGCTGTACTTGTTCGAGTAGATGAGGTGGATAACCTTGTAGGTACTTGAGTTGCTTCATTTATGATGGGCTCGGTCGATAACTTGGGTATATACTCTAAACACTATTCGTAGCGCTTGAGTCGGTGCTGATGATACCTTTGACTCAAACCTAAAGGAACGTTTTTATGTCTTTAAAAGTCCCTCCTCCTATTTGGCTGCTTCTGGCCCTTGTTTCGATGGCATTGGTTTCGCACTATGCTCCATTAGGTTACTTTGATTTTCCGTTAAAAAACGCCGTAGTCATAGCGATCTGCTTTATTGGTTCAATTCCCGGATTCTCTGCGGTTTATCTGTTCTCTAAAGCAAAAACAACGTTAGATCCTCGAAACCCAAAGCGGACATCGCAGCTGGTCACGTCAGGAATTTATCAGTTTACTCGTAATCCGATGTATCTAAGTTTGGCGCTGTATTTATTGGCTGCGGCGATCTATTCAGGAACCTATAGTCCATTTTTGGTTCTTCCTGTATTTATTGGTTTGATTTCGTATTTACAGATTGCGCCAGAAGAGGAAGTATTGAGGGCGATGTTTGGTCAAGAGTACAGCGAATACTGTAAAAAAGTACGTAGATGGTGCTAATACCGTGACATTCTCCGCCTGAACTATAAGATGTAATAAAACTAAGATAAGAGCTTATAAGGGATAAACCATGACTAAAGCCAAAATTGGTATCGTAACCGTTAGTGATCGCGCAAGTGCTGGTGTATATGAAGACATTTCAGGACAAGCTATTATTGATACGCTAAACGACTACTTAACGTCGGAGTGGGAACCTGTTTATCAAGTGATCCCTGATGAGCAAGATGTGATTGAAGCAACTTTAATTAAGATGACAGATGAAGAGAACTGTTGTTTGGTTGTAACCACTGGCGGTACGGGTCCAGCAAAGCGTGATGTGACACCAGAAGCGACAGAAGCTGTGTGTGATCGCATGATGCCTGGCTTTGGTGAGTTAATGCGTGCTGAATCACTTAAATTTGTTCCAACAGCGATTTTGTCTCGTCAAACAGCGGGTCTTCGTGGTGACAGCTTGATTGTGAATCTTCCTGGTAAGCCAAAATCCATTCGTGAATGTTTGGACGCTGTATTCCCTGCTATTCCATACTGTATTGATCTGATGGAAGGCCCATTCTTAGTCTGTAATGAAGACGTTATTAAACCTTTCCGTCCAAAACAAAAGTAACGTTTTAGGCGTAAATTTATTAATAACATTTGATATAGAATGTTAAAAAACCGCTTAATCTCAGACGTGCCTATCGAGCATTACGTTATCGATGATGACATAAGAGATAAGCGGTTTTCTTTTTATTTGTTTTCTTCTGGCTCAGAGAAACCAGATAAAGATGCGTAGCGGTGTAGCAGCTCGGTCAGCGTTTGAACCCACTCAAAAGCATTCTTTGCTGGATTTTGAAGAATCTTTTCGACTTCTTCACAATGCTGCTCTAGTGTGACTGCTTCTTCAAGTTGAAACGACATTGCGTAGAAGTGCCATAAAAGTAGGCGAGTCATACGTTCAATATTTTGTTTTGCATTGTCAGTATGAGCAAACGCCTCATTGACTTCACTTAGCGCAATGGCGGTCATACGTAACATTGCATCAAATTGCGCAGATTTTAAGCGCTCTTCGTTTTCTGTTTCTTCTTGTTCAAAAGTAAACAGTTCCTGCATCTCTTCTTCCGATACCATTCGGCCTAGTACACGTAAGCTAAATTCTTCAAGCTCATGGCGTGGCATCGTAAGCAGACAATTTAAGGTATAATCTCGTTCCATAGTCACTCTCGTTCTAATTTCACTGCAAAGTATACCTAAGTTTTCGGTTTTTAGTGATCATTTAGGATATATATGATTTATAGCTTTGACATAAGAATGACATCTTATTTTATAAATCGATTAATGTAGCTTAAGTTAAAGTACTTTTTAGCAAATATAGGATGAGCCGTTAGTGTTTCCTTTACGAGACAAAAATCGTAGAGTGCAAACGAAGACAAACTCATGATGTAGAGAAACGATGACGTCAAATAATTCACAATCAGGACTACCCGAACAGGATAGTCAACATACTAAGCAGCCATCAAAGCTGAAGAAAGTATTACTTCGTAGCTTGATTGCCGCTGCGCTTGTTGGTGGTGCCGGTGCTGTGTACGTTGGGCATCAACTCAATGAAATAGTGACCGCTAAGTTTTCATCTGGCCAGCTGTGGAAGTTGCCATCTGTGGTGTATGCTCGTGAGCTAACGCTTCAGCCTGGTTCGCCAATTTCTTATAAGAACTTACTTAACGAGTTGCGCGTACTTCACTACACCAAAGTGAAAAAGCCAGATGAGAGCGGTGAGTATTCTGCTAATGGTTGGCGAATTGAGTTTGTACGTCGTCCATTCCAGTTTAAAGAAGGGGCAGAGGGTGCGCGTGATGTTGCAGTAACCTTTGATGGTAACAGCATTAAGCAAATCACTGACCTTGATAAAAATCAGGAACTGGGCTTCCTTCGCATGGACCCTAAAATGCTAGGTATGCTGGAGTCGCGTACCCCTGAGCAGCGTATTTATGTTCCTGCTGATAAAATGCCAAAAGAGCTAGTTAACGGCTTGATCGCAACAGAAGATCGTCATTTCTATGAACATGATGGTATTTCGCTGGTGGGTATTGCTCGTGCTTTTATCGCTAATATTAAAGCGGGTCATACGGTTCAAGGTGGTAGTACCTTAACTCAGCAGCTAGCGAAAAATATGTTCCTATCTAGTGAGCGTAGTTTATGGCGTAAAGCAAAAGAAGCGTACATGGCGATCATCATTGATGCGCGTTACGGCAAGCAAGAAGTTCTTGATGCCTATATGAACCAAGTGTATCTAGCTCAAAATGGTAACCATGGTATTCACGGTTTTGCTTTAGCGTCTCGTTACTACTTTGGTCGTCCTCTGTCTGAGCTACGTATTGATCAGATGGCTCTTATGGTTGGTCTGGTTAAAGGGCCTTCATATTATAATCCTTGGCGCTATCCAGAGCGTGCTAAAGAGCGTCGTAATGTTGTTCTTAAGCTGATGGCTGACAATAATGTGATTACCCAAGAGCAGTATCAAGACGCCATCAAGCTGCCTCTTGATATTCAAGCTAAAGGTGAGCTATCAAAACGCCAGCCTGCTTATTTTGGTCAGATCCGTGCAGAGCTTGAAGAAAAAGTAGGTGATGCATTTAAATCTGGTGAAGGTTTACGTCTATTCACTTCTCTTGATCCTCAGTCGCAAGATGCTGCTGATCAAGCGGTGAAGAAGATGATTCCGATCATTGAGAAGCAACGTGCAGGCAAAGATCTTGAAACTGCGATGGTGATTGCTGATCGTAAAACGGGTGAAATTCGTGCCATGATAGGCAGTAGTAATCCGGGTTACGCTGGCTATAACCGAGCAATTGATGCTCAGCGTCAAATTGGTTCTGTCGTAAAACCTGCGATTTATCTTACTGCCTTGGCTCAGCCAGAGAAATATTCATTGGCAACAACGCTTGAAGATAAACCACTGTCGATTAAATTGCCGAACGGTGATGTATGGAAACCTCGTAACTATAGCCGCACATTTAGTGGTCAGGTTCCATTATTCTTGGCTTTGGCAAAATCTATGAACGTACCTACGGTAAACTTAGGTATGGCATTGGGTGTTGAGAATGTGATTAAGACCATGGTTACTCTTGGTGTTGACGCAAATGATATTCCTGATGTGCCAGCTATTTTATTAGGTGCTGTTGCTCTGCCTCCACTTCAAGTGGCTCAAATGTATCAGACTATCACCAATGAAGGGGCTAAAGCGCCATTAACCGCGCTGAATGCCGTTGTTGATGAAAAAGGTGATGTACTATATCAAAACTGGCCAAAAGCGGCTCAAGTAGTACCGCCTCAAGCTGCATGGTTAACCACTTATGATATGCAGCAAGTAGTAAAACAAGGTACGGCTCGTTCGTTGGGCAGAATGTATCCAAATATGCATCTAGCTGGTAAAACAGGGACAACAGACCAAGGTAAAGACAGCTGGTTTGTTGGCGCAGATGGCCGTGAAGTGGTTGCTGTTTGGATGGGACGTGATGATAATAAGAGTGCGAATCTAACTGGTTCAACAGGTGCTCTACGTCTTTATGAAGATTACATTAAGCGTCGTGGCCCAGAGCCTCTAGAACTGCGTCTTCCTGCTAATATTACTGGTTTTAATTATGATGTAATGCCAGATGGTACATATCAGCAAAGTTGTACAGGTACTACTCGACTACCCGTTTGGGATCCAAACAACGATCTTAAAATGGATTGTAGTGTGCCTGTTCAACAACAAGTAAAAGAGCATGTACAAGAAGCACAGCAGCAAGTAGAAGGTTTCTTTAACCGCTTATTTAACTGGTAAGTTACTTAGTAAATAAGTTACAGAAATCGTCACTGTAAAACAGACAATGCCACTGGGAGCGATCTCAGTGGCATTGTTGTTTTTATCTAAGAGCGTTTAATTTATCTGGTTATTGTTACAATAATTGTTTTATTTTTGTTAAATATTGTTTTTTATCGGGCAAGATCTTGCTCGCTGGGCAACTTATTGCCCGCCTCTGAGCAAGATCTTGCCCAGAAAAAATCTTCTCAAATATATTTAAAATTAAATTCCTTTTTATTCAATGAGTTAAATTTTTGTCTAAGTTGGCATACATCCTGCACTTAATACGTAGGCAAAAAATGCCGATTTAACATTTAACAATAAAATTAGAAGGATATTTTCCATGCCAACTCCTTGTTATATTTCAATCCAAGGTAAAACTCAGGGCAACATTACAGCTGGCGCATTTACTGCTGATTCTGTGGGTAACATCTATGTTGAAGGTCATGAAGACCAGATGCTTGTTCAAGAATTCAAGCACATCGTTACCGTTCCTACGGATCCTCAATCAGGTCAGCCAGCGGGTCAACGCGTACATAAGCCATTTAAGTTTACAGTCGCGCTTAATAAAGCCGTTCCACTCATGTTCAACTCACTGGCTTCTGGTGAAATGCTGCCAAAAGTTGAGCTGAAGTGGTACCGTACTTCTGTTGAGGGTAAGCAAGAGCATTACTTCACAACAACGCTGACTGACGCAACCATTGTTGATATCAACACTCACATGCCTCATTGCCAAGATCCATCAAAAGCAGATTTCACTCAGCTTATTGAAGTGTCTATGGCCTACCGTAAGATCAACTGGGATCACACTATCTCAGGTACTTCTGGTGCTGACGACTGGCGTGCACCGCTAGAAGCGTAATCGCACAAGTTTGAGGAATGCGCCTCACTTTTGGGTGTGGTGTCTTTCTTTTCCTTCCGTGCTTAATCACCATTATCACAACGAATAATAATATACCCAAGTAACCTCAAGATGCGAGGTTCAGCGAGAATAATTTGGTTTACAGGCAAGGCAACGATTTGAAGATCTAGTGGCTCTAAATTAAAAATCGTTAACGTAGTATGTGAAGCAAATTAACTCGCCCTTTGGGAGCGTGTCACAGACACAATTTCATCGTCAAACAATTTGGAAATAGCGAGCTATTACACTGCATTGTTTGTCTTGAACTTGAATCAGTGACAACGCTCTGAATCCTGCATCTTGAAGTCACTTGGGTATACAATAACGAGTAACGTCGCTATGGCTAGTGGATTACAATTTACCTTCACGGTAGAAGGGCTCGATGCCTCAACATTTGCTGTGACTGAATTTCGAGGAAGTGATGGTTTGTCCCTTCCTTTTTCCTTTTCTATTGACCTTGCCAGCCGTAACCCATCGCTAAGCCCAAATGACACCGTGGATCGCAATTGCTGTTTATCGGTATGGCGTGAAGGCGAATTAAAACAGCAGTGGTTTGGTATTGTTGCGGGATTTTCTCAAGGCGATACGGGACATCATCATACGCTATACCAAGTACAGATGATCCCGCCGATAGGGCGCTTAGCTCTACGTCATAATAGCCGTATTTTTCAAACTCAAACGGTGCCTGAAATCATCTCTATTTTACTGCAAGAGATGAATGTACAAGATTATGCTTTTGCGTTAGCCCGTCAGTATCCGCAACGTGAATATTGTGTTCAATATCGTGAAACGGACTTAGCCTTTTTACAACGTATCGCCGCAGAAGAAGGTATTTTCTTCTCATTTAGCCACAAAGGTAATAAAAATACGGTGATCTTCACCGATGATACTCAAAATGTGGCGATGTTACCTGAGCCCGTGGCCTATAACGGATTAAGCGGTGGCTCCAGCCCATTGCCTTTTGTGCGTCAATTTAAGCGAATGGCACAAATCCGTCCGTCATCTGCACAATTAAAAGATTACAGTTTCAAAAATCCGGCTTACAGTTTTTTGCTCACAGAGCAAGCCAAAGAAGCGGCTTATCAGCAAGCCATTTATGAACAATATGACTATCCCGGTCGTTATAAAAATGATGAGAGTGGCAAGCCCTTTACTCAGTTTCGTTTAGAGTCTCTGCGCCGAGATGCGGAAACTGCCCAAGCAAAAAGTAATCTGGAAATCTTATTAGCTGGTTCTAAGTTTGTACTTCAAGATCACAGTGATGATGCGTGCAATCGTGATTGGTTGTTAGTTGAAATAAAACATCACGGTACTCAGCCTCAAGCGCTAGAAGAAGCGGGCGGTCATGGTGTCACAACCTATAACAATGAATTTGTGGTGATACCGGGACACAAACCTTGGCGACCGCCATTTAATGCAAAACCTTGTGTCGATGGTCCTCAAATTGCTCGTGTTGTCGGCCCTGAAGGCGAAGAAATTTATTGTGATGAGTTTGGTCGAGTCAAAATTCAGTTTCCATGGGATCGTTATTCTAACAATGATGATAATGCCAGTTGTTGGGTACGAGTCTCCCAAGGCTGGGCGGGAACTCAATATGGTATGGTGGCGCTGCCTCGTGTTGGGCATGAAGTCATTGTGGATTTCTTTGAAGGGGATCCAGATCAGCCAATTATTACGGGTCGTACTTATAACGCGACCAATAAGCCGCCTTATGAACTCCCTGCTCATAAAACCCGAACGGTGTTGCGAACAGAAACCCACCAAGGTGACGGTTACAACGAATTACGTTTTGAAGATCAAGCAGGTAAAGAAGAGATTTATGTCCATGCACAAAAGGATATGAATCTGCTGGTTGAGAATGACCGTAAAGATGACATCAAACACGATCTCCACCTTGATGTTGCTAATGAGCGTTTTACTCACATCAAAGCCAATGACCATTTAACCGTTGATGGTGAGTCTCGTAGTCATACCAAAGGAAATAAAACGATTGTTACCGATGCATCAAGCCATTTGAAGCAAGGTAATAGCTTATTGGTTGATGCTGGCCGAG
The DNA here is from genome assembly GCF_003026815.1 of Photobacterium damselae. GTDB lineage: Bacteria > Pseudomonadota > Gammaproteobacteria > Enterobacterales > Vibrionaceae > Photobacterium > Photobacterium damselae. Next base: position 14,916 of record NZ_PYOG01000026.1, on the reverse strand, counting down.
AAATACACCTCAAAGGCGGCAGTAAAATTGTTGTTGAGTCTGACGCAGAGCTCACCTTAAAAGCGGGAGGTAGTTTTGTCAAAATTGATGGCTCTGGTGTCTCTATTGTGGGTTCTAAGATCAACTTAAACTCAGGAGGCAGTGCTGGCTCTGGTTCGGGATATGCTGGAAGTGCTCCGTTACTGCCGGGAGGAGTAGAGCCTGCTAAGACGATTACTGAAGTGCAGTCATCAAATATAGCCCCAACGAAAGAAGCTCAGAATGCATTGTTGAAAGAATCAGATAACCAAGATGATTTCTTATCTAAGTTTCGTTTTTCTAGCTAATTATTGAGTGATTCAAGATGTTCCTTTATCCATTTAATCAAAAAAATGGCTCTCCATATCCTAGCCAAAAAGCATTTGAATCCGTCTTACAAAAAGAGTCTGTAGGACACTTCGGTTTTAATGCGAGTAATTTATGTTGGCATGGTGGAGTCCATGTTTCTCATAATAACGCCCCATGGTTAAAAGATGAGTCTCCGCTGCAAGCTATCGCAGATGGCGTTGTGGTTGCTTGTCGGATCAGCGATACCTATCAGCATTCAAGGTTTGAAGGTCAGACGTTGGATTACAGTTCCGATTTTTGTTTGATTCAGCATACGGTTGCCAATCCTAAGCAATCCGAGGAAACCTTTACGTTCTATGCGTTGTATATGCATTTAGCGCCACTTTGCTCACCTCACCGAGAAGTATCTGAACACCCTCGTTATCGCTTACGCACTTCACAATCGGCGAAGATACTTGAGGTGACAGGGGAGTCTGTCTCTTTAGATAAAGGCACGATCATTGAAGCGACCAACGAAGAGATCGTAAAGCAAAATGGGTATGCGTTTAAACCTTTTACGGTAATCCGCACATCGTCAGGTCAATGGGTAGAAAAGACTGTTTGGTTGGCGGTAGAGAAGGACGGTCCCCCAAGTGATATACGGCGTCGTTTTCTTGGTGATGCAGAGCAATATCAAGCTTTATTGCACGATAATAAAGCGTGGATTGAGCCCGACTTATGGCAACCTCCTCGTTCTTTAAAACGTGGCAGTCGAGTGAAAGCGCTGTCTTTAGAGCCTGTGCGCAGTGGGGATTACCTCATGCACGCTTATAAACTGTTAGACAGTGAAGAAACGGTATGGTTTGTGACAGGAAAATACGAATCGAGTAGCTCCTTTTTTGATACATACGCAGACTCGTATCAGCTCCCAAATTGGCTCTTAACGAAAGTGATTGCGCGAACCCGTACAGAGGGGCTCTGTGGGCGTAGTGATCCCAAGAATAACACTCAAGGTGAATTAGAAGCCGGAGCGGTGGCATTTCACTTACCGAAAGATACGTTACTTCGATTTGATAAGACTCAAGATTGCAGCTTACAGAAGTTGAATGGGAAAATGCGGCTTATGGCGCGCTGTCAACTAGATCCAACAACTCCAGTTAAGAATAGTTCTGGGCAATTAGCCCGTGAGGTTTGGGTTTGTGTCGAAGACGAATTTATAGAGGTTGTGCAGGCTGATACGGTGGCTCTGAATTCGCTTCATTGCTTTGGAACTCGCTCCTCGTTAGTAATTAGTGGGGGGGATGCCATTGGTTATTTAGGTCGTTACGATGTGGCGAATGCTGAAGAGAATAAACCACCAGTGACCGTTCGCCATCAAGTACACTTTGAGTTATTTTCTAACGAAAAACCACCTCAATTTTTCATTGATATGTATCTTGGAGAGGCAGATAAAGAGAACCCTTACTTTGTGCTGTCTGATATATCAGGATGTGATGGTTTTTTAGATTTGGATGAGCCATCCCCTTTCTTTCAACAACTCAGTGCTCATACGGGGAAACAGGGAACCTCAGGATTTGATATTCTGCGTAATCTTATGGATTGGAACAGTGAAAAGACGGTGATCGCACAGCATGAAAGCGAATGGGCGGTGAAGTCGAGTGAAAAAGCGTTCTTACCTAAATTGGTCGAGAAAGTGAACAAGCCAAGGTTTACGGCCTTGATTGAGCACGAAAAAGAGCGAATAGATAACATGATATGGTTGCCAGAGGTGAGCAAACTTGGATTATCAAATAATGTGTGGAATTGGTGGCCGATTCATTACGTTGAATCAACGGATGATGTGAACGATGTGTATCTGGTCATTATGGACGAAGACATCAGCATCGAAGATTTTGCACAACAAACTTACCATTCAAAAGATAAGACGGTTATTGATCATATCTTACGAACGAATCCGCATTTAAAACGCAGTTTCCATCAGATAGTAGCAGGAATGCCAATGGTGGTTTCACCTTATACATACTCGCATTCAGGTGAAGCGGATGCGCTGAGTTTTGCGGATAAATTGATGACAGAGTTTTTGACGCTCAATGACGAACAAAAGGCATGGTACGGTAAAAACAGCGCATTAGTTAATCACACCGCATTAATGTTACCACCTTCTGAATCAGGGGGAATTGGTTGGAACGATGTTGTTGTGGGTTCGACAGCAGCTATAGCGAGCTATCAAATTATTCATGACTCTTTTAATAACCGTTTAGAGCAGTTTGCTCAGTTTATGGATGAAGCCAACAAGGAACTGCAATACGTTGATAAAGCGAATTTAAAATCGCACCCTAAATATAAAGCTTATCGACAAGAGTTAAAATTACTAGAACAAGATTTAAAAGGTCTCTTTAAACAATACTGGAAACCTTCGTACTTAAAAGAACTTCAAGTGCCAAGTATTAACGAATTGTTTAATATTGGAAATCGACAATTGTATCGAACTGCGGATTTTGCAGAATCATTCAGTGCAATTAATACCGCTAAGGTTTTTAAAGATGCAATGAAAACAAGCAGAATGTTAGGACTTGCTGGTGATACTGCATTTTTATTAGGGGCTAGAAACAATATTATGAATATGTGGGATTCTTGTGATACCAATACTCTTACAGAAGATTGTGAAAAAGCATTTATTAAAAATGGAACATCATTGGTAGTTAATTATCAGGTTGGTACATCAATAATGACTTATGCGGTAAGTTTAGCTCCTTCTTCAATGGGATTATCTCTAGTGATTGGTATCGGGGGTACTATGTTATGGGGCTACTATGGTGGTGAATTGACTGATTCTATTGGTGATGTAGTTGAGTATATGGTATTTGATTTAACTATTGAAGATGTAAAAAATAAAATTAAGGAGTTTTTATAATGAAAGAGTTTATTTTAATGTTGAGCGAAAATTATCCTTTTTTATATTTGTGCTTTATACTTGTTGTTGCTGTAATGATTTTATCAATGATATTGACTTTGGTTTTTTCTTTTATTTTGAAATTGTTAACGATAAATAAACGGAATGATATTTACAAATATTATGTCGAGAATTCTCCTGAGATTTACAAACCTTGGGTTAGTATTAAATTTGGTGGTTGGCTTAGAAATATTGATGTGCCTTTTATTTATTGGCGATTTTTTCAGTTTTTTTATAAAATGACTAAAGATGATGTAAAAAAATGGAGGAATGTTGTAAAAAAAAGTTTTGGTAAATATTATATAATATATATGGCTAGACTTATTACAAAGAAAATGATGTTAATCATTGTTATTCCAATGCTGGTTGGAATTGCTATATATATGGTTTTTAATTGAATTTTAATAGTTTTTTAATCAATAAAAAACGTAAGGATAAAATGGCTGGTGAAGTTAATCATGAGTATGTAGTGGATCCATTTTTATCGTTAATGGATAAGTAAATATACTGGAAATTTTAATTGGAGTAAGATTTTACTCTGCACCATATGTTGGAATGTTCGCTGTTCCTGTTTTTGTTGCATGTATTATAATTAGTTATGGCGATGAAAAACGAATGATATTTATTGATGAACAGTTATCTAAAGATAAGTGTTCATATAAACGATTAAATTTTATGAGTATAGGTGCAAGATTTCAAGGGTATTGTTTCTCTTTTCCTTTTATAAGGAAAAGAATTAAATCTAATTCAAAGGCGTTTACTGTTTTTATGATATTTTGTTCTGTCTGGTTCTATTCAGTTGTACTAGTACTATTAAGCAACAGTATTATTGATTATCTTACAGCATAACAACCATAATCTTTATCTGTAACAAAGTTCAGTTTTTATGTGATATTTTACTCAAAATAAAGTTGCGAAACGTTCGTGTTTCGCAATCGGCTACTTTTTATCAATTAAGGTTAACTACCTTTAAAACTAGTTGTTTGCCATTAAACTTATTCCAATTAACTAGAGCACTTTTATTATTAGTTAGTAAATAACTTATGACGCTGTTAGTAATCGACATGGTGTAGCAGGATAATCACAATGGAAAAATTAGATTTAGATGAAGCACAACAAATCGAACGTTTATATACTACCTCCCCTGTGTATGAGTGGGAGTTGATTGTCAATACTATCTCGTTTCGAACTAAGATGATGTATATCATGCTGTTGGGATCTTTCGGTGTCGCTATAGTATTTTTTCTTTTAGGCTTCAGTTGGTTATCTTTAGTACCTATTGTTGTAGGTTCTTTCTTAACACCATGGTTTCGTTATTTGGTAAACTCAGACAAGCGCTATTATTATGCTATAAATCAATATGGAATGTACTCAACAGAAGAGCAGATTATCCCAGAAATCGCCTATACCATAGTGAGATATTCAGCTTGGGTTGGCTGTGGAATTTGTTTATTTGCCGCTATTTTGGTTGGTCCCATTGCTTTTGTGGGAGCGGGAGGGGCCGCATTGTTATCATTCCAAATGACCAACTTTCGTTCTGTTCCATACAAAAGTCAGTGTTTATTTGATAACGCAGCCATATTAAAAAACTATCGAGAAAATGATTATCTCTTGAGAACTGAAAATTCTATGATTCCGCTTATTATCCCAGAATGTAAGCTTCCAAGAATTATTAATGTTATCAAACAGTATAACGATAGTTTTGAAGAAGAGTTTGTTGATTTATATAAAGATTCCAAATTTCAAGCTCGTCCAATAATCCTCGAAATTGTTCGCTAAAAGTAGATGAAACGAAAATGCCATTCACTTTAATCGGTGAATGGCATTTTTTAGTAGAGTTAGTAAAACATGATCTCTGTTTTATCTAGCCTTATACATATCTTTAAGGTGCTACATGTTCTAGTGGTTGGGTTTGGGCTGCCAATACTTTTTGTTTTCTTTTCTCAACATTGGCAAGCCAAGCGATAGGTATCACAATCATTATCGTCCCGATGAGCATGTAGATATCCGGTAATTCATTGAACCACAAAATACCGACACCAACGGCTCCAATTAAACCACTATATTCTGCACTGGCTATTTTACTGCTTTCAGCTGAGCGATAAGCAACAACACAGCTTCCCGCATAAATTAGAATTAGAGCACTAGAACCGGCTGCTGTAAGTAATGGTCCCCAATCCCATGGTTTACCTTCAAGCAAGGCTAAAGTTAGTGATGCAGGCATCCCAACTAAATTTGTTAAAAATAGAGTCTGAATAACGGTTTGTTCTGCCGGTAACTTGCGGATCAATAAATTATTTAAGGCAAGGGTGACTGCAACAACCAGAGCCGCAATGGCTGACCAGCTGATTTCTGTTGGACGAATCACAACCAGCACCCCTGCAAAACCACAAATGGCCGCAAAGAGTGAGTAGCGAGTTAGTTTCTCGTTATAGATAAACATCGCCAGTGGCAACATCAGTAATGGTGCGGCATAGAAAATGGCGTTAGCTGTTGCAAGTGGCATAGTATTGAGAGAAATGAACATTCCAATTGCACCTAATAACCAAACATGGCCACGTAATGCATGCCATTTAATACCTGAGGTAAAGCTGCTCAATGAGTAACGATAACAAAAAGGTAGCAGCATTAATACCGCCGTTAACTGACGGAAAAAAACAAATTGAAATACGGGACTATCTGCACCAACAGTTTTCACTAATGCATCGGAGAACACGGCAATCAAATTCCCTACAATCAGTATTAACATAGCAAAACCGACAGAGTGATTTTTGTTCATAGCGCCTCCTAGTGTGTTATTGAGTATGTATGTATATCTACGATGAGATCTGAGCTAGAGATAGTAAATCTTTAAGATGAAGTATAATGATATAAATTCCTCTAGTATGAGCTGAACTAATAATGAAACTCCCTCCTTTACGTGCCGTGCAGTGTTTTGAAACAGTCGCTCGCTTAAACAGTTTTTCTCTGGCTGCTCAGCAATTACATATTACTCAGAGCGCCGTTAGTCATCAGGTTAAGCAACTGGAGGAATACTTAGGGGAAGAACTATTTATTCGCCAAGGACGTAAGCTGACATTATCTTCAGTAGGAGAGCAATACTTTGATGAAGTCAGTAATTCACTACAGACAATTTCTCAAGCCAGTCAACGATTGCGAGAAGGTGAAGATGGTAAGATCCGGCTTGCTTTGTATAGCTCGTTAGCGGTGAAATGGCTTATTCCTCGACTAGAAAACTTACGTCAATTGCATCCAGAAATTGATTTAAGTCTGAATATGATGGCTGATGAACCTGAGTTTAGCGATCGAGTGGCAGATTGCTTTATCACGGCCTATCCACCAAAGCGCAATTTTGTTAAAGAGTTTTTGTATGATGAGCATCTTTATCCATTTTGCAGTCAGCAGATTTGGCAACAGATAAAAGATAAACCGTTACCAGATGCGTTGTGGCAGCATAATTTGCTGTCAGTAAGTACGATTTTTTTACATGGTAAACCGGGGCAAGATTGGTATGAGTGGTGTCGTTTAGGGGGCTTTGAGCTGCCAGCAGAAGTTACAATGAGCCATTTTAGTCATATGTTATTAGCGGCCGAAGCTGCGCGTTACCATCAAGGCATTACGTTCTTAAATGACTTTTTCACGACAGACCAAGAAAGACAACAATACTTGATTCGTATCCCAATGCACGATTTACCTACGGGGGATAGCTTGTATTTTGTGTATAAGAAAAGTCGAGCAAAGCAGAAGGGAATTCAAACATTAAGCCGTTGGTTAAAAGCACAATGTCTTCAAATTGGACAGAGTTAATAAGTAGATATATAAAAATATAAGCCCCTGTTGAAAGGGGCCCATTTGATGTTTTAGTTAGAAGTGATTATTTCTTCTTGCTTACGCCTTTTAGGATTTCTTTAATGCGTTTGTTTTGAGTACGACGTGCCATGAAAAACTCCTTGTTAATCTTTACTAACTTTAGCGCCAATTTAGGCTTTGACTCATAATAAGAAACGTTATTTTTACGTTCTGATAACCACTATAACGTATTTAATTTTTAGATGAAGGGAGCAGAAATCTATCTCTATGCAAATAATTGTGATGTTTTTGTTGTTAGAATGAAAAATAATTTTAATGCGAGCTTTATCATTAGAATATCTTTTTACGCTATAACTGTATGCTGGTAATTTGTTCTATATGCTGGGTGTTTGTTCTTGAGTGAAAAGTGCGATCATGTTCACAAAAGTCTTGAGGTGAGTTTTTTCTGCTGGCTGGAAAACAGAAAAAAGAGCACAAATTTAGAAAATTGTGCTCTTGTAGATGATGGGGAAAATAGTGTTCAATTTATCGAACAATAATAGAGAATACGCTCTGATGTTTTTCCCCGTTGTTGACAATTTGGATATTGTTGAATATCTCGAAGGTTATCTTGAGTATTGCTCAGAACGATAAAAGTGGATTTGTTGAGGTCAGCCAGAAGTTGATCCGGTTTTGCTTCTGATCTAACGGCTTTACCATCGGAATAATATTGAGCTGAAAATGGTCGTTTACCCAGATATACTAAAGCACTTTGGTTATGCTCAGGTTGTTGTTTCCATATCGTAAGTAAACGATTATCTGCAGTTTTTCCTGTCACTCCCGAGCCTAATACGATTGCGGTAATAAAAAGCAGTATCGGTGTTATAAAACCAATAGTGTAAACTTTCTTATTCAATGGTTGCTCACTCTGGTATCGACTTAATAACAGAGCAAATGCAGGTATACTGGGCATCACGTAACTAGTAAGAATATTTCCAGCAAAAGTAAATAGGAATAGAGGCGCTAACATCCAGCACCATAAGAAGCTTAGATATCCGTCTGAACTGCTTTTCGAATCTCCTCCTGCTTTTAGGCGTTTAATCAGTTGCCAAATAAAAAGGGGGCTCCAAGGTAATGTTGCCAATAAAGCTAATAACCAAATAGTACCTCTTAACTCTTCATGAGCCGTTCCATAAAGATCGCCTTTCCATCCGCTAACCACAAAGCGCATAAAGTGTTCGCCGATAATAAAATAATGTAAAAATCCTGGGGTTTTCCACTCCGCCAATAAATACCAAGGTAACGTTAAAACTAGAAAGGTGACTAAACCATATCCCCAAGGTAATTTTGCATACAGTAAGCGCCAACGACCGTCAGACAGGCTCCAGAGTATAATACTCATTCCTACTAATACGAGGGTTAATGGCCCTTTTGCTAGCATCCCGATGGCTAATCCAACGAAAAATAGTAGCCCGAAAAATAGAGATGGTTGTTGCCAGTTACGCCAAAAACTGACCATGCTAAGTGTAATCGCAAAAGTTAAGGCTGTGTCTGTCATGACGGCACCAGAGATAACAATGAATGCGGTACTGGTTGCTAAAATTGCTGCGCTAAGCAGTGCCACCGTATTGTTTTTCTGTACTTTTTTGGCGAACAGGTAAGTTATTATTGTAATGAGAATACCGACCAGCAAATGAGGTAGTCGAACAGCGAATTCTGAATTGCCTAATAGCTTGATACTTGCAGCACTTAGCCAACTAAACAGAGGGGGTTTACCCCAAAATGGTACATTGTAATCAAACATTGGCGTAATCCAGTTGCCTGTTTCTGCCATAATTCGAGCCATTTCCCCATATCTAGCCTCTGTCGTATCCATGAGTGGGTACATGCTTAAAGTTACAAAGCGAATAATGAATGTGGAGATGACAGTAATTATTGCTATATGAGCCAAAGAGGTTTGTTTTGTAAGTTTATTGAAGATTCTCATGATCTTTTCCATTCATTATTTAGGGGAGCCAAGACTTGGATTACTCGTGTAATGAAAGAAAAAGATAGTGATATTAAGCTGTGATCTCATAAAAAATGGGGGGGAGTGGTATATGGTTGTCATGGGAAATCCTCATAATAAAATCCCCATTAACTTAAAATGTAGATGGTGATAAAAAGGTTATCGACGTTTTTTTCACGTTTTTCTATGCGACAATGCTATACCTAAGTTATTTCAAACCGCGAAGTGTAGGGCGTATAACTTCGCGGTATACGACATAAATATAAATCAATGAGAGAGATACTATGCGGATTCTTTTAGTTGAAGATCACCACGATACTGCGGGGATTATTTTTGATTACTTTGAAATCAAAGGCGCAGTTCTCGATCATGCAGCCACAGGCCCTAGAGGATTAGCTTTAGCAAAAGAGCAACATTACGATCTTATTATTTTAGATCTCATGTTACCTAAAATGGATGGACTGACAGTGTGCCGTGAGCTACGAGATTATGGTATCGATACACCTGTATTAATGCTAACAGCCATGGATAGCAGAGAAGACATTTTGGCTGGCTTTCAAAACGGTGCAGACGATTACCTAGTTAAACCGTTTGATTTAGAAATTTTAGAGGCTAGAGTCAAAGCGTTAACTCGTCGACGCAGCGGGATGGTGGCTTCTAACACCCTCGTGTTTGGTGAACTCTCTTTAGATGTAAAAACACATACGGCTTATCGTAAGTCCTGTAAATTCGCACTGAATCCTTCACTATTTACTATTTTACGCCTATTAATGACTCGAGCTCCCCAAGTGGTAACAAAAGATGAGTTAGTGACAGCATTATGGGGAGATGATGAGCCAGACAGTAATGTGCTACGTAGTCATTTATATCAGCTTAGAAATTTAATCGATAAACCTTTTGAGCATGCTTATATTCAAACGTTGCCAAAAGTGGGGTATCAGTTAGTTACACCTGAGGTCTCACATGAAGATTAAATCCGCTAAGCAGTTAACGTTTACTTATTTTTCTATTGTTGCGTTTGCGATTATTGCAATCCACTTTTCTATTTTTGAATCAACAATTGAAGATTTAGAGATGTTTAATGCGCAAAATAGGCTAGATATGGCACTAGAGTCGGTACAACAAAACCTACCGCAAGATGAGCTTGAACATAACAACCCTTATACCTCGTTCTATTTTGGGAAAGCAAATATACCTAGCGATATTCATCTACCTGAGAACTTACCTTTTAATAAAGCGGTTGAAGTGTATAAGCCGAGTCAAGATGAGTTAGAAACTGAATACTTTGTTATGCGATCCAAAGTGACTTATCAAGGCAAGGAACAAGAGGTTTATATTTTTAATATCGATCCTATATTTGAACGTAGTGAAGAGCAAATGATGGATTCGCAAAGCTATCAAATGCTACTAACATTAGGACTATTGTTAGTCAGTTTATTTGCGGTATTGCGTATTTCTGTTCGCTTAACCTCGCCTCTTTCTTCGCTATCTAAGCAGCTGCAAAACCGAGCGCATAATGATTTTACCCCCATTCAATTACCTTCAAGTGGTCAAACACGCGAATTGGTACAATTAGTAGAAAGCTTGAATGATTACCAACAGCAAATAACTGATCTGCTTGAACGAGAGCGGGCTTTTAACCGTTTTGCGAGTCATGAATTAAGAACGCCTCTTATGGTGATAAAAGGGGGACTGACTTTACTTGGGCACTCACAACAGCCAGAATTTGTTGAGCGTCAACGCAATCGAATGCTACCCGCTGTTGATGAGATGCAAGAGTATGTTCAGACCTTACTATCATTAACTCGTGATGAACAACTTACTGAAACTCCTTGGCAAATCAGGGAAGACTTAATTCATTCATTGATATCCAGTTACCAACAGTTATTGGATGGTAAAACCGTTAAAATTGACGTGGTGGCAAACGGTGAACCAACAGTTAATGCTCCTCTTCCTGCGGTCAAAATATTGCTTGGAAACTTAATAAAGAATGCTTTTACGTATACTGAACAAGGAAGAATCACAATAATCCTTAATACATCGAACGTGGTTATTTCTGATACCGGAGTTGGCATTGATCCAGATGCCGAGAATGGACAGAAAGGTTATGGACTAGGTCTACTTATTGTTAAAGATATTTGTCGAAAATATAACTGGAGTGTTGAATTAAGCAATAATAGGGCTAATGGCTGCGATGCAACTGTTGATTTCATAAATTAATTTTGCAAACTAGCTCACAAAATCATGTTGTTTGTTAAATTTCGATATGAATAACTATTCTTTGTTGGCATATGAATAGAAATGAACAGGATGATGAATTGTATTTTAATTGCGTATGAAATCTAATGGTTTCATTATGTTATGTATTAGATTTGGTTTGTCTCATTTAATAAGAACGAGATGTCTTAAATTGCAAAAATATGAATTTAAGCTTGTTTTGAATAGATAGGCAAATTTTCGTTTTTGAAAATTTAATTCACTAAAAATGGTAAACTGAAAAGGGTATTTTTTCTCTAAAACGGATTATAATAACCGCGAATTTGAAGACAAATCGTATGAAGAGTCGACATTTTTAAACATGGCTTTTCTCTTCATTGAAGCTCCAGTAGTAATAAGAATTACTGCCCGTGTTTAAAGAGATGTTGCCGTGGGTTGGGTTGATATCCCAAGCTGTTTCCCGAAACTTAGGAGGTATAGCTTATGTCCCTAGCGCCACCAATCTTAATTATTCTTGCTGTTTCTTTATTGATCACAATGGCTATTCACTATTTAACGAAAGCCACTAAAGCCCAATATAACAGTCAACTGAGATGTTGTGCAGTTGATCAATTAAGTCTTAGCGAATTTGAATCTTCACTTGAAGGACAGAGTTCTTTTGTATTAGCGAAAATGTCTAGCCATATTATGGACGCGATGCTTTATGCTAAAAGTGAAGGCCACGATTATCATGTCGATGAGTTGAATCAACGGTTAGCTTTGGTGTTAACTAAGATCCAATGAACACGTCTTTTATATAACGATAAACGCTTCATAACTCTAAGTTCTGGGGCGTTTTTTGATCTACTAGTAATATAATCCTTTCTCTTTCCATCTCTCTTTCCTTCATTAAATCTGTAACAAAAAGTAGAGTGCGTAATATCTCACGGAAACGTTTACACTAAATCGTTACGCTATGAAGTTGTTAGAGTAAATTAATCACAGTTTTTATAGAGCAAGGAAGTTGAGATGGGAAGTACTAGGATTGGTGTGATCGGTGGTATGGGCAATGAAGCCATGGTTGATTTAATTGAGAAAATCAATGGTTCGATCAGTGCCTCTGATTCAATTGAGTTAGTTGCTTTCGGTAACTCTCGCTTAGCATACAAAGCAGAAGAAGTGGGGCAACAGTGGCAAGCAACCGATACTCCAGAACTGCGCAAATATGCAACAGCTACCTACACGTTAAGATTGATGCAGTATTTAGATGTTAAAGTAATGGGATTGGCTTGTAATAGTGCTCATGAGCTATTTCGTACTATTTTGCCACAGATCCCAGTTCACTTTGTCGATATGATAAAGCAAACAGCAGCGTCATTAGAGGGTAGTGAAGACACCATTCTTGTTATGGGTGTCAATAGCTTAGTAGATTCTGGACTCTATCAGTCTGCATTAGCTGATCAGGGTGTTAAGTCAACAAAACCAAGCCTTGAGAATCAACAAAAAGTAATGGATGCCATTTATCATCCTGAGTTTGGTATTAAGACGGCTAAAATCACCCCGCAAGCAGAGCAGTTATTGTGTGAGGTGATTTGTGATGAATTAGCAAAACAGGGATGTACAAAGATTGTTCTTGGATGTACTGAATTACCTCTGGCTCTTACCGCGGAGAGTTGTCTTCGCTTTAAGCAACAAGGACTACTACCACCTGAAATCACTGTAATTGATGCTTCTATGGTGCTGGCACAAAGCCTAATATCAACACTCGGGGATGCAAGTTCGTTAATCGAGCCTTTACAAAGCTATCAACAACCATATTTAGATTGGATTGCACCTCTTGCTGTGAGTGTATCTAGTCTTGAGCAATTAGCATCCATTCAAAAACAGATATTTGCACAAACAACCTCATACTTAGCAAAAAATAATAAAAGCTTAACGGGAAGCTACATGCACCTCCCAACACTCTTTTTTACTGATAATGCCAAGGGCGTTGCTGACAAACTTCGATCAATCGACATTGAAGTGATTGATGGTGATGATTTAACTGCGGCAGATATAGAACAAGCATTGCAACGGCATTTGGCAGAATAAGATCAAATTGTGGCTAGATCCTCCTTTTGTTATTGATCCATCAGAAGATTTAGCCAATTACAAATGAACAGTGTTGTTTGTGTCGTTTTTTCGGTATCATACACGACTATTTATTGAGCATTAAAACGATTTAAAAGTACATTATGAGTAATTCGCCATTACAATCAGAGCAACAAGATCCACTATCTTTTCGTGCCGAACAGCGTACTGCGCCAGTAAGACCGACTAAGCCAGTATCAAAGAAATTAACCCAATGTCCAGCATGTGAAGGTATGGTCTCCCGTAAGGCGCATTTCTGTCCTCATTGCGGCGAGCCAGATCCTGCTAACCATTTGCGTAAATCGCAAGTTGTTTCTTGCGCGGTATGGACAGCGATCATTGCTACTGGATGCTGGTTTGCCTATAGCACACTGTGGCCTCTTGTTCTGCAACGTTTAGGCTAATAAACAAGTAAACCTTCTTATCTTTAAAAGCAGTCTTAATCGGCTGCTTTTTTGTATTAAAAATAAAAAAAGCCGCGATACCTGCGGCTGAGTACTGACTCCATCAATTATTTAAAAGTGAGCCAATGAAGTCAGTATTAACTAATAACCAAGTAAAACAAGATTATAGAGAATCAAGTTCAATCAGTATTAACGGCAACGCCAAGAAGTAGCTCGGTGTGTACTACGCTGATGGTTGTGTTGCGTTGCTGATTTTTTTAGGTGAATAATACGAGCTTCTTGTTCTTTAGATTCTTTATGAAGCTGTTTATAATTTTTTGTACTTTCAAACACTTCTTCACGAATAAAAAAGAGTTCATCTTGCACTTTATCTAATTGCATCAGCAGGACTTGAAGCTGCTCTTGATTATAATTAGCATCAGGTTGAGTGAGAGTTTGTTGAACAGCATCTTTGATCGTTTTAATTTGCTTGTATGCTTCAGTGATTTTTGAAGTATCCATAATTCATCATTCCTTATTTTCTATCCATTTACATATAACTTTATCAGAGAAGACACCGATCTGATGATGTGCTTTTATGGTCTTCATTATGGGATTACAAGTTTAACTCAATTGGTTTCTGTTATTCACAGTTTAAGCAGTATCATTCGCCAGATCCTCTGACTAAAATCAACGCTCTCTTCATGACAAATATAGTCCTCCTTAAACACTTTTGCATCATTAATGGCAATGTTTTTCACATATACTTTACCATCAACTTCAATACTTTTAGAATATCCCCGTGAGTATGGTGATGTTTCATACTTCAGGAAATTCAATGCCTTATCTGGGTCTGTGGTGTTTTTTATTATATCAGGGAACATGGATAAACCATGACTAATCCTTAACCTAAATGTTTTCATAAAAACTATCCTTAGTATGAAAAACGATAGTTAATAAACAGCGTTATTTTGCGTTCCTTTTGTTTTTATATGCTGTCTATATGAATCAATATACGCTCTGGTTTTTTATGGTCAACCTTAAAATGAAACAATATTAATGTTTTTCTTAAAACTATGAGCTAGATTTTATTATTTAAATTCTATTTTTAAATATAAGTAATAACGTATTATTAGTTATATTTATAATAC
>NZ_PYOG01000025.1 GCF_003026815.1 Photobacterium damselae | reverse complement strand
TGCTTGGCGACCTTAGCGCTGTGGTCCCACCTGAATCCATGCCGAACTCAGAAGTGAAACGCAGCAGCGCCGATGGTAGTGTGGGGTCTCCCCATGTGAGAGTAGGACATCGCCAAGCGCCAAATTTTACTTTTAGCTCTATGCTGAAAGTTACAAAATTAGATATCTATTTGAACTATGGATATCGCATGTGGTGTTATCGCTCTTAGCCATCCATGGCTTCGCGATATTAGAACATCCATGTTCGTCGGAGCGGTAGTTCAGTTGGTTAGAATACCGGCCTGTCACGCCGGGGGTCGCGGGTTCGAGTCCCGTCCGCTCCGCCACTTATTTGAGAGTCGTCTCATTAAATACGAACAACAGGGGTGTAGCTCCAATTGGCAGAGCAGCGGATTCCAAATCCGCGTGTTGGGAGTTCGAATCTCTCCACCCCTGCCATATTTAAGAAGGCTCATATCGAAAGATATGAGCCTTTTTGCTATAGGTGTAAAAATTACCTTAATACTTGTCATTAAAAATAGCATTATGTAGATAATGATTACTGCAGATGTGCTGTTTGATCTTAACTTTCTTTTCGTAATTGACTCTTAATTATCAAGTTTTTTCTAGTTTGGTAATGGCTTATTACTTTCTCTTTCGATTTTTTATCAACGCTCTTTTTACCATCTATTTTGATGGTTATGATGTATAAAGACTGAATCATTTCTGACAATTGATGAATAAAATACTGCACCTAAACAGGGAACAGTGGTATGGTAGTTAGGTTAAATATTCAGAAATTATAGGAGTTAATATGCCTCACCTTCGTTTTCGCGCCATTGACTTTGATACAGTAAAAGCGCTTTCTACTGAGCTTGTTGATGAGTTGCAACCATTAATGGACTGCCCTCGCGAAGACTTTACTCTAGAGCATATTCCAGCTTCTTTTATCTTTGATGGAGACGTTTCTGAAGCTTATCCATTTGTTGAGGTGTTTTGGTTCCATCGAGGTCAAGAGACCCAAGATAGCGTAGCTAAAGCAATCACAGCAGCAGTACGTAAAGCCATGGACGCGCCAGAGCAAGACGTAGCGGTTATATTTACAGCCCTAACGCCTGCCGCTTATTACGATAATGGTGAACATTATTAATTGATAAGTACCAGAGTTTAAAATTTAAAACTGGGAATGAGATACTGTTTCAAACTGTGGAATAGTATGAAGTGTTATGGACAGCCGATTCTAAGAATGGGCTGTTTTTGTTTAAGGGTATAAATAGTATATGGCTCGTTATGCAAAGGTTGTTGCAGGGATCAGCGTGGTTGCTGGTGCTCTGGGCTTTACCGCATTTAATTCCACTTTTGATGTAGCTCCAGAACCTGAAGTGACCAACGAAATCATCGCTCCTAAGTTTTCTTACCACTGTATGGAAGCTCATGGTGTTCAGCCTCTGGATCATGATGGGCAATTGACCGTGTCAGTATGGAATATTTATAAGCAGCAGCGACCAAACTGGCAGCAAGCACTGGATAATATTTCTCAACATAGTGAATTGGTGCTATTACAAGAAGCAACATTAAAGCCTGAGTTAAAACAGTATCTACAAGACAAGCCATGGAAAGTTCGAATGGCTAACGCTTTCCGATTTTTAGATACACCAGCAGGCGTTATGAATTTGTCTAAAGTCGAGGCAATGAAGACTTGTGCTTATCTGGCAATGGAACCTTGGCTACGTTTGCCTAAATCTGCATTATTGTCACAATTTGCGCTGTCTAATGGTCAGACTCTTGCCGTAGTGAACCTACACGGGGTTAACTTTGCAATGGGGCTAGAAGAGTATAAGGCGCAGTTTAAAAGCTTAGCTTCGGCCTTACAAAAGCATGTTGGGCCTGTTATTTTGGCGGGTGACTTTAATACTTGGCGTAAAGGCCGAATGGATGTGGTAAAGCAATTTGCTCATCAATTAGGGCTAAAAGAAGTCCAATTTAGACAAGATCAGAGAATTAAAGTTTTTGGTAAACCGTTAGACCACCTATTCTATCGTGGACTTGTTTTAGAAACAGCAGAGGCACCCAAAACCGATGCCTCTGATCATAATCCAATTATTGCAACGTTTCGTCTAAGAAGCGCTGCAACAGTAGATTAACGGCTAACCAAAATCATAATTGGCCAAATAATAATAGTCATAACCCAAGGTAATAGTGCCACAATCACTGCTTTGGCTCGGTCATAGTCGGTCCAAGCGGTGATTGCTGCATAGGTGAGTGCAATATACCAAGGGGTTAAGAGTGGTATTGTGGTGGCAAATGGTGACCATGGGCTGTTTAGTGGTAACTTAAGTAAACCATTTAAACTGTTTAGATCTGCAGCATTTGGTAGGATATTGTGAGTATTGAATAGAATATTCACATAACTTGCGATATCACCTAAAAATGCTGGCAGCATGATAAAACATGATGCTGCTAACCACTTACCGTATCCATGTGAGTAGGTGCTTGCTTTTGTTGAAAAGTACAACCATAACGCTAATAAAAAAATCATCGCAGTTCGGCCTAGCACATCACTAAACACTTCTCCTGCTAATAAAACTTCTTTTGTCATCCAAGCTTGTTGAATTTCATGGTCAACATTACTGAGTTGGGCTGCCAGCGATTGTTGTAGCCATGGCATATCAACATGATCAAAATAGCCGCCCCATAAAATAAATGGGCCAAAAATAATGATCAAATAAGCAAAAAATGCCCATTTAGGTCGCTCATAAACTGCAGCAAAACAGTCGATAGGAGAGCGAAATAAATCCAATACAGCAATTAATGGATTTTTAGATGGCGTCATGGTGATACTTTTCCCTTAAGCTTTTGTACGTAACTTTAACGTCTGTCCAGGTTTAATGTAGTGGCGTTTACTGATGTTATTCCATTTCATAAGTTCTGAAACGCTGACATCGTGGCGCTGAGCAATAACACTTAAACTGTCTCCAGAACGCACTTTGTATTGTGTCCAACGCACACTGCTCTGTTTCGTAGAGGTGTTAGATACAGAGTGTTTTACCGTTAATTTCTGACCGATACGCAGTGTTGAATTTGCGCTTAAGTTATTCCAACGGCGCAAGTTCGCTACATTTGTATTGTATTTCTTCGCAATATTCCACAGTGACTCACCAGATTTCACGGTATGAGTACGTGAAGATGTATGAGAAGGCGAAACCTTAGGCTTAGAGACTAAACTGGCACCTTTAACGCCGATAGAGAGGTGCTGTCCAATGCGCAATTGAGTCGATTTTAAGTTGTTAGCCCGCTGAATGTCTTTAACCGTGGTGTTGTATTTAACTGCAAGGGCGCCAAGAGTATCTCCGCTTCGAACTGTATGGCGAACAGTGCGTAGGTTTTCACGTTTATTATTGGCTAATGCAACCTTAAAGCTTTTCACTTTATTGATTGGCAATAATAGGTGATATTGACCATTTGGCGCTGTTGCCCACTTATGATATGCCGGGTTGAGATCTTTGAGTTCCTGCGTTGAAATTCCAGCAAAACGAGCAGCTACGGCCAGATCCATTTGAACACCTGGATTGATCTCTTGCAGTACAGGTTTATTGGCTACCGCAGGAATACGAATACCGTACTTTTGTGGATCGCGAAGGATATCTACAACCGCATACAGTTTTGGTACATAAGCACTGGTTTCATCCGGTAGGTCAAGATTCCAATAATCGGTCGATTTACCTAGGCGCTTATTTTTGTCTATGGCATTAAATACCCGACCTTCACCTGTATTGTAAGCTGCAAGAGCGTATTGCCAGTTACCAAACTTGTTATGAAGATACTCTAGTAAGTTTAGAGCCGCTTGAGTTGATTTTACGATATCACGACGCCCGTCATACCATGAGTTAATGGTTAACCCAAAGCGGCGACCTGTATCGGGAATAATCTGCCATAGCCCTGCTGCGGCACTTGATGAATAAGCGTATTGGTCAAACGAACTTTCAACAATAGGAAGAAGCGCAAGTTCTAATGGCATATTGCGTTTTTCGACTTCTTGTGTGATGTAATACAAGAAAGGCTTAGAACGCTCTGCAATAATTTGTAAGTTACGAGGATGCTTTAAGTACCAATTACGGTAGTAACGAATGCGTTTATTCTCTGGGATAGGAGTGTCGATTTGCATTGCGATGCGATCCCACAAATCTTGCTGTTGTTGTGGTGACAGCTGAGGTGTGGTTTTCTTTGGTACTTGATGTGATTGTGTTTCAAATACTGAAGAAGGAGAAGTCGGTACTGTTGTTACCGGCTTCTCAATAATTATGGTCTTTTTTGTCGTTGTGCTTGGGGCATTAACTTGTTGCGTGCTTTGGCAACCAGCCAGTAATAGCGCACTCGCTAATAAAATTCGCGATTTCATAAGGTCTGTCTTTAGCCAAAATAGCTGCTGATAATACTTGCCCAACCACAGTTGTTACAAGTGACCTAGGTCAAAAATCGTCTTTCCAGCTTCTTAGAGCGGTAAAAGTTGCAAGATCTGAGCTATCTGTTGCTTTATCTGCCACCGCTTTTTTAATACTTGGCTGATCACATCGTAAAAATGGATTAACCAATTTCTCTTTACCCAGCGTAGAAGGTAGAGTGCTTTCGCCATTAGCTCGTAGGCGATTCACTTCTTCTCGGTAACGTTGAAGGTGAGGATTATCTTGTTCTGCAACTAAGGCAAAAGCGATGTTGCCTGCGGTATATTCATGGGCACAATAAATTTCGGTTTCATCGGGCAGAGCAGCAATTTTTTGTAAAGAGGCATACATCTCTTCTGGTGTGCCTTCAAATATACGTCCACAACCTGCGGAAAATAACGTATCACCACAAAACAGTTTCTCGTCACCAACATAAGCGACATGGCCATGAGTATGACCTGGTACCGCTAACACCATAAAACGTTCACCAAAGATATCGACCTGATCGCCATCTTCAACCGATTGGGTGAGGCCTGGAATGGGATCGTTTTGAGGGCCAACAACATTAATTGATGGGTAACGACGTTTTAGCTCGCTAATACCGCCACAATGATCATTATGGTGATGAGTAATTAGGATAGCATCTAAAGTGAGTTGTTGTTTTTCGATAGCCTCGATAACTGGTTTGGCATCCCCTGGATCAATAACGATGCAATGTTTCTCTGGACTTTGAAGTAGCCAAATGTAATTGTCCTTAAATGCGGGTATGCTTTGAACCGTTAGCATATTATTGTCTCCAGCCTAGGTTAGGTGTTGAGCATTGACTTATGAAACCAGCACGTACATTAGAACATATCGAGCCACCACATTCTTGGTCTGATGTGACCAACGGGACATGGGTAGCTGAATTGCTTCAGACTCGACTTGATGAGTGGAGTCCCAAGCTTTTTGGTTATCATATGTTAAAGCTGGGTGGCTTAAGTGGTGAAGTTTCTAGCCAGCATTGTAGCATTCAACATCAAGTATGTATTGATAAATGCAGTGATTATCGAACGCTCGTGGCCGACTATTTCCAGTTGCCATTTATTGAAAAGTCGTTTGATGCCTGTATTTTGCTGCATCAGCTAGACTATTGCACCGATCCACATCGATTATTACGAGAAATTGACAGAGTGATGGTCGATGATGGTTATTTAATTTTAAGTGGCAGTAATCCATTAAGTCTGCTTGGCTTTCAAGGTTTATTACCATGGAATCGAAAGAAGAACCCATGGTTAGGGCGGATGTTTTTGCCTGCGAGAGTTCAAGATTGGTTGGCTTTGCTCAATTATGAGGTCATCTATCATGATGATTTTGCTATCTTGCCTTCTGCTCGACATAGTGCGTGTGCAGCATGGCTTGAAAATATGATTGCTGAACCATTGAATGCGTTCGGTAGTTTTTATTTTATGGTAGCTCGAAAGCGAACATGTCCATTGAAGCCGATTAAACCGACCTGGAAATTACGTCGTCATTTGGCACCAATTGGAGTGAATTGTCGAACCCAAGTAAAAGAAATGACGAATGAATTATTACCTCAATCGTCACTTTCATCTGATTCTAAAGAAGCATCAAGCTAACTATTCTTGATAACCAGTATCATCTTGAGTGGGTGCTTCGGCGGCAGAACGTGCTAACTCATCACAGCGCTCATTCTCAGGGTGTCCAGCGTGTCCTTTAACCCAATGCCAACTTACCTGATGGCGTTGGGTTTCTGTATCTAAGCGCTTCCATAAGTCTGCATTTTTTACTGGCTTTTTATCTGCGGTTTTCCAGCCTCGTTTTTTCCAATTATGGATCCATTGGGTAATACCCTGACGAACATATTGGCTATCGGTGGTAAGATCCACCTGACAAGATTGTTTTAAACTTGCCAAACCTTCGATAGCTGCCAATAACTCCATCCGGTTATTCGTGGTACGATAGAAGCCTGCGCTGAGTTCTTTTTCGTGTTGTTTATAGCGTAATACCGCGCCATAGCCTCCTGGACCTGGATTCCCTAAGCAAGAACCATCGGTGAAAATTTCTACCTGTTTCATCATATTTGGTAGTATTAACCTTTAATTAACTGTTTGTCTCACATATTAGCCACTATGAAAGCCACTAACGAACGAATTATTGTTTTCGATACAGAAACCACGGGTATGAATATGTCCGGTCCTCATTATGAAGGGCACCGGATTATTGAAATTGGTGCCGTGGAAATCATTAATCGAAAATTAACGGGAAACACCTTCCACGTATATATTAAACCAGATCGTGCCATTGATCCTGAAGCGATTGAAGTCCATGGTATCACTGATGAGTTCTTAGTGGGTAAACCTACTTACGCTGAGATTCATCAGGAGTTTATGGACTTTATTCAAGGGGCTGAGCTTGTTGCTCATAACGCGCCCTTCGATATCGGTTTTATGGACTATGAGTTTCGTAAACTAGGACTCAAAGATCTTAAGACTGACGAGATGTGTAAGGTTACCGATACCTTAGACATGGCGAAACGTCTGTTCCCGGGTAAACGCAATAACTTAGATATTTTGTGTTCCCGTTATGGCATTGATAACTCACACCGTACTCTCCACGGGGCATTACTCGATGCCGAGATCCTTGCCGACGTTTACTTAATGATGACCGGTGGCCAGACATCGTTGCAATTAAGTTCTGGTGAATCGAGTGCTGCTGGGGCAGAAAATGAAATCCGTCGTTTAACTTCTGGACGAAAAGCGCTAAAGGTTATTCGTGCATCGGCCGATGAAATAGCAGCCCATGAAGATAGATTGGATCTTATTGGTAAAAAAGCGGACGTAATTTGGCGAATATAATATGAGCGTACTTAAGCGGTTATTGCTGTTATTAATATGGATATCCCCATTTTCTTGGGCTCAAGATAGCACAAGCATGAGTTTGCTGGATAATCGCTTTCGTATTGATCAAGATGTGCAATCGGTTTCTTTTATTATTCATCGCCAGAAATCAAGTGAAGCGGCCATCTTAGTGCGTCCTGATGGTCAAAAATACTATGCATGGCGTCATCCCAATAATGTCACTTGGTATCAGCAGCCTGATTTAGATATCGTCTCTATAGAAAAGCCAATGGCTGGTCCATGGCAGGCGTTAGGCAAGATTTCGCCTCATAATAGCATTACGGTATTATCTGATGTTCACCTCAGTGCTCAGCAGTTACCCCAGCGTTTATATCAAGGGGAAACCCTCAAATTTAGTGCGCAACTTTGGCAAGGAAACGAACCTCTACAATTAGCTGCGTATTTATCTCACGTTAAATTAAAAATCAGTTTTACCGATCTAACTTCAAAACCCAAAGATGGGCAGATTCTTCCCGCAATTGTTTTGGCTGAGTTCTTCGATGATGGTCAGAAAAGAGATGAACGGGTAGGAGATGGTATTTTTACCGCCAATCTTAATGTGGATATTCCTCCTGGTCGTTATCAAGCAACGATAGCGACCGAGAATGGGGTATTTTTACGTCAGTTAGAACAAACGGTTTTAGTATATCCAACCCCGTTAACTTACAGCTTTATGGCAGGAGAGACGGTCAAAGACAACAGTGAATTTGTCGCAAAAGTAACAGATGATCAGCTTCAAGCCGGTTCTCTTGCTGGGCATATCGCGGTAAAAGGTCCTAGTGGTAAAGAATATATAGTTCAAGGGACCACTCAGGATGAAGAGAAGCAACTGAACTTGACGTTTCCTGCAATGGATAAGGTTGGGCGTTATCGTTGGTATGGCTGGCTGTACGCAACGGATAATTTTAACCAACGAGAACTCATATTTTCTTTGCCAAAGCGTAGTTTTGCCCTTGCCGCTCAAATGCAACTGACAAAAGATTTGCAACAGCTCAAACAAGAAGAGTTGGTAAAACAGCAGCAAGAGAAAATAAAGCAGCAACAATTGGCTGAAGCAAAACAACGAGATGATGCGTTGTTATGGTTGATTGTTGGTAATAGCGTGATGGTACTTGTGATACTGATTGGTTGGTACGGACTTCGTTGGTGGAAAAAGAAGAGGCAGCACAAATTAGATGATTTAATGCTGCCTTAGTTTCCCTTAATTTTTACGCTATATCGACTTAAGCGGCATTACCCATATTCAATTTAGATGTTGGTTTTGCCGCAAGCTCTTCTGGCTCAAAGTCATCGACATTAATGGTTCGTAAACGACTCTCTTCTGCTTGGCGAAGAACTTGTGCTTCTTGTTCTGAAATAACCTGCTCATCCAATCCCCATTGGGCAATTTTACCTAACTGCATAAAAGGAAGCTTGTGCCCTACATGCTGACAGAGCTTATCGTAAATCGGTTCGGCGGCGAGAATATCCTGAAGAGCTTGTTCAATCATACCGACAGGGTTATTTGGCTGCGCTTCAAGATATTGTCCTCGACCGAGGCGAGAGCGTGTTTCTGATGGGGTTTGTGCAATGCGCGCCAATTGATGATCTAAGGTATCACTTGGCTGGTGGCGGCAACTTCCAAGTGGGAACATTAACCATTTTAATGTGCTTCCAATGATGGCATTTGGAAAGTTAGCCAAAAACTGCAGTAACGCTTGTTCGGTTTGGTATAATGCATCTTGCATCCCCCAATGTACTAATGGCAGATCATGAACTTGTCGGCCTTCATCACTAAAGCGTTTTAGTGTCGCAGAGGCTAAATAAAGTTGACTTAATACATCACCAAGGCGAGCAGAAAGACGTTCTTTACGTTTGAGTGAGCCGCCTAAGACTGCCATAGAAATATCAGCCAGTAGCGCAAGGTTGGCACTGTAACGATTGAGTTGCTGATAATAACGAGCGGTAGGATCTTGGTATGGAGTAGACGATCCTCGGCCATCGGTTAAGCCAAGCCAGAAAGATCGAGTCATATTGGTGATCACAAAACCAATGTGCTTAAACAAGGCTTGATCAAATTGATCGAGTGCTTGTTTTTGATCTGGATTATAAGCTGCTGCCATTTCATCTAATACATAAGGGTGACAGCGAATAGCCCCTTGACCGAATATAATCATAGAGCGGGTAAGAATATTGGCCCCTTCTACGGTAATTGCAATCGGTGCTCCTTGATAACCGCGAGCTAAAAAGTTGCTAGGCCCCATGCAAATACCTTTACCGCCAACAATATCCATCGCATCAATAACACCACGTTGGCTACGATGGGTACAATGGTATTTTACAATGGCAGAGATCACTGCAGGTTTTTGTCCAAGATCGATACCTGTTACGGTGAAAGCGCTCGCAGCATCCATAACATATGCATTACCCACTATACGAGCTAGTGGCTCTTCTATTCCTTCCATTTTACCAATTGGCATTTTGAACTGACGACGAATGCGAGCATAAGCCCCTGTAGCAAGCGCTGCAGTTTTTAAGCCTCCGGTTGAGTTGGAAGGCAGTGTAATTCCTCGGCCAACGGAGAGACACTCAACCAGCATGCGCCAACCTTGTCCTGCCATCTCTTGTCCACCGATGATAAAGCTGAGAGGTACAAAAACTTTGTTGCCTTGAGTTGGACCATTTTGGAAAGGCACATTTAGAGGGAAATGACGACGACCAATGATTACACCATCAAGATCGGTTGGGATCAGAGCACAGGTGATCCCAAGCTCTTCTTGATCGCCCAATAGATGATCTGGATCGTAAAGTTTAAAAGCTAAGCCCAGCACGGTGGCGATAGGGGCTAGGGTGATGTAGCGTTTGTTCCAAGTTAATTCCATACCCAGCACTTCTTCTCCTTGCCATAACCCCGTTTTTATCACACCAAAATCAGGAATAGCTCCAGCATCGGATCCCGCTTCTGGACTGGTTAGCGCAAAACAAGGAATTTCCAATCCTTGAGCAAGGCGAGGTAGGTAATAATCTTTTTGCTCTTCCGTACCATAGTGTTGCAGGAGTTCGCCTGGACCAAGAGAGTTAGGTACGCCGACAGTGGAAGAGAGTACAGCAGAAACCCCAGTTAGTTTTTGTAGTACGAGAGATTGAGCATAAGCGGAAAATTCAAGCCCGCCGTAGCGCTTTTTAATGATCATAGCGAAGAACTTGTGATCTTTTAAATATTGCCATACTTCAGGTGGGAGATCGGCAAGTTCATGAGTGACTTGGTAGTCATTTACCATGCGACAAACTTCATTTACGGGGCCATCAAGAAAGGCTTGTTCTTCTACAGTGAGACTTGGAGCTGGGATATCATGGAGTTTGCGCCAATCAGGCTGACCTTGAAAGAGATCGGCTTCCCACCACACGGTACCTGCATCAATGGCTTCTTTTTCTGTAGAGGACATTTCAGGCATGACTTTTTGAAAAGCGCGCAGAGCAGGGGCTGTCAAATAAGGCTTACGGATTTGCGGTAGATTAAGGGGAAGTGCAATAGCAGCAAAAATGATCCAACTCATTACTCCTGTGATAGACAAAGCCGTCCCTAATACCAGAAGCAATGTAATGGCTGCGGTAAATATCTTTAGGCCAACGCGATGATAAGCCAATATTGCGATAGCCAAGATACACCCTAATAAATACGCGAGCGTGACCATGTTGATTCTCCTTGTCGGGGATAACCAAACTAAACTGGACACCTGATTTATTGTTTCAACTCCACACCAATAAATCGCTTTTCATCCAATGCAATTGTTTCCGCTTTTATTTGGTTATCGCTTTGATGCTTTATTGTAATAAGTTGGGTACATTTTTATTAGGTAAGAGGTCTTACCACTTGTTACAAGTGTAATTCTTTTTTTAATGAAATGTAAAATGATTTTCTCGCATGAAATTTCTTGGTTAATGACCAATTGCGTGAGACGCCTTGAAATCTCTATGGTTGATCAAGATCAGGCACAGACATATTTATTGTTGCGAATTTATGAAATGTGATTAACATAGGGCCCCATTGTGATATAGTTCACGTAATTGCTCTGATGGATTTTTGAGCAATCATGCCGTGGATGGTCGTTATTCATTTGTTGCCTTTCCCGATCTCCGACTGACACATGCCCGCCGGATCCCTCATTCGGGATGACAGCTATTCCTGTTTTTGTATGTACGTAAAGTGCAGGAGTTTGTCGTGTTGTTATTTCAAGCTTTATCTGAAGCCTGGAAGGATGGTTATTCCTTCTCAAAATTTCGTTCTGATATTATTTCAGGTATTACCGTTGGTATCGTAGCGATCCCTCTTGGTATGGCGTTGGCTATTGCGGTTGGGGTTCCTCCTCAGCATGGTCTTTATACCGTAATTATTGCGGGCTTTTTAGCTGCATTATTAGGTGGTTCTCGCTTTAATATTACTGGGCCAACGGCGGCTTTTGTGGTTATCTTATTACCGATTACACAAAAGTATGGCTTAACAGGCTTGATGGTTGCGACCATGATGTCGGGTATTATTCTGTTACTAATGGGGGTCTTTCGTTTAGGCCAATTAGTAAAATATGTACCTTATCCAGTAACAACCGGTTTTACCGCGGGTGTGGGTTTTGTTATTGCTTTTCTGCAGCTTAAAGATTTACTAGGACTACATGTATTAACCAGTCCAATTCATTTTCCAGAAAAAGTAATGGCATATGTCGATGCACTACCATCTATTAACTATGCTGATGCTGCGGTAGGTTTGGTAACTATCTTTACCTTTATTGGTTGGGCTAAGTTGAAAAACCGCATTCCACCACATGTAGTGGCTTTGGTTGTGGGTACAGTGTTAGCGCTTGTTATCAATAAATTTGGTCCTGTACATGTTAGCCTTTTAGGTGAGAAATTCAGTTACCATATTGGCGACTTAGTAGGCCATGGTATTCCTCAGGTGTTACCTCAGTTTGTACCATTATGGCAACACGATGGTCTTAATTGGTCGTTAATTGTTGAGCTATTACCTGCAGCTTTCACTATCGCAATGCTAGGCAGTATTGAGTCATTATTGTGTGCGGTTGTTGCTGACGGTATGACCAGTACTAAGCACAACCCTAATGCGGAATTAGTTGGTCAAGGTTTGGCGAATATGATCGTGCCGTTCTTTGGTGGTATTCCAGCAACAGCAGCAATTGCACGTACAGCGACCAATATTCGTGCCGGTGCATTCTCTCCAATCTCTGCAATCGTACACTCACTCTTTGTACTTGCGGCAATGATCGCGCTAGCACCAGTGCTCTCTTATGTACCTATGTGTGCACTAGCTGGTTTGCTAATTATGGTGGCTTGGAACATGTCTGAAGCCCCTCACTTTGTTCACACATTAAAAGTTGCCCCTCGTCGTGATGTTGCGGTTCTATTAACCTGCTTCATTTTGACTGTTGTAGTTGATATGGTTGTCGCTGTAGTTGTGGGTCTATTGCTAGCTGGTCTGCTATTTATTCAGCGTATTGCAAGTTTGACTACGGTTACCGTGGTTCAAGATAAGCAAGAGCATTTAGATTTTGGCCCCGATGTAGTGGTGTACGATATTAATGGCCCACTATTTTTTGCAGCCAGTGAGCGTGCATTCTCTGCAATTGAGCACTCAACTATTGACACTCGTGCCGTGGTATTAGATTTTAGTGATGTTACTACGATTGATATTACTGCGATTCATGCTTTTGAAGCAGCATTGGATCGTCTAAGTGATTTCCCTGTGTGTTTACTTGGTGTTGCTCCTCATGTTGAGAAGAAATTACGTAATGCAGGTATATTCAATGCTCAAAATGTCCGCGTGTTCTCATCAACTGAGGCACTGCGTAGTCATTTAACCTTGAGCCATGAAAATAACTCTGCAGATAAGTCGACACTTTCTCCAGTTTCTATGTAAACTGCACAGATAATCAAAAAACAAGCGGGTAATATACCCGCTTGTTTTTTATCTATTAACTATAAAGTGAGAAAGACTTATGTATCAGGATTTGATTCGAGCTGAACTGACTGAGGCTGCAGAGGTTCTTAATCGTTTTCTTAGCGATGATAAAAACCTTGCTGATATTGAAGCGGCCGCAAAATTACTGGCTGAGTCTTTTAAGCAAGGCGGTAAAGTTTTATCGTGCGGTAATGGTGGCTCTCACTGTGATGCAATGCATTTTGCGGAAGAGCTGACAGGTCGCTATCGTGATAATCGCCCTGGTTATGCTGGTATTGCGATTTCAGACCCAAGCCATTTATCGTGTGTAAGTAATGACTTCGGTTATGAGTACGTATTTTCGCGCTATCTTGAAGCGGTCGGTCGTGAAGGCGATGTTCTCTTTGGCCTATCTACTTCTGGTAATTCTGGCAATATTCTTAAAGCCATTGAAGCTGCTCGTGCAAAAGACATGAAGGTGATTGCTTTAACGGGTAAAGATGGCGGTCAAATGGCTGGACTGGCTGATGTGGAAATTCGGGTTCCTCATTTTGGTTATGCAGACCGCATTCAAGAAGTGCATATTAAGATTATCCATATCCTTATTATGTTAGTTGAAAAAGAGATGGCTAAGTAAGCTCGTTATTTCTTCGTTAAGCCAAAGGGCAAAGTAAGTTGTAGGTATCGCTTATTATGTGTGAATTGCTTGGCATGAGTGCCAATGTTCCAACGGATATTTGTTTTAGTTTTACTGGGTTAATGCAGCGTGGTGGTAATACTGGCCCACATCGCGATGGTTGGGGTATTACATTTTATGAAGGAAAGGGTTTCCGTACCTTTAAAGATCCAAACCCAAGTTGTCAGTCTCGTATTGCCGAATTAGTGCAAGAATATCCGATAAAAAGCTGTGCTGTGATCAGCCATATTCGCCAAGCGAACCGCGGTGGCGTCAATCTTGAAAATACCCACCCCTTTACCCGTGAGTTATGGGGGCGTTATTGGACTTTTGCCCATAATGGTCAATTAACAGGATATGATGCTTTAGATACGGGGCGTTTTCAGGCGGTAGGCGATACCGACAGTGAGATTGCATTTTGTTGGTTGCTTAATCAAGTTGAAGCTAAATATCCTAAACCACCTCAGGATATGGCGGAGGCGTTTGCGTTTATTCATCAGTGCTGTGAGCGACTACGTCAATTAGGCGTTTATAATATGCTGTTGAGTGATGGTGAGTATGTACTTACTTTCTGTACTAACAACTTACATAGTATTACCCGTCGGGCACCATTTGGTTGTGCATCATTAATCGATGAAGATGTTACGATTGATTTTCAGCAAGAGACTACGCCAAATGATGTTGTAACTGTGATTGCTACTCAGCCTCTAACCAATAATGAACAGTGGCATAAAATGCAACCGGGTGAGTTTAACGTCTTCTATTTTGGTGAAGTTGTTTATCAAGCCCAAGCTTAATGGCAAAATCGAAAGAATGAAAAACGGCTGAGCATAAACTCAGCCGTTTTTATTTATATTATTGGTTCTTTACGCCGCTTTTTAGGCTTGCTCTTGATGCTTATCTTGGATGATAGTTATTGTTTACATCAGTCATCACTGGCATAGCCGTTTAGAGGTAAGCTGTGTCCATCTAATAGCGCTTTTCCCGCTTCATCCATTACTAACCGTTGGCTTAAAAACCAATTAATAACCAATGGATAGATAGCATATTCTTGCTGTTGAACTCGCTGTTCAATTTCCGCAATACTATCTTGTGGAAAAATGGGGACCTTGGCCTGCAATACAACAGGGCCACCATCAAGCTCTGGGGTCACAAAATGAACCGTAGTGCCGTGTTCACTATCACCTGCTTCCAGAGCTCGCTGGTGGGTATTAAGCCCCGGATATTTTGGAAAGAGTGAAGGGTGGATGTTAAATATGCGGCCTTGATAATGGTGAACAAACGCAGAATCTAATATTCGCATAAATCCTGCGAGCACCACTACATCAGGGTGATAACCATCGATGGTCTTTGCCAATGCTTGCTCATAAGCTTGGCGATCGGCAAAATCTGAAGCCAACAAAGTGACAGCATCAATATTTGCTTGCTGGGCGCGTGTTAAACCATAGGCATCAGCTTTATTGGCAATTACGGCTGCAACACGAGCATTTTTAATCGTGCCATTAGCGCAACTGTCCATAATAGCTTGTAAATTACTGCCATTACCTGAAATCAAGACCACAATATTTTTCATGGCTTAGCGAATCTCCACCTGCTCTTCACCATCAGTGGCCTGATCAATATGGCCCAATAGCCAAGCGTTTTCACCTTGTGCATTTAAGATATCAATCGCTTGCTGTGCTTGTTGTTGTGGAAGAGCAATAACTAAACCTACGCCGCAGTTAAAGGTACGATACATTTCGTAAGTATCAACATTACCGGCTTCTTGTAGCCAATTAAAGATTGCCGGCCATTGCCAACTGCTGCCATCAACGACCGCTTTCGTATTGTCAGGCAGTACTCGTGGAATATTTTCCCAGAAGCCACCGCCTGTAATATGAGAAATCGCATGGATATCACACTGTTCCATCAGGTTAAGGACTGATTTAACATAGATTTTTGTTGGAGTAAGTAGGTGCTCAGCCAAAGTGCGACCATGTAGCTCTTGGTTAAGATCGGCTTGTGATACTTCAATAATCTTACGAATTAATGAATAACCATTAGAATGAGGGCCACTAGAACCTACTGCAATTAGCGCATCACCCGCAGCAACTTTTGTGCCATCAATGATGTGAGCTTTCTCGACCACACCAACACAAAAACCAGCGACATCATAGTCTTCACCATGATACATGCCTGGCATTTCTGCTGTTTCACCCCCGATAAGAGCACAGCCAGATTGCAAACAACCTTCACCGATGCCTGTTACAACACTTGCAGCAGTATCAACATCCAATTTACCTGTTGCGTAGTAATCTAAGAAAAAGAGTGGCTCAGCACCTTGAACAATCAGATCGTTTACACACATTGCCACTAGATCGATACCAATGGTGTCATGTTGTTTTAGATCCATTGCAAGACGAAGTTTTGTGCCAACCCCATCAGTGCCTGATACCAAAACAGGCTCTTTATATTTAGTTGGTAGGGCACACAGAGCACCAAAACCGCCTATATTTCCCATCACTTCCGAACGGTGGGTGCGCTTAACTACGCCTTTAATACGATCCACTAATGCATTGCCTGCATCGATATCAACACCAGCATCTTTGTAACTAAGAGAAGAGTTTTTGTCGCTCACAGGAGGGTCCCTCAACGTATTAAAGAAAAAATCTGGCAGTATGATAACAGCAGATGTGGCGTAAAGGAAAACGTTTGCGTCAATTTTTTCAGTTGTGCAAAAGTTAAGCAAACGATTAAATCGGGCTACCAGTCTAGTGATAAATTGGTATATAATATCGCGATTTTTTTATACAGAGTTTGCTTAGGAGTCAGGCATGAAAGTCGTTGAGGTTAAACACCCACTGGTTAAACATAAGATTGGTCTTATGCGCGAGGGCGATATCAGCACTAAGCGTTTCCGTGAATTAGCAACGGAAGTAGGTAGCTTGCTGACTTATGAAGCGACTTCAGACTTCGAAACGGAAAAGGTTACTATTGAAGGTTGGAATGGTCAAGTTGAAATTGATCAGATCAAAGGTAAAAAAGTAACTGTAGTACCAATTCTACGTGCTGGTTTAGGCATGATGGATGGCGTACTTGAGCATATGCCAAGTGCACGTATCAGTGTTGTTGGTATCTACCGTGATGAAGAGACTCTAGAGCCTGTACCATACTTTAACAAGCTGGCTTCAAATATTGATGAGCGTATTGCTCTGGTTGTTGACCCTATGTTAGCAACGGGTGGCTCAATGATCGCAACTCTAGATCTACTAAAAGAGCACGGCTGTAAGCAGTTTAAAGTTCTTGTTCTTGTTGCTGCACCTGAAGGTATTGCTGCACTTGAAAAAGCACACCCAGATATCGAGCTATACACAGCGGCGATTGATGAGAAGCTAAATGACAAGGGTTATATTGTTCCTGGTCTTGGTGACGCAGGCGATAAGATCTTTGGTACTAAATAAGTTATTACAACTGATTTAATTTTTGAAGCCGAGCCTATTGAGGTTCGGCTTTTTTCTTGGTTTCACTTTTGATTTTCTGCTTTAAAACTCTCAAGAAAAATATTTAAGCTTTCTAACGCGTTAGGTTGAATACCTGCCATTAACTCTAAAACAGTCTGGTTTCTCAATGTAATACAACAGCGCGCAACGTCCATTCCTTCAGCCGTCAGATAAAGTTGGGTTATCCGTTTATCTTTTTGATCTTTTTGGCGATATACCAGCTGCTTCTGTTCAAATTCAGTTACTTTTCTTGCTATGTGAGCTTTATCAAATCCAGTTAATTGACACAGTTGATGGCTATTAATCCCCGGATGGTTGAGTAGCTCATCAAGCGTTCGAACAGATTCAACATTACAAGGAAGATCATGACGCTTCATCTGCTGTTGAATTTGTGAACGAGTCACCATCATCAGTCGAGCCAGCTCTTTTACTAACTCAATTTTCTTCTCATCATTCATTATTGTATTTAATGGTTTATGTTTTTAAATCATTTTACCTAATGGGTATATGTCTGTATGCATCATTTTTTGTTAACACTGTTAAGTATTGGTTTGGCTTATATCGTATAAAGTACGGGGATAATCATAAATAAATCACAAAACAGTTTAAAATGGTGAAAGTCTTTATGCGCAAACCTAATATCTCGTTGCGTTGTGTATCCTTGTGCGTTGCTTTGGCGCTAACCGGATGTAATGAATCAAATACAGGCGCTAATCCGCAGGCGGCCATGGCGGGAAGTGCACCCAAGGTGAGTGTGGTAACCATGGAGCCACAGTCAATCCAGTTATCATCGGCACTACCGGGGCGAACCTCTGCATTTAAGATTGCAGAAGTTCGTCCTCAGGTTTCAGGCATTATTTTGCATCGCTTTTTTACCGAAGGTAGTGATGTAAAAGAAGGCGATGTGCTGTATCAAATTGATCCTGCTACATACAAAGCTGCTGTTAATAGTGCTGTTGCTGAAGTGAATAAAGCGAAAGCCGATGCTTCTAGCGCTTATAAAACTGAGCAACGCTATGCCGACTTGGTGAAACGTAAACTGATCAGTCAACAAGATTTTGATACCGCTTATTCAAAGTGGCAGCAAGCAAAGGCTCAGGTTGGTGTTGCTCAAGCAAATTTAGATAACGCAAAAATCCAGCTCTCTTATACTAAAGTAAAGGCTCCTATTTCTGGTCGTATCGGCTTATCTGAAGTAACAGAAGGGGCATTGGTTACTGCAAATCAAGCTAATTACTTAACTACAATTCAGCAGTTAGATCCTATTTACGTTGATATGACGCAATCGTCGACGCAAATGATCAAACTCAAGCGGGGCATGGCCAATAAACTTGATGATAATGGTAAATTACCCGTCACTGTGAAGTTAGAAGATGGTTCTGTCTATGGTCATAAAGGTAAATTGGCATTCTCGGGCGTTACTGTTGACGAATCAACAGGCAGCGTAACTCTGCGCGCCATTGTGCCAAATCCAGATAATGAATTATTGCCGGGTATGTTTGTTCGTACTCAACTTCCTCAGCCTATGGCACAAACAAGCCTGTTGGTTCCACAACAAAGTGTTGAACGCGATCAGCAGGGTAAAGCCTTTGTTTATGTTGTTAATCCACAAAACCAAGTAGAGCGTCGAGCCATTAATGTGGGTCAGTCGATCAAAAGTGATTGGTTAGTACTTAGCGGTCTAAATGCTGGGGATCAAGTGATCTCACGTGGCCTAATGCGTATTAAACCGGGTATGAAAGTGGCTATTACGGCAGATGATACCCAAGCGGCTACGACTCAAACATCCGCACCTTCTCAAGCTAAAGTGAATCACGGTTAATCCCAGTAGGAATAGTATGTCCAGATTTTTTATCGGACGCCCAATTTTTGCTTGGGTGATCGCGATTATTATTATGTTGGCAGGTACGATGGCGATCTTAACATTGCCTGTTGCCCAGTATCCAACCATTGCTCCACCAGCAATCCAAATTAGTGCGACTTATCAAGGTGCATCAGCAAAAACCGTAGAAGACAGTGTGACTCAGGTTATTGAGCAGAACATGACAGGCCTTGATAACTTAATGTACATGTCTTCAACCAGTGATTCATCGGGTAATGCATCAATCACTCTAACCTTTGAAGCTGGAACCGACCCTGATATTGCTCAAGTACAAGTGCAAAATAACTTACAACGCGCAACTAGCCAGTTACCTACAGAGGTACAACAGTTAGGTATCAGCGTGCGTAAGAGTACTTCAAGCTTTATGTCGGTGACGGCCTTTGTGTCAACCGATAACAGCATGACAGGTCAAGACATCATGGACTATGTAAGTTCACGAGTGAAAGATCCTGTTAGCCGTGTTGCAGGTGTTGGTGATGTGATGGTGTTCGGTACTCAGTATGCGATGCGTATATGGCTCGATCCAGCCAAACTGAATAGCTATAACTTAACACCTATCGATATTGTTAATGCAATCAGACAGCAAAATACTCAGGTAACAGTGGGCCAAATTGGTGGTGCGCCAGCGGTAAAAGGGCAGATGATCAATGCAACGATCACCGCTCGTAACCGTCTTGAAAGCGTTCAGCAATTTAAAGACATCTTATTGCGAGTAAACAAAGACGGTTCTCAAATTCGCATTAAAGATGTCGCTCGTGTTGAACTTGGCGGTGAAAGTTCGGACTTTATTACCCGCTTTGATGGTAAACCAGCCTCTGGTATCGGTATTAAATTAGCAACAGGTGCCAATGCGCTCGATACCCAAAAAGCGGTTGATG
The DNA here is from genome assembly GCF_003026815.1 of Photobacterium damselae. Lineage (GTDB taxonomy): Bacteria > Pseudomonadota > Gammaproteobacteria > Enterobacterales > Vibrionaceae > Photobacterium > Photobacterium damselae. The sequence goes on along the minus strand of NZ_PYOG01000025.1, from coordinate 37,730 downwards.
CGAAATTAGAAGAACTTTCGGCTAACTTCCCACAAGGCCTTAAAATGTATAAGGCGATGGATACCAATCCATTTGTGAAGCTGTCGATTGAAGAAGTGGTTTCAACTCTGTTTGAAGCTATTGTCTTGGTCTTCTTAGTTATGTACCTGTTCCTACAGAATATCCGCGCTACTTTAATTCCAACCATCGCAGTACCTGTTGTGTTGTTAGGTACTTTTGGTGTTATGGCCGCTTGTGGCTTCACCATTAACACCTTAACCATGTTTGGTTTGGTGTTGGCGATTGGTTTGCTGGTGGATGATGCCATCGTTGTGGTAGAAAATGTTGAACGTGTGATGAGCGAAGAGGGTTTATCACCTGTTGAAGCGACCAAGAAATCCATGGGGCAGATCAGTGGCGCACTGGTGGGTGTTGCTATGGTTCTTTCTGCGGTATTTGTCCCTATGGCCTTTATGACAGGTTCAACAGGTGCGATTTATCGTCAGTTCTCGTTAACCATTGTAGCGGCTATGGTGCTGTCTGTTCTTGTTGCGATGATTTTAACTCCAGCCCTGTGTGCTACGATGCTAAAAGCTGGAGATGCGGATCACGGAGAGAAAAAAGGTTTCTTTGGTTGGTTTAACCGAATCTTTGATCGTACCGCAAATGGTTATCAAAGTTCTGTTGCTGGGATCCTAAAGCGCTCTGGTCGCTTTGTCATTGTCTACTTGCTTCTGCTACCTGTGATTGGCTGGATGTTTAAATCTATTCCAAGCTCATTTTTACCCAATGAAGATCAGGGTAACTTTATGGTGATGGTGCAGCTACCGCCGGGTGCTTCTTTAGAGCGTTCGCAAAAGGTTATGGATGAGGTAACGCATTATTTCGAAACCGAAGAAAAATCAACTGTAGAGTCTGTCTTTACTGTCTCTGGTTTTAGTTTTGTTGGTCAGGCACAAAATGCGGGTATGGCGTTTGTTGGGTTAAAAGATTGGTCTGAGCGAACAGCGCCCGGAACCGATGTAAATTCCATTATTAAACGTGCCATGATCCATTTTAAAGACAATCAAGATGCGATGATCTTTGCCGTTAACCCACCTGCTATTCGAGAACTGGGTCAGGCTTCTGGTTTTGACTTTTTCTTAGAAGATCGTGCCGGCCTTGGTCATGAGAAATTGCTACAAGCGCGTAATCAGTTGCTTGGTATGGCCAATCAAAATCCTGCTTTACAAAAAGTGCGTCCGAATGGTCTTGAAGATAACTCACAATTTTTTATCGATTTAGACTATGAAAAAGCCAAAGCACTAGGTATTGATATTAACGATATTAATAAAACATTGTCGATTGCTTGGGGTTCAAGTTACGTCAATGACTTTATTGATCGTGGTCGTATTAAGAAAGTGTATGTTCAGGCAGATGCTCCTTATCGCATGTCTCCAAAAGATATCAGTGATTGGTATGTGCGAAATAATAAAGGTGAAATGGTGCCATTTAGTGCCTTTAGCCAATCGCACTGGGGCTTTGGTTCACCACGATTAGCCCGTTATAACGGTAACTCGTCGTTTGAGATCTTAGGTGAAGCGGCACCGGGATACAGTACGGGTGAAGCGATGGCGGCAATTGAACAAATCGCCTCTAAGTTACCAGAAGGTATAACTGTAAGCTGGACGGGTATGTCATACCAAGAACGTTTAGCCGGTTCTCAAGCGCCAATGTTGTATGCGCTATCAATGCTAGTTGTATTCCTCTGTCTTGCCGCGTTATATGAGAGCTGGTCGGTACCTATTGCGGTTATTTTAGTTGTTCCGCTTGGTGTACTCGGTGCACTTGCTGCCACTATGTTTAGAGGACTTGAAAACGACGTCTATTTCCAAGTTGGCTTGTTAACCACAATTGGTTTAGCGGCGAAAAATGCCATCTTGATTGTAGAGTTTGCTAAAGAGCTGCATGAGAAAGGGATGGGACTGATTGAGGCAACGGTCGAAGCGTGTCGTATGCGTCTACGTCCAATCATCATGACTTCTCTGGCCTTTATTTTGGGGGTATTACCTCTGGTTATGAGTTCTGGTGCGGGCGCTAACTCACGTCATGCGATTGGTACATCGGTAATGGGCGGTATGATTTCGGCCACTGTGCTGGCGATTTTCTTCGTGCCATTATTCTTTGTTTTAATTACCAAACTGTTTACTCGTAAAAAAGCAGAGCAGTAATTGATAACAGACGATAGATAATAAAAAACGGCAGCCAAATGGTTGCCGTTTTTGTATAACGCGTTGCTATAAGTCGTTATAAATAGCCGAGTGATGATTCAATTATTTGTGTTCTGGCTCGATAGCCGCTTCTTCCATCTGAGCATTATCTACCACGTGGTTTTCACCTAAATCGTGTGGCAGTACAAGGTTTAGCAAAATCGCAACGATACCACATAGGCTAACACCTTGTAGGCTAAACTCGCCAATACCAAATGCCATACCACCGATACCAAATACCAAAGTTACCGCCACAATAACAAGGTTACGTGCTTTGTGCAGATCTACTTGGTTTTTGATCAGAGTATTGAGACCAACTGTGGCAATTGAGCCAAACAGTAAGATCATGATGCCACCCATTACAGGCACAGGAATAGTTTGTAAGATAGCGCCAAGCTTGCCCACAAAAGCTAAAACTAACGCAGTTACTGCAGCCCAAGTCATGATTACAGGGTTAAATGCGCGAGTTAGCATTACCGCACCTGTTACTTCTGAATAAGTGGTATTTGGCGGTGCTCCAAACATAGATGCAAAGATTGTCGCAACACCATCACCCGCCATAGTACGGTGTAGGCCCGGTTTTTTCAGATAATCTTTTCCGGTCACATTCGAAATAGCCAACATATCACCTACGTGCTCAACCGCTGGAGCAATCGCAACCGGAATCATAAATAGCATCGCATTGATGTTAAATTCTGGGAAGGTGAAGTTAGGAAGTGCTAACCAACTGGCTTCACGAACCGGAGCAAAATCAACGACCCCGAAGAAAAGGCTGGTTACATAGCCGGCAACGATACCACCCATAATCGGTACCAGTTTCAGCATGCCTTTGGCAAATACGCTTAAAGTGATTGTTACAAGAAGGGAAATAGCGGAGATCCAAAGAGCTGTATCGTGGTTAATCAGTTGAGCCGCACCATCACCTGTTTTACCAATTGCCATATTGACAGCAGAAGGGGCAAGACCAAGACCGATCACCATAATGACAGGACCAACAACGACAGGCGGTAATAGTTTATGAATAAAACCTACGCCTCGTACTTTGATGATTCCACCAAGAATGACGTAAACCACACCTGCAGTCATTAAACCACCAAGGGTACTAGGAACACCCCAAGTTTGAATACCGTAAAGAATAGGAGCAATAAAAGCGAAGGAAGAAGCGAGGAAGATAGGAACAGAACGTTTAGTAATAAGTTGGAAAAGGAGGGTACCCACACCAGCACCAAAGAGGGCAACGTTAGGATCGAGTCCGGTTAAAAGAGGGACAAGAACCAATGCACCGAATGCGACGAATAGCATCTGTGCGCCTTGTAAGACCTGCAACATGTCGTTTTCCACCTATCAAAAATAAAAATCGCGGAATGCTATCACAGATGCAATCGATTACCTAGAGTGAAAAGTAAAAAAATTTGGATACTGGCACGAATGTTGTTTTGTAAATTGTATGCAATTAAATGGATATACACAAGTAACCTCAAGATGCGAGGTTCAGCGAGAATAATTTGGTTTACAGGCAAGGCAACGATTTGAAGATCTAGTGGCTCTAAATTAAAAATCGTTAACGCAGTATGTGAAGCAAATTAACTCGCCCTTTGGGAGCGTGTCACAGACACAATTTCATCGTCAAACAATTTGGAAATAGCGAGCTATTACACTGCATTGTTTGTCTTGAACTTGAATCAGTGACAACGCTCTGAATCCTGCATCTTGAAGTCACTTGGGTATATAGTAATAACGAGGAAATGGGATGAAATTCAACCTTTGTTTAACTTGTATGATTTATTTTTATTTGTCCGATTACACCAAGCGACGCTATTGGTATGATTAGCGCCAGTGATAAAAGGTTAGGATGGCGTTAGCGCTATCTATCATTATAAGAAGTGAAAAATATATGTTGCGAATTTTATTTCTGTTGCTTGCGGTAATCGCACTTCCGCTAAAAGCTGCAACAGTAACTGATCTGTATAACGCGCAGGTAGTATTGCCAAGTAATGATCAGCAAGCCGATACTCAAGCACGCCAGCAGGGGTTAGAGCAGGTTTTGATTAAGGTGTCTGGCCAGCGTGATATTGCAAAAAATAGCTATATCAAAAAAGCGATGGCAAAGCCTGACAGCTATATTAGCCAGTACGGTTACGCTCAACAGCAAGGGCAACGAGTGTTAAACTTGGCTTTTAGTCAGAGTGATATTCAAAAGTTATTAAGTAGTGCTCGTGCTCCTATCTGGAATCAGCGTCCAAATGTGTTAGTTTGGATGGTTGATGATGCGCACCAAGATCGTCAAATTGTTTGGGATCAAAGCTCGAATGCTGCACTTACCGATATGCGTCAAATGGCGAAAGAACGCGGTCTTCCGTTGACTCTACCGATTGGCGATTTTGACGATGTGACTGCTATTAGCGCATCAGATCTTTGGGGTGGATTTGCTGATCCAATAACCAAAGCAAGTCAACGTTATCACCCTGATGCGATTTTATTAGTGCAAGAACAAGCTGCTGATAATGGTCAAATTGCACTGAAATGGCAGCTATTTACGCAAAATATCAATAATCTTGCAGCAAACACTTCTGCTCCTTTAGCTGGTACGGCTATCGGTAGTGATAGCAGTGCGGCAAATAAAATGATCAACCAAGTTGCTGATGCTTTAGCTCAGAAATACGCAGTACAGTCAGGTACCAAAGCGGCGGGCGATTTTGATATTGCGGTACATAATATTCGCAGCAGTGACGATTTCTTCAGTTTAGAGCGTCTGCTTGAGCAAATGACCACGGTAGGTTCTGTTAATGTTGTGCAATTAAAGGGTGATGAGGTGATCTTTGATGTGAATCTATTGGGCTCTGAAGATGCATTTCGCCGTGAGCTGATGAATAATCGTCATGTTCAAGCTTATCAAGCTAATACTCAGGCACCCACTCCGGTCGATACTGCAACCGATCCTAATCAGGTAGATATAACGGCGACTCAAACCGCACCGACTTTACAGATAGCGCCTGAAAATACCTTTATTTGGAACTAGTTATATCAACTGTAATAAAAGATCATTACAGTAAATAGAGTTCAAATATTAAAATGGCTTGTGATATCGCAAGCCATTTTTGTATTAGCGATTTCTATATTTCTATTTGCTTGTGTTAACTGTTAGTACTGAGAGTGACTTGAAAAACGCTCTTGCTCTTCTTTCTCAACTTGAGATAGGCGTGGTAAGTGAGTTTTCAACTCTCGACCACGGATACGGGCAAAGACAATATTGGCGACAAAAGCCCCTAAGCATAATCCTAATTCAACAGCCGCAAAAATTTGCTCTCCTGCTAATGTCAGTAAAGTGAGAGCATGAAGAAAATAGAGCATCAAAATGAAATTGGCCCAAGCAAAGGTATAAGGTTGGGCTTTTAGCATACCTTTGATCGGTAGTAATAGCGGTGCGACCCAAAGCAAAGTCATAGTGATGGCATTGAAATGAGGATGAGGTGAGAGCCAGAATTGCCAAATGATCACCCAAAGAAGCAATCCCAAATGGGTACTAAAGGCAAGGTAGTACCAACGGCGACTTGAATCAGTAAGATTAACCATCAAACACTCCTTGTTGCTGGTTGATCAAAAATAACAGTAATTATAAAGCCAGTTTTTTCGCTGTTTGAGCCAGGCGCTTTCCCATCGCTTGTGCTAGTGTAATTTCGCTAGAGTCCAATTGACGAATCCCATGATTAACATGAGAGCAACCATAAGGCGTGCCACCTGCTTGTGTATGATGCAGGGCGGGCTCACTATAAGGTAATCCTAATACCATCATTCCGTGATGAAACAGCGGTAACATCATCGATTGTAGTGTGGTTTCTTGCCCTCCGTGAAGAGAGCTGGATGAGGTAAAAACACAGGCTGGCTTATCAATTAAGGTGCCAGCTAACCATTGGCTGCTGGTGGAGTCGATAAACCATTTCAGTGGCGCTGCCATATTACCAAAGTGGACAGGGCTGCCTAAAGCTAACCCTGCACACTGCTCTAGATCTTGTTTACAGACAAAAGGGTCGGTAGTGCTCTGTTGTTGCAGTTGACCATTTTCTAACGTCGGAACCGTGCGTAAAACAGCTTCGCACTCTGCAATCTGTTCAACGCCGCGGGCGATATGTCGTGCCAACTGACGTGTGTTACCGTGTTGGCTGTAATACAAGATCAGAATTTTTAGCATCTATAGTACGCTCAATACGTTCTCGGGTGGACGACCCATTGCCGCTTGGTTGTTGTTCACCACAATTGGACGTTCAATCAGTTTTGGATGACTGTGCATGGCTTCAAACAATTGCTCATCGGTAATACTTGCATCACCCAGATTGAGTTCTTTGTAGATATCTTCTTTGGTGCGCATCATATCGCGAACCTGAGCAAAACCCAGTTGAGTAAATAGAGCTTTTAAGGCATCAACGCTCGGTGGTGTGTCAAGGTATTTGACAACATCTGGGGTTACGCCTTGTTCTTCCAGTAATGCCAAAGTTTGGCGGCTCTTAGAGCAACGAGGATTATGATAAATCGTAACTGACATACTCTTCCTTAGTTTTTTAAATTATCAAATGTCATTTTGGCACGGCGCAATTGGTCAATTCTGGCATCAAAACGCGCTTGATCCATAGAGTTGAGCGGAGCCAATTGGCTGGCCTGCATATAGTTCGTAATGGCTTTATCCCACTGCGCTCGCAGAGCATAAATTTCGGCTAAGGCTGCAAGTTCGCTTGGACGCTGACGTGTTTTGGCGAAGGCTTTGGCTAGCATACTCCAACCGTTAATATCGTCAGGTTGGTCATAGGTATAGCGAACTAACAGTGGAATAGTCTGCTGATATTTGCCTTGTTCTTGCAACACATTAATATAATTTAAGCGCAGCACTGTGCTATCTGGATTTTGCTCAATGGCTGTTTTTAGACGTTGAATCGCAGGGGTAAACTTCTGCTGATATAGGTCAAGGTCTGTCATGGCATCAATATAAAACGGATTATTAGGCTCTGCGGCAAGCAGCGGGGTGAGCAATCCGTTTGCTTCTTTGTATTTGCCATTATCAATATAGACGAGCGCTTTACCATAGTTGAGCTCTTTTCGTTGAGCAGGGAATTTTTTCAATTGATGACCAAACCAAGCGAGTGCTGCATTTTCACTAAAATTAGCGTAGCGAGCGACAATGCGTGATCGAGCCAGTAGATAGTTTTCTGATGGTGGCAGCCGAACCGTAGGATATTGGCTGGCACGTTGACGACTATCGGTAATACGTGACTCTGGTAATGGGTGAGTCAGTAGCATTTGTGGTGGCTTACTGACATAGCGATATTGATCGGCTAATCGCTCGAAAAATCGTGGCATGGCTTTAGGATCAAATCCTGCTTTTGCTAGCGTAGCAATTCCGATTCTATCTGCTTCTTTTTCGTTACTACGGGTATAGTTAATCTGCCCCTGCATTGATGCCGCTGTGGTTGCCTGCATTGCTGCAATACCAGCTTCTGGTGAGGCAATGGCTAACATTAATGAACCGACTAACGCCGCCATCGTAGCAGGAGATCGTTTGGCTTGCTCTTCCATACTACGGGCTAAGTGACGCTGCGTAACGTGAGCAATTTCGTGTGCCAGAACCGAGGCCAATTCACTTTCGTTTTGCGCATAAAGAAATAGGCCAGAATGAATGGCTACGTGACCACCAAAAAAAGCAAAGGCGTTAATTTCTTTGTCGCGAATTAAAAAGAAAGTAAATGGGGTGCGTACATCGCTGGCATTGGCCACTAACTTATGACCGAGATCCTGCACATATTCAGTTAATACCGGATCGTTAATAATAGGTTTACTTGAGCGCAGCATCCGCATATACGCATCGCCATACTCAAGTTCTTTATCTATGGTTAAGGTTGAGGCGGCAGTTGTCCCCATGTCTGGCAGCATGATGCTGTTACTTGCCAGCGCAATATTGGGTACAGAGCCTAATAGTAAGCTGGTGATCAGGGTGTACACTGGAGCTTTCTTTAATCGAAACATGATCCCTATAAACCGCCTTAAATATAATAGTGTATTGATTTTGTTGATTTTTATTATTAATTAAAATTAAGACAACAAAATACAGAACAGGTTTCCGAGCTTACCCGCAAAAACACGCTTTTGTTAAGCTGCGATTTGGCTTACATCTCGCTTATTGCAGCCATTTAAGTATACAATAACCCGATGAATCTTAATTGTCAGTATGCAAATGGAAGAGTTAGATCTGACGACAACTTCTTGTCCTATGGCACTTTTACTTGCTAAACGTGCTCTCCATACCTTAGGCATTCATCAATCTTTACAACTTTCTATTGCTGATTCTGGTTCAAGGCGCGATATCCTGCGCTTCTTAACGGAACAACAAGTTGTAGTGACGATAATAACGGACACTCAAGATAAGCTCATTATTCAAGTTTCAAAGGACAACTCCTAACTATGATCGACATGCTTAATCGCTGGTATAAGCGCCGATTCTCAGACCCACATGCTGTCAGTCTGGTGATGATTCTTCTAGGTGGTTTTTTAACTATCTACTTTTTCGGCCATTTAATTGCGCCTTTACTGGTTGCGATTGTGCTTGCCTATCTGCTTGAATGGCCGGTAATGCGCTTAAACCGTTTGGGTATGCCAAGAACCATTGCCGTGGCTGTGGTGCTCGTTCTGTTTGCTGGCCTTATGGTAATGGCAATCTTCGGTTTGGTTCCAACTATTTGGCATCAGGTCAGTAACTTGCTGGCAGATGTACCGAATATGTTTAACGGTTTCCAAAACTACATTTCAAGCTTGCCTGAACGCTATCCTGAATTTGTGCAGCCGCACCAGGTTGGTATGTTTATGGATACCCTAAAAGGTAAAGTGCTTGGCTTGGGTGAAAGCGTAGTTAAAGGTTCTCTTTCTTCTTTAGTGAGTTTGGCAACGTTAGGGGTGTACCTAATTTTAGTGCCGCTGTTGGTGTTCTTCTTATTAAAAGATAAAGAAGAAATGCTCAATATGCTGCGTGGCCTGTTACCTAAAAACCGTCGCCTTGCCAGTAAAGTGGGCGTTGAGATGAATGAGCAAATCTCAAACTATATTCGCGGTAAAGTAACTGAAATCTTTATTGTTGGTATTGTCAGTTATATCACTTTTGTCCTGCTTGGTTTGCAGTATGCGGTATTACTTGGTGTGCTGGTGGGCTTATCGGTTCTGATCCCTTACATTGGTGCAGCAGCAGTTACCGTACCTGTGGCGATGGTGGCATTATTTCAGTGGGGACTAACACCAGAGTTTTGGTGGTTGCTGGTTGCTTACGGCATCATTCAAGCTCTAGATGGTAACGTATTAGTGCCGATTTTGTTCTCAGAAGCGGTGAATCTACATCCTGTTGCAATCATTGTCGCGGTACTTGTATTTGGTGGCTTATGGGGCTTCTGGGGTGTGTTCTTTGCTATTCCATTAGCAACATTGGTGAAAGCGGTGTGGGGCGCATTGCCTGATCTTGAACCTATAAGTTCTGACTATTCCGCTAAGTCGTGATTTTCAATATTTGATTACGCTTGTAGGTGATCAATAGCGAACAAAGAACCGAGAGGATTGATGAGATCCCTCGGTTTTTTTGTGTTGATCGTATCATGTCGCTCGTTTTACCTTTTGAAGGTAAGCTTATTAGATATGTTTAAAACCAAGATTGAGTTTAAACCCACATGCTTGAGCATAACTGATTAATGTTTTTAGACTAGGGTTTGAGCGTCCAGATTCTAAGCGTGAAATGTTTGGGGCTTTTGTTCCCATTTTGGCTGCAACTTCATCTTGAGTTAAGCCTGATTGTTCTCTCATCGAAATCAAAGAACTGATCAATTCAAACTCAGCACTTAGATCGTCATAAGCTTCCTTTACCTCAGGGTCTTGTAGTGCTTTTCTTTTTAGCATAGAACTATTATCTGTGGTACATACTTTATTTGGAAGCGATCCAGTAGCGAACAAACTTGGAGTATAAATATGCCAGACGAAAAGGCTGCACGAAGTTGAGCAGAAGAAAGTCAATTGCTTTACTAATTTAGCGACTAATAAATAAGTTTAAATATAGAAAATCCAAGCGTGACTAAGAATTTTGTAGCGGATGGAACATTTATGTCACCGAATAAAGCTAACCATAAAATCATCTAAATCCTTTGCGATAACATTCAACATTTTCTTTTCAGATTGTTGAAGAACCACCGCATGATAAGAAAATTTGCTACGCAGTTGTTGGTAGTTTAATTGATAGCTTTTACCGCTTAATATTGTTTCGATCGGATTACCATATCCCTTGAAAAAACCAAGTAGACCAGACCGTTGGTCTAAACAACTCTTTATAGATGACGCAACATTTACAATATCCTGATAATCATCGCAAAACTGTCGTAGTTGAGTTTGATAATCAGATTGACAAGTATGAAGTTCATTTTCTAAGGCTATGGTTGTTTTCAATTCGTTGATTTGTTCGAAGATAGAAGACAAACGTAGATAAAGAATTGATACGTCTATCTGAGCAATTTGTCCCATATTCTGCTTATAGAAGCGCTCGTTTAAGTCTAAATTTTCTGTGGGTTTTTTAGTTTCCTCAACAATCTTCATTATCAAGGTATTGAATAAATTCAATACATCATTCGGATCGCTCAAATTCATTATTCTCACCTAGTCAAAAGGTTAAATACAAAGTGAAACATTAGATAAGTTTGGATAAATAGAAATAACTACAAATGTTATGAATAAAAGCTTTAAGCAGAATAAGGGGCAATCATTAATAGCCCCTGTGATAAAAATCTAAATTACTTGCTATTCAGGTAGCCTAGAACCACTTCATGGTGATCTTTGGTTTTAAATTTATTAAACACATGCTCAATCACGCCATCTTCATTAATTAAGAAGCTGATGCGGTGTAGACCATCGTACACTTTGCCCATGAACTTCTTCTCGCCCCAGACTCCAAACTGATCGGCAACTGCATGGTCTTCATCAGAAAGTAGGGTAAAGTTTAGCTGGTCTCGTTCAATAAACTTAGGCAGACGCTTAACGGGATCGATGCTGATACCAAGAACCACAACATTATGAGCATCCAGTTCACTCTTGCTATCACGCAGTCCACAAGCTTGCACCGTACAGCCCGGAGTCATCGCTTTTGGGTAAAAATAAGCTAAGACTTTTTTGCCTTTAAAGTCACTTAAGCTCACCATCTCATTATCTTGATTAGGTAAACTAAATTGCGGCGCTGGAGTACCTGCTGTTAATGTTTGCATGGTGGAAAACTTCCTTTCTTTGACTTTTTAATTATCGCTATGAATTTGTTGGTGTTCGGTAATATTAATGGAACCGATCACCTCTAGTTGGTGGCATAGCGCTTGAAATTCTTGCTCAAGAAACTCGGTATTACAGCTCTCTGGCAGATTCGAGTAAATTTGTAGAATGAGCGTATCAAAATCGCAACTAGGATCTTGATTTTCTTGGGTATGAGCACTCAATGATGAGATATCAAGCTGGCGAGAAGCCATAAACTTGGTAAAGTGCTCAATGAGCCCCGGAGTATCGCGGGCTTCAATATAGAAATCGGCGGTATAAGGGAAAAAGCGGGGCTTGTGCTTATTAGTTCGCTTCATGACCGTGATCAAATCGTGCTCTTGACCTTTAAGCGGTAAAGTTGATTCGACCCGAGTTATTGCATTGTTGTTGCCAGATAACAGCATGATAAGCGTAAATTCGGAACCAAATAGAGCAATTCGGCTATCGACAATATTACAGCCGCATTGAGTTACGAGCTGGGTCACTTCATTTGTGATTCCCGGTCTATCGGTACCCACGGCAGTGATAACAAGGTAATGTTCCATACTAATACACATATGTTATTGACTTATTTTGTCATGGTAGCACAGACAAGCCGATGAGAAAGAGGTATTTAGCATCTTATCAAGAGCTAAGAGAATGAGCTTAAAATTTGTGATGTGATTAAAGAATAAGCCAAAAAGTGGTGTAATTTCGATAAACATGGTTCATCAAATCGTTAACCTCCTTGTATGCTTGAGTTTATCTACAGGCAAAAGTACCATGGATGGGATATACCCAAAGTATTTTTATAAACATAAGTTCAAACTGAGAATGGTTTGGGTATCAGTCAAAGGGGATAAATAGTCATGTTTTCAGGAAGCATAGTAGCGCTTATTACGCCATTAGATGCGGCAGGCGAAGTTGACTATGACAATTTAAGGTCATTGGTTGAATATCATATTGCAGCGGGCACTACAGCCATTGTGGCCGTCGGTACAACAGGTGAGTCAGCAACACTAACCGTTGATGAGCACATTAAAGTTGTATTAAAAACTATCGAGTTTGCCAATGGTCGAATCCCTGTCATTGCAGGCTCTGGCGCTAATGCAACTCATGAAGCTGTTACTATGGTGAAACTGTTCGCTGGTACAGGCGTTGCTGCGTGCCTAAGCGTGACACCATATTATAATAAGCCAACTCAAGAAGGTTTGTATCAGCATTATAAAGCGATTGCAGAAGCGACAGAGATTCCGCAAATTCTTTATAATGTACCAGGCCGTACCGGAGTTGACCTATTACCTGAAACCGTTGCACGTTTAGCTAAGTTAGATAATATTATCGGCATTAAAGATGCGACCGCTGATTTAGCGCGAGTGAAGAAAACTCGGGAACTTTGTGGCCCTGACTTTATCCAACTAAGCGGCGATGATGCGACTGGTATTGAGTTTATGGCTGAAGGCGGTCATGGAGTGATTTCTGTGACAACCAATATTGCAGCGAAAGAAATGGCTGCGATGTACCAATTTGCTCTAGATGGTGATTTTGAGCAAGCTCAGCACATCAACCAACAGTTAATGCCTCTTCATGAAAAGTTGTTTGTAGAAGCTAACCCAATTCCAGTTAAGTGGGCAGCATTGCAGCTTGGAATGATTAATAATGGTACACTTCGTCTACCGTTAACCGAATTAAGTGCAACAGCGCAACCTGTTGTGAAACAGGCTCTTAAGGATGCCAACTTGCTGTAAACTGCTAAAGCGTAGGAGCGCAGGAGCATAAATGAATCATAATTATAAGCTAGCAATCGCAGCTGTTATTGTTACCACTTTGACTGCGTGTTCAAGCGCAGATCGTCGCCGTCAGGCAAATAACGACTTTAATTACTTGGACACACAACCGTTAGAAAGTTGGACTCAGCCTGAAGGGGCAAGAGCATTTGACACTAATGTTTATGCTATCCCAACTCAGTCATTTTCTGGTGAGATCGGCTCGCAAGTGGATATTCGTCCGCCAGCTGAAATTTTGAATCTGATCCCTGGCGCTCGTAGTTTCCACGATCAGGAAGGGGTAACAATGTTGTTACCAAGTTCTGCGGAAATGAACCGTTTGTGGAATGTAACAAAGCAGATGATCACCAAACGTGATGTGAAGCTATTGTCTGATACAACCAATGAAATCAAGACCGATTGGGTATCTTGGACCGATGAAGAAAAAGATGCCAAGATCAGCAGCCGTTTTGATATTGTTCGTTCACCAGCTGAAAACAGTTTCCGAGTTAAGCTAGCGGCAATGCAACAAGATGGTAAAGATGTTGCGATTACCCCAGCAATTCAAGCTCGTTCAAGTATTACGGTAGCGAACATTGTGTCTGTAGCATACGATCAACAGCTACGCGATGAAGCCGCTGCTCGTGCACAGGAAATGCTAAAACACGTACCAATTACAATGAGTACCGATAACGCAGGTCTTCCTGTAATTATCGCTCGTGCGCCATACAATCTATTCTGGGATCGACTTCCAACAGTATTAGAGCAATTAGGCTTTAGTGTGGAAGATAAAAACGAATCACAAGGCACTATGACCGTTAAGTACAGTGCACCAGATGATGATTATTGGGAAAAACTCGGTGTGCAGCCAATCAACTTGGATAATGACACTTACAAGATTCAGGTAGGTGATTTAGGTAACCGTACTTCTATCAGCGTGAATGATGATGACGGTAAGCCAGTAACGGCTCAAGCGTTACAATCATTAGCACCTGTTCTTGCTGCGCAATTAGCTCACTCAAACTAATAAGCGCTATTGAGATAATAAAAAACCGCTGTCAGTTACACAGCGGTTTTTTTGTATCTCGTCAATTGCGTTTGGTTAAAAAATTACTTAACTTCAACACCTTGAGCCTGAAGATCGGCATGGTAAGACGAACGAACAAATGGACCACATGCTGCGTGAGTAAAGCCTAAATCAAGAGCAATTTGTTTTAGCTCATCAAACTCTTCTGGTGGAACATAACGTTCAACAGGCAGATGGTGACGGCTAGGAGCAAGATACTGACCTAGAGTTAGCATAGTTACACCATGAGCTCGAAGGTCTTTAAGTACCTCAACAATCTCTTCTTTGGTTTCACCTAGGCCCATCATTAGTCCCGATTTAGTTGGGATCTCAGGATGTTGCTCTTTGAATTTTTTCAACAGATCAAGCGACCACTGATAGTTCGCACCTGGGCGCACTTTGCGGTATAGGCGCGGAGCCGTTTCTAAGTTGTGGTTAAACACATCCGGTGGATTGTCTTGCAACTCTTCTAGGGCGCGATCCATACGGCCACGGAAATCGGGAACTAGAGTTTCGATGCGAATGTTAGGGCTTTTCGCTCGGATTTCACGAGTACAATCGGCAAAGTGTTTTGCACCGCCATCACGAAGGTCATCACGGTCAACCGATGTCACTACAACATAGCGAAGATTCATATCCGCAATAGTTTGTGCTAGATGACTTGGCTCTTCAGCACTAGGAGGAAGTGGGCGGCCATGGGCTACATCACAAAATGGGCAACGGCGGGTACAGATAGCACCTAAGATCATAAAGGTTGCAGTACCGTGGTTAAAGCACTCTGCAAGGTTAGGGCAAGAGGCTTCTTCACACACAGAGTGGAGTTTGTTTTTACGCATAGCCGCTTTAATATCTTGGATTCGCTGGCTATCAGATGGAAGTTTGATTTTCATCCATTCTGGCTTACGTAACACTTCTTTTGGTGCTTCTTCTGCAACGTTGCGTACTGGGATTAGCGCCATTTTGTCGGCATCGCGGTATTTGACGCCTTGCTCTATTTTAATTGGTTTGCTCATTATTCTTTGCTTTCCGTCTGCCACTCGATATTTTGATAGTCGAGTAGTTTAGTTAATTCTTCAACGAGTACTGGCTGTATTTCCGTAAGTGTCGTTGGACCATTTAATTGCGCGGTTTGAGTCATATTCATACCCGCATAACCACATGGGTTAATTCGCAAAAATGGAGCGAGATCCATATTAATATTGAGTGCCAGCCCATGGAATGAACACCCGCGGCGAATACGAAGTCCAAGTGAACAGATTTTACTGCCGTTCACATACACTCCTGGTGCATCTGGGCGCGAAACTGCCGTAATTCCAAAGCGGGATAGGGTGTTGATTATTGTGTTTTCAATGTGAGTGACTAAATCACGAACACCGAGTTTTTTCCTTCTCAAATCGATTAACACATAAGCAACTTGTTGACCTGGACCATGGTAAGTTACCTGTCCACCTCGGTCACTTTGAACTACAGGAATATCACCCGTGTTGAGCAGATGTTCTTCTTTGCCTGCCTGTCCTTGAGTAAAAACAGGATTGTGTTCAACTAGCCATACTTCATCGGTCGTTTCTGATGAACGTTCATTAGTAAAAGTATGCATAGCTTGAAACGTAGTCGCATAATCTTGGCGACCTAGGTTTCTAACGATTAGAGATGTTTGCAAAATTATCACCTTGATAAATTGGGTTATCCTGGTGTGCTCGAAGAGCGGTGCAGCCTAGATTATCTCTGCTGCGACATAAAATTTAGCGGCTAAGTATTCAGCCGCTAAATTTATGAGGGTTATAATACAACGCGAACGATGTCGATTTCAGCTAATTCTTTGTATAGCGTTTCAACTTGGTCGATATGAGTTGCATTAATGGTTACAGACACAGCGCTGTAGTTGCCTTTTGCGCTTGGCTTAACCGTTGGTAGGTAATCACCTGGGGCATGGCGTTGAATTACTTCAACAACAAGATCCGCGAGTTCTGGCTTGTTTTCACCCATGACTTTGTATGAGAACTTACAAGGGAATTCCAGAAGATCTCGTAGTTTTGGTTGTTCGTTTTGCATCGTGAACTCCAAGGTTCGTTGAGATTAGCAATAATACAAACTCATCAAAAAATGATTTGCATCAATGGCTGAATATTAATGGGTTGTAAGCCGCAAAACAAGTTTAGACCGTATAAACCGTTCGTCGCCGATGGATAAAAAAACAAAAGGCAGCACAATGGCTGCCTTTGGGGGAGATTTTGTTAAGCTGTGAGCTTAGTTGAACCAGCTTTGGAATAGCATCATCACATAGTCAACAAGACGGCTAAATAGGCTACCTTCATTGACATCGTTAAGTGCAACCAATGGGTATTGAGCCACATCTTGATCGCCAACGCGGTAGTATAGTGTACCTAGCTGCTCACCTTTCTTAATTGGTGCGCGTAGCTCTTTGTTGATCACAAAGCTTGCTTTTAGATCTTTGGTTTGAGTACGAGGCAGTGTCACATAGGTATCTTTTGTTACACCTAGCTCAACGGTATCGGTATCACCCATCCACACTTTTTCTGATACTAGTGGGGCATTAGCTTTGTTTGGTGAAACAGTATCAAAGAAACGGAAGCCGTAGTTGAGGAGCTTTTTACTCTCAGCTTTACGTGCATTTGGACTCTTAGTACCCATAACAACAGAGATCAGGCGCATTTTGCCTTCGGTTGCTGTACTAACTAGGCTGTAGCCTGCATTGTTGGTATGGCCTGTTTTCATGCCATCTACATTAAGGCTTTTATCCCACAATAGGCCGTTACGGTTGTATTGAGTAATGCCGTTGTAGGTGAATGATTTTTCGCTGTAGATTTTAAATTCGTTTGGTGTATCACGAATAATAGCGCGAGCCAGCAGTGATAGATCGTACGGTGTTGTGTAAAGATCTGGATTATCTAAACCGTGGACATTTGCATAGTGAGTTGACTTCATGCCAACATTTTTTGCCCATGCATTCATTAGGTCGACAAATGACTCTTGAGAGCCGGCAACGTGCTCTGCCATTGCAACACAGGCATCGTTACCTGAATCAACAATAATACCGCGGTTAAGGTCAGAAACTTTAACTGTTTTGCCCACCTCTAGGAACATCTTGGATGAGCCTGGGAAATTCTTAGCCCACGCATTTTTACTTACAACAACCGTATCATCCGGTGAGATATTGCCACTTTTAATCTCTTGGCCAATCACATAGCTGGTCATCATTTTTGTCAAACTTGCCGGAGCCAGTTTTTCATACTCATTATGACCTGCGATGATTTTGCCAGAGTTATAGTCGACAAGAACATAGCCCTTGGCTGCGATTTGTGGTGCTTCAGGTACTACAGCTGGAGAAGCAGCAACAGTAGCTGAAGCCAGCAAAGATGCTGAAACGGCAACAGAACAGAAAAGTGCAGCAGATTTTTTCATGGTGTTGTAACTTAATCGGTTTAAAGGTGAAAAATTCTTACACACTATAACAGATTGAAAAATATCAGCCACCCGAGGGCAGAGAAGATTCCCAAATCTTGACATAAAATGAGCATAAATAGCGTGCATAGGCGACATAGATATCCAAGTGATTCGGATACAAAAAAACCGACTTAATATTGCAGCACAATATAAGTCGGTTAGTTAGAGCAGTAGAAACGTATTTTGTTCCCTGCTAGCGATTCACTGTAGTGATGAATGCTTTTGGATATTGGTTCACTTTAACGCGATCTAACATATGTTGTGCCGCATCGTGATCCAAATAAGGGCCTAAGCGTACACGATATGTTGTTGAGGTATTAACACGTTGAGTATTTACTGGCACACCATACTTTTTACGTAGGCTTGCTTTCATCTCTTCAGCTTTGCTTTCACCTGCTACCGCCGCAAGTTGAACATAATAGTAATGTGGTGTTACTGCATGCCAACCTTGAACTGTTGTGGGTTTTGGTACTGAAATTACTTCGATTTTAACTGGTGCTGTACCGTGATTTACCACATCCAATTTTGTTGCCGCAGCAAGACTTAAATCGATGATACGACCATCGTGGAATGGACCGCGGTCATTAACGCGAACAATAGCGGTTTTGCCATTACGTGTATTGGTCACTTTGACATAACTTGGGATCGGCAACGTTTTGTGCGCTGCTGTCATATCATAAATATCGTATGTTTCACCATTGGCTGTTTTATGGCCGTGGAACTTCATACCATACCAAGAAGCATAACCCGTTTGAGTAAAGCCTTTTGGATTTTTAATGATGTGATAGCGCTTACCACGAAGCGTATAGTCTTTGTTTCCGGCTAAACTACGCGGTTCATAACGTGGTACTGCATCTTTGATGTTTTTCAACACAGGAATAACATCTGGTGCTTTATCATGCTCTAAGGAGTAGCGGCCCGCATTGGGATCCATATTATCTGGATCATGCTTTTTCGGCGGCTGAGTCACTTCAGGTTTATCGGCTTTTGACTGTTCGGTAGTTTCTGGTGATGAACTACAACCCGCCAAAATAAGAAGAAAAATTAAAAATATTGAACGCATTTATGTTGCCTTAGACAGCATTTTTCTATGAGTGTGAATCGACATCAAGATGCCAAATCCCGCCATAAGGGTCACCATGGATGTCCCCCCATAACTTACCAACGGCAGTGGGACACCAACTACGGGTAAAATGCCACTTACCATACCAATGTTTACGAAAACATAAACAAAGAAACTTAAGACGATACTACCTGCCATCATTCGACCGAATGCAGTTTGAGCTCGACTTGCCAATAATAACCCACGACCTATGATAAATAGGTAAACGCCAAGTAAAAATAGCACCCCTAATAGGCCCCATTCTTCAGCAATTACGGCAAAAATAAAGTCAGTGTGTCGCTCTGGCACAAATTCTAATTGTGACTGAGTACCATGTAGCCAACCTTTACCGTGTAATCCACCTGAGCCAATCGCAATTTTGGATTGAATAATATGGTATCCGGCACCTAAGGGGTCTGATTCTGGATTAAACAGCGTCATAACACGGGTTCGCTGATAATCGTGCATTAAGAAGAACCACAAAATTGGCACAAAGGCACCAAGCAGTAAACAGGCCGCTAAAATAATGCGCCAGCTAATGCCTGATAAAAACAGCACAAAAATACCGGATGCGGCAATTAGAATCGAGGTGCCTAAATCGGGCTGTTTTGCGATCAAAATCGTGGGCACAAAAATCATAACCAGCGCAATTACTAAGTTTCGAAAACTCGGTGGTAGCGGTCGGTTACCAATAAATCGTGCCACCATTAAAGGCACGGCCAGTTTGATCAATTCTGATGGCTGAAAGCGAACAAATCCTAAGTTCAACCAACGTTGTGCCCCTTTGGATACTTCACCAAAGGCCAGTACCCCGACAAGGAGTACAAGCCCGACACCAAACAGATAGGGAGCCCAAGCCTCATAATGACGAGGCGGCACTTGAGCCAAAGCAAACATGATGGCAAGAGAGAGCAAAATGCGCATCCCTTGGCGTTCCATCATCGGCAAGTTTTGGCCACTGGCACTCCACATGATCACAAGGGCAAAGCCCATTAATGTTAAAAGTCCTAGAAGTAACGGGACATCAATATGTAAGCGATCACTTAGTGTGCGCTTGTTACCCGTTTCCGCCATGATACTCATTGAGTCTCCTCAGTACTTGCGGTTTTATTATTCTCAGTCTTTGAGAGATCATTTACGGCACTTGGTTCCAATAACATGTGATCAAATATCTTACGAGCAATCGGACCACCATTACTTGAACCACCACCTGCGTTCTCTAAAACCATAGAAACCACAACTTTCGGATCTTCAAATGGCGCAAAAGCAGTAAATAGCGCATGGTCACGCAAGCGCTCTTCTAACTCATCTGCGTTATATTTTTGGTTTTCAGCCAGACCAAATACCTGAGCTGAACCTGATTTACCGCCAGCTTGATATGGAGTGTGATAGAAGGCTTTACGTGCCGTACCACGATGACCGTAAAGCACACGATGCATACCTTCTTTGGCGACATCCCAAGTCGACTGTTTTACCCCTGTAATAGGTGGGAAATCTTTAAACTCGGTTTTCGTTTCAACGCCATCTTCTATGGTACTTTGCAGTAAGTGCGGGCGATGAACGACACCATTATTAACCAAAACTGATGTCGCTTTCGCTATTTGTAGTGGCGTTGCAGTCCAATAGCCTTGGCCAATACCGACAGGAATGGTGTCGCCTTGATACCAAGGTTGACGATAACGAGCTTGTTTCCACTCACGAGTTGGCATATTGGCTTTACTCTCTTCGTGAATATCAACACCTGTGTATTCGCCATAACCAAACTTATTCATCCAAGTTGACAGACGGTCGATACCCATATCGTAAGCTACTTGATAGAAGTAAGTATCCACTGACTCTTCAATCGCTTTATAGATATTTACTGAGCCATGACCCCAACGTAGCCAATCTCGGAATTTACGACTGGTTGAATTTGGGATCACCCACCAACCCGGGTCATTTCGAGTGGTTTTAGTGGTCACAACCCCTTCTGTTAATGCGGCAACCGCGATCAAAGGTTTAACCGTTGATGCTGGTGGGTAGATACCAAGAGTGACTCGGTTTACCAGTGGGCGATCTGGGTTATTGAGCAGTTCTCGGTAGTTTTTCCCTGAAATACCTTTTACAAACAGGTTCGGGTCGTAGCTTGGGCTCGATACCATGGCTAAGATTGAATCATCTTTTGGATCAAGAACCACAACAGAGCCACGTTTGTGTTTTACCACCTCTTCGCCTGTTTCTGGATCTTTAGAGCGCTCGGTCAGTAATTTTTGCACATACAGTTGCAGCGCGATGTCTATATTGAGCTTAAGATCTTGTCCTGGAATGGGTGGGACATATTTAAGGGTTCGGATCACACGGCCACGGCTATTGACTTCAACTTCTTGATAGCCTGAAGTGCCATGCAGTTGATCTTCGTAATAGCGCTCTATACCCAGCTTACCAATGTCTCGGGTCGCTTTGTAATTACTGAGTTTTTCTGCTTTTTCTAACCGTTTAATATCGCGGTCATTAATTTTCGCTACATAACCTAATACGTGCGTAAGCGCATCACCGTATGGATAGTGACGTTTTAGGTATGCTTTTACTTCAACACCAGGGAAACGGTGTTGATTAACAGAAAAAAGTGCCACTTGCTCTTCGTTTAATTGGTCTAAAATTGGAACCGATTTAAAACGACGGGTACGACGGCGCTCTTTTTGGAATTTGGTGATATCGTCTTCAGTTACGCCCATAATTTCTTGAAGTGCCAGTAATGTTTCTTCAAGGTTTGGAACTTTTTCTGAAGTGATTTCGAGTGAGTAGACTGGACGGTTTTCTGCCAGTAACACCCCGTTACGGTCGTAGATTAAACCGCGGTTAGGGGAAACTGGAACGATCTTGATACGATTATCGTTCGACCGTGTCTGGTAGTCTTCGTGTTCTTGAACTTGAATATGGTAAAGATTAGTCAGTAGAACACCTACCAGCACAGCGATGCCGATAAATGAGACAAGAGCTCGACGAAAGAAAAGAGCCGACTCAGCCCGATGATCGCGGATCTGGGTTCGCTTTTGTCTCATTGTGACTTATTCCCTGTGATACGGATGGTTAGCTGTGATACTCCATGCACGGTATAAGCTCTCAGCCATAACCACTCGAACAAGAGGGTGAGGCAGAGTTAGTGGCGATAGAGACCAGCTCTGATCAGCTGCCGCTTTACAAGCCGGAGCCAGTCCTTCAGGTCCACCGATTAAGATAGACACATCACGACCATCAAGCTTCCAGCTCTCTAGCTGTTCAGCAAGTTGCTCGGTATCCCAGCGTTTACCTGGGATATCTAGCGTTACAATGCGATTGCCTTTGGGTACAGCAGCCAGCATCGCTTCACCTTCTTTTTGCAGAATTCGAGCAATATCAGCATTTTTGCCACGTTTACCTGCTGTAATTTCAACAAGCTCTAGTGGCATATCTTTCGGGAAGCGACGACTGTATTCCTTGTAGCCTTCTTCAACCCACTTGGGCATTTTGGTGCCAACGGCGATTAATTGAAGCTTCATCGTAACTTAGCCCCAAAGTTTCTCCAGTTGGTACAGCTGACGTGCGTCTTCTTGCATTACGTGCAGCATTACGTTGCCCATATCAACAATAACCCACTCGCCATCTTCTTCGCCGCTAATGCCAAAAGGAGGGTAGTCGATCAGTTTTGACTCTTTTTTCACGTGATCGGCAATAGATGCAACGTGACGGTTCGAAGTACCCGTACAAATAACCATCATATCCGTGATGCTAGATTTTCCGCGTACGTCAACAGTCACGATATCTTGTGCTTTGATGTCATCAACTTTGTCTACGATGAAGTCGTGTAATTCTTGAACCTGCAAAGGATTTCCCTCAGTTGGATGTTGTTACTAGGTTTGCTTATGTTAAATCATAAGCAAGGAATTATGAGCGGCGCAGTATATCACGCTCTATGGCTGCTGCTAGTCAAATAGGCGCAAATCTCATGGGATTTTATCGCTTTCTCTCTCTTCGACCATCAAAATGAAAAAATGTTAGCTGCGCCATTATGAGTTATGAAAAATAACCGTCTTAATGCCACACATTTCAGCACATAACGCACTTAGCTCAGGCCATGGATTGGTATCAAAATCGGTCTTCACCTTTATTTCTAGCAAACTTAGGCGTTTTATCAATAGCATAAGTGTTGTTAGTGGTAAGCGCTGAAATGCACCAATATAAATTTCACGACGATTTTGCCAGACTCGAAACTGCTCAAAAATCACATTCAATGAGGTGCCTTTTTTCCCCAGCTCCTGCATTTTGTAAAGCTGGGTCAGTTCACGCTGAATGGTTCGCAGCAAAATTGTTGGCTCAACACCTTCACCTTGGAGCTGACGTAAAATACGCTGACTACGCTTGGCTTGACCTGCAAGTAATGCATCTACTAGCTGAAACGGGGTGTAGTGATTATTTCGACTTAACGCTTCTTGCAATCGAATAACGGTTAACTCACCATCTGGGTAGAGTAACGTTAATTTTTGCAGACTTTGCGCTAAAGCCAGTAAATTACCTTCGTGCCACTGGGCCAATAATTGTACCGATTCGTGATCGGGTTTGAGTCCCAATTGCTGACAACGACCTTGAATAAAGCGGGGTAAGAACTTTGCTTCTGGTGTATTACATGGAATATAAACACCATTTGGCTCTAGTTCTTTAAACCATTTTGCCGCTTCTTGTTTTTTGTTTAAGCGCGGCCCGGTTAATACCAATAAGATATCTGGATTTAACGCTGCGGTAACTTGCTGCAATGCTTTGGTTTGAGTTGGCGTTAACCCTGTTTCTGGAATATCTAGCTCAATTAGTTGCTGACTGGAAAAAAGGCTGAGCGCTTGGCAGCAGTCGAGTACCTGATTCCAATCGAGCTGATTATCAACGATGAAACTATGTCGTTCTAAAAAGCCGTGTTGCTCAGCACATTGACGAATGGCATCACTGCATTCCAGTTTGAGTAGCGGCTCATTGCCAAATAATAAGAAGGCCTGACGCAAGCCTTTATTTAAGGTTTGCGTCAGTTGTTCAGGATAGATTCTCATTCTAGGTTGGTGCCTTCGGAGATACTATTAATTTGTGGTAGTGACTGCGATTGCGGCTGAGCGAACATAGTATCAGCAGCTTGTTTATCTGACAGTTTCTCGGTTGTGACGCTTGATTTACCAGGTAGAGTGTCAGCAAGTGCATCGTTGTGTTCTTCTTCGGCAATCTTATTGAAAGTCACCGTTAAGCGAGCAAGTTGGCGCATAATTTGTTGTGCCGCTTGTTGACGCATAACTTGTTTTAATTCGTCCTCTTCTACCGATTTTGCAAGAGCCGTTAATGGGTTATCAAGGAAAGTACGAGTGACTCGAGTGGTGAAGTTTTCAACGCCATGATTTGGAATTGATACACTGTAGTTCACACTATAAGTTAGTTCGTATTCTGCTCGGCCATTATTTTGATAGAGAGAAAGAGTGCGGTCGCCATCTGATTCACTAACAATATTTAAGTTTGGTACGTTTTTAGCGGGAGTTACCTGCTGAATACCGTGCATCTTAAATTGAGATTTCACTTGTCGAGTCAGTTGGCCGTATGGGTCAAAACTTGTTAGTGATAGCTTCGCAATACCTTCTGGCAGCATATAGTTACCACGAAGGTGAAAACCACAAGAAGCCGTAGCGAGAGCTAGTAGCGTTACCATTAAAAAGCGGCTGGCCTGTTTCATTGAGAAATAGCGTGTCACTGAAGTCAGCTCCATGAATAGTGTATAAAAGGGGTATAGTTGTGATTATACCCAAACCTGTTCAAGATGCGAGTTCCAACCGAGCACATAAAAAAAATCCCCGCACTTAGGCAGGGATTTGGGTATTACAGTAGCTAAAAGATTAGTTTGCTACGATGTTCAGTAGTTTACCTGGTACGTAAATTACTTTACGAACAGTTAGACCATCAGTGAACTTCGTTACGTTCTCATCGTTAAGACCTAGATCTTCTACTTGCTCTTTAGTTGCATCTGCTGCAACGGTCAGTTTAGCGCGTAGTTTACCGTTAACCTGAACAATGATTAGCTTCTCATCTTCAACCAATGCTTTTTCGTCAGCTTGAGGCCATACAGCGTGGTCGATATCTGATTCACCTAATGCTTCCCACATAGTGAAACATACGTGTGGAGTGATAGGGTAAAGCATACGAACGATAGCTTTTAATGCTTCATCCATTAGAGCGCGATCTTGAGCTGATTCTAGAGAAGCTTTAGTTAGCTTGTTCATTAGCTCCATGATCGCAGCAATTGCTGTGTTGAATGTTTGACGACGGCCAATATCATCACTTACTTTAGCAATAGTCTTATGAACATCGCGACGAAGTGCTTTTTGATCGCCTGTTAGCGCAGCAACATCAAGAGCTTCAATTGCACCGTCAGCTGTTAGTTCGTGAACCAGTTTCCAAACACGTTTTAGGAAGCGGTTAGCACCTTCAACACCAGACTCTTGCCACTCAAGTGTCATATCAGCAGGTGAGGCGAACATCATAAATAGACGTACTGTATCTGCGCCGTATTTCTCAACCATCTCTTGTGGGTCGATACCGTTGTTCTTAGACTTAGACATCTTAATCATGCCTGAGTGTTCAACTTCACGACCTTCAGTGTTTACAGCTTTAGTGATGCGACCTTTACCGTCACGTTCTACCGTTACTTCTGTTGGTGCAACCCACTCTTTACCACCTTTTTCATTGGTGTAGAAGAAGGCATCAGCCAGTACCATGCCTTGACATAGTAGTTGCTTAAATGGTTCGTCAGAAGTCACATAACCTGCATCACGAAGCAGTTTGTGGAAGAAGCGAGAGTATAGTAGGTGCATACAAGCGTGCTCGATACCACCGATGTACTGATCTACAGGTAGCCAGTAGTTCGCTTTTTCTGGATCAAGAATATCGTCAGCTTGTGGACTACAGTAACGAGCGTAGTACCAAGATGATTCCATGAAGGTATCAAACGTATCGGTTTCACGTAGTGCTGGTTCACCGTTAAACGTTGTTTTCGCCCACTCTTTATCTGCTTTGATTGGGCTAGTTACGCCATCCATTACCACATCTTCTGGTAGGATAACTGGTAGCTGATCAGCAGGTACTGGATGTACTTCGCCATCTTCAGTGGTTAGCATTGGGATTGGAGCACCCCAGTAACGTTGACGAGATACACCCCAGTCACGTAGACGGTAGTTAACAGTCTTTTTGCCTTTGTTTTCAGCTTCAAGTTTCGCTGCAATAGCATCAAATGCGCCTTGGAAATCCAGACCATCGAACTCACCAGAGTTAAATAGAATGCCTTTCTCTGTGTAAGCTGCTTCTGAAATATCTAGCTCGCTACCATCTTCTGGCTTGATAACAGCCATGATGTCGATGCCGTACTTAGTTGCAAATTCAAAGTCACGCTGATCGTGAGCAGGAACCGCCATTACCGCACCTGTGCCGTAATCCATAAGTACGAAGTTAGCAACGTAAACTGGAACTTCACGACCGTCTAGTGGATGGATAGCCGTAAGACCTGTATCCATGCCTTTCTTTTCCATGGTCGCAAGATCAGCTTCTGCCACTTTGTTGTTACGACATTCGTGGATGAAATCAGCAAGTGCAGGGTTGTTTTCTGCTGCCTGTGCCGCAAGAGGGTGACCTGCTGCGATACTAACGAATGTTACACCCATTAGTGTATCAGGACGTGTTGTGTACACTTCTAGTGGTTTGTCTTGACCAACCACATTAAATTCAAGTTCTACACCTTCAGAACGACCGATCCAGTTGCGCTGCATGGTTTTTACCATATCTGGCCAACCATCTAGTTGGTCAAGATCGTTTAGCAGTTCTTCTGCATATTCAGTGATCTTAATGAACCACTGTGGGATCTCTTTTTGTTCAACTGGAGTATCACAACGCCAGCAACAACCATCTTCTACCTGCTCGTTAGCAAGAACGGTTTGGTCGTTTGGACACCAGTTCACAGAAGAGGTCTTCTTATACACTAGGCCTTTTTCATACAGCTTAGTGAAGAACTCTTGTTCCCAACGGTAGTACTCAGGGGTACATGTTGCGAATTCACGGTTCCAATCGTAACCAAAACCTAGCAGTTTAAGCTGGTTTTTCATGTATTCGATGTTTTCGTAAGTCCAAGGCGCTGGCGCAGTCTTATTTTTAACGGCTGCGTTTTCTGCAGGAAGACCAAATGCATCCCAACCGATTGGTTGCATTACGTTCTTACCTTGTAGGCGCTGGTAACGAGAAATTACATCACCGATGGTGTAGTTACGCACGTGACCCATGTGCAGTCGACCACTTGGGTACGGGAACATAGAGAGACAGTAGAATTTTTCTTTATTAGGATCTTCGCTAACAACAAACGTTTTGTTGTTGTCCCAATGTTCTTGAACTTTCTGTTCAATGTCCTGTGGACGATATTGTTCTTGCATCGATGACATCCGGGATTTTGTGAGTTAAGTACAAACACATTACTTAGAATCGACATAGAATAGCGAAAGGGAGGTGTGTCAACAATAGCTGATGGCAAATCACCCAATTAATTGTAGCGATAAACCGGATATAAGTCGTAATTTAGAGCGATACTTAAGCGAGTAGCACGATTTTTCATTGCTCCAGCTATTTGAAGGTCTGTTTAAGTCAATGGCGATTCTATTGCAAAAAGGCAGATTCAGATTGCATTACTCACAGCGAAAAATCGTATGCTTAGCCGTGAATCGATGTTATTACATACGTAACAACAAAATATGGCGGTGAAAACGTAACAGCCCATAGCCGAAGGAGAAATGCTATGCCAAAACAAAAAGCTGAATATGAGCTATTACTGGAGAAAGCTACCGAGGCGCTTAAGCATAGCCCCGAAAAGCTCAAAGAGTTTCTTGAAGTAACCGAAAAATATGGTGAAGCGGCAAGTGATATGACCAAAGATGAGTTGGCGTTAATTAAAGCTTATCTAAAGTCTGATATGAAAGAATTTGCCGATAACGTTGAAAAAAGCTCAGAGCCTTTTGCTGAGAGTCCATTCTATAAATTGGTTTCTGAATCCATTTGGCAAGGCTTGGCAGATATTACCGATAAAACTCAAGTTGAATGGCATGAAGTAACCGCCGATCTTGAGCATCATGGCGTGTATAAAGCCGGTGAGCTAATTGGATTAGGTGAGTTGGTTTGCCAAAAATGTGGTCATAAACAGGTTATTACTCATGTAACTCGTATTGAGCCTTGTATCAAATGTGGTGGCGTTGAATTTACTCGTAAGCCACTGGCGCCATAACGATTGAGAAAAATACCGTTCTCTGATTAGAGTTAATAAAAAACGCAGTCGATGATTTCGCTGCGTTTTTTTGTTTTTACACTTTTTGTTTTTTTATTATCTAGACATGAAATAACTTATTGAAGCTCTTCTACCGTATCGACAATCACAGCAGCTTCCGATTTTTTCTCTACTGGAGCGGTTGGTTTTGCAGCTTTTGCAGGCGATGGTGCATCTAAACCTTTTACTTTTCGAGTGATGTCTGAAATCGGCTCATAATCAAATTTTTGTCCTGCAATAGCGGCTTCTAGCATTAAGCCTCCTTTTGCCAGAGTAAAGATAGCAACGCCATTAACATAGCTAGCATTAACATAGTCATTACCAGCACTTGCGTTCACACCTGTGGTTCCCGCTTTGGCTTGAGCGCCTTCTGTAATGGCAACCGCAGAGGCTTGGGCTTCTAACTCAAAGCTACCACTGGTAAAACGGTCGTAAGCGCGTTTATCTTGGAAAAAGATGATTTCGCTGTAAGCTTGTCCACCAAACTGAAGGCCAATCGAGACTTGGTATAATTTGGCATAACCTGTAATGGTATTTCCACGATAGGCCGTACCAGAGCCGTATGCTCCACCAATCCAGAATCCACCTTTACCTACACTTGGGAAAATCGCATAGCCGTATGATGAATGGAAGAAAGGCCAAGTTTGCGGCGCTTGTTTAAATTTATTTAATGCCGCTTCTGTGTCTGGGTCACTACTGGCGTGAGAGAGTGATGAGATACACAACAGAGCTGCTGCACATAACATAGAAAAGAGTCGATAAACTGGTTTCATTTGGGCGATTCCTTACTGTTATGGAGCTGGTTGAATGCTCCATTATTCCAATTTAATACTGTTTTTTATCATAACAAATAAAAAAGGCGAAGTGTTAAACTTCGCCTTTTCAGATTTTATTCAGCTTCCGTTGTCACTTTCGCTGCTTTTTTCTGGCTGTATTTTCGGCCAAACAATAGGGCGATAACACTGATTAAGGCGCAATATACATAGAGAGGCCAGCTACCCATATGGCCGTAAGGCGTTGTACCTAAGGTCGGGACCACTTTATCTCGCAATACTGCAGTCTCAAACTGTGGGATCTTTTTAGTGATATTACCATCTGCATCTACCACTGCGGTGATACCCGTATTGGTTGCACGTAGCAGAGGTTTACCTAATTCCAGCGAGCGCATCTGAGCAATTTCCATATGTTGGAATGGACCGATAGAGCGGCCAAACCATGCATCATTGGATAAGGTCAGCAGCAGTTCAGTGTTAGGATGAACGTTCTCTCTAACTTGTTCACTAAAAGCAACTTCGTAGCAAAGTGCTGGCGCTATCGATAATCCATGGGCTTGTAAGTTCGGTTGAATATAAGCGCCACGACTGAACGATGACATTGGCAGATTGAAAAACGGCGCAATCGGTCTTAGTAAATCACCAAATGGAACAAATTCACCAAAAGGCAGTAAGTGATGTTTGCTATAACGATGAGCGGTTGCGTAGTTATAAGGGCCTGCCGGATTGACGCCAAGAGTGAGAATATTATTGAAAAACTCACCGTCAGCTTTTTGATCCAACACTCCTGTTAATAACGTAGTGTGATGCTCACGAGCGGTTTTATCCAGATTTTCAAGAAACGTTGGGATCTGCTCTTCTAGGGCCGGAATTGCCGCTTCTGGCCAAATAATAATATCGGCATCCCAGTTTTGCTCGGTCAGATCCATATACTTCATCAAGGTTGGCCATCGCTGACTTGGTAGCCATTTTAGCTCTTGAGGAATATTACCTTGGATAAGGGCAACCGAGACAGTTCGAGAAGGATCTGGCTTAACCCACTGGATAGGTTTAAGAGCAAGACAGCTTGCGACGATAATCACTGGGATTAGGAGAGTTTTCCATGCTCGATAATACAGAGTTGCAACAATGGCGCCACTGATCAGTACCAGAGCTAAAGTAATGCCTTCTACTCCAAGAATTGGCGCTATGGTTCTTAAGGGGCTTTCAATTTGGCTATAACCCATCCACAGCCATGGAAAACCCGTTAAGAACCAACCTCTAAACCAATCGAGTAAGAGCCAAAGAACAGGGCCTGAAACAAGCAACTGCAACACAGGTTTCTGGCGGAAAAATCGGTGGTAAAGATTAGCAAAGATGGCTGGATAGAGGGCAAGATAACTAATAAGCAGCGTCATTAAGAACACGCTGGCAATTTTAGGCATGCCACCAAAATTATCAATACTGACGTGAACCCAGCTGATTCCAGTACCAAAGATTCCTAATCCCCAAAAAAAACCAATCAAAGTTGACTGTTTAATTGTTTGTTTTTGCAGCAATAGGAAAAATAAAATCAGTGAAATAGGGGCCAAATACCAGTGGCTATAAGGCGCAAATGAGAAGGTGGCTAGAGCACCAGCAGGGACAGCTGCAATCAGCCGTCCCAGAAGATTAAGTTTTTTTGTTGTCATTCTTTGTTATGCAGACGTTGTCGGTAATTGCGCATCATTAGGTACAGTAACCTGTAATTGAATAACGCGACGGTTATCAGCAGCTGTTACTTTAAATGCATAACCATCAAGCTCTACCACTTCACCTCGACTTGGCAGATGACCAAAGCTTGTCATCACTAAACCGCCAATGGTGTCCACTTCTTCATCGCTGAAGTTGGTGTGGAACAGCTCATTGAAGTCTTCAATGGTAGTAAGCGCTTTCACCGAATAGGTATGCTTGCTTAGCTGACGGATATCTTGCTCTTCATCGTCGTCAAATTCGTCTTCGATTTCACCAACGATTTGCTCAAGAATATCTTCAATGGTAATAACACCCGATACTCCACCAAACTCATCGACTACAATCGCCATGTGATAACGTTCTTCGCGGAACTCCTTTAGTAGGCGGTCCACACGCTTGCTCTCTGGTACAACAACAGCAGGGCGCAAGACTTTATCGATATCAAAAGCGTCACTATCAGGAAGGAGATAACGAAGAAGATCTTTAGCAAGTAAAATACCTTCAACATGATCTTTATCATCACTGATAACTGGGTAGCGGGAGTGTTGAGCATCAACAATAAGATCTACTAGATCTTCTAACTTCTGAGAACGTTCAATGGTAATCATCTGTGAGCGCGGGATCATGATGTCACGAACTCGCATTTCAGAAATCTCCATTACGCCTTCAAGCATGTCACGGGTATCGTGATCAATTAAAGCGTTTTCTTCTGAATCACGGAATACTTCAACTAATTCTTCACGATTTTGTGGTTCGCCTTGAAATAGTTGGCCAATACGTTCAAAGAAGGATTTTCTACTCGGACCTTCAGAATTTTGCGTGTTATCGTCGTTCATTATTCAGTTTCAAAAGTATGTGGTCTGTGCCACGGAAATGCCACTCACCTCCTTGGCAAGTGGCGCTGTTAGCTATATTACTGCTTTTCGGCTGCATAAGGATCAGGAAAACCCATTTTTTCCATGATTTCCGTCTCTAATGCTTCCATTTCTTCAGCTTCATCGTCTTCAATATGGTCATAACCCAGTAGATGCAAGCTACCATGAACCACCATATGTGCCCAGTGAGCTGTGAGCGTTTTGTTTTGCTCAGGAGCTTCACGTTCAACGACTTGACGACAAATAACTAAATCACCAAGGAGATCCATTTCCATGCCTGGAGGGGCTTCAAAAGGAAAGGATAGCACATTGGTTGGGCGATCTTTGCCTCGATACTCTAAGTTGAGTTGGTGACTCTCTGCTTCATCAACTAAGCGTATGGTCACTTCAGCATCGGCTTGGAACGGAGTAATTGCCGCTTCTAACCAAGATTGAAAATCAGCTTCTGTTGGTAAGCCTGTTTCGCTTTCAGTGGCATATTGTAAATCGAGATAAATTGCCATTAGTTACTCTGTTGTGGTTCTGTTGGCTTAGTAGCCGGATTCTGGATATTTGCCATAGCAACCGCTAATTGCTCTGCTTGCTTGGCTTCTTGTTCTTGGCGACGACGCTGCTCGGCAAGTTTTCGCTGTTTTTGATCTTCGCTTTCCCAGACTTCATAAGCTTGTACGATTCGTGCAACGACAGGGTGACGGACAACATCGTTAGCTTGGAAGAAGTTAAAGCTTATATCATCAACTTCCGATAATACTTCAATTGCATGACGTAGACCTGAACGAGCACCACGAGGTAAGTCGATCTGAGTCACATCACCTGTAATAACGGCTCTTGAATTAAAACCAATACGAGTTAGGAACATTTTCATTTGCTCAACAGTCGTATTCTGGCTTTCATCCAAAATAATAAAAGCATCATTAAGAGTTCGGCCACGCATATATGCTAATGGGGCAACTTCAATGACATTTCGTTCAATTAATTTTTCAACTCGCTCAAAACCGAGCATCTCAAACAGGGCGTCATACAGTGGTCGTAAATAAGGGTCCACTTTCTGACTTAAATCACCTGGTAAGAAGCCAAGCTTTTCTCCCGCTTCTACCGCAGGACGAGTCAGTAAGATACGGCGAATCTCTTGACGCTCTAACGCATCAACAGCGGCAGCAACGGCTAAGTAGGTTTTACCCGTACCAGCAGGACCAATACCAAATGTAATGTCATGAGTGACCATATTGGTAATGTATTGTGCTTGATTCGGTGTGCGGGGCTTGATGATGCCTTTTTTAGTTTTAATGTGAACTTCTTTACCGTACGGAATAGAAGATTCCACGTTTTGTTCCAAAACACCCGATTCTTTAATTGCAAGGTGAATGGCATCAGGCTCAATATCTGGAATATTGTTATGTACCGGAGCCGTATCAACATACAGATTTTTTATGATGTTGATTGTTGCAGCGACCGTATGAGGCTGGCCCACTACAGTAAATAAATTGCTACGGTGATTTATTTCTACACCCAAACGGCGCTCAAGGTGTTTGATATTGTCGTCGAAAGGGCCACAAAGGCTGGAAAGGCGCTGATTGTTAGCGGGTTCCAGAGTCAGTTCTTCTGTAATAATCTTACTCAAGGTTGCCTCTCATCAAGGGGTTTTTCATAACTATGATCAAAAACCAATTGTTGGGCAAGCGTATGGTGCCCAAATTGCTTGGGCACCACTTAATTATTGCTACATTAGGTTAGCAGCAACGACTAAGGTGTATATACGCCAACACCCAAATCATCTTCTTTACGTGTTTTTTCCATCACTTCTGTTGGTGACATCGCAACACGAAGATCCATTTCAGCTTCGGTACGAATCAGTTCACCACGTAGTGAGTTAGCAAAAACATCGGTAATCTTAACATCAACAAATTGACCGATTAGGTCTGCTGAGCCTTCGAAGTTTACTACACGGTTGTTTTCAGTACGACCGCGAAGCTCCATAACGTTTTTCTTCGATGGACCTTCAACAAGAATACGCTGCTCAGTGCCTAGCATTTGACGAGAGAAACGCATTGCTTGGCTGTTAATTTGCTGCTGTAGCTCGTATAGACGCTCTTTCTTCACTTCTTCAGTCAGATCGCATGGGTAATCTGCTGCAGGTGTACCAGGGCGTGGTGAGAAGATAAAGCTAAAGCTCATATCAAAATCCACATCGCGGATCAGCTTCATAGTATCTTGGAAGTCTTGATCTGATTCACCTGGGAAACCTACGATAAAGTCTGAGCTGATAGTGATATCAGGACGTGCTTTACGTAGCTTACGAATTTTTGATTTGTATTCAATTGCTGTATGCGGACGCTTCATCATAGTTAGAATACGGTCTGAACCACTTTGTACTGGTAAGTGTAGGAAGCTTACTAGTTCAGGAGTGTCTTGGTAGACTTCAATGATATCGTCGGTAAATTCAATTGGGTGGCTTGTGGTATAACGAATACGGTCAATACCATCAATTGCCGCAACAAGGCGTAGTAACTCTGCAAATGTTGCGATTTCGCCATCATAAGTTGCACCACGGTATGCGTTTACGTTTTGACCTAGTAGGTTTACTTCACGTACGCCCTGTGCTGCAAGTTGTGCAATTTCAAATAGAACATCATCTAAAGGACGGCTAACTTCTTCACCACGAGTATATGGTACTACGCAGTAAGTACAGTATTTTGAACAGCCTTCCATAATAGATACGAATGCTGTTGGGCCTTCAGCGCGAGGTTCTGGCAGGCTATCAAACTTCTCAATCTCAGGGAAAGAGATATCCATTACTGGAGCTTCAGTTGATTGCGACTGCTTAATCATCTCTGGTAGTCGGTGTAGGGTTTGAGGACCAAAGATTACATCAACATAAGGTGCGCGTTGGCGAATAGAGTCACCTTCTTGGGTTGCCACACAGCCGCCCACACCAATTACAAGACCTGGCTTCTTATCTTTTAGCGTTTTCCAACGACCAAGCTGGTGGAAAACTTTCTCTTGTGCTTTTTCGCGGATAGAGCAGGTATTAAGCAGTAGTACATCTGCTTCTTCTGGGTCTTCTGTTAATTCGAAGCCGTTAGCCGCATTAAGAAGATCCGCCATCTTTGATGAATCGTATTCGTTCATCTGGCAGCCCCAGGTTTTAATAAGCAGTTTCTTTGCCATCTCTAACTCTTCACTAATCGTGGTTTAACATTGCATTCATATTGCCAATTTTACAGGATTTTTAGCCCATAGAAGGCCGCGACCTGTAGCAAGCCGCGTATTGTACTGCTTTACGCCGACTATGACTAGATCATCACCACCCCGAATAAATTGTGGGTATTCGTTTATTGACTGAGTTTGTTCACTGCCGCCATAGATAATTGACGCATCTGTTTGCGAATCCAGCGACTACGTTCAAGAACATAGCGACTAGGTGGATTGGCTTTTAACTTATATGGGTTGGGCAGAACAGCAGCCAATTGTGCCGCTTGTTGAGCCGTTAGATAGCGAGCTTTAGTATTGAAAAAGTGTTGGCTTGCCGCTTCAACCCCGAAAATACCAGGACCAAATTCAATGACATTTAAATACATTTCCAAAATACGTTGTTTTCCCCAGATAACTTCCATCCAAATAGCGTAATAGAGCTCAACCGCTTTTCGAATCATTGAGTGGGCTGGAAATAAAAAGACATTTTTAGCGGTTTGTTGCGTAATCGTACTGGCGCCTCGTTTGGGA
Organism: Photobacterium damselae; assembly: GCF_003026815.1. Classification (GTDB taxonomy): domain Bacteria; phylum Pseudomonadota; class Gammaproteobacteria; order Enterobacterales; family Vibrionaceae; genus Photobacterium; species Photobacterium damselae. Next base: position 2,394 of record NZ_PYOG01000025.1, on the reverse strand, counting down.
CCATTGGCTCCTGTCTGTTTAATTACCGTCAAAATAGCATTGATATCAAAACCATAATGAGAGGGAAACAGTTGATCTTCTGAGGCAATAACCGCCAGCTGCATATTCTTTGATATTCGATTAAGGTCGACCCAAGTGTGTTGTCGATGTGTCGGATAGCCTTTTGGTGGAAATAAGCTGCGGTGAATTTGCCAGCCCCAAAATGGAGGATCGATATATTTTAGACTCGCAATTTGAATAACAGGAATGATCAGAAGGCTAAGCAGCAAAATGAGAAGATAACGTTTAATGCGATCCAGCATGCGACAAATGGTTCCTTAGTCGATAATTTCTCGTAAAATAGCACCAGATAAAATTTATTCTATCTATTATTGATTCTGAGTCTGTTCTCAAAATTTTAGATAGATTTCTTATTTGCCGAGCATAACAGAAAGGTAAAAGTATGGAACCATTTGATTTTGTTGTTGCAGGTGGCGGCATGGTTGGCGCTGCAACGGCAATAGGGCTAGCTCAACAAGGTTTTCGTGTGGCGGTGGTGGAAAGTCATCAACCTGTCCCATTTCATTCCTCTCAGCCTGCCGATCTCCGAGTCTCTGCAATCTCACCTAACTCTATCTCTTTATTACAGCAGTTAGGCGCTTGGGACACAGTGATGGCCATGCGAGTTTGTCCTTTTAAGCGCTTAGAAACGTGGGATGCTCCTGAATGCCGTACACGCTTTCATGCTGATGAGCTTAATGTCCCTTGGCTTGGATACATCGTCGAGAATCGAGTGATCCAGCTAGCGTTATGGCAGCAATTTGAGTCTTATCCGAATATAACGCTATTGTGTCCAAATAAGATTGTTACGATGCAATCGGTCGATAATGGTTACCAATTATTACTCGATAACGAGCAGCAACTCTCAACGAAGATTCTAATTGGTGCTGATGGGGCGAATTCATTTGTGCGCCAGCAAGCGGGTATCGGGATCACTGCGTGGGATTATCGCCAACACTGTATGCTGATTCATGTTGAAACTGAATTAGCACAACAAGACATTACTTGGCAGCAATTTACGCCTCAAGGACCACGATCTTTTCTTCCATTACCAGGGCATCAAGGCTCACTAGTTTGGTACGACGCACCAGAACGTATTCGAAAGTTAAGTCATATGCCTGCCGAGCAGCTAGAGCAAGAAATTTATCGTCATTTCCCTGCTGAGTTAGGCAAAGTGACGGTTGTTAATCGAGGATCTTTCCCTCTGACTCGTCGCCACGCTCAGTGTTACGCACAATCGGGTGTTGTTTTGCTTGGTGATGCGGCTCATACCATTAACCCACTAGCGGGTCAGGGGGTTAATTTAGGCTTTAAAGATGTGCTTGTTCTGCTTGATGAAGTAGAAAAGGCGGGGGCAAATTGGGCTCAAGCGACAACCTATCAACGTTATGAACGTCGTCGCCGACCTGATAATTTATTAATGCAGTCAGGTATGGATTTATTTTACACCGTCTTTAGTAACACATTGCCGCCATTACAACTGTTGCGAAATGTGGGATTACGACTTGCTGATAAAGCTGGGCCAGTAAAAAAACAAGTACTTAAGTATGCAATGGGCATTTAGTACGGCAAGACTTGGCAAATAATCGCACGATTAAAGCGGGTGAATGGGATACCTAATGATTTGGGTAGATCGCTCACCCGTTTTTTTGTGACTAGTTATTGTATGCCTAAAGTAGTGCAATATAGCCAGAGCAATAGGTAGTGTAGGTCGATAAGAATTAAGATTGGATTTGAGAGTGGAGATAAAGAAAAAGCCGAGGGTTTACACCATCGGCTAACAACCAGAGAGATACGATCATATAAAGGCTGTTAAACAATAAATGCCATATCGAATTATCGACAGGTCATAAAAAACCCACCAGAAGGTGGGTTTTAAAAGATGGTGCGGAAGGAGAGACTTGAACTCTCACACCTTGCGGCGCTAGAACCTAAATCTAGTGCGTCTACCAATTTCGCCACTTCCGCAATGTCTACCGAGATAACTCGTTAAACTTAAATATGGCAGGTCTACCTGGATTCGAACCAGGGGATGACGGGATCAAAACCCGTTGCCTTACCGCTTGGCGATAGACCTAACGAATTCTTAGTATAACTAAGATTTCTTCAACAATCTAGATAATGGTGCGGAAGGAGAGACTTGAACTCTCACACCTTGCGGCGCCAGAACCTAAATCTGGTGCGTCTACCAATTTCGCCACTTCCGCGTATTCAGATTGTTACTTTAAGTTGTATGAAACAACATAAAGAAAGATGGTGCGGAAGGAGAGACTTGAACTCTCACACCTTGCGGCGCTAGAACCTAAATCTAGTGCGTCTACCAATTTCGCCACTTCCGCAATGTTTACCGAGATA